>CAWAEI010000001.1:0-6843 GCA_963780995.1 uncultured delta proteobacterium
AGCGCATACCATAGCCGCCATTACGGACAATATTCATGGAATCAACATAAACGCCGATTCGGTTCATAGGCAAAATACTTTATCTCTTTAAAATAACAAGAAATTAAATTATTATCACGGTTATGCCTGCTTACAACATAAGAAGGTATCATTTTGCTTACATCGGTGTCAAAGATTTTTCACATCCACACCGTTCAGCTTATCCAAACCTTATTTGTTGGAAAGATCCTTGCTTATCAGATCTTAATGGCATATTCTGAAGTGGCAATATTTCCCAAAAACCTAGTTAATGGAAAGCAGTCCTAATAATTTCAAGGTGTTATAATTAACAATCTTCACTGTCGGGGACTTGACAAGCCCTGTCAGCATACTTAATTTACTCTTAGTTTATGAAAATTGGAACAGGACAAGATGTTTACGCCATTTTGGGGGAGCGGGAAACCCAGGTCCTGCATACCATAATTTTACAATATATTAATACCGGAGAACCGGTCGGCTCCCGGACAGTATCCAGGTATTCAGGACTATCGCTCAGTCCGGCGACAATTCGTAACATCATGTTTGATTTGGAGGAGCAGGGGTTGTTAAGTCAACCTCACCAGTCTGCCGGTCGAGTTCCAACTACTCAGGGTTTCCGGTATTATGTAGACCATATCCTCTCGAGCCGGAATCTGCAGGCAAGCACACGCAGACAGATCGAAGGCGGGTTTACCCCCCCGGCAGGGGAGATGCATGATTTAATCCGGCAGGCATCCAGAGTCCTATCCAAAGTTTCCGGACATCCAGCCATCGTCCGCGCCCCCAGGCCGGCTATAAGCCTCATCCGGCATATCCAATTTATCAATGCTGGTGGGGATCAAATTTTAACGGTGCTCGTCTCCCTTGATGGTGTGGTGCAAAACCGTTTTATTAAAAGTACGGAGCAGTTCAGCCAGGAGCAACTTGACAAATTCAGCCGTTATCTGAATGATCTGCTCAAGAATCTGAGTCTGGTTGAGGCTCGACAGTTAGTCCTGGTTCAATTAGAGGAAGACAAAGTCCTTTTTGACCAGATGTTTTCCCAGGCTTTGACCTTGAGTCAAAAAGCTCTCCAGGCAGAAGAGGACGAAGAACTCTACGTGGAAGGCGCCAGTCAGATTCTGGATTACCCGGAATTTGCCGATCTGGAAAAAATTCGTGCCCTTTTCCGGGCTTTCGAAGAAAAACAACAGCTCATTAAATTGTTGGATGAGAGCTTGGCTTCAGCCGGGGTGAAAATCTTTATCAGTCCCGAAACTACTTTCCCGGAAGTGGAATGGAGTCTCGTAACTTCGAATTTTCAGCGCGACCAGGAGCCTATCGGGGCTCTGGGCATCATCGGCCCCATGCGCATGAACTATGTAAAAATTATCCCGTTGGTGCAGTTCACGGCCAATATGATGAGCGGCATATTGAACAAATGGCCGATATTGCCGAGATAATTAATTATTATCCCAAGCTTTCAGCCATCTTATTGTATTCTCTACTTTTAATCTTTTTTAACTAGCTTATGGGGCTGGATGCCCTCCTCAGAAAAGGAGATCGTTCTCTATGGGTTTTTCCTCCCAAGAGGGTAATCAACCGACTGACTCTGATGCCGTCGAAACTCCGGAGATGGAGTCGGCGGTTATGGAAGAATGCGATCCTGAAGCTTTGGTGCGCCAATTGGCGGAAAAAGAACGGGAGAACCAGGAACTCAAAGAAAAAAATGAGCTCCTGCTGCGGCATTTAGCCGATATAGAAAATTTTAAAAAGCGGCTCGAAAAAGAACGGGCCGATCTAAGAGATTTTGCCAATGAATCCCTCATTAAAGAACTTTTACCAGTAGTTGATAATCTGGAGTTGGCCATCAGCCATAGCCGGCAACAGGAATGCGGTTCCGCCCTTTTAGAGGGGGTCGAAAATGTGTTAAAAGGCTTCCTGCAAGCCCTAACAAAATTCGGCGTCACGTCGATCCAGGCTAAGGGAGAAAAATTCGATCCGGTCTTTCATAATGCCGTCATGCAGCAAGAAGACGATTCGGTGGCGGATCAAACCATTATTCAGGAATTGCAAAAGGGTTATCTCCTCAAAAATCGTTTGCTCCGGCCAGCGATGGTGGTTGTGGCCCGTAAGCCGAAGTCTACTCAATAAACTAGTTCACCTAGCAAAACTGAATCCACATAAGACAATTTGTCAGGAGGTATATATTCATGGGAAAAGTTATCGGTATTGACCTGGGCACCACCAATTCCGTGGTCGCGGTCATGGAAGGGGGCGAGCCTAAAGTCATCGCCAATGTGGAGGGTGGTCGTACCACTCCCTCAGTCGTAGCCTTCACAGAGAGTGGTGAACGTTTGGTGGGACAGATTGCCAAACGTCAAGCCGTCACCAACCCGGAAAACACTATTTTTTCGGTCAAACGCCTCATCGGGCGCAAATTCGCCGACCCGACGGTGCAAAAAGACTTGGCTATTCTCCCCTACAAAATTGTTCAGGCCGAAAACGGCGACGCGCACGTGGAGATCCGGGGACGGGTTTATAGCCCCGCCGAAATTTCCTCGATGATTCTGGTGAAAATGAAGCAGACGGCCGAGGAATATTTAGGAGAAAAAATCAGTGAAGCCGTCATCACCGTCCCGGCTTACTTCAATGACTCCCAACGTCAAGCCACCAAAGACGCCGGCCGTATCTCCGGATTAAATGTCCTGCGCATCATCAACGAACCTACGGCGGCGTCTCTGGCCTATGGCCTCGATAAACAGAAAGACGAAAAGATCGCAGTTTTTGACCTGGGCGGCGGCACCTTTGACATTTCCATCCTGGAGATCGGCGATGGCGTCTTCGAAGTCAAATCTACCAACGGAGACACTCACTTAGGTGGTGATGACTTCGATCAGCGCCTCATTGATTATCTGGCCGATGAATTCAAGAAAGATCAGGGCATCGACCTGCGCAGCGACCGCATGGCCCTCCAGCGGCTTAAGGAAGCGGCGGAAAAAGCCAAGATGGAGCTGTCCTCTTCTTTGGAGACCGAAGTTAACCTCCCGTTTATTACCGCGGATGCCAGCGGTCCCAAACATCTGTTAATCAAATTGACTCGAGCCAAATTTGAATCTCTGGTCGAAGAACTCATCCAAAAACTGGAAAACCCCTGCCTCACTGCCCTCAAGGACGCCGGTGTCACGGCCAAAGACATTGACGAAGTTATCCTGGTGGGCGGCATGACCCGGATGCCCAAGGTGCAGGAAAAGGTCAAACAGATTTTCGGCAAGGAACCGCATAAAGGTGTCAATCCCGACGAAGTGGTGGCAGTAGGGGCCGCTATCCAGGCCGGGGTCCTCAAAGGCGATGTGAAAGACGTGCTGCTCCTGGACGTCACCCCCCTGTCGCTGGGCATCGAAACTTTGGGCGGCGTCTTCACCAAACTCATTGACAAAAATACCACCATCCCCACCAAGCGCTCGCAGATCTTTTCCACCGCGGCGGATAATCAGCCCGCCGTGAGCATTCATGTGCTCCAGGGCGAACGGGAAATGGCGGCCAATAACAAAACCCTGGGCCGTTTCGAACTGGTGGGCATCCCGCCGGCCCCCCGGGGCATTCCCCAGATCGAGGTTACCTTCGATATCGACGCCAATGGCATCGTCAATGTTTCGGCCAAGGACATGGGTACCGGGCGGGAGCAGTCCATTAAGATTACTGCCTCCAGCGGCTTGACCGAAGAAGAAATCAAGAATCTCATTAAGGACGCCGAACTCCATGTCGAAGAAGATAAAAAGAAACGGCAGTTGGTAGAAGCCCGCAACCAGGCCGACTCCCTGATCTATCAGACTGAAAAGTCGCTCACCGAATTGGGCGACAAAGTTGACGAGGCCACCAAAGCTAATATAACCGAACACGTGGACAAGCTGAAAAAGGCCATGGAAGGCGAAGACGCCGAGCCCATCAAACAGGCCAGCGAGGAGCTGATGAAGGCTTCCCATAAGTTGGCTGAAACCGTCTATGCCCAATCCGCCGGCGGCCCCGGCGCTGAGGGTGGTGCCGGCGGTGCCCAACAGACCGGGCAGAAAAAACCTGAAGAAGACGTGGTCGAAGCCGAATTTGAAGAAGTAAAGTAGTATTTTCAAAAGCCCATACAAAGGTGGGGAGATTGTCTCCCCACCTTTTTTTTTGGCTTTAATTATGAGCTTGGTCTGGAAAACAGCTTGTAAAGCTGATAAGGTAAGCCATTCTAAAATTGCCGGTTGCCGGGCTACAACCCTATCCCGCCGCAACTGGTGAGGCCTTGCGCTCCATGAAAAGATTTTGCCGCATTATTTTCTGCCTCCTGGCAGTTGTCCTTCTTCTGGCTTTTGCTGGCGCCATGCCACCTCAGGCATCGTCTCAGGAGAGGGGCACCAACCTCCCCGATCTACTTCGGGAGGCTGAAAATCTCTATCGAACCCATCGCTATGAGGAAGCCCTCCAGCGTTACGAACAGTTTTTGAAAACCTCTCCTCCCGAGCGGCAAGGGCAGCATGCCTGGCTGCGCACCGCCGAAATCTATGGCATCAAAGGTGACTGGATTCAGGCCAGGACACGCTATGAAAGGCTGCTGGCAGTAAAAACTGACAGTGGCATCGCTTTCAGAGCCCGTTACGGGGTCGGCCAGGCAAATTATAAACTGGGTAATCACCTGGAAGCCGAACGGAACCTGGAAAACCTCAGTGCTTCAAGCCTTCCCGGCGATCTGCGTTTTAAGACCAATGCCCTGCTGACGGAATTATCCCTACAATCAGGAAATACCGCCCAGGCTTTCAGCCGTTTGCTCCTAGTGGAAAAAGACCTCCCTTTTGGCGAAGAAGAGTGGTTCCAGGACCTTAAAATCCGGTTACTCAGCAGAGCCAGCGCTTTGGACCTGGAAAAACTGGCCGGCCTGTACCGGGACACTCCCCTCACCGCCGGGGTGCTGCTGCAGTTGGCTAAATTGGAGCTTCAGGCCGGCCGCCCGGAAAAGGCTGCTACCTGGCTGACCACCTTGCAGCAGAGATTGCCGGAGAGTCCCGAAGCCGCCCAGGCGAAACAGCTGGTGCCGACGGTTGACAAAGCCAAGGCCCCTCCCCTGCCCGCCGCGGTGGGTTGCCTGGTGCCTTTGTCCGGCGAGAATGCCGAGGCCGGACGCCAGGTAAAAAACGGCTTAGAATTGGCCGCCTCACAATCCGGAGTGGCTCTCATTATCAAGGACTGTGGTAACGATGCTCAGCAAACCGCCGCGGCCGCGGAAGAACTGGCCAACAACCCCCAGGTTCTGGTTTTACTGGGTTTTTTCCCGGCCGCAACGGCCGACGCCGCGGCGGCCGCAGCCCAACGACTGGAAATACCTTTGCTGGCTTTGACACAAAGAAAAGATATTACCCTGACCAGAACCTTTGTTTTTCGGGATTTTCTCACCCAACGCCTGATGCTGCAAGCCTTGCTGCATTACACGGCCAATACCCTGGGCTGGCAGCGTTATGCCATCCTCTACCCCAATTCCAAATACGGCCAGAGCCTGGCGCGTCTGTTCAGCGAAGAAACCAACCGGCAAGCGGCCAGGCTGGTGGGCCAGGTCTCCTACCCGGACGGTGGCAGGGATATGGCCCAGGCAGTGCAGACTCTGACTCAGATCAATCCCGGCCCGGAAGGTGTACCAGGTCTTGATGCGGTTTTCATCCCTGATGAAGCCAATATCGTGGCCGCCATCGCCAAAGAAATCGCCTCTTCCCCCCTGGCCCACGTCCACCTTTTAGGTACCAACCTTCTCCAGACGCCGACAACTCTGGAATATGGCAAAGTGCTGGAAGGAATTCTCTTTCCGGATGGCTTTTCGGCCGCAGATGCCGATCCAGCCGTCAAAGCCTTTGTCGCCGATTATCGGCAGCGGTTCCAGCAGCCTCCCAATTACCTGGCCGCCCAAGGTTATAGCAGTATGCGGCTGTTGGCTGAGACCCAGAAAGATTCTCCCGGCCTCACACGGGGAGAGTTTGCCCAGAAACTGCAGCACCAGACCCAACCGCCGGGATTTTCCCTCTTCAAGGGTTTTAACGCGGAGAGAGAGGCGGAAATGACCACTAAAATATTAACCATTCGAGACCGAGAATTTCAGTTGGAACATTAAGTCCACGGGAGAATTGCATGTCCCAGGTAATCTCCGGCAGCCTCACAAACGTTCCCGGTTTTGTGGTAGGCCACGCCAGCGACTTTAAAAACATTACGGGGCTGCACCGTCATCCTCTGCCCTCTCGGCACCCTGGGCAGCATCGATATCCGGGGCTCGGCGGCCGGCACCGGCAAATCGGCGCCCTGTTTAAGCTGCCATATCGTCGATGAAGTTCAAGCCGTACTTCTTGCCGGGGGCAGCGCCTTCGGGCTGGACGCCGGCGGCGGGGTCATGGAGTTTCTGGAAGAGCGGGGACTGGGATTTGACGTGGCCATCACCCGGGTGCCCACCGTTCCCACCGCGGTCATCTTTGATCTGGCTTGGGGAGACTGCCGGGGCGGCCGACAAAACATGGGCTACGCTGCCTGTGTCCAAGGCCGACGACGGGGCGGTGGCGGCAGGCAGCGTCGGGGGCCGGAACCGGGGCGTCAGTGGGGCAACTGTTCGGCATCACGCAAGGACTGAAAGGCGGCCTGGGCAGTGCCTGTCTGACCGGCCCGGGCGGCTTATTGGTAGGCGCCCGGTGGTAGTGAATGCCTTCGGCGACGTGCGGGATTACGCCACCGGCACAATTATCGCCGGGGCGCGTGTCGCCCCCGACAGCCATGAGTTCGCCGACAGCGCCGCCACCATCCGCCATCGGGGGATTATCCGCCAACCATATT
>CAWAEI010000002.1:0-156163 GCA_963780995.1 uncultured delta proteobacterium
ATCTGGATGATTATTTAAGTTATCAAAAAGGGATTTCGATAAGAGGTAATAAGGAACATAAGAAAACCAACCAGAGGCTAAACTAATATACCAGGAGGGTTTGATGATGCAGGAACTCGGCAGAAACATCTTGCTAAGTATTGATCAGGTAGCCAGGCTGACTGGAGTGAAGAAATCTACTTTGCGTTATTGGGAAAAAACCTTTCAAGATTATTTGCGGCCAACGAGAACCTATTCCAAAAGAAGAGAATACAGCATTGATGAAGTGAATACCATTGAAACCATAAAAAAACTTCTGGAGGAAGAGCACCTGACCAACACGGGCGTCAAAGTGCGTTTGAAGGGATTGAACGGCAACGGCAACGGTGGGTATCAATAAAAGACTTCTTAATCCTAACAGTTTTTTTCTTTAGACCAATTCCCGCCAGGAGGGCGGGTCCAAGGAAAAATTTGAATTTTGGGATTATGATTGACATCCTGGAGTGATTACCCAAAATTACCCATGGATAACTGCTGCCACAGGAAGACCTATAGAAATCCTGAGTAAAGGTCCAAGGGAAAAAATTCCGGTGGAACAATGACGGAGGGTCTCAAGGAAGCCCTGCAAGCTGGAGGATACTCAGACAGTTGAGGTGCCTGGCATGTATTTCCAAGCCTGTCCGGGATGTAATTCCTGCGTGATCCAAACCAAACTCTTGTATTGTTCAAGATAATCGGTTCGCCGGGAGGGGATTCGGCCCCCAGATTGATATCGGATGGCCGCTGCTGGAGGAATTGGCCCGCCGGATCTTTCCTGCTGCCGGCGATTGAGTTATCATTATAAAAAACTCCCCTCGCAGCCATAGGAAGCTTTAAGTTTTTCGTAATCCTTCTTTGCTTTTGCCACCAAAAAATTTTCTCTTCGCTTTATTCATCAAGCAGCTAACCGCAGTCTGTGAATAACCCTTTTTTTTCTTGAACAAAGCTCCCGTTCCCTGAGATAGTTGGTTTATAATAAGCACACCTCAAACCATCCCAATTCCAAGGATAGGTATATGCACAAGCGGAGGCTCTTTGGCTGTTTCAGACTCGTTATCATGATTTTCATTACCGTGTGCCTGGCTTTACCGGTCTTGTCCCAAGCGCAGCCTGGGGAGGAAGCCAAACCCGAGCTTATGCTCCGGGTTGCCGTTGGAGACCTCCAGGTTCAGGGGGCGCAGACGCCCGCCGCAGTTCGAGAGGCGTTGACCGCCGTACTGCCGGCCTTGGCCGATTGTCTGCAGACAGAATATCAGCGGGCCAGCAAAGTTCCCACCAGAATCATGCTGCGGTTTAACCTGAGCGGCAACGGCAAGGTAGTGTGGGGCAAAGTCATAGATCCGCCCTTAAAATCCCTGGACGCCTGCATCGGTAAAGTTCTGCCGCAGATACAACTGCCACCGACTGGCACTACCATATCCCGGGTGACAGTTATTCTGGAGGCAAAGCTGGACCACCTGCTGGCGCCTTAAGCTGGTTGGCAGTTCCGGAGTTCATGATGGTTAAGCTCTAATGTCGTTGTCGCTTTTTCTGTTGGGTTGGACCCCGGTAGTGTTGTTGTCGGTGCTGGCGGTGTTCTTTAAAAGATCGGCCCTGGAACTGGCCGTCTATGGTTTTATCTATGTGGCGCTGCTGGCGGCCTGGGCTTTTCAGACGCCGTGGACGGTTGTCTGGCTGGCCGCGGCCGACGGGTTTCTGACCACGGTGCCGCTTTTGGCCGTGGTTTTCCTGGGCATTCTCTTTTCCCAACTTTTGGTGGCCACCGGCTCTTTGGAGCGGCTGGTTATCTGGCTGCTCAGCGGCCTGGACCGGCCTATTTCCCGGCACTTACTGATTGCTCTGGGTCTGGGGAATTTTTTTGAAGGCGCCAGCATCATTGCCGAGCCCATGGTGGCGCCCATGCTGCACACCGCCGGGGTCAAACCCGCGGGCGCCGCGGCCCTGTCCATCATCGGCTACGCCGGTCTGATGAGCATCGAGATGGCGGGCATTATCATCACGGTCCTGGCCCTGGTGACCGGCCTGCCCTTCTACGATCTGGGAGTAGCGGCGGCCTGGCTGTCAGTGCCGGGCACGCTCCTGATGGCTTTGTGCATTCCGTTTTTTCTTGCCTGATTGGCGGGAGGGCTGGCGGCGGCTGCCGTTGATTTTGGGCTGTGCCCTCCTGGTAAGTCTGGCGGCCTTGGCGGCGGCGATATGGCTGGGAGTGGCCATTGCCGGCATGGTGGGCGGACTGGTCCTGGTGGGCTTCTTGTTGTGGATGGGGGACCGCCCCCCGGTCTGGGATCGTCGCCTTGTTAGGGATCTGGCGCCTTTCGCCGTGATTCTGATCCCTTTACTGGTCGTGAACACCGTGCCCTGGCTCCAGGAGCTGACGCTGCGGCGGCTGACCTTCACCATTTCTCTGATTCCCATCCATGCCATCACCTTTACGCCGTTTTTTTCGGCCTACCTGTATCTGTTGCTAGCGCTGGTCCTGGCCGTCAAAGCTCTCAAGGCGACGCCGGAGCAATGGCGGCTCGTGTGGGGCGCCGGGGTGGGGAAAGGCTGGCGGGCTCTGGCGGCCATGGGCCTGTTTGGCGCCATGGGGCAGGTGATTGCCTATTCCGGCTATGCCGCCGGGTTCGAACACCTGGACCAAGCCCACAACATCCCCTGGGTCCTGGCGGCCGGGCTCAAGCAGTATACCGGCAGTATTTACCCCCTATTCGTGCCGCTGTTGGGGTGGGTGGGCACCTTTCTCACCGGCTACGGGGTGGCCTCCCTGATGCTGTTCGGGGAACTCCAGGTCCAGGCGGCGCCGCTGTTGGGGGTGTCCGCCACCATGCTGGCCGCGGGCCTGACGGTGGGGGCGTCTATCGGGTCCATTTCTTCACCCTTTAAAATCGCCATTGCCACGCCCATGTGTGGCGCCGTGGGGCTGGAGGGCTGGATCCTGCGCCTGACTATTCCGTTGGGGGTTATCGCTTCGCTCCTGCTGGGGGTGATTTTATTGGCGGTGGCGTAGGGAAGGGGGAAGATTAGGGTGTGACCGCCTTTGTTTGGGCTGAAGCAAAACTCAACTTTGCCCCAAAGTGCGTGCCCAAGTACAACTTGGGCACGAGCAAGATATCATGAATCTCCTAACCTGCGCTACTCCACCAGGACCAGGGCAAAGTAATTCCACCGGCCATAGGTCTCTTTTCTCGTGTCGATTTCAAAGCCGTGCAGCCGGGCGGTCTTGAAGACATCGATGCCGCAAGCCTCCATCATGGGTCTGATCCTGAGTTTGGTTAGCTCTCCTTTCTGCGGCCCAGCCTGGGCCTCTAGACCTCCAGCGGGTCAGGTGCAGCCTGGGTTGGGAGTTGGTTCTGCCTCTACGGTTTTCAGAGGCTCACCCGGAACCTCTGTCTGCTCGGAGGGTCAGCCACCGCCGGGGTTTGGCTCTGTCGGCTTGGCCGCCACGACCTTCGCAGGCTCCACCGGAGCCTGGGTCTCCCCGGAGGGTCAGGTGGCTTCCGGAGTGGGATTTAGGACCGGAGGGCGCACACGCAGCCCCGCCGCTGGGCACCAGGGCCACAAGGGCGAAGGCCTTGTAATAACCCTGATTATAAGCTTCTCCCTCCAATCTGACCGCCGCTTCCGAAAGGGTCTGGCCATTGGAGCCATTGATAAGGATGGCCTTGGTATATTCCTTGAGCACCTTTTTCATGCTTGCGGCATCCGGAGCTATGGGCGGATGGAAAGGGTCTTTCTCGAAAAGGGGACAACCATACTGGCACTTCCACCGCACCCATTCGGCCACCACCACCGTTTCCGGGTCGATGATTTTGGCTTTCTCAGCCCCCAGCTCCAAGGCCCGTTGCAATAGAAACTCCATCTTGTCCTCCCGTCTTGCTGCTGCCTCAGTCGGCTTTATCTTCTCGCGAAAAGCTGCCCCCACAGGTTTGACGGCTCGGAACAACACCCCCTGGGTTACCGGGGAGCTGTTGAAGCCGGTTACCATTACCAGTTCCGACTCTTCAAAACCCGCCTGTTCTAATAGTGCCAGGAAAACCTTTCCTGGTATGGCCCCGCCTTCTCAGCTGGCCCAGTTCTCCACGCGAGTCTTTTGTCTCCTTGGCAATTCCCCGAAAGCACCTGGTCGGCCAACAGGAACCGCCCTCCCGGTTTCAGGACCCGGAAGACTTCGCCCAAGGCATTGACTTTATCCACCACCAGGTTAAAGACGCCGTTTGATATTACCACGTCAACGCTGTTATCAGGAAAGGGCAACTGTTCGGCGGAAGATTCCTGAAAAGTGACATTATCGACGCCTGCCAGCCGGGCATTCTCGCTGGCCCTGGCAAGCATCTCATGAACCAGGTCGATTCCGGTCACTACCCCCGAAGACCTTACCAGCTTAGCGGCAATAATAGAATCCACGCCCGCGCCGCAGCCGATGTCCAGAACCTTCTCGCCTGGCTGTATCGGACCCAGACTGAACGGGTTCCCCACACCGCAATAGCACGCCGCCACCGGCTCAGGCAAGCTCTGGATCATCTCCGGGTCATAGCCCAGGGCCTCCAGTCCCGCCCGCCCGGTGGGATAACGGAACTGCCCTTCCGGGGTGACGGCCACCTTGCCATATTTGGCCCGGATGCCGGCCTCGATCCGTTGTTTATCCTGGCCGGTCAATTCGGTCGCCATGGCTGCATCCTTTCAGGTTAAGATGTCTCTTCGGATCTGCTCAAATTCCTCTTTGGTGATCTCCCCCCGGGCATAGCGTTTCTTCAGTATCTCCAGGGCGGATTCCGACTCTTGGCCACCCTGGCCATAAACCCTGTCGGGGTTGTGCCAGGGAGGTCTGAACCCGCCCCGGCCAAATAGAAAGTAGAGACAGAAAAACAATACGACCAGGAAGATAATGGGCATTACCATCGGGAAAAACCACATGGGGCCCCACCAAATATAATCCGGGTGCATCTTTTTCTCCTTATTCAGGTCCTAAGGGTTCACAGGATCATAAACAATTAATTTTAATTACCACTATCATAATAATCTTTTTACCGAAAACTGAAAACCGAAAACGATATTAAAGCTCCGTTAACGAAACCTTCACAATGACCTTGACTTTTCTTAATAAGCATATTAATGTTTATTTATATGCTTATTCATAAGGGAACCGCGTGACCGAAAAAAATCTCGCCTCAGCCGCCTTCCTGGCCAAAAGTCTGGCCGATGAAAACCGCCTGCGGATCCTTCTGTGTCTGGGCAGCGGCAAGAAATCCGTCTCCCAGATTGTGGAGGAACTCAGCCTTTCCCAACCTCTGATCTCCCATCATCTGAAAGAATTGCGGCGCTCCCTGCTGGTTACTGTGGAAAGACGGGGCCCTTTCATTTATTACGCCATGAGTGATCCCCGCATCGTTGACATCTTGTTCTCCCTGGAAACCTTAGCCCAGAAACTGTTGGCCCAACGGCATTCCTTCTAATATTTATAGATATTTATTTGATCAAAAGTTTTAAATAAATCAAAATCTTTTAACCGAAAACTGAAAACCGGAAACTGTAATATGAGCCAGGAAAAACTGCAACACCTTATCGAAACCATGGAACCTCAGGAAGCCCTCCAGGCCATCGCTCAGGTGGTCCGGAATCTGCTTTCCGTTTTGGGAGAAGAGGCCTGGCGAGATTTTGTCGTCACCTTAGTGGGCGAAACTGCCGCGGATCGGACTGCCGGCATGGTGCATCTCTGACTGGCTGAATGCATGGGCGCAGGCGTCGACCCAACACAGATGTGCCGGAGGT
This sequence comes from uncultured delta proteobacterium, assembly GCA_963780995.1. Taxonomy (GTDB): domain Bacteria; phylum Desulfobacterota; class Desulfobaccia; order Desulfobaccales; family Desulfobaccaceae; genus Desulfobacca. Next base: position 5,788 of record CAWAEI010000002.1, read on the forward strand.
TGGTGGATAAGGTGGGCCGCTGGGAGCAGCTCTTTGCCATGGCCGATCCAAACCTGCTAATCCTCTTCGAGGATTGGCTGGAGGCACTGGAAGAGGAAGTTGTCACCTTGGTAAAGGACCAAGGAAGTGCAGATCCTGACCAGGTGTCTCAAAAGCTGGGACTCTCCCCGGCCGGAGCCGCCTTTTTGCTCACCAAGTTAAAACAGGAAGGCCGACTGGCTTAGGGGTTAATTTGTGATTTTGAGGAAAAACCATGAGCGTTAAGAGAAACCTGCTACTTACCCTGATGGCCCTGTTTATCGGCGGGGCAATCCTCTATTACCAATACCGCCCCCTGCCGGCCCCGATGGACGCCACCTGGGCGGACGCCCAGCAAGAGGCCGCACGCGGCGGCTATCGTCTCATCACTACCCAGGAACTGGCGGCGCGCTACCAGCAAGAACCTCATAGCCTCTTGTTGGTGGACACCCGCCAGGACTGGGAGTTTATGTCCGGCTATATCCAGGGCGCCCTGAATTTTCCCATTGAGCCCACCCGGTGGGGCCGCTGGCGGGCGGCAAAACCTCTGGCCGCGCTTTTGGGGCCGGACAAAAACCGGCCCGTCGTCTTCTACTGAGCGGGCCTTGCCTGAGTCCGCAGCGACTCGGCGGCCCGGGTGGCCGTCCAACTCGGATATAAAAACGTTTATCGCGACCCGCTGGGCTACCCGGCCTGGCAGGAAAAAAATCTGCCCGTAGCCAGTGCGCCCAGGGATGTGATTGAAACCGCTCCCGCCGCTGTGGGTCCTTTCTTCAGTTGGTCCATGCTCTGGACCCTGCTCGGAGTCTTTGTGGGAGGCATGGCCCTGAATCTTACTCCCTGTGTCTATCCTTTGATTCCTATCACAGTGTCTTATTTTGGCGGTTTGAGCGGCGGCAGCCGCCGCCGCTTGGTGGGGCACGGCCTTGCTTACCTGGGTGGTTTGTCTGTCACCAACACTGTCTTGGGAGTGTCGGCGGCTCTGACCGGGGGGCTTATGGGAGCTATGTTGCAAAACCCGGTGGTGCTGGTGGTGATTGCGAGCATTCTGCTTGTCTTTGCCGCCAGCATGTTTGGCTTCTGGGAGCTGCGCCTGCCCCAAAGCCTGACCCAGGCCGCGACCAAATCCTATGCCGGCTTTCTCGGCACCTTGTTCATGGGCCTGACCCTGGGGCTGGTGGCCGCCCCCTGCATCGGCCCCTTTGTCCTGGGCCTGCTCACCTGGGTGGCCAGCCAGGGATCGGCTTGGCTGGGGTTCGCCGTATTTTTCACCTTGAGCCTGGGGTTGGGACTGCCCCTGTTTTTCCTGGCCTTATTCAGTGGCAGTCTGGAAAAACTTCCTCGCTCCGGTGAGTGGATGATCTGGGTCCGGAAACTCATGGGCTGGGTACTGGTGGGGCTGGCCGTCCATTTCCTTCGGCCGTTGCTACCGGCATCCTGGGGGATCGTCCTGTTGGGTCTCATTGCCCTGGCAGCCGGGGTTCATCTCGCCTTCCTGGACCGCACCACCGCCACCTTCCGGGCCTTTCCCTGGCTCAAATCCGGGGCCTGGTTTGCCGGTCTGCTGGTGGCCCTGCTGCTGGTGGGTTCCTGGGCCTTACGCGGTCCCGGCGTCTCCTGGCAGCCGTACTCCGAAGAAGTCCTGGCGGCAGCCAAGCGCCAGCAAAAACCAGTGATCATCGATTTCACTGCCACCTGGTGTTCGCCTTGCCGGGAATTGGATGAGATTACCTTTCACCACCCTGAAATAGTGAAAAAGACGGCCCAGGAGTTCGTGATGGTTAAGGTCGATCTGACCCAAAAAGGCAATCCCCAGCACGCCCGCCTGTTGCAGCATTACGATGTCAAGGGCGTGCCCACCGTGGTCTTTCTGGATGCCCAGGGACGAGAAATCACCGGCCTGCGGTTGGTGGACTATCTCCCGCCGGATCGATTTCTGCTCAGAATGGTGCAGGCAAAAAAATCAGAACAGTAAGTAGGAGGAGTCATGTTAAGGATCAAGGCATTTTTAAATGACCCGTGCGGCCCGACCTGAAAGCGGGTGCAGGAAATCCTGCCCAGGTTGGGCCAGAATTACCAGATCGAGTGGGAGACCTTTTCTAAGTCTCGGGAAGAATACCAAAGTGAGGCCTACAAAGCCTCAGGCCTGCCTCTGGCACCCGCAGTGATGGTGGATGATGAGATTGCCGGACAGGGTCCCGGCATTTCTGAAGAAGGATTGGAAGCGGTCATCCGCCGGCATCTGGGACTGCCGTAACTGAACAAAAACGAAAGGAGCACATAATGCTCAAAATCAGATTCTTTCTCAATGAGCCCAACGGCAAGCCGTGAAAGCATTTTCAGGCCATGATGCCCAGGTTGGGCGCCAAGTATCCCATTGAATTCGATGTTTTTTCGCAACCCCTCGCCAACTACCAGACCGATGAATATTTTGAGCGGGATCTGCCGGTGGCTCCGGCGGTAATGGTGGGTGAGGAGATCGTGGTTGAAGGCTCAGATATCGCCGAAGATAAACTCGAGGCCGCCATCTGCCGCCACCTCGGTCTGCCGGAGCCGGAACCGACCAAGAAAGGCTTTCTGGCGCGGCTCTTCGGCAAATAAGCAGGAGCGGCGAAAGGGTCGATTATGGCATTAAAGTTTTCCCGGCAGGCGGCCATTAAAGCCGCTATCCTGCTAACGTTCGTGGTCGCGGCAGTGGTAACAGTGCGCTCTCCCGCAGTCAAGGAGTTGCTCACCGCCGAGAATTTGGGCGCCTGGCTGGCCGAGGCAGGCCTCTGGGCGCCCCTGGCCTTTATGCTGTTCTACGCCGTGGGAGTTTGTTTGTTCCTTCCCGGCACCCTGCTCGCCGCCCTGGGGGTCGCCATCTTCGGGGCCTATTGGGGATTTATGTATGTGTGGGTTGGCGCCATGCTGGGGGCCGCGGGAGGTTTTGTCATCGGGCGCTACCTGGGCCGGGAGTTCGCCGCCTCTCTCATCGGCGACCGGCTCAAGAAGTACGATGACGCCATCGAGCGGAACGGTTTTGCCACCGTCTTGTATCTGCGCCTGGTCTACTTCCCCTTCACTCCCATGAACTTCGGCATGGGATTAACCAAGGTGGGCTTCCGGGACTACCTCTGGGGCACGGGCTTGGGCATCCTGGCCGGCACCTTCATTTTTACCTTCTTCATCGGCGCTTTAAAGGAGGTCTGGGCCACTGGCCAGTGGGCCAATCTCCTCACCGGAAAGGTATTCTTCTCACTGGGTCTCTTTATCTTTTCCCTCTTTATTCCGAAAATCATCAATAAACTCAAAATCTGGCAAGGGGCTAAAACTGCTTAGAAAGAAGGCAGGGTCGGTTTCTGGGCCGCCAGGACCACAAAAGCTCCATCGCCATACCCTTCTCGCACCGGCTCCGAAGCCGTGATGGCCGGCAGGTCTTGGAAAATAGTCTGGCAAATTCTCGGGTTTGAGTAGCCCAGCTCCTCCAGCCATTCCAGCACCTGGCGAACCTGGTGGAACCTCGCCTGGCGGTAAAACTTGCTCTTTGCTTTGTTGGCCTCATACGACCGGCCCAGGGGGCTGTCCGGATCGATTATGCCGATGATCAAGGAGCCATGTGGTTTCAGGACTCGGGTTGCTTCGCTCAGGGCCAGAAGTGGGTTGTGGAGGAAACACAGAACCGTGACCATCAGCACGATATCAAAGGAGGCGTTGGCCACCGGCAGGGCTTCGGCATAACCCCGGATGACGTGTATTCCGCGGTTTCTGGCGATTTCAGCCATGGCCCAAGCCGGTTCCACTCCCACCCTAACTCCCAGAGGCCCGGCAAAGCGTCCGGTTCCCACTCCGATCTCCAAACCCCGGCCCGTGGCGGGCCAAATCGACCCTACTGCTGCCAGTTCAGCCCGATAGACCATATCATGCCGGACAAACCAATCGTCATATTCTTGAGCATATTCCTCAAAGGTCTCGGTCATCTCACTGCCAACTCCTACTTGATCCCGTAAAATTATTTCTCCGATCCGTAGGGCGCCGCTTCCTGCATTTATTGTCAAACTCTTTAATACTATAAAATCTTTTAACCGGAAACTGGAAACCGAAAACGGTATTGCTCACTCGTGCTCATTCAAACGCCCATCTTTCAAATGATAAACATGATCGAACCCCTCGATCATGCGCACGTCGTGGGTGACCACAATAACGGCCGATTGATTCTCCCTGGCAATATTCTTTAACAACTCCATGACCTTCCGGCCCCGCACACTGTCCAGGGAGGCGGTGGGTTCATCAGCCAAAATCAGCCTGGGGTTATTGGCCAGGGCTCGGGCGATGGCCACTCGCTGCTGTTCGCCGCCTGAGAGGAGAGCGGGCAAGTAATCGGCCCGGTCAGCGATTTCCATGTACTCCAACAGTTCCATAACTCGACGGTTTGCCGCCTCACCATTAAAGCCCACCAGATTAAGAGGGAACAGGACATTTTGCCGGGCCGTCAGGAAGGGGATGAGATTATGGGCCTGGAAGATAAAGCCCATTTTCTCGCGCCGAATCCTGCGGATGTCCACTCCACCAGACCAGCCGTTCTTCTGAAAGATGATTTGGCCGTCAAAGACGATCTTCCCCTGGGAGGGTTCCAGAATCAGACTGGTGCACAAGAGCATGGTGGTCTTGCCCGAACCGCTGGGCCCCAACAAAGCTACTAGATCCCCGGCGGACACTGAAACATTGATATCTTCCAGGGCCCGCACCTCCAGGCGGCCGGAGCCGAAAATCTTGCTCAAACCTTCTATCTTTAAAACTTCCATCACTATCCCCCCAAAGCCAAAGCCGGCTGGGTCTTCAAGGCCTGCACCAGGCCCAGGATGCTGGCCAGGATTCCCCCAAAAATGACCACTAAAAAAGTGATGAGCTCATCGCTGGGGACTAGCAGGATCGTTTTGGGGAAATAAGGATAGGTCTGGTTGATCAACACCAGGGCAAACCCAAAAGCGCTGATGGTCAAGAGCATGGATTGTTCCAAAACCAGCCGTATGATCACCTGATTGGGGGCGCCGATAAGCTTCATGACCGCGATGGAGCGGATTTTTTCCATAGTAAAAGTATAGATTACCAGAGTGATGATGACCACGGAGACGATCATCAGGAGGGTTCGGAACAACAGGAGTTGCTTGGTCATGCCGGCTAGGCGGCCTTTCAGCATGAGTTGGATCTCCTCTTCCGTGGTATACACCGAAAAGTAAAGCCAATTTTTGATGTTATCGGCTACAGTGGCGCGATCCGCCCCCGGCTGCAGACGCACCAGGATGGCATTGATGATGTGGGTATCCGGCGCCAACGCCGCGGCAAGATTAGCCGTGGCCACAGAAGAGAGGTTCTTTTGGGAATTCAGCGTCCGGGCCAGCCGCCCTCGCTGGGCCCGCACCTCTTCATTATCTTTCTGAAAGGCGATTTCCTGGGCATCCGGCAGAGAAAGAAAAACCAGGGGGTCGCCGTTGGTGTCGATGGCTCCTTGGGTCAGGCCCACCACCGTGTAGGTATGGAGGCCCAGGGGCACCTGGTCTCCCAGTCGCACCCCCAGTTTCTTGTCGGCCACCATTTCGTAATGGGCTTGTTTAATACCTCGACCGGCGATGATTTTTTTAGGGCCGCCCAGCCCGTCGAAGACGTCGTAGCCGATGATGCTGAAATGCCGGCTCTTGTTGCCGACCTGGCGCTCCACCGTATAATAAATAAAGGGGGCGGCCTTCTCCACCCCGGGAATTGCCTGGACGCTGTAATGGTAATACTCGGGGAGGGTGGATTGTTCGTTGAAGGGGCCCCCCCGAAGCCGTTCAACTACCCAGAGGTCCGGATTGGTGGCCTTGATGACTGCCAGCCCTTCGTAAATATTGCCCCGGTACAGGCCGTTCATGGCCAAAACAATGGTAAAAAGCAGGCCCACGCCGATGATGGTGGCAATAAACCGGCCCTTGTGGAGTTTGAGGTCGTAAACGGCCAGATCCATCAGTCCCTCAGAGTCGCCGTTGGCTTGATTTCTGGGCGAATCTTCGTGCCGGGCATGAGACCCTCGGGATTGACCACCACCAGTTCACCCTCTTTCAAACCCTCCGTCACCGCGGTCCTGGCCCCGTCTTGCAGTCCCAGGATAACTTTACGGAAGCGGAGGATGCCATTATCTGACACCAGGACGCCTTTGCCATCGTTTTTCGCCAAAATGGCCGATAGGGGTAATGCTGGGGCCTTAACCCGACCAGTGTCAAGGTCAACTTCAGCTTCCTCGCCGATGACCAGGGGCTCGGGTAGTTGATCAAATTTCACATTCACTTCCAATTCCCGGGTCACGGTGTCCGCTTCGGCATTGATACGCTCCACCAGCCCCTGGTAGTGCCGCCCGGAGCGCAGGCGGATAGCGGCCCGTTGACCTTGTTTGATCTGAGAAATCTGGCTCTGGTCCAACCAGGCCGCTACCCAAACGGTGCCCAAATCCACCAATTGGAAGATGGGCGTTCCTGGGGACACCGTGGTTCCCACTTCGGCTTTACGGGAGGTTATGAGGCCGTCCATGGGCGCCAGGATGCGGGTGTAGTTATGCAGGGCCTGAGCCGCGTGGGTCTCCGATTCGGCCTGTTTCACTGCCGCCTGCAAGGCCGTGACCGTGGCCTGGAAGGCGTTAACTTCACTCTCGGCCACTTTCAGTTGGGCTTTGGTCGTGTCAAAGGCAGCCTGGGAGATGAAGCCGGGCTTGAACACCTCCAGGTCCCGTTGGTAATTACTTTGGGCCAATCCTAAGTTGGCCTGGGCTTTGCCCAAATCCGCCTGGGCCCGGATTAGCTCTCGCTGAGCGCGATTTTTCGCGGCTTGAGCCGCAGCAGCCCTGGCCCGCAATTCCGCCGAGTCAATTTCCGCCAGGAGCTGGCCCTTCTTTACCCGGTCGCCCTGGTCAGCGTAGAGCTTTTCCAGAATGCCGGTAATCTTGGTGCTCACCGCCACCGGCACTTTTGATTGCACCGTGCCTGGTCCATGCACTTTCCCCTGAATCTCCACCGTTTTCACCTGGATCACCGGCGCAGGTGGAGCATACCAGAAAAACCGGTATCCCAACAAAATCAAGATGACCAGCCCTCCGGCAACCCCGATGAACTTTTTTCCCCCCGGAATTGTCACGGTTTTAGCCCCCCGTTGTTAAGTCGACCCGTCTCCCAGGGACCGGTGCCGGAAATCTGCTGGATTCGCGCTTTGCCAATTTCATAGGCCACAGCATATCTGATCAGGTTGAAGCGTGAGCTGGTTAAGTCCACCTGGGCCTGCAGGACATCAAGACCAACGGCTTTGCCGTGCCGGTACAGGGCCTCGGCGCTGGTAAAGGCCTCTTCATTGGTGGCCACGGTTTGTTTGGTGGTGGCCACGCCCTGCCGGGCGTTTTCCTGGTCTTTCCAGGCCGCGGTCAGATCCACCTTCAGGCTGTTGAGCCGATCCCGCTTTTTCTCCAGCAGTTGCTGGTTTTGGGAAGAGGCTTTGGCCACTTGGGCCCTGGTCAGGCCCCCCTCAAAGAAGGGATATTCCAGAATAACCCCGGCGATCCATTCCGACTTGGTGCCGCCCAGGTCCCGGTGGCACGCGTCGCTCCCCGCCTGCAAACTGACTTCCGGTAGAAAAGAGCCCTTAGCCGCTTTGACCAGAGTCTGGCTCTGAGAAATATCCAAATCTAATTTCTTAATTTCCGGATTGTGCTTCAGCGCTTCCTGCCATAAGGAGTTTGGATCTCCAGTGGGGGCAAAATTCTGGGGGAGACTGCCTTTGATGTTTACCTGTATCTGCTCCTGCAGCCCCAGGGTGCGGGCCAAAATTTCTCGGGCCAGAAGGATGGCGTTGTTGGCCTCTACGACCGCCTGTTCCGCCTCGGATACCTGGGACTGAGCGCGCACGTGATCCAGGTTAGTGACTTTCCCGGCCTTAAAAAACGCTTCGGTCAACTTGCCGAATTCCTGCCGCTGGCTGAGCGCCTCCTGGGCCACCTTGAGATTCTCCTTGGCCTCCAGCAGGCGATAAAAGGCCTCGGTCACCGTATAGGCCACTTCATCGGCAGCCCTTTGGACTTCCTGTTTTTGCGCTTGCGTCCCGGTTTTGGCGGCCTGGGTATTGTTATAAGTCTTTAAGCCATCAAATACTAATTGCTTGCCATAAACTCCAGTATACCCTTCCCGCTTGAACAGCTCAAAAGGGGTGGAGCCGCCGGCGGCAAAGCGGTTGGGCGGTTGTCGATTGTAAAAGGATGTTAATACCAGACGGGGGAAAAACTTGGACCGGGCCGCCTGGTAATCCGCCACCATTTCCTGGATTTTTTCCCGGCTGGCGCCCAGCACCGGATTATACTGCCGGGCCAGGGACAGACAGTCCTCCAGGCTCAGGGCTTGGTAATTCGTTTCCTGGGCCGCCCCGATGCCACTGCTTAAGGTATACATCAGCGCGGCCATGACACCCACCCGCCAGCATCTTCTTAAGTTGAAATGCATCCAGTCTCCCGAACCAAGAGATCCACCGCATTATTTCTGGTGAACGGCATTTCTCATCCGGCTCACCTGGCCAACCAGAGGGCTTCCCCGCTGGCATTCCGCATTGTTAAGACCTGGTCGCCTTTTCTCAGTTCTGCAGCGACGATGAGCGGTTGACCCCGGACAGTCATCCTGGAGCCTTTGACTTCCACCCGGTCACCTGCCTGGATCTTCACGTCTTGTTTTTCCACGTAAACGATGGGGCCCAATACGACCGGGAGAGTTTCCTGGGCGAACTTCACCCTCAGGCGTAGGCCCTGGGCCGGCCCGCCTCTTCCCGGGGAAAACTTTTCCACAGCCATTACTTCACCGCTGAGAATCTCCACGGTTTTCAAGTCGTATATCCGGCTGAAGTGGATCGGTGCTTCCCCGCCGCCTGGTTCCCCGACATTCTATGCCCAGGAACCAGTCGGTAGAGCTACACTCAAACTAAAAAGGAGCAGTCCAACCATAATTTTTTTCATCACCAGGCCTCCTTTGGCTTCTGAATCTAAAAACACCTGAAGAAGCAGAAATCGGCGCACCGGAAAGAAATTTCCCCGAATGAAAATCTTAGAAGGGCTAATCGAGGCAAGGTCAATCCGGTTTTCCAAACCAGGTTCCGTTTAAAAATTTACGAGTGAGAAGCCGATGGTGACGGCCACAACCCACAGCAGGTTCACCTTAAAGGCGATGAGCGCCAGGGCGGCTCCCGCCATTACAGCCCACGCCTTGACATCAATGAGGGCGGCCTGGCTCATCTGGATGATTACTAAAACCAGCATACCCACCAAGGCGGCTAAAATGCCCTTAATCACGTGCCGCATCAGCCGGGCCTCTTTAATCTTCTGGTAAAATGGCGTCAGAAAGATGATGATGGCAATGGGGGGGAGAAAAATCGACACCGTGGCCACCACCGCCCCCAGCACTCCATAAACCCAATAACCCACGAAAGTGGCCAAGATAATAATGGGCCCGGGGGTAACAAATCCCAGCAGGATGCCGTCCAGGAACTGTTGGAGAGTGAGCCACCCCAGGTGATCCACCATATCCCATTGTAAGATGGGAATCATGACGTAGCCGCCCCCGAAGCTGATAACGCCGATCTTTAGAAATATCAGGGACATCAAGCCCAGAGTGGAGTTGAGATTGCCTAAACCCCAAACCACCAGGCCCAACCCGGCAAGCGTCGCCAATATTTGTCCAAGCATAATTCTTAGTTCGGGTGAGGGGGCGGAGAAAGCCTCAGTGGGGGAGCCGGCAAGAGGGGAAAACCTTAGGCCAAAAATTAATCTCAAGGCGCCTGCCCCCAAAAATACCAAGAGATAATTCATCCCGAGCCACAGAGACCCGAACGCCAAGAGAGCAATACCAAAATCCAGCCAATGGCGTCTGACGTTTTCCTCCAAGCGCCAGAGAGCCTGAAGTAACAAAGCAATGACGACGGCACTTAATCCTCGGGAGACAGATTTAACCCAAGAGATCTCGCCGTATTTAAAGTAAAGGAAAGATAGACCCAGCATGAGAAAAAAGGCGGGTAAAATAAAGGCGATGGCGGCTAGTAATGCGCCGAGGGTTTTGTGCAGACGATACCCCACATAGGTGGCCAATTGCACCACCGTTGCCCCAGGCACGATCTGGCACAACGCCAGCCCATCCATAAACTCCTTTTGAGTCAGCCACCCTTTTTCCTGCACTACCCGATGCCGGATGGGTTCTACCATGGCCAGGCCACCATAAGCGGTCAGTCCCAGGTACAGGAAACAACGGAAGATTTCGCCAACCTTCGGTTTCAAACCATTCTCCAAGCTGCCATGTCAAGGAACCCGTTGGAAATCGAAATAAAGTCCCGTTGGGGCGTTCCTCAGGTTTTTGCTAATCAAGATGCAACACCACGGCAAAGCAATTAAATATGGCCCAGACCGGATCGGTTGGGCGCAGGTCCAACAGGCGGTTGATGTCGCTGGAAACCAGTGAACACAGCTCTGTCCCGTCGGTAATCTGCACCACATACTCAGTGGTGACCCGGCCCTTATTGATCCGGACGATGGTTCCTCGAAACTGGTTTTCAGCGGAACACTCGGGTGCCGCTTCCCCTTTGTGCAACACCACCCAGGGAGCTTTGACCTCAGCCGTGATCAAGGTTCCGGCTTTCAGGCCAAGTCTTGCCAGAGAGTCGTTGGTGATCACCGTGGTAACCCGGTTTCCTCCCAGGGTAATCATTTCCACCCTGGCTTGAATATCCCCTTTTTGGATGCTGCTGATTTTGCCGAAAAAGGTGTTGCGGGCGCTGGTTTTCCGGCCCGACTCTTTTTCCAGAAAAAATCTGGCCACCTGATGTATCTCGGCCTCGGAAAACTCCACAAAGGCAGCGGTTAAATTAGGGGTCGAATGTCCCAAAATGCTTTGCACTACCGGCAAGGGCATATTATTCTGTAGCAGTTCCACCGCCCGGGATTTTCGGAGTGCGTCCGGCCCCCCCAACTCTTTGGGAAAACCACAGGCGACGGCGCGCTCATAGAACTTACGGCGGACGTGCCCCGGGTCCACCTGAAACAAATTACCCAGGATCTCCCTGAAAGTGGCATCCTGCAACGCCGTTCGAATCTCTTGGGCCAGTGTTTCCGGCAGCTGGACTTCCCGTGTTGGTCGGTCAGGACCGGCCTCAGATCTGCCAAAAACCACCGTTTGCCGGTCGAGTTCGATATCCCGGAACGGATCCAGGGCCAACACCTCGTTCAACCTGGCGCCCGTGTAGCGGATCAACAAAAAGATAAGGAGGATGCGCCAGCGGGATAAGCGCACATCTGACCTGGCGGAGCCTTGGGCCCAATCACGAAAGGATTGTTCCAGCCGGCTGAGTTGCACCGTATCCAGGCTCCGGCTGCTCTCCGGCCCGGCCACGATGCGCCCGTGATTGGTCCGTTCCGGCCGCGGCAAGGCCGAATCCGTCCAGCCCTCGGTCTTTATGTCAGTTTTTTCCCTGGCCATTTCAGATATTTCTGCCTTTCTCTCAACAACCGCTTTTCCTTGAGGTGTAATCTGACAAATCTAAAAAATACTGTCATTCTGAGGGAGCCCAGCGACCGAAGCATCAAGATCCTTCGCTTCGCTCAGGTGACCAGAAAGGTTTTTCTAGAGGTTTCAATCCTTATAAAAATTTTTCAGGCCATAGGCAATTCTTCTTGACAGCCCTTCCGGCCCCTTGATATTATTGACACGAATAATATCATAATCGTGCCTATATTAGAAATGAATTTTTTCAAAATTCTGCCAGAGAACCTCTCACCCATAAGGAGACGGCCATGTTCTTTCCCGTCAGCGGCGTTGAAACCAATCCTGTCGTGCCCTTTCTGGTCGCCCTGGTTGTTTCTTTTTTCACCTCCATGGGCGGTGTCTCCGGGGCTTTTTTACTTCTGCCTTTCCAGGTGAGTGTGCTCGGTTTTACCAGCCCGGCCGTCAGCCCCACCAACCTGGTCTATAATGTAGTCGCCATCCCCAGCGGTGTCTATCGCTATATCAAAGAAGGCCGCATGGCCTGGCCGTTGACCTGGGTGGTCATTGTCGGCACGTTACCGGGCGTCTTTATCGGGGCCTTCCTGCGGATCAAATACCTGCCGGACCCCAAGGCCTTCAAATTGTTTGCCGGCTTAGTCCTGCTCTATATCGGCTTGCGCCTGGCCTATGACCTCTGGCGCCCTCGCCCCAGCATGAAGGCTCTGGAGGCCAGGTTCAACGAACGGGTGGCGGCCATGAAACAGGAGTCCCAGAGCCGGGTTGCCGCGGGACTGCCTCCTGAAGCCGTAGTCTGTACCAAGAAATTTACTCTGACCCGCATTGCCTACGAATTCTACGGCGAATGCTTTGAGTTTTCCACCTGGGGCATCTTTGCCTTGAGCTTTATTGTGGGTATAATCGGCGGGACCTATGGCATCGGCGGCGGGGCCATCATTGCCCCATTTTTTGTGGCCGTCTTCGGCCTGCCGGTCTATACCGTGGCCGGTGCTGCCCTGATGGGGACCTTCATCACCTCAGTGGCGGGGGTGATCTTCTATATGCTCATTGCCCCCTGGTATCCGCAACAGGCCGTTTCCCCAGACTGGCTGTTGGGAATCCTGTTCGGCTTAGGGGGCATGGCCGGCATGTACCTGGGGGCCCGCACCCAAAAATTCGTCCCGGCCAGGTTGATTAAGGGGCTCCTGGCCGTCATCCTCATCTATCTGGCGGTCACGTACATCAGCGGTTATTTCCGGTAGCAGCTGATATAGCATATGAAAATGGTGGCACAGGCCAGGATGCCTGTGCCACCATTTCAAACAGAGTTAGTTATTTCGCCACTTCCTCCAAAAACTTCGCCAGGCTGGCGGGATCTTCCACATTGTGAAAATCAAAGGGCTGGTCTTTGGGGATGATCTTGCGCACCAGGCCTTTCAGGACGTTTTTGGGGCCCACTTCCACCCAGGTGTCCACGCCCGCAGTCCGCATGTGGTCAATAATTTGGGTCCACTGGACGGAAGAGGTCAACTGCCGGCCCATATAGTCCCGGATATCGGCCGGGTCGGTCTCCGGCAGACCGCTGACGTTGAGCAGAATCGCGGTCTTGGGCGGCTGAAAATTGAGGGTCGCCAGCAAGGCGGTAAAATCCGGGGCCGCCCCTGCCATTAACGGAGAATGCCAGGCCCCGGACACCGCTAGGGGCACGGCCCGGGCCCCGGCCGCTTTGACGATGGCCATGGCTTCCTCCACCTCAACTTTGGCCCCGGACACCACCAGCTGCTCCGGGGTGTTGTAGTTGGCCAGGGCAAAGTAGCCCCTTCCGACCACGGGCGAGAGCAGTTCCACCACCTGAGCAATGGGCAGGCCCACCACCGCGGCCATAGCTCCGGGGTGTTTCTGGGCCTCCCGGTGCATCAACTGCCCCCGCATTTTCACCGCTTTCAGCGTCTCGGCCTCGGAGAGCACCCCCGCGGCATACAGGGCGCTGTATTCCCCCAGGCTGTGCCCGGCCACATACGCCGGCTGCACCCCGGCCCGCACCAGGGCATTATAGAGGGCCATATTCAGCATGGTGACCGCCGGCTGCAAATTCACCGTCTGGGTCAACTCTTCCATGGGCCCTGCGAAACACAACCGCTGCAGCGGCAGGCCGGTGACCGCCTCCGCCTGGTCAAAAAGCTCCCGGGCCTTGGCGTCACTATCAAACAAAGCCTTCCCCATCCCCACATACTGGGAACCCTGGCCGGGAAACAACATGGCGATTTTTTTTGACATAATTATCTCTGCCCTCCTATCTTTTTACTGCCCACTAATCACTGATCACTGACCACTTTTTAGTGCAACAACCCCGCTTTATCCCGCTCCTTCATGGCTTCCTCAATTGCCTCCTGCTCGGCTGAGGTCGTCTGCTCCCGGGGCAAAATCCGGTCGATGGTCTCTTCCAGCCGGTGCAGCAGGGGCTGCAGGGTCCCGGCGTCCATGGCCGAGATGGCCACGCCGCCATGGAGGCGGCTTTGCCAGGCCGCCAGCTCCGGGTCTACCAGATCAATCTTATTGAAGACCTTCAGCACCGGCTTGCCGCCCAATTCCAGGGAGGCCAGAATTTTGTCCACTGCCTCCATCTGCTCCGCAAACCGGGGATTGCTCAGATCGATGACGTGGAGCAGCAGATCCGCGTCCTCCAGCTCCTCCAGGGTGGCCTTGAAGGCCTCCAGCAGATCCTTGGGCAGATCCCGAATAAAGCCCACCGTGTCGGTAATGATGACCTCCCGTTCTTTGGGGAAGCGCAAGCGCCGGCTGGTGGGGTCCAGGGTGGCGAACAAGCGGTCTTCGGCCAGCACCTCCGCCCGGGTCAGCGTGTTGAGCAAAGTGGATTTGCCGGCGTTGGTGTAGCCGACAATGGAAATAATGGGCAGGCCGTGGCGCTGCCGGGGGCCTCGCCGCACCCGCCGTTCGGCCTTGACCTGGTCCAAATCCTGGGCCAGCCGGTGCAGGCGCTCCCGCACCCGGCGGCGGTCGATCTCCAGCTTGGTTTCCCCCGGTCCCCGGCCGCCGATGCCCCCGGTCAGCCGGGACAGGGCATCATCCCGGCCCATGAGGCGGGGCAGGAGGTACTTCAACTGGGCCATCTCCACCTGCAGCTTGCCCTCCCGGCTCCGGGCCCGCTGGGCAAAGATGTCTAAAATCAGCTGGGTCCGGTCAATGACCTTGAGCTCGATAAAATCCGTAATGGAACGCACCTGGGATGGGTTCAGGTCCGCGTCGAAGACCAGCAGGTCGGCATCCGCCTGCAGGGCCCGGATCACCAGGTCCATGAGCTTGCCCCGGCCCATGAGGAAGCGGGGATCGATGCGCTGGCGTTGCTGCAAGATGACGTCCACCACCTGCAAGCCGGCGGACCCGGCCAGCTCCCGCAGTTCCATGAGGGAATCCTCCGCCACCTGCCGGGGTTTGGTGGTGACGCCGATCAGAATGGCCCGCTCCCGCCGGTCCTGGTCCTTTCCGGTGCGGCCGGCCCGGGCCAGTTCCGACTCCAGGGATTGGACCAGGGCCGTAAAATCCAGCTCCAGGTGGGACACATGGTCGATGTTGATAAACTCCCAATCCCTGCCTTCCACCCGCTGGGGCAGCAGATGCGCCCCGTGCAGGCGGCCGGGCAGCCCCTCGGGTGTGGTTTCCAGGGCGCCGATAAAATCCAGCCGCAGCAGGGCCAGGTCCATGAGGTCGTCCTGGCTCAAAGGTTCTCCCTTGAGATGGGTGTGGATCAGGCGCAGGCCCTTCAGCCGCGCGCCCGCCTCACGCTCCCGTTTTAAAGGAGGAATCACCACACCCTTATGGTCTCCCACCAGCACCAGGACCGGAGTGCCTTGCCGGTCCAGCAAGATGCCTACTTGGCGTTTTATTTCAGTTGATATTTCAGATAGTTGTCTGGCTAATTCCGGAGTCAGCAGTTGACTCGGCGGGACTTTCCGGCGGTAGAGCCGCTCGAGCCGCCGGATCTGCTGAGGCTTGAGACCGGCGAGATTTCCTTGCACCCGATCGATGGTTAGACTCCTTTTCTTTCCTTTATTATCATTAGCTTAGCATTCTCCCAGCCTCACGTCAATCTGCTTGCTTCCCGCCCCCCCCTTGCAACCGCTACGTGCAGGATTTATAATAATATTCATGCGTCAGAAAGATTCTCTTTTGGGACTTCCGTAGGGGCGGGTCTAAGACCCGCCCCTACAAAAATTATCTCGAAGAGAAATATATTTTAAAACCTCTATAAAAATCTTAAACTTCTTATGAGAATAGCCCGAACTAATTACCATGGACGAAAATAACACGAAATTCCCGGATCAAAAAGAACTGGAAAAGGAACTCAGCGATTACCTGTCAAAAAAATATGGTGATCGCGTCAAGATAATCTCCCCTTTTATCATGCCCAAACCAATGGTGGAAGAAACTACCGCCAAGGGCAAGGATGGCATTGGCCCGGGAAGGATCAATTTCAACCTCAAGCCCGAAGAGTTGGAAGATTATCTCAACGAATACGTCATCAAGCAGGATTTCGCCAAAAGCATCCTGGCGACCAAGGTCTGCACCCACTTTAACCGCATCCGCTACCTGCAGGACAAAGGCAGGCAGCCCGACGTTGGGGTCGGCTCCATTAAAAACAATATTATCCTCATCGGCCCCACCGGCGTCGGCAAGACCTATCTCGTGAAGCTCATCGCCAAAAAGATAGGCGTCCCCTTTGTCAAGGGCGATGCCACCAAATTCAGCGAGACCGGTTACGTCGGCGGCGACGTCGAGGACCTGGTCCGGGATCTGGTCTATGAAGCGGGCGACGATCTGGAACTGGCCCAATACGGCATCATTTATATCGATGAGATTGACAAGATCGCTTCGAGCGGCAACCTCATCGGCCCTGATGTTTCTCGCAGCGGCGTCCAACGGGCCCTCCTTAAACCCATGGAGGAAACCGAAGTCGATCTTAAAGTGCCCCATGACCCCATCTCCCAGATTCAGGCCATTGAGCAATACCGCAAGACCGGCAAACGGGAAAAGCGCACCCTTAATACCAGGAACATCCTTTTCATTGTTTCCGGCGCCTTCACTAATTTGGAAAAGATCGTCAAAGAGCGTCTGGCCAAACAGGAAATCGGGTTTCACGGCAAACCCCGTTCCAAAAAGCGGGACAAGGAATTCTGGCTCCAGGTGACCGCCCAGGATCTGGTCAACTATGGGTTTGAATCGGAATTTATCGGCCGCCTGCCGGTCATTGCCGTCCTGGAAGAGCTGACCGCCGCCGACCTCTACGAAATCCTGAAAAATCCCAACAATCCCATCACCATCAGTAAAAAGCGGGATTTCCGGGCCTATGACATCGACATCAAGTTTGAGGATGAGGCCCTGCGCCTGTTGGCCGAGCGGGCCGCCCAGGAGCGCACCGGCGCCCGGGGATTGGTCAGCGTCATCGAAAAAGCCCTGATTCAGTTTGAAAAACGACTGCCCTCCACCGACATCAAAGTACTTCTAGTCACCCCGGAAATAGTGGCCAATCCCGACGCCCAACTGGCCCGTCTCCTGGCCGACCCCCATGACCCTGAACTGGCGGCCCGTTTTGAGGCCGCGGCGCTCCAGGAACTGGCCCTCTTGAAGGAATCGGTCTGGCGCCGGGAAAATGAACTCCTCCGGCGCTTCCACATGCCCCTCACCGACTATCGGGTGGCCCTGATGGTGGACCAGTACCAGAGGTGGGACTGCGATCTGCTCACCGCCTTCGACCAGATCAGCCGGTTGTACCAACAGGTCCGCCGGTTTGAAGCTAAATTTTATCAGGACCACCATATCCAGCTCTCCTTTTCCCAGGAGGCCGTGGATGAGGTCATGCGCCGGGCCCTGGCCGGCGGCACCACCGCCCGGGTGATCTGCGAAGGCTTTGCCAAGGACCTGGAATACGCCCTCAAACTGGTCCGGGACCGCACCGGCAAAGAATCTTTCCAGTTAACCCTGGAAGACCTCGCGGACCTGGACGGCTATCTCAACCGCCTCTTCCAGGAGTCCCTGCAGCAGTCTTTTCTGAGCGCCACCTCCTCCACGCCGGAAAGCTGATTCCCGAGGCTTTGGGCAGGCTCGGGGGCCTGCCCCTACGTTAAAAATTTTTTTTGTCTGGTTCCCAAGTTGTACTTGGGAACCCAATATCCCGCCAAGCTTCGCTTGGCCACCATCATCCCCTCTCCCCTCAAGGCGAGAGGATCAAGGTGAGGGGTGAATCAAACCGAAACTCGAAACTTGAAACTAAAAACTTATGATCGGTATCTCCAAACTTTATTGCGGGGCTGTGGAAGCGGCCGACGTCTTGCGCTACGGCCGCCATTCCGGGGCCTTGCCTTCGCATCTGCTGCAGTTTTCCGCGGACAAACGGCCGGTGGTGGTCTGGAACGTCACCCGCCGCTGCAACCTCAAATGCGTCCACTGTTACGCCCACGCCACCGCCACGGCGGCGCCCGAAGGGGAACTATCCCTCAACCAGGGGCTGGCCCTCCTGGACGACCTGAAGGCCTTCGGCGTTCCGGTGGTCCTCTTCTCCGGCGGCGAACCCCTGATGCACCCTGACCTGTTGACCCTGGTGGAACACGCCGTCACCCTGGGCATGCGGGCCGTCATCTCCACCAACGGCACCCTCATTGACCGGGACATGGCCGGGCGGTTGAAACGCTTCGGCCTGTCGTACGTGGGCATCAGCCTGGACGGCGTGGAGGCCACCCACGACCGCTTCCGGGGCCAGGCCGGGGCTTTTGCCGCGGCCATGGAGGGTGTGCGCCACTGCCAGGCGGCCGGCATCAAGGTGGGTCTGCGCTTCACTATCAACAAGCACAACTACCGGGAAATCCCGGCCATCTTCGATCTCATCGAGTCCCATGACATCCCCCGGGTCTGCTTCTACCACCTGGTGTACGCCGGCCGGGGCAGCCGCCTGGTGGAGGCGGCGCTGAGCCACGCAGAAACCCGGGCCGTGGTGGATCTGATCATCGACCGCACCGCCGACCTGTTTGCCCGGGGCAAACCCAAAGAGGTCCTCACCGTGGACAACCACGCCGACGGCCCCTACATCTACCTGCGCCTGAAACGGGAAAACAGCCCCCGGGCCGAGGAAGTCTTGCAGCTTCTGCGCATGAATGAAGGCAACAACTCCGGCCGGGGCATCGGCTGCGTCAGTTGGGACGGCCAGGTCCATGCCGACCAGTTCTGGCGGCACTATGCCTTCGGCAACGTCCAGGACCGGCCCTTCAGCCAGATCTGGACCGACCTGAGCAATCCGCTCATGGCCCAATTAAAGGAGAAAAAACGCCACGTCACCGGCCGCTGCGCCACCTGCCGCTGGCTGGACACCTGCGGCGGCAATTTCCGGGTCCGGGCCGAGGCCCTCACCGGGGATCTCTGGGCCCCGGATCCGGACTGTTATCTGACGGACGCGGAGATTGCCTGATAGGGGGTAATCAATATCCTTGGAACTCCAAAAATGGGATACAATATGGCTGTCACTCGTGGGGGAATAAACAGGAAGCGGCAATTTCACTGGCGCTTTGACGAAAACTCACAGCGGGTAGAAATCGAAAACGAAAATGGACTTAAGCACTCGTATTCAAGCCAGGAAATTCAAAACATACTTAGTAAACTCTACAGCGAATTTGAATATAATTTTTTTCCACTTGCCAACAATGTTGAACATTTAGGCAACGGAACCGAGCGTCGTGGACTTGGTATGATAATTCTGGAACAACCAGGTGCCAACGTTTATCATGCACAAGGCTCAAGTTATCTCGGGGTTGTTTTGGAAGAATCTGGATATCTCGAGTGGAATTGGCAACATAGAGGGATAGCATGGAAACTCAAAGACAGCGACTTCAGTTTGATTACGATTGAGTCTCGGCTGTCCAAACTTCCTTCTCTGCCCTGACCCTCCTGCTTTGTTGTGAATAAGAATTGTAGGGCGGGAAAGCGCAGCGCCTCCCGCCTTGTGTCTTCCCCTGGCGGGTAAACCTTTTCATCTTTCCTTATAACGCTTACCTCAGAAAAATTTGTGACATCTGTCTCATCTGTCCTGTCCCTCCCCCTCTCCAATCTGTTACAAGCTGATATCAGATAACAGCTTTCTTTTTTAGCTGATCGCTGATACCCGACAGCCTTTAACTAACCCCCTAGCTACTATAAAAAGGAGAGTCCCCATGTCTTGCTCCATCTGTCAGCACCCCCAGCGCCAGGCCATCGACCAGGCCCTCATGACCGGGTCCGCCACCCTGGCCGCCCTCAGCCAGGAATATGGCCTGAGCACCTCCGCCCTGCACCGCCATAAGGCCCACCTGCAGGCCAAAGTCAGCCGGGCCCAAGACCGGCTTCAGGATAATCTGCGCCAGGGCTGCCTCTTTTGGCTCAGCCAGGCCGTGGAAATGGCCACGCAGACGGCCCAGGCCGCCCAGGCCGAAGGCAACGGCAAGTTAGTTCTCCAGGCCATCTCGCTAGGCACCCGCCTCCTCAATATCATGCTAAAACAGGATATCCACTTCGACGATAGGGTTGTCTACCAGATCCTGGCCTCGCCCCAGTGGACCACCCAGGCCAGTCTCCTGCCCCACGACCCCCAAGTCCTTGCCGCCGGCCGCCAGGCCCTGGCCGGGGCGCTGTTATTCCCCTGCCCGGATGCTTCGGCCCAACCCTCTTCCCCTGCCTCCCTGGAGGACCTGGACCTTTGCAAAGAGAATCTCCTTAGCCTGACTCAGACAAGCTGGCCAGCCCAAAACCGGCAACCGCAAACTGGAAACCAAAAACCGTCTTTTCAAGCCGCGGGACAAAGGCGGGAAATTACCGGGAAAAACCCCTTCTTGCAAAGGTAATAGCCAGGATTATCAACAAGTTAAGCTGTATGAAAAAATTGCCGGCAGCCTTGGCCTCCTGTCGCCAACCCGGACCGCTGCTCTCCAAACTCCGGACTCAAAACTCGAAACCTTATTCTCTGGGAATATCCCGGCCGATATCCCGCTCTCAGAATATATTTATGAACAATCTCTGCGAAATAACCAGGAGGACAAAAACAGCTAATTTGCCCGCTCACCACCGGCCTCTGATCCCTTGGTCTCCGGTCCCCGCTTGGAGGCTGTAATAATGAGTCGTTCTCCGGCTTGCAGTTCTTTTTGCAGGAAGTAATTCAGGAAGGTTCGGATTGCCGCCAGCAATCCCAATTCTCCCAAGGACTGCAGGGTGGGGTTGACGGTCGTGGAAACGATGTCGGCGCCCAACTGAAACTCCAGGGCCACCGCCAGCCAGGACCCGAACTGCAATCTGAGGGTCGAGAGGTTTTGCAGCAAGGATCTGGAATGTCGGGCAAAGCCCACCGCCATGGTCAAAGAGGTTACCAGCCCCATAACCACACAAAACACCGAAATTGACTCCAGGGCCAATTTGAGGAAGGACACAAACATTCCTAAGCCGCTGTGTAGAGAGTGAATCAGTTCCATAGTTTTATCCTGAGAACCTGAAATAGCCGAGCGCCGAAACGCCTAAGCGCTTAGATTCCCCGCCTGATTAGAGAAGAAGCGCCGGGAATGGCCAACTTATTTTTTTGCCTGGCCCAACAATAGCATATCATTATTAGAACCGGTACGAAAGCGTCGCCAGGGCGCTGCGCACCTGGTAGGAGGCTGAACCTCTGGTCACGGCGTTGGAGTACAAGCCCACGGCGCGCAGGGACACGTGGTAGGTGAGCAGGTAATCCAGTTCCACCAGGGAGGTAAAGCTCGGGGCGTTGCTCATCTGGTTATACCCGAGGTTGCTTTCCAGGGCCACTTTGAACCGTTTGGCCCAGTTTTTTTCCAGGACGACCCCCCAGGTATGATGTTTCAAGTGTTGGAAAGCAAAATAGGCCGGGGCGCCGCCGGGAGGCGCCAGGGTCCGGGCCGGGTAAAGAAAATCGCCGTAATTAAAAGTGTATTTGAGTTTGAGGAGCGGCTCCTGAACCAGTTGATACTGCAGGGTGGCGCTCCAGATCTGCCGGAAATTGCCGTCGGAGTAAAAGCTCACGTCGCCCAGACCCACCAGGGTAAGCTTCTGCCCCAGGGCCTGATACCCCCAAAAAATGACGTCGTGGGCCCTGATCTTCCGGGTCACGGTCAGGGTGTTGGAGGCATTGGCGCCGAAAAAACTCTGGGACCAGAGACCGATGGGATTGGCGATACTGTAGCGGTAGCCTTTATACCCGGCAAAATCATCAAAGAACAGGCCCCAGGGCCCCCGAAAGGGACCGAAGAATTCGATGACGTCGTAATAGCTGTAGGCCAGGGAGACACCGGTCCCGCGGGTCGCCTGCCAGTAGGCCGCGGCTCGCGCCGTGCCTGATTGTCCCCAGCGGCCGTAGTCATTGAGAGACCCGCCCACCTCTATGTAAACGCGGGTGGCCGGACGGTATTGGAGGACGAGGGGCACGACGTGGCGATGCAGGTTCTGGCCCTCTTTGTTCCGGAGGAACGGGGCGGCGCCGCTGTGATAGTTCAGGTAGCCGTAGCCGCTGCCGAGACGCACCCTCGGATGGAGATATTGCCAGAAACCGTTCCACAGAGAAGCCCGGCGAAAACCCTCGGCATCCTCAAAGACGTTGGCCATGGTTTGTAGTTGCGGACTTATCAGGGAGCTGGCCTCCCGCCACCCTTCCAGGGCTTCCCGGTTCTCCGGCAGGCGGGCCCGGGCCAGGGCAAAATGCCGGGCCGCCATGGTATAGAAATACGTTGCCAGGTAGATGCGGCCCAGCCCCAGGTTAGCCTGACCGTTGTTGGGATCGAGGGCCAAAACTTCCCGGAACAAGGTTTCGGCCTTAAAGGGCCGGCGTAGAGCCAGCCAGGTGTTGGCCAGCTTGATTTTCAGGCTCAAGTCATCTGGGCGCGCCGTCAAGAGCTGCTGGTAGAGTTCTGCGGCCCGCTCCCGCAGTTCGGGCTGGGTGGCCAGGATGTCGGCCCGGCGCTCCAATAAACTGGCATCGCCCGGGTGCACCACCAACCCCTGGGCCACGGCGGCCAGGGCCGCGGCAGCTTCCCCCCGATCCATTTCCTGCCCGGCCGCCGCCAGGTAGACCTCGACCGTTGACGGCGCTATAATAACCGGAGCGCCCAAGTCGGGTTCAACGCTGGCCGAGGCGCGGCCCGGCCCCCAGCTCAGCAGCAGGACAGAGAAAACCAGCCAGGCCGCCAAGGCGATCAGACCGGGCTTGCCGTCTCGGAGAATTTTCCGGCTCATCAGTTTTCTGCCTTCACATAGGCGGTCGTCCCCCGGTATGGCAAAACCATGACAATCCCCAGGGATATAGGTCCACAAAAGATCTGGTTACCAGGTCGTCATCTTGACTGACGAAGCCTCCGCCATTAAGTTCATATCGAACCAATGATATTCTAAAAAAGCTATAAATTCCAGGACTGATGTAGGGGGGATAATAAAAATTTTTCGGATGTCTTTTCTGCCGATTTTGTCAAAAAAGCCACCTGACCCCATTTGCCCCGGCAGTGCATTTCTGATAAGTTAGATAGATAGCAGTTTACAGTTTTTTGCCGTCGGCCTGATACCTGCCTTAAGACGATGCGACCTCGGGTGACGAACCTAAAGAATTATTCCCCCAGAGGCTGGCTATGGCTTGGCCGACAGCTGACCGTTGCAAGCTTCAAGCCTTTCCTTTGACCAGGAGATACCATCATGCCTCCGGCCGATCTCTATCTATTACGGTTGCAGTGGCTGCCCTATCTTACCCAGGAGGAGTGCCGGGCGGCCGGGGCTGAAAGCTGCGAAGATTTTTTGGGTCGCTTACAAAACCGGAGCCTAAAACTCAAAGATGCTCCCGGCTTATCTCCCTACAAGCGGTATGCCTTGCAATTGGCTTTGCAGGGGGCGGCGCTGGTGCCGCCGGTGGAGTCTATGGCCCTACCCCAGCCCATCCCGCCGGGGTTACATGAGATCAATGCCCCGGGCCCTCAGGCGCCGGTCTTGGTGAGCGGCAACAGTGAGATTACCCTGACGGTGCTGAGTGCGGTGTTGGCCACGACGGTCAGCCCGTTCTATCTGCTGTTGGCGGACACCCTGGGGGACACCCTGGATATGGCCATGATTTACGAAAGATTTACTCCGGCCAAAGTGACTGCGGCGTTGCACGAAGCGCACCTGGACGCTAAGGTCCGGCATCGCACCCTGATTATCCCGGGGCTGGCCGCGGCGCTGGAACAGCCCCTGGCCGCGGCCACGGGTTGGGAAATCCGGGTGGGGCCGATCTGCGCCCTGGAACTGCCGCTGTATTTTGGGGAGTATTGGCAGCCGCCCCTGGGCAGCTAGCCGGAAGCTCAGTTTTTCGCCATCGCCTTTTGCTTGTAACCCCGGGGTGCAGATCATATAATTAAGGTATAGTACTTGCCAAAAGTCATATTCGAAAAATACCACGCCGCCTGAAAATAGGGCGAGATTAATTGTTATTCCTCTAGCCCATAGATTATAGCCTCTTGCCTGGTTCTAAGGGAGATATGGCATGAAAAGAATATTGGTGGTAGATGATGAGGACCCTATCCGCAACTATCTCAATGAAGAATTGACCGAGGCGGGTTACGAGGTGCTCATGGCTGCCAGTGCCCCGGAAGCCTTAAAAATCATTGAGAAAGAAAACCTTGATCTGGTAATCCTGGATATTCGCATGCCGGGCATGACCGGCGTGGAGGCGCTGCCCCGCATCCTGGGCCTGAAAGAAAACCTGCCGGTAATTCTAAATACCGCCTATTCCCAGTATCAGCAGGACTTTATGGCCTGGGCGGCCAACGCTTACGTTATCAAGTCATTTGACCTGACCGAATTAAAGGAAAAGATTAAGGAACTGCTTAAGTAACTTTCGAGTTCCGGGTTTTGAGTTTCAAGTTAAAAGATAGAAAAATGATTTCGAGCTAACAGGTTTCGACAGGGCAACCCCAACTTTTACTGGCTCCAGTCAGGTGAAAGCTGACATTTAATGAAGGGATCTTGGTGACCATGGATAAACCATACAAGCTGTCCACTCTGATCATGGCCGGGGGGCGGGGAGAGCGGCTTTTTCCTCTGACCCGGGACAAGGCGAAGCCGGCGGTAACCTTTGGCGGCATTTACAAGATTATCGATTTTACGCTGTCCAACTGCATTAACTCCGGCATCCGCCAGATCTACGTCCTCACCCAGTACGGCAGCTTTTCCCTGGATCATCACCTGCGCATGGCCTGGGAGGTGGTGAACCCGGAGATGGGGGAATACATTTACAGTATTCCGCCCCAGCAGGTGACGGTCAACCGGTGGTACCGGGGCACAGCCGACTCCATCTATCAGAATATCAGCATCTTACAAAACGAACGGCCGGATTATGTCTTGATCCTTTCCGGGGACCATGTCTACAAGATGGACTATATGGAGATGTTGAATTATCACATAGCCAAAAAGGCGGATATGACCGCAGCCTGCGTGGAATTTCCCCGGCTTGAGTCCACGGGCTTCGGCATCTTGCATGTGGATGAGGACCACAAAATCATCAACTTTCTGGAGAAGCCCAAGGACCCTCCCGGCATCCCGGGGAATCCGGAATTTTCCCTGGCCAACATGGGCATCTATATCTTTAATACGGAAGTGCTGGTGCAGGAGGTTATTCGAGACACCCGGCAGGCGGACAGCGACCACGACTTCGGCAAAAATATCATTCCTTCCATGGTGCAGCGGGCCATGCAGGTCTATTCCTACAGTTTTCGGGATGAAAATAGAAAGGAAGTGCATTACTGGCGGGACATCGGCCGCATCGATGCCTACTTCGAAGCCAACATGGATCTGGTGACCATCGACCCGGTGTTCAATCTGTATGACTCCAAGTGGCCGATCCGGACCTACCAGCGCCAGTGCCCGCCAGCCAAGACTATTTTCGGCGGGCGACCCCGGCCATATCCGATCGGCAGCGGTGGAAGAATCCCTCATTGCCAACGGCTGCATCATCAGCGGGGCCACGGTCCAGCGCTGCATCCTGTCACCCAACGTCCGGGTGGATTATTATGCCGAAGTAACGGATTCGATTATCTTCGATGACGTCCACATCGGCCCTCGGGCCAGGGTGCGCCGGGCTATTATCGAGGAAGGGGTCAAGGTGCCGCCCGGATTCTCCATCGGCTATGACCGGGAAACTGACTCCAGGCGCTTCCCCATCAGCGAAGGGGGCGTGGTGATTGTCCCCAATAACGTCGACTTGCGGCAAGACTGATGCGGCTCAGAGCTTTGGCGGCCCAGGGACTGCTCACCGCCACCCGTCTGTATCTGGTCCGGCACGGCCAGGTGGCGGATGGCCACACCGACATTTACAACGGCCACAATGACGTTGATTTAAGTCCTACCGGAGTAAGCCAGTGTGAGGCCCTGGCGGCCCATCTCCAGGATGTCAAGCTAGCCGGCATTTATTCCTCTGACCTGACCCGGACCCGGCGGGGGGCGGAGATCATCAACCAGGGGCGCGGGCTAACGGTGGGGACGGTCCCGGAGTTTCGGGAAATAAATTTCGGCGTTTGGGAGGGTTTGAGCTTCCAGGAAATTATGACCCGTTACCCCGAGGAACTGCAGCAGCGCTTCGCGGATCTGGCCAATTTCCGCGTCCCGGCAGGCGAGAGCCTCAAGGACCTGCAGGCCCGGGCGGCGCCCAAGTTGTCGGAACTGCTCCAGCACCATGCCGGTGAGGCCTTTCTGGTGGTGGCCCATGCCGGTATCAACCGAGTGATCCTGAGCCAGGCCCTGGGCTTGGACCTGCAGCAAATCTTCCATCTGGATCAGGCTTACGCCGGTCTGAACATCATTGATTATTATCCTGATCTGGCCGTAGTGCGCCTACTGAACGGCATTTTTTATCCTGCTACCTAAGAACGATCTGGTTGGCCCTGTTCTCCACTCTGATGACCAGACCATATCTCCTGATGTCATAATCTGGCGGTAATACTGATATCTATCCGTATTAGAAGCTAATTTCTGTCTTTCCCCACCCTGGCCCTTTAGGTACAAACCATCCTGCCCGACTACCACATTACTTATGCAAAAAAACCAAATATGCCAAGGAACCTGCTTGATTCCCTGTTAACAATAATTAGTTTGAAACAAGAATATTTTTTTAATGAAAACAGGGAGGAATAATATGGACAGCACCTTTTTAGCCGAACTGATGACGAAAGGTCTTGATATCGGCCTCAAAGTGATGGGAGCCATCATCGTTTGGATCGTTGGTTCCTGGCTGATTGGTATGGTCAGAAGAATGATGACCAGTGCCATGACTGCCAAAGAAGTGGATGTGACCCTGATAAAATACGTCACTTCGGCCGTCGGCATTTTATTGAAGGTCATCCTGATCGTGGCCATCTTCAGTTACTTCGGCGTCGAGACCACCACTATTGCCGGCTTGCTGGCCGGTCTTGGCTTGGCCATCGGCACCATGTGGGGCGGGATGTTGTCGAATCTCGCGGCTGGCGCCTTTATGGTCTTTTTAAAGCCTTTTAAAGTGGGTGATTTTGTCAGTGCCGGGGACGTCGTGGGCACGGTGCATGAAATCGGCATGTTTGCCACCACCATTGATACCCCGGACAACATCCGCACCTTCATTGGCAACAACAAGATCTTTTCGAATAATATCCAGAATTTTACCGCTAATCCCTACCGCCGGGTGGACCTTAAGGCCCAATTGAATCATAGTGTGGACCATGCTCCAGGCCATCAAGCTCCTCAAGGAGCGTCTGGCCAAGATTCCCAACGTCCTCACCGAGCCGGCTCCGGATGTGGAAATCCTGGAGTTCAACCTGGCCGGCCCGGTCCTGGCGGTGCGGCCCTACGTCCACAATAACAATTACTGGCAGGTTTATTTTGACACCAACCGGGTCATCCGGGAAAGCTTCGGTGAGGCCGGCTACCCCGTGCCCGAACAGCACATGGTGATGCGGAGCTCCTGAGGCCGCGGGAAGCAAAAATCACCGCAGCAGTTATGGTCATCCTGAGGGATGGCAAGCGATGGTATTTTACCGGCCAGCCCTCAGGACGACAACCGCGCTTAGACCTTAAGCTCTTTTGAGCAGGACACCCATAGTTTTCGTTTCAAGCAGATGGCTACTACCCAAATGGCCTGCCCGCCGCCGGTGGACGCCCTGGAAAAGGCCTTCCTCCAGACCATGGGAGCTACCACGTCGGTGCGAATTTCCGGGAATACGCTGGAACTGAAGGATGCCGCCGGCAAAGTTCGGATGCGCCTGGAAGCCCGTTAGGTGCAGAATCGTGAGGGGCACGAGGCACCGTGTCCCTAAGGTAATTATGGGCAACAAGAATGACCACCTTTGGCATTGAGTAACTGGCCAGCAGCATTAAGGCCGGCTTTGATAATTAATTCGGCCGGAATCGTTTCATAAATTTTACCCTGAGTCTCAATCGTTCGGCATTCGGCATCGCCGCAAGGTCCACAGCAGGAACTTTGCCCAGTTCGAGCCTGAAGCCAATCTTCTAAAGACCGTTCGCCGATCAAGATAAGATTTGATTTGGAAGGATTTTTTTCGAAATCAGCTTGTTTAATGGCGCTTTTTTCCAGCACCACTTCAATCCCTAAAGGATTAAGAGATTGCTTAAGAGATTGAAATGCCTTTTCAACTTCTGCCTCTGTGGCTCCGCATCTCTGGCAAGTTTGGTCATCGATAACAAGACGCTGCCATTGAATTTTTAAGGTTTTCATTTTGTTACTGGCCTTTTGTTTTTTAAGGGGAATTGATGATTCCTTGCCAGGTTGATTCTGGCACCAACCAACGCTAAGAGTCCCCAAGAGTGCGCTGATAGTTATCACCCCAGCGATCATTCCAAAGACCTGGCAGTAATATTTCGACATTAGCAGCCCCCATTTTTATTCAAATACCTCCTGCAATAAAATCAAGATTATATCATTCATCCAAGGCCCGCCAGCCGCAACTCTCGAGGTAGGCCTGAAGCTTTTCCCTTTTTTCCCGGTATTTTTCTTCCCTGAGAGGGGGGCAATCATTGAGGCTGATCTCCCCTTCCCGGAGGGCCGTGGCATAGGCCATACAGGTGGCGTAGCCGCAGACCTTGCAGTTGGTCATGGGCAGCAGTTTGAGAATTTCGATGACCTTGAGGGCCGCCTGGCTGGTGAAGCGGGGTGTGATCAGATCCCGACGGGCATAAATGTCGTTGATTTGCCCTTTGATCCACTCCAACAGGGCCTTCGACTCCTCTATATCCCGGGCGCCCCGGATGGCGATTTCCTTGGCGTGCAGGGTGATCCATTTGCCGGCTGACAACTTGAGGAGCAGCACCTGGTTTTTCTGGTCGTAATCCCAGCCGCCCAATTCGGCGTTGAGATACGGGAAGGCGGGGGAGATGTCGTCTGCCAGGGTGGCGATGCTGTGCAGCCTTTCCCTGATTGCATCCATCTTGGGCCGAAAAATTTCGTAGTTTAAAACCCGTGTTAACAGCATGAGGCTCCTCCGGGCGGCTACGGTCCTGTGGTTATGATTTTCTTTGGGTCAACCAGCCGCTTTCCCTTTTGCGTTTACCCGCAGTTCCTCTCGAAGGAAAGGGACCATTTGCCGGCGGATAGCATCCCGCACCTTACGGAACTCGTCCATAATTTCCGCTTCCGTTCCGGTGGCTTGGGCCGGATCGGGAAAACCCATATGGATCAGGCGGTCGGCGCCGGGAAACATGGGACACTGTTTTTGAGCCTGATCGCAGAGGGTGATGGCCAGATCAAACTTGTCCGCCATAAACTCATCCATAGATTTCGAGCGCTGCTGGGTGATATCAATACCTATTTCGGCCATGACCTGGATAGCCCGGGGATTCACCCGGGTAGCTCGCACTCCGGCGGAAAAGGCCTGCACTTCACCTTTAAGATCATGGTTGATCAGGCCTTCCGCCATCTGGCTGCGGCAGGCATTTTCTGTGCAAAGAAATAGAACTTTGAACATGAAATCCCCTCTAAAGAGTCGCTTGCCTACCTAGCTGATCATCTTCTTGATCTCTTCGACGCTGGGGACCTTGCCGATGACCTTGACCTGTCCATCCACCACAAGAGCCGGGGTCATCATGACTCCAAATGACATAATCTGTTTGAGATCGGTCACCTTTTCCACCTCAAAATCTCCGCCCACGGCCTGAGCAGCCTCTTGGGTGCGTTTGGTCAGTTCAATACATTTGGGGCAGCCGGGCCCCAATACTTGCACTTTTTTCATGGTAATTCCTCCACATTTTAATTTATCCGGGCGGACCCTGGTTCCAACCATAGCTGGTCCGCCCTGTAAGACTCTACCCCACTACGATTGCCGTAGAACATGCCGGCAAAGGTGGCAGATGATGACGATTATACTAACAAAGACCGCAGTTTTTTTCCAGATTGTCAGGCCCCGAATTCTTTTAACTTCTCTGCCACCTGGTCCTGATCCAGTTCGCCGTCGGCCCGCCAGAGGAGATTGCCGTCTTTGTCCAAAAACAGCAGAGAAGGCGGCATGGCCAGGCGGTATTTCGTGATATATTCTCGGGCCGCATCCTGTTCGGTGGCATAATCAAGCCGCTTGAGCAGCGCCTTTTTATCTCCCACAAAGACCTTTTCCACCACCCAGTCTCCGGCCCGGCAACGATCCAACGTACAACCGCAGGCCTTGCTAACGGTTATATAAATGGCCTGGGCCAACTTGGACTGCTCGGCATGACTCCTGGTGGTCTCTGAAGTAGTTAGAACAAAGGTCAACACCATAGTAAACAGAATTAAAGAAAAGAATTTTCGGCCCATGCTTGATCTTCTCCTCGGGGCAATTTTTTCTTTTAATTATGGTAGTCTAACACTGCTCCCGGAACAGCCAGAAAATCCGTCATGCCTGGAAACTTTAATTTTTGCGCCTTCCGGTTGCGGCTAGCGGTTGCTGCCGGGGATACTTTTTGACGGCAACATTAAAACATCGGGTGATCGAGGACAGCACCGCTGTCCGCGCAATTGCCCTTTATTTATAATTAGTTGCAGCATGAAGGCTGCCAGCGCCAATAGAATAAAAATGAAAACTCTGGACTTAAACATTTTGCTTTCTTAATTCTTTTATTGGCCAGCAGCTTCCTGAAGCCAGGTTTTTAACCGGTCACGGCTGGGCACAGGCCCCATGGCTTTCAGTTCATTATTGATCATCAGCGCGGGAGTCCCGAAAACTCCCAGGGCATTGATTTCTTTTAGATCCCTGACATGCTCAATCTCTGCCGGGAGGTCCAACTCCGCCAGGACCGTCATCACGGTCTGCTCCAAGCGGTCGCAGGACGGGCAGCCGGGGCCGAGTATCTTGACAACCAGGCCGCCGTGGTCCTCAATAACCTGCTCTCCCAAAGCCCTCTTATACTCCCGCAGGAAGGCCTGTTTATACTCCTCCTGGGCCTGCTGGGGGATATAGTTCTTAGACTTGAGTTTATCGAAGAGAGCATCGGCAATCTCAGCCTCAGGCCGGCCCTGCAAACTTTTCACCTCAATGATGGCCTGCTGCAGGCCGGTGATGCCGACTTGGAAGCGGCCGAGAGAAATCTGGGTGAGATCACTATCGGACATATCTCCAATCCCCGCGTTCGTTAACCCTTCAAAGCTCGCACTTTCACGCTGATGATTTTCCCGCTGAGACGCTCATCCATTTCCGGCGCTTCATAAGGAGATTCGGAGACTACGGCCACCTCCGCAAAACCGGCGAGCCTGATGGTTTCCAGGTAGGCGTCCTTCTCCATGGCGCCGGCCAGACAATCGGCCCAGGCAATGGCGCTTTGGCGCACGTCTGCCGGCAACGTTCCCGCGGTTACCAAATCGGAGATCAGTATCCGGCCGCCGGGCTTCAGAACCCGGTGGATTTCCCGGAAACTGGCCAGCTTGTCGGCCGTGAGATTGATGACGCAGTTGCTGATAATGACGTCCACAAAATCAGCGTCCAGGGGCAGGTGCTCGATTTCTCCCAGGCGGAACTCCACGTTGGCGAAGCCGTGCTCCTGGGCCAGTTGCCGACCCCGGGCCACCATGTCTGCAGTCATGTCCACGCCGATGACCCGACCGGACTTTCCCACCCGATTGGCAGCCAGAAAAACATCAATGCCCGCGCCGGAGCCCAGGTCCACCACGGTTTCACCTTCCTTGAGATCCGCCAGCGCCGTGGGGTTGCCGCACCCCACGCCCAGAATCGCCATCTCGGGCACCAGCTTGAGATCTTCCGCGGTATAGCCCACGGCCAGGCATTGGTCTTTGGTGGTCGGCCCGCAGGAAGGGCAGCAGAACGTGACTTCTCCCCGGGCAATCTTGCCGTACCGGTCCTTGATGACGGCTTTCAGATTTTGATCATTCATACTTTTATTCCTATCGCTTCATCACATAATGGCATTAAAGATGAAGCCGACGATGGTAATCCCCACGGTGACCACCCCGATAAAGACGGCGATCAGCTTGGGCTTCAAGACCTTCCGGAGGATGACGACTTCCGGAAAGGAGATGCCGATAATGGACATCATGAAGGCCAACACAGTCCCCAGGGCCGCGCCCTTTCCCAGCAAGGCCTCGACCACCGGGATAACGCCGGCGGCATTGGAGTAGAGCGGCGCGCCGAGAAGAACCGCCACCGGCACCGACCACCAGGCCTGTTTGCCCATGATTGCCGCTAAAAAGTTTTCGGGAACATAGCCGTGGATCGCGGCCCCGGCCCCAATCCCCAGGATGATATAGATCCAGACTCTCCCGACGATATCTCTTACCTGCTGAAGACCGTAATCGATCCGGTCCAGCCAGCTCAATTGCTGCAGGCAAGCCGGCGTCTGGCCCATCCGGATCTCATAGACCCAGTCCTCTACCTGGTTCTCCATTTTCAATCGGCCGATAATGATGCCGGTGAGGATGGCGATCAATAAGCCCATGGACATATAAATCAGCGCGATCCGCCAGCCGAAGAGGCCGAAGAGCAGCACCAGGGCAATTTCATTCACCATGGGGGCGGAGATCAGAAAGGCGAAGGTAACGCCGATGGGAATGCCCGCTTCCACGAAGCCGATGAACAGCGGCACTGCGGAACAGGAGCAAAAGGGGGTTACCACCCCCAACCCCGCAGCCATGACATTACCGAGATACTCCCGCTTGCCCGCCAGAATGCCCCGGGTCCGCTCCGGGGTAAAAAAGGAGCGCAGGATGCCGACCCCGAAGACCACCAGCACCAGGAGCATGAACACCTTGGGAATATCCAGGAAGAAAAAGGAGACCGCATCCCCCAGGTGGGTGCCATGGGGGATACGGAATAAGTCGTAGGCCACCCAATTGGAGAAGGGCTTGAGCTGGCGGTACACCGGATACCAGGCAATGAGCCCCAGCCCCAGGAGGGCTAATTTGATCAATCTGCTGGCGGGACAGATCGCCCCAAAACCCTTTCGTCTCGGACACGAGATCAATGGGCAGTTCGACTGCCTCAGCCACCGGTTCCAGGGCTCTGATCTTGAGTTTGCTGATTTTCCATAATAAACCTCAAAAAAGAATATCATTCTACGTTTGAACTTAGAAGATACCCAGAGATCACAAGGAGCGAATCCCCTGGAAGAACATATAGGCGCCGGCGAAAAAGATGAGGCAACCGGCTACTTGCTGTATCCTGGCCCCGGCTTGGGCTCCCCGTGACTGCAAGAAGTTATTGATAACACCGGTGAACGTGCCGGCCAGGATAATCAGGGTTCCTTGTCCCAGGGCGTAAGCGAACAGCAGGGTGCTGCCGTAGGCCACCTCGCCTTGCACTGCGGCCACGGTGAGAATCACGGCCAGCACCGGGCTGGCGCAGGGCGACAGCACTAATCCGAAAAGCATCCCCAGGATCAAAGCACCCAGAAGGCCGGTGCGCTGGGGGAGAAACCTTTGAGTGTCGCCGCTCAACTTGAGTTTAAGCACCCCGGCCAATTGTAAGCCCATAACCATGAGGATGACTGCCACGATAAAATACCAATACGGTCCCACATCCCCGAACATAGTGCCCATGAGGGCGGCCATGGCGCCGAGAGCTGACATCACCAGGGCCAGCCCCACCACAAAGGTGAGGGAATAGATAAAGGCCTGTTTCTTATTGCCGCCGGCATACCCCCCCACAAAACCGATGACCAGGGGAATGCTGGCCAGAATGCAGGGGCTGCAGGTGGCAATCACGCCGCCCAGATACGAGGCCCCATAGGCCAGGATGGGGCGGGTCTGCATAATCTGCCCCAGAGATTCCGATAAACCCATATGTCATGTCTCCCTAATTGGTAATAAATTTCAGCTCTTTAAGCTTAGCCAAGACCTGATCTTTGGTGAGTGCGCCCACGTGCCGGTCCACCTCTTTGCCTTCGGCATTGAGAAAAACCTGGGTGGGAATCAGCATAATCTTATATTGCTGAAATAACGGCTTCTCCTTGTCGACGTAGATCATACGGAATTCCACCTTCTCGCCGATTGTGGTTTTGAGCTCCTCGATTATCTTGGCCATTTCCTTGCAGGATATACAATGACCGGCGCCGAATTCATAGAGGGCCGGACGGTTGGCTTGGGTCCAACCTGACTGAGGCTGACCTAATGCCAGGATTCCAAAAGTGAACAGTAGGGCAATTATGAGTTTACGTCCAAATAAAAACATACTTCCTATCTCCTTGGATGAATTATAGAAGGATACCCCTTCTCGTTTAATACTATGATTATTATTGGTTTTTACCTGACACGGATTTTACTGCCTTGACGCCGGGATCAACAATACGGGAACCGGGGCTAACCGGGCAACGTTATGGGCCACACTTCCCAAAAATATCTCTTTGATGAATCCCTTCCCCTGGGTGCCCATCACAATCAATGAAATATCTTGCGTTTTCAGAATTTCCAGAATAGCCGGGATGGGATGTCCGGAGTCCAGGCGTTCGTTGACGATGGGAATCCCAGCGTTCAGGAGGCGTTGCTGCCATTGCCCCAAGAGGTCCCGGGCCGCCGCCATGGTGAACTCTTGATAGCCCGGGGGAAAAGCATCTTCTCCAGGTACCTCCAGAGCGTTGATAAGTGTGACTTGGCCTAGGCCTTTTTTCGCCAGAGCTACCACATATTCCAAGGCCCGCGCCGCAGTGGCGGAGAAATCAGTGGGGAAAAGGATGTGCCGCAGCATCTCGGTAGATTGCAGGCGGCAGGTGCCCTGTTCTTTGGTCTCGTCGACCGTGGTTTTTAACACCAAAACCGGATATATGGCATGGTGCACCACGGCACTGGTGAATGATCCCAGGACTCCCTCCCGCCACAGGGACTTGCCATGGGACCCCACGACAATCAAAGCGGCGCCGTGGCGGCAGGCCACGTCATTCAATGAGTAAGCCGGCAGGCCCAGGGGAATCTCTATAGAGACTTCGAACCCTTGGGCGACTAACCGTTGTTTCTGCTCCTCTAATCTGGGCTGTGCTGCAACCCGCAGGCTCTCCGCCAAGCCGGTGAAAAAAGTGGCGGTAATGACATGGGTCAAAATTATCTGGGTGCAACCCAGAAGGCGGAATTCGGCGGCACAATCCACTAGTTCATCCCAGGCAGGGGAAAGGTCAGTGGCCAGGACAATTTTTTCGAACATCAGGACTCCTTTAGACCGCACACACCGGCGGGAAATATTTCTGTCGAAACCTGAGGGCCACATTGACCAGGCTGATCAATACCGGCACCTCCACTAACGGGCCGATAACCGCGGCAAAGGCTTCCCCCGATTGGATGCCGAACACCGCCACGGCCACGGCTATGGCCAACTCAAAGTTGTTGCTGGCCGCGGTGAACGACAGGGTGGTGGAGATGGCATACCCTGCCCCCGCTTTGGCTGACATCCAAAAGGTGAGGAAGAACATGATCACAAAATAGATCATCAAGGGGATGGCGATCCTTACCACATCCAGAGGCAGGGCGACAATGTATTCACCCTTGAGGGAGAACATGACCACGATGGTGAAGAGCAGGGCGATGAGGGTGATGGGGCTGATTTTGGGAATGAACTTGGTTTCATACCATTCTTTGCCCTTTTTCCGGAGTAGTATAAACCGGGTCAGCATGCCGCCGAAGAAAGGGAGGCCCAGATAAATGAGGACGCTTTCGGCCACCTCCCAAATGGTAATCTTGACCTCCAGGCCGCTGGCAATCCCCAGCCAGGAAGGAAGTAAGGTCACGAAGAAGTAAGCGTAAACCGAGAAGAACAGCATCTGAAAGATGGAATTGAAGGCCACCAGACCGGCACAGTATTCCGTATCGCCCTGGGCCAGATCATTCCAGACGATGACCATGGCAATACAGCGGGCCAGACCAATGATAATTAAGCCCACCATGTAATGCGGGTAGTCCTGCAGAAAGGTAATGGCCAGCAGGAACATGAGAATGGGGCCGATCACCCAGTTCTGGATTAAAGATAAGGACAATACCTTGATGTCTTTGAAAACTTTTGGGAGTTCCTCATAGCGCACCTTGGCCAGGGGGGGATACATCATCAAAATGAGGCCGATGGCAATGGGGACGTTGGTGGTGCCCACCTGAAAGTAGGTCAATACCTGCGTAAAGCTCGGGATGAAGTAGCCCAAGGCCACCCCCCCGGCCATGGTCAGGAAAATCCATAGAGTGAGAAAGCGGTCCACCAGGGAGAGGTTTTTAGTGGCGAGGACAGACATCCGTAGTCCTTATATATGTGTATCCGTTTTTACGAATATATTGTCGAAAAAAAATTCCTGCTCAAGAGGTCTCCAAGGCCGGGCCACAGATGCAGGTCGGCTTTCCTGGGACGTCCACCCGACCTTTGGTGAGCAGCCAGGATTCCAGACGTCCGAGCAAGTCCCGGGCTTCGGTTTGGTTGGCCATTTCGGTGGCCAAGACGCTCAACAATCGGGCCGCGTAGCTCCCTTGGGGTACTGAGAGGCGGTAATACATCCAGAGTCCTTCCCGGCGGTCGCTGATCCAGTCGAGGTGATAGAGGTAACGCAAGTGGCGGGAAGCCTTGGATTGAGTAATGTCCAGCGTCTTCATAATATCGCAAACGCACAGTTCTTCCTGGTTCATGAGGAGCCAGAGGATTTTCAAACGAGTTGAATCGGCTAGCGATTTAAAAAGATCGGCTGCTGCTTTCATAATTGTTGTATAACCGGTTTAACGAATACAGTCAATAAAAAATAGGCGCAGCAAGTTCTGGCTTGGCTGAACTGTCAGGGATCAGGGCAGCAATTCAGGAAGGAGCTATTAGTCTAGACTAAATCTCTCCAGGTGGTGCACCTGGAGGTAGAGCTTGCTGCCGCCCAGTGGCACCAGCTCGCCATAGATGATGAGGGGCTCGAGCCGCTTGAGATTAAATTCCAGAAGCTGAGGGTGGGACATGACCCCCCGGTCAAAATAGCCGGTCATATCAGCATTGGCATAGAGAGCAAACCATTCCAGTTCGCCCCAACTAAAGGGGTAGCGCAGTTGATTAAAATAGTAATATTGGGGGGCCGGATCATGGGTGAGAAATTGCCAGAAATAGGCCTGACAGCGCACAAGTTGCCCGGCGTGGAGGCTGGAGGAATCTCGCTGTAGCAGGGCAAAATCGATGGGGGTATAGTCCGCAGGATTGAATGGGGCCGGGACAGGTTTCATGCTGCCGCAGGCGGTCAGGGGCAGTATTCCAAACAGGAGCACAAGCAACAAGCGGCGGCAACTGGTCATCAGCAAACCCCCGGAGGTTAACGCCGCCTTCCCTCCCGAATTGAACCAGAGGGAGCAAGCGGTGCAGTTGATTTCATTCTTTGTACAAAAAATCTAGCCGGAAGAAAAGGAGAAAGCACATTTTTTTCAATCACCTCAGATGATACAATATAACGTGGAGCGTTGAATTATTCTAAATAGTTCTCATCCGGAAACTATAATGAGAACTAATGTAGTTTCTGATCTGGAAACGAAATATTTTCTGCAAGATCAAGGAAATCAAAGGCTTTTGCGGAGGCGAACATTTGTTCGCCGCACAAATAAGCCTGTAGATTGACGCCGATATTGTGAAAAATAGCCGTTTCCGGACAGAAACTAAATATTCTTGAGTAATGAGGAGTGGCACGATATGGCTTGTGCGGTGATCGTACGGCGGCATAACGGGGTCCAGTCGTATCTCATCTTAGACGACAACCCCCGGGAGATGCTACGGCACGTGGGTTTTGTTAAGGAGTTCTCGGTAAGGACGTGGGGGGGATCGGTGGAACCTGATGAGGCCCAGGAGGAATGGGCCGAAATGTTGGGGGAAGATCCCTTTGACGGGACCTACGGGACTATCGATTCGGACAATTGGGAATTTACCACCGACGCACCCCTGTGGGGAAAATGCGTTCAGGACCAGGGATAGGATAAGGGAAATATTCCCGCTCTGAGGCTGTTGAAAAACTCCCCGATAGCCTTATCTGTCTGAGCACAGCGAAGAATCTATTTTGTCAATTAGATATAGATCCTTCACTTCGTTCAGGAGGACAAAAAAACCGTTTTTCATCCGCCTGTTAGTCGGCATTCAAAAAAACATGGGCGAACACCTGGCAGTCGCCGATGAGGTGATTTAGATTGACGTATTCGTTGGGCTGGTGCGCCGTGAATTCATCGGTCATCCAGACCGCGGCGGGTAGGCCCAGACGCCGGAAGAAGGCTGCCACGGTGCCGCCGCCGATGCCCCGGGGTTGGGCCCGGCGCTGATACACCGCCTGAATAGCCTGGGTCAGAGCCCGGACCACGGGGGCGTCCGCTGGCGTCGCCGGGGGGCTTTGGACCTCCTGC
The DNA here is from genome assembly GCA_963780995.1 of uncultured delta proteobacterium. Classification (GTDB taxonomy): domain Bacteria; phylum Desulfobacterota; class Desulfobaccia; order Desulfobaccales; family Desulfobaccaceae; genus Desulfobacca. The sequence goes on from CAWAEI010000002.1 coordinate 44,143, forward strand.
ACCGTTTGGATGAGGATGGTCACGCCAAAACGGCGTTCGATCTCTGTCGCGATCTCTTTGACTTTGGCTATGATCAATTCCAGGTCATAGACCGGCAGCACCCGGCAATCCAGGTAAAAGACCCCCAGGCCGGGAATGGTATTGATATTTTGGACATTGGCCTCTTTTTTGGTGGGCTCGAAGGTGCTGCGGGGCGGGTCAAAAAAAGGGTCCACGGCATTAAATTCCTGGGCCAGGGCCTCCAGGGCGACGATGAAATGGGCGGTGGCCCTCAAGGTGTTGACGCCGAGATCGGGTTTGCTGGCGTGGCATTGTTTGCCCTGAATTTCCAAACGAAGCCACAACATGCTTTTTTCGGCGATTTCAATGAGAGTGCCCTCTTGATTGCCGGCGTCGGGCACGATGATCAGGTCCTGGGGCGAGAAGAGCTCCCGGTGGTGAGCCAGGAGATAAGCCAGGCCTTTCTGGCTGCCGGTTTCTTCGTCGGAGACCAGGGCCAGGCCGATGGTGCGCGCCGGCGTGAGGCCGGCCTCAATGAAGGCCCGGACCGCGCAAAAGGACGCCACAATGCCGTGGTGGTCGTCCTCCACGCCCCGTCCGTACAAAAGATCCCCGTCCACCTGCAGGATGAAGGGATCGGTGTTCCAGAGGTTCAATTCACCCACCGGCACCACGTCCAGGTGGCTTAAGACCCAGATTTTTTCCGGCCGGCGGCCCGGCAGCAGGGCCACCAGGTTGGGACGCCGTCCCCCGGCCACCCGGTCATCCGGAGCCGGGTAGTCGGTGACCGTGAGGCCCAATTTTTCCAGCTCGGCGGCGAGAAAATCGGCCTTTTCGGCTTCGCCCGGACCGTGGTTGTCCGGGCCGACGGCCACCCGGCGGACCAGTTCCCGTTGCATGGAGATCATGTCATCACGGTAGCCGGTGATGAGTTTTTGGAGGTGGGTGAAGGCGGCGGCAGAATTCATGGGTTATCCTTTTAGGAGCAGGCTGAAGCCCGAGACTACAAGAGCCCGGTTTTTAATGTTTAAAAGTTAATTATATCAAAAGATACGGCACTACAGGATAAAATGGTAGCGATAGCAATTGCTCTAATAAAGCCTTTGGGTAAAGGAGAGACATAACTTTCACAGAGAGCTTGCCTGGCCAAGAAGGAAGTTCCATATTATAGTATTAAAAAAGCAATTTGTGAGTAGAGGATATTGTCAGCGACCATAAAAAATACCGAAGATTCATCTAGGACTCAAGAACAGCCCCAACCCCTCATCGTGTTGCGGGGAGTGACCAAAACCTACCGCCAGGGGGCGGAGCAGGTCAGGGCTCTCCAGGACGTCAACCTGGAGATTGCCGACGGGGAGTTCGTGGCGGTGACGGGCAAGAGCGGCTGCGGCAAGAGCACCCTGCTGCACGTCATTGGCGGGCTGGAAGGCGTGTCCGCGGGGAGTATCTTTTTCCGGGGGCAGGATCTAAGCCGCTTCCAGGAAGACCAACTGACGAAGTACCGCCGGGACCAGGTGGGTATTGTGTTTCAAAGTTTTAACCTCATGCCCCTGTTGACGATTGTCGAAAACGTGGCCTTGCCCCAGATCCTGAGGGGGACGCCGTCCCACGAGGCCCTGCGGTTGGCCGGGGAATGGCTGGCGCGGGTTAATCTCGGCCAGCGTCGGGATCATAAACCTCACCAGGTTTCCGGGGGGGAGATGCAGCGGGCGGCCATTGCCCGGGCCCTGATCAACCAACCGGCCCTGCTGCTGGCCGATGAACCCACCGGCAACCTGGATTCAACGCATGCCACCCAGGTATTGCAGTTATTTGCCGATCTGCAGCGGCAAGAGCGGCTGACGGTGGTCATGGTGACCCATGCCCAGGAGGCGGCCCAGTTTGCCGACCGGACCATAAAAATGCAGGATGGGCGGCTCAGCCTATGAAAACGTGGCTGCTGCGTCTGCCCTTCCGGCACTTGACCGAACATCCCGGCCGCAGTCTCCTGGGGATTCTCAGCATTGCCCTGGGCACGGCCGTATATCTCAGTATCGCCCTGGCCTCGAGCAGCGCCTTAAAAAGTTTCCAGGCCGGCGTGGCGGCAGTGGCCGGCAAAGCTCAAGTCCGGCTGCAAAGCCCCGGCACCGCCCTGGACGAGAGTTTGTTCCCGCTGGTCCGGCAGCTGCCGACTGTAACATTCGCGGCGCCCGTGGTGGAAACCATGGTGGACATCCGGGGGGAAGAGACCCAGCCGGCCCTGCTGTTGGGCATCGACCCTTTTTCCGAGGGTCCCCTGCGGGATTACCGATTTGTCTCCGGGGCGGGATTGGATCAGGAAGCCTTTCTCAATTTTCTGACCCGGCCGGGTTGGGTGATGCTCAGCGCCCCCCTGGCGGCCCGCTTGAAACTAACCCCCGGCGATACCTTTACCGCGGCGGTGGGCGCTCGGGTGCGGCAGTTGCACGTGGCCGGAATTTTTCGCACTCCCGGCAACCTCTACCCCCTGGAAGGGGCCATCCTGCTCATGGATTTAGGGCAGGCGCAGGAACTGCTGGATCGAACGGGCAAACTGGATTATGTGGATCTCATCGTCCAGGGGGAGCTGCGTGCCGCGGCCGAGCAGCTGCGACAGGCCCTGCCGCCGGGGGTGGAGATCACCACTCCGGGAGCCCAGGCGGAATATATGGCCGGACTGGTGGGGGCGTATCGTCTCAACCTGTCGGTGCTCAGCGCCATTGCCTTGTTTGTGGGGATGTTTCTTATCTACCAGTCGGTGACCCTGTCGGTGGTGCGCCGACGCCGGGAGATCGGTCTGCTCCGGACCCTGGGGATGACCAGGGGCCAGGTAATGCTGCTTTTCCTTATCGAAGGGGCCTTGAGCGGCGCCCTGGGGGGGCTGGTAGGACTGGTGCTGGGCGCGGCCCTGGCGCAAGCTGCTCTGGGTATGGTGGCCCAGAACCTGACCTCGTTGTATCAGCCGGTGCCAGCCGGAGAGATCTGGTTAGAAGGCCGGGTGTTTCTCCGGGCCTGGGCCCTGGCAGTGGCCGCCACCCTGCTGGCCTCCTGGGTCCCGGCCCGGGAGGCGTCCCGGACCAAGGTCAGGGCGGTCTGGTATCAAGAGGAATTGGAAGAAAAACTGGAGGGGTGGGCCAGATCCAGTTTTTATCTCGGGTTGGTGGCCCTGGGGCTGGCCGGCGTCGGCGCCTTTATCAAGGTAGGCCATGGCATTCCCTGGCCGGCTTTTGTCTCGGCTTTTCTCATCCTGTTGGGTTTTGCCCTGTTCACGCCCCTGGCGGCCCACTGGCTGGGACGGCAGTTGTCGCCAATGTTCCGGCGGTTATTCGGCTTTGCCGGAGATATGGGCTGCCGCTACCTCTCCGGGTCCCTGAGTCGGAGCGCCGTGAGCATTGCCGCCCTGTCAACGGCCCTGGGATTGGTGATTGCGGTGGTGGCCATGATCGGCTCGTTCCGGCAGACCGTGGACCAGTGGGTGCACAAATCCATCAGCGGCGATATCTTTTTCGGCCCCGCGGTCTTTTCCACGTCCAGCTACGATCAGTATTTGCCGCCGGAGGTGCTCCAGGCGTTGCAGCAGGATCCCCGGATCGCCGACCTGTATCATTATCGCTGCGTTCGACTGCCGTATCGAGACCGGTATATCCTGGTCATCGGCGGCAGTTTTGATGTCCTGGCGCGCCATCGCGGTCTGTGGTTTCGGGCCGGAGACTCCCAGGAAACCATGGCCAGGGCGAGAGCGACGGGGCAAGTCCTGGTGACCGAGCCATTTGCCGAAACCTTTGGGGTCAAAGAAGGGGAGTGGTTGACCCTGCCCACTCCTGCCGGACCGCAACAATTGCAGGTGGCCGGGGTGTTCTACGACTACCGCACCGACGGCGCCGCCGTCTGGATGGATATCAGCCTGTTCCAGAAGTTTTGGCAGGACGACCACTTAAACGCGGTGCGGATCTTCCTCAAAGACCCGAGTCAGCTCCAAGAGGTCCAGGCGCAGCTGCGGCAAACCTATCAAGGCCGCTATAAGTTGGTGGCTTTATCACACCAGGATCTCAAAGATGGCATCTTGCAGATTTTCGACGAAACCTTCGCCCTGACCTACGCCCTGGAGGGAGTGGCGGTGCTGGTGGCGGTTTTCGGCATTATCACCACGTTCCTGGTGCTGGTCATGGAGCGGGAACGGGAACTGGCCCTGCTCCAGGCCCTGGGAGCTTCCCGGGGCCAGATTATGGGGATGGTGCTGGTGGAATCCGGGCTCGCCAGCCTGCTCAGTTATGTTTTGGGCGCCCTGGCCGGGTCGGTCCTGGCCTTGCTGCTGATTCTGGTGATCAACAAGCAGGCCTTTGGCTGGACCATTCACCTGTTCCTGGCCCCGGCCGTGTACTGGCAAACCCTGCTGCTGGTGCTGGCTTTGGGCTTGGCAGCCGGGGCCTATCCGGCCTGGCGGGCCATGCAGCCCCACGTGGCCGCGATTTTAAAAGAGGAATAATATTAAAAAAAGGCAAATCGCTCTAAATATTTGCCATGTAAACAGGAGTACATTACAATATAAGCGCTCCAGCGCCCCTGGGACCAAAAAGACTAAAAAGTCTTCATGGTTAAAAATCAACACAAGGCATAATAACTGAAACGCTCACATAACCTATAGCTATAGCCTCTGGCCTCTGGCCTCTCGCCTTTTTTTCATGGGAGAACTCATAATGCAGCGATTCAAACGGTGGTTTTTGACCCTGCTTATCGGCGGTATCGCCTTGGTGGCGTCCTATGTCTTATTTGCCGTAATTTTTACCGATTTTACCGTGGAAATGTGGTGGCATCGCAGTTTAGGGTACGAAAACTTTTTTTGGCTCCGGTTAGGATATAAATATATAGTCTTTGCGGCTTTTACTTTATTGTTTTTTCTCATCTTTTTTCTTAATTTCTGGATCGGCTCCCGATATTTAGGGACGATGGCCCCACCCCCGGAGACAGAATAGACCGCCTCCCGATCCCGGGAATTGGTCCGGCAGTTTCGCACCGGTTCCATGCGGGTGTATGCGCCCTTCAGCCTGGCTCTGGCCGTGTTGGTGGCCTGGCCGCTGTATAAACAATGGGAAGGGACCTTGCTCTATGTTTTCGGCCAGAGCGCCGGTTTTCAGGACCCGTATTTCGGCCGGGACATCAGTTTTTATCTTTTTTCTCTCCCCTTATACGAAAATTTAGTGCGGGAATTGCTCATCGCCCTGATCCTGCTCTCCGGGGGCATCTTGCTCCTTTACTGGCTGGAGCGCCGAATGTTGACCAAAGTAGAGCAGCGTGTGCCCAAAGGCGCTAAAATTCATCTAAGCCTGCTGCTCCTTCTGCTCTTTGGAGTGGGCATCTGGTGGCTGTTCCTCCAGCGGTATGAGCTGCTCTATCTGAACAGCCATGAACCTCTCTTTTACGGCCCCGGCTTCGTGGAAATGCGGGTTATCTTGCCACTGCTGTACGTCACGATCGCCGGCCTGATCTGCCTGGCGCTGGCGCTGTTGTATCTCTTACATACCCACCGCGGGGTGAAACTCCTCATAATCTCTTCGGTCATTCTAGGCTTAGGGGTGGGTTTGCGCTACACCCAATTTCTCCCGGAAACAGTGCAGCAATACTTCGTCAAACCCAACGAGATCAGCCGGGAACAGACTTTTATGCAAAAAAATATCGATGCGACCCTGCGGGCTTACAACGTCCACCAGGTGGAAACCCGGGAGGACCCCATTATCCATGGGCAGGGAGAAGCCAAAGTAGGTAAGATCGGCGCCAGTTTACGGAACATCCCGGTGTGGGATAAGGAAGTGCTGGGAGATGTCTTTGAGCAGCTCCAGGAACTCCGGACCTATTATGAATTTTCAGGAGTGAGCGTCGACCGCTACAAAGTTAATAACCAACTCCAGCAGGTGTTTTTGGCGGCCAGAGAACTCAACTTGAAAGCTTTACCGGTGGAGGCCCGCAACTGGATTAATGAGCGCTTAAAATACACTCATGGCTTCGGCGTGGTGATGACCCCGGCGGCACAGGGGGGGGACGAGCCCATGAACTGGTTTATCCAGGGCATCCCGCCCACTTCAGACTATGGTTTTGAGATCGGCCAGTCCGCCATTTACTATGGCCGGGCAAATTACGGCCCGGTCATCGCCCCCAACGACAGTAAGGAAATGGGCTACCCGGTGGGAGACACCACTGCCGAATATAGTTATACAGGGACGGGCGGGGTGCCCATTTCCAATATGTTCCGCAAATTGATTTTTGCCATATATTTCGGCGAGAAGGATATTTTCTTCACCACCAAAACCAATCGAGACAGCCGCATGCTTTTCCGGCGCAACTTTGTGGAAGCCATTAAAACCCTGACGCCTTTTTTTACTATGGATAAAGATCCCTATATCGTCGTCACTCCCAAAGGATTGTACTGGCTCCAGGATGCCTATACCATGTCCAACCGCTTTCCCGGCTCCCAACCACACGACTTGGGCTTTAACTATATTCGCAATTCGGTGAAGATCATCGTCGATGCCTACAATGGCAGTGTGGATTACTATGTGGCCGACCCGGAAGATCCCATCATCCGGGCGTATCAGCGGATTTATCCCGGTTTGTTGAAAAATCTGGCGGCCATGCCGGAGGATCTCCAGGCCCATGTCCGTTATCCCAAGGACCTGTTCGACATCCAACTGTCCGTATACCGGAAATATCATCAGTCGGTGGAAGAATTCTACAAGCAAGAGGATTTATGGGAATTCCCGGTAGTGGAACGCGGGAATAAACCAGGGAGAATGAACCCCTACTATCTTACTCTCAATCTTATTAATCCAGACCGCAGTGATTTTCTGCTGCTCTGCCCCATGACGCCCAAAGGCAGAGCCAACCTCAGGGCCTTGTGTGTGGTGGGTTCCGATCTCCCCAATTACGGCAAGATGATCGTCTACACCTTTCCCAAAGGGTCTCTCTTTTTGGGTCCTTCCCAGGTGGACGCTATCATTAACCAGGATACGAGGGTCTCAGAGCAGTTAACCCTCTGGAACCAGATGGGTTCGCAGGTGGAGCGGGGCAGGATGATCGTCCTGCCGGTCATGGGCTCTCTCGTCTATATCCAGTCAATTTACCTCAAAGCCGCGGCCCGTTTGAAAATTCCCCAGTTAAAAAGACTAATTATTTGTAAAAATGACACCGTGGTGATGGAACCGACTTTGGAGGAAGGCTTCGCGAAAATGGAGGAGCGTTTTCAGGCCCAGTCGGACCGGGCCCGGCAGCGGCTCCAAGAGATAAGCCCCGGGACCGGTGAGTCCCCGATCCCACCGCTTAAAGAACCGCAGCCCCGGACGACGCCACAACCGACGCCCTGAGGTTGACCCGCTTCATCTGAGACCAAGTTGATACAGATATTTGTCATTCTGATCGACGCAGAGAATCTAGACCTTGACTACCGATGACTCACTGTGCGGCGCTTGTTTCAATTAGGACAAAACTTTATTACTACTTTGTTAAAATATTACGTTTGTGCGATTTATTTAGTTAAATGAACAAATCCTTTTAATGGGCTTACGGGCGGTACTTCGATAGCTTAATATAAATTATTTTATTTTGCTTGACATTGAGCAATTTTCTTGTAAAATATTTTTAGTTTAGCATGTCAGACGTAATTCAGGGTCGCAAGTCCTGGACAAAAATCGGAGGGGGTGCATTCTCCCGCCGATTTTTTTTTGCCTGACGGCTCTGCGCCCTGCTTTTTTGGCGGGATATCATTGCAGTATTTGCAGGAGGTTTTACAATGAAGGAAACTGGTACGGTAAAATGGTTTAATGATTCCAAGGGTTTTGGCTTTATTACCCGGGAAAGCGGTCCTGATGTTTTTGTCCATCACAGCTCTATTCAGGGTGACGGCTTTCGCTCCCTGTCTGAAGACCAGTCAGTGGAGTTTGAAGTAGTCCAGGGTCCCAAAGGGGCTCAAGCCCAAAACGTCACAAAACTCTAAGCTGAACCCAGGTGATGGGAACTCCTTGCGCCTGGTATCAATGGAGTTCCAGCACTGTGACCTTAGAGAGGTAATTGGGCCTGCCAACAAAAACTCCGGCAGGTCCAATCTGGCAAGACCAACAAGGAGAAGTTATGAGTATGAAATTATACGTGGGCAATTTGTCCTTCGATATGACTGAAGAACAGCTGAACACTCTTTTTTCCGAGGCCGGCTATGTTACTTCGGCCAAGATCATCACCGACCGGCAGACCGGCCAACCCCGGGGCTTCGGTTTTGTAGAAATGGAAACCAAATCGGAAGGCCAGAAGGCCATTTCCATGCTTAACGGCCGGACCGTAGAAGGACGCCCCCTGGCAGTCAATGAAGCCAAGCCTCAGCAAAAAAGCGGGTTTGGCGGCGGCGGCGGCCGGGGCGGTCGCCGTTAGGACCGGGATTCAGGCGGTCGGAAATGGGCACTAGCCCTTTGCCGGTCCTTGGACTTCCGGGTAATCACAAGGCGGCCTCCTGGCCGCCTTTGTTGTAAGAAACCGAACCGGAGGCCAGATTCCGGCTATTTCTGATGCGTCAGCCGGCTGCAAAGGATTTTTCGATGAATGTCTTCATGGTTTTCGTTCGAGACCAGAACTTTTGTCAATTACTCCCGGAGGAACTGGATCGATCACGGTCTGACGATGGGCGGATCAAAATAATGGCGTTTCCGCCGCTGGGAATCCAGACTCTCGCTCCGGTCTTGCGCCAGCATGGACACCAGGTCCGGCTATTTGACCTGTGTCACCCGCAAATGCAGGCGGAGCACATCGCTCAGGCTACGGACGAAGAGCGGCCTGACGTCATTGCCCTCTCCTGCCTGTCAACGACCACCTATCCGGCGCTCAAAAATCTGGCCCGGCGGCTAAAATCCGGCGCCCCGAAAATTCCTCTCATCTTGGGAGGCGCCTTTCCTACCATGAATTCGGACCGCATCCTCAAAGACTGTCCTGCCATAGACTGCGTGGGGGTTGGGGAGGGTGAAGAACTCCTTCCGGACTACTTGAACCATCTAGATGATCCAGGCTCCGTGGCCGGTCTGGTCTGGCGTCAGGCTGGGGAGATTGTCAGGAACGTTTCACGTCCGCTCATTCGAAACCTGGATCAGTTTCCTTACCCTGACCGGACCAGCCTGCCCATCGACTACATCGAATCATTGCCCCTGGACGTCCCCGCAGTCCTCTCTTTGGAGAAATTTTGCACCATGCAGACTTCCCGAGGCTGCCCCTATTCCTGCATTTACTGCGACATTCCGACCCTGTCCCAGGGTAAATGGCGCTACCGTTCTTCGGAACACGTATTGGGCGAAATGCAGCAACTAAACGACCTGGGCTATCGTTCGATTTACCTTACTGATGATCATTTTCTCCTCAACCGTAAGCGCATTAGGGAAATTTGTCATGGTTTCATTCAACGCCGGTTAGAGTTCCGGTGGGGTTGCGAAGGCCGGGTTGATGCGCTCGCGGTTGATCAACTGCCTGTTATGAAAAAAGCCAACTGCAATTTCCTAGCCTTTGGGGTGGAGGCGGGGACGCAGAAGGTCCTTGACAGGCTTCACAAAAAGCAGACCCTGAAACAGGTGGAGCATGCCGTCAGTGAAGCCAAACGTCATGGTATCGAAAGGGTACATGGTTTTTTCGTTATCGGTTCTCCCGGCGAGACCGAAAAGGACATCAAAGCCAGCTTCCGCTTTGCCGCCAAGTTGAAACTGGACACCTTCGGTTTCAATCGCTTGTGCGTCTATCGGGGCACCCCTTTATGGCGGAGTACGTCAACCGTGGGATCATTGACGATGAGCGGGATTGGGACAAATGGTTCAAATGCTCGGATATCGACCCCACCGCCCTGCCTAGTGCCGAGGTGAACCGGGTGCGCATGAAAGGCTACGCCGAGCTCTTTGCTCGGCGAATATTCCAGCGTCCAATCAGTACTTATAGGCTCTTGCGGCTGTTCAGCCGACACATGAAGAAATCCGATATCCTACGATTGCTCTGGAGCCCTTTTTGCCGCCGGACTTTGAGCCGGAGACCGGATCTCCCGGTCTGGATGATGGAGTTAGGACTCAAAGAACCTACCCGAGACATCGTCTCCATCCCATGATGCCACTCCGTCCTGGTAAGGGGAGAACTTGCTTGGGAAGCTGGTCCTTCAACCTCCTCCCCCAAGGGACCGCCTAACGTGGGAAAACTTGAGGCAGAAACGTGCCCAAGAGATGGCCTGAAAAGAGTAGAATGGGCCTCGCGGCCAATGGCCAACAGTGTAACCTTCTCTCGACTTCACCCTAAACTTTCATATCACCCGACAAAAACTACGGGGGAAAATCATGACTCAACCTGATCTCTGTCCAGACCAAGAAGGCGATAGTTTACCTTCTCAATCAATCATAGGAATGGACCCTAAAGAATTTTTCAATTATGCCTCCTCCGGCGAAAATCGCTGGCAGGAACTTTTAGGACTCAATATCAGTCACTGTACCTTCGGTTTGGGAACCATAAGCAAGGTAGATGGCGAATATTTCTACGTTGACCTACCCGAGCGCCAAAGCAAAAAAACCCTTACTGAATTTGGGCTGGAGTCTTTCCTGAGAGGTTTTTTCAGTAATCTGCAGGTCAATAATACCTTGCATGAGAAAATCATTGCCGCGGCTGCAGCTAGCAAAGAATTGCAATCTCAACCGGCAACTAAAGAGGAAAAAGCTCCCAAGAAGCCTCCGAAGAAAAGGAAACTCGTAAAAGCCACCAAGGCGGAAAGCAAATAACCAGAATTCCTGTTGCCAAGATTTCAGGAACAGCCGCAAGCGGTTAAAGAGGAAAAAGGATAATACTTCTGGTAAATGGTATAAATAAGGGACAGTTTGCCCGAGAGGCAGGGCGGCAGGCCAATTCCGTTCGCCATGACCGGGAGATCAGGCCGGGAAAGGCCAGAGAGGAGACCTCGATGAAACAAAAAGATTTTAGGGTGATATTTTCGGAATGTGACGGGTATTGCGAGGCATTGGATAGAAATGGTTGTATCAGCTACCCGGTTACCATCACCTGGAGCTTGTTGGGGCACGTTGATGGCCGGCCCTTGGTAGTGATTCTTGGAGAGGCCCACGAGCCCAGGGAAATGCCCCCCGGTGAATTGCAGGTCCCATCGGAGATTTTGCATCAAGTGAGGCTGGCTGGCTATGTCGCGCAGCAACTCAGCGTTAAGGAAATCAAGGATTACTGGCGAGAGGCTGGGCGCATGAACGTTAAAAACCACTGGCACCCCCAGGCCCGCCTGGTGCAATATTAAAAGTTAACGGCGCCACCATAATAATCATGAGTGGATGCTGCAACAAGGCTAATTATCAGTTTCTCCTCTAGTTCAATATCTCTGGCCTAAGTGTAATCACTGCCCCAAGCCAAGGCCTCCCTTGACATCCTCGGCCTGCCGCTTTAAAATCGTTTGATGAGGGCTATTCTTTCTATCCCAAGCTCAAACTTTCTCGCTTTTTTCCCCTCTCCCCGGGAGTGGTTTTTGGCGATATCTTTTTACCGGGAGCACATTTAAAAAACCAAAGTTCCGTTGATTCCTGGCCTCAAGCAACGGAAAGGCAAATATCATGACACCAGGCAGTGCTCCCCAAGAGACCTATCCCCGGGTCCAATCAAGAGGAAGCCTGTTGGTCCCCTTGGCAGGATCCGGACCCTGGCTCTGAACTCCGACGACGGCAAAAGCATCCCAGCTAAGTGCATGATCAATCCATACCAGCTCACCGGCAGGTTTTTTGACTACCTGCTGGCCGCCAACCGTCCCCGGTTGAACGGCTTCAAGCATTGGCTCTTCCATCCTGGTATGCTCTTTCAATCCCGGCAGCAATGGTGGGGCAACGAGAAACCCCGGTCTAACCCCCATGAAGGCCTGGATCTCTGCTGGTTCAAAGATGTCGGCGGCAACCGGCAATCTCTGGATAACACTACTGCCATCCCAACACCCTTCCCTGGCACGGTCGTTAAGATCAGTCGTGATTTCCTGGGCCAATCGATTTTTGTGGCCCACGATATCGTGCCAGAACAAGGCCGCCGGTTGTATACCGCCTTGGGCCATACAACTCCTCGGGCAGGTTTGGCAGTGGGACAAACAGTGCTGGAGGGCGAAATCATTGCCACGGTCTCGGCCCCTGCCAACCGCAAAACCGCGGTCCCGCCCCACCTCCATATCACTCTGGCCCTGATACCGGACTCCATACCCGCAACCCAACTTACCTGGGATAATCTCGGCGTTGAGCCAACCATAACCCTTTTGGATCCTTTGGACGTTTTTCCCACCACTTCTGTCATACTGTGAACCTTGACGGCAGATTTTATGCGGTCCCGAAACATAGTCTATTTATTCCAGAAAAACTTATGGTATATTAGGCGTATTTCTATCTGAAATTGTCATTTAGAGTATCCTCAGGAGGAAAATTCATGAAATCCAAACTCACCATCCTGCTTGGCCTGGCTTTCCTGCTGGCCTCCGCCCCGGCTTGGGGCCAAACCCAGGAACCGATCAAAATTGGTGCTTTCTTTGCCCTCTCAGGCCCTGCCGCCGCCATCGGCACTCCCACAAAACTGGTAGCCGAGATGGCAGTGGACAAGATCAACAAGGAAGGGGGCATCAATGGCCGTCCCGTGCAACTAGTCATAGGCGACACCGAAAGCGACCCGGCTAAGGCCGCGACCATCGCCAAGAAATTTATCCATGAAGACAAAGTCACAGCCATCATCGGCCCAACCCGCACCGACAGCGGGATGAATGTCAAAAAAATCGTCGAAACAGCCGGGATACCCACCTTCATGACCGTGGGCGGCGATCCGGTCATTATGGGCGGCGACAAATTCGGCTCCTTTACCTATGTCTTTAAATCCCCGCAACGCTCTTCCGTGGCCGTCAAAAGGCTCTATGCATATTTGAAAGAGAAAAAACTCACCAATATTGCCCTGCTCACCGCCTCTGACAGCTTCGGCAAGGACGGTGAAGGCTGGCTGGAAAAGCTGGCCCCGGAATTCGGCCTCAACATCGTCGGCAAAGAGTCTTTTGGCCCCACCGACACCGATATGACTGCCCAACTCACCAAGCTGAAAAATGCCAATCCCCAGGCCGTCATCGTCTGGACCATTGGTCCCGCCGGCGCCATCGTGGCTAAAAATCTGGCCCAGATCGGCCTTAAACTACCCCTCTTTCAGTGTCACGGTCTGCCTGATCCCAAATACATCGAACTGGCTGGCAAGGCCGCCGAAGGCAACCGCATGCCGGCCACCAAGCTTATGGCCGCAGATCAACTGGCGGACAACGACCCCCAAAAACCGGTCATCCAGGCTTTCATTCACCTCTATAAAGACCAGTATAAATTCGACCAGCAATTCCCCCTCAACACCCATTCCGGCTACGCCTGGGATGCCATCATGATCGTGGCCAACGCCATGAAAAAAGCCGGCACCGACCCCAAAGCCCTGCAGCAGGCCATCGAACAGACCAAAGGCTACGTGGGCGTCTCCGGCATCTACAACCTGACCCCGGAAGACCACAACGGCCTGGGCGTGGACTCCATGATTATTGTCCAGGTGAAGGACGGGAAGTTTGTGAAGGCGGATTAAGATCGAGACCGGACCAGCCTAAACGGCCACGGCGTGACGTGCCCGTACGAAATGAAATCTTATTGAGATACCATTAGAAAAAAGCCCCGGCAAAGAGTACCGGGGCTTTTTGTTGATGGAGTCAATTAGCTTTTACGCTTCGGGTTTCTTGCCCTCTTTTTCCTTTTCGACATTTTCCTGATACCAGACCGAATGATGCTTCTTGGCCCAGTTGCGGCTGACCTTGCCGTCCACCAGGATCCGCCAGGTGCCGGGATTGGCGATGGTGCCCAGGTAGGCATGGGCAATGATGGCCGCCACGAAAATCACCGCAAAGAAGCCGTGGATCGTGGACATCAGACAGTTAAAGGTGAGAGGCAGGCTGTTCTTGAAGATCAGCATTACCCCGGTAACGCCCATAATCACGGTGAGGATGGTGGTGAGCCAGAAGAAGATCTTCTGCCCGGCGTTCATGTGGCCGGCCGGGACTTCCACTTCCTTGCCGCCCAGATAGCCGCCCTTTTTGGCCAGCCATTCCTTGTCATAGGGCGCAAATTTGGCATACTTGCCCCAAATCCCCACACTGGCAATGGAAGCCCCCAGGAAGATGAGCCCCACCACCCAGTGGACGATGACCGCAACTTCGGGAGTGCCGAAGGACATCGTCAGCAAGGTAAGGTTGTTAAAGAAGAAGATATAGCCGGTGAAGGCCAGCACCAGGAAGCTCATCATCCGGAATAGGTGGGTCCACCGTTCCGTGAGCGGGAACCAGGTGATTTCCGCCGGAGATTCGTAGAAGTCGGCGACCTTCGGCCCCTGACCGGTATAGTGCAGCACCAGTCCGAAGACCAGCAGCAGCATGATGATGCTGACATAGGGGGTCAGGTAGAGCTGATGAAACTGATTCAAGTAAAAAGCCCAGGGCTGGCAGCCGAAAAGGAGGCCCGAACTAACCGCCGTGGGCTTGCCGGTGGGTCCGAACATATCGGTGACAATCTGCCCCTTGAACATGTGGGCGTCGGAAGAGTGGCAGTCGCTGCAGCCGTTGGCCCCCAGGGCCAGGCCGGCCGGGGCGACGTTGTGGTTGATGTTAAAGCCTTCCCATGTGGCCGGCCCAGGTATGGTCGGCCTCCGACACCGCTTCACCCTTGTCATTGAGGGAATAGATCATGCCCCCCTTATGATAAAACGGCTTGATCTGCTGAAAGCGCTTGCTCCCCTTGAGAGTTTCGGAGAGCGAGGTGAGCATCAGCTTGATCTGTTCCGGAGTATGGAGCTCGGGTTTCATGGGGTTGGCCGGCTTCAGCTGTTCCTTGATCTTTTCATAGGCCTTCTTATTCTCCCGGCCAAAGAGCGGATAATGAATGCCGTCTTTATCCAGATTGGTGTAAAACACTCCCAGAAGCACGTTCACCGGGGCCAGTTTGCCGCGCTTGAGCAGGCTGTAGCGGGGATGCCAGTCAAAATAAGCACCAATCATTTTAGGCGACTTGGCTGGATCCTCAAGATTGAACTTGGGATAATTCACCATGGCGCCGGTGGTGACATCGAACCCTTCGCCCCCGGCGATGTGCAGGGTGGGGATGTGGCAGACTTCGCAGGCCAGCTTATCCAAGTGATTCGGCCGGATGCTCAGGTGCGCCGGACGGGGCGCGCCCATATAACCCTGCTCATGACAGCCCTGGCAGGTCTTGATGGTGTTGTCCAGGTCGTCCCGGACGCTGGAGACGTTTTCATCTCCTTTGGCAAACTGATGGTTGATTTTCTCAACCTTCAGTTTTTTGTCTTCTATGGCCGGATGGCAGTCGGCACAGGACATGCCCCGGGAGTTGTGGACGTCGAAGTTCTTGCGGTCATGCCAGGAGAAGCCCCGCTTCTTGGAGTCGGAGATGCCATGACAGAAGTTGCAGTTTTCCGAAGGGGGCGGATAGGCCAGATCCAGGACGATCTTGCCGTCCTCGTTGAACAGCCGCTTGTTGTACACGACCTTGGGCTCTTGGCCTTCTTTGACAAAACCGGCAACCTGACCGATGCCCGAGGCCGCGGTGGAGGCCCATTTGTAGTTCAACATTTTTAACTGCTTGTTGCGTTCAGGAAAATCATAACCCGGCAAATGGCAGAGAAAACAATCAGCCTCCACCACGCCCGACTTATCCCACTTGCTCTTGAAATAATCGCCGTCCAGGGATTGGGCCAGGGAGGGATCTGCCTTAACCCGCTGGTCATAGCGCTTGCCGTCCCGGTCGAACTCCAAGCCGCCGCCACCGGGATGACAACCGCCGCAGCCAGGCTGGCCGATATTTTTCGGATCGGTGGGACCGACGCTGATCCAGTCAAACATGGCAATGTCGATCTCATCAGGGGTGTTGTTCTTTTTCTTCGCCAACTGGCGAAAGGAAGGCGGTCAGAACTTGCCCAGCATGCCGTCGGAGAGCACCCAGGGCTTCCCTTTTTTGGCAGCAAAATCGTCGCTGATTTTGTCCCAGCCCTGCTGGAAGTGATAGCCTTTGGTAATCTCATCGTACTTGTGGCAGGCGCCGCAGGTCTGGCGCGGGCTGTAGGGCTGATCGGCGTTTTCGCCGGTGAGTGGATTGATGATCTTGCCGTCTTCGGTCTTCAGATGGAAGGGGACGCAGGCCCGCTCCCTGGCCGCCGCCACCGTCACCAGCAACAGCAACCCCAGAACCGCCAACAACAATGCCGCCGGCAGCCGAATCTCTCTCCTGGCCATAGGCACTTTCCTCCTCGGCAAATGATATGATTGCTGCTAAAATGTATCTCTTTTTAACCTTAAGTTCAATTGTTTTTTATGGCTAATTTCTTTTTAAGAACTATTCCTGAAATGATTGCATGTTTCAGGTATCGGGTATCAGCATCAGTGCTATAATCCCGTCTTATGAAGAACCGCCGGTCAGCAAGTCCACCGGCACACGACTGGTAATTTAGGGACGACCATAATCCCCTTAATGATCAAAACTCCACTGCCGGGTAAGGGGAAAAAATAGGACAAACCTTTTATCGATTGGTGTAAATAATCAAGGTGAGGAGATGGACCATCATTTTTAGGAGGAGGGAATCATGCCGCAACTCAAACCTGGCGACCGGGCCCCGGAATTCGATCTCAATGACCAACAAGGACAGGCCGTTAAATTAACGGATTTTAAAGGGAAAAAATTGCTATTGTTTTTTTATCCCAAGGCCTTAACCTCGGGATGCACCAAGCAGGCCTGCAGTGTTCGGGATGCCCGGACCGAGCTGGCGGATTTGGGAGTGACGGCCCTGGGACTCAGTCCGGACCCGATTGATTTACAGAAGAAGTTCGATGCTAAACATTCCCTGGGATTCCCGCTGCTCTCGGATCCCGATCATGCCGTAGCTGTGGCCTATGGGGTCTGGGGCGAAAAATCCATGTACGGGAAGAAATATGAGGGCATTATTAGATCGGCTTTTCTCATTGACGAAAACGGCATAATTATTCAGGCCTGGTATAAGGTCAGTCCGGAACAGACGGTGCCCAAGGCGAGGGCGGCATTAGGTAAATAAGGGAGGGGGAGGGAAGAAGGAAGAGGTTAGTGTTCCGGGAGGCGAAGCAGGAGCTTCGCGATCAATTGGGGTTCCCAAGCGAGAGCTTGGGAACCAGTTATTCGGAGTAGTTCGTTAAAGGGCAAAGGTCTTTTCCGTGCCGTTGTTCCAGCCCTCCCACAAAAAGCCGTCCAGTCGTTCTGCCGCCAGCACCCGGAAGGCGTATTTCACCTGTTCGATGTAGAATTCGCAGTAGGGCGCCGGGGCATGCATAGTGCCGCTGGTGGTGTAGACTTCGGCGGGGCAGGGCGAGCCGCAGAAGTGGCGGATGGCGCAACTGCCGCAGGGGGCAATATCTTCCACCTTTCTGTCGGTAACCAGGCGGAAAGGCTGGGAGGCCAACACGCCGGGCAGGTCATCGGCGAAAAGGTTGCCGCCCTTAAACTCAGGCAGGCCGATGAATTCGCTGCACGGAAAGATATCCCCGGTGGCGGCCACGGCAAAGAAGCAGCGCCCGCCGCCGCAGGGGGAGATATCACACATCAGCCGCCGGGCCGTGGGCGCGGCAATGCCGATGAGGATATTGGCGAAGTTGGCGATGACCAGGCGGCGCCCGGTCTGCTGATAGAGTTCCCAGGTGCGGTCCAAGGCCGCGATAAAATGCTTGGCCAACACCTGGTCAGCCGGCTTGACCAGACGCCCACCAGCCTGAGTGCAGCGCACCGGATTGAGCATGGCGACCCTGACCTCATGCTCATGGAAGAAATCGACGATGTCAGTGAGATGCGCCACGTTTGACTGGGTCACGGTGCAGATGACACTGTAGTTGGCATAGCCAGCGAGTTTTGCCAACATCCCGCTCACCTGACCAAAAACGCTTTTCTGGCCCCAGGTCTTCCGGGTTTGGTCATTGATCTCGGCCAGATGCGCGTCCAGGGAAATCCCCAGGCTGACTTCGTGGTCCCGGATAAATTTCAGAGCCGCGTCATCCAGCAGGGTGGCATTGGTCTGGATGCCGAAGTGGAAGCGGGAAGAAAATTTCTCGATGACCGCAAAGACGGCCTCCCGCCGGAGCATGGGTTCGCTGCCATGGAAGATGATCTGGGGGAGCACTGAGCCTGGCGGCATGCTGTCCTGAAAATAGTCGGCCAGGATTTCCAGAGCCCGATCCATATCAGACGGGGACATATCGACGCCGGAGCGCCGCATGTCCTCGGGGAGGTAACAGTATTGACAATTGAGGTTGCAGCGCTCGGTGGGGTTGAAATAGACCGCCGAAGGCTTTAGACCGAAACGCAGGGCCTGCATTTCCTGGTCGAAGCGTGCTTTTTTCTCGACAAAGATTTGGGCCAGTTCTTCTCCCAGGAGAAATTCCACTGCCTGGGCCTTGGGAGTCAGGGTCCAAAAGGCGCTGTCAGCCTCCACCACTGCGACATACTCGGGATGGCCGATACCCAAGATATCAAAACGGGGGCCCGCCCCCACATTGGCACAGGCCCCAAAAAGGTCAAGAACAGAATTCAACGATACTTCCTCACACTTAGTTTTTCTTGTCCAACAGAATGTAATGGGACAGGCCGGTGTTGCTGCCGTTCAGCCCACAGCTATAGCGGAAGCCGATGGGTTTGGCATCTTTGACGGATTTTTGCACTTCTTTGTTGGTGTTGAGCTGTTGCATTGCATTCCCTCCTATGACGTTGATGTGTTGGTGTTACGGAAGGCCCCAATAAAAAAAGGGAATTCCGCACGAGGACGGAACTCCCTTTGCCATCAGCAGTTCAGATCTAGTCAGCAAGCAGGTCTTCTGGCTCTCGGTTCAACCGGGTTGATCAGCCTTCCCATGAAGGTTTGCCTTCACAGTGGCCGGGTTTCCCCATAATCAACCCGTCCCCGATTACAGCGGCGGGACCGCCACGGATTTGCACCGTGTTCCGGGATGCTTACTGGTCAATATATTTAACGCAGTTTTTTGAAAAAAGCAAGGGCTTTGGAGTTTTCGGTTTTCGGTTTTCGGTTTTCGGTTAAAAGCTTAACTATTATTAGCTGGTTAGAGATTAGACCGCTTGCCCCAATTATTCTGTTTTGGCCTCTGGCTCGGCTTGGGCTAAACAGGGGGGCACCGAATTGGTCAGTTTATCCGGCCAGTTATAAGCACAGTAGTAGTAGAAGGGGTCGTTTACAAAGCAAACCGTGAACTCTTCATAAATTAAATAGACACAGCGACTGCAGCACTCCGGCAGTTCGTCGCCCATGGCAAAAGGAATGCCGTGTTGACCGAGGCGGAACTCTTCAGGGGTGATCATGCGGTTATCCTATCTATCTAGATCAAAAGGCGGGAGGCGCCCGGCTCTCCTGCCCTACCGGCCACGAATTTTACTTAAACTTGCTGAAGATGGCGGCTAGTCCGATGGGTATGAGAATCCAGCCGCAGATCTTGTGAAAATGGTAATAGAGCAGTTTCTGGAACGAAATCCGGGAGATTTGCCATAATTTGGCCAGGCCCAGATCCACTCCGGGCAGAAACTCGTCGAGACTGAGGAAGAAGCGCACGGCGATTTGTCGGAATCTGGTCCCCTGGGAGAGCCATTGCCAGTTTTCCAGGTAGGTGGATTCAAACATCTTGGGGTCAAAGATGAAGCACCCGATAATGACAATGGTTAGGCTGATCCAGAAGGTCCGGCTGGGCTTGCGGCCGTAGCCGGTCAGGATGTCCCAAAAGATGAAGGTGGCCAGGTTGGCGGGCTGCCACCATTTTTCCAGGGTTTCCCGGCGATTGGCCTGAATATAGATTTCGTCGGCCCGGTCGCCGTAGCCGCCGCGTTTGTAGAAATCCTCGAGTTGATTGTAACTGCGGGTATCGAAGCGGCTGTGATCCAGCCAGGCCAGAAGTTTCCGCCAATCTTCGGGTGCCTCGCCGGCGCTGATACTCTGATAGGTCAAGCCCTCGAGCCAGAGGGCGTCGCCCGGCTCCGGCCAGTTAACATCGATAAATTTGAGGGCGGCAAAACTACTGTCCCGGAGGTCCGCCCGGCCGGTAATCGCAAGGTTTTTAAAGATGGCGGGACCCTGCACCCGGAGACGGGTGGCCTGGAGAGTCTCGATAATGAGATTCCCCAGGATCAGAGAGAAGTCTACCTGGGCGCCGTCGAGATTGACCTCGGTATAGGTGGGCGGCGCCTCGGGGGTGCCGTCGAGCATGAGATGCTTTAATTGGGCGCCCACCAGGGAGAGGCCGCCCTGAAAGCTGGTATCACTGAAAAAGGCATGCTGGTCCACCTTGAGGCCGGTAAAATTGGCCTTGGTTTGGGGATGGGAAAATTTTGCCTGATTAAAAATTAACATACCGCCAATGGAGGCTTGGGTAAAGTCCACCGGACCCTGAAAAACGGTGCCGTCAAACGAGGCCCGTTGATTTACTTTGAGACTATTGAAACTGGCCAGCTGCTCCTGATTGGTAAAGTTGGCGCCATCGGCATAAAATTCGCCGCCGATATCGGCGCCGCCGAGATCCACCGGACCGGCAAAGACGGCGCCCTGAAAAGAGGTGCCCTGAGAGACTTTGACACCGTTAAAAATGGCCTTGCCCGCGAGGCTTTCAAACCTGGCCCGGGCGGCATTCAATTCGCCACCAATGTGGGCGCCGGAGAAATCCACGGGACCGGCAAAGACAGTCTGCTTCAGAGCTAGACTTTGGCCGACATTAAGGCCGTTAAAGTTAGCTTCCTGCTTGGCATCGGCAAACCTGGCCCCGGTCAGGGTGAAAGCACCGCCGATGTCGGCGCCGCCAAAATTGACCGGACCTTGAAAGAGGGATTCCCCGAAAAAGGCATCCACGGCCACTTTCAGGCGATAGAAATTGACCGGGCCGGTGAACTGCGCCTGTTTGAGGTTCAAGCTCTTTTTGAACACCGCACCGCTGAAGTTGGCCGGGGCCTCAAAACGGCAGGAAAACAAGAACACGGCGTGGGGCACCTCGGCGAACTCCAGGCTGAGGGGATCGACCACCACGGCATTAACGATGTAGATGCCGCTGCGATGGACTTTGACGCCCGGCAGGGCATTGGTGAGCAAGGCCTCGAGAAAGCCGGCCCGGAGGCGGCGGGGGCCGACTGCCGGTCCAAAGGCTTCCTGCAGGTCAGCTACCTGTCCGGCCGCGACTTTCTCCAGCACCAATTTTTCGGCGGGGGTAAGTTGGTTCAAGTAAGGGAGGGAGAGTGGTTCGGCCAGCGCCGCGGAGGCCAGCGCCAGAAAAGAAAGAAACTGGATGATGGCCAGAGACTTGAGGCAGAGCGAAGCTTTGCCATGGAGAAATTGCGGCATAGCTTTAGGCAAGACCTACCTCCCTCCGGCTCGCCATGGGCTGGCAAGCTTTGGCCGGGCATCTCAAGTTAAGCATTAATCCTATCTTCTTCAATTATTTTGCCTACTTGTTTCACGAAAGCGACCAGATCGCCGAGGTCGGGACCGGTGATGATTTCATAGACCCTAGTATAATCGATATGCCAGTAGCGATGAATCAAAACGTTGCGGAAACGGGCCATCTGGGCCAGACGGGAGGCCAGGGCTGTATCGATCAGGCCATGCTCGGCAAGCAGGTGAAAGCAGGCAGCATATTCTTCCGGCACCAGTTTGAGCCTTTTGGCTGATATATGCAAACAGGTGTCAATGGCGGCTTCGGTGGCGACGATCAGGCGGAAACTGGCGATGTCCTGGCTGTCCCGATCAGCTAAGAATTCCTGCGGTGAAATCTGCCCGAACTGTTGCAACCGGTCCACAGATTCGGTGATATCTCGAAATTTCGCATAAATCTTTTCGACGTTAAGTGCCATCAGGCCATCGCCTCTCTAATATAATGTTCCCTGAGTGGGGCAAAGTCCAGATATTTCCTGACAGTGGCTTCCATAAAATCAGTCAGCCGGTCATCATCCCGGCAAAAAAGGACCTGGCCGCAGATTACCTGGAAGCTGAAGAAAACCGGCGCGGCATTGATGATCCTGACCTCCACAGGGAAAGCAAATTTTAACTCTGCTTCCAGTTGGTACGACAGGCTGATTTCATAAGCAGAAAATCCACCCGGAGGCAGCGGCGCCAGAAAGATACCGAGGTCAATATCGCGGAAAAACTCATCGGTGAGGAAGGAACCATAGAGAAAGGCAAAAACGATCTCGGCCTGGAGGGATAGGGAGGCGGAAATTTTGGCAAGAAGATCAACCTTTGCCTGTTGGTTCAAAGTATAATAGCCGGTACGAGGCATAGCGGCAACCTTTAAAATGAAGTTTCGAGTTTCTGGTTTCGAGTTGCGAGTTTTTCTAAATGAGTCTTTATTTATCGTCATAGCACTAAGTTAAAGCGGTTGTCAATTGGCGTTCAGCTATCAGCAATCAGCTTTCAGCAAAAACAAGACATTAACGCTAATTCTGCCAAAGGGGCGGCCTGGCCGGAGAGAGCAGCGACTTTTTCGCGGTCGATTTGGGAAAAATTTTTAATTTTTCGTAACATAATGTTATTATTGTTTATATTTATTTTTTGAGAGCGTTTTTCGCGCTACTTTTCGCGCTAATTTCGCGGTTGTTGCTTTACGCGCTGGTTTGACGGACAGGAGGGGTGGCTGCTAAAGTCCTAGTCGGGGTCATACCGGGCCACCTCCGCTGGGAAAAAATTATATTTTTTCTTTCAATGTCTATCTCAATGTATTTGTTGATTATTTTTGCAATTAAAATCATTTTTCCCGCTCATTTCCCACTTTTTTCCCACTTCCGGGAGAACCGCTAGAGAAGTTTCGCGTTTAAAAGCACAATCTTTTTTCGCACAACTTATTTATTTGATATTACTAATTATTTCTATTATTGAATTCGTTTTTTCGCGGTGAATTTCGCGCTTTTTTCGCGGTTGCTTCGCGCAATATTTTCGACCGGGTGAAGGCAGAGAAGAAAAAGTTGGGGGGCCCACTGCGGCCTCCGAAGAGGGACGGGTCGAAGCCACGGGGGAACCCAACTTTTTCGCGGTTGTTTTGAGAAATATTTTTAATAGTTATTAACATATTGTAATTATTGTTTATATTTATTTTTTGAGAGCGTTTTTCGCGGCCTTGCTTTTCGCGTTAATTTCGCGGTTGTTTCGCGCTGGTTTTTTTCTTCTGCCTTGGTGACTGTGGCCAAAAATGTCTGATGGCATGATAGGAGACGCTCCCCGGCTGCCAGGCTCGGTTAGGTCAGGAGACGCAAGCAGCTAAGCGGGTATTGGCAACGTTATACTAAAGATTTGGAAAAAAGAACAGAACGGGTGGAGCGAATGTCACGGAAAATGAGGAGCGAGGCTTGGGGAGAGGGAAAGAGGCCGGACGAGACGTTAACATTTGTCAATTACTTATCGCTCCTTCATAATTTCCTGATAACAAGGTGAATTCCTTATATTATCGAATGTCTTGAATGTTTTAATGTAGTTCCAATCATTATAACCTTTTTCTATGCCTTTCTTCAGCCATTTACAGGCATCTTCAGTTTTTCTGGTCACAGAATATAACTCAGCCATAGAAATAATTGCGTCTTTATGATCAGGATTTAGCTCAAGAGCTTTTTGAATGTCCTTCTCCGCTTCATCATATTTTCCAATAAGTAAAAATGCAAACCCTCTATAATTATATGCATCCGCAGATTTCGGATTTAGCTCAATTACTTTACTGTAATCAGCAATGGCAAGGCCGTACTGTCCTTTTTTTTCGTATGCTCCACCTCGATTGTTATATGCAATCGCAAAGTTCTGAGTTAGCTCAATCGCTTTACTGTAATCAGCAATGGCAAGGCCGTACTGTTCTTTATTTTTGTAAGCTACACCTCGATTGTTATATGCCATCGCATCTTTCGGATCTAGCTTAATCGCTTTATTGTAATCAGTAATGGCAAGGTCATACTGTCCTTTTTTGCCGTATGATATACCTCGATTGTTATATGGAATCGCATTTTTCGGATTTAGCTTAATCGCTTTAGTGTAATCAGCAATGGCAAGGTCATACTGTTTTTTTTTGTCGTAACAAATACCCCGACTGGTATATGCATTGGCATCATTCGGATTTAACTGAATCGCTTTACTGTAATCCGCAATGGCAAGGTCGTACTGTCCTTTTTTGTCATAACAAATACCCCGATTGTTATATGCCATCGCATAGTTCGGAGTTAGCTCAATTGCCTTACTGTAAGCAGCAATGGCAAGGTCGTACTGCTCCTGGCGGTAATGAGAAAATCCCTGGCGATTGTAGTCGTCCGCCGAGGGCGGCTCAGGCCATAGCCACAAGAGGGCGACGCCTAACACCACGAGAAAGCCAACCAGAGGGCGCAACCAGGGATGCGGTGGGGGTGGTGGAATTACAGTAGAAAGACTCACACTGATGTGCCTAGCTTCTCCGGCCTCCAGTTCAACCCACTCCCTTTTGGTCTCATAGCCTGTTGCGGAGACCTCTACCTGGTACTTGCCCGGCTCCAATTTAATACCCTGGATAAATTTGCCCAAAGGGTTGAGAAATATTACCTTGGCGTCTGTGGGCTCAGTCTCTACCCAGAGGTGAGCCTTTACCTTGGTAAGTTTATTATTGAGGCGTTTCTCTTCTCCGGCGTCGGGCTCACCCCAGTCTCCTTCCGGCTCAAGGTGTTCCGGTTCGGGAGGAGTCGGTGGACCAAGAATGTTTTTGATATCCCGGGCCAAACTTTGAAACAAGGGGGACGACTGGGAGCCATCCCACTTCGAGAAGTCTGCGGCATGGATAAACCGGAATCCCAGGGGTGGCATTACCGCATCCAGCAAAACCGGAAAAACGGGCAACTCCTTCCGGAGCCCTTCATCGGCCTCTTCTCTAACCCATTTGCTCTTGATGGAATTCTGAGACCAGACGACCAGGAGAGAACGGGCAGCCTCCAGCTCTTCTTCCAGTACCCTATTCCAGGTTTTCCCCACCGGAATAATCCGATCCCAGAAGAGGGACAATCCTTCCCGCATAAGGGCCTCAGCCAGAGGCTTAACCCGCTCCCGGTCCTCGCTCGCGTAACTCAGAAAAATATCGCTCATATGGTTAGGATGGGCAAAAATTCCTTGCTTAGAAGAAGAATGGTTCGGCCCAACTAGTCATTCTATCTTAAAGTTAGAAGGTTTAATAAATTTTGTCAATAAATATCAAGATTAACCATTGTGAAGGGTTACGGGAAAAACCAACAAGCCTGGAACGGGGGGAGTATTTTTTTAGAAATGCAATTTTCCTGCATAAAAACTAACTTGCCATGTACGAAACTTACCGTCTAAGTGGTAATAAGGCAAACTATGATCTGGAGATTGCAACCTCTCGATACCGGAAAGTTTTAAATCTAGGAGTACCTCTGGGTAGTGGAGGCTTTTGAGGAAGAGGAAGGGGTCGTGGAGGAGTTTCAAAGCGACGGATTTGGCCAGTATATCACGATAAACTAGATTAATTAATTTTATAATAATTTCTATATTATAGTTAATTTAATTATATTAATTAAATATTATTTAAAATAATTATTTTATTATTTTAAAATTAATATATATATATTAGTAAATAAAATGTCTTAGGGCTCCTCAATTTTATGGGGAAGTCAGCAAGGTCGCTTCGGCTGATTGACATTCTAGACGCAAGAGAGAGGAGGGCCAGGCATGAAGGTAGCCCTGGTTGGTGCTGAGCTGGAGGAAAACCTCGGTCTGCGGTATATGGCTGCGGCTCTGGAAGGAAAAGGGCATGAGGTTGAATTGATTCCCTTCAACCGTGAATCCGACATCCCGGCGGTGGTCGCGCAGGTGACGGCCGGCAACCCTGACATTACGGGTCTGTCGATGGTTTTCACCGGGCGGGCCAGGGAGTTCTGCCGGTTGGCTCAGACCCTGAGGGAGGAGGGCTACCGGGGCCATCTCATTGCCGGCGGGCATTTTGCCTGCCTCAACAGCGAACGCCTGTTGAGCGATTTCCCGGCCTTTAATTCCGTAGCTCTGGGAGAGGGAGAGGGCATCATCGGCGCTTTGGCCGACCGACCGGATGATCTCTCCCGGATAGCCGGGATCTGCTATCGAACCCCGGATGGGACCATAGTTAGGAATCCTGCGGCCGGCAACCCCGAAAATCTGGACGCGCTGCCTTTCCCGAAACGCACCACCTTTCACAATTACTTCGGCAAACCCATCGCCAATATTTTGAGCAGCCGGGGCTGCTATCGCGATTGCGCTTTTTGCAGCATCAATGCCTGGTATAAACAGGGGGGAGGCAAGAAGTTCCGGCTGCGCAGCATCGAAAACCTGGTGGCCGAGATGAAGGAGCTCTATTTTCGACACGGCATCAGGATTTTTAACTTCCATGACGACAACTTCTTTCATCCTCACCCTGAGACTGCGGTGCAGCGTTTTGACCAGTTACGAACGTCTCTCCGGCGGGAAGGCATCGAAGAGATTGCCTTTGCGGTCAAAGCCCGTCCGGACAGCATCACGCCCGAAGCCATCAGCATTCTCGATGACCTGGGCCTGTTCCGGGTCTTCCTGGGGGTGGAAAATGCCTCGGTGCGAGGCTTGCGCCACCTGAACCGCAAGTGCAGCCTCGAGGAGATTCTCAAGGCCCTAACTATTCTCAACGATTTTGATATTCACATCGCTTACAATCTTCTGATGTTCGAGCCCGACACCCTGTTGGCGGACATTATGACCAACCTGCGTTTTATGGAACGGCACATGGAAAATCCCTTCAATTTCTGCCGGGCCGAAGTGTATGCCGGAACGGGGTTGGAGGCCAAACTGCGGCAGGAAAACCGGCTCCTGGGGGATTACTTCGGGTTTGATTACCGGATCAAGGACCCCCGTTCGGAGGCCTTCCATCAGATTGCCAATTATGCCTTCTTTGACCGTAATTTCGATGACATGGGGCTCCACTACCTGAATATGCAGGTGGATTTCCTGTTCCAGGTGCTGCGGCGCTTCCAGCCCGAACGGCTCACCATGACCTTACGGGGGGCGGTGCGCAACTTTGTCAAAGAGACCAATCTGGACACCTACCAATACCTCTGCCGGATCTATGATTTTGTGGTGGACTGTTCGCCGGGCGACGATATTGCGATCCGGGCTTTTGCCAAAGAAATGCGGCACGGGGTGGACGCCAAGAGCGCCGAGCTCAAGTCCAGGGGAGAGTATCTGCTCCACTGGCTGGAGGAAACCAACGCCGGCCGGGGCCGGCAGGCGGAAGAACCCCTCTCCCGCACTACCCCAGTCGCCAAGCCGCCTCGCAGAGCTTTGCCGGTGCCGTACCAGGGCCCGGCGAGTCTGGAAAATTTCGACTTTTTGAGCCCGGACATGGGATGGGTGGATGGCCAGCAGACTTTTGGCCTGTTTCCAGACGCCATCCCGTACACCGCTTTCAAAGAGCAATTAGCCAAGTACCAGGAGGAGGGAGGTGATATACCAGCTTAGAGGTGCATCACTGCTTAAAGTATCCGGTTGAAAGCATAAAGCGAAGAATACCGCTTTGCTCCTGCACTGTATAATTCACCCAAAGGAGGGTTCCATGGCAGACAACATCGCATTCCGTCCCCCCCCGGAGCCGGCTCACGTCTCCATCATTCGTCATTACGAGGATCTGGTTGCCATTCTGAAGCTTTTCAGAAAAAAAGCCCAGACTGTCATTGACCAGGCATTTGACCGGGTTGCCAGCCAGATCGGTTTTGTAATCGCCACCACGGTCCCGGTGACCGCTGAAGTGACTGAAGGCGGACAAATCAAGGAACTGGTGTTGCGCGGCGCCCATCTACAGGGGACGCTGTTCGAGAGGGAACTGCTGCCCGCCCTGAAGGATGTTCTGAATACCGAGATAGCGGCGCATCAGGGAAAATACGATTTCTACCTGATCTGGTTTGACGCCCTCAAGCTCAAGCTGGGCAGCGGGGCATTCCGGCCGCCGCCGGAACCGGCGCATTCCCGTTCTTTTTCGTCTGAAGTGGCTCGGGCGGAAGTAGCCCGTCTGCTGGCCGGTTTCCGCCCGCCCCCGGAACCCGCCCACTACCGTTTCCCTGAGGAATTCAGCTGGCTCGGTCAGGAAGCGGCTTCTTCCTTCCTGGGGCGTTTCCGGCCCCCACCGGAGCCGGCACACTGGTTTGATCCCGGCAGGTTGATCACCGAGGCGGAACAGGTGTTCATCGTGGCTTTGGACGAGGTCTATCCCGAACTGCGTCTGGTGGAGCGCATCAGCGCCTCCCGCCTGGAACAGGGTGGCCTTGAATCCCCAGCCCCTGCCGCCGAAAGAACTGGAGGGTCTGGCGAGTGTCTTCGGACCGTCTTCCCGATCCCTGGATAAAATTTCGGGCAGCGTTAGCAGAACTCGTAGCGGACCCGCATCCCGACCCCTGGAGAGGAAAAATGTTGCAAGAGATTCTGGAGGTTATCCGGAAGTATCGGTAAAGCCGAAGGCCGAGCAGTTAGAGAATATGCCCCTGAGCCTGAGAGGCGGTGAAGGAGAGGAGCAGGCGGGGCGGACAATTGTCCTGTATAATGAGATACCGGGGAGGCCGCCAGGATACGTAAGATATCCTGGCGGCTTTCTTTTTTTGAACCATGCTAGCTGACATTGGTATGAGTAGTTCAGACGGCGCGGCTGGCGCAAGAAAAAGGAAGACGGCGAGGACGAGGATAAGCAGTCTGGGGAGGAGAGAAAGGTATTTGAGGCAAGAATACTTTGCCGGTGCAGCGCGCCAAGACATCGAAAGGCGGGAAGCGCTTGGCTTTCCCGCCCTAGAGGCTCAGGCGTTGCCTGTGGCTGCCTGATTTAACCTTTATCTGTGTCCGAAATACTTTGGACCTTTACCAGGCGCCTTGAATGATTCGGTTTTTTTCTGTTCCCAGCGGCGCTGAGGTTGGCGCGGCGGCCGGGCGAACTCGGGGTCGCGCGGTAGCGGCGCTCTTTTATAATCAAAACCGGACAGGGTGCAACGCTTTATCTTGGCACGGAGGACACGCTCGATGCTGCGCACCATATACTCATCTTCAGAGGTAATAAAGGTGAAGGCATCACCGGTTTTGGCATTGCGGCCAGTACGTCCGATCCGGTGCGTATAGGCATCAGCAGTATCCGGCATGTCGTAATTGATAACGTGGGAAATCTGGGTCACGTCGATACCGCGGGCGGCAATGTCAGTGGCTACCAGGATCTGGAACTTGCCGGTGCGGAACCCGTTCATAGCGGTCTGGCGCTGCGCCTGGGAGAGATTTCCCTGGATTGAGGCGGCGCGATAGCCGGCCTTGCCCAGTTGTTCCCCTAAACGTTTGGCCCGGTGTTTGGTGCGCGTAAAGATCAGGACCGACTCAGTATCGGTATGGCGCAACAGTTCGATGAGGAGCGCGGTTTTGAGGTGCGGCTCAACCGGGTAGAGCATATGGGAGACCGTATTTGCCGGTCCAGAGATATTAACCTGCACCGTAACCGGGGCTTGTAAGACTTCGTGGGCCAGATGAAGAATATCGTCAGGCATGGTGGCCGAGAACAAAAGCGTCTGGCGTCTGGCCGGCACGTGCTTGATGATCTTTCTGATGTCGGGCAGAAATCCCATGTCGAACATCCGGTCGGCCTCGTCCAGGACGAGCACTTCCAGATGCGACAGGTCGACGGTGCCCTGATTGATATGGTCAAGCAGGCGGCCGGGACAGGCAACGACAATCTCGGCGCCGCGTTTCAGCTTATCCACCTGAGGATTGAAACCAACGCCGCCATAAATAGTAACGCTCCGGAGTCCGGTCCGGCGTCCCAAGGTGCCGATGGCCTCGTGGATCTGCTCGGCCAGTTCGCGAGTCGGGGCAACAACCAGGGCCCTGACGCGCCGGCGCCCGCCTTGCATCAGGTGATTCAAGATTGGCAGCACATAGGCCGCGGTCTTCCCGGTGCCGGTCTGGGCCAGGCCGACGATGTCTTCCCCTTGCATAACCAGCGGGATGGCCTTTGCCTGGATCGGGGTTGGCGTTAGGTATCCTGCAGCTGTAACGCCGGCTGCGACCTGGGGGTGAAAATTAAATTTCTTAAATTCCATAAAATCTATTAATTCCTTTTTGTTCTACGTTCGGGTAAAAATCCCCGGTGAATTCCACGAAAATGGCCATTTCGAGTGGAATGCAGGCAGACGAAGCCGGTACGCCACAAGTATGCCAAGCGTTAGGAACGGATATAGGCATCCCAGGAATGTACGGGGTCAGCGTCGCGGTTAGGCCTCTTAAGGGGAACGAGGCCGATGAACGTCATAACCCCCATTTCCCGGCCTATGACGGACTTCGGATTGCCAGCGACAAGGACTTGGGTAAGCTTTTTCTGTAGTAACGGTTGGGTTGGCTGTGAATCACACACTGTGATACTGAATATATTATAGTACACATCGAACGGGGTAATGTCAAGGGGTTGGCCGGACGAGGCCCTCGCATAACTTCCACAGGCTCTGGGCAGCATCCATCCTAGTCCGATCCCGTTGCTCTTTTAGCAAGCTGGT
The DNA here is from genome assembly GCA_963780995.1 of uncultured delta proteobacterium. Classification (GTDB taxonomy): domain Bacteria; phylum Desulfobacterota; class Desulfobaccia; order Desulfobaccales; family Desulfobaccaceae; genus Desulfobacca. The sequence goes on from CAWAEI010000002.1 coordinate 74,763, forward strand.
TCGACACGCGGGTGGCAGAAAATCTCTAGGTACCAGGCTTATTGTCCGGTTAACCGCATCCACCTCAACTTCGGCTCCTAGTGGGCAGGGTAAAATTATCCGGCTGGTGGCCGGCGGGCAGGCCGGCCAGGACCGGAATGTCTAAAGATTCTCCCAGGGCGGCGAAGATATCCCAGACCGGCTGAATCTCGCCGCAGCAGGTAAAACTTCCCAGAATCATAGCTTTGAGCCCGGTCAGGCTGCCGGAGAGGCGGAGTTGCTGGAGCAGGCGGTCCAGGCGGTAGGGGGCCTCGTTGTGGTCCTCCACAAACAATACCTGTCCGGCCAGAGGCAGGGCATAGGGGGTGCCCAGGAGGGAGCAGAGGGTGGTGAGGTTGCCGCCGATTAAGGGCCCGTCGGGCGACGCCGGGCGACAGGGCTTGCAGGTCCTGATGACAAACAAGGTCCGCAGTCGGAGCGGTAAGCATCCGGTAAAACTGTTCCCGGGCGGGAGGGGTCAGTTCACCCAGATGGGCCACGGTGGGGCCATGGAAGGTGACGAGGCCGGCCCGTTGGGAGAACAGGCAGACAAGATTGGTGATATCGCTGAAACCGACGAGATACTTGGGTTGAGCGGCCAGCAGTGAATAATCCAGGTGTTCCAGGAGCCGGAGGGTGCCATAGCCGCCGCGGGCGCAGATAACGCCGCGGACGTCGGGGTCGATCAGGGCCCGCCGGAAAAACTGCCAGGCTTCCAGGTCGGCGGCGGGCTGGTAGGGACGAGGGGAGAAGATTTCCAGGCCGTAGGACAGGCGGAAACCCCAGGTTTCGAGGATGGCGGCGCCGGTGGCAAAGAGGTCCGGGTCCACGGGGCTGGCCGGAGCGATCACGGCCAGCAGGTCACCTGGTTGCAATGGCGTAGGCCAGATGAGGCGGTGATTTTTCGTTGGTTTAGGGGTCATTGGGAGTTTCGAGTTTTTAGTTTTAAATAGGTACTCAGGTTTTTATCGGTCAGATGACGGCTATAAAAGTGGCCAAGCGGAGCTTGGCGGGTTATTGGGTTCCCAAGCTGGAGCTTGGGAACCAGGAATAAACCAGAAGTTCAAAAGATTACTAAAAGCGGGAGGCGCTTCGCTTGCCCGCCCTACATTTCTGGGTAACCAGGAATAAACCAGGCAACTTGGGAACCAGTTCTTCACAATGGTGGGCAAGGCCCACCCTGCATTGGGCACAGCATCGCTTGGGCGCGACGGCCTTGTGAACCTTTTGATTTTGAAGTATTATAGCTTAAACAGGTAAAATTTCACTGATAATTTAGTGATTAGGTGGAAAGCTTTACCTGATGGCTGATTGGCTGAGTGTTGATGAAAAGAGATACGCCATGACCGATACGGTTCGTCCTGGTCAAAAAAATATTGTCCTGATCCTCTTCCTCTTTTTTCTCGCGGTGGGAATCCTTTTCCGGGTGTATGGTTTGGGGGAGAGGAATCTATGGACTGATGAGGCCTGGGTGGCCCTGGCGGCGACGCAGCCGACCACCGGCCGCGGTGCTGCAAGAGGGAAAGTCCACGCCGCCGTTGTTTCTGCTGACGGTGTGGGGGATGGTGCAGGTATTGGGACGGAGTGAGACGGCGTTGCGCCTCACCTCTTGTCTGCTGGGCCTTGGCACCTTGCTGCTGTTATGGCCTTTGGCCCAGGCCTTGCTGCCGCCCTGGAGGGCTTTGACGGTTTTTGCCCTGGCCAGCGTTTCCCCCCGGCTGGTTTATTTTTCCAAAGAGTTGAAGCAATACAGCGCCGATATCTTCTTTGCGGTGCTGGTCTTTTGGTTGGTGGAAAGACAATTGCGCCGGCAGGGACAGGGCGGCTGGCTGCTATTGACGGTCCTGCTGGCCATGGGATTAGGGTATTCACACCCGCTGGTGTTCATTCTACCGGTGGCGGCGCTGGTTTTGTGGTGGGAGCTGCCCCAGGCCAGGAAAGCAGTCTACTTTTCTTTCGGCGCCTTAGGTCTGATTTTTTTCGGGTATTACTGGTTTTTCTTTCGAGGGCAGGTGGACCCGGAGCTGCTGATTTACTGGCAGGCTGATTTTCCCGATCTAACCTGCGGGACAGATTTTCTTTGCTGGCTGGGAGCGGCCTGGAGCCGGTTTGGGCGTTATTTTTTCAGTGACTGGGGCGCGCCGTTGGGCTTGATTTTTCTCGTGGCGGGACTGGTGTATTTTCTCAGAAGCTCCGACCCCACGGGTTATCTGGTATTTTATCGGTCCTCTGCTGGCGTACGTTAGCCGCGGCTTTTGCCCAGCGGTATCCTTTCATGGGTCATGCCGGGGGGGTGCGCCTGATGATGTTCAGTGCGCCCATGCTGTATCTGGTGACGGGGGCCGGTATTGGGACCATTTTTCATTGGCTGTGGGGGCAGCAGTATCCGGTGGTGGTCAAAAATAAGGTCTTGGACAGCCCTCACCCTGACCCTTTCCCCTCAAGGGGAGAGGGGTACATAAAGCATAAATTCTTTGGCATCTGGTATAGATTGGCGGGGATACTCTTTGTGGCGATGGTAGTTATCTGGCTGCAACCAGTAACACTCTGGCAGGAAAATTTCCACCCCCAGGCGAACCGGGAAGAAATTGGGCCTCTAGTTCACTATGTCCAAACGCACCGCCGTCCCGGTGATCTGATTTACGTGTATTATTTTGCGATTTATCCCTTCAAGTTTTACTATCAGGGCCCCCAGGACAATATTATTTGGGGCCAATCCTGCCATGACCACTGTCTACCTCTGCCGCCGGAACGTTTGCAGCAGGTTGAACGGCTCTGGATGATCTTTTCCCATTTTGAAACTGCTGCAGATGTTGACAGGTTTATTGTGAATCTTTTGGGTGAAGGCTGGACCAGGGAACTTGCGCTACCCCAACCTGGAGCGGTGTTGTTCTGCTACCTGCCTCCCTGGGCCAAGACCGTAGCCGACAGATCGACCATCAGTCCCCCAGAACCCTGAGGATCTCTACTTGCAGCTGTTGGGCCCGGAAGGGTTTATGGATCATGCCAGCCACCCCGGCTTGCAGAAACTTATCTATCTCCGCCTGTCCGAAAAAACCTGAGGCAACAATAACTTTTACCTGGGGAGCAATGATTTGCAGTTGGTGCAGCAACTGGTAACCGTTAATTCGGGGTAAATTGAAATCCAAGATGACCAGATCAATCTCTTGCTGTCGCCCCCGGAATATTTCCAGGGCCTGATCGCCATGGGAGGCTACCAGCGCTTCATAACCTAAATATTCCAACAGTTCCTGTCCCAAGGAGAGGAACTGGGTGTCGTCATCCACCAGCAGGACGACTTTGGGCTTTGTTTGGAATAAGGTATTAATATCACGCATTTTATCGATTAAAAATACAGGGGTCAAAATTACGCGATCATAACCCCGTCTAAGTTAAGCCGACAATTGTTAGTAATTTAAAGTTGGTTCAGGTGCACCGAAGGTGGGATGTTTTGATTATTATCATATACTGAAAAAAAGAAAAGACTATAATTTTTCATGTTCTGGTCGCCACTAAAAATACTGTTTGGTGTATCCTTAATGTTTGGGCAATAGAGTTCTCAGAATGACGAACATGACCAAGAGAGTGGGTGGGGTCTCGATTCATGTAAGCCTGACTCTGGGAAAGTGGTTGGACCTTGCAGTTTGATTCCTATTGCTAAAGAATAAGATTAATTGGTAGTTTCTTAATATAGAAGGTCAAGCAACTACTTGCTTTCATTGCAAGCTCAAAGAAAATATGAGAAAATGAGTTGAACAATATGGACTTTGATTACAATTGCGGCAATCAGCAGCTTAAAAGCAAGCTACAGAAATTGCAAAATTGATAGAGAAGAAAGTGGGTTTATAACACTCGAACCCAAGGCTGAATATATAAATTAAAGATTGCCGAGCTACTTGATATGCTCTTGACAGATGCAAAGTATTAAATTGGCTGAAATGACAGCAATCGATGATTACGAAAAAGATAATGATAGATACAAAGAACTTCACCCGAAGAGAAATAAACTGTCCAGACTATGAATAGCACAAAACGTTAAATTGGTGAACGTCCTTGTTATTGGATTAATGAAGCTGAAAAAAAAGACGGGCCTATATGTCAGCAATGTTATGATAAAGACGATAAACTCGTTAGACTCCAAAAGTTAGGTGTCGGAAGGTGGGAGTGTAAGGTTTGTAAAAATATTTTTTATACAGAGGACTATAAGCCTCCAAGCCCGTGTTTAATAAGAGGCTAACCTTTCTAATTTTCACTTGGAAATATTACGAATAAAGCAATGCTTGGCCACTAATCTATCTTTGAGGAAGCATAATGGCTGCCATCCGCAACAAGCAGGATATCTTTCGGATAATCTTGAGTAATCAAGTCCGGCTCAAGAGTCTGGGCGTCAGGCGTTTGGGATTATTCGGTTCCTTTGCCCGGGGGGAGCAGAATCCTGACAGTGATATAGATCTTCTCGTGGAATTTGCCCGAGGGAAAAAAACGTTTGATGCTTTTATGCAATTATCCTTTCTGCTTGAGGAAATATTAGAACACTCCGTGGAATTGGTGACGGTGGAATCTCTCAGTCCCTATATAGGCCCGCATATCCTCAAAGAGGTGGAATTTGCCGCCCTCGCTGCTTGAGTATCTTCGTCATATTCTCGATGAAACCAATTATCTTATCTCGGCTAGCCAGGATTTGACCGCTGATGCTTTCTCGAAAAACGAAACCCTCAAACGCGCCTTTGTGCGGAGTATTGAAATCATCGGGGAAGCCTCGAAGAAAGTGCCTGACGATTTTCGGCAGAAATACCCGGAAGTGGAGTGGCGGTCAATGGCAGGGATGCGGGACCGCCTTGTTCACGATTACTTTGGAGTGGATTATGAGATCGTCTGGGACGTTGTGCAAAATAAGATTCCTCTCCTTCACGAACAATTAAAAGCTATAGTGCAACGGGAGCAAATATAGATCATCACCGCCGATCAATGACCAGAGGAGAGGTCTCGTTGTCACGGTTGATGGTATTGGGTTCCACCAGTTTTACCCGGGGGGTGACCCCGATGCCCTGGGCCAGTTTTTGGCTCAGGAGGTTGACCAGCAGCCGTTGGTCCACCATGCGATCGAAGAAGATGCTTTCCCTGACCTCTACCTTGATCTCCAGGATATCCTGGTGCCCTTCCCGGCTGATTACCAGTTGATACGTCGGGGTTTCGCCTTGCAGGGCAGCCAGAATCTGCCCCACCCGTTGGGGGAAGATATTGACCCCCTTGACGATGACGACCTCGTCGGTACGACCGAGAATCCGGCTGATACGAGCAAAAGTACGGCCGCAGGGGCAAGGTTCGAAGGTCATGGAACACCTATCCCCAGTGCGGAAACGGACCAGGGGGACGGCTTCCTTGGCCAGGGTGGTGATGACCAGTTCCCCGATTGCGCCCGGCGGTAACGGTTGGCCCGTCACCGGGTCGATGATTTCCGGTAGGAAATGATCTTCACTCAAGTGCATACCTTGCCGGTATTCACACTCTCCGGCCACCCCCGGCCCCATGGCTTCAGACAAACCATAAAGGTCGAAAGTTTGGCACAGGAGCCGGCTTTCAATGTCCTGGCGACGGGCTTCGTCCCAGGGTTCACCGCCCATCAGGCCGAGGCGGAGGTGCAGTTCCTTGGGGTCCAAACCGATTTCCAGCAATTTATCGGCAATTACCAGGGCATAGGATGGGGTGGAAACAAGCACCGTGGTGCGGTAATCCCGCATAATCTGGACCTGGCGGAAGGTATTGCCGGTCCCGGTGGGGATGACGGAGGCGCCCATGGCCTCGGCGCCGTAATGCACGCCAAAGCCGCCGGTCATGAGGCCGTAATTGAAGGTGATCTGCACCACATCATCCTTGGTGACGCCGGCGGCGGTCATCAGCCGAGCCGCCAATCGGGCCCAGGTGCGCAAATCCCGGCTGGTATAGCCCACTACCATGGGGTTGCCGGCGCTGCCGGAAGAGGAATGGATGCGCACTACTTCCCGGAGAGGCACGGCAAACATGCCGTAGGGATACGAGTTGGACAGGTCCTCCTTGGTGGTAAAAGGCAATCTGGCCAGATCATCCAGGGAGAATATATCTTCCGGTAAAAAACCTATCTGGTCAAATTTCTGCCGGTAGAATTTGACGTTGCGATAGACCCGCTGCAACGTGGACTGCAGACGTTCCAGTTGCAGTTGGACGATCTCGGCCCGGGGCATGGTCTCGTATTGGCTCTCAAACATCGCCTTCTTCCTCCTCCTTGACCCAGATAGGCTGCAATAACCTGGGGATTTTGCCGGATGCTTCTGGGCGGTCCCTGGGCGATCACCCGCCCATGGTCGAACACGACGATCCGTTCTGCTGATATTCATGACCAGATTCATATCATGTTCGATGAGCAGCACCGTGATGTCAAGTTGCTGAATGGCCGCGATAAGCGCCATCAGATCTTCGGTTTCCCTGGGGTTCATGCCGGCCGCGGGTTCATCCAGCAGGAGCAGTCGGGGTTTCAGGGCCAGAGCCCGGGCGATTTCCAGGCGGCGCTGCTCACCATACGCCAGATTATCCGCGGCCCAGTTTTCTTTTTCCGCCAGGCCCACAAAGGCCAGCAATTCCCTAACGTAAGCAGTGCTTTGCCGTTCCTGCCGCCGGACGGGAGCCAGATTCAACAAAGTGGCGAGCAAGCCGCCGTGCAGGTGGATGTGTTGGCCTACCAGGACATTTTCCAGGACAGACAAGCCACTGAATAACTGGATATTTTGAAAGGTTCGGGCTAAACCCAAGCGGGCGATGCGATGGGACGGCAATTGGCTGATTTCCTGGTCAAGGAGGCGGATTGAGCCGGAACTGGACGGCAGGACGCCGCTGATGAGGTTGAAGCAGGTGGTCTTGCCGGCGCCGTTGGGACCGATGAGGGCCTGGATCTCCCCCATCTTAACGTCGAAGGAAACGTGGTCCAGGGCCTGGAGCCCGCCGAATGATTTACTTAGGTTGTTGATCTCTAAGAGCATACGGATGAAAAGATTTCATGGCGGCCAAGCACCTGAATAGTTGGTTGATCTGGGGAAGTTATTCCTCCCAGACCTCCCGGTAGCCTTTGCCCAGGTAGGCCCGTTTGACTTCGTTATGGTCCATCAGTTCGGCGGCGGAGCCGTCCAGACTGATGCTTCCGGTTTCCATGACATAGCCCCGGTCGGCCACCTTAAGGGCAGCCCGGGCGTTCTGTTCGATGAGCAAAATGGTGGTGCCGGTTTCCTTCAGTTGGCCGATGATCTCGAACACCTGTTTGACCAATCTGGGGGCCAGTCCCATGGAGGGCTCATCCAGGAGCAACAATTTAGGACGGGCCATGAGAGCCCGGGCCATGGCCAGAATCTGCTGTTCGCCGCCGCTGAGGGTGCCGGCCGCTTGTTTGGCCCGTTCCCGGAGTATGGGGAAACGTTCCTGGATCTGGTCAAAATCGGTTTTGACGGCCTGGTGATCGCGCCGGGCAAAGGCGCCCAGTTCCAGGTTGTCGGTCACACTCAGAGAACTAAAAACCCGCCGCCCTTCGGGCACGTGGGCAATGCCGTGTTGGACGATCTGCTCCGCCCCCAGGCGGCTGATGTCCTCCCCCAAAAATTCTACCATGCCTTTCCGGGGCTTGAGCAGTCCGGAGATCGTTTTCAAGGTAGTGGTTTTGCCGGCGCCATTGGCTCCCAAGAGAGCGACGATTTCCCCCGGGCGGACGTGCAGGGAGACGCCTTTGAGAACGTGGAGGCTGCCGTAGTAACTATGGACGCTTTTGAGAGTAAGCACGTGAGTTTCGAGTTAAACGTTATTTGCCGTTTTTTCCTTTTGACAGGATGAATTTTCGACTTAGTTTACCTGCCCCCAAGAGACCCTGAGGACGCCAGATCAGCATGGCGATTAGCAGGGCGCCGTAGGCCAGGTCCTGATAATCGGCAAACCGCCGGAGCAATTCCGGCAGAATAGTCAAGGTGCAGGCACCCATCACCGAACCGAGGATGCTGCCCATGCCCCCCAACACCACCATAGTCAGGATCATAATGGAGGTATGGAGCCCGAAGCTTTCCGGATTAATAAAGGTGATGTAGTGAGCGTAGAGCGAACCGGCCATACCCGCCAGACCGGCGGACAGGGTAAACATGGAGATTTTATAGCCCGCAGCGTTGATCCCCATAACCTTGGCGGTGATTTCATGGTCCCGGATGGCTTTCAGGGCCCGGCCGTGCCGGGAATGCACCAGGCGGTGGATCAATAATAAAGTGAAGACGACAAAAAAGGCCACCAGCAGCAGGTACCAGCCTTTGTAGCGAAAATTCACCCCCCAAAACTTAGGGGAGGATATCCGGGCCAAGCCGTCCGGGCCGCCGGTAATCTCCAGGTTCAGGAGGACTATATCGATTATGACCCCAAATCCCAGGGTGACGATGGCCAGGTAATCATCTTTGAGCCGCAACGTGGGAATTCCCAACCCCAGACCGAATAAGGCGGCGACGCTGGCGGCAACCAGAAGGGCCAGGAGAAAGGGAAACTGCCAGTGGATGGTTACCAGGGCTGAGGCATACGCTCCCAGGCCATAAAAAGCCGCATGACCCAACGAAACCTGGCCGCAATAGCCGATAATCAGGTTTAAACTGATGGCCAGAATAATATAAAAGCCGCTGATGATGGCGATATGTAAGAGATATTCGGTCATGACTTAGTGGCTGCGGCCGCCGAGCAGGCCCTTGGGCCGCACCAGCAAGACCACAATAAGGATGGCAAAGGCGATGGCATCTTTATATCCCGAAGAGAGATAGCCCGCCCCCAAATTTTCCGCCACCCCGAGAATCAAACCGCCGACAATGGCCCCAGGGATATTGCCCACCCCGCCCAGCACCGCGGCGCTGAAGGCTTTGAGGCCGGGCAGCAATCCCATCCGGGGATAGGTGGCGTTATAGTAAATGGCCATCATGATGCCGGCGGCCCCACTGAGAGCGGAACCGATGAGAAAGGTCAGGGAGATCATGCGGTCAACATTAATACCCATGAGCCGGGCGGTATCCTGGTCCAGGGCCGTAGCCATAATGGCTTTGCCGAACTTGGTATATTTGACGAACACCATCAGCAACGCCATAAAGAATAAGGCGGCGCCGAAGATGGCCAGTTGCAGGGTGGAGATGGAGACTCCGGCCAGATCGATGGTGGCGAAGTCGAATTGCACCGGGAAAGACCGGTCAGCCGGGACCGAAGAGCAGGAGAGCCAGACTTTGCAGGAGGATGGAAGCGCCAATGGCGCTGATGAGCGGCACCAGGGGATGGGCGCCACGCAGGGGCCGAAAGGCGATGCGCTCCAGGACCACTCCCAGCCAGCGCCGCTACCCCCATGCCGAAAAGAAAAGCAAGGAAAAAATTGATCTTATAGGCGCTCAGGAGCAGGACGGTGGCAAAGGCCCCGGCCATATAAATTTCACCTTGGGCGAAGTTGATTAAGCCCAAAATACCATAGATCATGGTATAGCCCAGGGCGATGAGGGCATAGACGCTGCCGGCAGTGAGGCCGTTGAGAATTTGTTGCAGGAGCATGCGGTCAACTCGAGAGCTCAGGTTGGCTGGGGAAAGCAGTTTTTTCTAGCCGACCTGGCCCAACTATCTTTCAAATGAACCTTTTTACCCCATTACAGTCCATATTGCAAGGGAAGGATGTCATGATGGCCGTAAAACTGCCGAATGAAAAAATTTATCAGCAGTTGGTGGAAGGTTATGATTAATGGGCAGGGACGAGACTATAAATGTTCAGGAGATTGCCATCCGGGTCCTTGAGATAGATGGAACGGTTGCCCCAATCTCAGGAAAGGTTAACAACTTATTTCCCCGACAATTCCTCCAGCACCCGGCCAGAGGCGGTGAAGCTGATGCCCTGGCCAAAGGAGGTGCCCACCATCAGTCCTTCGATGATGGGGGGATTGAGCTTTTGAGGCGCCTGCCAACGCACCAGGAAAAAGGCTTCGGAACCGGCGGAAACATCTGATTCCTTAACATAAAACCGGGTTGAGGCCAAAGGGGCGATGGTTATGGCCGGGGGCGCAAAATCCTTCACCAGTTTGCCCTTTTCATCGTAATAGCGCACCGAGGTTATTTCGATGGGGTGGGTCAGATCGACGTTGCGGAGGCTCAGGGTGACGGAAAGATTAAAAGATTGCTGCCTATCACCAAAGAAAACATGGGAGTAAACAGGCACATAGACAAGCTGGCCCCGGGAAGCAGCCGGTGGGGCGGCCTCCACTGAGGAGACCGGGAAAAAAGGCAAGGTAAGAAGTCCGAACCAAACGAGGAGCGGTAGAAATCTGAGGCATCTAGTCATGGCGATTTCCTTATATCGAACTCAAACCAGGGAGCGGTCATAGAAGTATATATTAGCAAAGCAGCTAGAGCTCATAATAAAAAAGCGCAGTGAAATGTAGAATTAAATGGTTATCAAAAGCTAGATTCTTCGCTACGCTCAGAATGACATACTTTTTCCTGGGTATTAACCAGTAGTAGAATTACCCCAAAGAAGAAGGCTTAAAGCGCTGTGGCTTCACTTCGCTGTGCCATTTCCAGAGGAAATAGATTGCCGGATAGATCAGGAGTTCCATTAAAAAGGAGGTGGCTACCCCGCCCACCAAGGGGGCGGCAATGCGTTTGGCCACCTCGGCGCCGGTGCCGACGGCCCACATGACAGGCATGAGGCCGAAGATGTTGGCCAGGATGGTCATGAGTTTCGGACGCAGGCGCATCACGGCGCCTTCCATGACCGCGTCTTTCAGGTCCTGGCGGGTGTTCAACAGACCCTTGGCCTTCCAGTCATCATAGGCGAGGTCGAGATAGAGGAGCATAATGACGCCAGTTTCGGCATCCAATCCCGCCAACGCGATAAGGCCCACGATGACACCCACACTGATGTCATAATTTAGGAAATAGAGGAGCCAAATGGCCCCGATGAGGGAGAAGGGCACGGCCAGCAGGATGATGGCAACTTTGGCAACAGATCGGGTACTCATATAAAGCAGGATAACCACCAGGGCCAGGGTGATGGGGATGACTATCTGGAGTTTTTTCCGGGCCCGCTCCATATACTCGAACTGACCGCTCCAAACCCAGGAGTAGCCGGCGGGAATTTTCAGGTGGGAATCGATGAGCTTTTGGGCCTTACTAATATAGGTGCCGATGTCGATATTGCGGATATCGACAAAGACCCAGGCAGTACGGCGGGCGTTTTCGCTTTTGACCATATCCGGTCCTTGATGGATATGAATCTTGGCGACCTGGGCCATGGGGATCTGGGCGCCGCTGGGGGTTGGAATAAGGATACGCTGCAGGGCCGGAAGGTTTTGCCGATAATCCTGAAAATAACGGAGATTGACGGGATAGCGCTCCAACCCTTCCACGGTTTGGGTAAGTTGCATGCCGCCCAGAGCGGTGAGGATGACATCTTGAATTTCGCCCACCATGAGGCCATAGCGGGCGGCGGCCAGCCGGTCGATGTCAAAGTCGATATAATAACCGCCCAGGGGCCGCTCGGAGTAGGCACTGACGGTTTCGGGCATGGTTTTGAGGAGACCCTCAGCGTCTTCGGCCAGTTTGGTGAGAACGGTGAGATCATTGCCTAAAAATTTAATGCCCACCGGGGTTTTCATGCCGGTGGAGAGCATATCGATACGGATCTTGATGGGGTAACCCCAGGAGTTGGCCAGACCGGGAAGTTTAACGGCCTGATCCAATTCTTCGATGAGTTTTTTGGTGTCATAGCCCGGGCGCCAGTATTTCGGATCTTTGAGCTTGATGGTGGTTTCCAGCATGCTCAGGGGGGCGGGGTCGGTGGCGGTCTCGGCCCGGCCGGCTTTGCCGAAGACATAGTCCACTTCCGGGAAAGTCTTGATGATGCGGTCGGTCTGTTGCAATAACTCCCGGGCCTTGGTGATGGAAATCCCCGGCATGGTGGTGGGCATGTAGAGGAGATCCCCTTCATCCAGGGGCGGCATGAATTCGGAGCCCAGCTTCATATAGGGATAGATAGTAGCCACCATCAACAGTATAGCAATAAGAATGGCGGTTTTAGGAACTCGCAAAATCCCCTTAACGAACGGTCGGTAGATGGCGATGGTAAAACGGCAGAGGGGATTTTTGGATTCGGGGATGATGCGGCCTCGCACAAAGTACAGCATGAGGATGGGAATGAGGGTGATGGCCAGGATGGAGGCGCCAGCCATAGCAAAGGTTTTGGTGTAAGCCAAAGGCTTGAACAAACGGCCACTTTCTCCTTCCAGGGCGAAAATAGGCAGGAAAGAGACGGTAATTACCAAAAGGGCAAAGAAAAGGGACGGCCCCACTTCTTTGGCGGCAGCCATAATGATCGGGGTGCGGTCCATATCCGGAGGGGCGTGCTCCAAGTGTTTATGAGCGTCCTCCACCATAACCACGGCGGCGTCCACCATATCGCCGATGGCAATGGCGATGCCGGCCAAACTAAGAATGTTGGCGGTAATATTGAATTGATACTGGAGAATAAATGAAACCAAGACGCCCAAAGGGAGACTGATGATGGCCACCAGGGCGCTGCGGACGTGCAGCAGGAATAAAACGGTGATCAGGGCGACGATGGCGATTTCTTCAATGAGGGCCTCTCGCAGGGTGGTGATAGCGCGGTCGATGAGGCCGGAACGGTCATAAACGGGAACGATTCGCACCCCCGGCGGTAAGGACCGCTGAATCTCGTCGATTTTTTCCTTTACCCGGGAGACGACGGCCTTGGCGTTTTCGCCGAAGCGCATGACCACGATGCCGCCCACCACTTCGCCCTGACCGTTGCCTTCAGCAACCCCGCGCCGCAATTCCGGCCCCAGGCGGACCAGGGCCACATCCTTGACGAGGATGGGAGTGCCCCGGCTATCGGTGCCGACGACGATATTTTCGACGTCGGCGATGCTTTTTATGTAGCCCAAACCTCGCACCATGTATTCGGTTTCGGCCATTTCGATGACCCGGCCGCCGACATCCTGGTTGGACATTTGGATGTTGGTTTTAAGACGCGACAAGGGCAGATTATAGGCCGCGAGCTTGTTGGGGTCCACCACCACCTGATATTGTTTGACGAAGCCGCCGATGCTGGCAACTTCGGAGACGCCGGGGACGGTTCGGAGCTGGTAACTGATGTGCCAATCTTGCAGGCTGCGCAGTTGGGCCAGGTCGTGTTTGCCGGTGGGATCTTCCAGCACATATTGATAGACCCAGCCGACGCCGGTGGCGTCAGGACCCAGGGCGGGGTTGACCCCGGGGGGCAGTTTGCCGCGGATGTAATTGAGATATTCCAGAACCCGGGATCTGGCCCAATAGATGTCGGTGCCGTCCTCAAAGATGATGTAGACCAGGGAGAGACCGAACTGGGAGAAGCCGCGGACAACTTTGGCTTTGGGGACGGCCAGCATGGCGGTGGTAAGAGGATAGGTGATCTGGTCCTCCACCACAAGGGGAGCTTGTTCGGGGAATTCGGTGGTGATAATGACCTGGACATCGGAAAGGTCGGGGATGGCATCGATGGGGAGCATATACATGGCGTAGATGCCCCAGGCGGCAACCAGGAGCCAGATAATTATGACCAGGAAACGGTTACGAACACAAGCGTCAATGAACTTAGTAATCATAGGCGATTTTCGGGGTCCTGAGGGGAAATCTCGGGTTCATTCTAATGTTTATGCTGCATAGGCGGCATGGCCGGCGCCGGGGTAGTCGGTGGAGGAGCCGGGACTGCAGGGCCGCCTGGGGCCGGAGCGGCGGGTTGCAGCATATTGGCAATGGCCTCCCGGAACCGGGACTCGGAATCCAGGAGGAACTGGGCCGAGGTGACCACCTCCTGGCCACCCTTGAGGCCGGAAAGAATTTCCACCCAACCTTCCCCGTTGTCCACTCCGAGCTTAACTGCCCGGGGTTCGAACCGTCCTTGTCCCAGCGAGAGGAAGACATATTGTTTTTCCCCGGTATTTAAGACGGCTTCGGTGGGGACAGCCACCGTTGGTTTACCCAGGGGGGCGACGATCTCGGCTTGGGCAAACATTTCTGGTTTGAGTTGTAACTTGGGATTCGGTATTTTTATCCTGACCCGGACGGTGCGGGTGGAGCCTTTGAGATAGGGGTAGATATACTCCACCTTGCCCTGGAAAGTCTCACCGGGTAGATAGGTCAGGGTGACGAGGGCATGTTGGCCGGGCCTGATCCAAGGGAGTTCGTATTCGTAGATTTCGGCTTCCACCCAGACGGTGGACAGGTCAACGACTTCCAGGAGAGGCATGCCCGGCTGCACCATCATGCCTTGCGTGATACTGCGTTTGATGATGATGCCATTCACGGGAGAGGTCAGGGTTAAATATTTTTTCACTTCTCGGGTACGTTCCAGTTCGTCTATCTGGTCAGGTCCGATGTCCCAGTATTCCAGGCGTTTGCGGGAGGCGGCGAGCAAGCGGCTGGCGCTATCCCTGAGATCGGGAAAAGAACTCTTGAGCAGTTCCGATTGACCTTTCAGGGCCAGGAGATATTCTTCCTGGGCGCTGACTAATTCAGGACTGTAGATGCTCAAAAGGGGTTGGCCTTTACGGATGGGTTCCCCGGTGACGCGGTGGTAAAGGCGGTCAACATAGCCGGTCACTTTTGTAGTGATGGTATTCAACAATCGTTCGTTGTAGGTGACGAGTCCCACCGCCCGAATGGTGCGGGACATACTTTTGACCTGAGCTTTGGCGGTGCGGACGCCCATGGATTGGAGGAAACCGGGGGCCACGCTGATAACACCCTCGGCTTTACTGGAGGTTGCATCTTCATAAACCGGCACCAGATCCATCCCACAGGGAGCCTTGCCGGGTTTGTCCCGAACATAGCCGGGATCCATGGGGGAAACCCAATATTTAATCTTGCGTTCACCCTTGGGGGCAGCAGCAGCGGCCACCGGCTCATCTTCATAGACCGGCACTAAATCCATCCCGCAAGGGGCCTTACCGGGTTTGTCCCGGACATACCCTGGGTCCATGGGGGAGATCCAGTATTTAATTTTCCGTTCACCCTTGGGCTGAGCCACAGCAGACGGAACCGCAGCCTCGCCTTCATACACCGGCACCAAATCCTGCCCTTGGGGGTCCTTACCGGGTTCCTGGCGGTAATAGGCTGGGTCCGTGGGGGAGACATAGCACAGGAGTTTTTTTTCCTTTGTCTGGGAAGGCTCCATGGTATGGCGCATAAACCGGTAGCCCTGGAGATAGAAAACTCCTGCCGCCGCGAGAGCCAAAACGAGTCCTAAGAGAACCCCCCCGAGAAGGGAGCGGGAAGAAGTTTGGCTCATTATTTTCCTCCAGACTGGCGGGGCAATTCCTGCCCTACTAATATTTCCAAATCAGCCCAATTTTCTTCAAAGTCTTTTAAATATTCCTGAAACTTCAATTCCGCTTCATAAACGGCGATTTGATTCTGCACCAGGCGGGCAAATTCCAGACTCCCCACCTGATACGCGCTTAGCGAGGCGTTGGCGGCCTGTTGAGCCTGGGGCATGATGCCCTGGGAGTACAGTTTGATCTGTTGGTTGAGGCGTTCCAATTTGTTGGTGCGGTCTTTTACCGCGGCCGACAACTCATTCCAAGCGGCCTGATAGGCGTTTTGGGCCGCGGACTGCCGGGCCTGTTCCTCCCGCACCTTGGGCGCCTGCTTGGAATTAAACCAAATAGGGAGATTAAGTTGTATGAAGGTAGTAAAAAAATCAGACCGCTTTATACCCGCAGGCGAATTTTCCCGGAAACCGTAATCCACCCCGACGTTGAAGTCCGGCAGGTAATCCTTTCTGGCCAGGCTTACCGCCTTTTCCTGTTTTTGAATTAAGGTTTTTAAGGCCTGGACCTGGGGCCGGCTCTCCAAGAACTGCAACATCTCGTCCAGTTTGAGAGTAAAAAACCGGGGGCGCAGCGGCGCCGGACGGTTGATGGCAGTGCGCCGCGGGGCGATCGCGTAAAGCATTCAATTCGGCCCGCAGGGAATCCTGCTTTTGCCGCCATTGCAGCAGACGGTCCAGATAATTCCCCAACTCCACCTGGGACTGGAGCACGTCGGCCTGCTGCCCCTGTCCGGTGGCGTAGCGGGTTTCGGCCACCTGCACCACCTGCTCCCAGAAATGCTTGTTTTTTTCCGTGATCTCATAAGAACTATGCGCCAGGGAGAGTCCCCAATAGGCCTGGATGACTTTAGACCGGGTCTCGTTGAGCTTATCTAACAGGGCGAAATCATCCGCCCTGGCTTGCTCCACAGCCACTTCCGAGCGGAGCCGTCGTTTGCCCGGAAAGGGAATTTTCTGCGAGACGCCAAGAGATTTTTGCGTCATATCTTCCTGATTAAGAGAAAAAGTGTTTACGGGCAGGTTAAAAAATCCGAAGGTCAGCATGGGATCATCCAGGGAGCCGGCCGGCCGGATGGCTTCCTGGGAGGCCTTTTTCAGATCGGCCAGCCGTTTTATCTCGGGATTGGACTGGAGGGCTTCGGTAATATAGGTTTTCAGGTCAGGCGGCAACTGGGTGAGTGGCTGGGACCAGCCGATCCCGCTGGCAGACAAACAGCCCCAGAGTATGCCTGCCAACCAGACAGCACAACGGATTTTTTGGCACCGGTGGCGATTCATGAGGACAGCATCCTAATAATTTATTTTTTTATAAGATAACATACAATTCGATTTTTCGACAAAAAGATCTTTGTTAAGATAACAACGAATTGATAGAGCAATATCGGTTAAGAACATTTGTTAATAATAGTCGTCAGTTTTAATGGCCTGAGTAAGAATCAGTTAGACCTATCTTGAACAAAATATTATCTATACAACACTACTGAAAGATAAATCCGGCGCGATTTTTTCAGAAATTATAAATTTTGGGCTATCAAGACGGTAAGGAATAAACTTGGCTCGGGCGTTCTGGATATTTTCCCAGGTTTCTGGTCAATGGACCAGGGAATACATTTTTTCCAAAAGTTTTTTTAGGGGACGATGCAGCCGATAATGATGTATTATTGAATGACTTTGAATTATTGTAAGATTTATCCAAGGCAACTGGTTTAACTCGTCACTGCCATACCGGCCAATCAGGTTTTGTTTCGGGACTAGCCCAACCATGTGGAAGAATGCCAGTTTAGCCGTCAAACTCATCATCTTAATAATCTCCGTCGCCGCGCTTATTTTTACCGCCGTCCTGGAATATAACTATCAGACCTCGAAAGCTGCGGTATTGCGGGAAATGAAGGAAAATGCCAGAAATCTCACCTGGAAGACCGTCTATCAGATTGACGCAATTCTCAACAGCATTGAAAAAGTGCCGGAGGGTTTGGCCACCTTCCTGGAATTCAATCACTACCGCCCGGTTCCCCCAGAATTCCTTCTGAAAGAAATGCTGCGCGGCAACAAGGACATTTTCGGGATGGCCGCGGCTTTTGAACCTAACAGCTTTGACCGGAAGAAATATTACTATGCTCCCTATGCGTATCGAGGTCAGGACGGCTTAGAAGTGAAATATCTGGGTAGCCGGGAGTACCACTACTTTTCCTGGGATTGGTATAGAATTCCCAAGAACCTAAACCAGGCCAGGTGGAGCGAGCCTTATTATGACGAAGGCGGCGGCAATGTCATGATGAGCACTTATGCGGCGCCGTTGTATCGGCCCACGAAAAAAGGCGAGAGAGAGTTTTGGGGAGTCGTCACCGCAGATATTTCCCTGGAGTGGTTGGAAAAAATTGTCGCCCAGGTCAAAATTCTGGAATCCGGTTATGCCTTTTTGATCTCCCCAAAAGGTGAATTTATTACCTGGCCCGGGAAACACAATATTATGCGGGAAAGCATCTTTAGCCTGGCCGCCGCCAAAAATGACGCCAGACTGAAGGAGATAGGCGAGGAGATGATCCGGGGAGCGGAGGGCTTTGCCCGGATCACGGATTTCACCACCGGCCAGAAATCCGTGCTCTACTATGCGCCGCTGCCCTCCAATAACTGGTCCCTGGGGGTAATTTTCCCCGAGGACGAGCTCTTTGCCGACCTGAGGCAGTTGAGCTTGAAATTGTCCCTCATGGGCCTGGGAGGATTGGGAGGACTTATCGTATTGATTACCGTCATTTCCCGGACCATCACCCGGCCTTTGCGAGGCCTGGAAAAGACCACCAAGGCCATCGGACAGGGTGATTTTGCGGTCAATGTCCCTGAAACCGGACCCCGGGAAATAAGGCACCTGGCCCAAGCGTTCAACCGTTTAGGCGGGCAGTTGACGGACTATATCGCCAAACGGGATTTTATCCGGGACACCTTCGGCCGCTATGTCACCCAGGAAGTGGTGGACAAATTGATGGAATCCCGGGACGGCCTGGAGCTCGGCGGCGAAAGCCGGGAGTTGTCCATTCTTATGTCGGATCTGCGGGGCTTCACGGCCCTGACCACTGAAATGGATCCCCAACGGGTTATTATCTTTCTGAACCGCTACCTGGGCAAAATGATTGAGATTCTCATGGACCACCGGGGGGTTATCGATGAAATCGTCGGAGACGGCATCCTGGCCTTTTTCGGGGCCCCGGAACCCATGGCGGATCACCCGGTGCAAGCGGTGGCCTGCGCCCTGCGTATGCAGGCGGCCATGGCCGAGATCAACGCCGCCAACGAAGTGGACGGTTTCCCGCATTTGGAGATGGGGATTGCCGTCAACACCGGGGACGTGGTGGTGGGTAACATCGGCTCAAAGCGGCGGACCAAATATGGCATCGTGGGCGCCCAGGTGAACTTCACCGGCCGGATGGAGTCTTACACCGTGGGCGGCCAAGTGCTTATCAGTCCCTCCACCTATGACCGGCTGAACGACCTGGTAGATGTCCGGGACAGTTTTCAAGTGGGGATGAAGGGCGTTCCCGACCTGGTGTCCCTCTATGATATTCGGAGCCTGCACGGACCTTTCCAAATCACCCTTCCAGAAGTTTTCACTGAATTGATACCTCTGGCGCAGCCGCTGCCGGTTCGCCTCTATCGCATTAGAAATAAAGCCGTTACCAACACTCCGGAACAAGCCCGGATCTGCCAACTCTCTCTCACCGAAGCCCTGGTGGAGTTTAACGGGGAACTGAAAGAGTGGGACGATGTCCGGCTGCATCTGTTGGACGAAACCGGCCAGGAAATCCCCGGTAAAATTTTTGCCAAAGTGTTGTCAGTAACCCAGCATCCCGACTGCACCAGCCAGGCCAAGATGAGATTCACTTCAGTCTCCCCGGAGACGTATAAATTAATCCGACGAAAAATTGATATGACCTAGTGCGGCAGGACTGCATCCGAAAGGTGGTAAAATCGGTGCAAACCGCTTTCCGTGAGGATTCAAAGCACATTATTAAAGCCCGCCAGCGGGCAGGTAGAACAGCGGGGCCGGGGCCGGCAGCAGTCCTTCCCGGCCATTACCAGTAAAGCATGGTATTCTTTATATGTTTCGGTTTCGGGCGGAAGGGCCTCCGTAAAAATGGCCTGCAACTCCTCATAGGAACAGGGGTCAGCAGCCAGGCCATGCCGGGAGAGGATGCGGAAGGTGTAGGCATCTACCACGAAGGCAGGCTTTTCCAGACCATAGAGTAAGATACTGTCGGCAGTCTCGGGCCCGATGCCCTTCACGGTCAGCAGTTCCGGCCGCAGGAGTTCCAGCGGTGCGGCAGCCATGTCCTCCATAGAGCCGCCATAACTGATAAACAGGAGGTTCAGGAAGTTTTTTAACCGTCGGGCCTTGATATTGTAGTAACCCGCGGGCCGGATGTATTCGGCCAACTCCGCTTCCGGCAGCTCGAACAGGACCTCTGCCGTCAACAAACTCGCCTCTTTTAACCGGTCAATGGCTAAGGACACATTCTTCCAGTTGGTATTTTGAGTCAAAATGGCGCCCACCGCCACTTCCAGGGGGGTGTCTCCCGGCCACCAGTCTTGGGGGCCGTAGTGTCGCAGGAGGATGGTATAAAGGTTGGAAATTTTTTCTTTCAAGAGTATTTTGGTCTCAATCCGGCTTGGGGTTGCAGCAAAACCTGCAATATGATAATAATATTATCGTTAACTATTTTTCAAGCCTTGAATAACCCAATCCCCAAAGCAAACGCCTATGATTGCAGTCAAAGACTTGACCAAGTATTATGGCTCTTTCGCGGCCATCCAAAACCTGAATTTTGAAGTGGCGGATGGCGAAATTGTCGGTTTTTTAGGGCCCAATGCCGCCGGTAAAACCACAACCTTGAAAATTCTGGCGGGGTACATGCCCCCCACCTCCGGGGTGGCCGCTGTCCACGGCTACGACTGTGTCAGCCAGTCACTTCCCGTTAGAAAGTCTCTGGGGTATCTGCCCGAAACCGTCCCACTCTACCCGGACCTGACCGTTACCCAGTTCCTAAATTTCGCCGCCCAGGCCAAAGGACTGGACCGCCGCCAGCGGCGCCTGGAAGTGGATCGGGCCATCGCCGATTGCTCCTTGGAAGAGGTCAGGAATGCTCTGGTCGCGGTGCTTTCCAAGGGTTTTCGGCAGCGTGTGGGTCTGGCCCAGGCCCTCCTGGGGCGGCCCCCCCTGCTTATCCTGGATGAGCCCACCATCGGCTTGGACCCGGCCCAGATTGTGGAAATCAGGGAACTCATTCGTCAGTTGGCGGGTGACCATACCGTCATCTTGAGCAGCCACATCCTGCCCGAGGTCAGCCAGCTCTGCCAGCGAGTTATTATTATCAATCGGGGCCAGATCGTGGCCAGCGACACCCCGGCCAACCTCACCCACCAGTTGAACCGGGATGCCCGTGTGCATCTCGTAGTCAATGGACCAGTGCCAGAGGTTCAGGCCGCGCTTCAGGCTGTTCCCGGCGTGAAAACCGTCCGCGGCCAGGCAAATGGGACCTTTACCCTGGAGGCTGATCTGGATTCCGAGGTCCGTCCCGAACTGGCCCGCTGCGTTGTCCAGCGAGGTTGGGACCTTCTGGAGCTAAAAACCCAGGAATTCACCCTGGAAGATGTTTTCCTCAATCTGGTAACCGAAGAGGAACAGGTGTCGTGAAATTTTCTTATTCCCATTCTCGAAACTGGATACTACCATGACCGGCTGTCTCGCTGTGTGGCGCAAGGAACTAACGGTTTACTTCGCTACCCCCATCTTTTATCTTACCGGCTTCTTTTTTCTCTTGCTGGCGGGGTTTTTTTTCTATTCCAACATTGCCTATTACACCGTGCTCAGCTTCCAGGCAGGCCAAAATCCCTACCTGGCCACCATGCTGACCCCGTTGCAAATGGTGTATCGTCCCTTTTTCGGCAACCTGGCAGTCATTTTTTTATTTATCGTACCGTTGCTCACCATGCGCCTGTTTGCTGAAGAAAAACGCTCCGGGACCATAGAGTTGCTTTTTACCTTCCCCCTCACGGACTGGGGGGTCATTCTAGGCAAATTCCTGGCCGCCCTGGCCCTGTATGCTCTGTTATTGGCCATTACCCTACTCTACAGCATTGCTTTCGCTGCAGTTCTGCCATTGGATTGGAGAGCCATTGCTGTTGGTTATCTGGGGCTGTTGCTTTTAGGAGGGGCCTTTTTGGCCTTGGGCATGTTCTGTTCCTCCCTAACGGAAAATCAGATAATCGCCGCAGTCATAGCTTTCGGCCTGCTGTTATTGTTTTGGGTCATTGGCTGGTATGAAGAATTAGGGCCTCCGGCCTATCAGGGTTTTTTCAAATATATCTCCATGATGGGGCATTTTGACGCCTTTAGCCGAGGCGTCCTGGATTCCAGGGATATCCTGTACTACCTGGGTTTCATTTTTTTCTTCCTGTTTTTAACCAAGCGGCAGCTTGAATCCCGGCAATGGCGAGGCTAATTATGGATACCCGGCCAACTCCCAGTTCGCAGCGAAAATTTCTCTACGGTTCCGGCTCCGTCGCTTCTGTCATCATCGTCTTGGCCATCCTCGTTTTTCTAGCCTTTTTAGGGGAACGTTACTCCTGGCGGTGGGATTTGAATGCCGACCAGAGTCAATCTCTCACCAAGATTACCAAAAATATCCTGGCCGAGATCAAAGAGCCCTTGAAAATCACTGCTTTCCTCCCCGAGGGGCAGTCCGAACGGCAAGCCGGCAAAGAATTGCTGGATAACTACCATTACCAGAATCAATTGATTGCCGTAAACCTTGTCGATCCTGAGCGCCAGCCCCTGGAAGCCCAGCAAGCGGGTTACCGTATGCCCGGCAATGTCCTCCTGGAGTACCAGGGACGTCGGCAGATGGCCAACAGCCCCACCGAAGAAAACCTTACCGATGCCGTCCGCAAACTGCTGCACCCCCAAAGTAAGAAAATCTACTTCCTCTCCGGTCACGGCGAGCGGGGGGCTAAAGAATCAGATAAAGGAAGCTTCTCTCTGGCCCGCCAGGCTTTGACCAACGAGGGGTTGGAGGTCCAGGATCTGAACCTGTTGACCCAAAACCAAGTGCCAGCCGATGCCGCAACTGTTATTCTGGCCGGCCCGGATAAGCCGTTATTTCCCAATGAAGTTAAGGCCCTACAAGATTATCTGAACCGAGGCGGACGGGTGCTCCTCCTCTTGGAGCCGCACAAAGACGCCGGTTTGAAAGAATTACTGGCTGCTTACGGCATTGTCCCGGACGATCGCATGATCCTGGATGACAACCAGGTCAGCCGCGCCCTGGGGGCCAGCGTTACCATGCCCCTGGTCATCCAGTACGGCAACCACCGCATCACTCAGGATTTCAGCAATGTGGTCACCATCTTCCCCCTGGCCCGGCCCCTCTTCTTGGCCAAGGAACCACCCAAAACGGTACAGCTAATCCCGTTGGCCATCACCACCAACACGAGTTGGGCCAAGCAGGGCCAGGAATGGCTCAAGGACGGCAAGGCGGAATTTAACGCCCAACAAGACCTTAAAGGGCCTTTTACTCTGGCAGTGTTGGCCGAGAGACGTTTCCCGACGCCGGAATCTCTAACCTCCACAGCAGGTGACCCCAAGAAGACCACAGAACCACAAGCTCAAAAGGAAAGGG
This sequence comes from uncultured delta proteobacterium, assembly GCA_963780995.1. Lineage (GTDB taxonomy): Bacteria > Desulfobacterota > Desulfobaccia > Desulfobaccales > Desulfobaccaceae > Desulfobacca. The sequence goes on from CAWAEI010000002.1 coordinate 97,848, forward strand.
ATGCCAAGAAGGCGCCACCGGAATCTACGACCCAGGATGATACCAAAAAGGCGGCAGATACCGCCATCGATCCTGCCAAACCAGCAGCTAAGGAAAAAATCGCCTATCTGGCCGTTTTCGGCAATACGAATTTTGCTGATAATAACTATTTTAATCTTTCCGGTAACGGTGACCTTTTTCTGAACACGGTCAACTTCCTGGCCTCTGAGGAAGCCCAAATCACCCTGCGCAGCCAGGAGAAAAAATCCCAACCGCTGCTGCTTACCGGCTACCAGGGGTGGGCTTTGCTGTTGGTCTGCCTGGTCTTCATCCCGCTGGCTATGATTATTGCCGGAGCCAACGCTTACCTGAAACGGAGGACTCGTCGATGAGCGGTAAAAAACTGCTTGGCTACCTGGTGGTTCTGCTGTTGGTGGCAGGCGGATATTTTTACTTGGAATTTCGCCAATCGCAGCAGAAAGCCCAGGAAAAGGCAGCCAAGCAGGTTTTTCAGCTTAAAGCCGATGACATTAATGCTTTAACCCTTAAGAGCGATAAAGGGGAAATCCAGCTGCAACGGGTTGCAGCAGCCACTGTAGAACCTCCGGCCCCAGCCTCACCAGCCCCCCCGGTTCCCTCACCTCCGGCCGAGGAATGGCGGATCTCCAAACCCATTGCTGTCAAAGCGGACGAGCTTACCATCAACTCCATACTCACGGCACTGGCGGACCTGAAAATGCAGCGCCAGATCGAGGGGATGCCCACCGACAAATTAAAAGAATTCGGCCTGGAAAAGCCGTTATTCACCCTGGAATTTCAGGCCGCGGGCCAGAGCCACCAGCTGCGTTTCGGCCACAAGGTTCCCGGGGACCAGAGTATCTATACCCAAAAAGATACCGAGCCCCAGGTGCTGCTGGTCCGCATCACCGACAAGGAAACTCTGGACCGGACTCTCACCGCCCTGCGCACCAAAAATATCTTTACTCTGGCTCCCGACCAAGTCACTGAAATACGATTAATACGAAATCAGGACCGCCTAACTTTCCAAAAAACTGCACCCTCGGTGTGGACCCCGAGAGAACTTCTCCAGACCAAACTTCGGACCGACAAAATCAACGCCTTGCTGGGCCAGATTTCCGGAGCCAAGGCTCTGGAATTCGTGGCCGAAAAAGCCGATGACCTGAAGAAATACGGTCTGGCCCCCTCCCCTACTCTCCGCTTGACTCTAATGGCTGGGAAACAGGAAGAAACCCTTCTTCTCGGCAGCAAACAGGGGGAACGGTATTATGCCCAGATATCAGGGACAGCCCCCATCATTCTGGTGGATAAATCCCTGGTGGAAAAACTCCCCGCCTCGTATGAAGTCTTGGAAGACCGTCGTTTGTGGACCGGTCAGGATGCCGAGGTCCAGAAGGTGATGTGGGGCGCTCCGGACAAACAGATATCTGCGGTCCGGGATAAGAATGGCTGGAACATTCAGTCGGCGGACAACCCGGCGGCGCGTCAGGAATCCCCGATGAAGTTCGGCTTAGCGCTCTGGCGGCTCCGAGATGTGGAATTTATCCGGTTGTTGCCTGTAGCCGGGGGTAAAAAAAATATGACGCCAATTTTTACCCTGCAGCTCTTTGGCAGCGAGGACAAGCCTTTGTTCCGGTTGGAAGAGTTCCCAGGAGAGAAAGACCAGGTCCAGGTGGCGTTCTCCCAGGGGGAAAAGGCCTTAACAGCCATGATCCCCGCCAAAGCTTTCACGGAATTAAAGGAGACCCTGGAGGGTCTGGCAACGCCGGCCACCAAAAGCCAGGAGAAAGCTCCGGCAGCTAATAAGTAATCTTTCAAAGTGTAATGATTGTCAGGCTTTATTAAAAAGGGCGGTGATCTTAGATCGCCGCCCTTTTTAATGTACAAATAATTAAAAAACTATATCTTAGAGAAACTCTGTCTCATCCCATTCGGGGATGTTCACTTCCTTCAGATCGTCGAGGAGGTAGGTCCGCTCATTGCGGCACAGTACTCCCGCAGCCAGGCAAATGATGGTCCACAAATGTACGGTGCCGAAATGCTTGGGGGCATGTTCGGACAGTTCGTGAATCTGGGCGTGGCAGTTGTGGCACGGTGCGACACAGTAGTCGGCATCGGTGGCCACGATCTGCTCCAGCTTCTTTTGACCATAAATCAGACGCTCATCCTTATAAGGATTCTGCAGGAAGCCGCCACCCCCGCCGCAACAGTAGTTGTTGGACATGTTGGGGGTCATGTCCACAAAGTTCTCTTCCCCCACCACCGATTTCACGACAAATCGCAGATCTTCGGCGCACTCATCGCCGAAGGTTTTCCGCACAAGTTACAGGGATCTTGCACCGTAAACTTTATTTTAGGTTTTTATTCCAATCGGAATTGACTTTAACTTCCCTTCCTGGATCCATTGGGCGTAGTAAGGAATGATGCTGCGAATATGAATCTTATGAGGGATTTTAAATTTTTGCAGTCCGACCCGGACAGCGAACGTGATGTGACCTCACTCGGTGTTGACGAAGGACTTTGCATCCCAATTCCACCGCCTGATCCAGGGCCATCTTGGTTAAATGTTTCCAACCATCGTCATCGGCCAGGAACATGCAGTAGTTTTCCGCCGCCCAACCTTTGCTGGGATAGGTCCAGTCCGCGCCCACCATGTGGAGGATCTTCCACAGCGGGATCATCTCTTCCGGTTCGGTGCCCGGTTCCCGGGAATTCTGGTTCAGGTAGGAAGTATGCACCTTTTTTGTCAATGGGCGCCTGCATGTCTTCAAAACCCGGCTGTTCCTCGCGAACTACTTCCAGCATATCTTCGACGACATCGACAAAGTCTTCGGACCGGGAATGCCCATGGCGCTGCAGGTTTCCGTCCCCAGGGCCGCGTCGCAGGAACGCAGGATGCCCCGGGGCCGCTCTTCCCGGGGCCAGGATTGCCGCATATTGAAAACTAATGCCGGGATGTTGACATTCATCGGACAGGCATGGACGCACCGGGTGCACATGCTGCACATCCAGGCCCAGGGGGTCTTTTTCAGTTCTTCGTCCATACCCAAGGCCGCCATGCGCACTACTTTGCGTGGATCCATGCCATGCAAACCAGTGGCCGGGCAACCCGCCGCACAAGTCCCGCAGGTCAGACAGGCATTGAGATTACCCCCATCCGGGAGCTTCTCCATGACAATGTCTTTGAAGGACTTTTCCTTCTTTTTCTTGATTACTAAGGGTTCTTTCGACATCATTTACCCCTTTTTTGGGTTTCCACAATATTACTTATCCATAATTTTGTGTACATATAAATATATTACTTTTAACCTTTATTGTCAACAACATACCATTTCTGGTGGACCATGCCCATTCCAGAGAGATTGTACGTGCTGGGACCATTTCTGTCAAGCAGACAATTATACCTGGGGTCTGGGATAGAGGCCGCCGCCCTTTATCAGTACGGGCACCTTTTCTTCCCATTCAATAGCCATGATATGGAAGCCTTTGACGCCGGGTAATTCCTTCAATTCCTGGATCATTTCGATGGCCATCTTGATGCCTTCGTCCGCCTGTTTTTCCTTGGGCACACCCTTCATACGGTCGATGAGATTATCCGGCACGTCCATACCCGGCACTTTAGTTTTCATATATCGGGCCATACCAAGGCTCTTGAAAGGCGTGATACCGGCCATAATAAAGGTTTTATCAGCAAAGCCCTTATCCACCGCGATTTTCATCCATTCCTTGAACTTGGGAATGTTGTAGATGCACTGGGTCTGGATGAATTCCGCCCCGGCGGCGATTTTCTTGCCCAGCCGCAAGGCCCGCAGTTCCACGTTGGGACCGGCAAAGGGGTTTTCCGCCGCGCCCACGAATATCTGGGGCCGGACCTTCATTTCAAAGCCGCTCAGGAGCTTGCCTTCATCCCGCATCATTCTGACGGTCTGCAACAGTTGCACTGAATCCAGGTCAAAAACGTTGGCCGACATGGGGTGGTCGCCGAAGGTCTGATGGTCGCCGGTCAGGCAGAGCATGTTGTTGATGCCAAAAGACGCCGCTCCCAGGATATCGCTCTGCATGGCGATGCGATTCCGGTCCCGGGTGGTCATCTGCAGGACCGGGTCCACGCCCAACTGTTTCAGCCTGATGCAAGCTGCCAGGCTGCACAGCCGCACCACCGAAGTCTGGTTGTCGGTAACGTTGACCGCATCCACATAATCCTTAATTAGTGCCGCCTTATGATCGATCTCAGCCCCATCGGCGCCCCGGGGCGGGCCTACTTCCGAAGTAACCCCTAACTGGCCTGAGGCCATGATTTTTTCTAATTTGCTAGGTGTTTTTGTGCTCATTCCCTATCCTCTCTTCCAATCTTTCCAGGGCCGCCGCTTGCCGGGCGGCCCGTATCATCTTATTTAGTGGGCGCCCCGTGCTGAGGCTCCCCTTTCCGGAGATCTTCCCGGATAATAGTCCGGGGGCCACCGTCCCGGCTGGTCCGCCAGTCTTTGGGATCCACCGGAATTTCAAACCGCTCCAACTGCCCTAAAAGCGCCAGCCGGTCATAAATGAGGTGCCAGCCGCAGGGCGTGTCTTTGCTGATCTCACACATGCCGCCTTCGGAACCGCCGCAGGGACCGTTCAGCATCCGTTTGGAACACCGGGCGATGGGACAAACGCCACCGGTGCTGGCCAGAATACATTGGCCACAGCCGGCGCAACGTTCTTCAAACAACCCGCGTTCCTTATTGATGCCCATAAAACGGGTATCCACGCCCGGAAAAACTACCTTATTATTATATACTTCCATCAGATACTGGATGCCGACGCCGCAGGCGATGGAAATCACGGCGTCCGCGTTGTCCACCAGATCCTTCAATTCCTCGAGATACTCCCGGTCGCATTGCCGGGTCGCAGTAGTTTCTACTACCTCGTGTTCCTTGCCCGCCTGAGTATAATACAGACGCAGGGCCGAGCCCAGAACCTTGGCCTCTTTCATGCCGCCCGCTTCGCAGACGGTAACGCAACCGTCGCAGCCGGCGACCAGAATTTTGTTATAATCTTTGACGTAGTCAATAAGCTCTTCCAATGGTTTCGGTGTTGCCTTTATCATCAGGCTGCCTCCTAAAGCCTAAGCGGCTTTCTTTTCGTGAGCTAAGCGGATGGGGCTCGGCCCTAAGTTTTTGATCCGTTCGTCGAATTCCCGACAAATTTCGGCCCATCTGGTTCCCTGCCCGGCAGAAAGATTATACATTTCCACCCGGTCCCGACCAACACCGGTCTTCTCCAAGATATCCTTGGCGCGCCCCACCCGTTTGCGGGCAAAAAGGTTGCCATGCATGTAGTGGCAGTCGCCTTCCAGGCAACCGGCCACAAACACTCCGTCTGCCCCCTGCTCAAAGGCCATGAGGATATGAAGCAGATCCACCCGGCCGGAGCAGGGTACTTTAATAATGTGGATGTCTGTAGGATACTGCAGTCGCATCGAACCTGCCAGGTCCGCAGCCGAGTACGCTCAGTAACTGCAGCAAAAAGCAATTATTTTGGGTTGAAATTCCATCTTCCACTCCTTATTCGAAAGCTAAAATGCTGGCAGCTATTTGATCATCCTCGTAATGCGACAGTTGAATGATCTTCGCCGGACACTCCGACGCACAAATGCCGCAGCCCTGACAGATGGCTTCGTTGATTTCCGAGACATTGGACTCGTTGATCTCCGGGACATTGTAGGGACAACTGCGGACGCACACCAGACAAGCCGCGCAGCGACTTGGATCCACATGCGACACCACACCGCTGATAGTCTGTTTGGTGTCCGACAGGAAGCCGCCGGCCCTTGCCGCGGCCGCCATGGCCTGGGCAATACTCTCGCTGATCAGCTTCGGGGCATGGGCCAGACCGCACAGGAAGATGCCCTCGGAAGAGAAGTCCACCGGCCGCAGCTTGGCATGCGCTTCGATGAAGTAGCCAAAGGCATTGCGAGGGAGCTTCAGCATGCTGGCAAACTCTTCCTCATCATTGGCCATCACCCCGGCGCTGAGAATCAAGGCATCCGGATTGATCTTCACGGGCATTTGCAGCACATGATCAATAAAGTTGACGCTGATATCGTTACCTTCTTTGGTAACCTCAGGCAGCCGCTCCGGATCAAACCTGGCGAAGATGACGCCCAGGTCCCGGGCCTTACGGTAGTAGTCTTCCAAGACACCGTAAGTCCGCATATCCCGGTACAGGATCACCACGTCCATATTCGGGTTCATTTCCTTCAACTGCAGGGCGTATTTCACCGCCCCCTGGCAGCAGATACGGCTGCAGTTGGGATTCTCTTGATTCCGGGAACCCACGCACTGGATAAAGACCGCCTGATCCCACTTGGCCACCTCAGCCTTGTTGGCATGGATCTTCTCACCCAACTCCAGTTGGGTCATGACCCGGCCATCCTCACCATAGAGAAATTCCTTGGGCCGGTACTCATGGCCGCCGGTAGCCACTACGACCACGCCGTGATCGATGGCCTTTTCTTCCTCACCCACCATCACTCTAGTGTTGAAGTTGCCTTTGTAGCCGCCAAAACCTACGACTTCGGCACCAGTGAGCAACTCGATCTTGTCGTGGCTCTGCACCTTCTTAACCAGATCGGCCACATAGGCCGGCACATCCAGGCCTTCGATGGTGTGGTGGATCTTTTTGGCCACCCCGCCCAGCTCCGCCTCTTTTTCCAGGAGGAAGGTCTTGAATCCCTGGTCGGCCAGGTTCAGGGCTGCACTCATCCCGGCAATACCGCCGCCCACCACCAGGGCTTGGGTAATAATGTTCAGCGGTTTTTCCAGCAGCGGCTTCAGCATGGAGGCCCGGGCCACCGACATCTTAATCAGATGTTTGGCCTTGTCCGTAGCGCTGTCGTATTCCTTCATGTGCACCCAGGTGTCCTGGTTCCGGATGTTGGCCATCTCAAACATATATTTGTTCAGGCCGGCATCCATGATGGTCTCCCGGAACAGGGGCTCATGGGTCAGCGGCGTGCAGGCAGCAACAACCACCCGGTTGAGGTTCTGGTCCTTGATGACCTGGAGCATCTTATCCTGGGTGTCCTGGGAACAGGTGAACAGGTTATCATCCACCATCACCACGTTGGGCAGACTGGCAGCATACTCTTTTAACGTCGGCACGCTCAACAGACCGCCGATATTGATACCACAATTGCAGATAAAGACGCCGATGCGCGGTTGTTCCTGGGACCGGTCTATCTGCGGCGGCAGTTCCTTGGTCTTGGTCAAGGTCCAGCGAGCGTCACCCAGAGCGGCGCAACATCCTCCTGCGGCCGCCGAGGCCTCCATAACCGACTGGGGAATGTCTTTGGGCGCCTGGAGGGTGCCGCAGACATAGACCCCCGGTTTGGAGGTCTGCACCGGGGTAAACGGTTCGGTTTTGGCCAAGTGGTGCGACGTCAAATCCACGCCCATCTTGTTAGCCAACTTGATGACTTCGCCGCTCACCTGGAGGCCCACTGACAACGCTACCATGTCAAAGTTTTCGGAAAGGAATTCACCTTCTTCAGTGACATAGTTGACCTTGACGTCACCACCCGGAACCGGATCCAAACTATGCACCCGGCAGCGGATAAAGCGGACGCCCAATTCTTGGGCCCGGTTGTAATAAAGCTCAAAATCCTTACCGTGAGTACGCATATCCATATAGAAGATAGTGGTTTCCAGCGGTTCTTTGCTGTGTTCCATGGCAATGACGGCTTCTTTGATGGCATACATACAACAGACGGAAGAGCAGTAGGAATTATACTTTACATCCCGGGAGCCGACGCACTGCAGCCAGGCCATTTTCTTAGGTTCTTTATGGTCTGCCGGCCGTACCAGGTGGCCTTCATAGGGACCGGAGGCGCTTAATATACGCTCCAGCTCCAGGCTGGTGACCACGTTGGGAATCCGGCCGTAACCCCAGGTATCGGCAATGCTCGGGTCGAAAGTCTTGGCTCCGGCCGACATGATCACTGCGCCTACGTTGATATCAATCTTTTGCGGCTTCTGGCTATGGTCCACAGCCTTGGGCTGACAGTTGATGGCGCACTGCATACACTCGGAGCAGACCCCGCAGTTGACGCAGCGGGCTGCTTCCGCCTGGGCCTGTTCCGGGTTGAACCCCAGGGCAATTTCGTTAAAGCCCTTGGTCCAGTCCGCCACCGGCAAATGCGGCATTGAGGCCCGGGGCGCCTTGGGAGTATTCTTGGCAATCGGGTTCCAGTCCCCGTGTTCCTCATAGCGGAACGGGAAATCCCGGTCTTCCTTCAGATCCTGGCCCCGGAGGTACCGGTCGATGGAAATGGCTGCCTCCCGGCCCGCCGCCACCGCGGCAATGGCAATATACGGTCCCGACACCACGTCGCCGCCGGCATAGACCTCTTCCCGACTAGTCTGCAGCGTCTGGGGATCAGCTTCGATCAACCCCCGCGGCGTTAACTTGATGCCGTCGGCCGCGGTGATAAAGCCTAATTCCGTCTTCTGGCCAATGGCCATGATCACCACGTCGGCGGCTTCGATCCGGGTCTGGTCTTCAAGATACGTCGGGGCAAAACGGCCCTGCTCGTCAAAAACCCGCGCCACCGCTTTGAGTTCAATGCCCTTGACCTTGCCGCCGTCGGCCACGATCTGCTTGACGCCCCAGCGATGCTCGAGGAGACAACCCGCCAGTGCCGCTTCTTCCACTTCCCAGGAAGAGGCCGGCATCTCTTCCCTGGATTCCAAAGAGATGATCTTCACTTCCGTGGCGCCGTTGCGTTTGGCCGTCTGGGCCACGTCCATGGCCACGTTGCCGCCGCCCACCACCACCACCTTCTTGTTCTGGGTGGGGGAGTTGCCGGTGGTTGCGAATTCCTTCAGATAATCTACGCCCCACAGCACTCCGTCGCTCTCGGAGCCGGGCACCGGGATGCGCAGGCTGCCCTGGCAGCCCACCCCCACAAACACCGCCCGAAAGCCGTCTTTGGTGAGCAGGTTGTTGATGGTCCGCTCCCCGCCCAGGGGGCTGTTAAAACGGATCTCCACGCCGCAGCGCTGGATATAGTCCACTTCCCGCTTGAGCACGTTCCGGGGCAGGCGGTAGGCCGGGATACCATAGCGCAGCCAGCCGCCGGCTTCAGCCGCGGCCTCGAAGATCACCGGCTTGTAGCCCATCAGGGCCAGGTGATAACCGGCGGCCAGACCCGAGGGACCGGCCCCGACAATAGCCACCGGCTGGTCGTTCTTGGTCACTTCCGGCACCGGCAGGGTGTCCCAATCCACCTGGTCCGCCACAAAACGTTTCAACGAGCAGATGGAAATGGGCTCTTCCACCTCGGCCCGCCGGCAGACGCTCTCGCACGGGTGCGGGCAGATCCGGCCAATGACCCCGGGCAGGGGCAGCCGGTTCATGATGATGTCTAATGATTCCTTAAACTTGCCCGCCTTGATGAGTTGCACGTAGCCCTGGGCGGAAAGATTCGCCGGACAGGCCTGCACGCAGGGAGCCCGATCCAGCTTCTTGATGCCGAAGGCCGACGGTATGGCCTGGGGATACAGCCGGTAAATAGCCTGCCAGTCCCCCAAACCCGCATTAAATTCATTGGGCATGGCCACCGGACACACCTTGGTGCAGTCCGAACAACCCGTGCACTTGGACATGTCCACATACCGGGGCTGCTTCTCCAGCTTTACCGAAAAATTCCCCGGTTCGCCGGAAATCTCTTTGACATCCGTCAAGGTGTGGATTTCGATGTTCAAATGCCGCCCGCACTCCACCAGCTTAGGCGAAATGATGCACATCGAACAGTCATTGGTAGGAAAGGTCTTGTCCAATTGGGCCATGATGCCGCCGATAGCCGGCTTATTCTCCACTAAATGGACATACAGACCGGCCTTGGCCAGATCCAGGGCAGCCTGGATGCCGGCAATGCCCGCACCTACTACCATGACCGCCCCGGTGTTGCCGTTGCCGCCACTAGCTTTACTTTTTTTCTTTTCCTCTTTTGCCATATGTTTGTCCCTGTTACTGATGATTATTAAAACTCGCAAGAAAATCGGCCAAAACGACACCCGGCCCAACCCCCAAAGTGATTGGCTTAGCCAGTCTCAGGTTGCCGCCGCCCAAACCGCTGCCACTCCCCGTCGGGGACCCGCCGGACCCGTCAAACCGCTTCCCCTGTAAGGTAATTCCTGCTAATTTCCTGCTCATTACTATGAAATGATCTTTACACGAAGTACCGGGCTTAATGACAAATATCACAAGGCCGGACCCCAAAATAGCAGACCTTTTACCATTAGTCAAATAAATGACTCAAAAATCCTTTTATTTGCCATCTTTATTTGTATTATTTTTCTTTTTCCCTTGCAAGGGAATAATCTCAATTTAATTATTTCTTAGTGCTGTATATTATGGCCTATATTTTAAACTTATGTTCTGTTTGATAATTTTTCAATATCTCTATACCTCAAATATTGCTGATAATATTAGTTTTTTCGGAGGACGTTAAGACCGCACCGGGGAAACCCAAAAGCAGGGTCATCTCTGGTCCCGCGTCCCTCCAAATTCTTTACCCCGAATCTTCCCCAATATGGGGCAGAAGCTCTGGGGCCATGGCCTCTCGAATGGCATCGCTGACCGGCAGATATGGTTTGATATCCAGCACCGGCGTCCCCTCCCGGGAGTCCAGGCCTTCCAGGATAAGTCGGCGTCCTTCCACGCCCAGCAGCCGGGCCGCACTCAGGCCGATGAGATTGGGCCGCACCGGGGCCCGGGCCGCAAAAACGCCGGTCAGGGGATTGCCCGGGTTATGGCAGGGGTGCACCTGGAGAATACTTCGGTCCCGGGGATTGTCATTCTCATGAAACCAGAACAGGACCCAGATATGGGAATACTGCTCCAGACCCAGGAGGGCCGGGATATAAGGCTCTTCCACCTCCACCACTACCTGACCGGCCTCTTTCTGCACCCAGCCGATGGGCCTCACAAGGTAGGTTGGGCTCTCCCTTTTTTCTCTTTCCTTTTCCTTCACTCTTTGCCCCCTGCCCCCTAAATCCCTTTCTCAAGAAGCTCTCAACCATTCATCAATCATGGCCAGAGGCACTTCCGGATACACCACCGCTTCCCCCAGCCTTTTGAGTAGGACGAAAACCAGGCGCTCCCCTTGCTTCTTCTTGTCCACCTTTAAAGCCCCGAAGATCTCGTCTCTGGGCAAGTGCGGCCGGTCCACCGGCAACCCCAGGGAAGCCAGCAACTCCCGGCCCTCCCTCGCCTCCGCCGCACTCAAGCCAGTGAGCTGCACTGAAAAATCCAGGGCCGCAACCATGCCCAAAGCCACCGCCTCCCCGTGCTTAAGCCTGAAATGGGAGGCCTTTTCCAGGGCATGTCCCAGGGTGTGGCCGAAGTTCAAAATGCGCCGCAGGTCCCCTTCCCGCTCATCCGCGGCCACCACCTCGGCCTTTATGCCCGCAGCCCGACCGATGACCTCGGTAAGCAGCTCCCGGTCCTGCAACTGCCGGTCCCGAAACAGCGTCCGGCCAGGTCCAGCCAGCACCTCCAGAAGGCCGACGTCCCGGATGAATCCAGCCTTGACCACCTCGGCCAACCCGTTGCGCCGCTCCCGGGCCGGCAGGCTCAGGAGGAATTCCGGATCGAGGAGCACCAGCCGAGGTTGGTGAAAAGCGCCCACCAGGTTTTTGCCGGCTGGGATGTTGATGGCCGTCTTGCCGCCGATGGCCGCGTCCACCATGGCCAGCAGAGTGGTGGGCACCTGGACGACGGGAATCCCTCGCATAAAAACCGCGGCCAGAAAGCCGGTGAGGTCCCCCACGACGCCACCGCCCAAGGCTACCAGGGCGCTGCTCCGATCGGCCCCTAGGTCTAACAACTGCTGAGTCAGGCGGGCGACCACCGGCCAGGATTTGCTCCGCTCCCCCCGGGCCACGGTGAGGAGATCGGCCGGCAAACCCCGGTGGTTGAGATGATCCACCATCTCCTGGCCATACAGCTGCCCCACCCGGGTGTCGCTCACCACCCAGAACCTCCGGCCCGGCAGGACCTGGGCCAGAAGGTCCCCCCATCGCTGTCTCAGCCCGGCGCCCAGGACAATCCGGTAAGAGCGGTCCTGACCGGGCAAAGCAACGAAGATTTCCCTCATGACCACTGTCCGGGCCGCAGACTCTGGAGTTCCCGCATTAGGCCGGCGAACTGGTCCGGGTACAGGGACTGGGGGCCATCCGAAAGGGCGTGGGCCGGGTCATGGTGCACTTCGATCATGAGGCCGTCGGCCCCCACCGCCACCGCGCCCCGAGCCAGGGGCGCCACCAGCAGCCGCCGGCCCGCGGCATGACTCGGGTCGGCAATGATGGGCAGGTGGCTTTCCCGTTTCACATACGGGATGGCGGCCAGATCCAGGGTGTTCCGGGCGTGGCTGCCGATGCCCCGGACCCCCCGCTCACAGAGGATCACCTGGGTGTTGCCCTCGGACATGATGTATTCCGCGGCCATGAAGAATTCATCCAGAGTGGCGGACAGCCCTCGTTTCAGGAGCACCGGTTTGTGGGCCTGCCCGGCCCGGCGCAGCAGGGAGAAGTTTTGCATGTTCCGGGCCCCGATCTGGATGATATCGGCATACTCCTCCACCAGATCCAGGGAGGCGTGGTCAATGGCCTCGGTGATGACCGGCATACCGGTTTCGGCCCGGACCGTAGCCAGAATTTTCAGCCCGTCCTCCTCCAGCCCCTGGTAGCTGTACGGGGAAGTCCGGGGTTTAAAGGCCCCGCCCCGGAATATCTGGGCCCCCGCCTCCTTAACGGCCCGGGCGATGGTCAAGGCCTGGAGTTCGCTCTCCACCGCGCAGGGTCCGGCAATGACCACAAAATGGCCGCCGCCGATTTTGACTCCCTGTGGCAGTTCAATGACCGAATCGTTACGCTTCATCTCCCGGCTCACCAGCTTATAAGGCCGGGACACCGGGATGGCCTCCTGCACCCCCGGCAGGTCCACAAACAAGGCCGGGTCCACCGGGCCGGGGTTGCGCAGGATGCCGATGGCCACCCGCTGGCCGCCGGGCATGGGCTGGGCCGTGAACCCCAACGCCTCGATCTTGGCCACCACCCCAGCGATCTCCGCTTCGGTGGCGCCCTTGTCCATAACTATGAGCATTGCTGCACCTCCTGTCCCCTGAAAAACCAAAGGCCGTGATGGGTTCCCACGGCCAGCGGTGATGCAGATAAAAAAACCGTGAGCTCCCACGGGGAACCCACGGCGATCGGTTCAGTTTGAGCAGGGCGCCGGGGTTCCGTTTGGCAACCGCCAGCACCAAAATATATTGTTCAATATTTTAAACATGATCATTTTTTAGCAAGGGGAACCGTAATTGTCAAGGGATTTTTACGGCGCCGCCTTAGTCCTGAGGCCTGAGGCAGTTTAGAGCTTTTTGGGGCTGCCAATCCACCACCAGAAAAGGCAGAACCCGTTAGGGGGGGTCTGCCTTTGTTTGAGACGAAGCAATTGCCTCTTAGGTTAGGTTAAGCGGATTTTCTCCGGATGCCGATGCCCACCAGACCCAGGATGCCTGAGCCCAGCAGCAGCAGACTACCCGGGAGGGGCACCGGGCAGATGGACAGGTCGACAACCTGATAGGTCTCTTGGCCAGGAAGTCCACCATCTACAAAAGTAACGGCAGAAAACGGGGTGTCAGAAAAGAACCCCAAAAATTCGCCGGCAAAGGTATTGGGGATGTTAACCACGAAATCAGTGCCGACGTAAACGTCGATGCTGCTGCCCGGACCGCCGGGATTCGCTAAATCGAACCAGCCGCCAAAACCATGCATGCCATAGGCGTAGGTAAAGACCGTATAGCTGCCAGTGGCATCATCAACGACGTTCTGATAATACCCCAATTGGAAGACGCCCTGATCAACGCCGAAGCCGTGAATGCTCAGGCCGGGGGTGTTAATTTGGGCGTTATTAAAGTTTTCAATGATAGCGGGACCAGTACCAAAAACAAATTCATTGTAATAGCTGAAATCGTCAATAGTGCCGACCGTCCAATAATTAGCCGCATTCGCCGACGCCGTCACGCCCATTAACAGCAGAGCCATTAAAACAACAATTTTCTTCATTTCTCCTCCTTTTCTTAAGAATTTTACTTACAAATTTTACGCCTGCTCTGTATCCTTAGTTTGGGTTTCTCACACCCCCCTTCCATGATCAGACTGTACTGCAGAAATTTTATTTTTCCTGATTCGCAGCCTATTATTAATTAAGCAATATTTGTGCCATTTTAAAACTTATTGATATTACTTGGTTTAATTTTTTTATCCCTATCTCTTATGTTCAGTATGTTGAACAGAATTTATGTTTTTTCGTATATTTTTAATAATTTCGATTAGTTATCATATTCAGAATATGAAACATTTTTTTATTGAGATTTCAGTTATGAATAATTTTGCTTTAAATTATGTTTAATTATTGAAACATTTTTCTTTACAATAAATATTTATTTTTCAATTTTCTCTTTGAAAAATTCATTAGCTTTCCTTAGGAGAATTGGGTTGAGAGCTGATTATCTTACGATGAATTAATAGGTTTTTATAGGCGCAACTATTTTGTTGCCCTAAAGGTTTTTGACTTTTTCCCTTTGAATTGATAAGCATTTAGCCACTATGGTGGACACCGGCCGGACCAGATGTTTGACCCAAAGGTGCCACACCTTGCTAAAAGGTTACAACTGGCGGAGTTGAAACATGAATATAATTGATCAGATCCGACAAGGCGATATCCGGGCCACGGCCCGGTTGATGCGGGATTTGGATGAAGGCGACCTTAGGGCCCGGGAGGTGCTCAAGGGTCTCTACCAGTACACCGGCCGGGCCCATATTGTGGGCGTCACCGGCTCCCCGGGGGTGGGCAAGAGCACCCTGACGGACCGCATGATTCAATACCTCCGGGAACAGGGCCTGACCGTGGGCGTGGTGGCGGTGGACCCCACCAGCCCCTTTTCCGGCGGCGCCATCCTGGGCGACCGCATCCGGATGCAGCGCCACGCCACCGACGAGGGCGTCTTTATCCGCTCCCTGGCCACCCGGGGGCATTTCGGCGGCCTGACCGCCTCGGCCCGGGCCGTCATCAACGTCCTGGATGCCATGGGCAAGGACTTCGTCCTGGTGGAAACCGTGGGCGTGGGCCAGGACGAGGTGGAGATCGCCGGCGCCGCCCACACCACGATTGTGGTGACCGTCCCCGGGATGGGAGACGATATCCAGGCCATCAAGGCCGGCATTTTGGAGATCGGCGATATTTTTGTCATTAATAAGGCCGACCGGGAAGGCGTCGACCGCACCTACCAAGACCTGATCACCATGATCGACATGCGCCAGCCGGCTCACTCCGAGGACGTCTGGCGGCCCCAGGTCTTTAAAACTGAAGCCCCCAAGAGCCTGGGCGTCCCCGAACTCATGGCCGCCATTTTTGACCACCGGGACTATTTGCGCCGGGAAGGCGGCCGGCGCCTGGTCCGGATCATGGCCCCCCGGCTGCGGGGGGAATTGGTGGACCTCATCCTACAAGGCATCCGGGAAAGAATCCTGCCCCGGATTTTGGCTGACGATGGCCTGGAACAGGTCTTGGCCGATATCGCCGCCAAGAAAACCGACCCTTATTCCGTCAGCGACGAAATCGTGACCCGGCTGTTGAGGACAGTGGTCAAGGGCTAGATTCTTAGCTTGCCCTGGGCTATTCTCTTAGATTCTCCTTTTCCGCCAGCCAACGCCTCCCAGGCCCAGGACCCCGGAACCCAAAAGCAAAAGGGAGCCGGGGATGGGGGCGACGACCCTCCTTTGGATTTCGTCATTGATGGCGCAATACCCGGTCAACGAGGCGGTGTCGTGGGGGCTCAGGGTAAATTGGACCACTTCGCCAAACATGACCGGGGCAAAAGGCCCGGCCGCCGTGGCCATGGTCTCCCCCACATACTCATAAGCTCCGGCGGGACCACCCTTGTTGTCAGCCGGCCCCACCCCCCAGATAAATTGCTTCGCCGTACCCGCATCAGTAACATTTATCTGGATTTTGTCAAAGGGAAGTAGGGGCGCGATGCTGACGCCGTCGCCGTTATTATCGGTGAGGCCGCCGGCAATGGAGGCGTCGATGACGGTGTTACCCGTCAGGGGGGGATTAAGAACCGTTCCCGGCAGGAAAACGAACCCGAATTGTAGCGGCACACTGGCAAAATTCGTCGCGGTCATACCAAAGGCGATCCATGGATCAGCGTCCACGGTCAGATGAAAACCAGTAATGCTGCCGGCTGTTGAACTAAAAGAACCGGTATAGGAATAAATCCCGCTTCTAACCTCGGTCAGCTCGTTATTCCAGGCGTCCTCGCCAATCATGGTGGTGAAACCGGGGGCGGCCGCCGCCAGTCCCGGTAAACTGAGTAAAAAAACTCCAATCACTGCTAACAGCTTAATCTGGCGCATTGGATCCTCCTTGCCAATTCCGGCTTAGTTATCTCAGTTTAGGATTTCCTGCTCCGTTTCCCGCTCAACGCCAGACCCAGGAACCCGGAAGCCAACAGCAGCAGGGAACCGGGAATGGGCGCGGGGACAATGGCACAGTAACCGGTGAGGACGGCGACGTCAGCGAAGCCGCTGAGGTTGAAAGCGATTAGCTCACCAAACAGGGTGTGCGGCCCGGCGAAGCTTCCCGCAAAATAGTCGGCCGGATAGGTGTAGGCGCCTGCTGTAAATGGCGGGCCGGGCGAGGCAAAGGGGCCACCCACGCCCCAATTGGCACTATCAGTTAAATTTAGTTGGATTCCCTCCGTAAAAAGAGGAGTTATGGAAACGCCGTCACCCAAGGTATCCGTCACGCCGCCCGAGATCGACGCCGTCACCGCCGCAGTGCCATAGGGGCCGATGGGCATGGCCGGAATCGCCAGACCGAAGAGAACGGGACCCGGCGCCAGGTTGGTTGCGGTGAGGCCATAGGAAATAAACGGGTCGATATTCGTCGTAATGTCGAAGGTTAGGGTTGCAGTGTAATCGGTACTCGTAAATGACTGATTGCGGGCGGTGTAGTAGCCGTCATTTCCCTTTACCAGCTCAAAGGGGAACTGTTTTTCCCCGATATATGCATACCCTACCAGGGCGCCGTTCGCCGCGGCCGTGGTGGCCATAGCCAGTATAAAGACTAAAAGCAGCAGCACAGTTTTTTTCATGAATCTCTCCCTTACTCTCAGTGGTTATGAAGCACGTCAAATCGATAACTTCAAGTCGATCTTTTCCCATTGCCACAAATATGTCCACTGCTTCCCTCCTGCCCTCCTTTCTTAGGAATTCTATTGCAGTTAGGTTATTATGCAAATAATATACCGTAATATATCTTATTAATTTTATTAGATATTATTAATATTAATAAAATTAGATATGTTTAACAAATTAACCAAAATTTTTATTAAATAATATTACCTAAGTATATCATGTAGTTGGCTATCCCGAAAATTGAACACTAATTTCTTGATTTTTAACGAAAAATTGGCAGGGAAGGGACAAAATGTTCAATATTTTAAACAATTATTCTTGTGGTTATTCCTGGGCTCAGGGGGGGGAAAATGACGGACGCTTAAGGGCAGACAATGCAGCCCGCCCCATCACATAATAATAAGCAGGTATTGATGCTAAACCTCACACCCAGTTACAGCTGCACCACCTCCGCGGCAATAGCCTCCCCCATAAAGAGGCTGGCCAGGTCCTGGAAACGGGGGGTCAGGTCGGTGGTGAGGTAGCGGCGTCGGCCCTGGCGGCTCAGGCGGCCTTCGATCTCCGGATGGCGGCGCAGGTAGTCCGCCAGTTTCACGGCGGTCACTTCCCCGGAACAGATGATCTGGGTCTGGTGATGCACCAGGGTTTTAATCTTCGGTTTGAGGATGGAGTAGTGGGTGCAGCCCAGGATCAGGGTATCGATCTGCTGGGCGGCCAGGGGGGCCAGGTATTTCTTCAGCATCAGATCGGCCACCTCTCCCTCCTGTTCCCCGGATTCGATAATGGGTACCAGGAGCGGACAGGCCTGTTGGAAGACCTGGACGGCCGGGTTCAACTTGCGTAACTCGATCTTAAAAGAATTGGAGGCCACCGTGCCTTCAGTGGCGATGACGCCGATGCGGCCGGAAACGCTTTGGGTTAGGGCCTCTTCCACCGTGGGGATGACCACCCCCAGGACCCGGTTGGCGGGATAGTGGACCGGCAGGTAGTGCTGCTGTAAGGTGCGCAGGGCCTTGGCCGAGGCCGTATGGCAGGCCAGAATAATCAGGACGCAGCCCTGTTGAAAAAGATATTCCACCGCCTGTTGAGTAAATTTCAGGACTACGGTATCCGAGCGGGTGCCGTAGGGGATGCGGGCGTTGTCGCCCAAATACAGGTAGTCGTAGTCCGGCAGGACTTTCAAAAATTCCCGGAGCACCGCCAGCCCGCCAAATCCAGAATCAAAAACGCCAATCATTATACAGTTTCCATTTTCCAGTTTTCGGTTTGATTTTCCATCTTGATGCCTTGTATGAGGTTATTCTGAAAGTTTCAACAAGGTGCCCCGCTTCCGGGCCAGCCTGAGGCTAGAGGTAATCAGCCCATAGCCCACGACCAGATAGGCCAGGCTGAGACCGAAGCCCCGCCATAGACGGCCCGGAGGTGGACAGGGGAAAGCCGTAAAAATGCCGGAAATATTCCAAAAAATGGGTCAGGGGAAAGGCCTGGGCCACGGTTTGCAATATGGGCGGCAGCAGCGTCACCGGGTAATACATCCCGGAAAGGAGCAACACCAGGTAAGAAATAGCCCAGGCGGTGATTTCGGCCCGGTGCCCGAATAGAAGCACCAGGGACAACACCATCACCCCCTCAATGACCGCCACCAGGAACAGCCCGATAAAAAAGAGGAGGAGGGCCGGCCAGCCCTGGCGGCTCAAATCCATTCCAAAGGCCCAGATACTCAAGCCCAGCATGATGCCAAAGACCACCAGCCCCCGGATCAGACCCACCAGCCCGGACCCGAGCACGACATGCACCAGGTTGATGGGCGCGATGAGGCCGTGTTTCAAACTTTTGCCCCAGACATCATAGAGCAGGGCGTAGGAGATATCCAGTTGGGCGATCTGCACAGTATTCATGGCCACCGCGCCGATGAGCACGAAAGATACCGTCTCGGGACCCAACTCCAGAAAGCGGGTGAGCAGCCCCACGGAAAACAGACCCACCAGAGGCCAGAACAGCATCTCGAAGACCGCAAAGACATTGCGGCGGTTCATAATGCCGCCCCGGGCGGCAAAAGCCCAGACCTTGACGGCCTCAGTGACTAAACTCACGGTAGAGATCCTCCAGGTCCACGCCTCGAACCCTGATCTGGCTGAGGTCGCCCCCGGCCGCGTCAATCTCCCGCATTATCGCGGGCAAGCGGCTGTCGCTGTGATCTAATACCAGCTCCACCACCGGTGATTGCAGCCGCCATTCCAACACCCCCGGCAAGCCCTGAAAGTCCATTTCCGGTAGCTGGCCGGCAAACACCAGGGTGACCCGGTCTCCCAGGGCCAGCCGGGCCTGGAGAGCGGGGATGCCGCCTTGGGCCAGAATCCGGCCCTCCCCCAGAAACCCCACCTCGTGGCACAACATTTCCGCTTCCCGCATGTTGTGGGTGGTGAGGATAATGGTCATGCCGCTCTGGCGGTTCAGGCGGGCGATCTCCTCCCGGGTGTGCTGGGCCGCCACCGGGTCCAGACCGTTGGTGGGTTCGTCCAGGAAGAGCAGCTCCGGCCGGCTGATCAAGGCCTTGGCCAGAGCCAGCCGCTGTTTCAAACCCGAGGACAGGGTCTCAAAAGGGCTGCGGCGCCAGGCTGCCAACTCAAAAAGAGCCACCATCTCCTGAACCCGGTCGGCCAGGGTTTTGCCCCAGAGGCCATAGAGGCGGCCGTAAAAACGGAGATTCTCCTCCACGGTCAGGGACCAGACGAATTTGGCGGCGCCGCTGGCCAGATTGATCCGCCCCCGTAGTTGGCTGGCCTCCTTCAGGACGTCCAGACCCAGCACCTGTACCGACCCGGCATCCGGCAGCAGCAGGGTGGCCAAAATGGAAATAAGGGTGGTCTTGCCGACCCCATTGGGACCCAAAATCCCAAAGATGGACCCCGTGGGGATCTCCAGGTGCAAATCCTGGAGCACCGGCTGCCGCCGCCGGCGCCATACCCCGCTGTAGTAGGTTTTAAACAGGCCTCGAGCCTGGACTGCAGTTTTCATAATCTAACCGATTATTTTAACCAGAGACAGCCGCAGCTGGCAATGGTTAACCAGATGAAAACCTCGATCTTTAAACTTTGGACTTTAAACCTTTTCAGGCAGGCTTGCAATACCCCGGCAAGTGCGGTAAACTTGGGGTCAATTATGGATGAGCAGGAACGTTATGTCAGCCCCCGGCGGCACCCCGAAGACCTGGGTTTGGAGCTTGGTCTCAGACCCCGGTCGCTGCAGGAGTTCGTGGGCCAGGACGAACTCAAGCGCACCCTCGAGTATCGCCATCACCGCGGCCAGGGGCCGGAGCGAAGCCCTGGATCATATCCTGCTGCACGGCCACCCCGGCCTGGGCAAGACCACGTTGGCTCACATCATCGCCCAGGAACTGGACGCGGGCTTAAAGACCACCTCCGGCCCGGTCATCGAACGCCCCGGCGACCTGGCCGCGCTGCTCACCAACCAAAAACCCGGCGACGTCCTGTTCATCGACGAAATCCACCGCCTGCCCCACGTGGTGGAAGAAGTCCTCTACCCGGCCATGGAGGACTACAAGCTGGACCTCATCATCGGCCAGGGGCCCGGGGCCCGGGCCATCCGGCTGGATATCCCCCGCTTCACCCTGGTGGGCGCCACCACCCGGGCGGGATTATTAACCCCGGCCCTCCGGGACCGCTTCGGCCTGATGCTGCGGGTGGAATTCTACCACCCGGATCATCTCCAGGCCATTGTCACCCGTTCGGCCGCCGCCTTACAGGTCGACATCGACTCCGTCCGGAGCCCGGGAGATCGCCCGGCGCTCCCGGGGCACCCCCCGCATCGCCAACCGCCTGCTGAAACGGGTCCGGGACTTTGCCCAGGTCCACGGCGACGGCCGCATCAACCGGGCCAGCGCCGACGCGGCCCTGAACCTGCTGGATGTGGACCACCGGGGCTTTGACCGTATGGACCGCCGGATTCTGCTCACCATCATCGAAAAATTCGACGGCGGCCCGGTGGGGGTGGATACCCTGGCCGCAGCTCTGTGCGAAGAGCGGGACACCCTGGAGGACGTCTACGAACCCTTTCTCATCCAATGCGGCTTCCTGAACCGCACCCCTCGGGGTCGCGTCGCCACCCGCCTGGCCGTGGAATATTTTGACCAGAAACCGAAAAAAGCCAAACAGCCCTCTTTGGAGTTTTAAGAAGTTTTTTAGTTTATAGAAAACCCAGATCCTCATCAATCCTCCAGGGTAACGGCATGATTTTTGCTTATAAATCATCACAAGTGATTCCGTAAAAGTGGAATTACACTTCATCCCAAATTCTATATGGAGGGTCTGATGAAAAAAGTAAGTGTTTTTTTTATTGCCGCACTGTTGCTCGTCATGAGCGCGAGCCTCGCCTCGGCGGTGCTCATTGACTTCGAGGACCAGGCCTATGGCTCCTACGCTTCGATCGTCTATCCCGGTGTTACGTTTACCAATAACATGGGTAACTTGAATGTGGTATCTAACATCCCCGGGCCGTTTCTGAGCGGCACGCATTCCGTTATCGGTCCGGTTACCCATGACTCTGCCGAGTGGAACAAAGCCACCTTCACCACGGCGGGGGTGCATCAGGCTTCCGTGGTCATGGGCGATTACGACGCGGATGCCGACACCTTGGTAATGGAGGCCTATAGCGCCGCCGATGTCCTGTTGGACTCGGTCACCAAGATTAATCCAGCTGCTAATAACGGGGGACCGGTCTTGGCAGTGGCCAGTCCGTTGGTGGACATTGCCTACGTGCTCTTTAACCAGAAGGATCCCTACCCGGGTTCGGTGTATTTTGACAATTTCCAATATTGCACAGTCGCCACCCCGATACCCGGCGGCCTGCTGTTGCTGGGCACCGGCCTGGTTGGACTTGTAGGCCTGAACCTCCGCCGCAGAAGCTAGCCGGCTTGCTCTGAAACATCGTGAGGTTGTGGGGGAGCGGGTTTTGCTCCCCCACAGTTTTCTTCTGCCTTGCAGGACCGGTCACCCGGGTTAATGTTTCAAATAGTTAACCACATTCTCCGGCTCATAGATTATATTACAATTACTTTGTCTTTTTGGACCTATCATCCGGGAACGATGTTTCAAATTCTTAACCACATTCTCAACTTAATAAGCTAATATATTGATATTACTAAATTATACAATGTTCGCATTATTGAACATAATGTAAACATTTCTGAACAAGCAGAAGCAGCCCCCGGGGCCGCGTCGCCACCCGCCTGGCCGTGGCATATTTTGACCAGAAACCGAAAAAAGCCAAACAGCCGTCCCTGGAGTTTTAACTAGTTCTCATCCGGAAACTATAATGAGAACTAATGTCGTTTCTGATCTGGAAACGAGATATTTTCTGCAAGATCAAGGAAATCAAAGGCTTGTGCGGAGGCGAACATTTGTTCGCCGCACCAATAAGCCGGCAGATTGAGGCCGCTATTGTGAAAAATAGCCGTTTCCGGACAGAAACTAACTAAAATCGTGACATTCGTCCCGCTTGTTCTGGGAAAATTTTGCCTGTTTGATATGCTCATGTCCAGGGTTAAAGGTTTCTGGTAACCTGGCGGCCTGGTGCCCGGCCCCCCCGTTCGCAGGCAGCGGCAAAGCAGTGGGAAAAAAGTGGGAAATAGGCGGGAAAATCCCATCAAATTGATTAAATAATTTATAATATTAATGACTTAATAAATTTAAAAATATTGCCGGGAAAAATTATTGCTGGCGGGTCGCATGCTGATGAACTGGTCTAAAAAGCACCCGGCTCTCATTATGCCGGTGGGGCGGGCCTCCGTGCCCGCCCGCCAGAGAACCGACGGCCCATGAGCCGACTGATGATAAAAAACGAGCGCCAAAAAAAACTCGCGACTGCAAAACCATCGCGCCATCACCGCGAAACAAGCGCGAATTTACCGCGAACTAACCGCGAATCATTCGCATTCCGAAATTACCGCGAAAAATCGCCAACCATACCATATTTATTAATGATATTATCCCATTAAATTTTTTTCGAAAATCTCTGTAAATCCCCTGAAAGGCCCTTGAATGGAGTCACTGCAGGCCTATCGCGGCGCCATATTCCACCTGTTGGACAACCCGATTTATTTGCCGAACCCGGCCCAAGCTTACCAGTATTGGGAAGACGGCGTCCTCTTGGTGGAAAACGGTACAATCAAGGCGGTGGGACCGGCGGCCAGAATTCTGCCTGAACTTCCTGAAGGAGCAGCGTTAGTCACGTATCAGGACGCCTTGATTCTCCCTGGTCTTATTGACATTCATCTCCATTTTCCGCAGATGGCCACCGTCGCCAGCTACGGCGAGCAGTTGCTGGACTGGCTGCAGGATTATGTCTTGCCGGGGGAGGCTGAATATGCCGACAAGGCTGTGGCCCAAGCCAGGGCGAAGCTCTTCTTAGGGGAACTCTTGCGCCAAGGAACTACCACGGCCTCCGTGTATGGCTCGGTGGCTAGAGAGTCGGTGGCGGCCCTCTTTGAGGAGGCCAGCCGCCTGAACCTGCGTTTGCTGGCCGGCAAGGTCATGATGGATCGACATGGTCCGCCCGGCCTGCCACTGCCCACGCCCGCAGCCGATTACCACGACTGCCGGGCGCTCATTGAACAATGGCACGGTCACGGCAGACTGTCGTATGTGGTCAGCCCCCGGTTTGCGCCGGCCTGTTCCGCCGCCGAACTCCAGGTGGCCTCCCGGCTTCTCAAAGAATACCCCGGCGTGTATGTGCAGACCCACCTCTGTGAAAACCAACAGGAAATCGCCTGGGTGCGGGAACTCTTTCCCGAGCGCCAGAGCTACCTGGACGTGTATGATTACTATGGCCTGGTGGGAGAAAAAACGCTGCTGGGGCATGCCCTGCATCTGGAAGATGCAGATTTTATCAGGGTGAAGGAGACCGGCGCGGTTTTGTGTCCCTGTCCCCCTTCCAACTTCTTCCTGGGCAGCGGGCTTTTCAAGTTTGCCAAAGCCAAAGAGTATCAGGTGAAAGTGGCCTTGGGCACTGATTTCGGCGCCGGCAACACCTTATCCATGCTGCGGACCCTGGATGAGGCCTATAAGATGGCGCAACTCCAGGGCTATGCGCTTTCCCCCTTCGAAGCCTTTTATCTGGTGACTCTCGGGGGAGCCAGGGCCTTGTCCATGGCGGATAAGATCGGCAATTTTGAAGTGGGCAAAGAAGCCGATTTCATCGTCCTGGATCTGCAGAGCACCCCGTTTTTGGCCTTCCGGATGAATTTCGCCCGGACTCTCAGTGAAAAGTTGTTTGTCCGCCTGATGTTGTCCGACGACCGGGCTATCCGGGAAACCTATGTGTATGGGGTGCTGGCTTATAAAAGACAATAATGACCTACATCAAATATTCTGGCCTGCTTAAGAGGCAGGCCGGAGAATGAACACCTGCTAAAGTAAGAATTTGCTTGCTTCCAATGGGGTATGAGCGGTATTAATTTGCTGACAGCTGATCGCTGACAGCTGAACGCCTTTTTTTAGGATTTTTTCATGAACGTCATCTGGATGTTGCTCATCTGCCTCAGCGTTTTGTTTGCCGCCTTGAGCGGCAGAATTGACGAGTTCACCAAGGCTCTGTTTGAAGCCGGCAAGGCCGCGGTGGAGGTCTGTATCTACCTGGTGGGGATTGTCTCCCTGTGGCTGGGGCTGACGAAAATCCTGGACGACTGCGGCATTATCTATAAAATGTCCAACTTCTTTCGGCCGGCCATCTCTTTGTTGTTCCGCAACATCCCGGCCGGCCACCCGGCCATTACCAACATCACCCTGAACCTGCTGGCCAATTTCCTGGGTATCGGCAACGCCGCCACGCCCCTGGGCATCAAGGCCATGGAGGACCTCCAGACCCTGAACCCCGAAGCCGACACCGTCAGCTTCGAGATGATGCTCTTCATCGTCATCAACACCGCCAGCGTGCAGTTGATTCCGTTTACGGTCATTGGTCTGCTGGCCAGCTTCGGGTCCCGAAATCCGAACCACATTCTCCTGCCCACCTTCTTCGCCACCGTTATCTCGGCCGTCTTCGCCGTGGGCATTCTCTTCTTGTTCAAAAAGATCTACGGCAGGAATGGTTAAGATGGAAAAACTACAGGTTGCCTTTCAGTACATCATCCCGTTTTTTATCTTTTTCACCGTGGCCTACGGCTTTGCCAGAAAGACGCCGGTCTACGAGTCCTTTGTCTCGGGCGCCAAAGAGGGCATCGACATCATCATCGGGATCTTCCCGTATGTCCTGGCCATCTTTATTATGGTCAAGACCTTCCAGGCCTCCGGGGCCCACGACTTTTTCAAAGGGCTCTTCACCACGGTGGCCGGCCCCTTCGGCCTGCCGGCGGAAATCTTTTCCATCGCCCTGGTCAAACCCATGTCCAACGCCGCGGCCCTGGGCATCTTTACGGAAATCCTCAAAATCCACGGCCCGGACTCCCTGACCAGCACCATGGCCGCGGTCATCATGGGCAGCGCCGAAACCACCTTTTACGTCATCGCGGTGTACTTAGGCGCGGTGGGCATCCGCAAGTCGAAATATCTGGTGCCCGTCTGCCTGACCGCGGATTTGGTGGGGATTATCGTGGCTATCATGGTCGTGCGGTTGATGTTTTAATTCGGGAACGGTCCTGGTAAGCCGGTTTTGTTATTTTGCATCAGGAAGGTTGGTCTTTCCCGTCTAGACCTGGTTTTCCGGCCCTTTGGCTGGCAATGCGGCCTCACCCATCCTGATGCATATTTTTCTTCCCCTAAGAATTTTTTTCTCCCCCCTCTTGACTTCTCATCAATATGATTTAAACTAATATTGTTAGCACTCAAAGCCTTCGAGTGCTAACAAAACAGACTCTCATTTTGTTTCACTAAAATATATCAGGAGGTTACAGCATGAAAATTATCCCCTTGAACGATCGCGTTCTGGTGAAGCGGACCGAAGAAGTTCAGATGACCAAAGGCGGCATCTACATCCCCGACACCGCCAAAGAAAAACCCATCGAAGGCAAGGTCGTGGCCGTTGGTTCCGGCAAGGTCTCCGACAGCGGCGAACGTGTCGCTCTGACCGTTAAAGCCGGTGACCGGATCCTGTTCGGCAAATATGCCGGCACCGAAATCAAAGTTGAAGGCGAAGAACACCTCATGATGCGGGAAGACGACATCCTGGCCATCGTTGCCGACTAATTCTGCCCGCCTATCTATTTTTCCCAATTTTCCAACCAAGCTTTTAAATTTTCCTGAGAGAGGAGTAGTTGTATATGTCAGCTAAGGAAATCAAATATGATATCAAGGCCCGGGAAGCCATGCTGCGCGGCATCAACACCCTGGCCGATGCCGTCAAGGTAACCTTGGGCCCCAAAGGCCGTAACGTCATCATCGAAAAATCTTTCGGCGCCCCCGCCATCACCAAAGACGGCGTCACCGTAGCCAAAGAGATCGAGCTCGAAGACAAGTTTGAAAACATGGGCGCCCAGATGGTCAGGGAAGTTGCCTCCAAAACCTCGGATGTGGCCGGCGACGGCACCACCACCGCCACCCTGTTGGCCCAGGCCATTTACCAGGAAGGCTCCAAGCTGGTAGCCGCCGGCGTCAACCCCATGGCCCTGAAACGCGGCATCGACAAAGCCGTGGCCACGGTCGTGGCGGAACTGAAAAAGATCTCCAAACCCACCAAAGACCAGAAAGAAATCGCCCAGGTCGGCACCATCACCGCCAACAATGACTCCACCATCGGCAACATCATTGCCGACGCCATGAGCAAAGTGGGCAAAGAAGGCGTCATCACCGTGGAAGAAGCCAAGGGCATGGAAACCAGCCTGGAAGTGGTGGAAGGCATGCAGTTCGACCGGGGCTACATCTCCCCCTACTTCGTCACCAACCCCGAAAAAATGGACGTCAGCCTGGAAGAACCCCTGCTGCTCATTCACGAAAAGAAAATCGGCGCCATGAAAGACCTGCTCCCCATCCTGGAGCAGATCGCCAAAATGGGCAAACCCCTGCTGATCATCGCCGAGGACGTGGAAGGCGAAGCCCTGGCCACCCTGGTGGTCAATAAGCTGCGCGGCACCCTGCAGGTGGCCGCGGTCAAGGCCCCCGGCTTTGGCGACCGCCGCAAGGCCATGCTGGAAGATATCGCCATCCTCACCGGCGGCCAGGTGATTTCCGAAGACCTGGGCATTAAACTAGAGAACATCACCATCAAAGACCTGGGCAGCGCCAGAAAGATCAACATCGACCAGGACAACACCACCATCATTGACGGCGCCGGTTCCCGGGAAAAGATCGAAGCCCGGGTCAAACAGATCCGCGCCCAGATCGATGAGACCACCTCGGATTACGACCGGGAAAAACTCCAGGAACGGTTGGCCAAGATCGTGGGCGGCGTAGCCGTCATCCACGTCGGCGCTGCCACCGAAGTGGAAATGAAAGAGAAGAAAGCCCGCGTCGAAGACGCCCTGAACGCCACCCGGGCCGCGGTTGAAGAAGGCATCGTCCCCGGCGGCGGTGTCGCTTTTATCCGCACCCTGCCTGCCCTGGATAGCTTAATTCTGGAAAACCATGACGAGCAGTTGGGCGTCAACATCATCCGGCGGGCTTTGGAAGAGCCGGTGCGGCAGATTGCCAACAACGCCGGCTCCGAAGGCTCCGTGGTGGCCGAACATGTGCGCAATGCAGGCGGCGCCATGGGCTTCAACGCCGAAACCGGCGTCTATGAAGACCTGATGCTGGCCGGGGTCATCGATCCCACCAAGGTAACGCGCTTCGCCCTGCAGAATGCGGCTTCCGTCTCCTCGCTGCTGCTCACCACCGAAGCCATGATCGCCGAGAAACCCAAGAAAGATGAACCGATGCCGATGCCTCCGGGCGGCGGCATGGGCGGCATGGGCGGCATGTACTAAGCCAAGCGTGCCGAAGCCTAATTAGCTTAAAAAAAGCCGGGGCGGGTCTTAAACCTGCCCCGGTTTTTATATCGCAGGAACAATTTGATGACTCTTTAAAACCCAGGCCGTGCGTCCTGAAAAACACGTTTAAATGCAACATTTATTCCGCCAGTGTTCTTTGGCTCGGCTTAAAATCTCATCAACCGTCTGTCCTTCATAGAGACGTCGAGAAATTTCAACATAATCAGTGGGCTGACGATGCAAAAGACTGAGAAACCGCAGCGCTGCGGTCGGTCCCAGGGCTTTATTTAAAGCCTCAATGCCCTTCATGCGAATATCGTTATCATCCATAGTTTTCGCCTTAGCCATCATATGCCTCCAGCGCCTGGAATAATAGCAACTTTCTCTGACCTGCCGGAGCCTCCGAGGTCAGGACAAGACCAGGTGGGAAGTCACCACTTGATACCCCACAATCAGAGCAAAAACGCCAAATCCCACGATGGCGGCCAGGGCCAGCCTGGCCTGCAAAGCTGGCAGACTGGCAGTTAGGCTTTCTCGATCCCGGAAGACCGTCAGGAGACCCGCGCCCAGGCCTCCCAGGACGCCGATGAGGAGCATCAAATACATGGGATAGCCGATAAACCAGTATTCCCATTGTAAGAAGCAGAAGGGACAATGGTGCGTCGGCAGTTCATAGATATAGAGGGAGACCACCGTGATGCACGCCAAACCGGCGATGATGAAAGCCGCCAGGCTGAGGCCCGCCAGGAGATAGCCGCCTTTGCCGGTACGGAAGAACCAGAGTCCGGCGGCCAGCACCGCCCCGATGGCTATGAAGGCGGCGACCAACATGGGTTTGGGGGGCAGGGACAGAACATCCGCTCCCAGGCTCTCCCCGGCGGTACTGAACAAGGCCCCGCAGCACGAAGTAATGATATTGGGCCGCAAATGCCAAAAGTAGAGCCACTGGGCGGCAGCCTCGACGAACACGAAGGGCGCCAATCCCAGGAGCAGGCGATACTTCACCCGGATTAAGGGATAATCGAAGCCTCCAATGTCCGCCCGGTTGATAATCAGCCAGAGTCCGGCCAGGATCAAGGTGGCCAGTTTCAGGACCAAGACCGGATAGCCCCAGCCATTGGCATTGAGGGACCCGGCGGCGCACATGGCTCCGGTGAAGTACGGGTGCAGCCGATCTGCCGTATAGACGAACAGGAAAAAAGACAGAAACTGGAAGATGAGAGCAACGGTCAGGAGGGTCGAGATGAGATAGGTCTGCCGCTCCAGCCTGAGTTGGAGTTCGCTGCCGCTGTTCAGGTCCCAGAACCGCAGGATGGTGGCTCCGAAAAAAGCGGCGTACCCCAGCATGCCGCTGATCAACAGGGAACCGAGGGTCAGGGCCAGGACGGCGGGGGTCAGCAGCACTTTAGCCCCCCTAAGCCACGATCCTGCCGTCACGCAGGTTGATGACCCGATCCACCGTGGCGGCATCATACACCAGGGGATCATGGCTGGCCATGAGGATGGTCTTACCTTCGGCCTGGCACAGGCGCATCATCTCCATGAACTCCCGGGAGAGTTTGGTATCCAAATGAGCCGTGGGTTCATCGGCAATAATGATCTGCGGGTGGTTCATCAAGGCCCGGGCCATGGCCACCCGTTGGGCTTCGCCGCCCGAAAGCCATTGAACCTTGGCCGCGGCCCGGTGAGACAGGCCGAACCTGTCCAAGAGGGCCCGGCCGCGCCGTTTCAGAGTGGACAGGCTCTCCCCCAGGGGATATGCCGGCATCAGGACGTTTTCCAGGACGCTCAACCCGGAGAGCAGATTGAACTGCTGGAAGATGAACCCAAAGGTCCGGAGGCGGATGTCCGTCAAAAATCTCTCCGGCAGGCTGGTGATCTCTTTTTCCCCCAGAAAAATCCGGCCCGAGCTGGGGCGGGCCATACAGCCGATGAGGCTCAGAAGGGTAGTCTTCCCGGAACCGCTGGGCCCCTTCAACACCGTCATCTGGTTCCTTGCCACCTCCAGGCTGACACCGGCCACGGCTACGTATTCATTCGGCTGGCCGGCGTGAAAAACCTTCCTTACTTCCTTCAGGACGATCATGTGCGCATCACCAGATCAGGATCGATGTTGGCGGCTCGCCAGGAAGGCACGATGGTGGCCACGGTATAAGGAATCACCGTCAGAAAGAAAAGCACGGCAAGCTGGTAGGCATCCAGGTAGGGAATCAGGTGAAACTCGGGATACAACGTCGACCAACCTTTCAGAACCGGCGCCAGCAAAGCCCCCCCGGTGAGGGAAAGGGTCACGTAAGCCAGCACGGTGCCGACCAGAAAGGCGACCAGGGAAATAACTGCGCCCTCGTACATTTTTAGCAGGAGGATATCTGCGGTCTCCCAGCCGATGGCCTTGAGGATGCCGATCTCCCGTTTTTCTTCGGAGCTCAATCCGGCAGCCTTGTCACAGGTAAGAATCAGGAAGGCCAGAACCGTCCCCGTCAGCATCACCAGGAGGATGCCGCCCCGCCAGTCAAAAACGGCCTCATAGGTTTTGAGAATCTCCTGACGGGAAATGGGCCGGCTATCCGGCAGCAGGTCCAGGATCTTGGCGGCGATGGTGGGAATCTCTTTTTGATTACGCACGGTCACGGCCAGGTCGGTGGCAGTGTCGGGCGGGGAGCCGAAAATCCTTCGGAGTCCCGCCTCCGACATCAGGATCAGATCCGCCGAGACCAACGCTGATTCCGACCCGAACACTGCTTTAACGGTGAAATCCACCGGCTGGCCGTCAAAAGACCGAAACGACAGGCGTTGTCCCCGACCCAGTCCGTGCATGCGGGCCAGACCGTCACCGATGGCTACCTCCCGATCGCCCAGGGCGTAACCCTGGGTAGCCATCAGGGTATAATTGGCCCGGGCGGTCTGATCAAAGTAATAGCCCCAGAGGCGGCCCTTGACCTCCTGTACACCCCGAATTTTTTGGATTTTGTCGGCATAGGCCAGAGGGATCAGCTCATGACGGCCACCCATGAGCTTTTGGACGATCAGCTCCGGGCTGCCCCGCAGCACCAGGGCGGCCTCACGTTTCAGGGTCTGAGTGTACAACATGACGGAGGCCAGGCAGAAGACGATGAGGGTGTAGACCGTCAACAGGGTGAGGTTCTTTTTGACCCGTCGCAGCAGCGAGGAGATGGCCAGGTCCAGGATGTGCCTCTGCTTTTGCAGCGAGCCCTTCACGAGCCGTTCCGGAGGGCGGGAGGGGGCCCGATACTTGACCCGGAGGGAAAGTGATCCAATGCCAGGGGATGGCTCTGAAAGGGGGCATTACGGTCGGCCTGGGAAGGATGCCGGGTGTGCCGGGCTTCGGTGGACAGGCACAGGTCGGTGAGTCCGAGTTCAGCCACCACCCTGGTGGTGACGGCCAAGGTGTTTTCCCGGGCCAGGTTGGACGCCTGGGAGTGGGCCAGGGCCAGGCCCAAGAGCAGGGCGCCTGTCAGGCAAAAAAAGATGAAAATATCCGAATGTCTCACCGCCCAGTCCGCCTTTTCCAACTGTCTTAGTCCAAAGTCTTATTCACTTCCGGGGTGATTTGGGAAACTTCAGGATCGCCTGCCCCTGTTGATTGGCTAGGCACGTTTTGGCTGCGCCCTCCTTCCGGCAGGGGATCAGTGACCGCCTCCGAGGGAACTGGGAGCTGCTTTCCCCGACGCTCATAAAAGATCCGGAGCTTGTCATTTTTATCCTTCGGTGCCGTAGGCTCCGGGAGTCCGGGATCGGTCCTGGAGATCTCCCGGGGCCCGGCGTCATTGGTGATATGGATCACTCCCCGGCTGTCGGTAAAGCATTTGACCTGGGCCGCCGCTTCTGGAAGGGCGACCAAAGCCCCGAGAGCCAGACTTGTGAGCCATCGCACCAGGCGCTTCTTCCCTGCCATGAGGTCACCTTCGCCAGCCCGCCAATTATCCCCCAATAACTCTATTTCCCATATAATTTAAGCGATTCCTACAGGAAAAGCAAGTAACTCGTGATTGCTGCAAACGCCGGCCCAAGTGGGAGAGAAAGTCAGGCTTCCTTGAGAGGACTAAGATATCTGCCCGAACCAGGCGGCAGTGGAAAAGTAACCATGCCTGATTGGTTAGCATTGACTATGGTTTCATCAGGGCTGAGTGTATTAAATTACCACCAAATTAGGGAAAGGGATCATGCGGCCAGCCAGGAAACTTGTTTTGATTGAAGCCATGTTTCGAATTTTGAACAATTGTTTTTGAAGAACTGCCGGGGCATTTAGGAATGGGAGCCACAGGAGGGCAGGAGTGCCAAACGTAAACCATAAAACCTGATCAGGACCAATTAAAATATTTAGTATAAAGAAATTCAATATGATTATTACTACGTAGTGCCACCCGCCTCACGCCCCCCCCGGCTTTCTCCGCTCTCCCTCTAGACGGCGAGAGTAATTAATTGTTTAAAAAATTAAACCTATGTTCAGATTTTTTGACATTATTGACCAAACTCATTTCACAACTAGTTAAAAATACACCATATTAATTCGGTATAAAAATTGCATTATTAAGTATAGACATTATTTTTGCCAGGCAAATGTTTAAATTATTAAACAGCTTCAAAAAGGAGAAAAGGTAATGAAGAAACTTCTATGGGGAATATTGGTAATCGCCGCACTGCTGATGAATCTCGCCCCAGCCTCGGCCGACGGCCTGTTAAATCTGGGGAATACGGCAAATGATCAAGCGGTAGATGCTCAAGGTTTTGTTATTTTTGTTAGCGGGGTAACGGATCCGACCCGCAATACAGTAACTTTAAATCCGGATCCGCTCCTTTTTTGGAGCAATAACCTTGCGACCACGCACGATCCAACCACCGCAGTAACAGATCCATTTTCAGCTAGTACATTTTTATTTGCCGGTTTAAGTTATTTTGAAGCTAACGCCTCAGCTTCCAATGATCCTGCGGATCTGAATGCCACGACTGATGTAACCGCCAACACCTTGAATGGCACTAGAGGTTTTGCCCTGGCCCAGGCAGGCTTTGTCCAACCTTTCAATTTAACGGCTATCGGGATATATACCTACGATTTCCTGACCGGGATTTCAAGTCTCTATAATCCGGGAGATCCTGTAACAGTCAGCGGTTATTCTAGGGCTAGGTATGCCTTGGGATGGTGGGATCCAATAGCTGCTAGTTTTTTGACAGGCCAATTTATTGAATCAGTTTTTCAAGAAGTACCTATCGGGCAGGCCGACGTCTATGCGGCTCTTTATGGCCAACTAACCTGGGATTTTGGCACTGCACCCGCTGGTGCTTTGCCTGCTTTTGCGGCATATTCGGAGTCGTATGCCCAAGTTGTTCCCGTGCCCTCCGCCATCCTTCTTTTTGGTTCTGGATTGATGGGCCTGGCAGGATATGGGAGGAGAAAATTCATTAAAAAGTAAATCTCTAGCCCACAAGGACAAAATACAATTTTTTGAACAAAAAAATTCAAAGGAGGATTCGCATGGATAGGCGAAAATTTTTGAAAATGATGGGCATGGCGGGAGCCGGAGCAGCTTTGACCGCGGCCCCCTGGCGGTTCGACCTCAGGCAGGGCTTCCAGGAAAATTTTGCCTTGGCCTTTTATCAGAGTCTGAACTTGCCGCTGTTCGCTCAGACATTGCGTGGTGGGAACGCGGCCTCCCTCGTCGCCGGTAACATCCCGGTGGCGGCTTCAGATGGCACAGTGACGTACATCGCGAGTAACGGCACGACGGTCACAGCCATCCATTACAGCATTGATATCCAACAGTTTACCGACAAGTTGTTCCCGGCCGCGGTCACCGGGAGCACCATCCTGTGGGGCTATAATCCCACCAAAACTTTAGGCGGTACCACAACACCTAAGCACCTGGGCGGTATTATCGTGGCCCAGAAGGGCAAGCCCATCCAAATTACCTTCACCAACAAACTGCCCATGGTGGCCAATGCCTGGGGGCAAATTCACCCGATCCCGGTGGACAGTACCATCCCGGGGGCAAACGCCGGGGCGCTCCAGAACCGCACCGCGGTCCACATGCATGGCGGATTGGTGCCCTGGATCAGTGACGGCGGCCCTTTCGACTGGTTTACGCCGGGAAATAATGGCACCGGAGCCAGCTTCCAGAACGGTCCCGGCAGCGTTCTGGATCCCACCAACCTCCTGGTGCCCGGTCAGGCGGCGTATTATTATCCCATGAACCAGAGTGCCCGGCTGCTTTGGTACCACGATCACGCCTTCGGCATCACCCGCGTGAACGCCTACGCCGGCATCGCCTCGGGCTGCATCATCCGGGATGCCGGCGAGGCCGCCTTATTAGGGGGGGCAGCGTCCCAAGCAACCGCGACCGCGGGACAATTAGCGGCAGGGCGAGCGACCTATATCGAAAACGGCGGCCCGGAGATGCCGATTGTCATCCAGGACAAGATATTTGTTGACCAAAAAACTATCCCTCTCCTGGACCCCACCTGGCAGGGGCCACGCACTACCGGCAGCACTGTGGTACGCCCACGTGTACGAGCGCAACCGCTTCAGGCTGCTAACCGGCAGCAAACCCCCTAACCCTTCGGTCATCCCGGAGTTCTTCGGCGATACCATGCTGGCCAATGGCACGGTCTACCCGAAAATTACGGTGAAACCCCAGAGATACCGTCTGCGTATCCTGAACGCCTGCAACGCCCGTTTCCTTAATCTGCAGCTTTTGGAGACCGACAACAGCCCCAACGGCATTACCCTTAACCCCACAACCGGGATCGCCACGAATGGTCCGGGTCCCAACTTCCTGGTCC
This sequence comes from uncultured delta proteobacterium, assembly GCA_963780995.1. Classification (GTDB taxonomy): domain Bacteria; phylum Desulfobacterota; class Desulfobaccia; order Desulfobaccales; family Desulfobaccaceae; genus Desulfobacca. The sequence goes on from CAWAEI010000002.1 coordinate 132,810, forward strand.
TGGGCACCGAGGGCGGCTTTCTCTCGAAAGCGGTGAGTGTCCCAGCCAACAAGCCTTTCAACCCGGTGGACCTGTCAGGCTCCCTCATCACCGGTCCGGCGGAGCGCTGGGACGTTATTGTGGATTTCTCTAACCTGGCAGGAAGAAGTTATATCCTGTACACCGACACGCCGGCGCCCTTCCCCGTGGGCGACCCCCGGAACGACTACTTCCCGGGCTGGAACACCACTGCGAACCGCGTGAACCTCACCACCCTTCCCGGGACCGGGCCCAACACCCGAGAGATCATGCGGTTTGATGTGCAAGGAAGTCCTTCCGGCCCCCAACTGGCTAATATTGCGCCTGGTACGGACCTCACCAAATTTGGCGTCGACCCGTTCCTGACCCCCATCGTCAACGGCGTACCGACTGTGCCCACGCTGCCGGCGGCAAATGTTTTGCCGAAGACCCTTAACGAAAGCTTCGACGCCTATGGCCGTTTGGTCCAGATGCTGGGCACGAATGTACTCCAGCCCGGTAACACCTTCGGACAGCCTTACACGAATACGCCTACTGAAGTCGTCGCCGCGGGAACCACGCAGATGTGGGAGATCTACAACCTCACCGGGGACACGCACCCTATTCACTTCCACCTGGTAAACGTCCAGATCATCAACCGTCAGGCCTTCAATGTGGCCACATACAATGGCACGCCCACGTTCCTGGCGCCACCGACGCCTCCTACCCCGGAAGAACTGGGGTGGAAGGAAACGGTGCGCATGAATCCCGGGGAAGTGACCCGGGTGCTCATGAAGTTCGATCTGCCGGTGGTGCCCTTTACAGTTCCCCCCAGCCTCAGGACGGGGGGCAACGAGTTCGTCTGGCATTGCCATATCCTGGAGCATGAAGAGCACGACATGATGCGGCCTTTAATAGTTACGTAAGAGAGACCAGCCAAGACGTTGCCCTAGATAAACCCACAATCCCGGCGCCACACCCGGCGCCGGGGTTGACCCGAAGGCCCCATGAAACAGCCGTGGGGCCATTTTCTTGAGGCAAACAGCTTAAATTTCTGCTAATATAAAAAAGTAAGGCCTGACCCGGAGGGAAAACCTCCTGGCTCCACGATAACTTCGGCAGACACCGGAGCGCCATATGCCCTTTGCCAATGGAAATCGCCTGCGCCCGGCCTCCTGGGTGCCTCACCTAGTGAAGGTCCTGAAAAAACCCGCCTATCAAATCCTGACTGTGGTTCTGGTGGTGGCGGTGGGGGCCTTTCTGGTGGGGTCCTGGTACGGCAAACGCCAGAGTGGCAAGGCCGCCGCTGGCCGCACCATCCTTTACTACGTCGACCCCATGAACCCGGCGCACACCTCCCCCTTGCCCGGACTGGCCCCCTGCGGCATGAAGCTGGAGCCGGTCTACAGCGACGAGGTGGGGGACTATCCGGACTCCTCCCTGGCCCCCGGCTCGGTGCGGGTGACCCCCCGGAAGCAGCAGCTCCTGGGGGTGCGGCTGGCTTCGGTGGAAAAAGCGCCCTTTAGCCATTCCCTGCGAGCTCTGGGCAAGGTGGCGGTGGATGAACGCCTCATCTACCGGCTGAATGCCTCGCTGGATGGTTGGATCAAGGAGGTGGGCGACAACTCCACCGGCAGCGTGGTGCAAAAGGGCGAGACCCTGGCCGTTTTTTACAGCCCGGAGTTTCTGGCGGCGCAGCAGGCCTACATCTATGCTCTGAGTTCCCTGGACCACTTCCAGGCCACTGGAAAGGAAACCGCGACCCAGGTACAGCTCTCCCAGGCCGGTATCCAGCAATACGTGGACAGTCTGCGCAATCTGGGCATGAGCGATCAGCAGATCGAGGAAATCAAGAGAAACAGGCAGTATACTGAAAATGTCCGCATGGTGGCGCCGGCCACCAGCTTCGTCCTGGCCCGGAACATTTCCACCGGACAGCGCTTCGACAAAGGTACGGAGTGGTACCGCCTGGCGGACCTGAGCCGGGTCTGGGTCCTGGTGGACCTCTATGAGAACGAGGCCGATTACATCCAGCCCGGCGAGAAAGTACGGGTCAGCCAGCCCTATCAGAAAAAGGTGCTGCAAGGCGTGGTCAGCACAGTCTTGCCCCAGTTCGACCCCACCTCCCGGACCCTCAAGGTGCGCCTGGAGGTGGCTAACCCCGATTTCGCCTTGCGCCCGGACATGTTCATGGACGTGGATTTTCCGGTGACCTTGCCCGAGACCATCAGCGTCCCGGCCGATGCCGTCCTGGACTCCGGCCTCCGCAAGACGGTCTTCGTGGAAAGGGGGGAAGGCTTCTTTGAGCCCCGCACCGTGGAAACCGGCTGGCGCCTGGGAGAGCGGGTGGAAATCGTCAAGGGCCTGCAACCCGGCGAGAAGATTGTGGTCTCCGGCAACTTCCTCATCGACTCCGAGAGCCGCATGAAACTGGCGGCTGCCGGCTTGATGGGCGATATCGGCAGCGACATTGTCTGCAGCAAGCCGGTGGACGAACGCAAGGCTGCGGCCGAGGGCCGGAGCAGCAAGCACCAAGGGAAAACCTACTTTTTCTGCAGCGAGGCTTGTAAGCAGTTGTTCGATCAGGACCCGGGGCGTTATCTAAGCTCAACCTCAGCTGGTCCGCTGGCGGCCCCCAGTCCCCCTCCGGCTGAAACGGTTCCATCTTCTCCTGTTGCTGCCCCCCCCCCGTCTGACCGGCAACAGCCAGTCATACCCCCGGTGCCGCCGTTAGCCGGCCCAACGGTCACTCCCAACCCCGACGTCTCGCCGCCTCCGGCCGGTCAGGACCAGGCGGTTGCTCCACTGAAACCTGCAGGACCGAGCGACGGTCCCCCTGGACTTGGAACAGGCCAGGAGTGTAACGACAAACCCGCGCCGCACCCGTCACGGCCATGAAAGCTGGCCGCTTTGGCGGCGAAAAACTTCGCCATGATTAACCACAGTATCGACCTTAGGTGGTTACAAATATAGAATTCAGACGATAACTAAAAAGTAGAAGGAGAGCCGCTATGAATAAGAAAGTCATTGCCCTGATAGGCATTTGCCAGCTTTTGGCCTTGACCGCCTTGGCCGCGCCAGGATTTTGCCAGGGGGCCGGTAAACAACCCTCGGCCCCGGCTAAACCTTCAGAGGCGTCGGCGATCACCCTCAAAGGGAAGGTGGTTTACGACCAAAGATCACACAATTACATGTTTTCCCAAGAGGAACCCCCGTACTCGGAATTTTTTGTTATGAATAACAATGTTGATGAACTGAAGGCCCTGGCGAAGAGCCAAAAGATAGTCTCGGTGGAAGGGTCTATGCCCCGAGGGGCGGATTCTCTATTTATCGATAAGATCGATGGCAAGAAATTCGGCGGCAAATGATATTATTGGGTGGCAGAGGCAGGACGCCTGTGCCACCAAAGATGCCTAATTGAGGTGTCTTTTTTTCTTTAAAACAACCCCAGTTCTTTCCCCATGGCCTGATGATACTTGGGAAATTCCGGTTGGAAGTTCTGGTAGAAGGTGACCGGGTAGCGGGCCCCGATCTTGTTGCCGGATTCTTTGAGACCCTGGAGCAGAGCTTCCAGGGCCAGGCCCGGCAGGGCAAAAACCATTTCGTCATCCTGGGTCATGGAGAAAATCCGGTCCCCCATACCAGGGATGGCCACCCGGGGTTTGCCGGTTTTGAAGGGGGCGATGAGATACTCATCGCACTCCACCTTACCGCCGAAATGGCCGGATACCCGTTCCCCGGCCACGTAACTGTAGGCCTGGGCCAGCCGCATGACCTGGGCCGGGTTGCCGTACAGGAGGATAGTGTCGGGATTTTCCGGACTCTTGGCCAACGGGGTCAGGAGCAAGGCTTCGTATTCCCGGTTGGCCAGCCGGGTCATACTGCCGGTTTCTGCCAAGGCCTTTTCCGGGCTGCTGGCAAAATTAATCTCGCAAAAGAGGCGGGCCAGCGTCGCCGGCTGGTCCGGGGCGTCAGTAAAGCCGAACATGATCATGGCCGGGACGCAGATCAGGTCTTCCTGGGTCAATCCCACGGTCCAGCCGTAGACCCGGGCCATGGTGACGCCCATACAGATGGTCACCCTATTTTTGAACACCACCGAAGGCTGTTTGGTCTTTTCGGGGAAACCGGCCTTGTCCTTGAGAAATTTCGCCGCCACCGGCAGGGTCTTCAATCTTAGGTCATTGCTGATAAACTCCGCGGCTTCCTTATAATTGACGGCCATCATCCTCTCCTCTTCTCCCATTGAGTTCCATTATTTTCTAAATGCTATAGTTTCAATTTCAATGGCCGCGCCTTTGGGCAGGGCCGCCACCTGGATGGTCGATCTGGCCGGGGGGTTTAAGGGGAAGTATTCGGCATAGACCCGGTTCATTTCGGCAAAATTGCCCAAATCGGTGAGGAATACCGTGGTCTTCACCACGTCTGCCAGACACATTTCCGCGGCCGCCAACAGGGCTTTGATATTTTCCAATACCTGGATGGTCTGCACCACGATGTCGCCCTGCTGCAGTTCTCCGGCGGCATTTAAGGGGATCTGACCGGACAGGTAGAGGAATTGACCAATCTGCACCCCTTGACTGTAAGGACCCACCGACGGCGGGGCTTTGGGGCTGCTGATGACTTTACGTTCTTTGCTCATGGTTACCTCTTTCGAACTAGTTTTCTGGTTTGCACTAGATCTGGCCAGGACAGGACCAGGTGGAGACAAAGCCGCCGGCCTTGGGGAAAGATCTGAATTCTGGTCGGCCAAGGCAAACTGCCGGGTTGATGAGAAATCGGGAATTCCCGGGGAAACGACAAGGGCAAGATTGAGTATTAAGAGCCAAATCAGGGGCACGTCAGCGATGCCTTCCACCATCCTTGGCTATCTTGGGTAAGCCACGGTACAGGTTGATAATCGGGAAAAGCTCGTTACATCCCTAAACTGGCCAGGGCCCGGCGGGCCAGGGTTTCGGAATTGGCCAGCATCTGGTGACATTCTTCCAGGGATAATCCCGCCCCTTGGGCAATCTGGTAGGCCCGCTCCCGGGTAATGTAATTGCCCGGACTGTGGGAATCGGTGTTGAGGATGAGGCCGGCCCCCACCTGGCGGGCCACGGTCGCCACATGCCCATTGGCCAGGGAATGCCCCGCCCGGGCGGAGATCTCCAACATAATGCCCCGTTGTGCGGCCAGTTCGGCATCTTCCCGGGAAATGAGTCCCGGGTGGGCCAGTATGTCGATATCCGCCTCCAGCCCGGCCCGATTGGTTCCCGGGGCCACCGGTTCATTTATGGTTTCCCCGTGCACCACCACCAGGGCTGCGCCCAGGGCCCGGGCCTGGGCCACCAGCGGACCGATCTGGGACGGCGGCACATGGGTGAATTCCACTCCCGGAATTAATTTGGTCTGGGTCACTTTATTTAGCTCGATGGCCGCCCGGCGCAGACGCTCCAGGACCAGATCATAATTGGAGGCATCCACATGGTCGGTAATGCCTAAAAACCGGTAACCCAAAACGGTGACCCGGCGCACCGCCTCAGAAGGCAGAAGTTCACCGTCACTATAAAGAGAATGGGAATGCAGATCGATCATTAGTATTAGGCTATCAGCTTGCAGCGATCAGCTTTCAGCACAGACAAACTTAATTGATATCGTCTATGGTGTTAGCTGTTCAATTCTGACCGCTGAAGGTCTCCTTACATTTTATATTTGGTGAAATCTTCCGGGTCCAGGCCTTCCAAAATTTCTGTCCACTTCTTGCCTTCTTCCGTGGTGATTTCCTCTTTGGCGCCTAAATCCACCCGCCGGGATTTTTGAATGACCACATCTTCCACGAAAATTGGCACCCGGGCCCGTAGCGCTAAGGCGATGGCGTCGCTGGGGCGGGCGTCAATACTGATTTCTTTGTCACCGGCCTTCAGGTAAATCAAGGCAAAATAAGTATTGTCCCGCAGGTCGCAGACCTCGATGCGAGTTATCTGCCCCTCCATGATATCAATGACGTTCTTGAGGAGATCATGGGTCATGGGACGAGAAAATTTGATGTTCTCCAGCTCGCTGGCAATGGCCGTGGCCTCCAGCAAACCGATCCATATGGGTACGGCCTGATCGGAATTGATGTCCTTTAAAATCATAATGGGACTGTTGGTCATCGGATCAATGGTCAATCCGGCCACATTCACTTCTCTTAACATGGCATCCTCCTGTGGACTTGCCGGGAGGCAACAAAAAAAGGATTAGGCTCCAAATTAATCTTCGCACAAGAGGGCTCCCAAAGAATGGAGGTGCACTTTCGTGATCCGCACTCGCACCATCCGGCCGATCAGTTCCTGGGGACCGTCAAAATTCACCACGTGATTGCTGCGCAAGCGTCCGGAAAGTTGGGTGTTCTGTTGCTTGCTGGAACCTTCGACCAACACCTCTCGAACTTCTCCCAGCAATCGCTGGTTGCTGGCCAGACTGAGTTGTTCCAGCAATTCCTTGAGCCGGGCCAGACGCTCCGTCTTTACGGACTCCTTCACCTGGTCCGGGTAAGCCGCGGCCGCGGTCTGCGGCCGGGGTGAATATTTGAAGAAAAATGCGCTGTCAAAGGCAGCCTCTTGCATCAATCGCAAGGTGTCCTGAAAATCCATTTCCGTCTCGCCTGGAAACCCCACCAGCAAATCAGTGCTCAGGGCAATGCCGGGACATGCCTCACGTAACCGGCTTACCCTTTCTAAATAGTCTTCCCGGCTGTAACCACGGTGCATACCGCGCCAGGATTTTATTGGAACCCGCCTGCACCGGCAGGTGAATATGTTCGCACAATGGCGGCAGCTCGGCAAAGCAGTGGATCAACTCCTCCGACAGGTCCCGGGGATGGGAAGTAGTGAACCGCAGCCGGGCCAGCCCCGGCAGCTCAGCCAAACGCCGGAGCAAGGCCGGAAAGGTGACTTCCTCAGCCAGACCCCGGCCGTATGAATTCACATTCTGCCCCAGCAGGGTTACTTCTCTGCCGCCCTGCCCTAAAAAAACTTCCACTTCCCGGATGATGTCCGCCACCGGTCGGCTGCACTCCGGCCCCCGGACATACGGCACCACACAGTAGGTGCAGTAATTTTCGCAGCCCTGCATGATGGTCACCATCTTCTGCAAGGCTCCTGGAACCCTCTGGCCGCAGATATACGGCAACTCCGGGGAGAAAGCCGTGTCCACCAGGCGCCGGTTGGTTCTCTGGCGCTGCCGCAGGAGTTCCGGCAACCGATACACCCCATGCGTCCCGAAGACCAGGTCCAGATGCGGCACCTGCTGCAGTAGTCTTGCACCCTCCTGCTGGGCCACGCAGCCGCCGACGCCCAGAAGCATCTGGGGCCGCTGCTGTTTCAGAGCTTTTAACCGGCCCAAAAGGCTAAGCACCTTTTCTTCGGATTTCCGCCTGATGGCGCAGGTGTTGATCAGATACAGGTCCGCGTCCTCGGCCCGATCCGTCAGTTCATAGTCCTGGCCCAGAATCAGCGCCATCTGCTCCGAATCATAGACGTTCATCTGGCAGCCATAGGTTTTGATATATAATCTTTTTTTCGGCTGGTTCACTGCCTTAATTAAATAAAATCTGAAGACCCTTGTCAACCCAAAGGGAAATCCGGCCCCTTGCAAAGCAGGGCCAGCATGCTTTGCTATCACCAGCCTGCCTGACCTTGATTATATGTTTTATTGTTTTTTTTACAATTATAATAGTGTCCTGAATCCCAAGCGTGAAACCGGATCTGGTTCCCGCCGAGCGGCTCTATGGCTAGTTTCCCATCAGGTCAACCCCAGAAGTAACATCAGCGTTACAACTTCTATCACTTCGTTCACCGCCCCGAACACATCGCCGGTGACACCCCCCAGTCTTTGCCGGAAATAGCGGGCCAACCCACAGGTGAGCGCCGCCGCCACTGCCAGGGCCGCCAGACCCCGCCATTGGCCGGCCAGCCCCACCAGGACGAGGGCACTGCCGCTCGCCAAGGCCAGGGTCCACCCCGAGGTCAGGGTGGTCATGGCCTCCCCCAGCCCCCCCTCCAGGCGGGCATAGGGCGACAGGTACGCCAGCAGCACCATGGCCCCCCGGCTTACCACCGGAAAGATGATCAAATATCTGAACATTCCCGCTTCCAAAAGCCCGAGAATAAAACTGTATTTCAAAATGAGAATCAAGGCGATCCCCACCGCGCCGAAAGCCCCCACGGCGTGATCTTTCATGATCCGCAGAGAAGCCTCCCGGGTGTGGCCGCCGCCCAGGCCATCCAGGGTGTCTGCCAAGCCGTCCAGGTGTAAGGCCCGGGTGGCCCCCGTCAATCAGCGCGACCAGCAGGGCCGCCAAAGCTGGCGCTGGCAGATACCGACCAAGCCCCAAGGCGGTTAAGGTCAAAACGCCGCCCAGAAACAGCCCCACCAGGGGAAACCAGGCCATGGACTCGGCCAATTCCCGGGAGTCGGCAGTGTGACATCGGGGCGCCGGAATGATGGTGAGAAATGTCAGGGCCAGGCCCAATCTTTGCAACATCAGTCTTGGTCGCTCACCCCAGCCTCGGCAAAGGTGGCCATTTCCAGGTAGATTTTCAAACCCGCCTCTAACAGACTCATTCCCAGAGCGGCGCCGGTGCCTTCCCCCAGACGCATATCCAGGCTCAACAGGGGCCGTAGTCCCAACTCCGCCAGCATGACCTGGTGGCCGAATTCCGCGGATTGATGCGCCGCTTTGAGATAATCCCGCACCGCCGGGCACAGACGCGTTGCCACCAGCGCCCCGGCCGTGGCAATAAAACCGTCCACCATAACCGGCCGCCGGGCCGCGGCCGCCCCCAGGATGAGGCCGGCCAGGCCGGCGATCTCCAGGCCGCCCAGACACGCCAGGACGCCCAGGGGGTCTTTGGGGTCCGGCTGATGGAGGGCCAGAGCCCGGTCAATCACCTCGACTTTGCGCTGATAACCGGCGTCATCCACCCCGGTCCCCCTGCCGGTAACCTCTGCCGCTGACTTTCCGGTAAAGGCCGCGGCCAGGGCTGCCGCCGGCGTGGTGTTGCCAATCCCCATTTCCCCGGTGGCCAGGACATCAGCCCCGGCCGCGATGTTTTCCCCAGCCAGCTCGATGCCGCAGATGATCGCCGCGGTCGCCTCCTCCCGGGTCATAGCCGCCTCCCGGGCCAAATTGCGGGTGCCGGGCGCCACTTTGCGGGCAATAAGCCCCGGCATGCCGGTAAAGTCATGATTGACCCCGATATCCACCACCTGCACCTCAGACCCCACGTGCCGGGACAACACATTGATGCCGGCGCCGCCTTGCACAAAATTGGCCACCATCTGGAAGGTAACCTCCTGGGGATAAGCACTGACGCCTTCGGCCACCACCCCGTGGTCGCCGGCGAAAATCACCACCATTTTCTTCCCGATGGCGGGCAACAATTCTTCCCGGACGGCCACGTACCAGGCGGCCAACTCTTCCAGGCGCCCCAGGCTGCCCCGGGGTTTGGTCAACTGATCCAGGCGGGCCTGGGCTTTAGCCAGCCATTCCGGGTTGAGAGGTTGAATCCGGTCCAGAGTATGCTGTAACAAGTTTTTTGTCATGATCTAAAACTAATCCTTTTCATTGCTGAGATTTTTTCTGCCTTTAAGATACACGGGCAGACCGCTCACCACCAGTACGGCGACGTCGGCCAGCGCCGCAATTTCCTGATGCAGCCCCCCGGCCACGTCACGAAAACGTCGGGCCAGGGGGTTATCGGGAACGATCCCCCAACCCACTTCGTTACTCACCAGAATCACCGGCGTGTGCAGGGCTTGCAGGACTTCACCCAGTCGCCGGCCTCTCCCCATCCAGTTCGCTCTCTTGCCGGGTCAGCAGGTTGGACAACCACATGGTCAAACAATCCACCAGGATAACACCGTAGCGGCCATTTGATTCCCGCAACACTGGCGCCAGGGCCAGGGGTTCTTCCCGGGTCTGCCATTCAGGCCCCCGATCCTGTTGATGCCGGGCAATGCGGGCCTGCATTTCTTCGTCCAGAGCTTCTCCCGTAGCCACATATAAGCGCGGCCCCGGCAGTGATTCGGCCAGATTCTGGGCAAACCGGCTCTTACCGCTCTTGGCCCCGCCGCAAATAAAGGCCACCCGAAATGTTCCTGGTGTTGTTCCCATTTTTCTATATCCTAATGATAAAGTCCGATATTAGCCAATCGAGGTTTTCAGAACCCAGAACTACAACCAGGCAACGGCTCTAATTGGCGGTAAGCGTATTATTAATCTAGCCACCCGTCAAGACCCTCAGCCGTATCTAGACCTTTCCCCGAGACCTGAAGTATATGGTCTACCCCGGCTTCGGCCCGGGATAACCGCCCCACCCTGCCAGACAAAGCTGGTGGAATCTTCGCTAATCTTTAAATTTTGTTGAGATTCAACGGTATTGTGGTATACAGATAAATTCAGGTCAGCAGCACTGAAATCTGCAGATACTTAGAGCGCTGGCCAAATATATTAACCTTTTTGTAGGGGTGGGTCTGAGCCCCACCCTTACGGTAGCCTATTGCAAGCGGCAAGAATGTTTGGCAGCGGCCATAACGAGGAAGGAATGGGTATGGCGGGAAAATTAGAGCAGGGTCTGGTGCAGATATATACCGGCGAAGGGAAGGGCAAAACCACCGCCGCCCTGGGCTTGGCATTGCGAGCCCTGGGCCGGGGTCTTAAAGTCTTTATGCTGCAGTTTCTCAAGGGCGAGGATACTGGAGAACTCCACTCCGGCCGGCTTTTCGGGGATAAATTCGTCATCCAGCAAACCGGCCTGAAAGGATTCATTCATCGAGGCAAAGTGGAGCCCGCCGACGTCCATCGGGCCAAGGAGGCCCTGCAGGCGGCCCAAGAAATCCTCAGCCGCGGCGACTACGATCTGGTGATTCTGGATGAAATCAATGTGGCGCTGTATTTCGAGCTGATTTCGCTGCACGAGGTGATTCAGTTACTCGAGGGCCGGGACCCGCATGTGGAAGTAGTCCTCACCGGCCGCTATGCCCCCCCGGAACTCATTGAGATGGCTGACCTGGTCACGGAAATGAAAAACATCAAACACTATTATCAGGCCGGGGTGCCGGCCCGGGAAGGCATCGAATCATAAAAAAACAGGGGGAGCCCGGAGGCTCCCCCTGCTGGTTGGGGGTTGAAGGAAACAGGATTAAAGTGGTGCTCGTGGGTTACTTTTTGGCGCCCTCAGGAGCGGGGGGAGCCATCGGAGCTCGCGCCCGGTCCCTTACCGCCGCCCATCATGGGACAGCCGCCGGGGCCGCCGGAGCCGCCGGCCATCATGGGGCAAACCTGCCGCATGTCCAGTTTAAAAGCGGTGCCTTTTTCCTGGAGCTGATCCCGCAGGGCGTTAACTTCTTTCTGTTTGGCCGCAATCTTGGCCTTATCCGGGTCTTTGGCCCGCCACAGCTCGCCCAACTCGGCATGCTTGATCATCGACTGTTTGCGTAAGTCTGCGGTATCGTTCATAAATTTCTGCCGCAGATCAAAAGCCTTGCCGGCCTGTTCCGGGGTCATCTGCATGCAACCCATACCGCCGCCCTGGTGACCCTTACCCATGCCGGGGCCCATACCGCAACCACCGCCCATACCCATGCCGGGGCCCATATCGCAACAGCCGCCCATACCCCGGGGACCAGCCCAGCTCAGGGTGGCGAACCCGAGGCACAGCACTAAGGTCAATATGAGGGGCAACCAATGCTTCCGTAAACCTGTCATCATTTCTTTCTTCCTCCTAAAAGTGTAAAAAGACGTTTTGTTCGCCTTTATGTCTTATTAAACACGCCCGGAGGAAAATATCGGCGCGGCGGGGAAAAAAATATTTTTTACTTGCAGCTGGCGCGCCCTGAGCTGCTGATACCAAGTTGCAATCAAAGGGCTATTAATCCCCCCCTCACCCTAACCCTCTCCCCCCGATTGCGGGGGGAGGGGATTAAGGATAAAGTGCCAATTTGATTGCTCATTAGTATGAAACATAAAGGGCAGCAGGGGGGCGCGCACCGCCCCGACAAAGCGAATCTGGGATCAGGGGAGATTTTTCTTCTCCTCCCAGACCCCATCGAGTTCAGCCCCGCACTGGGCGCACTTGCCGTCCTGGAGATAATTGTGCCGGATGGAGTAGCCGAAGCGATCAATGACCAGGGCGCCGCAGGCGTAGCAGAAGGTTTTTTCCCCGTCTTCCCCCGGAATGTTGCCGGTATAGACATAGCGCAGCCCCGCCTCCAGGCCGATCTGCCGGGCCCGGCGCAAGGTTTGGGCCGGGGTTGGAGGCCGGTTGAGCATTTTGTAAGTGGGATAGAAAGCGGACACATGCCAGGGGATATCGGCGCCCAGACCTTTGAGGAAGCCGGCGATGTCCTTGAGTTCCTGGTCGGAATCGTTCAAACCGGGGATGAGCAGGGTGGTCACTTCCAGCCAGACCCCCAGTTGCTTCATCCTGGTAATGGTGTCCAAGACCGGCTGCAGTCTGGCCTTACAGACTTTACGGTAAAAAGAATCCGAAAAACTCTTCAGGTCGATGTTGTCGGCGTCCAGCACCTCCCCCAGGACGGTCGCGGACTTCTCGGTCATAAAGCCGTTGGAGACAAAGACATTGCGGAGGCCCGCCTGTCTGGCCACCACCGCGGTGTCATAGGCAAACTCGCCAAAAATCGTCGGTTCGGTATAGGTGTAGGAAATGCTGGCGCAACCGCTATCCCGGGCGCCGGCCACGATCTGGGCCGGCGTGGTCTCCCGGCCGGGAATTTCTTTTTTCTCAACCCGGGGCCACTGGGAGATCTCAAAGTTCTGGCAATGCTCGCACTGGAAATTGCAGCCCACCGTGGCAATGGAATACGACCGACTGCCGGGCAAAAAGTGAAAGAGGGGCTTTTTTTCGATGGGGTCGACATTCTGGGAGATGATTTTGCCGTAGACCAACGAATATAACGTGCCGTCCCGGTTTTCCCGGACCATGCAGATGCCCCGTTTGCGGGGATCAATGACACACCCATGGGCGCAGAGATAGCAGCCCACCTTGTTGTCTGCTTTTTTGTCATAAAATCTGGCCTCCTGCATGGCTTCCTCCTCGGGCACGATAATGAGACGAATCTTTACTTTAAACTTATCATAAGAAGCCGACGCCGCAAACTCCTCTGGCTTTTTTACCACAAAGTCTGGACATACCATCGACAAGTGTCTTATTATTCTGTTAAGAAACCATTATCCTGAAGAAAGCAGGAGGTTAGTATATGCTTCCATTAAACACCTTCATTGAGGGCCGCAACCTGGAAATCCTTCCGGAATGGAAGGAAAAGGTCGAAGAAGAACTGGCCCGGCTGCAAAAACGTTACAATGATCCCATCGTCAACGCCCGGGTGGAAATCATCGGCACCGGGCACCATCGCCAGGGCCAATTCGAAATCCGCATCGTGGCCACGGTCCCCGGCAACGTCCTCACCGTCACCCGCCAGGGCGCACTGGTGCACCCCCTGATCATCGAGTCTTTCGACGTCCTGGACCGCCGGCTGCAGGAGACCTCCGACACCCGGCAACAAAAGGTGAAAAATCACGCCGAAACTTCGGTCTCTGGTAAAATCGCCCGCCTCTTTACCGATGAGGATTACGGCTTCATCGAAATCAGCGACGGCGCCGAGGTCTATTTCCATGCCAACGCGGTTAAAAAGGGCAAATTTGATAATCTCCAGGTCGGCCAGAAGGTGAAACTGGCCTGGGATGAAGGCCTCAAGGGCCCCCAAGCAACCTGGGTGCGCCTGCAGGATTAATTTTTTCAGCCGGAAGACCTTGCTTTGCGGATTATTCAGACTTATTCTCTTTTAATACTCTAACCGCCGCCCAAAGTTTATGCCGATTCACCCCTCACCCTGACCCTCTCCTCGAGGGTGAGGGGATAAGAAGTAGTTTCTGTCCGGAAACGGCTATTTTTCACAATATCGGAGTCAATCGGCAGGCTTAATTTGTGGGCGAAGAATGTTCGCCTCCGCACAAGCCATGATTTCCTTGATCTTGCAGAAAATATCTCGTTTCCAGATCAGAACTTACGAACTGATTAGTTCTCATGACAGTTTCCGGATGAGAACTAAGTCACTTCAAGGAGGACAGACATGGCTGAAGATATTCTGGAAAAAGGAGCCATTCTGCAAAGAGATAAGGTCTCATTTGCCATCGCCCCCCATATCCCGGGGGGCATCATCACCGATTTTGATATGCTGCGCCGCCTGGCCGATGTGGCCGAAAAATACAAGGTCAAGGCCATTAAACTCACTTCGGCCCAACGGATGGCCCTGGTGGGGGTGCACGAAACCGATCTGGACCAGATCTGGCATGAACTGGGCATGATCCCCGGCGCGGCCATCGGCCTGTGCGTCCGGTCGGTAAAAATCTGCCCCGGCACTGATTTCTGCCGCATCGGGCAGCAGGACGCGGTCAAAGTGGGTCTGGCCCTGGACGGCAAATACCATGGCTTTGAACTGCCCTATAAATTCAAGATGGGCGTCTCCGGCTGCCCCAATTCCTGCGCCGAAAGCGCGGCCAAGGATATTGGCCTGGTGGGCTTTAAAAACGGCTGGCGGGTCTATGCCGGCGGCTTTCTGTCCGGCATCAAACCCCGCCTGGGCGACGTCATCGCCGACGAACTCGATGATTACCAGGCCATGCAACTCGTGGATAAAATTATTGACTGGTTCATCCAGGCCAACAAGAAAAGACGCCTGGGCAAAATCATCGATGAAGTGGGCCTGGAAAAATTCAAGCAGGACCTGGGCCTCTAATTTTCCCGGGGCCCGGCGCAGCAATTTTCCGGGAAGTGCTTGTCAAGCCCCGATCAGTGTGATAGATTTATTAATTGTGTGGTGGGCGTAGCTCAGGGGCAGAGCACCGGGTTGTGGCCCCGGTGGCCGCGGGTTCAAATCCCGTCGCTCACCCCATTTTTTTAGTAATTCAATAGTCCAAAGATGGCCCCCAGTGATTTCCGGTCACGGGGGCTTTTTGTTGTGGTTTTCGGTTTTCGGTTTTCGGTTTTCGGAAAAAACAATCTATTTCTCCACATTGATTATCTCTTTGAATTAACTAATTATTATCTTCAGTGACGGTGTTTTTCCCGCCAATTTCCCGCCTTTTTCCCACTTTTTTCCCACTGCCGCCGAGAAATTTTTTCATACCGATTAACTTATTGTAATATTTACTTATTTAGTCAGCTTTGGCGGTTTTTTCGCGCTCATTTCGCGGTAATTTTCGCGGTCTGGTTTGTCGCTGCTTTTTTGTCTGTTTGCCGAGGTCTTGGGTTACCGACGGTCAATTGATCGGGGGGCCCGCCGTTTACACGGCCTCCACGGATTCACGCACAGGCTCCCGATTTAAATTGATATGTTCCAGCACCGGCAGAGGATGGCCCAATTTTAGGCCGACTAAAATCCAGTCCTCTGAGTGGACCGCAACTCTTCTTCACACTGACGCAAAGTGCCGGCGAAAGCTATAACCCCGGGGCAGGAAGGGATGCGACCGGCAAAGGTGCCGTCTTCCAACTTGTCATAAGCTGCCTGGGCCATAGCCAGGGAAATATAATCGCTCAAGATAAATCTTACAGCCATGATTTCTTCCTTCAAGGCTTTAGCTTGCTAACAATCTTCAATCTTCTAGCCCATAATACCATTTTAGAGACGTTCCCTTAAGGAAGAAGATGCCTGATGATGCCGGGCAGGCAAAGGATGAAACCTTGCTCTGAGGCAAAGGGTCGGAGTCCTGTCAGTTTTCGGTTTTCGGTTTCCGGAAAAACAATCTATTTCCCACATAATTATCTCTTTGAAATAACTAATATTATTTTCCAGGATGGTGTTTTTCCCACTTTTTTCCCACTTTTTTCCCACTGCCGCCGAGAAATTTTTTCATACTATTTAACTTATTGTAATATTTAGTTATTTAGTCAGCTTTGGCGGTTTTTTCGCGCTCATTTCGCGGTAATTTCGCGCTTCTATTTCATTTGTCTCGCGGTTGGTTTTCAGTTTACCCAGGCTTACCGCGACGGTGAACCGGAGATTTTTCGCGCAATATTTTTAGCATTTTTTATGTTATTGTTATAATTACTAATATAATATTTTAGAGGCAGTTTTTCGCGCCATTTTCGCGTTAATTTCGCGGCTTGATTTCCGGTTGTTTGCGCTGAGTTTTCGTTTTCTTGAATTGACGCCTATTGTTTGGTTTTTGGCCACAGGCTGGAAAGCCTGGGCCACCAGTTTGATGGCAGCCGGTCTGATCCACCTTTGGCCCAGGGTCGGGTTTCGCCGCCACAAAACCCGCCCTATGGCAAAGGACTGCGCCAATCTGCCAACACTGGCTCCATACTATACAAAATGGCCGGGAAAAAGGAAGAACAGGCGGGACAGGTGTCACACATTTGTAGCTTCTGGAACAAAAGGCGGGATGCGCGGCGCTTTCCCGCCCTACGGATCGGTCACGGCCATAATGGGCTGAAGTCTGGAGCAGGGGGAACGCAAGGGAATGGGAGGGCAAGAAAGGAATAGAAATGATGCTAAAGCTTTTCAGTCTTTGTATTCCCTGAAGCCATCAACCAATTGCTTGAATGAGGTCGGCTTGTATTTCTCAAAGCTTTCCTGGTCCACGTAGACGAAGTCGTACTCCACGTCTGCCTGCACCCGATTGATGTCTTCGCACCATTGCCGCAGCCGTTGCATCTTGAGCGGCACGTCCAGGTCTTCCTGCCCTTTGGTTTCGACAATGACAATCCGCTTGTCGGACAGCTTGACCAGAAAATCCGGGTAGTAGTTGGAGATGTCGCCGTCCGCGTTCACGTAGTCCAGCTTGAAATGCACCGCCAGATAGTTCTTGGCGTAGGAAACCACATCGTCGCAGTCTTCCAGGAAGCGGGCAAACAGCAGCTCAAAATGGCTGTCGCCGATGATGCGGTTGAAGACGCTCTTTTTCGGGACGAGGTAGCCCTGATCCTTGGCCACGAAGGGGCGCGTCTGCCGCAGCTTGATGGTGTCGCGGATTTCGGCGTCGCCTTTGTCCTGCACGGTGAGGGCGTTGATCGCCTTCTTGAAGGTCTCGATCAGGGTCTTGGTGGCCGCCAGTTCCGACAGGTTGCGCAGGGTGTTGGGGCTTTCCAGTTCCACCGGGCGGTCAAACAACTGCTCTTGCACAAAGGCCTTGACCTTGCCGTACAGCACATCGTAGCCGCTGACCAGCCGCAGATCCTTCATGATGGTCTGCGCGAAGTAGCCGATCACGCTGCGGTAGTCGGCAATGCCCGCCGTGTCGAGGATGGTGGTATGCGTCACCTCGCCGGTGGTGATGTCCTTGAAGACGATCTCCCGCTGTTCTTCCTCGCTGAACTGCAGGTAGGCCACGCGCTGATGCCCCAGCGCGCCCACGTCCAGCGCAGCCAGGTTCTTGTATTCCCGGTAGACGCGCGGCGTCAGCACCGGGATTTCAATATCCAGCGCGTCGATGTCTTTCTTGACGTTTTCCTTGTCGACCTCCACCACCAGCGGCGTCTTGGGCTGCGTGCCTTCGCCCATCGGCTTGCGCTCCAGCACCACGCCTTCGGCCTGGATGGATTCCACGAAATCCATGAAGGCATTCGTGCCGACCACGCTGACGTATTCTTCCACGCCGCCGGGATACATCTTGCGCAGGCCGCGCCCCAGGGTCTGTTCGGGCAGGATGTTGCTCTGGGCGGAATAGGCACGCAGGCCGACAATGGTGGTGACGTTGCGCACGTCCCAGCCCTCTTTGAGCACCATCACGGAGATGATGGCCTTGTAGGGGCTGTCCAGCCCGTCAATCTCGTTGGCCTGCTTGCGCAGCTCGTCCAGTTCTTCTTTGTCTTTGCCCGAGGTCGATTCGGAAATCTCGCCGTTGTTCTTGGTGTGAATGACCAGCACCGCGTCCTTCAGATCGGGATAGTTGCCTTCCAGGTACGCGGCCACGTCGTCGCAGTTGCGGGTGTCGTCGGTCATCACGAACAGGATGGCCTTCTTGCCCAGCTTTTCGTGCTCGGCATACGCCTTGCGCCACTCGATCACGCCCAGGTGAATGTAGTCGGCGTATTTCTCGGTGTACTTGGCGCTCTGGCGCTCCACCAGTTTGGCGCGGCTGGGGGCATCGGGCAGCACCGGATGCTTGACCACGTTTTGCGAGATGGCTTCCACCAGCGGGTAATCGGCCACGGTCTGCACGAAGATCGCGCCGTTGTTGTGCTTGGGCGTGGCGGTCACGTCCACTTGCAGGGAGAGGGCGGCCCCTTTTTGCTTCAGGCGGTTGTGGATGTCCTCGATGGACTTGAACCAGGCCATGCGCGGGTCGTGGATGTGGTGCGCCTCGTCGTTCAGCACCACCAGCTCGTCGATGTCGCGCACGATCATGCCCAGGTCCACTTTGGAGTCGGTGGTCGCGCCGGTGGGCCGCTTGCCCAGGAAATAGTCCATCGTGTCTTCATCATCGGGCGAGGCGGGAATGTCGTCGCCGGCATAGACGCGGTGGATGTTGGTCAGGAAGATGTTGCCGGTGGGGCGGGTGATGCGCACCTCGTCCTGCAGGTGCAGGGTCAGTTGAAAATCGTCGCGCCAGTTGCGCCCGTCCACGCCGTTGTCGGGGATGACCGGGTCTTCAAAGAAGATGCGCAGGCCCTGAAAATCCTTGTAGATGCGATCCAGCACGATGATGTTGGGGGCGATCACCAGAAAGTTGCGCGCCAGCTCCGACTCCGGCTCGTACAGCTTGTGGTAGAAGCTCCAGGCCAGCACCAGGCTCAGCACCTTGGTCTTGCCGGCGCCGGTCGCCATCTTCACCACGAAGCGCCGCCAGGTCTCGTCGAACATGCCGGTGGAGACCGCGCCGGAACTGTCGAAGCGCATCAGGTCGTACTTGTCCTGCACGCCCACCACGTCGTACAGGTAGATGATCGTCTCCAGCGCCTCGCGCTGGGCAAAGTAGTACTGGAACTCGGCCATCGTGCCATCGGCCTGGGGCAGCAGGTGCGGGGTGTTGAACCACCAGTTGAGCAGGCTGCGGCTGGTGTCCGTCGCCCCGACATAGCCGCTGTCCCGCCATTCCTTCACCTTGCTGCGCAGTTGCGACACCAGCGGCGGCATCAGCTTGTCCATGCTGGTCTCGCGCAGGGCTTCATCCGCCGGAAACCAGCGCATGGCCGGGTCGAGGATGGCGTAGGGCGATTCGGGGAAAGTCGGGATGCAGTGCCATTATTCGCTCCGTATCGCGATGAGGAAAGAAGGGAAGGGGGAACAGGGAAATGGGTAAGGGAAGGGTAGAGTGAATGGTGGGAAGGAGATTTCCCTCCCACGGTCACTTCGACAATGGTCATGGTGTCGTTGCCGAAGATGTCCACCACCTTGACCGCCAGCTTGCGCCGCCCCGGCGTGCATTCGTGAAAGACGCTGGTCAGTTCCAGCGAGCGGTCTTTCTTGGTGCGGAAGGATTGCCACTCGTTTTCGAAGATGTAATCCCCGGTCCAGACCTCTTCCCACTCGCCGCTGTCCGTCGTTCTTGCACGCGGACGATCTCGCGCTTGCTCTCGAAGTTGAAATCCACCGCCCAGTAGTCGATCCAGTCCGTCCAGTTCTTGGTGAGCACCTCGCGGCTGACGATGCCGTGCGCGTCCTTGCTCACCTTGACGATCTGCCCCTTCTCCACCACGATCTTGCTGGCCTTGTCCTTGAGCGTCGCCTCGGCGTTGGCGATGGAATCCTGCGAGTAGAAGACCGAGAAGTCGGTCAGCTCCACCGCCACGCTGTTGCCTCTTGACGTGCGGCTTGACCTCGATGACCGCCACGTCGTGGAAGACCACCTGGTTCTTTTCCACCGCCCGCTTGTCGAACACCTCGGCGGGGATGTACTTGGGGGCGATGTCGATGCCCTTGGCGCGGGCTTCGTCCAGCACGTTGGGGAACAGCCCCATCTCGAACTCAAAGCCCAGGATGTCCACGCGGGTGATGTGCTTCTGGCGGCATTCCAGGATGACCTCTTCGACGAACAGGCGCGTCACCGGCAGGTTGACCGGCCCCACCGCCACCAGCCGCCCGGCCTTCTTGCCGTGGAAGGTGGCGAAGCCCTCGGTCTTTTCGGCGCGGTAGGCGCGCAGGATCAGGTCGAGGAAGGCGGCTTCCTTTTCCTCCAGCTGCTTCTGCTGCTCCGCCTCGCGCAGGTTGGGGTTGACGCCGATGTAGTGCTGGCGCTCGTACTTGCCCAGGTTGAGGATTTCAAAGGCGCGGTAGTCCTTGCCCTCGGCCTTGAGCTGCCGCTGCACGCCGATCAGCCGCTTGCGGGTGGTGTGGATGGCGAACTTGCCCAGGTCGCTGACGATCCACTTGCGCCCCAGCTTTTCCGCCACGGCGGCCGTGGTGCCGGAGCCGCAGAAGAAGTCGGCCACCAGGTCGCCTTCGTTGGAGGAGGCTTTGATGATGCGTTCGAGCAGGGCTTCGGGTTTTTGGGTGGGGTAGCCAGTACGTTCTTTGCGCCTGTGAATTTACTGGGCTGAATATCGTCCCAAATGATCTCCGAACTGGCATCCCTTCATCTCATCCAAGTATCGCTTGACGTACGGCATTCCTGTCTTTGAGTACAGATACAATCCGTCCTTCATCCAGCTTCGTCTATCTTCTCTTGGGACTAACTCCAATGCTTTCCTGGCGGCGGCTGCAATCACTTTGCCACTCAAACATCGTGTCAGGTCCTGGCCATTGGGCTGTGAAGTTGTCCAAGCTGATACCGTCTGCCCGTCAGGTTCGTCATGTCTGATAATGCGTTTCAATGTAGTCTTCGTCTGTAGGCTACATACTGTGGATTCCAAATGTACGCTTCGCCTTTCGAATAGATAGAAAATCGTATCATGGATGTATGCCAAATCGCTTTGCGTCATTGTGTGCGTGAGCTCGTCTTCCAGGTAATCTCGTTGCTGAAATCGTTGCCGCCAAATACCTCATCCAAGACAAGCCGAATGATAGCTGATTCACTCGCCAATCACAATGCACATAAATGCTGCCATCCTCGGCCAGCAAATCGCGCATCAGCACCAGCCGCTCGTAGATCATGGCGATGAAGGAATCCGCGCCCTTGCCCCAGGTGTCGCGGTAGGCGATCTCTTCCAGGATGTTGGGCTTCTTGGTGAAGGTGTCGCCGCCGATCTCGATGTCCATGGAGAAATCCGCGCCCACGTCAAAGGGCGGGTCAATGTAGATCAGCTTGAGGCCGCCCTGCTTCTCGATCTCCTCGCGCAGCGGGCCGTTCTTCAGCGATGGAGAGGATCAGCTTGTTGTCGCCCCAGATCAGCTTGTTGGTCCAGCCCTTGAGCTGGCGGCCGCGGGCGTCCAGGTCGAACAGGCTCATCTGCAAGGCGGTGTCGTCGGCTTCTCGGCGCGCGGCTCGTCCACCTGCTCGATCACCTGGAAGGGCAGGACGATGTTGCAGACCTCGCTGGTCTTGCCGTTCCAGACCAGCTCCACCTCGCGCTTGTCCTCGAACAGCAGAAAGCGGTACTTGTCCGGCAGGGGCTTGTCGGCTTCGAGATAGCGGATGATCTCTTGTTGTTCCTGTTCGGTCAGTCGTGGCATGAGTTTCCTCGATCTTATTCACCACATATTTATTCTTTTAATTATATTTATTTTCTTTATAAATTACCTTTTAGATTTTTTTTTCTAAAATATCTTCGTTAAAATTCATTTCTTTGGCTAAGGGGCAGGCAGTAATCTTGTATTCAAGGGGGAACAGCTTTATTGTTAGATTACTATAAGTTAACATATTGTCCGTGTGAATTGCCCTTTATAATTCAAACAAATAAAGGCGAATATCACTAAACTAAAAAACACCTTTTGCCTCGTCCACCTTCTCGTGCCACGGGGCAGGGGAAACTTCCTCGTCCTCCTCATAAAAATATTCATCGTAATCATCTGACATACCGTCTTGCCCAAACCCTATCGTCAAAGCCTTTCAACTCTTGCCGGGTTCACCGCCGGGTACCTGACGGGGGCGGAAGGTTCCGGGGGCAAGGCCTGGCCCTGATTTTCCTGCACCCGATTAAATTATACAATGAAGCATCGTTGTAGAAAAATCAATGGTTTTTCCAGACTAGATACCTTGGCCGGGAAAAAGGCAGAACAGAAGGGACAAAGGTCAGACATCGGCCTGAGATGAACCGGGGTTTATAGCCGCGGTCAGAGGTTTTTCTTCTTGCCCCGCGTTGGATACTTTTTATGAGTTCTGGCAGAAAAGCCGACCCTATGGTAAATAGGGTATAAGGATAGAGGCCAGGCCCATAGTCGCGGAATGAGATTAACTGCGCCTGAAATTTGCAACGCGGGTGGAGGAAGGTCGGGGCTGACCCGTGCAAGGCGTTGGCGGGGCCAGCGGGTGGCGTCAAGAAGGTACAGATGGCGCGTTCAAAATGCCCATTTGGGAGCATGGGATACCTTCGGGAGCAGCTGGAAAGCCTGTGCCACCTTTAAGGCACAATGGTAGAATGGTCGTCACAGCCGGCGCCGGGGTCTGGAAGGCGAGGGAGGTTCATGGACAAGCGTTTTGAAGAGCTGCTCCTGCACTATGCGCAGGAAAACGAGCCGGACAAGCGGGAGAAGATCGAGGCGGCGCTGTGGCAGGAGTTCGGGAAGGTCAAGGCGGTGTTCGTGATGGACATGTCGGGATTTTCCCTGCTGTCGCACCGGCACGGGATTGTGCACTACCTGTCCATCGTGCGGCGCATGCAGTTGATAACGGCGCCCATTGTGGAGAAATACGGCGGCCAGGTGGTCAAATTCGAGGCGGACAACTGCTACGCCATGTTCGACGAGCCGCTGGCGGCGGTGCGCGCGGCCATGGCCTTGAATACGGCCTTCTTTGCCATGAACGTCTTGACCGAGGACGAGTTCGACATCCGGGTCTCCATCGGTATTGACTACGGCGACGTCCTGCTCATCGGCGGCCCCGACTATTTCGGCAATTCGGTCAATTGCGCCTGTAAAATCGGCGAAGACATCGGGAGGCCCGGGGAAATCCTGGTCACCGCGAGGGCGTTCGAACAGATCCCGGCCACGGCCGGCATTCAGGGCCGCAGACTGGAACTCGCCGTGGCCGGGGTCCCGGTGGAGGTGTACGCGCTAGAGCCTTAGAGGAGCTGACGGGCGGCGGTACCGTTGGCCGCGGCAAGGGAGGCCCAGGCAGGCGGTGCAGGCCGGCTGAAAGCGCGCCAGCCGGGGGGGTTGGGGAAAGCCAGCAGAGCAAGACAGCACTTTTTCAGTGATTTTATCATATTCAGCTAGATAAATTTTTGAAGCTTGACGACAAGAATTGAGAAATTAATTTGACTTTTAAACCG
>CAWAEI010000003.1:0-182948 GCA_963780995.1 uncultured delta proteobacterium
GCATTGGCCACCCAAGGGCCGGCGGAGATCGTCCTGACCGAGTCGGCGGGCGTCACCGTCTACGCCAAGGGCCGCATTCATCAAGCACCGTTCAGGCCCCGGTCGCTGGCCGGGCGGACCGGACAGCGGGGACACCTGCCTCGCTACGTATCTCACGATGAGGCTCAGCCACTCTGCGGCAGAGGCGTGCGCCTGGGCCGGCGCGGTGACGACGGTCAAGCAGGAGACGCCAGGCCCGTGGCAGGCCGCGGGTCGCCGGGCGATATCGTGCTGCCGCCATGAACGTGTCTGGACCACGAAGACCTCGTGGTCCAGACGGTTGGTGGTTGCCAAACGGCTGCCGCACGCCGAGCACTTGAACCCCCCGCCCCGCAACGTCCGCACGTGCATTCTTTCTCCCCTTCGGGTAGAATCGCCGGGATTGACTCGAACGAGGAAGCAGCCGTGCGGACATTTTTGTCGAGCTGAGTGGCGGGACCTTCTGCTGGTGAACTACACGGCTCCGGTGGAGCTTGGCGGCGCGCCACCTGCCGGCCGGCGTCGAGTTGGACCTGTACCAGGGCCAGGCGTTGGTGAGCCTGGTCGGCTTTCGGTTTCTGCACACCCGGCTGTTCGGCCGCGTGCCCGTCCCGTTCCACGTCAACTTCGACGAACTCAACCTGCGCTTCTACGTGCTGCGCCGGCTGCCCGGCGGCGAGGTGCGCCGCGGCGTCGTCTTCGTGCGTGAGGTACGTCCCACGGTTCGCGGATCGCCGCGACTGCCCGGGTGTTGTACCAGGAACCCTACAGGGCCGCACCGATGCGGCGCCGGCTCGTCCTGGCGGGGCCTGGACGGGAAGCAGCTTACTCCGTCCGCTGGGGCGGTGCGTGGCACACGCTCATTGGGCAGCTTGCGGGTCCCGCGTCCGTCACGAGGAATGATCCTGAAGCCGGCTTCATCGTCGAGCATTACTGGGGTTACACCAGGCGCACAGCGGAAGGACCGGCGAATACCAGGTGGTACACCCGCCGTGGCAGGTGCAGCGGGTGCGGGCCCGGTTCGAGGGCGACCCACACCGTGTACGGCCCCGAGTGGCGAGCGTGCTGCGGGCAGCCGCCCGTCTCGGCCCTCTTTGCCCAAGGATCGCCCGTAAAAGTGATGGGCGGGGCTCGACGGCCACCACGACTGATACAACGGATCGAACTATACTTTATATATTTATATTCAATCTGTCCCAAGCAGAGGATTTGGAGTGATGACGTGTCCCAAGCCTCACCCCTGGAACGCGGAACACCCGAAGCGCAGGGCGTTGCCTCGTCGGCAGTCTCCCACTTCATCGAAGCAGTCGACGCCCGAAATCTCGGTCTGCACAGCTTCATGCTGCTGCGCCACGGCCGGGTCGTTGCGGAAGCGTGGTGGCGGCCGTTCGCGCCCCGAGCTGCCCCACATCCTCTACTCGTTAACCAAGAGCTTCACGTCCACGGCGGCCGGGTTCGCGGTCGGCGAGGGCAAGCTGGACCTTGACGATCCCGTCCTGAAGTTCTTCCCGGGCCGCCCGAAGAACCCGTCCGAGCACTGGCAAGCCATGAAGGTGCGTCATCTTCTCAGCATGACTACGGGCCACGCAGAAGACCCGGGCGCGCAGGTTAGCCAGTATCCGCCGAGCGAATGGCTGCGCCGCATCTTTGAGACCACTGTGCCGTACGCACCGGGTACGCACTTCGTCTACAACAGTACCGCATCGCACCTCGTGTCCATTATCGTGCAGAAGTTGACGGGCCAGACGCTTGTCAACTACCTGCGCGATCGCCTCTTCCGTCCGCTCGGCATCAGCCGGCCCTATTGGGAGACCGACCCGATGGGTGCTAACTGGGGCGGGTGGGGGCTGTACCTCGCACACGGACGAGATTCCGCGCTTCGGGCAGACGCTGCTCCAGCGAGGCGTGTGGCAGGGCCAACAGGTCATTCCGGCCGAGTGGGTGGACCAGGCCACTCGCAAGCAAGTCCCCAACGGTGAGGACCCGAACAGCGACTGGGCGCAAGGTTATGGTTTCCAGTTCTGGATGTCACGCCATGGCTACCGGGTCACGAAGTTTTGCAGGCCGACAAAACGCACGCCGCCTGTCAGCCGGCTCAGGTCCCAGTTTGTGAAGGCCAGGACCAGCGAAAAGAACAGGGGAAAGATAAGAGAGCAGGAGGATCAGGATGGCCGTGGGCATCAGGAAGGCCAGAGCGGGAACCCGGTCTTTGGCGCCGACTCCGGACGCCGGAACCCTGGCGTTGCCTCTGGCATTCGGGGGAGGCGTCTTGACTTGCTTCATGGATGTCTACTCCCCTATGATCAACGGCGGAGGACACGCCGATCACAGTATGTCCCTGGTGGCTGCCTGTTTGAAGGTCAAGGGTTGCGTAGCCCTCCCCGTTAAAAACCAGATGGCCAAAGATCTTATGACCTCCCCCGCCCTGGTGATAAAACCCGAAACAACAGTTCAAGAGATCTCAGAACTATTGAGCGTCACGAAGGTGAATCGGGTCCCGGTGGTTAACGAAGCTGGAAAGTTGGTGGGCATCGTCTCCCGGGGTGATCTGGTACCAACGATTTGCCAGGGAGCCAGGCGATGTTGAGAACTTTTTTCGGTAAAATGACCGGGTTGACTCAAAGTCCCCCTCGAGTCGGCGGGGCCGAGATTTTCTGGTCCTGGCTGGGCAGTTTCCTGGGGGTTGCCGCAGTGGCCATCCTGCATTACCACTATTTCGAAGGGACCGATCTTATCCTAATTATCGGCTCTCCTGGGGCCTCCGCCGCCCTCATCTACGGTGCCGTTAAAAGTCCTCTGGCACAACCACGTAATCTTTTAGGCGGCCACATCATTTCTGCCCGTCATCGGCGTCACCATGGTGAAATTGTGTGGCCCGTTTATCTGGTTGGCCGCGGCCTTGGCCGTCTCCCTGAGGCGTCGCGGTGATGCACGCCACCAAAACCCTGCACCCGCCCGGCGGCGCCACCGCCGCCCTCATCGCCGTTATCGGCGGCCCCAAGGTCCAGCAACTGGGATATCTTTACGTCGGTATGCCCGTGGCCACGGGGGTTTTGATCATGCTGGTGGTGGCTCTAGCTAGTGAATGACTAACCACCACCATTATGCAGGATCTGGTGGCATTGGGCCCAAGTCATTGTGAGATAAAAAAACCCAACCGGGCGGGTCCATGACCCCCGCCCCCACTATTTCGATCAAGCAGAAGTTACTACTGCAATCAATACCCTGCCTCAAAAGCCACATCCTCTTCTTCCAAATTTTCCTTGAAGAGGCGGTGGGTCCAGAACTGAAAAAGATAATGATGGGAACAAATATGAGAGCCACCCCCAGCCTAAGCTTTAATACAAAACATCTGTGGGCAACGCTGGTATCAGTTATCCAACAACAGTAGTGGCAAAAAAGGCAATGCAAATTTTGATCTGCTGCCGGATTGTTCCGGGCTAAACCAGCTTTGGTACCTGCCGTCTGCTTCTCATTGATAAGTGTGGTGGGATCATCCTCAATCATGGGGTAATTGGTGTTATAGGCGGTCACGGCAAAATAATAGGTCCCCGCCGGCAGGTCACTGGGCTCGAAGGAGTATTTGGTCACATTGCCCACAAGCAGTAGGACATACTGTAAGGATATCCAGCCGTTTTCCCCCAGTAGATCTTATAACCCGCGACATTGCCCTCGGGGTTGGCCTGCCAGGTCAGGCTGGGCCCTCTGCGGGTCTGGGTCACCGCCTCAGGTTCCACCGGGCCGGTGAGATGGGCACGTCCGTCCGCACGGCCTTTGCCCAGGGGTCAAATTTCACGACCCCCTTGGTAGGGTCATCGGAGGCGTCGGTCATAAATTTTAGCCTGAATCTCCGCCTGCACCGCCGTCCCCCACCAGTTCTCGGTGGCGTCGAAGTCCGAGCCAATATTATTTTTTAATTCGAAAGTTGCCGTATTGCTAAAAAAATTGTTCTTATTCAGTCTGCTCCCTGCCGTACCCAACAAAATATTCGGTGCGCCGGTGGTCTGGTTATAGGCTACTAGATTGTTTTCAAAATTGGTTTCATCCAAAAACAATGTCTCATTTGAAGAAGTATTCCTTAAGAAGCTGTTATTCTTCAAATCATTGGCTGGAACGCCGTTAATATTTGAATGATAGGCGCCTCCAGACTTCGCCTGGTTGTCACTGAAGATGTTTTTCGTGGTCTGGGCGCCGTCCCCCGCCCCGCTACTGGCGTACCCCCACATCCCGCCGCCCCTGTTTGTAGCCGTGTTTTGGAGGAAGATATTTTCGCTAACAGTATTGGTTGCCATCCCCGAGTATAGACCGCCGCCATCCGTGGCTGTATTGTTGTTCAGGACGTTTTTCAGGAAAGCCACTTTGACGCTTTTAGCTAAGCTATTTATATGAGCCCCGCCCCCGTTGGTGGCCTCATTGAAGCTGATGGTATTATTAGAGATCTCTGATACCCCAAAAGGATTAGGATTAGGGTAAGAGCTTTGCAACAGATAGATGCCGCCCCCACTGGCTGCGGCCAGATTATGGCTGATGGTGCTGTTGGTGATTTTCAGGGTGCCTGTCAAGTTCCAGCCGCAGATGCCCGTGGTCATATTATTTTTCAGGGTGCAGTGGTCAATATAGGGGTGAGCCTTTTCCAGACGCAGGGCGCCGTTTTTAGTCACCGCCGCCTGGCCGGCATACTCCACGGTGCAATATTGCAGGATAGACCCGGAGATGTAGTTGCCATCGACATCATAGACGGCATCCGTGCTGCCGTCTCGAAAATGGATATAGGCCCAATACTGATTGTTGTTGGTGAAGACGATGGGGTTAAGACTGGTTCCCCGGGCGATTAAAGTGCCATCGATGGTTAACGAACAGTTGCCGTCAAACCGGACTTCCACCCCCGGCTCGATGGTGAGGGTGATGCCAACGTCCACGATCACACCGCAGGTGACAATGTAAGGACTTTTGGCCTTCTCCCAGGTAGTATTGGCCAGGATGTAACCGCAGACAGGCGTTTCGGCGCCTGCCTGGCTTGTTCCCCCACGACCAGGCAAAAACAAAGGACGAGCGCCAAGAAAAAACTAATAATTCCCCTTCTGCCAGGAATATCTGATTGTTGGCCGTGTTTTCCGCAATGGTGCATGACTCTCCTCCACCCGGCTAATCTGAGATTTGGCTGCAGCCTTTTGAAGCCATTGAAAGAAATGGTTTATAGCACTTTTCCTGATAAATATTGCTGAAAACCTCCCTGGTCAACAGCCAGTCATTGTATAGGACGCAACGATAGCATAATTTTAGGTAAAAAAATATTAAATTCTTTTCGAATTTGGGCAAATCTGACCTTGGGAAATAAACTACTTCTTCAGTTTGAAGTCAGAAAAATTCAGGGCGGATCCAAGACCCGCCCCAGCTACTTGCAAATCATCATAGACGAAACTACTATAATTAATACCCTTCCTCAAAAGCCACGTCCTCTTCCTCCAATTTTTCTTTAAAAAGGCGGTAGCTCCAAAACTGATAGAGGATAACGATGGGTACAAAAGTTAGAGCTACCCCCAGCATAATCTTCAAGGTCAGAGGGCTGGAGGAGGAGTTAAAAGCCGTGAGGCTGTAGTCCGGGTTGAGGCTGGAGGGCAGCAACCGGGGAAATAAGCCGATGACCCCAAACATGGTGCAGGAGACAATGGTGGCGGCGGAGGCAAACCAGGCTTTCCAATACTGGGCCTTTTGCAGGAAGAATTTGACCAAAATCAGAGCAACCACCGCCAGGGCCGGGATAACAAATAGCACCGGCTGCTTCAGGTAATTATCATATAAATCTGTCCGGCGTTGGGTGGCCAACAGAAACATGACCGCGGTGACCAGCAGAATCCACCAGAGTTTCCCAGCCGTGTCAGCCAAACGGTGCTGTAGATCGCCGCTCGTCTTAATGGCCCCCCAGGTAGCTCCGTGTACCAGGAAGAGGAACAGAAACAACATGCCGCCCAATAGACCGTAGGGATTTAACAGGGTAAAGAGAGTGCCCTGAAAAATTCCCTCGGCATCCAATGGCAGCCCCTGGAAAATATTGGCAAAGGCGACCCCTAAAAGCAGCGCTGGCAGGAAACTGCCCACCGCCAGACAGGTGTCCCAAAGTTTCCGCCATCCAGGGCTGTCCACCCCGCCTTGAAACACGAAGCTTACCCCCCGGATAATAAGGGCAAAGAGGATCAGCATGAGCGCCGTATAAAGGCCGCTGAACATTACCGCATAGGTGGTGGGGAAGGCCGCAAAGGTAACGCCACCGGCAGTTATCAGCCAGACTTCGTTACCATCCCAATGCGGACCCATAGCAGCGTAAATCTCTTTCCGGTCTTTTTCAGTCTTGGCCAGGAAAGGCATCAGCGTCCCCAATCCCAGGTCATAGCCGTCCAGCATAAAATAGACCGCCCAGAGAATGCCCCAGAGGAAAAACCAGATTGTTTCCAGCATGGCAATGACCTCCTTTTATTCTTTGACCGCGACCGGCGCCGGTTCCGGACCCTTGCGGATGTGTTTGATAATGAGATAAAAGCCGGCTGCACCCAACAAGGTATACACCGCCACCATGGTAAACAATGAGAAAACAACCTGGGAGGCGGCGATGGGAGAGACCGCATCCTTGGTGCGCATGAGGTTATAGACGATCCAGGGCTGCCGGCCCACTTCGGTGACGATCCAGCCAGCCTGGATAGCGATGTACGGCAAAGGTATGGCGAAAAGCATGAGTTTTAAGTACCCAGGACTTTCCGCCAGTTTATTGCGTCTGAGCCAGCCCCAGGCGGTGAGCAGGACAAAGAGAAAGCCCAGACCAACCATGACGCGAAAAGCAATGAAGGTGAGGGCTACAGGCGGCCGGTCCTCTGCCGGGAAATCTTTCAGACCCTTGACCGTGGCGCTTGGGGTGTGGTAGGCCAGCATGCTCAGGGCCCCGGGAATTTTGCCGATCTCCACGGAGTTGCGTTCATTCTTCTCATCCGGGATGAGAAACAGGACCTGCGGGGCGTTCGCCTGGGTATCCCACAAGGCCTCCATGGCGGCCAGTTTGGTGGGCTGAATCTGGGCCACTTCCGACCCGTGGATATGGCCTTGGACAACTTCGGCCACTGAGAAGATGAGGGCGAAGGTTAATCCCAACCGGAATGATTTGGTGAAGAAACTGACATGCTGTTGGCGCAGGAGATGATAGGCGCTGACGCCCATGACAAAGAAACCGGCCAGGATATAGGCCGCGGAAATGGTATGAAAGTAGATCTGCCAGGCAAATGGTTGGGTGATAATGGCCAAAAAGTCGCTCAACTCCGCCCGTCCATTCCGGAGCACATAACCCACCGGGTGCTGCATCCAGGCGTTGGCGATGAGAATCCACAAGGCCGACAGGTTAGAGGCGACAACCACCAGCCACATGACGATGCAATGCAGTTTAGGTGAAATCCGGTTCCAGCCGAAGACCCAGACCGCCAGAAAGGTAGATTCCAGGAAGAAAGAGGTGGTGGCTTCGATGGCCAGGAGCGACCCGAAAATATCTCCCACATATTTGGAGTAGCGGGACCAGTTGGTGCCGAACTGAAACTCCAGGGTAATGCCGGTGACAACCCCGATGGCGAAGTTGATAACGAAAATTTTTCCCCAGAATTTCGTCATCCGTAAATACTTCTTCATTGCCCGTACAGGAGGTATTTAGTTTCCATAATGGCGACGAGGACTGATAGACCCAGTGTCAAGGGTACGAAGATAAAGTGAAAAAAGGTGGCGGCGGCAAATTGCAGCCGCGACAGCATTAAAACATCCATGCGGCCCCCTCCTTAAGGAAGTAAAAGGCTGATCTCCTTAACTGGAGATATTCATAAGAAGAATAATTATTCTGCGATAGACTTACCATTTTTTTCTAAAAAATGGTATGGGAAATTTTAGGGTGGGAGCAGGAAAAACTTCGGGCGGGGATTGCCCCGCCCGTAGATTTTTTCGGCAAATTTAACGAAACGGTGACGGTTATTTCACTTTGACATACTTGCCGTTTTTAACCTCAAACAAAGAGACGTCGCCCTTCATGACATCGTGCTCCGGGTTGAAAGACAACTTACCGGTGACGCCGTCATAATCCTTAACTTCATCCAGATATTTCTTGATGCCGTCCGGGGTGGGGCCATTTTTTTTCATCCCCTCAGCCACCATGTTCGTCATGTCATACGTCGCGCGGCAAACATGATGTTCACCGGTTCATTGGCGAGGGAGTTGACCAGCGTGTAATAGGACTCTTTGAACTTCTTGTTTTTCGGAGTATCATATTCTTCGTGATATTCGCTGGCCACCAGGTGACCTTCGGCAGCCTTGCCGGCCAGGTCGATATAGATGGGGGCGATGTCCCCGTACACTCCGACTATCCGTTGATTCATGCCGAGCTGCCGGGCCTGGGCGGCAGCCGGGGCAGTTTCCTGATAGTAGCCGGGAATAAAAAGGATATCAGGATTGGCGGCTTTAAGATTGGTCAACTGGGCCTTAAAATCTTTGGCGCCCCGCATGAAGGATTCTGTGGCCACGACCTTAATTCCTAATTTTTCAAAATATTTCGCGAAAAGATCGTTACAGCCTTTGCCGTAGGGCTCGTTGGAATACAAGACCCCAACGGTTTTAGGTTGGTAATTTTTGGCGATGTAATCAGTCAGGGCTTCCGCCTGCTTATCGATGCGGGAACAACCCCGGTAGATATAGGCGCCGGAGCCGCTCACCTTGGGAGAAGTGGCGGTGGGAGTGACCAGCAGGATTTTGGCTTCGTTGGCCGAAGGCGCCGCCGCCAGAGCCGCACCGGAAGTCATGGGACCGATGATGGCCGCGACCTTATCCACATTGATCAACTTTTGCACGGCGTTGACCGCACTGGTGGGAGAATCTTTTTCGTCCTCGAAGATAACTTCCAGCTTGCGGCCTTTAATACCACCGGCCTTATTGATTTCTTCGACGGCTAACTCAACGCCCCGTTTGGCCGGAAGCCCGTCTTCAGCCCCGGCGGAGAGCCGCAAGACCGAACCAATTTTAATGGGATCGGCCGCCTGCACTGCCAGGGGGGCGAAGATCAGGGAGCCGAGGCCTACTACCAGAAATAATATTAACGAAAACTTTCTTGCCGACATTACCATCCTCCTCAGTTTTAATTTTGCTATGGTTACAAAGGTTTTAAAAAAATGCAATTGAATAATTAGCCAATGGGGGAAATTTTTTCCACCAGAGAGACCCGGGATTCAATGCCTAAATTCTCCCGCAAGTGGCGGCGCAGGCGCCGACCGATGGCTTCCAGACATTTTACCTCGTCGGAAAACAAGGATTCATCCACCTCAATCTCAATTTCCAAATAGGCCAAGGCCTCATCCCGGCCCAGACGCAATTGATGCCTGGGGTAGTGGCCATCGAGAATTTCCTGAATATAAGCCCCGATCTGATTTGGATGGATTTTGATGCCGCCAATGGAAAAAATCCGGTCGCAACGGCCGACGATGTTCCCCAAGCGGATAAGAGGGCAACCGCAAGGGCAGGCATCGGCGAGCAAAGTCGTCAGGTCGCCGGTGCGGAAGCGCAATAGGGGAAAGGCGGCGGTGGATAAGGTGGTAATCACCAGTTCGCCGGGGAAGCCGTAGGGACGTCGTTCCCCCGAATCAGGATCGACGATTTCAGGCAGGAAATGATCCTCGGAAAAGTGAAAGCCTTCACCGTGGGGACAGTTAAAAGCCAGGCCGGGTCCCAAGACCTCGGTGATGCCGTAAGCGGTACTAATGTTCACCTGCAGGCCAGCCGCAATTTCGGTCCGCAGGGTGGTCGGTAGAGGTTCAGCTACTAGGAGGGCGAGTTTGAGATTAAAATCTGAGGCCATCAGCCCCATTTTATTCATGACATCAACCAGATGCCTGGCATATGAAGGTGTGGTGACCAGAACCGAGGTTTTGTAATCCCGCATGACCATGAGTTGCTTGGCGAAATTCAGATTGGAGATGGGTATTACCGAAGCCCCCAGGTGTTCGGCTCCGTCTTTGAGATCTCGGGCCCAGTTATTCAAGCCGCTGGCCAGAATGATTTGGACGATGTCGTCTTTGCCCACATCAGCGCTCCGGTACAGGCGAGCGCTGAGTTCCCGCCAAAACCTGAGGTCCCCGCCGGTATAGCCAACCACTACCGGATTATCCGTGGTGCCGGGGGAGGACTGAATGCGAACCACATCCCGCAAAGGCACCGCGAACAAACCATAAGGGTAATTTTGGGATAGATCGTTCCGAGTGGTGAAGGGTAATTTGGTCAACTCAGTGAGATCCTGAATATCATCCGGCTTTAGTTCCAGTTGATCAAATTGGCGCCGATAAAATTTCACCTGCCGATAGGCCCGGTTGAGGGTGCTTTGCAACCGCTCCAACTGCATCATTTCCAGCTCTTCCCGGGATGGGATCTCAACGCTCCAGTCCGGCATGGCCTCATCTCCCCTCGGTAAATTCCTTATAATCTTTGCCTAAATAGGCCCTGGTGACCTGGCGGTCATGCAATAATTCGGCCGCAGGGCCGCTGAGGATGATGCGGCCGGTTTCCAGGACGTAGCCCCGGTCAGCTATGCTTAAAGCGGTGCGGGCGTTCTGCTCCACCATCAGGATGGTCACCCCATTTTGGCGAAGGCCGATAATGGTTTCCATAATGGTGTCGACGATAACGGGGGCCAGACCCAGGGAGGGTTCATCCAGGAGCAGGAGCCGGGGCCGGGCCATTAAGGCGCGTCCGATGGCCAACATCTGCTGTTCACCGCCGCTCAGGGTGCCGGCGGCCTGTTGCCGGCGTTCCCGGAGACGGGGAAACAGCTCATACATTTTGTCCAGATCCGCGGCGACGTCTTTCCGCTGGTGTTGCCGATGTCGCAGATAGGCCCCCAACTCCAAATTCTCCGCCACCGTCAGAGGAGCAAAAATCTGGCGTCCTTCAGGCACCTGGGAAATGCCCCGGGCCACCAGCGCCTCCGGGGCCAGCTGATTTATGGCTTCTCCGTCAAAGCTAACCTTGCCTTTGGACCGCACCAGGCCGCACAAAGAGTTCAAAAGCGTGGTTTTGCCGGCGCCGTTGGCCCCGATCAAGGCCACAATCTCTCCCTGCTTCACATGGCAGGTGACCCCGGAGAGAGCTTCGATTTTGCCGTAATAGGCGTATAAGTTGCGGATTTGTAACATATAAAGAGTGTTTCGAATTGTTAAGTTTATATCAATAATGGTGCACAGGCTTCCAGCCTGTGCTTATAAGAGGAAATTTACTCTCTCTAAAAAAGCAACATAATCGATTGAAAATCAGGAATTGCCATTTTACCTTTTCCTTTTAGACCTGCTACTGCTGCCAATCCCGGCCCAAATAAGCGGCAATCACCGCGGGATGGCGTTGGATTTCCCGGGGGGTGCCTTCGGCCAGCAGTTTCCCGTGATCCAACACCACAATCTCATCCGCCACTTCCATGGTAAGACTCATGTCATGTTCCACCAACAAGACGCTGACGCCTTGAGCCCGAATGGCAAAGATCAGCTCTTTGAGCTTTTCGGTTTCATTCATATCCAGCCCCGCCGCCGGTTCATCCAGGAGCAGCAATTTTGGTTCGGTGGCCAGGGCCCGGGCGATCTCCAGGAGGCGTTGATGTCCCAGGGGCAGGTTGCTGGCGTAATCATCGGCCCGAGGGGTTAAATCGACAAACTCCAGCCACTGCTGGCCTTGTTCCCGAATAGCCGCCTCCTCTCGTCGCCCCCAGGGAAGGCGCAGGGCCGCCGACAGGAGACCCGCCTGGGTGCGTACGTGCCGACCCACCAGGACGTTTTCCAACACGGTCATGTGGCCGAAAAGTTGAACTATCTGGAAGGTGCGGGAAATGCCTTTGCCTGCGATCTGGAAGGGCGGCAGTCCCTGGATGCCCTGATTTTGGAAGAGAATAACCCCGTGATCCGGCTTGAGCATGCCGGTGATCAGATTGAAAAGGGTGGTCTTGCCGGCGCCGTTCGGGCCGATGAGGGCCTTGATCTGACCTTCCCGAACCTGAAAGGAGACGCCTTTAACAGCCTGGAGACCCCCAAAGGAGATGCCAACGTTCTTTAATTCCAGCATAATAGAAACAGGCAATGGGCTACGGGTTATAGGCTAAAGGCAAAAAACTAAAAACTAGACACCGAAAACTAGAAACTGGAAACTCATCTTTCATAGGCCCTTCATCTTGCGCTGCCGAAATTCCCAGATATCCAGTAGTCCCCGGACCAGACCCCGGGGCATAAAGATCATGACCACCATCAGGATTAACCCGAAGATTACCACTTCCACGTCATGAAAGACTGCCAGCAACTCCGGCAAGATGGTCAAGACCGCGGCCCCCACCAGGGACCCCCAGATACTGGCCATACCGCCCACCACCACCATGGTGACCAGCTTGATGGAAAACATAAAACCAAAGGTAGAAGGAGCGATGAAGTTGACGGTATGGGCCAGGAGGCTGCCGGCCAGGGAGGCATACAGGGCGCTCACGACAAAAATGAGTAGTTTCAAACGTTGGGAGTCGATGCCCATGGCCAGGGCCGCGGTTTCGCTGTCGTGAATGGCCCTGAGGGCCCGGCCCACCCTGGAATCCACGATATTGAGGCTGAGTAACAAGATCAAACCCACCGTTATCCAGACCAGAAAAAAACCAGACCTGGGAGTGTCGAATTGCACCCCGGCCAGCCGAAAACTGGGAATCCCCATAAGTCCGGAAGGGCCGCCGGTGAGCCAATCCATCTGCTGAAACACGATGCCGACGATGATACCGAAGCCCAGCGTCGCCATGGCTAGGTAATATCCTTTGAGCTTCAAGGCGGGAATTCCCACTACCACCGCCACCAGGGCGCTCAAAGCAAGTCCGGCCAGAAGCGCCAGCCAGGGATCGGCTTTGCAGGTGGTGGTTAAAATGCCCGAAGTGTAAGCCCCCAGGCCGTAAAAAGCGGCATGCCCAAGGGAAATCTGGCCGGCGTAGCCCATGAGAAGATTCAAACCCAGAACGACGATGACGTTGAGACCGATGAGGGTAAGAAGAGTAAAATAATACGATCCCTGCAGCAACCCCCCCAGGAGGGCAACAGGAAGAATAAAGCAGACGGGCTGCAACAGTCGTTGATAACGCCCCATCAGGAAGATCTCGTGGAACGCAAACCAATGAGACCCTGGGGCCGGAAAAAGAGGACCAGGAGCAAAATGAGAAAGGCGACGGCATCCCGGTACCCGGAAGACAGCATACCGCTGGTAAAGGCTTCGGCGATACCCAAGACCATTCCTCCCAAGACCCCCCCGAAGCTACTTCCCAGACCGCCAATAACTGCGGCGCAAAATCCTTTCAGCCCCAGCATGGTGCCCATGTCGTAAACCCCCATGGTAATAGGGGCGATCATGACCCCGGCCGCGGCGCCCATGGCCGCGCTGAGACCAAAGGAAAACTGCACCATCTGGCTCACTCGAATGCCCACCAACCGTGCCGCCACCGGATTGAAAGAGGCGGCCCGCATGGCTTTCCCCAATAGGGTGAAACGGAGGAAAATCTCCAAACCGGCGACCAGCACTAACGTCAGCCCGATAATCCACAAACTCTGGGGCAGAATGGTGGCGCCGGCCACCATTAAAGGGTCCTGGCTGCTAAAAGGCGGCAACGTATAGGCATCTTTGCCCCAAAACAGCATAGCCAGGCCTTTGAGCAGCACCCCACCACCCACGGTAATGATAATGAGACTGATGGGTGTGGCTTCCCGGGCCGGGCGAATAGCCAGGCGTTCGAAGGCCAGACCCAGGACGGTGACTGTTGCTACGGCCAGAACAAAAGCCAAGGGTAGTGAAAGGCCGAGAGAATACAGAGAAATAACGGTGAGGGCGCCCAACATGACGAACTCGCCTTGGGCAAAATTAATGATGGCCGTGGCGTTATAGATTATGCTAAAGCCCAGGGCGATGAGGGCATATATGGCCCCATTGGTAAGGCCGGAGAAAAGATATTGCAGAATTTCCGAAATTTTATCCAAGGTGTCGCCCAAATCAGGAGCGTGCGGGTCACGCCGGAGTTATTAAAAGTTGGTGCGGGCAGAAAAGGAGGAGTGGGGGAGGGCGGGGGAGGCGGCCCCGCCCTAACCTCTAATCAAGCTAATCCAACAACTTCCAGTTGCCTTTGTCAATTTTCACCATTACAAAGGCGTCCGGTCCCAAGCCATTGTGATCTTCCGGACTCATGTTAAACACACCGCTGACGCCGGGGAAGTTTTTGACGTTTTCTAATTCCTGACGGATCTTGGCGGTATCAGTGCCGGCTTGGCCTAGCGCCAGGAACAACATGTTGGCGGCGTCATAGGCATAGCCGCCGAAGCCGGAGACCGGAGCTTTGAATTTGGCTTCGTATTTCTGCACATAATTCTGAATCACCGCCTTTTGGGGGTCGGTGTCGGGCAGGTCTTTATACACGGCAATCTTACCCGCGGGCAGGATAATGCCCTCCGCGGCGTCGCCGGCATATTCGATGAATTTTTTAGAAGCCGCGCCGTGGCTTTGGATCAAGGGGATGGTCATGCCTAACTGTTTGATATTCTTAGCCACTACGGCCGGGGCCGGACCGGTGCCCCAGCAGATAACGGCCTGGGCCGGGGTGGAGCGGAGCTTCGTCAGTTGGGGAGTCATGTCAGTATCTTTCTCCCCGAATACTTCCTGGGCGACGATCTCAATGCCGGCTTTGGGAGCCTGTTCCAGCAACTGGTCCTTGCCGGAAACCCCGAAACTGCTGGAGACGGTAATAATTGCCACCTTGTTGATGTTGTTCTTCTTCAGGTATTGATAAATGCGGCTCACGGCCAGTTGGTCGGTTTGGGCGGTTTTAAAGACAAAGGGCCGTTCCTTGACCGGGGAAGTAATGCTGATTCCGGCCGCGCAGGAAATGAGCGGCACCTTAGCTGGCTGGGTGATGGGGATGATGGCCATGGAGGTCGGAGTCAGGCTGGGTCCAATGATGGCTGTGACTTTGTCTTTGTCCATCAATTTAGTGGCGTTTAGACGGGCCTTGTTGGCGTCGCCTTCGTCATCATAGATCACTGCCACAACCTTGTTGCCTTTGATGCCCCCTTTGGCATTGATTTCCTCAACCGCCATCTCCAGGGTGTTGCGCTCGGGTTCGCCCAAGTAAGACTGCGGGC
The DNA here is from genome assembly GCA_963780995.1 of uncultured delta proteobacterium. GTDB lineage: Bacteria > Desulfobacterota > Desulfobaccia > Desulfobaccales > Desulfobaccaceae > Desulfobacca. Next base: position 15,213 of record CAWAEI010000003.1, read on the forward strand.
CGGTGATGGAAAATAAACCGCCAACGACGATATCTGCCGCCAGGCTGGGTACTGCCAACATGGCGCTCAGGACCAGGGTCAACAACGCCGTGAGTCCTAAACGGCCGCTGCGGCCACAAAGATGATCTCTAACCTGTTGCATGGGCTTCCTCCTTAGCAAACATCTATTAAGTAGTGAAAGTTTTCTAAATTTGATTCCTGGGCCTCCCGGCAACCAGCATCCGCATAATCTTAGAGCCGGTATACCTCTTCGCCACTGTAAATGCGCACGCCTTGTTGCTTAAGCAGTTCAATGGCTTTTTCCAGGTTGTCGAAACGGAAAATAATCACGGCATTCTTGCCGCTGTGTTGCACAAAGGCATACATGTATTCCACATTGACGTCGGAATCCGACAGGATTTGCAGCACCCAGGCCAGACCGCCGGGCCGATCGGGAACCTCGATGGCCACCACCTCGGTTTTCCCCACGGTGAAGCCGTGTTGTTTTAAAATCTCCCGGGCCTTGTCATATTGATCAACAATAAGCCGCAAGATGCCAAAATCGGTGGTGTCGGCCAGGGAAAGAGCTCGGATGTTGATACCGCCCTCTCCTAAAACCTTGGTGACTTCCGCCAGGCGGCCGGCTTTGTTTTCCAAAAATACCGATATCTGTTCAACTCTCATAATATTTTCCTGTAAATATTGTCTTAAATATAACCAAAAATAACAACTTCACCCCTCACCCTGACCCGCCATGCTGCTGACTTAAGAGCGGTGGCGCCGGCTTCCAGCCAGGCTTAGATCTTCCGCTTGTCAATAACCCGCTGGGCTTTGCCTTCACTCCTGGGGATGGAACGGGGTTCCACCAACCGTACTTTCGCGGAGACACCTAGATAATCTTTGATATTGTGCTCGATTTTCTTCTCCATTACCTGCAGCTGGCGAACTTCGTCGGAGAAGGTGGCTTCATCCACTTCAACTTTGACTTCCAGGGTGTCCATCTGACCGGTGCGGTCGACGACAATCTGATAGTGGGGCTCTACTCCCTGAACTTCCATCAACACTGCTTCGATCTGGGACGGGAAGACATTGACCCCGCGGATAATGAGCATGTCATCGGTGCGGCCCTGAATTCGACCCATGCGCACCATGGTGCGGCCGCATTTGCAGGGCTCGGGATGAAGTGTGGAAATGTCCCGGGTCCGGTAACGGATTACCGGAAAGGCCTCTTTGGTCAGGGTGGTGATCACCAACTCCCCGGTCTTGCCGTAGGGCAAAGGTTCCATGGTGTTGGGGTCGATGATCTCCGGTAGAAAATGGTCCTCGAACATATGCAGCCCGTTTTTGGCTTCGAGACATTCAATACTGACTCCCGGACCCATGATTTCAGAAAGACCGTACACGTCCAGGGCGTCAATGCCCAGTTTCTTTTCGATCTCGGCGCGCATAGCTTCCGACCAGGGCTCGGCGCCGCAGATACCCACCTTCAGTTTTAAACTGGCGAAGTCCACCCCCATGTCTTTGGCTACATCATAGAGGTGCAGGGAGAAGGAGGGGGTGCAGGTGATGACCGTTGGGCCGAAGTCCTGCAGCAGCATGATCTGGCGTTTGGTGTTTCCACCGGAGACCGGGATGACGGAGGCGCCCAACCGTTCGATGCCGTAGTGGAAACCCAAACCACCGGTAAAAAGCCCGTAACCATAGGAATTATGGACGATATCGCCGCGTCCGACGCCGGCCGCGCTCAGGCTTCGGGCGATAAGCTCAGACCAAGTCTGAATATCCCGCTGGGTATAACCGACCACCGTGGGCTTGCCCGTGGTGCCGGAGGAGGCATGGATCCGCACCACCTGCTCCATGGGCACGGCGAACATGCCAAAGGGATAGTTGTCCCGAAGATCTTGTTTGGTGGTGAAGGGCAGCCGCTGCAAGTCTTTGAGACTTTTTAGGTCTCCAGGTTTGATGCCGGCGGCGTCATATTTCTGACGATAAAAAGGGACCAAGTTATAGACCCGCTCGACGAGCGCCTGGAGGCGGCGGAGTTGGATGGCCTCCAAGGCCTCCCGGGGCAGGGTCTCGAATTCTTCATTGAAAATCATTGCTTATACGGCCTCTCTAGTAAACGATGCCCTCAAAATTAGCATATAGCGGGTGTACCGTCAAGGGAAATCTGGGAAAACCGGGATGTAAGGAAGGGGGGGCGGGAAAGGAGAAAAGTGAACGGCAGGCCCGAGGCAGGGGAGAATCAGCATGTCACTGCAGAAAAATGGCTTGGGTGGGCCCGCCCCCTTAGAATCTGACTATAGGCTAGAGGTTAGAGGAAGATGTCTTGATAGACCAAGGTTGTCTGTTCCTTGGCGGTATACTGTAAGCTCTCCTTTTGCAGCCAGCGGTGGTGGAGTTTAAGGAAACGGTCGCCGGTAGGGAATTTTTGCCAGATGATAATTTCTTGCTCCACCAATTCTTCCAGGAGTGGTTGCCGTTGGGCTTCGGGAAATTCCTGTTCCCACTCCTTGACCTGGAAGGGCTCACCGCCAGTGGCTATTAAGAAATCACTGATCCTTTCAATAAGGTCTTCTGGATACTGAGATATACTTAGGCATATAGCTAGACGAAGGGCGTCAGCCTCCACCTTGAGGAAGGAGGGGGCTAAACAATAGCGGACCGCAGCCGAATTTTTTCGGTTGTGGCACAGCAGACCCGTCTGTAAAAACTGTTGCAGATAATCCCAGGCCGTTTTGCGATCCATTTCGATGAAACGTTCGAAATCCCGAAGGCGAAACCAGCGGCCGGCACTCTGGCACAGGAAATTCCTGAGTTTGGCAGGGGTAAGTTTCCGGTGGGAGCGGTGCGGGATGTTCGTTTTCGCTTCTTCCAGCCAATCATCGAGAAGCTTTTCCAGACAGGCATGATGAACCGGGGCGGACGTGTCGGGGATAGCCTTTGGACCCAGCCGGTCAGACTTTGGTTCGTGCACGGTATAAGTCCCCCGGGGCTCCCGGACACTGTAGGTCACCGTCTGGGGTTTACCCGGAGAGGGCGGGCCATCCGCCACTAAGAGGGGGTAATAGAAGTCGAACCAGCCATCCAGATTCTGGGCCAGGCTGCGGAACCGGTCCAGCGAAACATGTCCGGCCAGATGCTGCACCAGATAACCTTGAATCCGACTTTTCACCAGTCGCTGTCGGGCCTGCAGAGAATCCGGTAATTCTGTTTGGTCCAGCACCACTTCCAATATCAAGCCGGCCACCAGGGCCCGGTCCAACTTTTCCTGGGTTCTGACCTCACCTTTGGACCCATTTTCTTCTGTTTGACCGGCAACCCACATCTTGAGCTCCTCCGAAATAATTTCGTTACTGTTCAAGCAGGGTGTTCTAATAATTCGACAATTTCTTAACTTCGTTTAATTATTATGCAAATTGCCTGCCAAGTTGTAAGTAATTAAATTTATAACAGATAATTGCTAATAGCCTTGGACTGTTTCACGACCACACAAGGACTGGTCCCAAGACATGTCCCACCTTTTTACCCAGCCCTGCGACCCCAAAGGGCAAAAACCGGATCGGACCAGCGAACCTGGGGGTAGTATTTATCATCCAGGGGGTGGGGCCAGCCTCGGGCCTCTTGAAGGATTTTCTCTTCTCCCTGCTAAGCCCAAAGCATCTCTCCATGTTTTAAGAGAATGGGATAGGTATAGATGCAGAAGTTTCTTCGGAGCCTGGTATACCCGCAACGAGACTAAACGCCCCGGAAAAAATAACCTGTTCATTGCCAACCCAGAACGGGAAATTTATGTATAATAGTTAGGACAAATCTTTCCCAAGGAAACCTTTGAACGTGACCAAAGCAGAGCTAAAAATCCCGTCTGACCAACCCCAGGAGACCGGACACCCGGTTTGCCGCTGGGATCTGGCTGTTAAGATCGGTGTGCCGATGGCCCTGATGCTGTGTCTGGTGGTTTCTCTGTACGTGGGTTCCTGGGAGGCCTACTGGCGGCTGTTCCAGACCCGGACCTATACCGCCGGCCTCACCGGCGTGGTGGCCGGCTACACCCTCTTGATGTTCCTTTTCCAGGGGCTCCGGACGATCTTGTGGGCCTGTTACCGGCCTTTTCCCCTCCAGGACGGCGACCTGCCGACCCTGACGATTATCATTCCGGCTTATAACGAGGGCGCCATGGTGGAACACTCCCTCTATTCGGTGGCCCGCTCCGACTACCCCCGGGAGAAGTTGGAGATTATCTGCATCGACGACGGCTCCACGGACGACACCTGGGAATATATCGACCGGGCCCGGCAGCGCTATCCCGGTTTGATCAAAACCATCCGCTTCCCGGACAACCGGGGCAAAAAAGAGGGGCTGTATGCCGGGTTTACCCAGGGACGGGGTGAGATCTTGGTCACCGTGGATTCCGACAGCGTCATCGAAAAATCGGCCCTGCGGCACCTGGTGGCGCCCCTGCAGCAGGATGCCGGCCTGGGCGCGGTGGCCGGCAACGTCAGGGTGTATAACCGGCATGCCAGTCTCATGGGCAAGATGCAGTGGGTCCGGTATGTCAATCTTGACTTCCTGCGGGCGGCTCAATCGGTCTATAAAACCGTAACGTGCACCCCCGGTTCCCTGGCCGCCTACCGTCGGACAGCCCTCCTGCCGCATTTGGCAGGCCTGGCGTCACCAGACCTTTCTGGGCGCGCCCTGCGTGCACAGCGAAGACCGGGCTCTGACCAATTTTGTCCTGCGAGACGGCTGGTACACCTATTACCAGCGGACGGCCAAGGTTTACACGATGGTCCCGGAAACCTACACCGGGGTCGTGAACATGTATCTGCGCTGGGAGCGGGGCAACGTCCGGGAGTCCTTGGTCCAACTGGGCTACCTGTTTACCCGGTACCGGACCAGACATCGGCTCGTGCCCATCGTCGAGTTTTTCCTGACCCAACTGGAACTGCCCATGCTCATCCTGGCCTTCGGCTTTTTTGTGACCTCGGTGTTCCTCTATCCCCTCATCTTCTTCAAGATCATGGCCTTCCTGGGCCTCATGTCCCTGTTCGGCCTCATCTACTACCTCTGGCTGGAACGGGACCTGGAATTCGTCTACGGCATCATCTACAGCTACTACGCCTTTTTCCTCTTTCAATGGATTTATCCTTATGCCTTTCTGACGGTGCGGGACCGGCGCTGGCTGACGAGATAAAGGCAGCGAAGAGCGAAATAGCGGGGAGGTTGGTTGGGCTGAGGTTGCCGACAAGTTTTGGAGTTTAATCAAGTCGATCCCATATCTCTCTTCTTTAAAATTCAGTAAAAACATGCTACTCTGAGCGGAGATAAGGTTTTAAGATGGTTGTCAGGGTCGAGGCTACGGTGTACCATCAGTATCCAAAATATAGCTCCGGCTGCTGCGACAACCCAAGGAGAGAACTATGAACGATATCAAAAAAATGTACCGTACTGTCATGGACGACCATTTTCCGGAAAAGATCACCATTGAATTCGATGACCAGAAGCTGAAATACCGCAAGCGCACCTGGAAGCTGCCGGACGACAAGACCGGGGAGCTCATCGAGAAAGGCCTGCGCTACGGTGAGAATCCCGGGCAGGAGGCAGCCCTGTACGAGCTGGTGAAAGGCCACCTGGAGCTGGGAGAGTGCCGCTTTCTGGAGCCGGGTTATGGCATGGTGAGCGCCATCGACGAGGATGCCATGCTCCAGGCCGGAAAACACCCGGGCAAGACCAACCTCACGGACATCGACAATTCCCTGAACATCATCAAATTCCTGCGCAAAAAACCCTGCGTCGTCATCGTCAAGCACAACAACCCCTGCGGCGTGGCCTACGGCGACACCCTGGCCTCAGGCCTATGACCGGGCCAATATGGCGGACCGCATCGCCGCCTTCGGGGGCTGCGCCGTCTTTAACCGGGCCCTGGATAAGGCCACCGCGGAGCTGGTGGTGAGCAATTATCTGGAGGTGATTGCCGCGCCCGGACTATGAAGCCGGGGTAGTGGATATTCTGAAGGTGAAAAAAGACCTGCGCATCGTCCAGGTGCCCCGCTTTGACAAGCTGGCTGAGTTATGTAAACGTCGTTTTGTGGAATTCAAGAGCCTCAACGACGGCGGCCTCGTCGTCCAGCAGTCGCCCCTCAATGCCATCCTGGAGGTCACGGACTTTCAAGCCGGCCGTGGTCACCCACCAGGGCGTGGAATACCGCACCCGGCCGGCCACGGCCGCGGAACTGGAAGATTTACTCTTCGGCTGGCAGGTGGAGCAGGGGGTGACCTCCAATTCCGTCCTCTATGTCAAGGACGGCTGCACCGTGGGCATCGGCACCGGCGAACAGGACCGGGTGGGGGTGGCCGAGATCGCCATCTACAAGGCCTACACCAAATACGCCGACGCCCTGTGCTTTAAAAAGCTGGGCAAGGCCTATAAAGACCTGGAACTGGAAATTGAACAGGGGAAAGCCGACAAACACTTAAAGGAAGAAATCGATGCCCAGACCAGGACCGACAAAGGCGGCCTCATCGGTGCGGCCATGATCTCCGACGCCTTCTTCCCCTTCCGGGACGGGGTGGACGTGGCCCTGCGCCAGGGCATCCAGGCCATCGCCCATGCCGGCGGCTCCATGCGGGACTACGAGTCCATCCAGGCCTGCAACGAGGCCCAGCCCCCGGCGACCATGGTGTTCACGGGCCAGCGGGCTTTTAAGCATTAAAAGCAGTGGTCAATGGTTAGATAATAATAATCAAACCTCGTGCCCAAGTTGTACTGGGCACGTCAGTTCCCTGCCTTTCGGTTTCATTACCCGCCGATAATTTTGTACATGTGCAGGGCTTCCACCACGCCGTGGAAGATCAGGCCCATACCCATGGCGGCGACGAAAAAACCAACGATCCGGGTGGCGGCGTCTATCCCATGAGGACCCAGGCGGTGCAGCAGCGTCTTGGCATAGGACAGGATGAAATAGGTAACCCACATGGTCGCCACAATGGCCAAAGAAATTCCCACCAGGGCAAGGGCATCGGTAAAGGGATGCTGCACCAGTGAACCCATACCGATGATCGTGGCCAGGACCCCGGGGCCGAACATGAGGGGCATGGCCAGGGGAACGAAGGCGATATCCTCAATGTGGTCCGGAGAGACGCCACTGGCGAGACTATTGCCGCTGCCCGGCGTTGGCAAGAATAGATTAAAACCGATGCGCATCAGAATAATGCCGCCGACGATGCGGACCATGCTGAGTGGGACAGAAAAGATTCTGAGTATCAAAGTGCCGGAGACCAGAAAGAAAAACATTAACAGGGCGGCGTAGAGACAGGCCCGGCGAGCCACCAGGCGGTGCACCCGGTCGTCCTGCCCTTGTAACAGTCCCAGGTAAACGGGCAGGGATTCCAAAGGATTGATAACTGCCAATAACGTGGTAAAAGTCCCGATAAAAAGTGTCAAGGGTTTTTCCATCGCACCCCCTGCAGGCTGGTAATCACTGATCAGTTACTGAAATCTTTTCTTTCGTAATAAGATGGCAAGGAAACGCTTTGACAAGCGTTGCCTGAGCGGATGTTATTATTTTATACTATATTCGCATCTGCCGATGATTGATAATCAAAAATATTCTCAAAAAAACCAGGTCCTGGCGACAACTTGGCGGAGGATACAGCATGGCACAGGTGCAATGGTGGGAAGTCATTTTTACCGGCGCCACCTTCATTGTCTTAACGGTCTACCACTTATTCTGGCTGTATCAGGTGAAACACGAGCCGCTGAAGACCTATTTAGGCATTACCAAACACTTGCGACGCATGTGGGTGGAATCCATTATGAAGGAGAGGCGGGACATCCTGGCGGTGCAGACCCTGCGCAACTGGATCATGGCCTCCAGCTTTCTGGCCTCCACGGCCATCCTCATCGGCCTGGGTCTGCTCAGCCTCCTCTTTAAGCCGGAGCATGTCACCGAACTGCCGTTCGATTTTACCTTGATGTTTTCCAGGATGAGAACGCTGTTCCTGGTAAAAATCATGCTCCTGGTGGTCCACTTCTTTTTCGCCTTTTTCAGCTTCACCCTGGCCATCCGCTATTTCAACCACATCAATTTCATGATCAATGTGCCCCTGGAATGCGATTCCATGCTGAATACGGCCTACGTGGCCAACATCCTCAACCTGGGAAACCTGCATTACACCCTGGGCATGCGGGCCTATTATCTGGCCGCCGTGGTCACGTTATGGCTTTTCGGACCCCAGTGGATGTTTTTGGGCGCCATTATCCTGACTTCTGATTATGTACAAACAGGATCACTGCTGCGCCCAGGATTATGTGGGGGAGTGCCCGATACCGCCGGAATGGCAGGTGTGAGCAGGTTTCCAGTTTCCGGTTAAACTGCCAGGCCCGCTCTTTGAAGTGCAGTTTTTCCTTGCATTCTTTTCATGATTTTCATAAATTATATATTTTAGACACAAAGGAGGCGCTTTCCATGGCTCGAATTCTGTGATGTCTGCGGCAAGGGACCGCAGGTCGGTAATAATGTCTCTCACGCCAACAACAGAACCAAACGGCGTTGGCTGCCCAATCTCCGTCGGGTGCGGGCGGTGCAAAACGGTCAGGTGAAATATATCCAGGTGTGCACCCGTTGTTTGCGTTCCGGTCGGGTGGTCAAACCGGCCTGATAGGTCAGAAATTTTAGGCATTCGAGAGAAATTCAATTAACATCCCCCCTGCCCCCCTTAAGAAAGGGGGGAATAGAAAACTCCCTTATCCACCAAAGTAAGCAAGAGAAAGTCCCCCTTTTCGAAAGGGGGATTCAGGGGGATTTTTTTATTTTTCCGGATGTATTGCCATTGGATATGTTCAGTTTTTAAACCGGAAACCAGTAAACCGTATTCCTATCAGCTCATCACCCGGTTGACGCTGATGACGTTTTTGACCCGCTTGATGGCGCTCACCACTTTGGCCAGATGGGCCGTGTCGATCACTTCGAGGGTGAACCAGGACAGGCCCTTCTGATCCACCGTTGTTTCAATGCTGGCCTTCATGACATTGGCCTCCGCCTGTTTCAGGGCGTTGCTGATGTCGGCCAGCAGTCCCGGTTTATCCACGGAAACTACCTGAATACGAACGAGGTGCCGCCCGCCGGCCACCCCATCCCAGGCCGCGGGCATGTGACGCTGGCTTTCGGTGCGGGCCAAAACCGGGCACTCGGTCCGGTGGATGGTCACCCCTTTGCCCCGGGTGATGTAGCCCATAATATTGTCGCCGGGGATAGGATTGCAGCAGTTGGCCAGATTGATGAGGATGTCGTCCAGACCCTTGACGCTGATGCCGCCCCGGTCCGCGGCCGTGGCCTTGGCCGCGGTCTTGGAGGGCAGTTCGGTCACGGCCGGCGCCGGCTCCTCCTTGGGCTGCAACCGGGTGATCACCTGGTTGGCCGAGACCTTGCCGAAGCCCACCCCGGCCAGCAGATCGTCAATGCGGACGTACGACATCTCCTGGGCTATTTTCTGCAATTCTCCTTCTGATTTCAAAAGCTTGTCAGATTCAAGCCCGCCTTGCGAAACTCTCGTTCCAAAATCTCTTTACCCAAAGCGATGACTGCGTTCCCGTTCCGCGGTTTTGAGCCAGTTTTTGATTCTGCCCCGGGCCCTGGTGAGTCCGGACGAATTGCAGCCAATCCCGGCTGGGGGTATGGGTGGGGGAGGTGATAATCTCCACGATATCACCATGTTGCAGTTCATGTTTCAGGGGGACCATACGGCCGTTGACCCGGGCGCCGGTGCACCGGTTGCCCACTTCGCTGTGGATGGCGTAGGCAAAATCCACCGGCGTCGAACCCCGGGGCAGCTCTTTAATTTCACCTTTGGGGGTAAAAACAAAGACGTCCTCGGGATAGAGTTCCATCCGGACGGTGTTCAGAAAATCCTGGGGGTTGGTCAGGTCTTTCTGCCATTCAATAATCTGCCGCAGCCAGGAAAAGCGCAGGTTGTCATCCTGCTGCACCTGGCGGCGCTCTTTGTAGGCCCAGTGGGCGGCGATGCCTTTTTCGGCAATGGTATCCATCTCCTGGGTGCGGATCTGGATTTCCATGCGCTCCCCGTAGGGCCCAATGACCGTGGTATGCAGCGATTGATACTTGTTGGCTTTGGGCATGCCGATGTAATCTTTAAACCGCCCGGGCACCGGCCGCCACAGGGAATGAATCAGACCCAGGGTTTCATAGCATTCCGGTATGGTTTTCAGAATGATCCGGAAGGCGATGAGGTCGAACACCTGGTCGAGACTGATCTGTTGCGCCTGCATCTTGCGGTAGATGCCATACAGGTGCTTGGGGCGACCTTTGACCTCGGCCGGCCAGGTTATGCTCCGTCAGTTTCGTGTTGATAATTTCAGTGATTTCTTTGATGTATTTTTCCCGCTCACCCCGTTTGCGGGCCAGACCGTCCTGAATCTGCTGGTAAATTTCCGGTTCTAAATAGTAAAAGGCCAGGTCTTCCAGTTCGACTTTGACGTGGCCCATACCCAGGCGGCCGGCCAGGGGGGCAAAGATCTCCAGGGTTTCCTTGGCCACCCGCTTTTGGCTTTCCGGTTTCATGTACCCCAGGGTGCGCATGTTGTGCACCCGGTCGGCCAGTTTCACCAGGATGACCCGGATATCATGGGCCATGGCCAGGATCATCTTGCGGATGTATTCGGCCTGCTGGTCGGCCTTTTTGTCAAAGGAAATCTGGCTGATCTTGGTGACCCCGTTGATAATATCAGCCACTTCCTCGCCGAAAAGCTCGTCCAGGTCATCCAGGGAGGTGTTGGTGTCCTCCACCGTGTCGTGCAGGAGGCCGCAGACCACGGAAACCGGGTCTAAACCCATCTGGGCCATGAGGTAGGAAACTTCCAGGGGGTGGGACAGATACGGTTCGCCGCTCAGGCGCGTCTGGCCTTCATGAGCCCGGGCCGATAAAATATAGGCTTTTTGAATGAGGGAAACATCTGCCCCGGGGTGGTGGGCGAGAACTTCGTCAACAATATCGTTAATGCGGATAATTCTGACCATAGGGGCCTTTACTTATAGCCAAGTTCAGTTGGCCAAGAAACCAACGTAATCTCTGAATATCAGACCACCTCACTCCCTCGAGGACCTGGTGACCGGGGAAGATAGTAAACAGAATACTTTCGGCAAACAAGTATATCAAGGGAGCATCTCCGCCTGGATCCGGTCTCGGAGTTCCGCCACCAAAGACTGGAGTGGAAGCAACTCCATTGCCCGACTGCGGCGAGAGCGGACTTCTGCCGCTTCCTTAGCCAAGGTTTTCGGGCCCAGGACCACCCGGTAGGGGATGCCCAGCAGATCGCCGTCTTTAAATTTTATGCCGGGGCGTTCATTTCGGTCATCAAACAAAACTTCCAGACCCGCCGCGGTGAGGTCTTCGTACAGCCGCCCGGCCATCTCCATGGTGTGGACGTCGTTGACCGCAATGGGGACCAGCAGAATCTGAAACGGCGCCAGGGGCATGGGAAAGATAATGCCGTCGGGATCATTGTTTTGTTCGATGGCCGCGGCCACGATGCGGCTGACCCCGATGCCGTAGCAGCCCATGTACATCGGCTGCTCCTGCCCCTGGGCGTCCAGGTACGTGGCATTCATGGCCGTGGAATATTTATAACCCAGCTTGAAGACATGGCCCACTTCAATGCCCCGGAGGAATTCCAGGGGCGCGCCGCAGCGGGGACAGGGGTCCGCGGCCGTTACCTGCCGCAGGTCGGCAAAGTCTCTGATGGTCAGATCGCGCCCTGGATTCACATTGGTATAGTGATAATGATCCTCGTTGGCGCCCGCGGCCAGATTGGCCGCTCCCTGGAGGCTGAAATCGGCATAGATGGGGACGTTAAGGCCCAGGGGGCCGGCAAAGCCGACGCCGGCGCCGGTTTCCCGGCGGACCGTTGCTTCGCTGGCCAGGGCCAGGTCGTTGACCTTGAGAAAGTTTTTCAGTTTGACTTCGTTGACTTCATGGTCGCCCCGAAGCACCACCGCCACCACCCCGGCCTCGGTTTCGTACAGCAGGGTCTTGAGCACTTTTTCCAGGGGAATGTTGAGAAAATCAGCTACTTCGCCCACGGTGCGGATGTCCGGGGTGTGGACTTTGCCCAGGGGACCAGGAGTTTCGGCTGACTGCCGCGGCTGGGGCCGTGAACTTCGGCCTTCTCCAGGTTGGCGGCGTAGGCGCAGGCAGTACAGGAGACGACCACGTCTTCCCCGGTCTCGGCCAGTACCATGAACTCATGGGAAAAACTGCCGCCGATGGGACCGGAGTCGGCCTCCACGCTTTTAAAGCGCAGGCCGCAGCGGGTAAAAATGCGGCGTGTAGGCCGTCGTACATGGCCTGGTAGGTCTGATCCGCCGCGGCTTCGTCCACATCAAAGCTGTACCCGTCTTTCATGATGAATTCCCGGCCCCGGATCAGACCGAAGCGGGGCCGGATTTCGTCCCGGAACTTGGTCTGGATCTGATAGAGGTTCAGGGGCAATTGGCGGTAGGAATGCACTTCCCGGCGCACCAGATCGGTAATCACCTCTTCATGCGTGGGGCCGAAACAGTAGTCCCGGTCATGCCGGTCGTGGAAGCGCAGCAACTCTTTGCCGTAAATCTGCCAACGGCCCGATTCCAGCCATAATTCCGCCGGCTGCACCGCGGGCAGCAGCACTTCCTGGGCCCCGGCCCGGTTCATTTCTTCCCGGACGATGGCTTCCACCTTCCGCAATACCCTCACCCCCAGGGGGAGATAATCATAGATGCCGGAAGTCAGCTTGCGGATCAGGCCGGCCCGCAACAGCAACTGGTGGGAGATGGTTTCCGCTTCCGCCGGAACTTCTTTCAGATGTGGGAAGCAGCATCTGGGAATAACGCATGCAAAACTCCTTACCGCCTTAGTCGGGGATTTTGGAGACGCAGAGGCCCCGACTGGTCCATAGAACCACAGATAACTGGTATACTATACCTTATTTTTCGACCGGGAGGAAAGAGGTTTTCATGATTTATCAGCGTTCCGGGGTCGGCTTCAGGCCGAAAGCCGATTGTGGATAGCTAATCGTCGACGAGGCGTTTAAAACCGCTAAGGCTCGACGGCAGGCGATTTGGTAGGTCTGCACCATGAGGGATTCCAGATTGATCACATCTTCCTGATTATAACGCAGGAGGAGGTCCCGGGCGCCGCGGTTGCCTCGCCGGGAGCGTTCCCACAACAGCACCGCGTCGTAGCCGTCGAGTCCGGCCAGGTCCGGGGGGCGGGCCAGGCCGAATTGGGGTTCGATTTTTTTCAGTCCGCCCTTGAAACCCAGGCGGGCCAGGACAAAGCGCAGATCGATGTGGGTCTGCCGGAAAGCTCGCCCCTGAAAAAAGGCCTGCAGGACCGGCAGATCGAATTGAGAACCGTTAAAGGTGACTAAAATCTGAAAATTTTCGATAATATCCAGAAAGTCCCAAAGGTTTTCTCCCAGCACAAACTGATGGAAGGTCCGGCCGTCGTAGAGGCCGATGACGGTGACCGCAAGGTTAGGCCAGTTGGCGCCGGTAGTTTCTATGTCCAGGTAAGCAGTTCGGGGCCGATACTGCTTAAAGAGCCGCCACTGTTCATTGGCAGGCAGACGGGACGCCGAAATAGGCCGGTTGATCCAGATGGCCCAGAGATTGTTCCAGGTCACGCTGCAAAGCTGCCAGCCGCATCCGGCTCAACCCTGGTACCGCTCGGGCCGCCAGGAAATCTTCCCAGGTGTGCAAACCTTGCCGCCAGAATTGGCGTTCGGTGGCCGGCCCCACCTTGGGGAGATGAAGAAAGGTTCTTTTTAACATGTGGGCAGGAAGCCTTCCCGATCATATTGCAAATATAAATCCAATAGTATAGTTTAACAAAAAATAAATTCTTTGCAAGGAAAGGTCTGACCAAACCAGACAACGGGCGGTTAATGCCAGGCTAGGGGGTATTTTAATCGTTGCAGACTATAAAACCAGTAACACCGGCTCACTTCCAGGAACTTTATGAGATTATCAACGACGGGGCCCAGGTTTACCAGGGAGTCATACCTGACGACTGCTGGCATGACCCGTATATGTCGGCAGCTGAACTCCAGGGTGAACTGGCCGCGGGAGTGGAATTCTGGGGCTGGCAGGAGGCCGGCCGCTTCCTGGGGGTAATGGGCCGCCAGGACCGGGGGGAGGTCATCCTCATCCGCCACGCCTATGTGCTCCGGGCCTGTCAACAACAGGGGATCGGCAGCCGTCTGCTCGACCTCTGTCCGCGTCCGAAATCGACCGGCCCATCCTGGTGGGCACCTGGGCCGCGGCCTGGTGGGCCGTGCGGTTTTATCAAAAACACGGGTTTACCCTGGTCACACCCCAGGAAAAAGACCGCCTGCTCAACACCTACTGGAACATCACCCCCCGCCAGGTGGAAACCTCGGTGGTCCTGGCGGACGCCCGCTGGTTTGACGATAACTCTTAGCGCCCCCCCCAAATTTTATCACTTTTGTCACCCAGAGCGCAGCGAAGGGTTTAAATTCCTCCTCGTTGCCCGTCCCCAAGAAGCTCCGGCGGCGTCAATGGCGGGGAGATTTTCCTATATTTTTATAACTTATTGATATTAAAGCAATAAAAAATTTATCAGATCATTTTTCGCGGTAATTTCGCGCTAAATTCGCGCTTCCTTGGCGCCGGTGCCGCGAAAAATATTTGCGGCGATTTTTCGGTTTTTTGTCGGGGCCATGGAGAGAGTGGCGATACGTGCCGCCGACGGGAAGAGGAGGCTGGTCCTCTTGAGCCCGGCGGCGGGGCGGGGGCGGCCCGTGACACTAACCGTAAATGAAAATTTTTCCGCCATTATTTTATCGCTTCTCATCTCATTAATATTACTACAATAAAAAATATTGAGGCCGGTTTTTCGCGCTGGTTTCCCGGCCATTTCCCGGTAATTTCCCACTGGCGGCGGAAAAAATTTCGCGATTGGGGAGCGGGAATTTTTTAACATTTATTAAGCTATTGATATTGCGGTTAATGTTCATATTGTGATGGCAAATTTCGCGCTAATTTCGCGGTTTTTTCGCGCGAAATTCGCGCTTCCTTGGCGCCGGTGCCGCGAAAAAATTTCGCGGCGATTTGTCGGTTTTTTGCCGGGCCATGGAGAGAGTGGCGATACATGCCGCCGACGGGAAGAGGAGGCTGGTCCTCCTGAGTCCGGCGGCGGGGCGGGGGCGGCCCGTGACACTAACCGTAAATGGTAATTTTTTCGCCATTATTTTATCGCTTCTCATCTCATTAATATTACTACAATAAAAAATATTGAGGCCGGTTTTTCGCGCTGGTTTCCCGGCCATTTCCCGGTAATTTCCCACTGGCGGCGGGAAAATTTCGCGATTGGGGAACGGGAATTATTTAACAGTTAATAATCTTATGATATTGCTGTTAATGTTCACAATGTGATGGCAATTTTCGCGCTGATTTCGCGGTAATTTCGCGGCTTATTTTTCGGTTTTATTTTCGGTGCACGTCGTTGACCCCGGTGAGGCAAGGGGGGCGGACGAAAGCTGACATGGTGGCAGTTCGATCCGGATCTCCAGGCCTGGCATTGTTCAGAAAAGGGCCCGGGGGGAAAGTTCGACTGCCCCGATACTAATGGGAGCATATCTGAATAACCCGGAAAAAGACAGCACACCTGAGGCAGATGTCGCAAAAACGGAAAAGCAGGGAAAGGGAGGAGGGGAGAGGGTGGACAGTTTAGGAGACAAGAGTATGTAAATGGGGGCAAGATGATAACCTTGGGCGTCTAGACATGGAAATATGCGAAAGGTGGGAGGCGTGGCGCTTTCCTGCCCTACGGCTTAATTCATTAAATCTTTACTTGTATCAGATCATGTAAATATGTTTCAAAGATTAAACATATGTTAAATTTACTTAACATGAGGGAATGACAAATTAATTTTATAGTTAATTATATCGATATGTTATGATTTGTACGAAAATTGCATAATATATTCGAAATATTTTATCGGTCAGGGGGTAGTTCAAATAATTGAACATGGCTGGGGAGCCGCAATCAGGGAAGATGAATCTGGCCAGATAAAGCCAAACCTGTCTGGAGACGAGGACGGAAAGCCGTGGATCTCTGCGAGCTAGCCTGGTTGCCGGGAGGCACCCCGGCACTTTGGGCAGCCTCGAGACCACGGCTTGAGAGCAAGAAATTTACGGTCATCCGAAGACGCAAGGCAATGGCGTCTCAGACGGACAGCAAACGAATCGCCGCATCTGATGCGGCTCAATCGAATTAGTTTCTGTCCGGAAACGGCTATTTTTCACAATAGCGGCGTCAATCTGCAGGCTTATTGGTGCGGCGAACGAATGCCTCCGCACAAGCCTTTGATTTCCTTGATCTTGCAGAAAATATCTCGTTTCCAGATCAGAAACTACATTAGTTCTCATGATAGTTTCCGGATGAAAACTATTATTGGTCGGCGGGATGGGCTCGCTGGGACAAACAAGACAACAAAAGGAGAATAGTCATGAAATTCTTGCTAAGCGTATTTCTGATCCTGGTTTTCACAGTCGTAGGTCTTCCCTCCCAGGGCCTCACTATCCCTATCACCTACATAGCGGATCTAAGCGGCCCGAGCGAGGCACCGCACAACGCATCGCCCGGAACCGGTGTCGCCAAAGTCGTCTTCGACAACGTTGCCCACACCCTAAGAGTCCAGGTGGAATTCAGCGGCTTGCTCGGAACTACGACCGCGGCGCACATCCACGGCCCTACGGCCACACCGTTTGCCGGAAACGCGGGAGTCATGACGCAGACACCATCTTTCTCGGGCTTCCCGCTGGGAGTAACGAGTGGGACTTACGATCACCTATTTGACACAGACCCTGGCCTCGACATGGAACGCCGCCTTCATTGATCTTTAGTGGAGGGCTGTGGCAGGCGCGGAAGCGGTATTTGCCGCGGCCCTAGAGGCTGGAAAGGCCTATTTGAACATTCATTCGACTTACCGTTCCTGGAGGGGAGATTCGCGGCTTTTTATTAGCGCCCGTGCCAACCACTCTGCTTCTCTTCGGCACTGGCTTAGCAGGCCTGGCAGGAATCCGACTCAGAAGGAAGAAACAATAGTCAACCCGAGGCAGGGTCACCATGACCCTGCCTGGTCAATAGCAATCGTCAAAATTTCGCTCGCTGGCCCCTAAAAAGTCTCTCCGATCCCGCAAGAACAATCCAAATATGATTTGATAACGGTGCGCGCCAAGAGTTACTCATTAGGGGCGTTCGGGCCACAGGGGACAGGCGGCTCCCAGGCATTCCTGGTTCTGCTGCCATTGCCGGCAGCTCAGAGGCGCCTCCGCCTTCAGGGTCACAGGGAGATACTGCCCGGAAATCCGGGCGGCCTGGCGCAGGGCCAGCCAGCACTCTTGCTGGCAGCAGCGGGCCCCGGTCAGGATGCGCCGATGCCTGCAGGGCCGCCAGGGTGATCTGTTTAATGGCTTGACGCTCCTGGGGTTTCACCGGGTTGGCGTCCAACAGCAGGCTAAAGGCTGCGCCCACCCCGGCCGCGGCGCCGCAGACGCCCAGATAAGCACAGGCGCCGCCGGCGATGGATTTTCCCCGGCGCAAGGCGGTCTGGAGCATCGCCGGTGTCACGGGTCCGCCGGAGTTGCGGTAGGCGGCCAGAATAATGCCGGGGACCAGGCTGTGGTGTTCCGGGCCGTGCCGGGGCACGGCGGGATGATTGCGGATTTCTTCCAGCAGGGCCAGCATATCCGTTTCCCGGGTGGTGGTCAGGAGGTGCTCGATAACCGCCAGCGCGTCCCGGCTGTGGCAGGCGTCGCAGACAAAATGCCCCTGCTGGCACCGGACGTTGGTTGTCTGTTCGGTATGGCAATACACGCAGTGGGCCGGAGTTTCCTCGAGCACATAGTGCAGCGGGGCGCCGCAGAGCAGGCACCCGGATGGTTGTTCGGTTTCCGGTTTTCGGTTTTCGGTTAAAAGATTTATGTTACCCGGAGCTGCCGGCAATCTTGCCGTCGGGTAGTGGGAAGTAACTTCGGCACTGGCGGACTCGGTAGGTTGGGAGCCTAGCTCTGAAGCGCCCCTCACCCTTTGACCCTCTCGCCTCAAGGGGTGAGGGTGACAAGACAGGACCGCAGTCTTGGTAATGGGGAGGGGAGGGCTGCCGGGGGTCGTCGGCCTCGAGGCCGGGACTGCAGCACCCCTGGGTGCCGGGGCAGCAGGCCGGGGTCTCCCAGGCCTGGTTGATCACCGCGCCCTCGGTCGTCCAGGATAAAGAGTTCACCGGTGTCCCCGGGCAGGCTGGACCAGGTTCAGGCGCACGGCTCACCCCGGCCGGCAGCAGGTCGCCCTGTGCGGTAACCAGCCCGGCCAGGGGACCCGGGTACATGACCTGGACCGTCCGGGCGCCGGCGGGTTTGACGGCGCTGTAGGTCAGGAATAGAACTGCTGGCCCTGCACCTGGCGGTAGGGGAAGCGTTTGCGGGCCCGGACCGCGGTAAAGCCCGATTCCTGGAGCAGTCCGAAAAGGTCTTTTTGGGTCATGGCCCCGGCCAGACATTCTCCCCGCAGGACGTCGTCATTTTTCAGGGCGGCAGGGGGGTCGGCGTCACAGACCACATCGGCAATAATCAGCCGGCCGCCGGGCCGCAGCACCCGGTAGATTTCGGCAAAGGTTTGGCGTTTATGGGCCGAAAGATTAATGACGCAGTTGGAGAGCACCACGTCAAGGCTCTCTGACTCCAGGGGCAGGGCTTCCAGATAGCCGGGTTTGAATTCCAGGTTGTCATAGCCCAGATGAGCCGCCACCCCTGCAGCGCCGGCCCGGGCCTGGGAGAGCATGGCCTCCAGCATATCCACGCCGTAGACCATGCCGGTGGGCCCCACCAGGGGCGCGGCGATGAAGCATTCGATGCCCCGGCCGCAGCCCAGGTCCAGGACGCGCTCCCCCGGCTGCAGGTCGGCCTCCAGCACCGGACTGCCGCAGCCGTAGCCCCGAAACCGGAAGTCTGGCGGGATATGGGCGATGAACTCCTCCGGATAGGTCAGGGGATTGAGAATATCGGTTTTTTCGGCCAGGGCCGCGTCCTGGTAAAAGGCCTTGATGGTGTCGAGGCTGCCGGGCCCGGCCGCGGCCAGCAGACAGTTGTGATGGGTCAAGGCCACGCCGCCGCTGGCGCCGCAGGTTTCCAGCACTTCCCCCATTTTCAGCCGCAACCCCGGTTGATCTGAGGCCGGCGGGGGCGGCACTTCCTGGGCAATGAGCCGGAGGGCCAGCTGTTCATACAGAGGTTGGTACGGGTCGGAGCCCAAAAAGCGGCCGCCGTGGATATAACTGTGGTCCAGATCGCCGCCCCCCAGAAGGAAACGGAAGGGCGAATCCGAGGCAGCGGCGGATACCTGGCGGATTTGTGCCAAAATTGGACTTTCCCGCCAGGCCCGGGCCAGGGAGGCCGGCAGTTCCGTGGCCAGGGCCGGCAGCCCCACCAGGGCGGGGGACGGGTAGATCTGGCCGTCCGGGCCGATGGCCAGGGAATCCCAGCCACTGCCGGGGCCGTCGTGGATGGTGCCGCTGGGGGAGAACACCTGGCGGCGCAGGCTTGCCAGGTTGTCGATGGTGACGCCCAACTGGGCGGCCCGTTGCCCGGCCCGCACTAAATTTGGCAAGATCGCGGCCGGCGGCGCGAACCTGGCGGCCTCGCCCCGGCCTCGGACAAAGTACCAGAGGAAATGGACATTGGAGCCGCCATACTGGTGGGCCAGTTCCACCACGCGGGCAGGTCGGCGACATTATTGGCAGCCACACACATGGAGAGGGTGAAGGTCCGATTGTGACGGTGCAGCCAGGCCAACTGCGACAGCAAAGCCTGGTAGGCTCCCGGGCCTCTGATCTGATCGTGGTGGGCCGGATTCCCGTCCAGGCTGATCTGCAGATGGAAACGTTCCGGCGGCCAGCTGCAACATCGCCTGCGGCATAGTGCTGGAGGAGCAGCCCATTGGTTAAGACCACCACGTGGGAGTTGTCAAACTTGAGCAGGTGCTTGACGATCTGAGGAAATTCCGGGTGGACGAGGGGTTCCCCACCGGTCAGGACAAACACCCGACAGCCCAGGGCCGCGGCCTCGTCGGCCAGTGCCAGGACTCGCGACCCGGCCAGTTCAGTTTTTTCGGTGGGGGAGGAGGCAAACAGACAGTGGCGGCAGCTCTGGTTGCAGCGGTTGGTGAGGTGAAACCAGCATTCCCGCAGATAGTCGGTGTGCAGATAGGCGGCCCGGCCGGGATAGGGCAGGGGAGGGCTGTCGGGCAGGCGCTCCAGAAACAGGCGGGCCGGAATATCCAACCGGCGGTCAGGGTTGCGGGCCAATTCCCGGAGCAGGGCATCGGCCGGCGAGTTGGGCACGAACCAATCCGGCCGGTCACCCCGGACATACACCGGCACACCCTCGGATTCAAACCGGGTCCACAGATCTAGTTGAAAAGACATCTAGACATCCTTTTTAAAGCGAGCCGTCGGCTGGTTTGGGGCAGCCTGGAAACTACGGCGATAAATTCGAGCCAGGGTGGCCGGGGCCACCCCTAAATAATAGCCGAAAATCATCAGTTGGTTGATGTAGGTGGTCCGCCAGAGGCCCAGGTGCTGCCAGCGGCGGCCGGAGGTGCGCACGGTTTGGGGGAGCGTAATGAGGCGGCCGTGGCGCTGCACTTGCCGGACCAGGGCGAAATCTTCCATAATGGGTTGTTCCGGAAAGCCCCCCAGGCGGGAAAAAAGCTGGGCCGGCAGGAATAAGCCCTGGTCCCCGTACGGCAGTTGCAGCCACCGGGACCGCAGGTTGGCGATGTTGGTGATGGCTTGCCGACCCGGGAAGTTGCCCTGGATATCCAGGCTGAAAGCACCGGCGCCGACACCGGGGGCTTGCAAGGCCTGACGGATACACGGGGCGTAATCCGGCGGCGCCTGGGTGTCGGCATGGAGAAAAAAAAGGATTTCTCCGGAGGCGGCGGCCGCGCCGAGGTTCTGCTGGCGGGCCCGGCCGCGGGGGGCACTCAGGACGGTGACACCCGCCGCCGCAGCCAGGCTGACGGTGTCATCAGAGCTGCCGCCGTCGACGACGATGATTTCCGATTCCGGGTCGGTTTGCAGGCTGAGCAGGGTTGGCCCGATGTTCTCGGCCTCGTTGAGGGCCGGAATAATGACCGAAATCTGCCCAGGGTTATGCATAGCCGGCCTGACGGGTGAGGTTGTCCCAAACGGGCAGGTCTTCGGGGCGGTCGATATCCGTCAAGGGGTCCAGGAGGGCCGTTCGCAAGCCCAACCGCGCCGCCCTAATTTGAGTTTGCGCCAAAACCGCGGCCGTCCCCCAGGGCAGGTCTTGAAACAATTCCGGCCACGGAGCGGTGAGGCCGATGAGATAGTAGCCGCCATCTCTGGCCGGTCCCAGCACCAGATCATGAGCAGTTAAAAAAGAGAAGGCCGAGCTTAGGATTGGTGCGGTTAGGTCGGGACAATCGGAGCCGATGAGGACCACCCGGCGTCGGCCCTGACCCAGGGAGGCGGCAAAAGCACTTAACATACGTTGGCCAAGATCCCCCGGTGATTGGGGCTGGTAGCAGAATTCTGTTCCAAATAGCTGCTGCATGTGATGGACTTGCGCCCCGTCAAAACAAACGATGAAATCCATGTTGGTAGCACTGATAAAGGTCTTGACGAGACGCAGGATATGCGCGGTCAAGCGGCACTGCAGGCTGGCGGCACCTTCAGCTCCGAGAGCCGGGATAAGCCTGGTTTTGACCTTTCCCGGTTCCGGATAACGGGTAAATAGAAGTAAAAGATCAGGGTTCAGCAATTAGGTTTATTTTTCCACCGCCGCCTTGATTTGTGCCAAAAGGCTGACTAGTATTATAGGCAATAATGGCATAATAACAGACAATAGTGGTTATTTCCGCCAATTTCAGAATAACTAGTTAACTACTTTAGATTAAAGGAGATTACCTAATGAGCACGACAGCCCCGCCCCAAGGAACCTGGAAATGCAGCAAATGCGGTTATACCCTGACTGCCCCAATTCCCCCGGGAACCTGCCCGGAATGCAAAGAAAAATGCGAGTTTCACGACGTGGCCTGCTATACCCCGGATTGCGGTGGAGCGGGAAACATCGATCCCCGGCTGAAATAAGCAGCCCAAAATTTATCACCAGCCAATGGGGGCGGCCGGCCGGGATCCGGAGGCAACGCCCCCTAAAAGTGCGCCTGCCCCTTTTCTCCTCTCCGGTTCGATGCGATCCAAACCCGGTCCCGTCTCCCTTATTTTAAACAAATTAAGGTGATAAATTAATAAATTTTCGTTAAATTTGTTGCCAGGAAAATACCCGGTAATTATAGTGAACCTATGATAGATTAAGGTCGTAGAGGTCCTAAAAATTTTAATGTTCATTGCCGAGGAGGATCATGATGGAAGAGAATGTCACAGTTCAACCCCGTTTGCCGCGTTTAGGCGAGCCGGCCCCCGCATTTGAAGCCGAAACCACCATGGGGACCGTCCGCTTGGAGGATTTCGCCGGAAGTTGGTTGATTCTCTTTTCCCATCCGGCTGATTTTACTCCGGTCTGTACCACCGAGTTTATAGGTTTTGCCGAACTGCAGGAAGAATTTCGGCAGAATAATGTGGAATTAATGGGTTTGAGCATCGACAGCGTGTTTTCGCATCTGGCCTGGGTGAGAAATATCGAGGAAAGATTTGGAGTTAAAATAAAATTTCCGGTGATCGCTGATTTGGATAGGAAGGTGGCCAGCCTTTTCGGGATGATCATGCCGGGTGAGAGCAAAACCGAAACCTCACGGTGCGTCTTTGTTATTGATCCCAAGGGCATCCTGCGGGCCATGATCTATTATCCCTTGACCACCGGGCGCAATATGCAGGAGATTTTGCGACTGATCAAAGCCTTGCAGACCACCGACGCGAATGGCGTCGCCACCCCCGCCAACTGGCAGCCGGGCGATAAGGTGATCGTGCCGCCGCCCCGGACCCAGGAGGCTTTGGAAGAGCGCCTGCAGGCCGGCTTTGAGTGCACGGATTGGTACTTCTGCAAAAAAAGTCTGTAAGGAGAAGGTGTCATGCCTTGTATTAATGCGGATGGCACCATCAGCCGGAGCGCCGAGTTAATTCTTCTGACTTGCCGCACTGCCGCGTCCTGTGAGGACATGGCCCGAGAAGTAAAGCTGCCGCTGTTTCGCATCCGCAGCGCCGCCCGGGAACTCGTGGCCGCGGGCCTTCTGGAGCCGGCCGGAGATAACTTTCGCACCACCAGCAAGGGCGACAAGGCCCTGGAAGGATCGGTAAAAGTCTAATTATGGCAAAACACCTGGTTTTAGTGGGCGGTGGGCATGCCCACCTGACCTGCCTGAAAAATCTGCGACAATTTATCGACCGGGGCCATGAGGTGACCGTCATCGGCCCCGCGGCGCATCACTATTATTCCGGCATGGGGCCGGGGATGTTGGCCGGGACCTACCGTCCCCAGGAAATCCGGTTTAATATTCAAAAAATGGTGCAAAGCGGGGGAGGGCGCTTCCAGAAGGGGGTGGTGCAAACCATCGAGCCGGTGGAAAAACGTCTGGTCCTGACCTCGGGTGAAGAGGTTCCCTATGACGTGGTCTCCTTCAATATCGGCAGCGGCATACCCACTGCCAACCTGCAGATAGCACCGGACGCCAGGGTGTTCACCGTCAAACCCATAGAAAACCTTCTGCAAGCCCAAAAACATATTAAAGACCGGCTCAAGAAAAAGACCCACCACATTGTGATTGCTGGCGGTGGCCCGGCAGGTTTGGAGGTTACGGCCAATTTATGGCGTTTGGCCTCTAATTTAGGCGGCGAGGCCAGGTTCACCCTGGTGGCCGGCCGGCGGCTGATGGGAGATTTTCCTGAGAAAGTCAGGACATTGGCCCTCAAATCGCTGACCGGCCGGGGGGTGGAGGTCATCGAAGGAACCCACCTCAAAGAAGTGCAAACCAATCTGGCCCTGCTGAAGGATGGGCGGATGCTGCCTTTTGACATGATCTTTTTGGCCCTGGGGGTGCGGCCCTCGACCCTGTTTCAGAATTCCGGCCTGCCCACCGGTCCGGATGGCGGCCTGCTGGTGAACAACTTCCTGCAGTCGGTGGCATTCCCAGAAATATTCGGCGGCGGCGACTGCATTCATTTTCAGCCCCAGCCCCTGGACAAAGTGGGGGTCTACGCCGTCCGGGAAAATCCCATACTGTTGCACAATTTGCAGGCGGCCCTGGAGGGCAGGATCATGCGGCGTTTCAGACCAGGCGGCGCTTATCTGCTTATTTTCAATATGGGTGACGACCGGGGCATCTTCCGGAAAAACCAGCTCGTTTTTCGACGGGCGGCTGGCTTTTTGGCTCAAAGACTACATCGACCGGCGATTTATGCGGAAGTTCCAGATTTCCGGAGAACTTGAAGAAGCATAAGAGAAGGATAGGAAGACGATGATTGAACTCAAGAAATTATTTAGCTTCGTGGGCGGTATCGACTCCGAGGAAGCAAAAAAGTTCATGGCGGAACATCCGGAGGGCAGTTACACTTTGTTGGACGTACGTCAACCTTCGGAATACGAACAAGAGCACCTGCCCGGAGCCAAACTTATTCCCCTGGGGCAATTGGGAGATTCCCTGGCGGAAATAGACAAGGACAAGCCGGTCATAGCTTACTGAGCCATTGGCGGACGCAGCCGGGTGGCGGCGCAACTGTTGAATGGCTATGGGTTCAAGGAAGTCTATAATCTGAAGGGCGGTATCAAAGGTTGGCAGGGCTACAAAGCCAGCGGTCCCGAAGAATTAAACCTGGACCTGGTGCGGGGCGATGAAACCCCGGCCCAAATCGCAGCCCTGGCCATCGGCATGGAGGAAAGCCTGAAGCAGTTTTATCAGACCCTGCTGGCCCAAACCCAGGACAATGACGTGCAACAACTGTTCACCAAGATGGTGGAAGTATCGGATATCCACAAGCAGAAATTTATAGATTTTTATAAAACGATTGAACCGGGAAAAGATGTCGCCGCGCTTGAGGCCAATGTCAAGACCGATGTTATGGAAGGCGGGTATAAAATGGCAGATTTTATCCAGAAAAATGCGCCCTATATGCAGACCTTACTGGGCGCGCTGGATATTGCCATGATGCTGGAAACCCAGGCCCTGGACCTGTACGGCCGTTTTGCCGAAAAAGCCGAAGTTGCGGCCACGAAAGACTTCCTGCTCCAGGTGGCCCAGGAAGAGAAGACGCACCTGAACATGCTGGGGCAGTTGCTGGAGGAGAAGGTGAAGGCGGGAAAGGCCAGTTAGTTTCTGTCCGGAAACGGCTATTTTTCACAATATCGGCGTCAATCTGCAGGCTTATTTGTGCGGCGAACAAATGTTCGCCTCCGCACAAGCCTTTGATTTCCTTGATCTTGCAGAAAATATCTCGTTTCCAGATCAGAAACTATATAAGTTCTCATTATAGTTTCCGGATGAGAACCAGTTAGCAAATCCGGGGCAGCAGTTCCCCGGAGGGCATTTCCAGGAGACGGGCTGTGCCCAAAACCGTGCGTACCTGCACCCGGCCCGCCGGGGCGTCTTTCACCTCCCCGATAATTCTTGCTTCCTGGCCGTAGCGGCTGGTGTGAATTAATTTCAGGGCCCGGGCCGCCTCACCCGCGGCCACGACGATCACCATTTTGCCTTCGTTGGCGACGGTGAAGGGGTCCAGCCCTAAAGCTTCGCAGGCGGCGGCCACGGCCGGCTGGATGGGCACCTGAGTTTCCTGGATTTCCATGGCGGTCTGCGACTGTCCGGCAATTTCATTGAGGGTGGCGGCCAGTCCGCCCCGGGTGGGGTCCCGCAAGGTGTGCACTTCCACACCGGCCTCCAGGAGATTCATAATAATATCAGTGAGAGGGGCGGCGTCGCTGACAATATTTCCCCCGCCCAGCAATTTTTCCCGGGCTAACATTACCGCGGTGCCATGATCACCCACCGAACCGGTGAGAATAATTTTATCCCCCGGTCGGGCCGACGCCCCGGAGACGCCGGGCCGCAGGACCACCCCCAACCCCGTCGTCGTGATAAACACCTGATCGGCCGAACCCCGGGGGACGACCTTAGTGTCGCCGGTGACAATACTCACCCCGGCCTCGGCGGCCGTCTGCTGCATGGAATCGGTGATAATCTGCAGGCTGGCGATGGGAAAACCTTCCTCTAAAATAAAGGCAGCTGCCAGGGCCACTGGTTTGGCCGCGGCGGTGAGGAGATCGTTCACCGTTCCCGCCACAGCCAACCGGCCGATATCGCCACCGGGAAAAAAGAGGGGAGAGACGACAAAGGCATCCGTGGTGAAGGCCAGATTAACTTCCTCCAGGGTCAGAATGGCGCTGTCGTCCTGGCTGACATCGGCCGGGCGGTAATGACGCCGGAACACCTGTTCGATCAGGTTGAGCATTTCCCGGCCGCCGGCCCCATGACTGAGTAGTATACGCGGCATAATCGCTTCTGGCAGGGGGGCGTCAAGCGCTGAAATTATTTGGCCCCGCCGATTGCTCTCCTTAGATTTGATAGTTACACTATAAAAATACTGCAACAAAGGTGCTTTGGGAAGCAGGAATTATTTAATTCCCACTGGTCCGGTACCGGGCCCAGAGTTGAGGCGCGGGTGAACCACAGCTAGGCTGATAATAAACTAATGACTAAAAGATCCAAATGTCAGAATAAAGAGGAAGCAACCAATGGTTGATTTGTATAAAGACCAGGAAGATTCAGAACAACTGTCCCTGGACAGCCGGTTTCATTTTACGTGCCATTCCGGGCTGGCCTGTTTTAATCAATGCTGCCAAAAACCCACGGTCATTCTCAAGCCGTATGATATCATGCGCTTGCGGCGGCGCCTGGGCATAACCTCTACCGAATTCTTAGAACGTTACATCACCAAAGTGGTGGAAGATAAATCCTATCTGCCCCTGGTTATGCTGGATATTGATAAAGCGGCAGGAAGTGGCTGCCCCTTTTTGGAGGCTGCCGGCTGTAGCGTCTATGAAGACAGACCCGGCGCCTGCCGCCTCTTTCCCGTCACCCAGGGCAGCAACCTCGGGGAAGATGGGGTAGAGGATACCTATTTCTGCAAACGCCTCGATTTTTGCCAGGGGTTTACAGAAGGGCAGGACTGGACGCTGTCCCAATGGAAAGCCGCCCAGGGTATGGAGCCTTACGAACTCCTGAATCAAGAGTGGCTGGAAATCATTCTGAAACGGGCCACCCTCAATCCTCCCGCCAATGATGCCCGGGCCCCGGCCCTGTTTTACATGGTGGCCTATGATGTCGATAAATTCCGGCGGTTTGTATTTGAGACGCCTTTTTTGGAGATTTTCGAGATACCCCAAAACGTGGCGGCAGTGCTGCAAAAAAGTGACGTGGAACTTCTGCGGTTCGGCTATAAATACCTGAAAATGGTGCTGCTCATTGAAGACGCCCTGCAGATGAAAGAAGAAATGAAGGAGATGGCCCAACCACCAGATCAAAAGACGTCAATCTTCTTTTTTTAAAGCAGGCATTTAGCTTTCAGCTAAAAAAGTAAGTTGGGTGACAACTCAATTAATATTAAGCGGGTATTTCAAAACCTAATTTTAGGGTTTTTCGACAGCTTACTGGTTGGCGCCCATGGCTAAAGCAACGAGAAATGTCGCCTGTACCTTGACATTATAAATTTAAAGGTTATATAATATAATATTTGATTTAAAATATTGCCCTTCAGGGGAAAGGGGACTGATACCCATGGACTGTATAACTATTAAGGCTGGTAATCCGTGCAATTTTATGACTAAAAAAGGCTGCTCCTTTAACGGCGGTCAGTGCCATGAAATTATTGAAAAATGTGAAGGTTGTGACCGCATTTTAACCGTGGAAAATGCCAAATTTTGTGCTGCCGTGCCGAATCCGGAAGTAAAATGGCGGATGGGCACCTGTAACTTAGCCACTCACGTCAAGAGTGCCACCAAAGGCGGTCAGACCGTCAAGATCAACCCGTTGAAAGCCTCCAAACGCAGTATGGGCAAGTAGCTCATACACCACGGGAGCAGCGCCCCGGCCATTTTCATGGCCAGGGCGCTGGCATATCCTGTCCTGCCTCATTAAGCCAATTTCTGTAAAGCCGCTTGAATGCGCTCCAAGCCCGTGGCAATCCGTTCCAGGGAGGTGGCGTACGAAAAACGGATGCAGTTGTCCTCGCCGAAACCTGTTCCTGCTACCAGGGCCACGTGGGCTTTATCCAGGAGATAGTCTGACAAGGGATCGGAAAAGCTCCCCGAGGCGTTCGGTTTAATATTCTGGTAATATTCCGAGAAATTTGGAAAAACGTAAAAAGCTCCACCCGGTTTGACGCATTTGAGGCCGGGAATCTTGGCCAGCCGGGTTAGGATGTCATCCCGTCGCCGGGCAAATTCTTTGACCATCATATCTACGGCGTCCTGGGGGCCGCTGATTGCTTCCGTAGCGGCTTTCTGAGCCACGGAGGTCGGGTTGGAGGTGCTCTGGCTCTGGAGGTTGGTCATGGCTTTGATGACCGTGGCGTCTCCGGCCAGATAGCCTATCCGCCATCCGGTCATGGCGTAGGTCTTGGAAACGCCGTTGAGGATGAAGGTCAATTTTTTCAATTCGGGGTCAAGTTGCGCCAGGTTGGAAAATTTCAGGCCGTCGAAGAGAATCTTTTCATAGATATCGTCTGAGACTACCAGGAGTTTGTGGGCCAGAATAACTTCGGCCAGGGCTTCCAATTCCTGGCGGGAGTACACCGATCCCGTCGGGTTAGAGGGGCTGTTGAGGATCAGGCCCTTGGTGCGCGGGGTTAGGTTGGCCTTCAGAACTTCGGCCGTGAGCTTAAAGCCGTTAGCCTCGGGAGTCGGCACGATCACCGGGGTAGCGTCGGCTAATTGCAGCATGGGCGGGTAGGAGACCCAGTAGGGGGTGGGCACGATGACCTCATTGCCGCGTTCAAACAGCACCTGAAAGAGGTTGTAGAGGGCGTGCTTACCGCCGCAGGAGACGATGATCTCTTCATGTTTGTAGTCCAGGTTGTTATCCCGCTTGAATTTCTGCACGATGGCTTCTTTCAAATCGGGGATACCACCCACCGGGGTGTAACGGGTGAAACCGTCCCGGATGGCTTTGATAGCCGCTTCTTTGATGTTATCGGGAGTATCGAAATCGGGTTCGCCGATGCCGAAGTTAACGATATCAATTCCCTGGGCCAGCATGGACTTAGCCTTGGTATCGATGGCCAGCGTCGGGGAGGGTTTGATTTGTTTAATGCGTTCGGTTAACACTCTGACTTCTCCTTTGGAAATTTAATTCAAAAGTTGATAATTACAAGAAATTGTGATATCTGTCAACGAGCATTTGATAATTATGACAACTTCGGGTCTGATCTGATGACCATGATTAAACTTATCGCCATAGTGGCCAAAAATAACGCCAGCGCCATCCAGGCGGGGGAAGGCTTGCAAAGTTGGCTGGCGGCACGCAATATTCACGCCAACTTGCTGATCAATGAACCGGAGCCGAATTTTCCCCCATTGCCGGTCGAAACCGAAGTTATTATTGTCTTCGGCGGTGACGGCACCCTCCTGAGCGCGGCCCGGCACTACGGCCAGCAGGGCACGCCCATCCTGGGAGTGAACGTCGGCGGCCTAGGTTTTATCACCGCCATCGGTCTGCAAAAGCTCTATCCCATTTTGGAAAAAGTGCTGCACTATGATTTTCAGGTGGAAGAGCGCATGCAGTTGACCGGCACGGTCATCCGGCAGGGCGAGATTTTTTGCCAGCAGAGCGTTTTGAATGACGTGGTGATCAACAAAGGAGCCCTGGCCCGCATCGTCGAATTAAAAACGTATATCGACAACGAATATCTGACCACCTATCGGGCCGACGGGCTCATCGTCTCCACACCCACCGGCTCCACCGCCTACACCCTGGGCGCCGGGGGTCCCATCGTTTTTCCCACATTGCAGACCATCACCTTAATTCCCATCTGCCCCTTCACTCTCACTAACCGGCCATTGATCCTGCCGGACACCTTTACCGTTTCCGTGGTCCTGGACGAACGTAGCCGGGACGTCTTTTTGACCTTCGACGGTCAGGTGGGCTTTGCTCTGCAACCCCAGGATATTGTCGAAATCAAAAAAGGACCCGGGGTGATCCGCCTGATCAAATCACCCTATAAGAATTACTTTGAAATCCTGCGGACGAAATTGCGTTGGGGGGAAATGTAGGTGACAAATTTCGAGTTTCGGGTTTGGTATTATTGATTGCCAAGAGTTCGGCCCTTTATTTTCCCTGGTTTTCCTGGGGGAGGGCCATATATCTTTAGGGCGGGAAAGCGAAGCGCCTGCCGCCTGTTACAACTGGGTGTAAAGCATGGATCAGGCAGTAAACCCCGGCACTACTCGCGTCACGGCTTGGAAGGTCCAGGGACAGCAGATCAAGCCGCACCAGGAATTGCTAGCTTCGGAGACCTTGCTGACCCTGTCCATTAACGGCCTGAAAGCCTACCAATTGTTATACCTGCCCGGACTGGAAACAGAACTAAGTTATGGATTTTTGTTGACCAGCGGCAGCATCGAGCAAACGGATGACGTGGTGGAAATGCGCCTGGCTCCCGCGAATCCAAGAGCCGGCCGAGCCTATGCCCAGGTACAGGTCCGGATAACCCAAACCTTCGATACCAATCGGGATCTCAGTGCTGTGATGGCAGAGGCGGTTTTGGCCAATGCTGACGCGGCCGGGCAACGTCTGACCGCAAGTCAGTTTTGCAAATTTCCCGATCAGCCAGTGCAGGTGACCGTGGCCAAGATTCTGACCTTGATGGCCAGTCTGCCCCAAAGGCAGGAGATCTTTCGCCAAACCGGGGCCACCCACGCCATTTTCCTGGCCGGGGCCGGTGGCGGCGAAGTCGTGCTGGGGGCCGAAGACGTGGGGCGGCACAATGCCTTTGACAAGGTCATCGGTCAGGCCCTCATGAAAAACCTGCCCACGGGTGACAAAATCGCCCTGCTCAGTGGTCGGGCCAGCTTTGAGATGGTTTTCAAAGCGGCGCGGGCCGGAATTCCCCTGATGGCATCGGTTTCGGCCCCCACCTCATTGGCGGTCAAATTGGCAGAATTACAGGGTATAACGCTCATCGGCTTCGCCCGGGGAGAGCGTCTGAATATCTACACCCATCCTCACCGTGTCGCTGATCTCGGCATTCCCGCATAACAAAATAATTTAGGATTTAATTTTGTTTGGGCCTTGGCTGGCAGGATTATTCCACAGGAAATTTGATTGGCTGCAGGTAGCCGTCACGTCTCATTGTAATGCCGCCTGCGCTTACTGCCCCCACACGGTTTACCGTTGCCATTGGCAGTCCCGGCATCTTTCCCCAGCCACCTTTCAGCGCTTGGTGCCTGATCTGAAAAGGGTCAACCTGGTTTACCTGCAGGGGTGGGGGGAACCCTTCCTGAATCCTGATTTTTTCACCTTTGTCTCCCTGGCCAAACAGGCCGGGTGCCAGGTGGGGACTACGACTAATGCCACGCTCCTGACCGAACCTCTTTGTGCCCGGATTGTGGAGTCAGACATTGATGTACTGGCCTTCTCGCTGGCCGGTATCGGGGAAACCAACGATACCTGGCGGCAGGGCACCAGTTACCAGCAGGTTCTGGAGGCCATTAACTCCCTGCAGGAATATAAACGCCGTCTGGGTAAGCTCACCCCGCGGGTGCATATCGCCTATATGTTGCTGCGCTCCGGACTTGCCGATCTGGAAAGGTTGCCCAGGGCGCTACAGGGTCTGGAAATCAACCAGGTAGTCATCAGCACCCTGGACCTGGTGGCCGCCCCGGAGTTAGAAAGAGAATCCCTGGCGGCTTTATCCACCGCCGAACATGCCGAAATCACCAGACGCCTGGAGGAGTTGGTTGCGGCCGGGGCACGGCGTGGTCTCGCCATCCATTATCCCAGCGTATCCTCTCATGGTCCGAGACAAGAGTGCCCGGAAAACGTTTTACGGGCCGCAGTGGTTTCCACCGAAGGGGATGTCTCGCCCTGCGTTTATACGAATGTGCCGACTTCGGCCGGCGACTATTATGTCAAAGGCAGGCCGCATCAAATTCAGCCGTTATTTTTTGGCAACCTGCATGATCTCTCTTTTCGGAGATCTGGCGGCAGCCGACTTATCGCAGCTTTCGCCAATCCTGGCAGCGGGGGAACCTGGCCAATCCGTGTTTTAGTTGTTTGAAGTTAATAGGCTCTTCTTTCTAATTCCCTCACAGTGTTATCCCAAATCAAGCCTAAATGGTTCCAGTAGGTACAATAATTTGAACTTCATGTTCAGTAAAATTAACATTAATTAATAAGTAAAAAATAGGATATATTAAATTGATTAGCAATTTTAAACTGGCATAAAAATTGCTTAATATATTATTAATTTAAGTTTAAAATTTCATTAAATAATTATGTTTCAAAAATTGAACAAGGGAGAATTTTAACGATGCCATCAAAAAGATCGATGCTTTTGTTCGGGTTGGTGCTCCTCTTTCTGCCAACCCAGGTTTACGGCGCCACCTTGCAGTATGCCAGCGGTGCCTTTGCGGTTACCCCTTATATTTATGGGAAAATTAGCGAGATGCGTGCGGGATTCCCGACCCGCCGGTAATTGGGGAGTATAATCCTGGTCCTTTTGTAGGGATCAATAATCTATCAGGCAGTAAAGACTTGACTATTGATGGTGCAGTCACAGATCAGGAGTCACGTTTCCTGGAATCTGCAAGCGACCTATGGCAAGAATATTTTCCTTAAGCAGTGAGACTCGCAACTGGGTGAATCAAGTCCAGAATCATTCTGATAATCGATGTTCAATACGGATGAATACACAAGATGGCTTGTTCCTGCAAGTGACGCCGGAGGCAGGAGAGAAGATCGGCCAGTCGGTGAAATTATATTTAAGTTACAACATTTATGCCAGTAGTTCTGCAGGATGTACAAATACTGATAACGACCCAGCTGATTTAATCTTTGAATCTGTTGGTTCCCAACCCAATCGTATTACCGTGAACAGTGTTCCCAAGTATTCTTTTCCATCGAGCCATATAAGTGTTGATTGTTTAACGAGTGATTGTATCTCTTGGGAATCAGCCGACTGTGGGCCGGTCCAGTTTCATATTACCAGCCATGATGGTCCCTACCCATTTCAATATGAAGTTGAGCCTGAAACTTTTATTGAGGTCAACCCAGGCGAACTGATTGAATACTCATTGTGGGGCAGAGAATTTTTTGTTTTTGACTATCCCGTACAGGGTAAAATTGGCGATCTCATTGGGCTGAACCTTGGTTATTTTCAGGACCTTTCTGATATTCGAAGTGATTTGGGTGGATATCCAGAAATTTTCACAAAATTTGATTTTAGCCTGACAGCTCAGGTTGTCCCCCTGCCGGGATCGGTCTTCCTGCTGGGTGCCGGTCTCCTACTACTGGCCGGCGCTAGGGGGCGCCATCGATCCTGAAACGCTGGTTTGCCGGCCGTACTTTTTGCCTTAACCATAACAGCCGCCGCTTGTTGACTCAGGCGGCGGCTGTTTTTATTTTAACATCCCAAAAAACTCTTCTTTGCCCCCCTTTGGTCTTGAAGTATCTTCAGTGCAATAAATAATTGAATAATCAAAGAGATACAGCTTTTATTTTGAAAGGATGTTTATCGAAGAGACCCTCCAGATAAAAATTAACCAGCTTGATGGAATAAAATGTTGAAAAAAATCAAAAAAGGCTCTAATGTCTTGGTAGTTGATTCATTTTTTGTGATATTTTCTACGTTAGAAAGGCTATTTTTAATAAATTGGATTGAAAAGGGGCTAATATTCATAACCCGGCATCCCAGGTAAAGGAGGTGAGACACAGCTGCCCTGTTTTAAAAAGTATTGCCTTAGTTGGTCCCAGTAATTTATTAGCTTTGAGAAGCCGGGACAAACCTCCCGGCCACAGCGAATTGTGGTGATGAAAGGAGGACTAAATGAAATTCTATGAAATGGAAAGCATCAAAATGATCCTGGGACTGCCCTCCAGGGCCGGGGCTAAACAGATCGAAGCGCGGCTTGCCGAACTTTTGGCCAAAGAGGAGGAACTGGAGGGCTTGAAGGGTGAGGGGGCGGGTCTGGAGAAAAAAGAACCGGCTAAAGTCTCCTGGTGGCGGCGCCGGAGTTAGAATCAGAATCCCTGGCGGCGTTCTCGGGGGCCGAAACAGGCGGAAATGGCCTGTCGTCTAAAAGAGTGGGCTGATGCTGGCGTTTGGAGCGATCCTGCCATCCACTAAACCGTCAGATACTCATTGAGGCGGAAAAATGGATGCCCGGAAAACAGTTTTGAGTTGCGGTGGTTTCCGCCCAAGGTGACGTCACGCGTGCGTCTATACCAATGTGCCTGTTTCTGCAGCAGTTGAAGAAGTCGGGACAGACCTCCCGGCCACATCAGCTAGTGGTGATGGAAGGAGGACCACATGAAATTCTATGAAATGGAAAGCATTAAAAAGATTCTGGGACTGCCCTCCAGGGCCGGCGCCAGCCAAATCGAGGCCAGGATTTCTGAACTCCTGGTAAAAGAAGAGGAACTGGAGGCTTTGAAGGGCCAGTGGGAGGACCGGGAGAAAAAGGAACTTGCCACGAGCCAGTGGCAAGCCCTCTATAAATCGGAGGACTGGCTGGGCGTTTGGATCGGTCTGGGTATTATTGCTTTAGCCATAATTTATTTTTCTTTCACCGGCCAGAGCTTCAAGGCGCCCAAGTTCAGATGGACCACCGGAGGGGAATTTCAGTCCCACGCCACTGGCATCATTCCTTTAGTGGACCGGGTTATCAATCAGGCGGAAGCCAAGGGAGAGGCGGTTATACAGGAGCAGGCCCTGGCCTTGAAAGCGGCCATAGAAGCCAGGGATAGAAAAGCCGCCGGGGCTGCTGCCAAAAAATTGGAAGAGGTCGCCAAGCAGACCAAAGATAAGGGCTTGAAGGCTACGGCCGGGGAAGTTGGGAAGGATATCTCGGGACAGGCCGGGAACCTCCTGGACAAGGTCATGACCGGGGAAAATATCCTCCTGGCTATTTATATTCTCCTAGCCTATCTGGTCATCGGTATCATCGGTATGGCCCTGATGGGCCAGCCTGTCGGTTATTTTATCTCCGGTTTCCCGTTTGTTTTTCTCATCTCTTGGCTGGCCCTGTTTTTGGCGGGCAACTTCACCATTCATGAGTACGGCCTGGAATACGTGCTTTTCTGCCTGTTTATCGGCCTGGCAGTGAGTAATTTTTTCGGGGTGCCCCAGTGGATGATGGCGGCCGTCAAGACAGAATTTTATATCAAAACCGGCCTGGTCATCTTGGGGGCCCGGGTCCTGTTCGGGGTGATCATGAAAGCCGGTTTTTTAGGCATGGTTCAGGCTCTGGCGGTAGTGGGCGTGGTCTGGTACGGCTGTTGGTGGCTCTGTAAAAAGCTTGGTATCGACGACGAGTTTTCCGCCATGCTTTCCAGCGCCGTGTCCATTTGCGGCGTTTCCGCGGCCATCGCCACGGCCGGCGCGGTCAAAGGTGACCCCAAGAAGCTTTCCTATGTTACCTCCATCGTCCTGATCTGCGCCGTGCCCATGATGGTGCTGATGCCCATCATCAGTAAGGCCTTCGGCATACCGGACGCGGTGGCCGGAGCCTGGCTGGGAGGCACCCTGGACACCTCGGGCTCGGTGGTGGCCGCGGGCGCGCTCATCAGCGATCTGGCCATGAAGGTGGGCGTCACCGTTAAGATGTCCCAGAATGTGCTCATCGGTCTGGCGGCCTTCATTCTCTCCGTGGTCTGGACCATGAAGGGTGTCAAGGAAGGCGAGGAGGCCACCCTATGGGAAATCTGGTACCGCTTTCCCAAGTTCGTCCTGGGGTTTCTGGCGTCTTCCATATTATTTTCCTTCATCCTGAGTGATGCTACCACCAAGGCCATCAGCCGGCCTCTGCAAAACCTGGAGGTCTGGTGGTTTGCCCTGGCCTTTACCAGCATCGGTCTGGAAACCAGATTTACGGACATCGCCAAGCTGGGTGGCGGCCGACCGGCCCTGGCCTTCCTGGTGGCCCAGGCATTTAACGTCGTCTGGACTCTGATCCTGGCCTATCTGCTTTTCGGCGGGATCCTTTTTCCGGCGCCGGTTTTTTAAGAATGATTAAATCCTCGTAATGATATAAAACAGTAACCATCAAATTATTGAATTACTCGTAGGGGCGGTTCGCGAACCGCCCCTACAAAACTTTGCTGGAGTGTGACCATGGACCTGGCGGCCTGGGGCCTGGATAAACTGGATTGGAAATTTTTTGCCGGTGTTATTAACATTGTCATTATTGATATCATTCTGGCCGGCGACAACGCCGTCGTCATCGCCATGGCGGTGCGCTCCCTGCCCCGGAAACAGCGGCAATGGGGCATAATTCTGGGTGCCGGGGCGGCGGTGCTGCTGCGGGTGGTTCTCACCTTTTTTGTGGCCCAAATACTGGGGATTCAATTCATTAAACTGGCGGGAGGGGTGCTCATTGCCTGGATCGCGGTAAAGCTCTTCATTGAAGGGGCGCCGGAACAAGCCGACAAGGAGGCCAAGACGCTGCTTCAGGCCATGTGGCTCATCGTGGTGGCGGACATTACCATGAGTACGGACAACGTTTTGGCGGTGGCCGGCGCCTCGCACGGTAATGCCTTTCTCCTGTTCTTCGGCCTGGCCCTGTCCATACCGTTTGTAGTCTTCACCAGCAACCTTCTGTCCATGCTGATGGACCGGTATCCCATTATTATCTATATCGGGGCGGCGGTGTTGGGCCGGGTGGCCGGGGAAATGATCTTCACCGATCCCTTTGTGGTAAGCTGGCTGGCCCCCCCGGCCTGGTTCCGGTATACCATGGAGGCGGTGTTGGCAGTGGGAGTAATCGTGGTGGGGAAACTCTGGCTGTGGTGGACCTTTCGTCAAGAGGAACAAACTGAGATATCCTCAGGGGATACTATTCCGGTGCAGCCGTCTGAGGAGGAATGATTATGGCGATTCTGGCTATTTCCCGGGAATATGGCAGCGGCGGCAGGGAGATTGGCCGCCGGGTGGCACAGCGGTTGAGTTTCGAATTTGTGGACAAGGAGCGGCTTTTTCAGGATCTGGACCGGGCCGGGAAACGCTGGGGTCAGGCAGCCCGGGATTTGGACGAAGTCTGCCCGACCTTCTGGGAGCGCCACGATTGGCAATATCACGGCTATATAACCCTGCTGGAATCGCTGATTCTGGAGTATGCCGCGGCGGATAAGGTCGTGATCATCGGCCGGGGCGCCTTCCTGCTGCTCCAGGACGTGCCTTTCTGTCTGAAGGCGCGGCTGGTGGCCCCGCTGGAGGTGCGGCTGGAGCGCCTTATGGTCCAGGAAAGCCTATCCCGGGAGGAAGCCGAGGAACTCACGGCCAGGGTGGACCGGGACCGGGCCTGCTACCTGCAGGCCAATTATGAAAAGGCCTGGGATGAGGAAGGCAGCTATGACGTGGTCCTCAATACCGGCAGCTTGAGCTATGACCAGGCGGTGGAGCTGCTCATTGAAGGACTGGCGGAAAAGGAGAGCCTGGCCACTCCCGAGGCCAGGGCCCACCTGGCGGACCTGGCCCTGGCCCATCGCCTCAAAGCCCGCCTGGCTACTGATCCCCATGTCCTGGCGCCGACCCTGAAGGTTTTTCTGGAGGCTGGCACGCTCGTAGTTTCAGGGGTCATTCACACGCCCAAGGAATTACATCTGGTGCAGGCAATCGCCCGGGAGGTAGTCGGCTCAAGGCCAATTCGCTTTGATCTGCATCACCGGGGCTAAAAAATTATCCCTTCCGGCTGAAATCAAGTTAACCAAAGCGGTAAGCTGCGGCGCAGGCGCCTTCGCTGGAGACCATGCAGGGGCCGATGGGCTGGGATGGGGTGCAGGTTTTGCCGAATAAGGGGCAGTCCGGGGGCGGCAGGATGCCCCGCAAGACTTCGCCGCAGCGGCAGGGGGTGGCAATGGGCGGCGGCACCTGGGCCAGAACCGGGGCGAATCTGATACTGGCGTCAAAACGGGATAGATGGGGTTGGATGCTGACGCCGCTGCCGGGAATAAGGCCCAGGCCGCGCCATTCGGCGTCGACGGGCAGAAAAACTTCCGCCAGCACCTGTTGGGCCTTGGGGTTGGCCGGGGCCGACACGGCCCGTTTATAGGCATTGGCCACGTGAATGTCACTAGTCTGCAGCTGGGTCAGAAGAGCTTCAACGCCCAGCAGGATATCCAGGGGTTCGAAACCGGTGACCGCACAGGCTAGGTTAAACTCCTGGGGGATAAAATCGTACGAGGCCGCGCCGACAATGGCGCTGACATGGCCGGGGAGCAACAGGCCCGAGACCCGGAGGTCGCCGCTGGAGAGCAACGCCCGCAGAGCCGCAGGCATGGTTTTGTGGACACTCAATACTGAAAAATTTTCCAAATTGCCAGCCGCGGCCGTCAGAATGGCCAGGGCCGTGGCCGGCATGGTGGTCTCGAAGCCGACGCCGAAGAAGACGATTTGTTTGTCAGGTTCTTGGCGGGCGATCTCCACGGCGTCAAAGGGTGAATAGACAATCCGGACGTCCGCGCCCGCGGCCCGCTGGCGGTCCAGGGACGTTCGACTGCCCGGCACCCGGATCATATCGCCAAAGGTGGCGAGTACCACCCCGGGCTGGTCCCCCAAGGCCAGAAAGCCGTCCAGGTCCTGCTGAGAGGTGACGCAGACCGGGCAGCCCGGCCCAGAAATCAGCCGGACTCCCGGCGGCAGGAGCATTTTCAGGCCGAAGCGGGCCACCGACATGGTGTGGGTGCCACACACCTCCATGATCGTGGCCGGCTCAGGGGCCATGGCTAGCAGACGCCGGGCCAGATCTTGCACCAAGTCCTTGTCCCTAAATTCCTCACTGTATTTCATCGGCCAGTTTCCGCAGCAAATCCAAGGTTTCAGCCGCGTCTTCCGGGTCGACCCGGGAGATGGCCAGACCGGCATGGACCAGGACAAAGTCACCCAACTCCGCCTCGGGCAGCAAATCCAGGCGCGCCTGCCGGGTGACGCCGTCAACCTCGGTGGTGGCGATGGTGCCGTTAATATCAATAATTTTCATGGGTATGGCTAGACACATGAGTTAGACCTTTTTATAGTTTAGTAGAAATTTCTATTGGCTTGCAGCAATCAGCTTGCAGCAATAAAACTTTGTTAATTATATCAGGGGAGAGGCAGAATTTCCTCTGCTAAAAATATATAGTATTATTGTAACTGGAAAACTACTCCCGGCTCAGAACCGCGGCGGCCACCGCCACCTGCCCCAGGGAAATACCACCATCATTGGGGGGCGTCTGCTGGTGATACAAGACTTCGAACCCTGCCTTCGTCAATCTTTCCAGACAGCGACTAAAAAGCAGGCCGTTTTGCCAGACCCCGCCGGAAAGGGCGACGAGATTCAGTCCCGACTTTTCCCGCTCATACATACAGGCCTGTTCGCAGGCACGGACCAGGGACTCGTGAAAACGGGCCGCCACTCGCTCCGGCGCCGTCCCCTGCAGATAATCATCCACCACCTGGCGAAACAAGGAGATGGTATCCACCACCAAAGGCTCCTTGCCGATCGCCAATTCCAGGGGATAAAAGTCGTCTTCCGACTGGGCGGCCGCCATCTCCAACTCCAAAGCCGGCTGGCCTTCATAGGTGCGTTTCCGGCAGATATTGAGCGCTGCGGCCACCGCGTCAAAGAGGCGCCCGGCGCTGGTGGTGGGAGGGGAGTTCCAGCCGGTGGTCAACTGCCGCCGCAAGATCTGCTCTTCCAGGTTGGAAAATTTTAGGCCGAGTTGTTCCGCCTGGTCCATAGCTGCTTCTCCATAAGCGGCATACAGATACGACAAGGCCATCTTGCCGGGATGACGCACCGCGGTTTCCCCGCCGGGCAGCAATACCGGGGCAAAGTGGCCCATCCGGCGGTAGGCAGTTAGGTCCGCCACCAGAAATTCCCCGCCCCAGATGGCGCCGTCCGGGCCATAGCCGGTGCCGTCAAAAGCCAGACCCAGGCAGGGCTCGGTGCGGCCATTTTCTGCCAGGCAGGCGGCGATATGGGCGTGATGGTGCTGGACGCCGACCAACCGGACCTCGGCTAATTCTCGGGCGTAGTGCGTGCTCAGATAGGCTGGGTGCAGGTCATGGGCCACTACCTGGGGACGGCGTTGGCTGAGTTCCTTGAAGTGTTCGATGGCCAAGCGATAATAATCCAACGTCTCGATGGCATCGAGATCGCCGATATGCTGGCTGAGCAGCGCCGATTGGTCCCAGGCCAGGCAAAAGGTGCTTTTATCCTGGGCCCCCACCCCCAAAATATCCTGGGGGCAGGTCAGGGGCAGGGCAATGGCCCCGGGAACATAGCCCCGGGCCCGGCGCAGAATCATGGGGGCCTGCCCCGGCCGCGGCCGGACCACGGAATCGTCGCAGGGAACCTGAATATCTCGGTCGTGCAGCAAAAATCCATCAACCAGTTCGCCCAAGGTGCGGCGGGCTTCGTCATTGACAGAGGCCAGGGGTTCTTCACTGCGATTGCCGCTGGTCATCACCAGCACCGGCGGCGAGTGCTGCATGAGCAACAGGTGCAAGGGCGTATACGGCAGCATGAGCCCAAGATAGTTATTGCCGGGGGTCAAACCGGCGGCCAGGTCGGCATCAGCGCGCCGGCGGACCAAAACAATGGGGCTGGACGGGGAAGTCAGCAGTTTCTTGGCTTCTTCCGTGAGTTCGCCGATTTCCGCAGCTACTGCCAGGTCCCGCACCATTACCGCCAAAGGTTTATCTTGGCGACCCTTGCGCCGCCGCAACAATTCCACTGCGGCATCCTGCCGGGCGTCACAGGCCAGGTGGAAGCCGCCCAGTCCTTTAAGAGCAATAATCTTGCCGGAGCGGAGCAGTTCCCCGGCTTTGGCCAAAGCATCAGCTTCCCAGCGCTGCCCCTCGTATTCCAGCCAGAGGTGCGGACCACAGACCGGGCAGGCGGTGGGTTCGGCATGAAAACGGCGGTCCAGGGGATTGAGGTATTCCACCCGGCAGTCCTCACACATGGTGAAGGCGGCCATGGTGGTGTGGGCCCGGTCGTAGGGCACATTTTTGATGATAGTAAAGCGGGGGCCGCAGTTGGTGCAATTGGTGAAGGGATAGAGGTGACGGCGATCCTGGGGGTCATTGATCTCCGCGGCGCAATCCGGGCACAGGGCCACATCTGCAGGAATAACTGCCGCGGTGGGCCCGGAGTCTAAGCTCTCAAGAATGGAAAAATGCTGTTCCCCCAGGGGAAGGGCGTCTTCGCTTAAAACTTCCCTGAGACTGGCCAAAGTCGGGGTTTCGGTGATCAGATCATGCAGAAAAGCATCCAGGGACTCAAGATGTCCTTCAATCTCCAACTCCACATTACTGGAGGTATTAAGAACATGGCCACTAAGGTTGTGCTTGATGGCCAAACGGTAAACAAAGGGGCGGAAGCCGACTCCCTGTACGACCCCGGATACCCGCAGTTTCTTTCTGGCAATACCTTCTAACATACCTTAGTACTGTTCCCGCTTTTCCCGTGACCAACATTATGGACTTATTAAGAATGTAAGCCTGCAGATTGATCCCGTCAAGACTCCGTCATTTTTAACAAAATGACATGTCGAAATACTGTCTGTCTGGGGGAAATCCCTCCCTGTCGGGGTGAAATTCCCCACAGGATCACTAAGACTAAATACATCATATTGATATAATTAAGTAATTAATTATTAACCATTGGCATAGATGTGGCAATATTATTTTTGGTTAGAATTTAGTCCAAAGAAAACGACAATTGCATGTTAACCAAGGAGAGTCGTATGCCCCGGGAGATACAAGGATCGGTCATGGTGGTCGGTGGTGGGATCGCCGGCATTCAAGCCGCGCTGGATGCCGCCAACTCGGGCTATTATGTGTATTTAGTGGAAAAAAACTCCGCCATTGGCGGGAAAATGGCGCAGATCGATAAGACCTTTCCCACCAATGACTGCGCCATGTGAATTATCTCCCCTAAACTGGTCGAGGTCGGCCGGCACATCAATATCGAGCTTCTCTGTCAGACGGAACTCACTGAGATCAGCGGCGAACCGGGCAATCTCACGGTGACGTTGCAGAAAAAACCCCGTTTTGTGGATTTGGCCAAATGCACCGGTTGCGGCGATTGCGCCAAGATCTGTCCGGTGTCCGTCGCCGATACCTTTAACCTGGGATTGGCAGAGAAAAAGGCCATCTATCGGCTCTACCCCCAGGCCATTCCTTCCGGGTTTACCATCGATAAACTGGACCGGGCCCCCTGCACCCTGACCTGTCCGGCCGGCATTAATGTCCAGGGTTATGTGCAGCTCATTAAAATGGGCAAGTATGCCGAGGCGGTGCAGCTTATTATGAAACGTCTGCCCTTGCCGGGCGTGTTGGGCCGGGTGTGCCCGCATCCCTGTGAAGATAAATGCCGCCGCCGGGATCTTGATGAGTCGGTAGCCATATGTAATTTAAAGCGCTTTGCTGCGGACCAGGTTGACCTGGAAAAGCTGCCTAGACCGCTCAGGAAGGCGCGGCCGGAAAAAATTGCCATTATCGGCTCCGGTCCGGCAGGACTGGCTTGCGCTTACAGCCTGGCCCTCAAGGGCTACCGGCCCACGATCTTCGAAGCAATGTCCCAAGCCGGCGGCATGCTGCGGGTGGGTATCCCGGATTACCGTCTGCCTAAGGACGTGTTGGACCGGGAAATCAGCCACATCCTGCGGTTAGGGGTGGAGTTGAAAACCAATACCGCTCTGGGCCGGGATTTCACCCTGGATGATCTCACCAACCAGGGATTCCAAGCCATATTTATCGGCATCGGCTGTCATGTCGGGGCCGCGTTGGGCATCCCGGGCGAGGATGTCAAGGGTGTCAGGCAGGGAGTCGACTTCCTTAGGGATCTCAACACGGGCAAGAAACCACTTGTAGGTAAAAAATTGGCGGTCATCGGCGGCGGCAATGTGGCTTTTGACGTGGCCCGTTCCGCCCGCCGGTTGGGAGCCGAGGTGACCATCGTCTACCGCCGTTCCCGAGAGGAAATGCCGGCCAATCCCGAAGAAATCGCAGAAGCCCAGTGCGAAGGCATTCCCATTCACTACTTAGCTGCCCCCCAACAGATTATCGTCAAAGATAATAAGGTGGCGGGGCTGGAATGTCTGCGCATGGCGTTGGGCGAGTCCGACAGTTCCGGTCGGCGGCGGCCGGTACCCATACCCGGCTCAGAATATATCATAGAGGTGGATATGGTGGTGCCGGCCATCGGCCAGAAGGCCAATCTGAACGGCATCGAGGACGCCGAGATCAAAACCACCCGTTGGGGCACGTTAGAGGTGAACCCCGTCACCTATGAAACCTCCCGACCCGGGGTCTTTGCGGCCGGCGATGTCCACACCGGACCCTGGATTGCCATCAGCGCCGTGGCCGGCGGTATGGAGGCGGCCGAATCCATTGAGCGCTACCTGCTGGGCGTTGACCTGACCCAGGGTCGAGACCTGGGGCAAGAAGCCAAGGCCATGCAACAATGGGCGGATATTCCCCTGGACGAAGAGAAAAAATCCCGGGAAATTATGCCGCAACTGGAGCCCGAAGTCTGCTGCACCTGTTTTGAGGAAGTAATGCAAGGCTACACGGAGGCCCAAGCCCAGGGGGAGGCGGAACGCTGTCTCAACTGCGGCGTGTGTTCCGAGTGTATGCAATGCGTGGAGGTTTGCCAGGCCAGAGCGGTGGACCATGATCAACAGCCGGAAACCATAACCCTGCAGGTCGGCTCAGTCATTTTATCCCCCGGTTACCGCACCTTTAATCCCGCCGGGATCGACACCTTCCT
Source organism: uncultured delta proteobacterium (assembly GCA_963780995.1). Classification (GTDB taxonomy): domain Bacteria; phylum Desulfobacterota; class Desulfobaccia; order Desulfobaccales; family Desulfobaccaceae; genus Desulfobacca. The sequence goes on from CAWAEI010000003.1 coordinate 59,210, forward strand.
GTACGGCAAACATCCCAACGTAGTCACTACCTTGGAATTTGAACGGATGTTGAGCCCGGGCGGACCCTTCCAGGGCCACATTACCCGGCGTTCCGACGGCGCCGAACCCAAAAAAATCGCCTGGGTGCTCTGTGTCGGTTCTCGCAGCGAAAAACCCGGTGAGCACCCGTATTGCTCCAACGTCTGCTGTATGACCGGCTTGAAGCAGGCCATCGTGGCCCAGGAACACATCGGCGCCGATCTGGATATGGCCGTTTTTTATATGGATATGCGCACCACCCGGAAAGATTTTGAAAAGTATATGGTCGGTATTGAAAGCCGGGGGGCCAGACTGATCCGTTCCCGGGTGCACAGCATTTTGCCGCAGGGCAGGGCAGGGGACCTACGGGTCCAATATATAACCGAGGAAGGGGAGGCCAGGGAAGAAGTCTTTGATATGGCAGTCCTGGCCGTGGGCATGGAAATAGCCCCGGACGCCAAACTATTGGCCGAAAAATTGGGGGTTGAACTCAGCCCCAACGATTTTGTCGAAACCAGTTGTTTTGCCCCGGTGAGCACCACCCGTCCGGGAATATTTGCCTGCGGCGCCTTTACCAGCCCTAAGGATATCCCCCAATCAGTGATGGAGGGCAGTTCTGCCGCCGCGGCGGCTACCCGGGAGCTGGCTGCCGCTCGGGGTGCGCTGCTGAAGAAAAAAGTCTACCCTCCAGAAAAGGGGACGTTGGGAGAAGAGCCTCGGGTGGGGGTGTTCATCTGCAACTGCGGCATTAATATCGGCGGGGTGGCGGATGTGCCCGGTCTGGTTGACTATGCCCGCACCATACCGAACGTGGCTTATGTCCAGGACAATCTTTTTACCTGTTCCGAAGACGCCCAGAAGCAGATGGTGGAAAAAATCCACGAATACGACTTAAACCGGGTGGTGGTGGCGGCCTGCAGTCCCTCCACGCACCAGCCCATCTTCCAGGACATGCTCCGCAATGCCGGCTTAAACAAATATCTCTTTGAAATGGCCAACATTCGCAACCAATGCACCTGGGTCCACCAGGGCGCCCCGGAGCAGGCCACAGCGAAATGCCGGGATCTCATCAATATGGCGGTGGCCAAATCCCGCCTCATGGAACCCCTGGAATACCTGAAAATAGGAGTTAACCGTCGCGCCCTGGTGGTGGGCGGCGGCACGGCCGGGATGACCAGCGCCAGGGCACTGGCGGACCAGGGCTATTATGTCCACCTGGTGGAGCGGACCGACCGGCTGGGTGGTAATGCCCTGAAACTGCATACTTCCTGGCGGCGGGAGCGCATCCGCCCCTTTGTCTATGAATTAATTGCAAAAATTGAAAACCACGACAGAATCCTGGTCCACTTTGAAGCTTTCGTTACGGAAGTGGCCGGCACCACCGGGAACTTTACCACCAAATTATCCAATGGTGTGGCAATCGATCACGGCATCGTGGTCATTGCCATCGGCGCCGAACCTTTCCGGCCGGAAGGGATGTATCTCTACAAGCAGCATCCCAATGTCCTGCTGTCCCTGGATCTGGACCGGGAGTTGGCCCGAAATAGCACCCGGGTCCGGGAGGCTGAGGCCGCGGCTTTTATCCAGTGCGTGGGCTCCCGCCTTCCGGAAAGGCCTTACTGCAGTCGGGTTTGCTGTTCCCATTCCGTGGAAAACGCCCTGCGTCTGAAAGAAATGAACCCGGATATGGACGTCTATATTCTCTACCGGGATATGCGAACCTATGGCGAACGGGAACTTCTGTATGAGGAAGCTAGGCGTAAGGGCGTCATTTTTATTCGTTACCGGCTGAACGATCTCCCAGTGGCGGATTTTGACGGCGAGAAGATTCGCCTGACGGTTACCGACCACGTTTTGCAGCGGCCTATCTCGTTTAACGTAGATCTCTTGACCCTGGCCACCGCCATCATTCCGCATCGCAATGCCCCACTGGCGGAATTGTACAAAATCCCGCTGAATGCCGAGGGCTTCTTCACCGAGGCCCACGCCAAGATCAAGCCGGTGGATGCCTCTGCCGAAGGGATTTATCTGGCAGGACTGTGCCATTATCCCAAGCCGATCCAGGAGTCCATCGCCGAAGGACTGGCCACCGCCTCCCGGGCTAATACGATTTTGTCCCGGGAATATCTGGAATTGGAGTCCACTATTTCCAATCCCATTGACGAAAACTGCGACGGCTGCGCTTTTTGTGTCGATGCTTGTCCCTTCAGGGCCATTACCTTGCTGGAATATATGAAGGACGGAGGCTTGAAAAAAACTATCGAGGTCAATGAGATTCTCTGCAAAGGCTGTGGCTCCTGCATGGCCACCTGCCCGAAGAAAGGCGTCTCCATTGCCGGATTCAGCTTGGACCAACTGGATGCCCAGGTGGAGGCCGCTTTGGGGCTCTTATGAAAAGAAGTTTCGAGTTTCAAGTTATGAGTTTCGAGAGGATTATAGTCTTAGTCAAAAGTATGTGCTTAGGCACCCATCACCCTCGTCCCGTGAACGGGGCGAGGGGAAAAGGATAAAACTTTTGACAATTGGTCTAAGTGACGGTTCTGGGGAGAATGTTGAGAACGAACTTTCTTATGAAAATATGTTCACAATTGTAACAAAATGTCCTATAATGCGGCTAACGGTCAGCTTCAGCCATGAGCCAGCCGCCAAAAAGGGCAGATGTATACGAGGTGTTAAAGGAAATCTTGACAAAGAGGTTGAACCATGAGTGATGCATACGAACCCCTCATTATTGCGTTCCTGTGTAACTGGTGTTCCTATGCCGGTGCTGATCTGGCCGGGGTATCCCGGATCCAGTATCCCCCTAACGGCCGGATTATCCGGGTGATGTGTTCCGGTATGGTCCACCCCAATCTGGTCATCAACGCCCTTACCAAGGGGGCCGACGGGGTACTGGTGTGTGGCTGACACCTGGGCGAATGTCATTACCTGGAAGGTAATAAAAAAGCACAGGGTAGAGCGGAAGCCATTGATATGATGTTGGAAGACTTTGGCCTGGAACCCGAGCGTTTTCGGTTGGAGTGGATCGCCTCCTCCGAAGCCCAACGCTTCGCCGATGTTATGACGGAGATGACGGAATCCCTTAAATCGCTGGGACCCAGTCCGTATAGCACCAGAGCCTAAAAAGCTATAGACAATCTCAGAAAATGGGCAAGATTTTTTTCTGGCGGTAATATCTGCCCCAGCAAGGTTAAAGTTTTCTCTCAGGTGACAACTGAATAATTCTCGTTCCGGAGGACGGTGAAATATGGAAGTACCATTATCCCGGAAGTTTTACGGCAAGAAATATATGTGGGACGGCCTGACATATGACAGCCCCGACCAGGCCCGGGAAGTTGCAGAAACCTATAAAAAGGCTGGTTTCGAAGTCGAGACCCTAGCCGCAGGGGAGGTGCATCTGGTATTTTCCAGGCGATTGGCGGGGGCAGAAGCAAACGCGGCTTAATTCAAAACATCAGGTGACCAACATAAGAACCTTAGTAAATTTTGATAACCATTTTTAAAATCGGTTTTTAACATAAGGAGGGGAAAGCCAAAACGATATCGGACCGCAATACGTTACCATTTCCTGATAAGGAGGAAATAAGATGTCGGTAAGAGTATCCGAAGACTGGTTGAATGCCTGTTCTGGCTGTGAAATCTCCATTCTCAATATCGGCGATGCCTTGCTGGACCTGCTTCCCAAACTAAATTTTGTCCATATGACCGCACTTGTGGACAATAAATTCTTCGGGCAGCTGGGAGACCAAAAAGAAATGCAGGTCCCTGAAGCCGAGGTGGCCATCGTTACCGGGGGCGTGCGGAACGAGGAACAAAAACACGAACTGCAGGAGTTAAGGAAGAAGAGCAAATTTCTTATCGCCTTGGGCAGTTGCGCCTGTTTTGGTGGAGTGCCCGCCCAGGCCAACATGTGGAAAAACGAAGATACCTTTGAGAAGGTTTTCCGCCACTGCGTTACCACGGAGCCGGCCCCCAACCCGGAAGACCCCAATGTTCCTAAATGGACCCCCACCTGTGCTGCGGTAGATGAAGTTGTCAAAGTAGACATCAGCATCCCAGGTTGTCCGACTCATCCCGATTGGATTGTTGAGGCTATCACAGCCCTGTTGGCGGGCAAGACTTCCTGGAGTCTGCCGGAGCGTAGTGTCTGTGACACCTGCCCGGTTATCCGGGAGCAGAAGTCTGGCGGCGGTCCGGTCAAACGCTGGCTGCAAAATATTGAATTCAACCCTGAAGAAGGTCTGGAGAAGATGCGCTGCATCAACGAGCAGGGCTATCTCTGCATGGGGCCGGTAACTCTGGCGGGCTGTGCGGGCAAAAACGATGTGCCCCGGTGCATTAAGGCCAGAACTCCTTGCCGAGGCTGTTTCGGCCCCATCCGGAAGGGAGCTCGCCCCATGGTGGACATGATGGGCGCTTTGACTTCCGTAGGGTTGGACCCCAAATCCATAGTGGACCGGCGGGCCATGATGAACCGTTACATCGGCGGCCACGGTTTCCTGACTCCGTTACCGGCACGACCGGCCAGATAAGGAGGAGAGATACATGGGTACGGTTATCAATATTCAGCCGGTAACCCGGATCGAAGGCCACGCCAAGGTGGCCATCACCCTGGATGACGCGGGCAACGTTGCCGATACCAAGGTGCATGTCCAGACCTTGCGCGGCTTTGAAAAATTCTGTGAAGGTCGGCCCGTGGAGGAAATGCCCCGGACGGTCTGCCACATCTGCGGCATCTGTCCCTGGGCCCATCACCTGGCCTCCAGCAAGGCAGCAGATGCCTGTTTCGGCGTCACGCCTCCTCCCGCCGCGGTGAAACTGCGGCGCCTGATGCAGAGCATTGCTTACGTCAGCGACAAGATTCTCCACTTTTATTTCCTGGCCGCGCCGGACTTCGTCATCGGCCCCGACGCCGACTACTCGGTCCGCAACGTCGTGGGCATCGTGCAGGCCGCCCCGGAAATTGCCAAGCAGGTGGTTCACATGCGCCATTTGGGGGCCCAAATCCTGGAAGGCTTCGCCGGCCGGGCCATTCATCCCACCTTCTCCGTCCCGGGCGGAGTAAGCAAGCCCATGACCGAGGCCGAGCGGGCGAAGATGCTGCCCCAGGCCAAAGAAATGCTGGAGTTCTCTAAGTTTTCCATCAACTTTGCCAAGGAAAACGTCTTCCCCAAGTACCTGGATGCCATTAAGTCCATCGGCGTCATTGAAGTGGGGTATATGGGCACCGTAACCGACGACGGGGCTCTGGATTTTTACGACGGCAAACTCCGACTCATGAAGCCCGACGGCTCCTACGACGATTTCGCTTCCGATCAATATGTGGATTACATCGGGGAGTGGCAGGAACCCTGGACTTACCAGAAATTCCCCTATGCCAAGAAGTGGGGCAAACTCAACCTGTCCCTGGACAACCCGGTGGGCGTCTATCGCACCAACTGCCTGGCTCGCATCAATGTGGCCGACAAGATGGAAACTCCTTTGGCTCAGGCCGAGTTCGAAGAGTTCCGCGCCGCCTTCGGCCGGCCGGCCCATTTTACCCTGCTCTACCACTACGCCCGTCTCATAGAACTGGTGCAGGCCGCGGAAACCGCCGTGATGCTCCTGGAAGATCCGGAAATCACCAGCACGGATATCCGGGTGCCGATTACACCCAAGGCCGGCCGGGGCATCGGCTGTGTGGAAGCCCCCCGAGGCACCCTGATCCACGACTATACCTGTGATGATCAGGGGCTGATCACCAATCTTAATCTCATCGTCGGCACCACTCACAATAACGCTGCCATCAACCTTTCGGTGAACCAGGCAGCCAAGTTGTTCATCAAAGAAGGCAAATACGATCAGGGGATTCTCAATAAGGTGGAAATGGCCATACGCGCCTACGACCCTTGACTGAGCTGTGCAACGCACCGCCTGGATGGCGGCGTAGCTGTGGAAGTAACCATTATCGACGCGTGGGGTAATGAATTAGATCGGTTGGCCAATTAAGCTATTGAGACCCCTGGAGCCAGAGAGGGTGAAAACTTCTGTGGCTCCAAACTTAACCCCAGGTGGCAGGAAAAAAATCGGGGGACGGGATGAGGAGGTTCCAGAAGATTCTCATATGATGCATGACATCTTTGATAAATCGGTGCTTATTTTCGGGTGCGGCAATATTTTGTTCGGTGACGATGGCTTCGGACCAGCGGTTATCGAATATCTCCAGCGTTATCAGCTTCCCCCGGAAGTCGGTATTATGGATGTGGGCACCAGCATCCGGGATATCTTGTTTAATCTGGCCTTAAGTGAAAAAAGGCCGCGTCAACTCATCATTGTCGATGCGGTGGACAAACCGGGCAAGCAGCCGGGGGAGGTCTTCGAAATTTCTGTGGAGGAGATTCCCGCCAAAAAAACGGCAGATTTTTCTCTGCACCAGTTTCCCACCGTCAATATCCTCAAGGAATTGCAGGATTATACCAAAACAGAGGTCCGCATTCTGGTGGCGCAAGTTGATTACCTCCCCGAGGAAGTCTCCCCGGGGCTGTCACCGTCCATGGAAGCGGCCATCAATACCGCCTGTGAACGTATTATCAATTCATTGTAAGCCTTAAAACCAGGTAACCGATTAGAGAAATATTGCTATCGCAGCTTACATGGCAATTCGGATTAATACTTACTGAATAAGGTGCCTCCCTCATGGATAAATTTCGGGTGCTTGTCGTAGATGATGAAGATGATTTCCGGAACACCTTGATTAAACGCTTAGAAACTCGCAAAGTGCCGGTCACCGGGGCGGCCGGAGGGGATGAGGCCCTGGCCTTACTAAAAGATCAGGACTTTGACGTCGTGGTTCTCGATGTCAAAATGCCGGGCAAAGATGGTATTGAAACCCTGCAGGACATGAAAAAGCTGCAGCCCCAAATTGAAATTATCCTGCTCACCGGACATGCCTCGGTGGAGGCCGGAATCCAGGGCATGAGGCTGGGCGCCTTCGATTATCTCATTAAACCAACCCCCCTCGACGAATTGTTGGATAAAATGCAACAAGCTTTTGAAAGGAAAAAAATTAAATAACCCGCATTTTTTCAAGCACTACCTGGAAACGACTTATAATCGGATTTATTGTGGTTTGATGGAACTAAGGAGGGTTCCGTAAATCCAGCTTGGGTTGCAGAAAAGGAAATTAATTTTCTAAAGGATAGACCAAATGCACGAATATTCGCTCATGCAAAGGATAATTGAAACGATTTGCAAAAATTTAGAGGAAGGGACGGATTTCCAGGGACGTCAGGTTAAAGAAGTGGTGCTGCAAATCGGCGTCCTCGATATTCATTCCCCGGAATCATTCCGCCAAGCTTTCGAGGTGTTAGCCCGGGAAACCCCCCTGTCCGGTTCTACCCTGCAACTCAAGGTCATTCCGGGTTCCATCTCCTGCCCGAAGTGCGGTTTCCAGGGCGCCTGCCAAGAGGGCATCGACGGTCACGACCCGCTGCCCTGCACCGAGTGCCCGGAATGCGGCACTGTTTCAGGAGTGATCGGGGGCCGGGGCGTGGAGGCCATCGAGTTGATTCTCGAAGATTAGTGGAATAATACTTAATAAATTGTTTTTTTGGGCTGGTATGTCTGAAAGTGAAATCAAATCATTAAGAATAAGTCTTAATATATTACAATAACATAATAGAAACACTATAATAAAATTATTAAATATCTGGTCCTAGAATTTTTTCCACGGGCCGGCGTTCCGGCACATAATCACGAGGGATCTTGCCTTCGTTCCATTCCTGGCTGACATAAAGGCTGCAATAGCAGCTGCCGTATTCTCTGACATCCTCGACTCGATAGACACACGGGCAGATAATGTCCCGATCCCAGGCGCGGTCCCCGCAGAGCAGCCGGCAGGGGCAGCCCATGTAACCGTAGCGTTCCTTATTTTCCAGAAGCCCACCCAGCAAAGCCCAAACTTTGTCTGTATCCTTATTAAAATAATACCCCTTAGGCTCCTGGGCCTTTTTTAACAGGTCGTACAATTCTTTGACATTCATTGGGAATTTAAGATCTCCTCAATTTCTTCTTTTTTAAAGCCGACAATTACTTTGTCGCCGATAACCAGCGTGGGGAAGGAAATCCGTGGATTGAGGTTTTTGATCTCCTCCAGCGCAGCTTTGCGTTCGGCCGGCTCCAGCTTGTCCACGTCGATGCAGTCATACGCACAATTGGATTGATCGAGAAACTCTTTACAATCTCGGCAATGGCCGCAGGTGCTTAAAGCATACAGTTTGATGTCAGTCGGTTCCATGACGTGTCACTCATTACGTTAAAGATCAGGGTTGTCAAGTTGTGCCTTTTTTCCACTTGTTCACAGTTAGGTTTTGCAGGGCCTGAAAATAGTGCGTGTGGTCATTGGGGGCTGGTTCCGTAGCCTGCATCAGATTGGAAAGGTGTTGGATCAGTACCCAACCGATGGCGTGAATCGCCTCATGCCGGTCTAACCCTTCAGCCCTTAACCTGTCCAGCGTCTCTCTAACTACTTCGAGACCCTCGGCAAGCTGATTTTCCACGACGAGGTGGATGACGGCATGTACATGGGGCTTAGGGGCTTTTACTCGTACTTGCTGATGATAAGCCTGAATAAGTGCCATTCGCTCATCCTCATCCAGGGAGAGCCATTTATCCGGTTCTGGTGATTGTTCAGGATGGTAGTTCATCTTCCCCTTTCGTGATGATCCGATTGTAGATTGCCTCACCTGGATTTTTTCTGTATACCGGGTATTGGTTAAATCCATGAATTTAACGTCAGGTGTTTCAAAGATTATATCGCCTAGCCCAATAAATTAGAGAATAATCTCCGTCTCCTGCGTCAAAGCGAAAACCTCCAGCGATACTTTCCGACTGGTAAGAATATCCCGGCAGTGGTCAACCATCTGATCAATGGCGTTATCATCCCGATCCTGATTGTGGTGAAAAAGGCCAAACTTCTTCACTTGCGCCTGTATGGCCAGGTCCAAGGCCTCCACATACGTGGAATGCCCCCAACTCCGGGTCTGTTGATATTCCTCGGGCGTATATTCGGCATCGTGGATCAACAGGTCGGCGTGGCGGGCAAAATTCGCGTATTCCTCTTTGGTTAGCCCGCCCCGGTGATGGTAGCCTAGTTCATTGTCGGTCAAGAAAACAAATATTTTGTCATGTTCCACGAATTTATAACCTTGGCCCCCATTGGGATGATTGAGAGGTATCGGCCATACCTCCACCGGACCAATGTGGTAGCTCATGACGCAATCATTTTCATAAGTAAAATCGGCTGACAGTTCACTAAAGGGCACCGGAAAAAACGGAGTGCTCATGGCCCGGGAGAGCAATTTTTTAATATCCCCCTGGGCTTCCGTACAACCCAGAATGTTGATTTTGGTTCTGTGGTCATAGATCGGTTTGAAGAAGGGAAAACCCAGAATATGGTCCCAATGGGAATGGGTGATGAACAAGGTATACGCAAAACGATTTTCTGCCAACAGCTTCTTACCCAATCTCCTGATACCTGAGCCCGCGTCGATGATGATAATATCTTCATCTTGACTGCGTATTTCAAAACAGGCGGTATCCCCGCCGTATCTCACGTATTCCTGACCCGATACCGGAATGGAGCCGCGCGCTCCGAAACAACGGATAATCATGTCTGGAAACACCCTCCCTTGGCCGACTCCCTTACTCTGACGCCCCGGCCCACCACACAGTCTTCTAAATGGACTTCTGGGTCAATAACTGCATCAGCCCAGACCACGGTATTTTTCAAATAAACCCCAGCTCCAACCTTTACACCCGGTCCCAGACAAACCCCGCCGTCCAATCGAGCCCTGGCCCCCAGGATTACTCCTTCTGCCAGATAAGGATCGGTGATCTGCGGGTAGAGGGCGGCTAGACCGGGCACTTCCCCGGCCAGGAGACGGCGGTGAATTTCTAAATAATCCTGGGGAGTGCCGATATCCTGCCAGAAAAACCCGTGTCGGATTGTCGCCGCCACTGTTCTCCCTCCCTTAATAGCCTGTCGAAACGTATCAATAATGTTGACAAATGCTCCCGGTGGGATCAGATCGAAGATTCGGGGAGAAACCACCTGGATGCCGGTAAAAGCCAGGGGCGCCGATACCTTCCCCCGGTTGGCGGTGCACCAAAAGCGTCCACTTGTCCGGCCTCGTCCAACCAGACATTATTAAACCTGGGGTAGTCATGCAGGACCATGGTGGCCAGGGCGTCTTGCCGATGCCCGCGGAACGCCTCGGCTAAATCTAAATCAGTGAGAATATCGCTGTTTATTACCAAAAATGGGGACTCGCCCAAAAATCCCGCCAGCTTTCGTAATCCCCCTCCCGTTCCCAAGATTTCCGGCTCATGGCTTAGAAACACTTCCAAAGGCGACGGACCCTGTGACTCCAAAAAGAGCTGAAGGTCAGCCGCCCGGTGATGTGTATTAATGGCCACTCGCCTAAAACCCGCGGCGCCAAGTTGGGTCAGAATAAGACCCAAGAGGGGCCGGTTTAAAATGGGGAAAAGCGGTTTGGGAACCTGATAGCTTAAAGGTCTGAGCCGTGTGCCCAGGCCAGCCGCCAGGATGACCGCCGTGAGAGGAGGGCCGGCAATCATGCACCGGTTCCCAGCGGTTTGTAGCAATACCCAAAGGAATTATCCTTTTTTTTCCCCTCTCCCCTTGAGGGGAGAGGATTAGGGTAAGGGGTGGCTAAAATATCACTTTTGACCAAGGCTCTATGCCTCATCCATACCTGCTGAAATTACCGTTTATATTTCAACTTCCGGAGGATATCATACCGCCAGGCCCGGCCGGCCTCTTGTTCCACTCCCTTTGGTGGGAAGCCGTCTATTACCCCCAAAATCCCCCGGCCCAGTTCGGTTTCGGCCATAATTGCTTGGACCGGATTGGCGGTGGCGCAGTGGATGGTGCATACCTCCTGGCACATCTTAATGGCATTGAGCATATTAATGGGAAAACCTTGGCGCAGCAGAATATTAAAGGTATGGCCGGCCGCCAAATTTAGAGCATTTTCCGTAGCCGCCGCCGTTAACTCTTTATCATTGCCTTCTACCCGAATCAGGCATTCTCCCGAGGCCTCACTAAATGCCAGGCCGAATTCCAGCCCCAGCCCGGAGGTGATTAATATCTCGTATAAATCTTCCACTGTTTTAATAAAATGGGCATGACCCAAAATGAGGTTGGCCCCCTCGGGAATCAGCAAATTGACAATTCTCAATTCCATGGTGGTGCCCTTTCTTAGTGTGACAAAGTTATGTCAGCCAAATCTAGTGCAATTATAATCTTGTTAAATAATCAAATACAAGCGATAATAACAGGATAATTCATTAAACACAGTGATCCGCTTCCCAGCATCTCGGGCGCTTTAGCTCGGTAAAAATTACAGAAAGAGTCATGGCCTTTAAAAGCTTTCCACCACCCGGCAGCCCTCCCGGAATTTTGGAGCACCGGATCGGCCAGGTAACGTATCCCTCTCGTTTGCGGATAATCTGGTATGGCGCCGACAGCCAGGAAGAAAAAGTTGACGCCAGTGTGGCGGACTGCCAAAATTTCAAGGATCGCCCCGGGGTTAAATGGCTGCATCTGGAGGGTCTGGAGGACCTGACCCTGCTCCAGGACCTGGGCGCCTGTTTGGGTTTACACCCTTTAGCCCTGGAAGACGTCGTGGAAGGCCGGGCCCCCATCAAAGTCGATGATTATCCCAATTATCTCTTCATTGTCAGCCGCTTGGTCACTAATTTGGAAGACTACCGGGACGAGCAGATCAGCTTGTTCTTGGGACCTGATTATCTCTTGAGCATTCAGGAAACCCATACTGACCATTTTGCCCTCATCAGGGAAAGGCTGCACCATGGCTCGGGACATATTCACCACCAAGGGGCGGACTATTTAACCTATGCCCTTATCGATTATATTGTGGATTCCTGGTTCCCGCTCCTGGAAAATTTCGGCGAACGGCTTGAGGACCTGGAAGACCGTTTGCTCAGTCAACCGGATGGCACTTTGACCCATGAATTGCAAAAACTACGGCGCCAACTGTTGCGTGGCCGGCGTTTATTATGGCCCATCCGGGAATCCATCAATAATCTGCTTGATCAGGAGAGCACCTTAATTCATGAACATACCCGGATCTACTTGCGGGATTGCTATGACCATGCCTTCCAGGTTATCGACCTGCTGGAAAATTTTCGGGATATGGCCAGCGGCCTCATCGATGTCTACCTGTCCAGCCTCAACAATCGGCTCAATGAAGTTATGAAAGTCCTCACGGTCATCGCCACCATTTTTATGCCCTTGACCTTTATCGCTGGCGTGTACGGCATGAATTTTAAAACTGATCCATCGCTGCCCTGGAACATGCCGGAACTGAGCTGGTATTACGGCTATCCCTTTGCCCTGGGACTGATGGCAACGGTAGCTTTGATTATGATTATTTACTTTACACGTAAGAAATGGCTCTGAGGCAAGCGATTTTTAAGATTTATCTTAGCCTCGAAAACAGTAATGGATCTATCTCTATGAATCATTGGTTGAAAATCTTTTGTCTCATCTCTATCGTGTTCTCGTGCGTACCGGCGGCCGCCCAGGAAATCAGCATCGGTTGCTATATCCCCATGACCGGGTCGGCCGCGGCCATGGGTCAGGTTGCCTGGAAAGGTATCGAGACTGCCCAGCGCCTCAAACCCCAGGCTTTAGGTAAAAAAGTCAAACTTATCTTAGTGGATACCAAAAGCGATAAGATTGAAGCCGCTAACGCCGTCAGCCGTCTCATCGAAAAAGACAAGGTCACGGCCATCATCGGCGAGGTCATCAGCGGCGATACCCTGGCCGGCGCCCCCATCGCCGAGCGCTTTGCCATCCCCAATATCACCCCCACGGCCACCAGTCCCCTGGTGACGCAAAACCGGCAATATGCCTTCCGGGCCTGTTTTGTGGACACCCTCCAGGGTCGGGTGGCGGCCCGCTTTGCCAAAGAGAATTTAAAAGCCCAGAAAGCGGCGGTCATCATCGATCAAGCCCAGGATTACTGCGTCGGTCTGGCAAATTTTTTCATACAGGAATTTAAACAGCGGGGAGGTCAGATAGTCGTCACCACCTATATTCAAACCGGTGATCAGGACTTTTCCGCCCAAATCTCGGCCATCAAACCTTTAGCCCCGGATATCATTTATGCCCCGAATTATTACGCCGAAGATGCCTTACTGGCCCGACAGATGCAAGAACTCGGACTCGCGGTCCCCATTCTTACCGGCGATGGCGCCCAAGTGACCGACCTCATTAAAATCGGTGGCCCGGCCGTGGATGGGATGTATTTTACGGCCCATTTTCACCGGGAAGCCGTAAACACTCCCCTGGCCCAGGAATTCATCAAGGCCTACGAGGCGGAGGCAAAACGAGAGGTGGAAGCCTTCGCGGCCCTGGGCGGCGATTGTTATTTCCTGCTGCTGAGCGCCCTGGAACGAGCCCAGACTACCGAGGGGCCGAAATTGCGTCAGGCCCTGGCCCAGACCAAAGATTTTCCCGGAGTGTCCGGCAGCATCACCATGGGACCGGATAATAATCCCATCAAAGAGGTGATGATTTTAAAGGTGCAGGACGGCAAGTTCGTCTATGTGACCAAAATGGCGCCTTAATCCGCTTACAGATAAAAATATGAGAAACTTATTCGACCCCATGGATACCCGAGTAGTACACGTCAATATCGAAGACGAAATCCGCAAATCGTATCTGGAATATGCCCTGTCGGTCATTATTGGCCGGGCCCTGCCCGATGTCCGGGATGGTTTGAAACCGGTGCACCGCCGGATTCTGTTTGCCATGTCCGAGATGGGCAACGATTACAACAAGCCCTATAAGAAATCGGCCCGTATTGTCGGTGACGTCATCGGTAAATACCACCCCCACGGTGATACTGCCGTATATGATGCCATTGTCCGCATGGCCCAGGATTTTTCCCTGCGCTATCCCTTGGTGGACGGCCAGGGGAATTTCGGCTCCATCGACGGCGATTCCCCGGCGGCCATGCGGTATACCGAAATCCGCATGACCCGGTTGGCCGCTGAGCTGCTCCAGGATCTGGACAAAGAAACGGTGGATTTTGGTGCCAACTATGACGGGTCCATACAAGAACCCCTGGTCCTGCCTGCCAGGGCGCCGAACCTGTTGATTAATGGGTCCTCCGGCATCGCCGTGGGCATGGCCACCAATATCCCCCCGCATAATCTCACCGAGGTGTGCCAAGCCCTGCTCGCCCTGATCCACAACCCGGCCATCGGTCTGGAGGAGCTGATGACTATCCTGCCCGGACCGGATTTTCCTACGGCCGGGTTTATTTACGGGGCCGAAGGCATTGCCGAGGCCTACCGCACCGGCAAAGGACTGATTCGCCTCCGGGCCCGCACTTCCAGCGAAACCCGGAGTGGGCGGGAATATATCATTATCGATGAACTGCCCTATCAGGTGAATAAGGCCCGGATCATTGAACGCATCGTCGAACTGGTGAAGGACAAGAAAATCGAAGGCATTACCGACATCAGGGACGAATCGAACCGGGAAGGCATGCGAGTGGTTATCCAACTCCGTAAGGACGAGATTGAGCAGACGGTTCTTAATCAGCTCTTTGCCCACACAAATCTGCAGGTTACTTACGGCATCAACCTGGTGGCCATCGTCAACAACCGACCGGAACTCCTTACCCTCAAGGATTTACTCCAGGAATTCATCAAACACCGCAAGGAAGTCATCGTCCGGCGCACCCGTTATGAACTGCGCAAAGCCGAGGAGCGGGCCCATATTCTGGCCGGCTTGAAAATCGCTTTGGACCATTTGGATCAGGTTATCTCTCTGATTCGGGCTGCCGCCAGCCCGGCCTTTGCCCGTAGCCAGTTGGTGGAGCGCTTCGAGTTAACCGAGATCCAGGCTCAGGCCATTCTTGATATGCGGCTGCAAAGATTGACCGGTTTGGAACGCCAGAAAATAATTGATGAATACGAACAGTTACTGGCGGCCATCGCCCGCTTCAAGGAAATTCTGGCCAATGAGTCCCTGGTTTTTAAAATAATCGAAGAAGACCTCATTGACCTGCGGGATCGCTTCGGCGACCAGCGGCGGACCGAAATTATTCCCGAGGCCGCCGACCTCACCCTGGAAGACCTGATCCCGGATGAAGAAATGGTGGTGACCGTTTCCCATCAGGGCTACATCAAACGCAATCCTTCGTCGCTGTACCGCTCGCAACGCCGGGGCGGCAAAGGCCGCACGGGAATGTCCATCAAGGAAGATGATTTCGTTTCCCAGCTCTATATTGCCTCAACGCACAGTTACTTTCTCATTTTCAGCAACTTGGGCCGAGTCTACTGGTTGAAGGTTCACGAAATACCTTTGGCCAGCCCCAATGCCCGGGGCAAGGCCATCGTTAACCTCCTCAATTTTGGGCCCCGGGAAAAATTAACCACCATCCTGCCCATCCGTGAGTTTGTCCCGGAGCATTTTCTCATCATGGCCACCAAACGGGGCATTGTCAAAAAAACCGAACTGATGAACTTCAGTCGGCCCCGCTTCGGCGGCATCATCGCCTGCACTCTGGATGACGGGGATGAACTCGTGAGCGTGGCTCTCACCGACGGCTCCCAGGAAGTTTTTTTAGGTACCAGCTTAGGTAAGATTATCCGCTTTGCCGAAGAGGATGTCAGGGATATGGGGCGGGCCGCCCGGGGGTCAAAGGCATGGCCGTGGCGGATGACGATGTGGTCGTGGGTATGGAAATTCCCACCGAAGAAGGCGCCATTCTCACGGTCACGGCCAACGGCTACGGCAAACGCACCCGCCATGCCGAATATCGCGTCCAGAGGCGCGGCGGCCTTGGTCTCCTGGCTTTGCGGGTCTCCGACCGCAATGGGCCGGTGGTGGGCATCTTGCAGGTTACCGAAGATGATGAAGTCATGCTCATTACCGACCGAGGAAAAATTATCCGTTTGCCTGTGGCCGGCATCTCCCTCATCGGCAGAGTCACCCAGGGCGTCAAACTGATTGATACCGAACCTGAGGAAAAGGTGGTGAGCATTGCCCGGCTGGCGGAAAAGGGCGATGAAGGAGAATAAGACGCAATCCCCCCAGGAAAAAAACCTCGTGGCCGTCATCGGCGCCGGCAGTTGGGGCACCGCGCTGGCGCAACACTTGGGACGGCAGGGCGCCGAAGTACGCCTTTGGGTGTACGAACCAGAACTTCTCACCATTCTCAGCCAGCAGCATGAGAATACCATATTCTTGCCCGGAGTGAAGTTATCCCCGAACGTAAGCTTTTTTGGAGAGGTGAGGGAGGCGGCCAGAGGAGCCGCCATCGTTGTCATGGCAGTGCCCTCGCATGTCTTCCGGCTGGTATTGAGTTCCTTGCAACCGGCCGACCCTTCGGCGCGCCTCATCGTCGGCGCCAGCAAGGGCATTGAAAATGACACCCTCTTGACCATGGAAGGGGTGGTGCGGGAGGTAATGGGACCTGAGTGCCCGTACGCCATTCTGTCCGGCCCCAGTTTTGCTACGGAAGTAGCTCAAGCTCAACCCACCGTCGTCACCGTGGCCAGTCGTCAACGGCCTGTGGCTAAATCCATCCAGCGTCTTTTCTCCTCCCCTACCTTTCGCGCCTATACCACCTTCGATGTCACCGGCGTAGAATTGGGGGGAGCCCTGAAAAATATCATGGCCCTGGGAGCGGGTATTCTGGAGGGCTTGGGTTTGGGCGCCAATCCTCGAGCCGCGCTCATCACCCGTGGTCTGGCCGAAATCATCCGCCTGGGCGTCAGGCTGGGAGCCAACCCCATGACTCTGGCCGGTCTGGCCGGTCTGGGAGATTTGGTTCTAACCTGTACCAGCACCCAATCACGCAACTACCGGGTGGGCGTGCAACTGGGCTCCGGCAAAAAATTAGACGATATCCTGACCAACATGAAGATGGTGGCCGAAGGAGTGAAAACTGCTGCCGCCGCTCATTTTCTATCCCAAAAACTGGGAGTGGAAATGCCCATTGTGGAACAGGTGTATCGCATCCTCTATGAAAACCAATCACCCCGGGAGGCCGTCAAGACCCTCATGACCCGTGCCTTGAAAGATGAAATCGACGCCATGGCGGAGAGCTGGTAAACCACATGTCCACTCCGGAAGTATCCCAACCTGTGTTCCACTGTCAACAGTGCGGCGAGTGTTGCCAAGGCAAGGGCGGCATTTTCCCCACTCCCGGTGAAATTGACCTGATCGCGCAATACCTCAAGATTGCCGTTGAACGCCTCAAACAAGACTATCTGGAGATAACCCCGTCAGGCCTGGCGGTGCAAAATAAACCGACGGGAGGCTGCATCTTTAATGACCAGGGCCGTTGCGGCATTCATCCGGTGAAACCCCGGATCTGCCGGGATTGGCCCTTCCTGCCGGCAATCCTGGTGCATGCCAGTGAGTTTGAAGCCGCTAAAGAAGCCTGCCCGGGCCTTAATCCGGACAGCCGCCATGAAGAATTTTTAGAGTGGTGGCAGGAAAAAGTCCTCTAAGCTTCACAGAAATATTGTAAAATTCTCACTAAGGTTTAAAGTTATAGTCAATAAATTGTCTTGTTCTTGTCTGGATTTGATTGTCAAGCTGACTGCTGCACGCTGACCGCCTTTTGACAGGTGTCAGAATTAATAGTAAAGGGCCACATACACCAGATGGAAAAGCCAATACCACCATTCTACATCACCACCCCGATCTACTACGTCAACGCCGAACCCCATATCGGCCATGCCTACACCACCATCGTGGCCGATACCCTGGCCCGGTTTCATCGTCTCATGGGGGCCGAGACCTTTTTCCAGACCGGCACCGACGAACACGGTGAAAAAGTGGTGGAAGCGGCCAATGCCAAGGGGATGCTGGTCAAAGAGTATGCCGATCACATCAGCCGCAAATTCCGTGATACCTGGGATCAGCTTCAGGTCAACTATGATAATTTTATCCGCACCACTGACGCCCACCATATCAAGGTAGTCCAGGATATCCTCCAAAAAGTGCAGGCCAGCGGTGATATTTACTTCAGCGAATATGCCGGACAATATTGCTATGGCTGCGAACGCTTCGTTCTGGAGCGGGAATTGGTGGACGGCAAGTGTCCGGATCATCTGGTCAAACCAACATTTGTCAAAGAAGGCAACTACTTCTTTCGGATGAGCCGCTACCAGGATTGGCTCATCGACCATATTCACCAACATCCGGACTTCATCCGTCCCGAGCGCTATCGCAATGAAGTGCTGTCGTTTTTAAAAGAACCTCTGGAAGACCTCTGTATTTCCCGGCCCAAAATCAGGGTGCATTGGGGTATTCCCCTGCCTTTTGACGACAACTATGTCACCTATGTCTGGTTCGATGCCCTGATCAATTATCTCACCGGCCTGGACTATCCCGATGCTGCTTCGTTTAAAAAGTTCTGGCCGGTCTGCCAGCACCTTATCGCCAAAGATATTTTAAAGCCCCACGGCATTTACTGGCCCACCATCTTAAAAGCCGCCGGCCTGGAACCCTATCAGCACCTCAATGTCCACGGCTATTGGCAAATCGGCCAGGGTAAGATGTCAAAAAGTCTGGGCAATGTGGTGGAACCCCAGCGTCTCGTCAGCCAATACGGCCTGGATCAGGTGCGGTATTTCTTTTTGCGGGAAATGGTCTATGGCCTGGACGCCGCCTTCAACGAGGAGGCCCTCATCGGCCGCATCAACTCCGATCTGGCCAACGATTTGGGCAACCTCTTTTCCCGCAGTCTGGCCATGGTATTCAAGTATCGCCAGGGGGTGACCCCGACGGCGGGGCAGTCCGGACCCCAGGAATCGGCTCTCCAGGCTTTGGCACAGGCAGTCCGGGATGATTATGTCCGTTTCCTGCCTGAACTGGAATTCCACAAGGCCCTCCTGCGGTTATGGGAACTCATCGGTGAAATCAATCGCTATATCGTTCTCACCGAACCCTGGAAGCTTTTTAAAAATCAAGATAATGAGCGTCTTGACGTGGTCTTGACCACTATTTTGGAGGCCCTCAGGTGGGTTGCCATCCTGCTGTTGCCGGTCATGCCCGCCAGCGCTCCCAAGATGTTGGCGCAACTAGGCCTGCCCACGGACACCTGGGGGACCCAGCTCCTGCCACTGCTCTCCTGGGGCCAACTACCGGCCGGAACCAAACTTAACCAGGGCGAACCCTTGTTCCCCCGGCTGGAGGCGGTGGATATTAAACCAACCAGCGAAACCAGGAAAACTCCGGAGGCGACGCCGGTTAAACCACAGGTTGATCTGCCGACCTTTCAACAGGTTGATTTACGGGTCGGCAAAATCATAGCCGCAGAAAAGATTGCGAAATCGGAAAAGCTCTTAAAATTGGCAATCGATGTGGGGGAACCGCGCCAGGTGGTGGCCGGTATTGCCCAGCATTATGAGCCCGGCGACCTGATCGGGAAACAGGTGATTGTGGTGGTAAACCTTAAACCGGCCAAACTCATGGGAGTCGAATCGCATGGCATGGTCCTGGCAGCTAAAAGTGATGGTCGTCTCTTGCTCATCAGCCCGGAAAAAGACGCGATCCCGGGTTCCACGGTCTCATAGCACAATTGCCCCAAGGCACCCCCGCGGCAAAAGTACACCTTGGGGCGATACTGTCGCACTTACCGCCAGGTCTGCCCCTTCTTTGCCCCTCTCGCCTCGATGGCTGAGGGGTGACTCAGATAGAACTTTTGACCGTAACTATACTTTCCGGACTTGCTGGCTCTGCTGTCTGATCAGCCTCCTGAGCGTATGCTTGTTGGGCTGTGCCGGCAAACCTCCCAAGCCCTCTCCCCAAACTCCTAAACCTACCTTGGAAGAGGTCTCGGCGCCATCTGATAAGCGGCTCCGGGAAGCCATCGGCTATTATCTGGGGGCCGATTATAAATACGGCGGCGCCACCAAAGACGGAGTGGACTGCTCCGGCTTTGTCATGAAGACCTACGAACGAGCCGGGGTAAAAGTCCCTCGTACCTCGGAACTGCAATTTCAAAGCGGCAAGTCGGTGCCCAAGGATGAGCTAAAATACGGTGATCTCGTTTTCTTCAATCAATATTGCCAGAGCAAATATTCCTACGCCACCGCCAGCATCTTCTCGGGCCTGTTCACCCAAGATGAGAAACCCAGCCACGTGGGCATCTATATCGGCAACGGCCGCTTTATTCACTCCTCCGCCAGCAAGGGCGGGGTCACCATCAGCAATATAAACCAGGACTGCTGGAAACGCTCCCTCATCGGCGTCCGGCGCTACCTGTCGGAATAGGAATACTATTAGGTCGGCGGGGCAAAGATTCCTACCCTTTTCGCGGCAAATTTTTGATATTTTATAACATATTGAAAAAACATTCTAAATAAATTCTTTAGCTCATTTTTCGCGCTTATTTCGCGGTAATTTCGCGCTTAATTCGCGCTTGTATTTCCGGCAGGGACCGGTGGAACTAATTGGTGGAAAATTATTTTTCGCGTTAATTTTTTCATACTTCCCATCTAATTGATATTACACTGCTATTATATTTATGGGCGCGATTTTTCGCGGTAATTTCGCGGTAATTTCGCGCTTGTATCTCGGTTTTTTGGTTGCGCGGCGTTGACCAAGTCAGGCGCAAGGAGCGGATCGAACCTGACAGGGTTTCCGTCCACCCCGGATTTCGAGGGCAGGCATACTGGGAAAAGCGCCCTGAGGGAAAATTCGACTGCCCCGACGATACCAGGATCATACTGGACCAAGCGGGAAATTGACAGCACATCTGGGGCAGATGTCGCAAAAATGCAAAAGGGGGGAAGAGGGACAAGAAATGCAGGGAAGTTGGGCCATTACGTTTTAATCAAGCCTTACAACACGCGGCAGCGGAGCGCCCACCTGATCTTTGCCGAGAGCCCGTGATAAACAACGGAGGTGCTATGAAAGCTCCATCTAATCAGACACGTTACAACTATGACATATTCATCTCGCACAATCGGGCGGATAAAGATTGGGTACGGGTTCTTGCTGACCTGCTCGCCGAGGGGAAGTTTAACGGTAGACGACTGCGGCCCTGGCTCGATGAGCGATTTCTCGATCCGGGACAGTTGGGAAGCAACGCGGAACTTACTACAGCCATGGACCGCTCACGCTTCTTAGGACTTGTAATAAGCCCGGAGGCGATTGCTTCTCATTGGGTTGACTTCGAGGTCCACTATTTTCGCGGCTGCCGTACTAATGATGAAATTATCCCGATGCTGCGCAGGGATTGCGCTACTCCCGCGGACCTGTCCAATTTACCAACGCTGGATTTTCGTGGTGAAGGCGTGAGTCAGACCTCACTCAATGAACTCATAATAAAGCTTTGTCCCCGAGGAGTAGTAAGTTTAGATGACGTGGAACGTAGCATCGATGAGGCATTGGAGCGAATAAAGGCGACTGACCCGGGCGGTTTTTGGGCAGAGCCATCACCCGAACGCGATGCGTTGTTTAGTGCACTAACCCTCTATGATATTGACGATGCCGTCACGGAAGGGTTTGCAGTAGCAACGTTCAGCCGCGCCGCCCAGTGGCTGCTGCAATTGAGTGCGTCGGGCTCGGACATACTTTACAATTGCAAGATGCTCCTTGGCGAGTGCCTGGCAGGAGCCCTGCACCACAGCCCCGGCTATCGGCAGGTGGCTCAGCGCTTCCTCGACATGTCGGAGCAGCAATCCAACGGCTCAGTGCTCCTGTTCGCGGTGGTGCGAGCCTATTCCAAACTTGTAGAGATCGACCATAGGTTCGTGGACTTAAGCGTTCTGCTGCGCGCCTGCACCCAACTCGATGCGAAACCGCTCATTACCAACGACGAGAAAGCCATCCAAGCGCTCATCGCGCGAACCGTCGGCAAGATTCGAGATAAGGCGGCAGGCGAATTGATGATCAAGACGCTCAGCGAGAGAGGAAGATCCTCGAGGATCATCGCAGCCGGCGCTATTGCGCTCAGCTATCAGCGGTCTGGACCTGTATTCTATCTTTCTGACCTTGAGAAACTGCACCAAGCTCGAGCCCAGCAGCAGGACCTGCCGAGTGGTCCACCGTCGAGGAAGCTGCTCGGTGAGCTCTTTGGACTCGACTCGAACCAGGACGTGTCCGTTCAACAAGAGGTGCACTTGGCCAAGCAGGACATCGAACAAGACTTCCCGGGAATCGACTTTCCATACCCTCTATCATGGGGTATCCACAGGAACATCGAAGTAGCGAACGTCTACAACACACCTTTCATGGGCACAATCATAAAGGCCACGTTGAGTAACATGGTCGATATAGTCGACGACCTTGACGTTTCTAATGTGGCGTGCCTAACGGAACCTCGCATCGTCGATGCGCTTTTTGACAACTGTGGAGCTTTGCTCATCCTGCCGCAAGACCCTAATTCTCCCCAATGTCGCAGGTTACAGGACCGTGGTATTCCGTTTGCCATGTTGAGTCAAGAGGTAATGTCCAAGCTGTCTGACGGCGACCATATCGTAGTCGATCAGGGGAGTGTCAGCCTTCTTCAAGGGGCAAGATGACCGCTTCCAAGCTGTGGGGAGCTGCTGAACCAACTAAACCAGCCGAGCGCTGAGGCACCCGCTGACTCTTTCCAGCAAGCTATCTTGCCACTATTGGCAGCTATCGGTGGAACAGGATTATATAACATTTGTTTTGAATATGGAAAGCGGTGGCCCAGACCTCCGGGCCGGCCCGCCATTTTCAGACAAGTTTCATCTTTTATCCCCTCACCCCGTTTGCAGAGAGAGGGTGAGGGGAGCATAAGACGTTCTTTTGGTCACGATGACAAACACTTTGTTGCAAATGGTTTAGGGCTGCCGTCAAATCGGTCTAGGGATTAGACAAAATCGGCAAAATCGGTTAAAGCTTAGAGCACAATGCTCCGAATCTAATTAACGCAGCCGAGTCGGGAAAAAAGACGACGGAGCCGTAGTTATCGAACCCTGAGGCGTCGCTCCCTGAAACCTGTAACAAAGATGACCAGAAAACTCCGACGGAGAGAAACCCCGTTTTGCATCGCGGTGCTGTTGCTGGTGGTCGCCGCGACGGTGGCCGGGATAAGCTGGGCCGGGTGGCTGGCAGGGCCGGAAAATTTTTATGGCGATCTCTGGCACCGGCTGGCCGGGGTCCGGCGCCAGCCGCAACACGTGGTGATCGTGGCCCTGGATGAAGCAACCTTGCAGCAATATCCGGAACCGCTGGTCTGCTGGACCCCGCATTTTGCCCGGGTCATCGAGGTCCTGCGCCGGGTGGGGGCCAAAATCATCGGCCTGGATTATCTCTTCCACGTCAGCATCGAATCCTGGCTCCAGACCCTGGATCTCCCTCCCAACCACCCGAGCCTGAAGTACGATGAGCCTTTCAAAAAGCAGTTGGCTTCCGGTCAGGTCATCCTGGCTGCCCATCGGGCCAGCGGTGAGCAACACAAAACTGAGATAATTTTGCCCATCCGAGAATACCTGGTGGCGTTGCCCCGGCAGGGGCGCGACCTGGGCCTGATAAATTTTTACAATGACGATGATGGGGCGATCCGGGGTTACGTGCCGGCTCTCACTGATGATTATGACCAGGTCATGCTTACCTTCGCGCCGGTGTTGGCGCTGCGGGCCGAGGGTCAGGACGCGGAAAAGGAAATGGCGCGCCTGCAACATGATCCGGCCCTGAAAAACTGGTCTGCCGACGACCCCAGGCAGGAGTGGTCTCAGGGCCGCGCCCCTTATCGGGTTTGTCGGTCCGCCGGATACCTTCCCCCGCCTCTCCATGGGGCGTTTCCTGAGCCCCGACGCCGAAGCTGAGGCCCAGATCCAAGCTCTCCGAGACAAGGTGGTCATTATTGCCTATGAACCCGCGGCCTTGCAGGATGCCCACCCCACCCCGTATGCCCTCAGCCTGTGGCATTGGCCCGGCAGCGACATGAGCGGCCCGGAAATTCACGCCAACATTGTGGAAACTCTGCTCACCGGCGTTTTCCCCCGTCCGGTGCCGGGCTATCTCAGTTCCCTCTATCTGATCGGCGTCATCCTGGCCGGCGGGGTCCTGTTTTACCGGCTGCCGCCCTGGCCCGGCCTGGCGGCAGGTGTGGGAATCTCCTCACTGGCCGCGCTCTTCGCCTACCTGCTGTTTGACCGATATCTACTGCTGCCGACGGCAAACGTGCAGCTTGGCGTCATAGTGAGCTACATGGGCATCTTGGGGATCAAGCTGACCGGCGAGGAACGGGAAAGGGCCCGTATCCGCAAGATCTTTTCCCGGTATGTGGACGACGACGTGGTGGAGAAACTTCTGGCCTCGGGCGCGCTGCCGGATTTGGGCGGCGAGGTCTGCCAGGTGACGGTGCTTTTTGCCGATATTCGCAACTTCACCACCATTTCCGAGAGATTAGATCCGCATCAGGTGGTGGAGATGCTCAACCGCTATTTAAGTCAGGCCTGCGAATCCGTCATGGCCCAGGGGGGCGCCGTGGACAAATTTATCGGTGACGCCGTGATGGCGGTCTTCGGGGCCCCGGCGCCGTATCCGGATCATGCCCGGCGGGCCCTGGGGGCCGCTTTGGACCTGGCCGACAAGGCCCAGGAAATTCGCGCCTGGATGCACCGGCGTTTTGGCGATCTGGAGTTGCCCGATTTTGCCATCGGCATCGGCCTGCATACCGGGGAAGCCATCGTCGGCAACATCGGCTCTCCCAGGCGCCTGGAATTCACCGCCATCGGCGATACCGTGAATGCCGCCTCGCGCCTGGAATCATTGACCAAAGCCTTGGGCTGGACCATCGTCGCCAGCCACAGCACCATTGCGGCGGCCCCGGGAGTGGTGACCGGCCGGCAGGAAACCCGGGCGGTCAAAGGGCGGCAGGAGCCCCTGGAAGTCTTTGAGGTTCTCGGCCTCAAGGAGATATAATAGTTGTTGAAAATGTTCAGGTTTAAAATCAGGTGATCATGTCTGATACCGATTAGCAATCAAATGACAACTTTCATCCTTAGTCCCCTCGCCACCCGCTCGCGGGGGAGAGGGTTAGGGTGAGGGGAGTAAATAACCCATTGACTGCACCTTGGTATGAAAAGGGCCGCTGGCCAGGGCGCCGGGGCTCCATTCAAATCGCCTTAAATTGATCGAAAATCGCCATCTGGAGGTAAGGAGGAAAGAGGATGCGGCAGTTGTTAAAAATTTTGCTCAAGGGAGCCCTTGGCTTAACAGCAGTGACGGTTATGGTTACAATGGCCCAGGCAGCGCCGATTAACGACCGGGATCAGGTTCAGAATTGGCCGGCCGTGACGGCGTCGCCTTCCCAGGCGTTTCTCCTGGCTCAAAACGCCGAACCAGTGAAAGCCAAGCCGGCCCCCCCGGCCCCGTCTCCGAAAAAAGCCAAGGCCCCCCGGGATATGGACGCGCCGTCACCTCAAATGGAACGGCATGACTCCAAATCAGTCATCAGCGATGAACCGGAAAGAGCCGGGACCAAAAAACTTGGCGGCCAGATCATCAGGTCCCAGGAAGCCCCCGGCGGAGAATAGCCCACTCCGGTTGCCTCAGATGATATTCAGGCCGGGGAACGGCGCCGGGGCAGGCGCCGCCTATTTATCGCTGGTCTTAAGTATTTCCGGCCTCAGGTGTTTCGGGACCTTAAAAAGCGGGGTTGGATCGAAAAACGGCGGATGCTTCATCCAGGGGTAGCCCTTGACCGCCATTTCATAGCCCAGATCAAAGAGCTGATTCATGTAGATCTGATCAAAAGGTTCTTTGCCTCGGCTGGGCGCCACCTCCGCGGGAATGGCCGCCAGGTTGTAGTCAATTTTATCCCGCTTGGCAAAGGCATAGAGGCGGTAGAGATCGCCCACACCCTGAGTCTTGATGAGGGAGGAGATGGCCCGGGCGCCGATGGGTCCCACCCGGGGTCTGACGTTTTCCCATTCCGGCTTGACCTGGGAATTCCGGATAATATAGAGAATGCGGGTCCGTCCCAATGATAATTTATCCAGCCCTGCAATCAAGTCTACGGGGCTCAGGGCGGTTTCATAAAGAATTACCTGGTTGGTGGTGCCGCCGTCCACGTGCATCTCTTCGTACCAGCCGCCGCCGGCCTCCACTTTGATATACTGGGGCGGGAAAGCGCCGGGAATGGAAGCGGAAGCCAGCATGATCTTGCGGAACAATTTTATGGCGTCCGGGTCGCCGCTGGCGGCGATGGCCCCCATATCCCAGAGCACCAGACGCTGGGCGTCCAGTTGGGTGGTGCCAATGATGAGACGCCGGCCTTTGTTGTGTTCTGCGGCTACTTCGGCCAGCATCAATTCATCGACGTACAGTTCCAACAACCGGGCCAGGGGCGCGGTATCGGCGACGGACTCCCGCCAGAGCACCGTAAGCAGACTCTTTTTCCGGAAAATGTCGCTGCTGGTGACACCGGTATAGACATGCCGCAAGACGTGGTCATACGACGAGCCCAGAAAGGCAAAAGGGGCGATCAAGGCGCCGGTGCTGATGCCCGTCACCATTTTGAACCGGGGGCGCGTGCCGTGCGTGGTCCAACCGCACAGGACTCCGGCCCCAAAGGCGCCGTCGTCGCCGCCGCCGGACAGGGCCAGGAAGGAGACCGGCGTCTTGACAATGGCCTCACCAAAAGCAGCCCGCTCCTGACGCGCCGCCTCAATGGTGAACCGGGTAAAGACCTCGCTGACCTCGTCCCCCCAGGCCCGAACGCCGGTCATGCCGGGAACCTCGACTTTGGACTCTAGATTCTGGGGCAGGGGGTTGCGGGGCCGGAGCGCCGCACACCCCTGAACCAGCGTCAGTGACAAAGCCAAACACACGAACCAGACCATACCGGGCCTGAAACCTGAACGGCTAGTGGGCGGGAAGCGCATGGGGTGGTCGCCTTTGCAGTGAGCAGTGGTCAGCGGTTAGTGATGCTTCGCCATCTGCCGGCTTGATGGCTAATGGCACGTATATATATAACTAATTCTTTATTAAGTCCAAAAAATGCTGACCTATGTTACCACAGGCGAAGGGGCCTGTCTACTCCTGAAATGTCAGGTTTTAATTGAGAAATTATACCCGCAGTATCCCTCTCACCCTTTCGGCCAGCTCTTCCAGGTCGGCGGATTTTCATGGATTCCTTGTTACTATTGGATCATAATGATAAAAAATTGATAACCCGATATTAACTTATAAAATTTGATAATATCAGATATACCAAATCAGATTATATCCAGAATTTAATGTCCGGAACTAGTGAGTTTTTAATTGCTTAGTTGATCGAAAGTAAACAGGGAAAGCTATCCCCGGGTGCACGCATGAGGGTAAGAACGAAAATAATAGTCGGGTCGCTAGGAGCTCTGACGGTTATCATCCTGATTTTCACTATGGTTTTCTTCATGACCATAGCCGCCCCGCCATCCCGATCACGGCATCTAGTCAAGCCGCCCAAGGATCAGCTCGGCGCCATCGATGGGATTCTTGAAAAATTGGCAGTGGGAAATATTGCCTTCAATGCTCCCCAAACCATGAATTTACATAATACCGCCCTGATTCAGCTCAAGCTCGGCTTGACCACGCCCATGGAAGATCTGAAACGCCTGATCGAAGCCGAAGGGGAGAAAGAGGGCGCCCGCCTTCAAGTTTCGGATCGTATGGAAGCTCGTCTAACCGGGCCTAACTTTGTCATTAGCGCCATAACCCCGGAAACCCAGGCTGTGTCACGAAGTACTATCACCGAATGGAAATGGGAAGTGAGGCCAAATAGCGGCGGACATCAGAATTTACATTTAACCTTATCCGCGGTTCTAAGTATTGCTGGGGCGCCCACGCCCAGAGTAATTCGCACCTTCGACAAGATAATTGCGGTCGAAGTCACCTGGAATCAACAAGTAAGGTCGTTCTTCGAGAATAATTGGCAGTGGCTGTGGGCCGCCGTCATAATCCCATTAGTCGGCTGGTTCTGGAAAAGAAGGCCGGGACTGACCTGAGACCCGTCCATTCGGGCCTGCCCAGCGTCGGGTCAGGAAAACTTTCCGGAGCACCGCCGCCTTAATTTTGAAATTCTCGGCGCTGGCCTCGACATCCATCGGCCGTCTCTTAACGAATCTATCAGCCTCGAGGGCAGGCTCTCTGGATCTCCCGCCCCGCAGAAATGAGCTCAAGCAAAAAGGGGAAGCTATGAGACCTCTGGTTTCACAAATGGGCGTATTATCCGCTAAGCAAGGGAAATTCTTGGTTCTGGTAGTCGTACTGACGGCCTGGACCTTGCTCTCGCCCTTTAGCTCGAGGCAAGAAGCCTGCGGGCAAAGCGGACCTGAAGTTCGACCGGTCAAGGAGAAATTAACGGTAGGGACCAAAGCAGAACCTCCTTTTTCTATGAAAGATAACACCGGTAGATGGACTGGGATTAGTATTGATCTCTGGCGTCAAATTGCCGCCGAATTGAATTTAACCTATGAGTTTCGGGAACTGGACCAACATAACTTGCTTGCCGGGCTCACGAACCGATCTCTAGACGTCGTGGTTTCAATGTTAACCATAACTCCTGAACGTCTTGATAAGTTTGATTTTACCTATCCTTTTTATACCACCGGGTTGGGCCTCGCCGTTCCTGTTAAAGAAAAAAATGCCTGGATTTCTATAATTAAGCAGTTATTTTCTCATACTGTTCTAGTTATTTTAATAATAATCTTCTTGGTCTTACTGATAGTAGGCATAATAATGTGGCTGTTTGAAAGAAAACCAAACCATGAGCAATTTGGGGGTAATGCCATCCAAGGAATTGGCTCAGGGTTCTGGTTTGCCGCCGTTACCATGACTGCAGTTGGATATGGAGATAAACATCCAAAAACTCTCGGGGGTCGTTTAACTGCTTTTATCCTGATGTTTACTGGCATTATTCTTGTGTCGATATTTACTGCAACGATAACGTCTATACTCACTGTAAAACAACTTGAAACTTCGGTGCACGGCCTAGAGGATCTGAAAAATGCTCTGGTGGGCACGATGCCACACACAACCAGTGAATCTTTCCTTAAAAACAGCTTAATTTCATTTAAGACGTATACATCGGTTGACGAGGGATTGGAAGCATTGCTTAGTGGAAAAATCGAGGCTTTCATCTATGATGCCCCGGAACTACGTTACAGGATCAAACAACGATTTCAAGGGAAATTAGAAGTACTTCCCCAGACATATTCTCAAGAGAATTATGGCATTGCGCTGGTGGAGAATAGCCCGCTGCGGAAAAGTATAAATCAAGTGCTATTGCAAAAGATCCGTCAGCAAGAATGGCAGGAAACTCTTTATCATTATTTGGGGAGATAAGCGGTTTGCAGAAGCCAGACCATGTTTTTGCTCCTGCTATATTTAAAAACCCGACACCTTGCCCTAAAAATATTCCATAACTGTAAATTTCAAGGATCTGGTCCTACCATGCCCTTGAGCTGTTTCCTTAAAACCCAATCCCCACTTTTTTCTGCTCCCTTTCCCCATTTTCCTGCTTTTGCGACATCTGCTTCAGGTGTTCTGTCTTTTTTCGCCTCACTCAAGTATGATCCTGTTGTCATCGGCCGCCTTGGCCTTTTTTCTCCCGGCAATTACCGGGACAACGTGCACTCGAAACTCCAAAAATCCGGAAGGGGGGTGATTCAAATAAAATTTTGGCCGCAACGAAACTCCGCCATAATCCCGGAGGTCTGCCAGCCAGGGAAAAAAGCCGCGACCCAAGCGCGAAATTAGCGAAAAACCGCGAAATTAGCGCGAAATTTCGCCTTCAAAAAGATTATTGATAAATATTTCGAAGGATTAAACGATGATAAAAAATTTTCGGTTCATTGTTCCTTTTGGCCCCGGCTGGCGTTCCTCAGCCCGGCTCGAACCGGGGCAGGCCCCTCGCCTCAACCGACCAACTGCTGGCAACGGACCGGCAAGTCGACGCGAACCAACCGCGAAACAAGCGCGAAATTAGCGCGAAAAAACCGCGAAATTGCCGCGAAAACACTTGCGCCAGAATGTATTACGAAGTTATATCAGCAGGATGTCAAGTTCGTAAAAAAATACTAAAAAAAACCGCGAATTTCATTATTCTGCCGCCGGACCGCTTTTAACCGGGAACCAGGAACTCGGAACTCTATTCCAAGTCAGCGCCGCTGCCGCTAGCGCTCAAGCCTGATCTTCCACTCCTTCCATCAGTTCCAGGCGGACGCCGTCGCCGGCTTTGGCGGCCGGGGCTAGGCGGTAGATGCGGTCGGCGTATTCCCGGAACAGATTGATGTCGTGATGGCTGATAACCAGGAGTTGAAAATTGAGTTTTTCGGCAATGGTGTGGATAATGGCCATGAGGCGGGGGACCAGGTCGGGCTTGAGCCAGCAGTCTTGTTCGTCCAGGATGAGAAAGCGGCGGTGCTCCCGGTCCGGGAGCTGGGACAGGGCGATGAGCCGGAGGCCCACGGAAATGATGTTGCAGACCGAGCCGCCCTGGCCGGTGAGAATATCTTCCCGCTGCCCGTCCCGCTCCACCCCGAAGCTGATGGTGGCCTTGCCTTTTTTGACCTCGGTGGTGCTCACTACCTTCAGATCCTGTTCCAGGACCTCTCTCAGCGCGTAAGTCAAATTACGCTCCACTTCCGCCAGGATATCGCCGAAGAGGTGCTGGGACAGGGCGTCCAGGCGGTCGGCCACCCCGGGGGCCAACTGCAAGAACGCCGTCAGCTCCTGCTGTTGTTTTTCCGCCTCGCCTTGCCGGTCTAGAAGCATCTGCCGGCGCAAACGTAAGGCCTCAAAGCGCCGGCGGACTTCCTCCGGCCGGACCACCGGCGGCTGGGCCACTTCTTGGGGGGCCATCAGGCTTCCTCGGCTGGGGTCGCTTCGATGGCCGTCAGATTCTCTTTAACTTCCCGAATATGCTGCTCATACTGCGCCACGCTTGCTTCATTTTCCCGGCGGCGCTTCTCCAATTCCCGTTTCAGCTCTTCCAGGTCGCTGGTGCCATATTCTTTTTCGGCGGTGGCCCGCAGTTTGCCGAGGTTTTCTTCCAGGTTTCTGATATTGGCTTCGGTGGTAATCTTCTTGGTGTGCAGGTCGTTATATTCCTTTTTGAGTGTTTCCAGCTTGTGCTGGACCACAGCGTCCCGGGAAGGAGCCTGGCCTGTCGGGGCGTCATTCTTGAGTTGCGGCATTCATAACCTCCGTATACAGCTCCCAGATCATGGTATCCAGGGGATCAGCCGGATTTAGGTTGGCTTCCAGGAAGGACTTCAGACCTACTCCCTCCGAGGTTTTGCGGATCATGAGATTTTCCAGGCCTTTGATAAACATGGATTCATCCAGGGTGTCATGGCGGCGTTCCTCCTCAGCCGTGAACGGTAAAAAGATCTCCTCAAAAGGGCGGTGGGGAATGGCGATGCTCTCAAGCGCGGCCAGACCCGGTCGCCAGAGGGTAACGGCCGGCTGCATCTTCTGGGTATAGATGCTCCTGGACACCCGGCTGATGCCGCCCGGATTGACCCACAAGGTCCCACCGCACTGTTGCGGCGGTTTGGGAGTATGGATATGCCCGTTGACCACCAGATCAATGCCCGGTATTTCTCGGAGCGCCACTTTGCCGGCCTCGTAATCGGGAAATTTCAGATCGTGGTGCGTCACCCAGACGACAAAATCCACCTCCTGGCGGTCCACCCCGGTGGGGAGCGGAGTCCAATCCGGGCTGGCGCCGATGAGAACCCTCCGGCCCCCGATGCGGACGACCCCCACGGGTCCGGCCTCGGCCAACAGCTTGATCACCCCGGCGGCCTGGAGGACGGCCAAAGAGACATCCCGGGTCAGACGGGCTTCGTGTTTGTCGTGATTGCCCACCAGCACCCAGGGCCTGACCGGGCGGAACAACTCCATGACATCCACCAGGAGATGATTGGGGTTATTCCGGGGCAGATGAAACAGGTCGCCCAGAATAATGGGCAGATAGGTATGTTGGGAGGCCAACTCCAGGCAGAAGGCCAACTTTTCCAGAATCGTCCGGCTGTACTCATCCCTCCGGAAACCGGGTGGGGTGGCGGCCAGGTGCGGGTCGCCGATGAACAGCAGGCCATTATAGTCCCAGGAGCGGGGCAGGGCAGGGGAGGCGTCAGGCATGCCCGCTCTCCAAAAAATGCTCCAGCTCCAGGGGGCTGCCGCAGAGGGGGCATAAACCCGCGTCCTTGAGATAGGCGTGAACCTCGGCCTTCTTCCGGTCCAGTTGCCCCGTTAAGGCGGCCAGGTACGCCTGTTGCTGGGAGACCCCGGCGGCCGCCTGCCCCAGGGCGCTCAAGGAATGTTCCAGATCAAGGAGGGCCGCGGTTTCCGGGGGTGTTTCAAGCTGGGCCAGAAGGCGGGTGACGCCCTGCACGCGTTCGTATTTGGCCTGTTCCCGGTCCAACCGGGCCAGCAGCTCGTCCAAAGCACTGACTTCCTCCAGCAGGGGCGGTTCAGCCGGCACAGCCAAAATTTCCTGGCGTTGTCGCAAAGCCGCAATATTGTCCCTGGTCTCGAGATAGGTCTGGATAATCGCCTGCAAGGTTTCGACCTCAGCCGTGGCCGGGGGCGGGGTTAAGGCCGCCAGGACCCGAAAATGGGCTTGGGCCGTCGTCTGGCGGGTTTGGGTGGCCTGGCTTTGGACCAGCAAAGCTTCCAGTTCGGCCGTGGCCGCGAGGGCCGGGGGGGAGGTCAAGTCGATGAGCGCCGCCCTCCGGGCTGCTTCGAAGTGGTGGTGCCGCGTTTTATCTTCCAGTTCGGCCAGCACCATGGTCAGTCCGGTGATCTTCTCCAGGGCCGGCGGGCCCTCCAGCCACCCGAGGATGCCCGCGGCGCCCCGTTCCAGGTCGAGTTGGGCTTGCGTGTCCTGAATTAGGCTAATAATTTCTTCCAGGCGCGGCAGCGATCGGCCGGTTTCAAGGATGGCCGCATATAAGGCTTCGGTCCGGCTGATCCGGACTTCCAGGTCATCCAGAGGTTCATACTGGCAGAGCTGCCGGTCAATGACCACCAGCTCTGCTGTCAATCTTTTCCTGTCCTTTTTGGCCTGTTCAATCCGACCTTTCAGGGCCTGCTGCATTTTCAGAAGATAATCGGCTTCCGTGGACGCGGCAAAAAAACCCGCGGCGTGCGATCCGGGCCGGTCCAGGAGAAAGATGGGTTGCCGCTGATTGCCCAGATGAATATCAAGACTATCGGTATCGGTTTCCACCTGTTCCAGGCGCAGCAGGGCGCGGACGTCATCTGGGACGTCTCGCCCGAATTTATGATATTCCTCGGGTTCCTGGCCGGATTGCTGGATGGTATAAGAGGCGTTCTTGTCCTGGCGCTGCCAGGTGATGATCTCCCCGGAGTCCAACTCCAGACTGACTAACGCTTTTTTAGCGCCGTGGCGGATGACATTTTTGGGTGCGGGATTGTAAACGAGATAGCGGATAGCCTCCACAATGGCGCTTTTGCCGATATTATTGGGACCAGTGATAACCGTCACCCCGGGTGAGAGCTCGATGCTGGTGGCTTTGTGGGCCATGAAATTTTCGAGGTGGATTTTTTTGATCATAGAGGACTGCTAACAGACCCAAAAGCGGGAGTCGCATCGCTTTCCCGTCCCATTCATTATACCAACTGGCAAAAGTTGTATCCTTTAAATTCACCTCTCACCTTGAGGGGAGAAGGCAGGGTGCGGGGTGAATCAGACATTGCTTTACTTTTGGCAAAACTATAATTACCCGGATTAGGTGCAGTTTACCTTGGCCACTGCCTCCTGGCGTAATTGGCGCCGTAAAACTTTGCCTACCAGGGTTTTGGGAAGTTCCTCCCGGAATTCGATGATGGTGGGGACTTTGTAGGCGGCCAGGCGCCCCCGGCAAAAGTCGATTAATTCCCCGGCGTTTACTGGTGTAGCTGGTTTGGGGACGACAATGGCCATGACCGTCTCACCCCGGTACGATTCGGGCACCCCGAAAACCACGACGTCCTGCACGGCCGGATGTTGGTGCAGGATTTCTTCCACCTCCCGGGGAAAGATATTAAAGCCGCTGGCGATGATCAGGTCTTTTTTCCGGTCCACGATGTAAAAGAAGCCATCATCATCCATTCTGGCCAGATCGCCGGTGTAGAACCAGCCGTCTCGCATCGCCAGAGCAGTTTCTTCGGGATTTTGCCAGTATCCGGACATGATCTGGGGACCGCGCATGATAAGTTCACCCACTTCGCCGATGGGCAGATCCCGGCAGCCGGTTTCAGCATCGACGATACGGCACTCGGTATTGGGGAAGGGGAGGCCGATGCTGCCTGGTTGGCGCCGGCCGGTGATGGGATTGAGGTGGGTCACCGGGGAGGTTTCCGTCAGACCGTAGCCCTCGATGATCCGCCCTTTGGTCAAGGCTTCAAACGTGTCCTGCACGTCCTGGGGCAGGGGGGCGGAACCGCTGATACTGCCCCATAAAGAAGTTAGATCGTAGCGCTGCAGGTCCGGGTGATGAATCAGGGCAATGAAGATGGTGGGCACCGACGGAAAGACGGTGGGACGCATTTTGTGAATGGTTTTTAACACATTGGCGGCGTCAAAGCGGGGCAGCAGGATAATGGCGCCGGCCAGATTAAGGGGCCAGTTCATGGCCGCGGTCATACCGAACACATGAAAATAGGGGAGCACTGCCAAAACCCGTTCGCCGCCCCGGCGGCAGTGCGGCAGCCAGGCATTGATTTGCAGGACGTTACTCACCAGGTTCCGGTGGGTCAGGATGGCAGCTTTGGGAATTCCGGTGGTGCCACCGGTATATTGCAAGGTGGCGATGTCCTGGCTGCGAGCCGCTAAGGGAGGAGCAGCCGCAGCCTTTTCCGACAGAAGGGTGGCAAAAGGTTTCTGGCGTAGATCGAGGCGGGCGCCTACCTGATGTTTGTTTCTCCGGGACTTCAAGGTGTACAGCCAGTTCCAGGGAATGGGCAGATATTCCGTCAGCGAGGCGACCACCAGGTGCCGCAGCTTCAACTCTGACCGGATCTGCTCCACGTTGGGTGCCAACTGGTCCAGAACGACGGCAATTTTCGCTCCCGCCCGTTGCACCTGGTCCAGGATTTCCCGGGGTGCGGCCAGAGGATTAATCATCACCACCATGGCCCCGAGATGTAAGGCGGCATAATAGGTAATCACCGACTGGGGGCAGTTGGGCAAGAGCACAGCCACAGGCTGGCCGGCTTGCAGACCCAGCCGGGACAGCCCTGCCGCGGCCTGCAAGACCAGTTGGTGTAATCGGCGGTAACTGATTTCCTTGCCGAAGAAAATAATGGCCGGATTATCCGGAAATTCCGCAGCCGACCGGTAGAACATTTCAGACAGGGAGATATCGGGAATTTCTATGGTAGCAGGGACATCCGGGTCATAATGGCGGCGCCAGAAAGAATCCGTAAACAAAACAATATCCTCCCTGGAAGAGACTTTTTCAATGCGGATCGATTTCGTTTGGTTGATTGAATGGCAAGAGGGGAAGCTGTCCTTCCCCTCTTAAATAATATTATATAGAAAGATCAGCGTATTAGCGTTTGGTGCCGGTGATGAGACGATGCAGGTGGAACATATTGCAGCCGCAGGTGTGCTCGATGCACATACCGGACTCCCGCATAACTTTGATGACATCCAGGTCAGTGGTAAAGCCGATGCGAACGAACAGAGGGGCGAGGACATCTTTGGCTCTTTCTAATAAATGGCCATTTTCCCCCCGGGAGTGCTGGACCGCGATGATTTGGCCGCCGGGGCGGAGGACCCGGAGGATTTCCTGACACAATTTATGAGGATCGGCAACGGTGGTGATGACATAGGAGGCCATGACGGCATCAAAACTATTATCCGGAAATTCCAGATTACAGGCATCCATGACATGCAATTCCACCTTATGGCCATTCCGGTGGGCTGCCAGCCGTTTGTGGGCCTTTTTGATCATACCCTCGGAAATATCAATCCCCACAATATGGGTGTGGGGAGGATAGAGTTCCAGACTGGTGCCGGTGCCGATGCCTATTTCCAGTATTTTTTGATGCGGGCGGGCAGAAAGATATTTGAAAGCTTCCCTTCTGCCGGGTTCCATAACTTTGCCAAAGACATAATCATAAAAAGGAGAATAAAATGAATAAAGCCGTTCCATATATTGGCCATTTATTTTCGTTTTGGTTTTGGTTTTCATCTTTAAGCCTCGTTTCAGCACAGTACATGTTCTTGGGAGCAGAGTCTGCTCGGGTAAAATTATAATCATGGAGTTTATCGCAAAACATACCTAAATGTAAACTCAAAGTTTGCACAAAATTAACAAAGAATGATTTATTCGGGACTTAGTCCGGCACTCATCGCAGGTATGACAGTTCCGGTGGCAGTGGTATGCCTTTCCCCATGGTATCTTCGCCGTAATTAATGCTGGCTAAAATTGCTATATCAGCCAAGGCCCTGGCGTCCCCTTGAAATTTTACCTGGGAAAGATTTTCCCGGTGGACCTTGCCGCCGGCCCACTGCAAATCCAGAATGGAACTGGCGTCAAAATGATCTTCAGCGACGACCATTTCCACCTGACCACCATAGTGCTGGACGATTTTGGCCACCAACATACAAGGACGACTGTGGAATCCCAGTTTCACCGGGACGCCTACAGTGATTTCATCGTGTTCGATAAATTGATTCAGGAGGCTTTGCGCTAGAGATTTTCCTTTGGATAGAAATTCATTGCAAGAGAAAACTGCATAATTAATGATGCCATCCAATAAAAAATCGGTATTTACCAGTTGGCTCAATAACTGTTGGATGTCGAGATAGACGTCAATGCGGCCGACATCGTAAAGATGTCGTTCAAAATAATGTGACAGACGACCGCTTAATTCCAATAAATGCAGGGAGATGGAGATATGGTCCCGGAGACTCTTGAATTTTGTGCTTTCACTCCGGCTGAAATCCCTCCCGATATACGTGTCATAGGAGGATTGCAAATTATGGATGATCATTTCATACTTGCGTAAAATTTCTTCATTGATTTTGGTGGGAATAAGTTGGCGCAGTTCATTTGCCTGGAATCTCTTATAACAGCCCAGGGCTTCGAAGTCCCGGACGATATTGAGATAGGCAGTGGTGACACGGACAATATGCTGTTTTTCGTCATACAGGTCTTGGGGCAGGATGTCGAATTCCAAAAATCGGTTGGAGGACAGATTGGCGAACTGCTTCCGGACCAAAGTTGGTTGAGAAAGTTTTAGTCCCATTTTTTTCGTTTCGGCAATCAACTCTTGACAGAGGTTTGTCAGGGTGTTAATCAGGAAGCGGTGTACTAACTGGCTGGCAAAGATAAAAGAATTATCAGCGCCGATTTCATAAAATGATATGCGGCTGACAATGTGCTTCATAGTGTAGGCGGCGGCGGAAAAATTAAGAATAGAGGCTACTAGTTCCCGGTATTTGTACCAGAGTTGGTTATTTTTAGCGCCGTGATAGTCCAGCAAATCTTCCACCAGTTTCGAGGCATAACTGAGGCGGGCAAAGAGCCGTTCCGTATCGGGGAGTTTCTCATCATGTTGAGAAACAAAAAACTGGCAGATATCCAATAACTCGTCGGCAAAAGAATCCACGAGTTCAATAAATTCAGCACGCGAAATAGTTTCTAACTTTGAACCCATAATTACCTGCAAGGCGTTATTTGTGGTAGTATACAGCGGTCAACTTGCTGCCGTTGGTTGCTGAAAAAATTTATATCCGCTCTGCGGGTTCATATAAAGAAAAAAACTCTTTTTTTGATAAAATTCCGGAAATGATTCCGGGGGAGAGGTGCATGCAGACAATCAAGGTAGTGGAAATGCGCCGGGTGGTGGTCACCGGTCTTGGCCTGATCACTCCTTTGGGGAATGACGTCCCTACCGTCTGGCAGCGGTTACTGGCCGGGGAATCAGGTATCGGTCGGGTGACGCACTACGCCAACGATCTGGCCGAATTTCGGGAGCGTTATCGGGCGCCGGATGATTTCCCCTTGATTGCGGGAGAGATAAGAGATTTTGACCTTAAAAAGATGATGGCCGAGCGCAAGAAAAACCTGACCAAAGAGGATAACAAGCTTATTAAGTACACGGATAACTTCTCTCAATACGCTTTGGCCGCCAGCTTGGAAGCGGTGAATAGTTCCGGGTTGGACCTGGAGCAGGAGGACCCGGATCGGGTGGGGATCATTATCGCCAGCGGTATGGGCGGCGTGGGCAGTTGGGAGAAGCAGCATGAAAACCTGTTAGAGCATGGGATAAAGAAGGTTTCGCCCTTTACCGTCCCTAAACTGCTGCCGAACCTGGCGGCAGGCAATGTCTCCATCAGTTTTCAGGCCCGGGGGCCCAATGCGGCTCTGGCCACGGCCTGTGCAGCGGGAGCGCACGCCATTGGGGCCGCGTTCCGTTCCATCCAGTTGGGTGAAGCAGAGTTGATGGCCACGGGCGGGGCCGAAGCCGCCGTCACCTTGCTGACGGTTGCCGGTTTCTATCGCATGGGCGCCCTGGCTACCGGTTTTAATGACCGGCCAACCGAGGCCTCTCGTCCTTTTGACAAGGACCGGTCAGGGTTTGTGATGTCGGAGGGCGCCGGCATCCTGATCCTGGAGGAGTTGGAACATGCCAAAAGGCGCAACGCCCCTATTTTCGCCGAAATCATCGGCTTCAGCATGACTGGCGACGCCCGCCATATCACCGATCCCGATCTGGGGGGAGCAGTCCGGTGTATGACCATGGCCTTGAAGGATGCGCAGATCCAGCCGGAGCAGATAGATTATGTCAACCCGCACGCCACCTCCACGCGTACCGGGGACCGGAATGAGGCGGCGGCTTTGGAAATAATTTTTAACTCCGGAAAGGCTTTGCCGGTGGTCACCGCCACCAAATCCATGACGGGTCATATGTTAGGGGCCGCGGGCGCGGTGGAAGCAATTTTTGTCTGCCTGTCGCTTTTACAAAGCCGCATCCCGCCCAGTATCAATATTGATGAAATCGATCCGGAGTGCGCCAGGTTGAACCTGGTGCGAAACGTTGCCTTAGACTTACCTTTGCGGTATGCTCTTTCCAACTCTTTCGGGTTTGGGGGCACCAACGCCAGCCTGATCTTCAAACGGTATGAAGAATAACCGGTTTACTATTATTTTCTGAAAGTACGGGTGTTTGTATGACGTTGCCAGAGGTCTTTCGAGTTGCCCTGCTTAAAACCCGGCCGCAGGTTGAGCAAAGAGTAATGACGCAACCACATCATGATCATGGTATCTGCCCTCAGGTTGAAACGGTGCTGCTGGGACTACCGCCGGGACTGTCCGCCGCCGCCTGTAAAGACATCTGGAAGGCCCTGGGTGATAAACCGTTCGATCTGATTCTCGATGGCCGCGAGCCAAGCCCGGACAACCCGGACTTGCAAGAGATTGTCGCTGCTGGACCGCTGATCACGAGTCAGGCGGCCCAGGTCGTTTTGGAGCTGCTGCACCAGTTAGAGAAGAGTTGTTCCACCGGAGAAATTCAAGCCAATATTATCGACAGCGCCGCGGATGCCATCGTCACTATCAATGAAGACCATATTATTGTGGGCTATAATCAAGGGGCGGAAACGATCTTCGGTTTTCTCCGGGACGAGGTGATGGGCGCCGATCTTAGCATTCTGATTCCACCACCGCATAAGGAAAAGCACCGGGATTATGTCAGGCGCTATATGGCGACGCGCGATGCGCATCTCATCGGCAAACACGTCCAATTGAAGGCGCTGCGTAGAAACGGTGAAGAGTTTCCCATCAGTATCTCATTTTCGGTGGCGGACATCGGCGGCAATCTTTACTTTACCGGCATCGTCCGGGATATCAGCGAATATGTGGAACTGGAGGAAAAGGTCCGCCAGACCGAAAGGCTGGCGGCCGTGGGCAATACGGTGTCCCAGATAGTCCACGAGATAAAAAATCCCTTAATGATTATCGGCGGTTTTGCTCAGCAGCTTCTCAAGGCCCAAACCCTGGACGCCAAGGGTTTACAGAAATTAGGCATCATCGCCGAAGAAGTCGCCCGGCTGGAAGCCATGATGGCCGAGATGAGGGATTATTCCCGGCCGCCGACCTTGAAGCGCGAGACCAAGACAATCGAGACCCTCCTGCAGGAGGTGTTTAATCTCTACAACGAGGCCCTGAAGGAGAAGAATATTGAGCTGATTTTGACCCCCACGGAGCCGTTGCCGGCCTATAACCTGGATTATCAGCAGATGAAACAGGTGTTGGTGAATCTCGTTAAAAATGCCTCGGAAGCCATGCCCGAGGGAGGCAAGATAACCCTAACCGTACAGCGGCGGCCGCCTTATTTAGAAATTGCCGTGGCCGATACCGGTGAAGGCATGACGCCGGACGTGGTGGAGAACATTTTTACGCCCTATTTCACCACCAAGACCAAAGGGTCGGGGTTGGGGCTGGCCATCTCCCGGAACATCATCAGAGCCCACAACGGCGATCTGGGAGTGGAGAGCCAACCCGGCAAGGGATCGGTTTTTAGCATCACGCTGCCGCTGGCGGAAATCGAGTCCGGGGCATGTCCAATTTAACCGGGCCCTTACTGCAGGTGCGGGATCTCAAGACCGCGTTTCAGACCCCCGTCGGCTTGATCCCGGCGGTCAACGGGGTCAACTTCAGCCTGCGGGCGGGAGAGACGCTGGGGCTGGTGGGAGAATCGGGCTGCGGCAAGACCGTGACGGCCCTCTCCATTCTGCGGCTGCTCCCGGAGCATCTGAGCCGCCAATCCGGTCAGATCCTTTTTGACGACCGGGACCTGATGACCCTCAAAGGGCCGGAGATGCGGGCGATCCGGGGAAACCGCATCGCCATGATCTTTCAAGAGCCCATGACCGCGCTCAACCCGGTATTGACCATCGGGGAGCAGATCAGCGAGGTGTTGCGGCTGCACCGGGGGCTGAGCAAGGCGGCAGCCTGGGAAGAGGCGGCTCAGGGCCTGGTCCGGGTGGGTATTGCGGACCCGGAACAACGGTTGCAGCAGTATCCGCATCAGCTTTCCGGGGGCCTGCGGCAACGGGCGCTGATCGCCATGGCTTTGGCCTGCGAGCCCCAAATGGTGATCGCGGATGAGCCGACCACGGCGCTGGATGTCACCATTCAGGCCCAGATACTGGCCTTGATCGCCCGATTGCAGACTGACCTGAACATGGCCCTGCTGCTGATTTCCCACAATCTCGGGGTGGTGGCCCAGATCACCGACCGGGTGGCAGTGATGTATGCCGGGGTCATCGTGGAGGCCGCAGCCACAACCAGGTTGTTCGCGGCGCCGCACCACCCGTATACCAAAGGCTTGCTGGCCTCGGTGCCGAAACTGGATTTCCAGGATAAGCCGGAAGATCTCCAGGCCATACACGGCCAGGTGCCCAATCTGTGGGAATTGCCGGCGGGCTGCCCTTTTCAACCTCGTTGTTCCCAGGCATTCGACGCCTGCCAGCAACCACCGCCGTGGCTAGAGGTGGCGGATGATCACGGGGTCTTATGCTGGCTGTACCAGGGCGGCAGATAGACATTAGGCGCAATACCCCCTCACCCTAACCCTCTCCCCCAGGGGGGCGAGGGGATTAAAGGAATTATATCGATAGATTATAAAGTTAGAGGTAAGGAAGAGCCCACGGGGAGAGGGGAGATGAGGAAGAGATTATTAGATTATTAGATATGCGGGTAATGCTTCAGGATGGCGGACAGGGAGGCGGCAGGTCATGACTAAACCGCTGCTGGAGGCCAACGGCTTAACCAAAGTCTTCCCGCTGTCCACGACCTGGCTGGGCCGCAAGCAGAATTTGCAGGCGGTGACCGAGGTTTCGCTGCACCTGCCGGCCGGCGAGACCCTGGGGCTGGTGGGAGAATCGGGGTGCGGCAAGTCAACCCTGGGCCGGATACTCCTGGCGCTGCTGACGCCAACGGCAGGGGAAGTCATTTTTGCCGGCGAAAACCTCTTTGCCATCCCGAAGGAGCGCCGGCGGCAACTCCGGCAGGAGATGCAGATCGTCTTTCAGGACCCGTATTCCTCCCTGAACCCGAGGATGACTATCCGGCAAATTTTGGAAGAGCCGTATGTTATCCACGGCCTGGGCAGCAAAGCCCAGCGCCGGGACTGGAGCGAAGGACTGCTGGACGATGTGGGCCTGCCGCCCGAGGCCCTGCAGCGCTATCCCCATGAATTCAGCGGGGGGCAACGCCAGCGTTTGGGGATCGCCCGGGCTTTGGCCCTCAAGCCCCAACTCATCGTGGCCGATGAGCCGGTCTCGGCCCTGGATGTCTCGGTTCAGGCCCAGATACTTAATTTATTCAATGATCTGAAGCAAAAATTAGGGCTGACCTATCTCTTTATCTCCCACGACCTGAGCGTCATCAGCCACGTCAGCGACCGGATTGCGGTGATGTATTTGGGCCGGCTGGTGGAAATGGCGCCGCGCCACCGGTACAGCCAGGGCCGGCTGCACCCCTACACCGAAGTGCTGCTGGAAGCGGTGCCCATCGCCGACCCCCGCCGCCGCCGGCCGGCCCCGCGCGTCAAAGGCGACCCTCCCAGTCCCCTGCATATCCCGCCCGGCTGTCCCTTCCATCCCCGTTGCCCCGAGGCCGCCCCGGTCTGCCGGGAAGTAGTCCCGGAGTTCCGGCAAGCGGGGCCGGAGCACTGGGTGAGTTGTCATTTTCGGTAGAAAGCTGCAAGTTTTCGGTTTTCGGTTTTCAGTTTTCGGTTAAATAAATACTGCATTATCTCGTGATCAGGTCTCATGCCAAGCCGGGCTGAGGATAATTGCGCGGCGCGGTGATGGCGCGCTAAAGGCGCGCGCAATTCTTCGCTCAGAA
Source organism: uncultured delta proteobacterium (assembly GCA_963780995.1). Lineage (GTDB taxonomy): Bacteria > Desulfobacterota > Desulfobaccia > Desulfobaccales > Desulfobaccaceae > Desulfobacca. Next base: position 102,132 of record CAWAEI010000003.1, read on the forward strand.
GGCGGGAGGCGCGGCGCTTTGCCGCCCGAGATTTACGATAGTCATTTTCCCCAGGGCAGAACGGGCGGAGGTGGGCGCCAAAGTTTTGATTGGGGCCGGCCCGGACCGCGGCCGCGGCAGAAGTGGGAAAAATGAAATTTTTGTAAGCAAGCCATATCTTGCCGTATTTGCTGTTAAAATTCGCCAAGAGCAGCATTTTTCCCGCGAATTTCCCACTTTTTTCCCACTTCGGAATAACCACGACAGGAGAGTTTCGCGATTAAAGCGGAAGTTTTTTTCGCACACTCTATCTTGTTGATATATCCTCATTAATAATATTGCCAGGGGTGCTTTTTCGCGCCAATTTCGCGGTAATTTCGCGAATGTTTGGCGCCAAATTTTTTCCTCAGAAGGCGGGATGCGCTTGGGCTTCGCCGCCCTGCGGGTGCTTTCCCGCCCTACATTTACTTATTTCCCCCAGGGCAGAACGGGCGGTGCCGGCCGCCGAAGTTTTGGTTGGGGTCAGCCTGGTCCGCCGCGGCGGAAATGGGAAAAATGAAATTTTTGGAAGCAAGGCATATCTTATCGAAATTGTTGTTAAATTTCGCCAAGAGCAGCATTTTTCCCGCGAATTTCCCGCTTTTTTCCCACTTGCCGAGAAGCGTGGTAAGGGAGTTTGGCGGTTTTTCGCGGATGATTTTTGTCGCACATTATAGCTTATTGATATTACTCATTAATGATATTACCAAGGGTGATTTTTCGCGCCAATTTCGCGGTAATTTCGCGCTAAAATCGCGATTATTTTTCGGGCTCATTTTTTAGGGCGAGGCGGCAGCACCGTTCCGATGTCAGGAGCGGAGCGAAGCTGACATGGTTGTCCTGTCACCCCGGATCTCAAGGGCAGACGCTTGGAGAAAAGCGCCCTGAGGGAAAATGCCACTGCCCCGACCATACCAGGATCATATCGGACTAGGCCGGAAAATGACAGCACACCTGGAGCAGATGTCATAAAAGCAGCATGGCAGATTGAGGGATGAGTAAAAAGATGAGTTTTGGGAGACAGGGAGGAGGGTAGGGCGGGCACGGCCCGCAAGATAACCTTTTCCCGATTATAGATATGATATCATTATCAAAATCAATCAGAAAAATCTTTTCAGGCGAATATATAACAGTGAGTTTGTAGCTGCCGATTTATTATATATATTATTTTGTAAATTTACTGCCTTTTTTAGCTGCAGGTCTCGTACTCAAGGTCTGGTTCGGGGCAAGCCATTGTATAATTAGCTACTTTCGGCCAAATTATCTTCGCCTATTGCATGGAAACCGGAACGTTGCTTATCCTATGCCTTACTCCAGTCCCTCTAAGCACCTTCGGGCAAGGTGGGGATAGTAAAGGTCAACCTCGTCCCCCCACCCGGTCGGCTCCAAATCTCCAGGGACCCGCCCACGAGATAGAGCCGTTCCCGCATGGCCGCCAAACCCAGGCCCCGGCTGGGATCCCGGTGGACTTCAGACAGATCGAAGCCGCAACCGTCATCTTCGACGACCAGACACAGGCGTTGGTTTTCTTCCCGGGCTGAAATGCTGACCTGGCTGGGTTCGGCATATTTGCCGATATTCGTCAGAGCTTCTTGTACCAGGCGGTAAATCATGGTTTGCACCGTCACGCTAAAACATCCCGCCAACTCCGGCAGGTCTACCTGGATGCTGATATCGGGCTGATGGCTGCCAAAATCCTCGATGAGATTTTTTAGGGCCTTCGTCAGACCTAGGTCCTCCAGATCTCCCGGGCTCAAATCGTGATATAGGCGCCGCACTTCTTCGATTACGTGGTTGATATACTCCAGTTGCTCCTGGAACAGTTCTTTGACGTTTTCCTGCTCCGGCAGCAGTTTCCGGGCGATGGTCCCCAGGGAAAGTTTCAGGGCCAACAGGGCGTGACCCAGTTCGTCATGTAGCTCGGAAGCCAGCCGTTTGCGTTCTTGCTCTTGAGAGGTGAGGAGCCGGTTGGCCAGGAAGCGCAGCCGCTCTTCTGATTCCCGGAGGGCCTGCTCAGCCCGCCGGCGCCCGGTGACGTCCAGACCCAGTTCCAGGATGAGGGGCGATCCGTCCACATCGGTAAAGGGATAATCAAAAACTGCATAATTGCGACCATCCGGGCCCTGCCACTCCCATTCCTGGCCAGCATTGGTTTCCAGAACCCGGTAGGTTTGACAATGCTCACAGGGGTTGTCCCGCCCGAATAGAAATTCATAACAACGCTGGCCCTTCGCCGCCCTACCGAAGCGTTGGATAAATTCCCGGTTGGCATAAGAAACCGTATAATCCGGGGCCAGCAGCAACACATAGGCGGGGAGTTGCTCCAGGACCTGGAAGAGGCGCTGCCGCTCGCTTGCCAAGGCAGCCTCCGCCTGAACCCGGGCAGTGAGGTCAAAGATTGTGCCCCGGCTCATGAGGAAATTGCCGGCCTCGTCTCTGACAGCCGTCGCACTCAGGAGCACGGGGAACACGGTCCCGTCCTTGCGGATCATTTGATATTCCAGATCATACACCTCATCTCTTTCCACGAAACCAGGAAAGTTTTGGCGGAATCTTTGCTGACTCTCAGCAGTGAGGAGATCCGCAAAACTCATCCGCCCCACGACCTCCTCCCGCCTGTAGCCCAACCAGGCCAACTCAGTATCGTTGATCCGAACAAACCTGCCTTCCGGGTCCAGGGAATGATAGCCGCAGGGCGCCTTATTATAGAGATCATATACCAGTTTGGTTTGTTTGGTCAGCTCTGCTTCAGCTCGCTGACGCTCCAGCACTTCCTCTTGGAGTTGAGCCACTGTGAACTGCAGTTCTTTTGTCCGCTCCCGCACCCGTTCTTCCAGTTCATCGTGAGCCTGGCGGAGGGCCTCCTGGGCCTGCTGGCGCACTGCTATCTCCTGTTCCAGGCCTTCTACGGCTTTGAACAGCTGTGCGGTACGCCTCTGCACCCGCTCTTCCAGTTCGGCGTTAAGCTGGCGGATTTCCTCTTCCGCAGCCAGACGTTTGGCCTCCCGATCCATGGATTCTAAGGCAAAGGATAGATCTTGCGACAGGGAATTTAGCAGGCCGACCTCAGCTTCCGTAAAAAATCCGGCCCGGTCGGCATACAGGGTTATGGCTCCGATTACCTGTGAGCCCACCAACACGGGGAAGGCAGCGGAGGATTCATACCCACGCTCCAGGGCACTTTGCCGCCAAGGAGCCATACGGGGGTCCGTGGCAAAATCGTGGCAAACATCACATTTTCCTTCTCTGACGGCGGTACCGGTGGGTCCACGGCCCTCAGGGACATCCGCCACCGGGATAACCAGGTTCTTTAAGTAACCTTGTTCCAACCCGTGACAGGCTTTTGGCTTAATTAATAAATCTTCCTGATCAAGCAACCCGATCCAAGCCATGCGGAAGCCGCCTTCTTCCACGGCGATCCGGCAGGTCTGTTCAAAAAGATCTTCTGGATCGCGGGCGCGAACAATGGTTTCATTGACCCGGCTCAAGAATCTATAAAGCCGTCCGATGCTGGCCGCTTTTTCCTCAGCCCGCAGGCGTTCCAGCACTTCCTCTTGGAGTTGATTCACCGTGAATTGTAGGTCTTTCGTCCGCTTTCGCACCTGGTCTTCCAGTTCATCGTGAGCCCGGCGGAGGGCCTCATGGGCCTGTTTGCTTTCGGTCAGGTCCATGAAAACTCCAACCGCACCCTGGGGACGCCCGGCCAGGTCCAAGAGCGGCACGGCGTTGACTGATACGTGGCGAATCCGCCCGTCCGGCAAAACCAGGTCATATTCCAGGTCATGCACCCTCTGGCCGGCGAGGGCCCGCTGCATCGGCAGTTCTTGCTGCCGCAGCTCCCGGCCGTCCTGCCTGGCCTTGTACTGCGGCCGCTCCCCTGCTGGCGCAGCCAAGGAAAGATTACAACCGGGCGGCAGTTGCAAGAGTTTGTAGGCCGTCGGGTTCCCGGTGATGCTACGGCCGCTGGAATCGCGACTCAGGAAGATGGGCACAGGCACCGCCTCCAAAATCGCCTCCATTTCCATGACTCGCAACCGCTCCCGTTCTCGGCTGTTCCACAAGGCCTTCACGAAAAGTTTGCGCTCCATGGCCACAGCCACCTGGTCGGCCACCGCCTGCATCAGGGCCAGTTCGTCTTTGGTAAAACGGGACCGCCGCCGGGTGCCAAAGGACAGGGTGCCCAACACCCGGCCTTGGGACATGAGCGGCTGGCAGGCGTAAGCCTGGATGCCATAAGACTTGACCAATTCTGTTCGCACGTCAGCGGTGGTTTGGATATCCTCGGCCACGATGCGGCAGCCGTCCCGGGCAGCGCAACCGCACACCGCAACCCCATAATCCAGCCATTCGATCCGCTTGGCCTCCTCAGCCGGAATCCCGGCCCAGGCATTGAGATGCAACCGTTCTCGCCGCTCATCCAAGAGGAAGTTGAAAAACACGTCGCAGTCCAGAAATTCCATGACCTTGGGACAGATGGTGTCCACCACTTCCTGGGGGGCCTCACTCGCCAACAGCCGACTAGCCGACTCCGCCAACAGGTCCAGACGCTGATGGCTCAGACGCAGGGCTTCCTCGGCCCGTTTTTGCGCAGTCAAGTCAAAAATCGCAACGGCACACCCGATAATTTTGCCGGCGGCATCCCGGACGGGGGCACCACTGTTAATGACATACCGGCGCTCGCCGTCGAACCTTTCAATCTCCACCAATTGGCCGATAACCGTTTTACCCTGCTGCACAGCCTGGGCCGAAGCCCACTCTTCGGGTTGGACCTGCTTGCCCGTGTCCAGCCACCATGCTTTGTAGGCCCCATAGTCACTGACCTCGTGGGCTGTGGGCCTTGGGCCGCCCCATATTTTGTCGAACATGTCGTTACATTGAATGACACCGCCCCGTTCGTCTACAATGGACACCCCCACCGGCAAGGCTTTCATAACGGCTTCCAGGCGGTTTTTTTCGTTTATCGCTTTTATATGGGCCGCTTGGAGAGCCGCCTCGGCCTGCTGGCGCTCGGTGATGTCCATGCTCATGCCATAGAGGCGTTGCAGTCTTCCCTCGGCATCGAAAAAGGCCCGGGCGATTTCTTCCAGCCAGATGACCTGGCCGTTGTCAGGTCGAACCACTCGATAGTTGGCAGTGTATCTGTCTGACCCTGGATTGAGGTTTTGCAGCATCTCGACAAAAGTATCTCGATCTTCGGCCAGAATTTTTGCAAAGAAACCCCGGCCGGTATCATATCGGGCTGCATCACCATTGAGACCGAGGATGAGGCCAGCTTCTTCCGAGCGTATAACGGCGTCGGTACGAGGGTCCCACTCGAAGGCGAACATGCGTCCCGCTTGTGCCGCCAGCCGCAGTCTTTCCTCACTCTCCCGCAGCGCCTCCTCGGCCCGCTTCCGCTCGGTGATGTCGTGGGTCGTCCCGAACCCACCAAGTAGCTGGCCTTGGCGATCAAACTCCAGTTCGGCCCGCTGCCGGACCCATTTCAGCCTATCGCCCACCACGATGCGATGCTCGATATCGTAGGGCTCTCCGGCCAGGGCTGCGGTCCACTTCCGATCCACGTAGTCCCGGTCCTCCGGGTGCACAGTGGCAAGTAAGGTTTCATAGCTCAAAGGCGTTCCCTGGGGAATCCCAAATATCCGGTGAGTTTCCTCCGACCAGGTCAGTTCGTTTTGACGCACATCCAGCCGCCAACTCCCTGTATGCGCCACGGCCTGGGCCCGTTTCAGATCTTCCTGTCTTTCCTGCAGGGCCTTATGGGCGGCCAGAATTTCCTGGTTGGCGGCCTGAAGCTCTTTCGCCTGAACCTGGAGTTCTTCCAGGCGCCGCTTCAACTCTCCATTTTCAACCAATAATTCTTGTCTGGATGGTTCCATAGGAGGTATTCCAATAAGAAAAAGGTTCCCCATTTTTATTGTGGGCACAGAGATAGTACCCACGAAATCATTTTGATCTTCGACACATCACTCTGCATATCCTATGCCGATAATTGCGTAATTTTAATTATCTATTATCGACGTTAAGATGTCAGTTTTTTTTTAAAGATGCTAAAGAATCTGTCGGAAAGTCTGGGGAAGCCTCACCACACTTTGTTTCAAGGCCCTGATAGCGACTATCTTGCCATGTCCTGAAATTATATGGGAAAAGGAAATATCCAAGATAAGATTTGAATATTCAAACCGGCAGCCATGGCGGAAATTATCAGGAGGTGGGCCGTGAAAGTTAATTGTCCTCTTGACACTATTAAGTCTGTTCTTACTTTAAAGTAAAAAATAAAAATATAATTTTTAGTGGTCAGTAAATTATTTGTAAAACTTATTATTTTCACATAAACAAAAGCAAGGAACCATTTAGTAATAAGATGCTGGAATTCGAGATCTTACGGCGTCAGGAGGATGGCTCCTGGAAGATCTATTGGGCAATTTTCACCAACAACAAGCTGTAGTAAGGGAAACACCAGAAAGGAGGGAAACCAAAATGAGTTTGCCAAGCCTTTTAGACAAGACCTACAAGGTCATCATGAAACACCTGGTAGAGACCGGTCAGGCCCCGCACTATACCGAGATGGCGATAGAGTTGGGGATTTCGGTTGAGGAGGCAAAAAAGGCGCTCCATGATCTGATGGCGGCAGGAGTGCCGGGTCTCTGGTTATTTCCTGAAACGGACTATATCAGCAGTTTTGCACCCTTCAGCAACCTGCCAACCCAGTACCGGATCACGGTGGAGGGCGAGCAGAAATGGTTTGCTCAGTGAGGTTTTGAATCGCTGGCAGTTTGCTGGCTTTTTTCGGGGAAAGTAGTCCAGATCAATGCTCCCTGCCTTGATTGCGGTGCACCTCTGCAGGTGGAAATGCAGGATGGAGTTGTATTAAGAACCAACCCACAAGGAATTATGGCTTATGTGGCGGTGCCGTTCTCAAAATGGTTGCAGCGACTTCCCTATGCCTGAAGCACCATGAACCTCTTCCGGTCGGAAGAGCATATTCGAAACTGGGCTCGATTCGATCCTGCCACTGAAGAAGGCATCTTGTCACTTGATGACCTGGTCAGATTGTTCTCCGGGAATCTTTTCAAAAGACGTCTAGACCGGGATTATGTTTCACGCAGCCAAGAATATTTGGGCGAGTGGGTGACCGAACTAGCGGAAATTGCTAAAGTGCGTCCTTTTTGGACGCCTGGGCCTATTTAGCCTCGTTAGTGAACTTTGGTACGATGACCCTACTCTAACTGATCTACGGGCTAGTGGGCTTAATCGGCCTTAATAAGTTCAAAAGAAGCCTGCAGCACATCGAATTTTATAGGCAGGGTCAGCCATGGCCCTGCCTATTCCGCGACTTATAGCTCTGCCATATATCTTGCCATTACCCACATCGCCCCCCTTGGCAATAAAATTACAGATATCTTCAGAATACTAGGGGCTCACAAAGCTGGAACCGGGCGTTTGACTTTGAGATTTCCCCAGTGTGGCCCCGGCTTCCAGAGATCGGAAATGACCGCCTGGTTCAGCCAGCTTGCGGCCGTGGTGGCAAAGGCAAGGGTTAATGGGAAGCGGCCTGCTGGAGCTGATGACCTAGCGACGCTGGGGACTTACATACCTAGACAACCCTGGGAAATTCCATTGTTGCATAAAATTTCGATTAAACTCTCCCGACGCAAATACTTGTGGTATTCTGATTCGTGATTTTCCAGGACGAATTTAAGGTAAGCGATATTTCCTTCGATGGTCTCCTTGTTTAAATCCCGGTCAAGGCCCCACCACGCCCGGAAGTGGTCCAGCATGAACCGGTTCACGTTCCCCAGTTCCGAAACCATACGGAACTGGGTGAAATCCCAAAAGGCCGGGGTTTTTCTTAAAAGATCAAGCTCGGACTCGAACCCTGGAACTTGTGCCTCCTTAAACTCCCGATAAAGAAAGGGCAGCCTTTCCAAATAAGTGTGATCCGCCATCTGTCCCAGAAGATCGGCGGTTCCCAACATACAGCCCATCTGCCGGTGATAGGGGGATTCAAACCAGATTGCCTCGATCCTCATCTCAAGCCCGGTGCAGTGCACACAGCACCGGCAGTAATCTAAATCACGGGAAGAAAACCCCGCCTGGCCGAAATATTTTTCCATGAAGGCCACACTGCGCTCCACATGGATGAGAGTATATTTTGCCCCGGTACCCTCCAGGTCATCGTCACTTTGAATATACCCGGTATCATGGAACAGCGCCGCAGTCAACCCCAGGACCACATCACGGTCAGGAAGGGGCAGGCCATTGAGAGAGGCCCCGTGTATCAGACGGGCCATGGCCAACAGGCAGTCGGTGGTATGCTTTAAATCATGGTACCAGGTATTGCATTTCTGATACCCGGGATACTCTCCCCGGAAAAGTTTGACCACATCTGCAAAGACTTTGGATAAGACCGTGAAATCCGGCTGGGCATTCGTGGCAGCAACAATGCGGCGCACCTCCTCGAATACTGCTTGAGGGTCATCCATAGGGATCAGGTCTTCATAATTTCCCAGCTTCTTCATGGCATCAGCCTCCTATGGGATGCAATATCGTGAGAAAAGCTCCTGTCACTGAATTAATTCGAAAATTACTTTGGTTTCCTTTAATAATTTTTTCATATTTCTTTCAAAAACCCGACCACAGGTGTGCAACGATAGCAGAACACGCCAGTCAATAGGCTCTCTTTGGTTCTTAGGCAATACATTAAATGGCTAAAGGTATGATCCTCTGCCGCAGCCTTGCTGCAAGGCAATGAAATCTCAAGGAAGACTAGTCTAATTGGCGTTGGCCGCATCTGAAAAATAAACGTTTTTGGGGGCAATGGGGGCGAGCTTTGAGGAGAACCGGAAAACGTGGAACCTACCCCAATCTGGACTTCTCTTCGTCGGTAAGCGGCAGGGGAAAAAATTCCGGCAGCTTATCCAGGATTGTTGGAAAAGCCAAACCGATGTAATAGCTTTCCGGAATGGATGATATTTTATCTACCCATATCACCCTGCCGCATAGGCTACAGATAGCTTTACCATCCGGCAGGCTGAAAGAGAAATCGAAAAGCTCCCCCTCAGCCATGAACTGGTCGGTTTCCAGTTTAAATCCACTTTTGCTGATATCCCGTAACTGATATTTTTTCCCGGGTAATTGCCCCTTGGGTTCAATCTCCACGATTACCGGTTCCCGTTCGAACAAACGCCTATCCTTTTGCATGTTATCGTCCCTTCCTAGGTTTCACTCTCAGATAGGCCAGTATTAGCGCCTTACCGGTTCTTTCTCGCTTTGGAAAGATTATCGGCAATCGCAGCGAACTCTTGAAAAAATCATAGCGTCCACAGGATTCCTGAAGCGAAATTCCTGCCGATCTGCTAACTTGCCGAAACAACAATAGTGCCAAATATGATCTGGAGATTGTAACCTGCATTTTTTTTTGAAGTTTTGCGCCATGGCCAGATAACCCGGCCCAAAACCCTGCGGGAAGTATTGGACATCAAGGAAGGGGATAATTCGTTCAATATTTTAAACTTTATGTTTCATTAACTAAACATTGACAACATATTGATATCTTTACTAATAGATATGTTTATAATATATATTTTAAGTTTTGTCAATTTTATGGAACATATTGCCATTGATAAGAGCCTGAATTATTAAGGTGTTCTAAAGGTGGCAAGGTTATTGCATTCAATTATATTAGAAAAAACCATTAAAAGAGAAAATTTTTGACAAACTGTTGGGAACATAATGAATTTAATGATTAAGGGAGGTGGTACAGGCAGCTTTGAGGCTTGGCTTTTCTAAGGATGGGTAACAACCTTGACCGTTTCAGGATGGGCCAGGGTGGCAGGAATGGTTCAGAGGTTGAGGTTGGAGAGGTTACCCAACATGGATTTCGGGATTTTCATAGGGGAGTAGCATGATGAAAAGAGGCTTTAACATACCTGACGACTTTATTTCTGGTTCTGGGAATGGCCACCGGCGCTTTGGGTTTCTCTTCATCGGTGATAATCGATGGTGAGACTTATAATTTAACCAGCAACGGTTTTATCATCCCCGAGCAAACAGTGGGAAACGGGAAGGGCAAGGTCACAATCTCCGGGTCAGCCGACGCCGACCCCGCCATAGCTTATGGCATCGCCGTGGTTGACTTTGGGGCTCCCTCTACCTTTGGCTTTTTATTTTCAATACCCATTCTCGCCGGCGAATTGCCGGCGTCGCCCACTAGTGTTAATTCTTCCCTGGTGGGCGGTCTCACCGATTTCACCGGCGATGGCGTCAGCATAGCCCCTGTGGGCCCGGCAACGCTGCTGCAGGACAATTACTTGACCGACCTCCCCGCCTTTGTCTGGAGCGTAGGCCCAGGAGCTGCCTTTGGTGCAGGGCCGGCGGGATCATTCTATGGGTATGGACCTTATGCCTTTGGCCCGGCACCGGGCCCGCTTGGCCCCTTTGGAGGGTCTTTAGTCACCACTTTGGATTTCAGCCTCTCGGGTGGAAACGATATTGCGGCCCTCACCGGCTATTGTGCGATAAACCCCGTCCCCGTCCCCCCCACGCTGCTCCTCCTGGGCAGTGGCCTGCTGGGGATGGCTGGCCTCAGGTTGAGGAAGAAGTAAGCTTCCAAGTAGCGGTTGAGCTACCTCATGGCCCCGGATGCTTCGGCTCCGGGGCTTTTTTTGGGTTATGCCTCTTTCGGCACAGGCGAGGGCGCCGGTGCTCCATTTATAGCTTTACTCGAAAATACTTTCGCATTGTCCCGGAGAAAGGGCCGGGAAACCTTGCCCTGACGAAAAGAGATTTTCTGGGAACGGATATAATTTGCTGTTACTCTTTCAGGTCGGAATGCCTAAGCCGGGAGAGATTGACGTGGGCGGGGCATATCATTATACTTAATTACATAATTACGTGAGATGTAGGTGAAAGAGCGAAGCTGGTCATCGATGCCCGCTGGTATGGGTCTGAGACCCGTCCCGCTCGGGTACAACTTTGGGCGGGCACGGAGGCCCGCCCCACCGACATAATGATTTTTAGGGCAGGGGAGGGGGCGACATGACCGAACTTAGGACTGCGGTGGAAAAACAAAAACGGGAGCAACCGCTGCCGTTGGTGGTGGAAATTTTACCCGGCCAGGCCGGAGAAGGTCTGCTGGCGGTTTTCGAGCCCGGCAGTTATGAGGGCAAAGCGCTGCACGATTTATGTCAACAGATGCTGGAACGCCGGGATTGGAGCATTGAAGAGCGGCAGATCCTGGAAGACATCCAAAGGCAGCTCGCAGGCGGGAAACTCCTGGCCAAGGGCCGGGACACCCAGGCCCAGGCCTTGGATTATGCCCGGCTGGAGCAATCGGAGGCCGGGGAAAACTATTTTTACGTGCCGGTGCGGGCTATTAAACCCCAGGAGGGCGGGAGGAGGAGTCAAGTGGAAGTGGAAAGGGAAAAGATGACGCCGCAACCGTGGAAACGGTCTTAGACATGCCCCGAGTGGTTTCAAACATGAAAACTTTTGATCTGGAGCGGTGATGTGGCAGTTGTTGGCTTCTGAGACTGAGGTCGTCATTCACTCGGGCTTTTTGTATGTGCCGTTGCTGTTTGATCTCAGACATCAAGGCAGAACTGGAGTTCCTGGCGGGCCGGGGGCATTGCCGCCTCCGGGGGTGATTGAAACCATTGCCGACAAACCTGATTTACGCAGACGGCGGTTATTTCATTAAATCCCTGTCGCTGGCCTCTCTGGTGGACAACTACCCGGCGGTCTTTCCCGAAGAGTACGAGCGGGAGCGGGTACGTCTCATCGGAACCATGTCCTCCCGGAAAATTTTGCCTATCAGCCGGTCCATTAGATGCCAAGTTAAAGACCATTCTCTTTGACATTTTACCCCATTTCCTCCGGCGGCGGCGAGGCTGGCGCCGGCCGCCGGGGGAAGCTGCCTCGGTTCTCGCCTATCTGGCGGCAAAGGTTCCGGTGCACCAGGGCAATACAGTCCGACCTGGACAGACTGCGGGAGAGGGAGACGTCCCTGAAGCAGGTGCTCCTCCGGCTGGAGCATCTGAAGACGCCGCCGGATCCTGCCCCGGAAAAGCACGGACACGGCCACGAGCTGGCCACGTGGTTTCGGGGAGCTTTGCAGACCAAAATAGTGACGCAAGAGGTCAGTCACTGGCAGCGGGAGCTGACTCAGGTGCAGGACCTCTTGAACCTGCCCGAGGCCGCAGTTGGCCGTGCTGCTGGCCATCGCGGCCCAGGGAGCCCTGGAGGTCGACGGTTTCGGTTGCAGCCGCGGACAAAAAACATCCGGGCGAATACCTGGTCTACAAAAGGACCGGGGAGTACGTGTTGAAGGATTATTTCGGCCGACTCTATCTGTTCCCGGACTGCCGGGTCGGGGTGTCTACGGCCGGACCGTTCCACCCCGTGGTTCTGGATATGTACAAACACCCGCTGTTGCGCCGTTTCGGGTCCAGGCAATCGATCTGTCTGAACGACTATCAGCCGGCCTCGGAATTTGGGGCCGCCGGCGTCATCAAGGCCCTGGAAGAAGGGCTCAATGCCCTGTTTTACGGGTATAACAGCCGCAAACGGAACGGTTACAACAGTCTGGATACCTACGGGCGCCACCAGTCAGTGGTTGATTTCGAGGATTGGCGCCTGCCTCCGGATGACCCCCGGGTGACGGGCGGCGGCTTGGAAGTGAAAAATGATGTCCTTTAAAAAAAAGGGTTTTCGGTTTTCAGTTATCGGTTTTCGGTTAAAAATTAGGTTGACATGAAGCTCATAGATCATATCAGGACAGACCGGGAGCGGCAAAAGGCAAAGAAAGCCTTGCCGGAGACGGTTTTTACCGTGGTGGCCGCCATTGTTAAAAAGTATGAGCTGGAAGCGGTTCCAGCGGGAGAGGTTCCCGGGAACATACTGCCTCAGATGACGCCGCCCGGTCGATTAAGCCTGTTTCCTTTGCTGACGGTGGCGCAGTGGCATTTGACCCGGCAAATTATCGACACGTTTGACAATCCTTACCTGGTCTATGCCCGGTCGCCGGAGGATTTCGGAGTCAGCCGGCGGCTGTACCGGTGTAATCCTGACCTGGAGGCGGAGAGTTTGGCGCAGTACTCGTTGGGATGGTTATTGACCAGGGAGGCGAAGGGGGAGGGGCGTGGGTAATGGGGTTTCCAAGGGGGAGTTTGGGAACCGGGTTTAAACTAAAAACCGAAAGCTGTATTTAAGGTAGATGGCATGTATGATCATATTTCGGAGCAGAGCCGGCGACGGATTCTAGAAAAAATTGACGGGCAACGGCAGCAACAGGTTGAGGCCGCAATCGAGCACATTATCGAGTTTGCCAAAACTCCGGCGGAGTTGAAAAATGACCTGGATCGGTTCATTATCGGCCAGGAGACAGGCAAAAAGATCATGGCCACGGCCATCGCGTACCATTATCGGCGGTTGGGGCACGCTTTGAAAGAGGCGCTGGCCAACAACGGCAAAGACATCGATCAGGCCCTGCGTCAGACCCGGACGCCCAAGGCCAATATCGTGCTGATCGGCCCCACCGGCTGCGGCAAGACTTATACGGCGGAAACCGCTTCCAGTCTGGTGGGGGTGCCGTTTGTGGTGGAAGATCTGACCAAATTCAGTGAGACGGGTTACGTCGGCCAGAACACCAGCGATATTCTCGTTGACTTGCTGGTGGCGGCAGGGGGCAATCCCCAGGTGGCCCAGATGGGCATCGTCTATCTGGACGAAGTGGATAAAATCGCCACCGAGGCCGCTTCGTACCGGGATGTTTCCGGCCGGGGGGTGCAGAAAGGGTTGCTGAAGCTGGTGGAAGGGGTGGAAAATACGGTGGAACTCGGCAAGGAGCGCTTATCCTTATCCACCAAACATGTGCTGTTCATTGCCGGGGGGGTCTTTGACAAACTGGACGCGGTGGTGCAGAAACGGATGGATCTGCATGGCTTTAGCGGGGACTGGCGCGATCACCTGCTCACCGAAGACCTGGTGGTCTTTGGCATGGAACGCCAATTGATGGGACGGTTTCCGGTGCGGGTAACCTATGAGATGCTGACCACGCAGAACCTCATGGATATCCTGACCAAGAGCGAGGACAGCCCGCTAAAAGCGTATGTCCATGATTTTCAGACCTGGGGGATTGAGCTGGCTTTTACAGCCGAGGCCCTGAAAGCCGTGGCGCTCAGGTCCCAACAGGAGCGCACCGGGGCCCGGGGGTTGATCAGCATCCTGCACCGGGTGCTCAGTGAGGATATGTTCCGGATGCCGGGGAGCTATACCGGCAGGCTGCAGGTGGACGAGGGGTATGTCCGCCGGAGGTTGCCGTGAGGATCAAAAGCCTGGCCGGCCTGAAAAAATCCACCAGCCGGGAAATCTCCCTGGCCGAACTGCCGGGGGAGATTTTTATGACCAGGTATGCCAGGGACAAAGCGTACACCATCAACGAGTTGGTGCGGGCCATCCATCAACGGAGCTATGAGTGGTACGGATTTACCCTGGCTTTGAAGGAAAAGCTGGAATTGATTGTGGATATCGGCCTGCCGGTCAACGACCAGAACCAGGATCAGTACGTCAGTCTGGCGCCGGAGAAGATCGCCGCCTATCGGGATGCTTTGCCGGAGTCCGTGGTCATCAACGGCTGGATTCACTCCCATGGGGACTTGGAATTCCGGCATTTTTCCGAAACCGATGCCGCCAACCAGGCCACGGTGTTGGATTACGTCACGGCGCGGCTGCGGCTGCCGGTGGCCAAGGTGGAAGTGGTGATTAAGGACCTGGTGTTATTACACGAGGGGGCCTGGTCGGAGGAGGACCTGAAAAAGGGTAGCGTCAGCCTCATTACCGACGCACCCGTGTCCGAGGCGAGAATTTGGGAAACGGAATTTGGCGGGTTCTGTTATGCCATCGTCATCGGCGACGACGGCTGGCATGATCAGGAGATTCATTATAAAAAGCGGGGGATTCTATCCGGGCAGACCTTTGTCAGCAAGGAAGCGGCGCCTATCAGACTCATCGATGACGGCCGCCTCCTGACGCGGTCGGATCTGGAAGCCCTAAAGGAAGAGGTAAAAAACCGGTTGTCGCCCGTCCCGTATATCCCGCCCAAGCTGGAAGGATTATAGAAACGGTTTTCGGTTAAAAATATAAGGTTCCCAAGCTGGAGCTTGGGAACCAGAAAAAACTAGAGGCTCATGACTTACCAGGCCCGGTTGGATAGACAACTGCGGATTCCCCAGTGGAACCAGAATATTTTGGCCCGGGCCCGGGTTGGGGTGGTGGGGGACGATGACCTTTTGACCTCGCTGTATCTGTTGGCGGCAGCGGCTTTGGGGGTCAATCATCTCCGGGTCGTCGCCCCCCGGCTGGACGAACGGTTTATTGCCCTGGCCCGCAGGTTGAATCCGGATTGGCAGCTTAGCCATTTTGAGGGGTATTACACCCATCCCCTCTGCCAGGAGATCTTTCGCCAGTGTAATCTGGTGGTGGACCTCAGCCGTTACGGCCTGGCCGATAAAATCTTGCTGGAACATGCTTTTCAGAGCAATCTGCCGGTTATCCGCGGCTATTCCTGGGAGGATGGCCGGGAACAAGGTTTTAAAATTTTTACGTATCTGAAGGGCCGGGAGTGGCTGGAGTTGCAGGAAGTGCTATCCCCGGTCAACCTGCCCGGCAGGTTTGATTGTGCGGACGGGGTGCTGGACATTATTGCCGCCGGCATTATCTTAGAAGAGAGCAAGAATATTCTGCTGGGGGGCCGAATTTCACCGGAATTGATCTGTTACCATCGACCCCGGTTGGACCGGCCGGAACGTCTGCCGGCCATTGGCATTGTGGGAGCAGGCGCGCTGGGCAACTTTGTGGGCCTGGGACTGGCTCTGGCCGGTTATAAAGAAATGACCTTTATTGATCCGGACGTCATCGAGGTGACCAATCTCAATCGTCAGGTTTTCTTTGCCGAGGCCGTGGGGGCCGGGAAGGCCCAGACACTGGCCGCCCAACTCAATCGCCTGTTTGATACGCAAGCATTGGCGGTGGAGGATTATTTCCGGGAAGGGACCGATATGAGCGGCTTTGAGGTTATTTTTGACTGTGTGGACAATTTTGCCAGCCGCATTGCCTTAAGTGAAGCCTGTGCCGCCGCGGGGACAATTCTCATCAGCGGCGGGTCTGACGTCGCCGGAGGGCAGGTGGTGGCTTATCATCCCCACAGGCAGCCGCAGACGCCGGCGGCCTTATTGGGATTGTATGAGATTGTGGCCCGGCGCCCGCCGGAGGGTTTCCAGCGGGAACGGGCTGCCTGCATTTATCAGCCGGACCCGGCGGTGATTATGACGAATCAAATCATCGGGGGCTTCATGGTGGAAGCCGGCCGGAAAATAGTGGCCGGCCACGAGGCGCCGCCCCTATTTTATGACGCCAATGCCGATGGCCGGTTCGCCTCCGCACATTAAGACGCCGTATGATAGCTTTATTACGCAACCGCGATGTTATTCTTTTTTTGGCATTGATTCTGGGGTTAGCAGCCGGGCAGTTTGCCGCGTATGTCGAGAAACTGGTGCTGCCGGCTCTGGGGCTGGTCATGACGCTCTCGGTTCTCGGGGTGCCCATTGGTATTTTCCGTTCCCCCGGTTCGATGGTGCGCCCGGCCCTGGCCGGCACCTTGTGCAGCTTTTTACTTCTGGGTGGTTTGTTGGTGGGTCTCAGCCGGTTATTGATTCAGGATCAGGAGTTAATCAACGGCTTTGTGATTTTGGCCGCGGTGCCTCCAGCAGTGGCGGTCATTCCTTTTACGATGATTCTGCATGGCGATAAGGTTTTCTCCCTTCTGGGCACGGTGGGTTGTTATCTGAGCGCCTTGATACTGACGCCGTTGTTGGCCCTGCTGCTCTTGGAAGGCGGTATGCTGGTGCACCCGTATAGAATAGCCGTCATTGTCGGGGAACTGATCTTGTTGCCCCTGCTGCTGTCGTGGCTGTTGCAATGGCTCAAGTGGGCGGTAAAAATTGAACCATTTAAGGGCACCCTCACCAATTGGGCTTTTTTCTTGATCACTTACACCATCGTCGGTTTGAATCGGCAGCTTTTTTTGCACCAGCCGTTGTCGCTGTTGCCGGTGGTTT
The DNA here is from genome assembly GCA_963780995.1 of uncultured delta proteobacterium. Taxonomy (GTDB): domain Bacteria; phylum Desulfobacterota; class Desulfobaccia; order Desulfobaccales; family Desulfobaccaceae; genus Desulfobacca. The sequence goes on from CAWAEI010000003.1 coordinate 119,264, forward strand.
TTATCGCGGTGTGCAGCACCTTTATTTGGGGAGAGATCATCGAACGTTTCTGCCGTTGGCGGGGCCTGGAGCAGCCCCTGACGATCAGCTTGGTGCTCTTGGGCACCTTGAAAAATTACGGCCTGTCCGGGGGCCTGGCGCTGACTTTATTCAGCACCCAAACCTCCGTGCCTTCGGCCGTATCCACGGTTTTCATGATCATCTATATCATCTGGCTCAATGCCAAAAGGAAATGGGTGTGGTCAACCCCACCCGAACTCGCCAACCTTTAACTCAAAGGAGGGTTTAGCATGAGTGGACCGGAAGGCTTGATTAAAATTTTTGAATACGCCCTCAACCAGGAACAGACGGGCAAGACGTTCTTTCAAAATTCCCTGCAACGATTAGGCGTGGGGTCGGCCGTTTCGGCTTTTGAACGGCTGATTAAGGAAGAAGAAAAACACATCGAGTTTCTGAACCGGCTTATCGCCAATGTCAAGGCCGGGAAGAAAATCGGCCTGGCAGACGTGGATGAAGTGGTGCTGAAGCCGGTGGATTATTTTGATGACCGGGCCCGTTCCGAGTTCCTGCAACGATGTGTTGAAGGTTCCATGGTCCCGGATGTCACCGTCTTTAACCTGGCCTGGCTCATCGAGAAGGATTTGAGTGAATTTTATCAGGCCATGGCGCAGAAAACCGAAGGTGAGGCCAAATTGGCTTTGGCCATGCTGGCAGATTGGGAAAGCAGCCACGAGAAGTTTTTCCGGCAATTCCGGGACGCCCTGACCGAAACCTATGCCCAGATGCCCTGGGGTGGCTGATTGGTCGGCGTTGTACCAGCAGCCTTGCCGTTCATCTCTCCTCCAAGGGCCCCCAATGGGGGGAGAGATGAACTTCAGATCGGAAAATTTAATTGACTTTTCTGAATGCCGTGCAGTATTATATAGCTACAGTGGTGTAGGGGGGAAAAATGTTGAGGGGGAGAATCAGGGTAAAGCGCCTGCTGGCGATCTGCTTCCTGGGGTTAACGTTAGTCCTGGGAGCAGTTTGTGCTTCTTCTGCCTCTCTTCCACCCAATGATGCAGCCACCCAAACTTTCTTTCTGCCTTTATGTCCCCCCAGAAGTTCCCTGGAAATGCAAATTAGTGATCCCAAGGAAGCCGCACCGGGTGTTACCTTTTCCTTTGGTGATAGACTACCTGTTATTTCCGGTCAGAGTGCAAGCAGCGCCCACGTAGATCGTTTAGATAAAAATTCCCATCAGATGACGGCGAAATTTCAGTTCACCCCTTCGGCGGAATTGCGGGTGTCTTTCCTGTATAATCAGGACCAGCCACTTGGGCAATCACCCATCGGTCCCGCCAGCCATCTGCTCTTTCGCTATTCCATGGATTACTGCGTTATGCCCACCCTGAAAGTGGGAATGAGCGGTTACCTTTATAAACCTCCCACCGACTATTTCAACTGGCGTACCAATTTAAATTTCGCCGATCCTGTGTACGGGGTAGGTCCGGCCATCAAATATGACCTGGGTCGATGGAGTTTCCTCTTGAGATCGCAACTGGAACCGGGCACCAAAGACAGAGGCGAGGCCCTGCACAATTGGTTCCGAGTCTGGTACGCGTTCTAACCTAACCTTTTGACGACCATCCTTCTTGATTCCGGCACATGCACTGGCTGGCGCCCTGATTACAGGTCCAGGCCTACGGGGCAACATCTGCGGCGATATGTTATCAACACGTCAGGTTCAGGTTAAAAAAAGGGAAAAATCTTCTTGCCATCATTTGGGGAATATTTTAACATAAATTGGTTTTAGCGATGAGATAACGAAATAACCCTCAGTTACCCATATATCCTAACTCATCTTTTCTTTGTTCTAAAGACCGAAAACTGCAAGCTAAAAATCGAAACCTGAGGTATAGCCTCAAGAAATAGGGTGGAGTGAGTTCAGATGAACAGCGATCTCAATATTTTTGCCGGCAACAGCAATCCTGACCTGGCCCTGGAAATCTGCAACTGTTTGTCCATGCCGTTGGGCAAAGCTTTTGTTGGGACTTTTAGTGACGGCGAAATCAGGGTTGAAATCGGTGATAATGTGCGCGGCCGAGATGTATTTGTCATCCAATCCACCTGTCAGCCGGTCAATAAGAACCTGATGGAACTCTTAATCATGATCGACGCCATGAAAAGGGCATCGGCGCGCCGCATTACCGCGGTCATCCCCTATTACGGTTATGCCCGCCAGGATCGCAAGGTGGCGCCCCGGGTGCCCATCAGCGCCAAGTTGGTGGCCGACCTCTTGACCAGCGCCGGCGCCAACCGCATTCTCACCATGGACCTGCATGTCGGTCAGATCCAGGGTTTTTTTAACATTCCAGTGGATAACCTTTATGCCTCCTCAGTCATGATGCCGTATATCAAAGCCAGCTTCAAAAACGACATAGTCATGGTCTCTCCGGACGCCGGCGGGGTTCCCCGGGCCCGGGCTTATGCCAAAAGACTGGGGTCCAGCCTGGCCTTCATTGATAAACGCCGGGACGCGCCCGGCAAGGCCAAAGCCATGCATATCATCGGGGAAGTAAAGGACATGGAGGCGGTCATTTTGGATGATATTATTGACACCGGCGGCACCCTGACCGAGGCCGCCAAAGTCATTATGGACAAAGGAGCCAAATCAGTCTACGCCTGCTGTTCCCATCCGGTCCTGTCCGGCCCGGCGGTTGACAGGATTGTAGAATCACCTTTAAAACGTTTAGTGGTCAGTGACACCATCCCCCTGCAAGACAATGCCAGACAGACCGATAAAATTATTCAACTGTCCGTGGCGCCTCTCTTCTGCAAGGCTATTACCGGCATCCACAAAGAAGACTCCATCAGCTCCCTGTTTGACATCCAGTTTTAATTTTTTATAAATACATCAATTAGAAGACACAATATTTTAAGAATATCTCTGAGGAATAATCCCACCAATACATGCCGACCGCCTCAGGGTGCAGACCGACTGCTGACAAGATAATAAGTTGGCGTCCAGCCTAACAACGATTATTTTTTCCAAGCAGGCCTGACAGCAGCTCCGCCTGGCGCCGGGCCGCTCCCTGATGGGTCTTTAGGGCCTCCAATCCACGCTGCCCCCGAAGTCGCATTTCCTCCGGGTGGTCCAGGCAATATCTTCCGGCCTGGATCAGGCTGGCGGTATCAGCTATGGGGATACCGGCATCAACTTCTTCCAGTAACTGCCGGGCAGCGCGAAAATTATTGAGGTGGGGTCCATAGATGGGCACCTTACCCCAGGCCGCGGGCTCCAGGATATTCTGGCCGCCGTGGGGGATGAGGCTGCCGCCCACAAAGATCAGGTCGGCTAAACTGTACAGGGCAAACAGATCACCCACGGTGTCTATGATCACCACCGCTTCCCGACGTTCTGCCGCACCGGTTTTTATCGTCTGCCAATATTGACAAGACAGTCCCGTCTGGCTCAGGAGTTGGCCCACCGCCGCGGGCGCGTTCCGGATGGCGTGGGGCCAGCAGCAATTGCAGGGCAGGGTAGGGGCGGCGAAGCGACATATATGCCTGAATAACAACCTCTTCCTCTCCAGGGTGGGTGGAGGCTGCCAAAAAGACCCGGTCCCCCTCCAGACCCAACTTTTCCCGGAACCCGTCGGCCTGGGCCTGGGCCGCGGGATTGGGCCGCCGCTCAAATTTCGTGTTCCCGGTGCACACGACCTTCTCTGGGGCCACTCCCAGGGCCAAAAATCGCCGGGCGTCTTCCTGGCTGCCTGCCGCAATGAGATCAAAAAGATTAATGATATATTTTATATAGCTATTAAATTTAAGATATCTTCTTAGTGATTTATCGGAAAGGCGGCCGTTCACCAGGGCCAGTTTAATCCCTCGGTCTCTGGCCGCCAGCAAAAAATTCGGCCAGATTTCGGTTTCCAGGGCGACGTAGAGGGATGGTTGGATGTGTTCTAAATAGCGGCGCACCGCCCAGGGCAGGTCCAAAGGATAATAAAAAACGGTGTTTGACGGGGCATACAGTCGGCGGGCCACTGCCTGGCCGGTTTCGGTGCCGGTGGACAGGAAGAGGCGCCCCTGGGGCAGACACTGTCTCAATTCCCGCACCAGGGGTTCAACCCCGGTGATTTCTCCCACCGATACTCCGTGCAGCCAGATTCTCGGACTGCCAACGGGGGCATTAATGGCAGGGAGACTGAGGCCCAAGCGGGGGAGGAAACTCTCACCAAAGCCCCGGGATTTGAGCCGCCAGTAAAACCAGGGCCAGCCCGCCAAGCCGGCTAAGGTGGCCAAGCCGCGGTACACTTTTAAGCCTAGCGGCTTTTTGGGGGCAGCGTCATTTACCAAAAGCAACTCCTCAGCTAAAGATCAAAAGGCGGGATGCGCTTCGCTTTCCCGCCTACGAGCTACAAGCTCTTATAACCGTGAACCAAAAACTGAAAACTGTTTTAAAGCACCTGATGTCTCAGGGCGGCCTCGATGGTGGGATACTCAAAGGCGAATCCCGCGGCCAGGAGTTTTGTCGGCAACACTTTTTGTCCCCCCAAAACCGTTTCGGCAAATTCGCCCATTACCATCTTGACCATAAAGGCCGGGGCCGGCACCAGACTGGGCCGGTGTAACACCCTGCCCAAGGCTTTGGCTAACTCGACATTACGCACCGGTTGAGGTGACGTAAAATGTATCGGTCCCTGAAGGCTTGGGTGCTCCAGGACAAAAAGAAAGGCCCGTAACTGGTCGCTCTGGTCGATCCAGGAAAACCACTGCTGGCCGGAGCCTAAAGGCCCGCCGAGAAATGATTTAAACAACGGCACCAGCTTTGCCAGGATACCGCCGCCGCGACCCAGCACAACACCAAACCGGGTAATCGCCACCCTCACCCCCAAATCCTGGGCTTTCAAGGCCTCCGCCTCCCATTCCTGGGCCAGTTGGGCCAGGAAATCGTGCCCGGGCGGTGAGTTTTCGGTCAGCTCCGCATCGCCGCGGTCGCCGAAATAGCCAATGGCCGAGGTGCTGAGCAAGAGTTTGGTCTGCCGGTTGGGCGCCGCAGCCAAAGCTTCCACGATATGCCTGGTGGTGGAGACCCGGCTGTCCCGGATGATTTTTTTATTCGCTTCGGTCCATCGGACAAACACGGAAGCACCAGCCAGATTTATGATCACGTCATGTTCCGGCAGAGTCTGCATCCAGGAGCCGGGTTCGGTGGGATCGCCTTGAACAAAGGTTATGGCCGGGTCAGAGCTGGGCCGAGGCCGGGAACTGCGGGTGAGGATGGTGATGGCATGGTTCCTCTGAGCCAATTGTCCGGACAGATAGGATCCCACAAAGCCGGTGCCGCCGGTCATAAAGAATTTCATAGACGATTCCTTCTTGACTGAGTGGTTCCAGGAGCCTCTGAGAACCAAAAATTTTCGCAGGAATTAAAAGAGGCCTGGCAAACCTCGACCCCATAGCTTAGTTTACATAATATATATTATCAGACTCAATGTCAGGGGGTGTCTTTCGGAAGAGTTCAAGCCCGGAGTTTTAATCGGCAAATTTTCGCTCAATGATGGACCTCAAATCAGGATAATTTATTTCGACAATACGCCACTTGTTGCTCTCGGCGGGTCTCGCCATGCGGAAGCGAAACTTTTTGCCGCTGTTGGGATCGGTTAACGTTACCGCGGCCACACCGTCTTCCTGTTGAATCTCCGCTTTGGCCGGTAGAGCCGAAAGACCCGCTTTTTCCAAAGTGTTTAGTTCTAAGAGGTATTTCTCGACGCCTGCCTTGAATTGCGGTTCCAGGGCCGCAATAACCTTAGGAGTAATAAAACGGGCAAATTTTTTCGTCAGACTGCGGGCCAGGCGGGAGACGTCATCTTCTTCGGAGGTTGCCCCAAAACCTTTTTGAAGTAACCAGGCATCCACGTCGCCAGAGGATTTTTCCACCAAGTTGTCGGCAATCGATTGGAGATCAACATATTGGAACAGAGTTGGCGTATCGTTGGCTTGAATGGCTCGCACCATCTGCCAGAGAGCAAAACGGGGAGTTTCCCGCCAGTAGAAAAAATAATAATAAGTCCCCGCGGCCAGTCCGGCTACGACGGCAAAGAATAACAGCACCAACAAATACTTGCGGGGCACGGCCTTCCTGGTATTTTCCGAAGCTAACTCACTCATGGCCTTAGGTTCCTAATAATCTTCATTATTTGTAGCGCTTTATTATACCATAAATTATTTATTCTGCCAGCTATTGGCGGCCGACAATGATTGTGTTAAGACATTCAAAGCATTTTGAAGCTTTGCACTTTGCAGGAAAACTAACATAAGCCTGTAAATAAAAGCAATATTTTACGTTTCCCATTGCTACGAGGGGAGGAAGATTTTTTAAAATTTCTTATGCTTACCAAAATAATTCTTACCGCTAAAGGCCTGCGTTGGTGGCGCACCGGCCATCCTTGGCTTTATCGAGATGATCTCCTGCCCCGACAGACTGCGGCGCCGGGGGAGCTGGTAGCCGTCCAGGATGAGCAGGGCCGTTTTCTGGGCCAGGCCCTCTATAGTGCCACCTCGCGCATTGCCCTGCGTCTGCTGACCACAGCTGAAGATCCCGTAGATCTCGCTTTTTGGGAGGCCAGACTGAGCCGGGCTTTGGCCTACAGACGCCGGGTGGTCCGGGATACCAACGCCTTTCGCCTGATTTACGCCGAGGCCGACGGTTTTCCCGGCCTCATCGTGGACTCCTATGACGGCCATCTCGTACTTCAGGTACATCATTCCGGCATAGCCCGGCTGCTGGGCGATCTGGTGGATCTCTTGCATCGTCTGGTGCAGCCGAAATCCATCACGCTGCGCAATGACAGCGAAGTTCGCCGCCTGGAAGGACTGCCTTTGGAGGTGGAGGTTATCTTTGGAGATGTGCCGGAGCGGCTGGTGATCCAGGAGGGGCCGGTGCAATACCTGGTTGACGTCAGACATGGACAGAAAACTGGCATGTTCTTGGACCAGCGGGAAAATCGCCAGTCAGCTGCGGCTTGGGCCCAGGGGGAAGTGCTGGATTGTTTCTCCTATCAGGGAGGGTTTGCCCTGCACGCAGCCCGGTCTGCCAGTCGCGTTGTTGCGGTGGAGTCGTCGGCCCCTTCCCTGCGGCTGGCCCAGGACAATGCCCGGCTCAACCAGTTGGACAATGTCGAGTGGGTCCAGGCCAATTGCTTCGACTTTCTCAAGGCCGCAGTAGCCGGCGGCCAGAAATACGACCTGGTTATTTTGGATCCCCCGGCTTTCGCCAAAAGCCGGGCTGACAAGCAGGCGGCGTTCAAGGGCTATCAGGACCTCAACCGGCGGGCTTTGCAGCTTTTAAAACCGGAAGGAGTGTTGGTTACCTGCTCCTGTTCCTATAATCTGGCCGCAGATGCCTTTCTGGAGGTGCTGCGCCAGGCAGGCCGGGAATCCAAACGCCAGGCGCGCCTTATCGAATGCCGGGGCGCAGCCCGGGACCACCCGGCCCTCCTGGCCCTGCCGGAGAGTTCCTATCTGAAATGTATTATGGCGATGGTGCTTTAAAGTCAGGACTACTTCCTAAAGGATGTACTTGCTCATGCCTACCGGCGCCTGCGGCATTGCCTGTGATGTCTGCAAATTGAAGTTGTTGCAGATCTGTTCCAGTTGCGGTCCCGGCAAAAGTCAGTTGGCCAAGGCCAAACTGGAAGCGCAAAAACGCCTTTTAGGGGCCCCCTGCCCTATCCTGGCCTGCGCCGAGCTGCGGCAGGTCGATTACTGTTTGCGGGATTGCGATCTGTTTCCCTGTGAAAATTTTGAGTTCGGCCCCTACCCTTTTGGCCAGAGTTTTCTTGACATGCAAAAACGGCGACGCCGGCAGCGCCCCCCGGCCTTGAGTCCATACCGCAGTCTGATTCATATTCCCGAACAGTATTGGGACACCGTGCAATCCCGGAATCTGGCCGATCTATGCCGCCTCATGCCGGGACGGGCTTATGGCCCGGACGGCCTGATATTTTCCTCTTTGCAAGAAGAAATACTGCTGGACCGCAGCCAACGCGGTTTAAAGCGGCGCTACGCCGGGAATTGGGAGGTTACCACCGACCCGCAACTTGAATTAGTAACCCTTCTGTATCTCAGCCAGGTGACCGAGATCTCACCCCTGGCCCGGGAACTCATCAGTACCGCTGATTTAAAAGAGGCCCATTATTTTACCGGTCCGCACCAGCTGCCTTTGGAAACTCTGGTGGAACGTTTTGGTCATGACCTGCCCGGATTTCAGCGGGTTTCCCGCGCTCTGGGCGGCGAACCCCTGGATCTGGCCGATGCGGCCTTTAATTTCCTGCCTCTCCCCCGGGTTCCCCTGTATTATCTGTTCTGGCTCGGGGATGACGAATTCCCGCCCCGGTTCAAAATCTTATTCGACCGCTCCATTGAATCCTATTTTTCCGCCTCCGGCATCTGGCTCCTGGTCAACCTGGTTTGCACCAATCTCCTACAGGGTCCTCTGACGCCGGAGGCCGTCATGTAACTATTGTATCCGTCAGGCGCTCGTTACATAAACATGCAGATCTTGTTGGCATATTTGATGAATTGCTCGGCTGGCCAGACTATGCTGCCCTGCCTTCTATCAACTCACGTTCATCTATCTCCATCATATCCAGAGTCATCCGGCAGACGATTAGCTCGACGCCCTCTATCTGAGCCATTTCAAGCAACTCATCTAAGGAGGAATGCGGATAGGCCCCATCAAGGGTATCCCGGGAGCAGATAAAGGCTGCCCTGTCCTTCTTAGGTTCTTCCATGGATATTGTTCGCCTTAGTTATAGTCGTTGCCCAAAGGTAATGTCTGCTTCACCCCTCCCCTCTCCGCAAGCGGGGCGCAGGGAAAAAGGACAAAACTTTTGGCAAATGGTATCAAAGGTAAAATTTCCTTAAAAAGCATACCAAACCCTTATCCAGTTGCGGATGCCTTCGGGACGGTTAATGGTTGCGATTTCGAACTGATTAATGACGCAGAAAGTAAAACGGCCCCAGTCATATTTGATGGCCGGACCAATGGCAAATCCCCGACCGTGGAAGCCGACATCCCTCCCATCAACGACATCCCCTGTCGTCTGGGTATAATAATAACCGGCCGCGCCAATCCGCAACTTGGGGAGGACGGCATAATCGACGCAGTAATCAAAATGAAAGGCCTGGCCGGATGGAACCATCGAGGTGGGGGATACGTCAAAAGTACTGACAATTAATGAAGAATACAGATTTAAGGAAGGAGAAGCTTGCAGGGAATCAATTATTGTGTGGTGCCAGGAAATAATCGTGGTCATATATAATACAATAATATTCTAATAATCTAATTTAATAAAAATTTATGATTTATGTTTTGATAAACAAATCCTGAATCAGCGCCATGAGTCCCATCAGGCGGTTATCGTGCAGGCGGTAATAGACCTGATTGCCGGCCCGTCGGGAGGCCAATAGTTTCTTATCTTTCATCAGGTTGAGGTGCTGGGAAAGATTGGCTTGAGAAACTTCCAGGAGTTTTTCCAATTCCCCCACCGGCCGCTCGGATTCGATCAGCAGTTGCAAGATCATCAACCTGGTGGGATGGGCCAAGGCCTTGAGGGAGCGGGCCGCTTGTTCGAGTTGAGATAGTTGAATAATCATAATATTCTTATAATCTAATAAATTAGTTTGTCAATGGCGACAGAAAAATTTCTTTAGCTTCTTGCCAGCAAGCCCTGAAAGTATATATTATAGCAATTGCTCAAATTAGTTTCCTCTTTCTCTCTCTTCCATATCCGCCTGTTATTTCATAACTCTTAAGGGAAGAGCTACAGGGAGGAAACCGCATCAGAATTTTTTAATTTAGCACGGTAAAAAAAACAGCACGGGAGGAGGCCATGCCGAAAGTTACTATTTGGCTTCTCATCCTTTTTATCTGCCTTTTTCTTTTAGGGCTGAATACGGGTGAAATTGCCAATATCTTGAATTCCGGCACCAGCATCTGTCTGTCTTGTATTGGGGTAGGTTGATGAATAAGTTCCGGCGCCTGATTCAAACTATCTTCGCCATACTCACCAATGCCTATTTACTTTTTCCATTCGGACCGGTCATTTATCAGGGACCGTTGAAAAGCCTCTGTACTCCCGGTTTACATTGTTATTCCTGCCCGGCTGCCGTCCTGAGCTGCCCGGTGGGCGCCTTCCAGAATATGCTGGCTTCGGTGCGGCTTTCCGCCCAGGCCGGCATGTTACATTTCGGCGCCGTGGTGCTTGGGTACGTGGGAATCTTTGGTGTCATGACCGGCCGTTTTCCCTGTGGCTGGCTCTGTCCCTTCGGCCTGATCCAGGACCTGTTGCACAAGATACCGTCGCCAAAACTTAAACTTCCGTCATTCTGGAACTATTTTCGATATGTGGTGTTGCTGGTCCTGGTTGTGCTCCTGCCCTTGTTTTGGGTGGATGAACTCGGCCTGGGCCAGCCCTGGTTCTGCAAACTCCTGTGCCCCTCCGGAACCTTAACCGGCGCCGTGCCACTCTTGATCATAAAGCCTTCGTTGTGGCAGAACGTTGGCTTCTTTTTTTGGAATAAGGTCACCTGGTTGGTGATCATTATCATCGGCGCCATTTTGATCAGCCGCTTTTTCTGCCGCATATTGTGCCCTTTGGGGGGATTTTACGGTCTGTTCAATCGGGTTAGCTTCTTTTGTCTGCAGTTTGATGAAGAAAAATGTGTCCATTGCTTGGCCTGTGAACGGCGCTGCCCCACCGGTTGTAAGCCCTTTAAAGACGCCAACAGCACCGCCTGCATCAACTGCCTGAAATGTCTGCAAGCCTGCCGCTTTGGCGCCCTGGCTTTTAAAATGCGCCCCGGCAAGGCTCCAACTCTTCCGGTCCGGGCCGAGAAATGAAAGTTATCTACCACGACAAATTTCTCACTCCCTACCCCACGGCCGGCGTCGAAAACCCCGGCCGGATCAGCGCGATCTACGACGTCTTGCAGCCCCACTTTACCTTCCTGACTCCAAAGCCGGCGGTGCCGGACGATCTGCTCCTGGTCCATACGCCCCGTCTCCTGCAGTCCATGGCCAAGCAACCGGACGTCTATGAGGTGGCTGTCCTGGCCGCCGGGGGCGCCATTCTAACCGCGGTCACGGCCTTGGCCGGGGAGCCGGCCTTCGGACTGATCCGGCCCCCCGGCCACCACGCCAGCCCCGACAGTCATTGGGGTTTTTGTTTTTTTAATAATATGGCTATTGCCGTGGAACGCCTGCGGCGCCAGGGTCAGATCCAGCGGGCCCTGATCTTGGATATTGATCTGCACTTCGGCGACGGCACCGACAAATTTTTTTCCCGCCTCCCGGAAGTGGAGGTCATTAATATTGAAAGCAGCCGCCGGGACCAGTTCCTCTCTGAAGTCAAAAATGCCCTGATGGTCAGTCGATCTTTTGATATTATCGGCGTCTCGGCAGGATTCGACACCTATAGCAAAGATTGGGGCGGCATCTTGCAGACCGACGATTACCAGCAGATCGGCGACTGGGTAAAACAGACCGCTCTGGCCGGATGCCAGGGCCGCCGCTTCGCCCTGCTGGAAGGGGGCTACTATCTTCCTGACCTGGGTAAAAACTGCCTGGCTTTTCTGCAGGGTCTGGCTTGAAAAGGACCTTTAGCAAGTTTTTCTCCCTCTTAGCCGATAAATCTCTGTCATAACCAGAAAAAAACCTTGACAGAGATTTATAAGTGAATAATAATAGTTGCGTAAGTATGCTGCAAGTGCAGCCCCACCCTCAGGCAAGCGGAAGGAGTTTCGACCATGGCCCTGACCAAAGAAAAGGTTATTAATAACATTAATCTCCAAATCGGGCTCAGCAAACAGGAAGCTCGCAGCGCCGTGGAATGCGTCTTGGATATTATTAAAGATGCCCTGGCCAAGGAGGAAGACGTCCTGATCAGCGGTTTCGGCAAATTTAGTGTCCGCAGTAAGAACTCCCGGCGCGGCCGCAACCCTCAAACCAAACAAGACCTCATCCTGCGGGCCCGCCGAGTAGTGGTGTTCAAGACCTCCGGCGTCCTGCGGCAGCAGATTAATAAATCTTAGTTTCGGTTGAATTTCCCCACCATACCATTAACCGGGCCCAGCGACCGGCAGCCATACTCCACAACGCGCCTTTTTAACCAACTGACATTATTGCCCAGCCAATAATTTTTGGTTGATCGATTGATTACCCCTCTGACGTTGTTGCTTATACTCGCTTTCAGTCTTATCTTGGAAGAAATTATTTATGATTTCTGAGGAGGGTAAGTCATGCATCACGAAATTAAGTGGGAAAGTGATCTCAAGGCGGGGGTGGCCCGGGCTGCGTCCGAAAACAAATTCGTCCTGTTAGACTTTTTTAACCCTGGCTGAATCGGCTGCCAACAGATGGGTGCGGTTACGTACCCCAATGCTCAGGTGGTCAAGTTTATCAACCAAAACTTCATCCCGGTCCAGGTCCGCTTCGATGCTCAGCCCGAAGCCAGTGATTTCAACATTACCTGGACGCCCACCATGATAGTGCTGGACGAAACCGGGAAAGAGCATCATCGCAATGTCGGCTTTCAGACCCCCGAAGAGTTTATCCCCTTTCTGATGGTGGGTCAGGCCAAAACCCACTTTGACCGCAATACCTTTGACCCCGCCATCGCCCTGCTGGAAAAGGTCATCAAAGATTACCCTCAGAGCGCCGCCGCCCCGGAAGCTGCCTTTCACCTGGGCGTCAGCAAATACAAGGCCACCCACAACGCCGCGTCTCTGAAAGAGGCCTTCGAGTTCCTCCAGGCCAACTACCCGGGCAGCGAATGGCTCAAACGAGCGCAGCCGTATTCTTTACTTTAAGCCGTAATCTGTTAAGTCATAAAAGGTTCAGGGGCGGTCCTGAAACCGCCCCTGAACCTTTTATGGAGTCAGGGGAAAAATAAGGTTTGTTCTAAGCCATGCCCGAAAAAATTCAAGGGCCTGAGTTTTGCTCCCAGGCCCTTGTTCGGAGAAGGTTCGGAATAGTTAAAGCTATCAGGTGGTTTGTTAATCCAGCATCAATAAATCGTAAGGAGCCGTTATGACGGGCGGCTTTGTCAGTACCGGTTGGGCCTTAAACAGGTGGCAGGTAGTGCAGCCGATAGCCCTCGTCATCCACATGCTTGTTATGGATCTTGTAGAAATCCCCAGTTTTCTGCTCATGGCAATTGGGCACAACGGCTCGCCTGTAGGCGTAGTAGTTTTCACGAGATAGCCCAGTTCCTTGAAATTCATACGGCCGGTGCTGACGTGACAGTCGGCGCATTTCAGGGCGCTCGCCTTGGTGGGCACTTCGTGGTGTAGAGACATAAAACGATTGGCTTGGATAAAGGAGAACCCGCTTATGGTCCAGCCGACTTCAGCAGCTCCCTGCCGGAAAGTCTGATCGACATTGCCGGTCTCCCAGAGAACCTTGGATTTGGTGGGGATCAGACGGCGCATATTCAGATCATAAGCCATTTTGGCCTTGTGATATTTGAAGGCGTGAATCTTGGCGTTGCTGTCAAGAATGTCTCCCAGCGGGTTAGACAGGAGGAAATTGCCCGCGGGTCTGAAGTTAATACGTTGCCCAAATTCACCGTTGCCGAATTCATAAAAATAAGAAAGACCGTTGAACCACTTGTAGGTCGGGGTGACATTGGTGGCCATGGTGCGTACCGGTTCCCAGCGGTTGACGGCCGGGTCGATTTCGGTTTTGCTAAAATCCCGATACACCTCCGTGGTTCGGAAGCGGGAAAAGGCCGGAATGTGACAGACCGTACAGCTGACCCGGGCCGTATGTTTGTTGATGTCCTGGTTACCATGGGGAGTGGCGGTATGACAGTTCTGGCAGTCCACTTTGACAGCCAGGTCGGTCTCCCGGATATCGTTGCCCCGTCCGGCGATGCGGTGATTTTGGGCGGTGTGGCAGCTCAGGCAGCTCAAGCCGGCCCCCCCGACGTCCACGGCAGCCAGGTGGACATCCTGAGCCGGGGGCGGGTTGAGGACCGGGTAAATATCGCCCTGCTTGGAGCCGCCCCCGGCGCCCGTGTGGCAGCGCGTCAGACAGGTGGCCGTGGAAGGCGTTTTTTGGATGGCCGCCAGGGCCTGAAGGATGACCGTGGGGTCTGGAACAAATTTGGGGGGGGTGTTGGGCGGCTCAATAACGGCTTTACGCTTGTAAACATCCGAATGGCACATCAGGCAGTCAATGTTGGCCAGCTGTGCCGGGGTTGCCGTCGGTTCAGGTTTGGCTCCCATCCCCACATGGCAGCTGCCGCAGCCCACCACCACCGTGGCCCCGGCCGTATTGTTCATTTGAAAGAGCCAGTTGATGTCGGGGTAGGTGCAAAAGTCGTTTATTTGCCCCATCTTGCCGGCAATTTGGCCTCCGAGGTTCGGGACCGCCGGGGTTTGGCCTTTTAATTGGTAATGCGCCGAGCCATGAACTTCCAAGGCTTTGCCCGGATGACAGTTCGTGGTGGAACAGGAGGCGCTACCGGTATAGGTCGTTAGACCTTGATGCTGGGCCAGAACCGTCGCGGGACGAGTCAAAACCAAGGCAACAGCACATACCCCTGACACCGCAAACCAGATGACGACCTTTCTCAAAGTTCTTTTCATACTTGCTGGCATGAATCCTCCTTTCAGCTTGCTTCGGCTGATTCGGGTCCAACCGGAAACTCCTTCGAGGAAATGTGAGTATAGCATGCTGCTCCTCCAGCCATTAAACAGGTGTTTCCGGATGGGAACTAAATTAAACTGACATTATGAGTGATTTGATAAGTTTCAAAATTGATGGGAAATTATTCCTGGATTTAAACCCGATAAATTTCCCTCTTGATAGGAATTATTATTTGGTGAGTTTATATAAGAAATAATGTTTAGAGTCAAGCGGTTTATTGGCGGTTAACTTTTATATATTTGTAATTACTTATAAATATATAGTGAAAAGGGAGGCGCAGTTAACGCCTTATACTATGGACCTTGGACTTTGATCTCTGGTCTTCAAACTTTAAATTTTAAACTTTTTTTACAGGTCATAGATCGACCAAAATACTCACTATTACTTGCCAATTTTAAGGCTGAGCCATATTTCATTTCAACGTTCTGCTAGACCCCTGCCCTCCCCTTTCCCGGGCTACGCCGCCTCGAAAAAATATTAGGCGGCCCCAAACAGCCGTGATACAATGATAGCTGTAGAATATCAGTGATAATTTCCCATTTTCAGGAATCAACCCTATGGGGTCTAAGAATAAAACTGCCTTACCTGAATCCGGTCTGAGGCTGACCCGACGACGGTTTCTCCAGGCCGGGGCGTTTGGTTTGGGCGTGCTGGCGCTTCAGGGCCTGCCGCTACCCGCCTGCGGCCAGGACGTGCGTTTCGGCTCTACCCGCCCCCACCCGGCCGCCCATTTTACCGTTTTACCCAACGGCAACGTGCGCTGCGATCTGTGTCCCCGGCAGTGTGAGGTCATGGACGGCGACCGGGGCGAATGCGGCGTCCGGGAAAACCGGGGCGGTAAATACGTCACCCTGGCCTACGGCAACCCCACCGCGGTGCATATCGATCCCATTGAAAAGAAACCCCTCTTTCACGTGCTCCCTGGCACCGGCTCCTATTCCATCGCCACCGCCGGCTGTAATTTGCACTGCAAATTTTGCCAGAACTGGGAAATCTCCCAGGCCCGGCCCGAGGAGACCTATAATTTCGACCTTTCCCCCGCGGCCATTGTCCAGGCCGCCCGGGAGACCAGCTGCCCCAGCATCGCCCACACCTATGTGGAGCCCATGATTTTCTATGAGTATATGCTGGAGATCGCCCGTCTCTCCAAGGCCGCCGGCCTTATCAATGTCTGTCATTCCGCCGGCTACATCAACTCCAAGCCCCTCAAGGAACTGTGCCCCCATCTCCAGGCCGCCTGTGTCGATCTCAAGGGCTTTACCGAAGAGTTTTATCGGGACCTGGTGGGCGCCACCCTGGCCCCGGTGCTCGAGGCCCTCAAAATCTTCCGCCAGCAGGGTGTCCACCTGGAGATTGTCAACCTGGTGATTCCGCAGTTCAACGACAACCCCAAGGACCTGGAAAAGATGTGCGCCTGGATCAGGGATGAACTGGGTCCTCTGACGCCCTTGCATTTTTCCCGGTTCTATCCGCTCTATAAAATGAAACAACATTATCCGACACCGGTGAGCACCCTGGAAAAGGCCCGGGAGATCGCCCTGAAAACCGGTTTGAAGTATGTTTATCTGGGTAACGTCCCGCAAAATCCCGCCGAGAATACTTATTGCCACCACTGTAACCAGCTCATCATCCCCCGCCGGGGCTATATGGTCGGGGAGGTGAAGCTCAAAGAGGGGAAATGCGGTTTTTGCGGCACCGCCATTCCCGGCATCTGGACTCAACCGAAACCGGCTTAATGAGTGGAAAGTGAAAAGAGGACATAGTTATGTTGGGTGGGCGCCGCCCACCTTTATAATCGTTGCCAAGCTGGAGCTTGGTCACGAGGTTGAAATAACAGACTAATCCTGGGAGACCAGCACCTTTGTCCACCCGCTGCGGCCTGATCGGACTGCCCAATGTTGGCAAGTCCACCATCTTTAACGCCCTCACCGTGGGCCAGGCGGAAGTGGCGGGCTACCCTTTTACCACCATCACTCCCAATGCCGGTATCGTGCCGGTGCCCGATCCCCGCCTGACCACCCTGGGGCAACTGCTCAAGCCCCCCAAGCTCACCCCCACCACCATCGAATTCGTGGACATCGCCGGGCTTATCCAGGGCGCCAGCCAGGGCGAAGGTCTGGGGAATCAGTTCCTGGCCCATATCCGGGATGTGGACCTGCTGGTCCAGGTAGTGCGCGCCTTCGAAGCCCAGGATATTCCTCACATCGCCTCGTCCCTCGATCCGGTGCGGGATATCGAAATTATTGACACTGAGCTGCTCCTGGCTGATCTGGAGATTATCCGGCGCCAACTCCTTAAAACGGCAAAGGCCGCCAAATCAGGGGATAAAAAGACCCTGGCGCAGCTTCAGGTCCTGCAGCGTCTGGAAGCCTTCTTGAACCAGGGCCGCTGGGCCGGCGAGTTCCCCTGGAGCGAAGCCGAGCGGGCCCTGCTGGCGGAAGTGCCTCTCCTGACCCAAAAGCCCTGCCTCCTGGTGGCCAATGTCTGTGAAGCGGAATGGCGCCGCCGCCGTTTGCTCCCGGCCCTGGAAAAGCTGGCCCAGGAGCGGCGAGTCCCCCTCATTCCCATTCTCGGCGATCTGGAGGCCGAATTGCAAGACCTGCCCCCGGAGGAACAACAGGAATTCCTGGCCGCGGCCGGGATGCCTCAGTCCGGCCTGACCCGTTTGATCCAGGCCAGTTATCAACTCCTGGGCCTGATCACCTTCTACACCATCGTCGGCCCCGAAGTCCGGGCCTGGACCGTACCGGTCGGTACCCCGGCGGCCCGCTGCGCCGGTAAAATCCATTCGGATATGGAAAAAGGTTTCATCAAGGCCGAGGTCATGGCCTGCGCCGATCTGGTCCGCCTGGGTGCCGCGGCCAAAGTCAAAGAGGCCGGCCTGATGCACTTGGAAGGCCGGGATTATGTGGTCCAGGATGGGGAAATCGTGCTGTTTCGCTTTCAGCCAAAGTAAGTCCAAGATTGGAGGGTTCCAGTCGTCGTGCTAAAATCGGCTCTCAAGGCCCTGTTAGACTTCTTTCTGCCCAGCTTCTGCCTCTTCTGTCAGGCCCCTTTGCCGCCTGAGTCCGAGAGTCTGGCCTGTCCTCAGTGCCTGGGCGAGATCGCCTTAATTCCCCAGCCTTATTGTTCCTGTTGTGGCGCGCCTTTCCGGAGCGCTGTCGGTCTGGAGCACTTGTGCCACGAGTGCCTGACGGACCCGCCGCCCTTCAGCCGGGCCCGGGCCGCAGCCTTTTATGACGGCCGGGTGCTGGAAGCCATTCACCGCCTGAAGTATCAACGTCAGCTCATCTACGCCAAGTTCCTGGGCCAATTGCTGGCTGTTTCCGCGGCCGCGGAACTGGTGGCGGCGGCCGACCTGGTGGCGCCGGTGCCCCTGCATCCCCGACGCCTGCGCTGGCGGGGCTTTAACCAGGCGATTCTTTTAGCCCAAACCTTGCCGAATCTTCCCCTGGGCCGGGAGATCCTGGTGCGCCGGCGCCCTACCCTGCCCCAGGTGAAGCTGACTCCCACTGAGCGTCAGACCAATGTCAAAGGAGCTTTTATGGTGCCCGATCCCGCGGCCATCAACAACAAAGCGCTGCTCCTGGTGGACGATGTCTATACCACCGGCGCCACGGTCAAGGAGTGCGCCCGGACCTTGCGCCGGGCCGGAGCCCGAACCGTGGAGGTGTTAACTGTGGCTCGAGTCGGCTATGCTTAAATCGCCAGTTTCTTCAGCCAAAATCATGGATTGGGAGAGCGCCCGCCGGACCGTGCAGCAGGTCCAGGCCCAGGGCCGGAAAGTGGTCTTTACGAACGGTTGTTTTGATCTCCTGCACCTCGGTCACGTGCGGTATTTGCAAGCCGCCCGAGCCCTGGGGGATTTCCTGGTGTTGGGCCTGAATGATGATGCTTCGGTCCGGCGGTTGGGTAAAGGGCCGGGACGCCCCCTGACGCCTCAGGCGGAGCGGGCCGAAATCCTGGCAGCCCTGGCCTGTATCGATGCCGTGGTCATTTTCGGCCAGGATACCCCCCTGGAGCTGATTCGGACCCTCCGGCCTGATGTCCTGGTCAAAGGCGGGGACTATACCCCCCAGGGTATTGTGGGGCGGCCGGAGGTGCTGTCCTGGGGCGGCGAGGTCCACGTCATTCCCTTCGTCCCCGGCAGGTCCACCAGCAGTTTGATTAACCGGATACTCGAAATGTCTAGGACTGAGGACTGAGTAAAAGAACTAATCACTGACCACTTTTCACTCTTTTCCCCAATTCGACCTTGGCGACTAACCGACTGATAATGAGGTCGGCAAGTCCTCCAGCCAGGAACTGATGCCCGGCCGGGGTCAGATGGGCGCTGTCGGCAAAATACAGTTTGACCGGCGTCAAGGTGGAGAACATCTGTTTCATGGACACCACATAGATCCCCGGTCCCTCCAGGGACTGCCCCAGCGCGTCCAACCCGTGGTCGTCTATACTGCTTAAGACCGCTGCTTCAGGTTGCAGGGTCCCCTGAACCACCAGGACCACGGGAATGCCTTTTTGCCGGGCCAGGGCCACTGTTTCTTTGGTCGTCTGCCAGACCCGTTCCTTCCAAAGAGTTTGTTGGGCCTGATCGGTTGCGGCCTGCAATTCGGCGTCGGCATCATTAACGGCGTTTTGCCGCCGAATCTTCTCCGGCAGCAGCTTCCACAAGACCTTTTCAGTTTTGATCTCGTAGGCCCGGGCCAAGATGAAGATTTTCATGGGCCAGTGTCTCGGGTGCCAGCCTTGGAAATCCTGACTGCGGCGGAATTCCCGTTCGTCCTCAAATTCATTGGAGTCGTTAAGGTGCAAGATGATCAGGTTGGGATCGTAGGCTAAAACCTTGCGCAGCACGAGCTGACTGCGTCTGGCGCCGAACCCGGGGACGGCCAGATTAATGACTTCGGCCTGTAGCCCCCTGGCCCTCAGGACTTCCTGCAGTTGACCGGCGTAGGCCGCCGGTAAGTTCGGCCCCCGGGGCACCGAGTCGCCGATGACCATAATCCGGTAGGTATCCACCGGTCGCCGGCGGCTAAACGTCTGGGGATGGAACCGGCGGCCGCCGGCCCGCACCAGGCGGACCGTGCCGTCCCCTGATTCCACGAAACCCGAATCCTGGTCGTAGCCGTAGGAAAATCTCCCGGAGACATCATGCGGCAGGAACAGACGCACCCCGATCTCGGCGGCCAGCAGCAGCGTCAAAGCGAGGAGAAAATCAGCAAACAGACGTTTCTTCATCAGAATTGGAAATAAATGAATTCCTGGTCCTGCGCCGTCGAGGAGACGATCAACAGGATCAGGACGCCATAAACCACTCCTCGCACCGCCCAGGGCAGTCGCAGGAGTTTGGTTTCATCGGCAAAGGCCGCAGTCAAAATCTGCAACAGAATCAGGGGCGTAACGTGGATGACCAGCCACCACCAGGAGGATTGCCAGGGTAGCGCCACCGGCCCCCAATGCCCTAACGCCATGAGCCAGGTCCAGAAATGATCCAGGCTGGGGCTGCGAAAAATCGCCCAACCCACCAGGGTAAAGCTGAACATCACCGGCACCGTCAGCCAGCTTAGCCACCCGGAGTCGTCGTGTCTGCGGTTCAGCCGAGCCAGCGGGCCAAAGCGGTAGAGGACCAATAACATTCCATGATACGCCCCCCAGATTACAAAGACCCAGGAGGCCCCATGCCACAAACCGGCCAACAGCATACAAATCAGCAGATTGCGGATCGTTTGCCAGGAACTGCCCCGGTTGCCGCCCAACGGAATATAGACGTAATCGCGAAACCAACTGGACAGGGAAATGTGCCACCTGGACCAGAAATCCGAAGGATTCCGGGCCACGTAAGGAAAGCGGAAATTTTGCACCAGATCGATGCCCAGCAATGTGGCCGTCCCCCGGGCGATGTCGGTATAGCCGGAAAAGTCGCCATAAATTTGCCAAGCGAACGCCAATCCGCCGATGAGGGCCCAATAACCATTCAACGTCGTGGTCGGGTCAAAGACATAATTGGCCAACAGGGCGCAATTGTCCGCCACGAAGACCTTCTTGAAAAGCCCCACGAGAATCAGGACCAGGCCGTCATGCAGATACCCGGCCGTGAATTTCAGGTCTGTTTCCAACTGGGGTATTAACTGCCGACTCCGCTCAATCGGCCCAGCCACCATCTGGGGAAAAAACGCGTCGAAAACTGCGAAGGTGAGCAAATCCCGGCAGACCTGCCCCTGTCCCCGGTACACATCGATGACATAGGCCAGGGATTGAAAGGTATAGAAAGAAATCCCCACCGGCAGGATAATATTCAGGGTGGGCCAATCCGGTTGCAGCCCCAGAAACCCCAACGCCGATGCGGCTGAACTGAGAAAAAAGTTAAAATATTTGAAATAACCTAAAATCGACAGACAGAAGCCGATGCTCAAGATCAAAAAACCCCGGCTTTGCGCCGGCGCCGGGAGTCGCCAGACGGCCAGATAGAGGGCCAGAAAGATCAGGGAGGCCGCCAGGGCAATAAGCAGCATCGTCAGGTCAATACCCGAACCGGGTACGAACCAGAAACAACCCAGCAGCCAGCCAAACGGCAACGATACTAACGGCAGGAGCGTACCCGGTTTGCTTTTTTCGCCTTCTATCCCCAAAGCGCAGAGATAATCCACCACCGTGGTGGTGAATACCAGGGCCAGGAAACGCAGGTCCCAAAAGGCGTAAAAAGTATAGCTCCCCACCAGCAGCAGCCACAGCCGCGGCCGGTGCGGCAGGCGCCAGTAGAGCAGCCCAAAACCGATCAGAAAGAAAGGAAATTGCCAGGAAATAAATGACATGCTAAGGTTAAGGCCTCATCAAAAGATTCAATGCCTGGGAAAACGAAATCCAAGCAATAAAGGGTCTTGGCATTATTCTCCCCTCTCTCCCCTCAAGGCTGTTCACTACCCATAACTTTTTAACCTGTTAATTCCATTCCTTTAATCCCCTCTCCCCTTGAGGGGAGAGGGGCAGGGTGAGGGGTGAATCAGGCAATTCTTTGTCAAGACGAAAAGTGTCTGGCGCCTCGCCGGGATATTCGGCTCAGGGTTGCACATAACGGTCTGGTTATGATAGAAATGTATAATATATCAGTTTGATATTAAAATAACATGGCGACGAAGCGGGATAAACCAGATTATTTCAGTCGAAAGGCCCGGCAGGAACATTTTGCTTCCCGGGCCGTCTATAAATTGGCCGATATTGACCGGAAATTTCGGCTCTTTCATCCCGGCCAACGAGTTCTTGATCTGGGCTGCGCCCCCGGTTCCTGGCTGCAATACCTCAGTTCCCGCGTCGGTCCCCGGGGTCTGGTCGTCGGTCTGGACCGGCAAGCCCTAAAGCTAACTTTGGGGCCGCCGGTGCAGTTCCGGCAAGCCGATATTGCCACCTTTGATCCCAACGAGTTGAAAGTGCTCACCCCTGCTTTCGACGCGGTGGTAAGCGATCTGGCCCCCGCCACTTCGGGCATTAAAGACGTGGATCATCAGCGCTCTTTGACCCTGGCCCGCCTGTCCTGGGACTACGCCCGCTTGTTGTTGGCCAACGGGGGCCATTACCTGGTAAAAGTCTTCGCGGGGCCGGATTTCCCGGAATTTGTGGCGGCAATTAAACCTCATTTTCAGCAGGTGCAGATTGTCAAACCCACCGGCTCCCGGAGTGAGAGCCGGGAGATCTACCTGCTGGGACGAAAGCGGCTGGGGGGACCTGAACCGGAAAATTGAGATAATTTATCAATAATTAACTTTAGTCTGTTTATATAACTTAATTTTTTAACCGAAAACCGGGAACCGAAAACTTTATTAGGGGGGAGGTCGAGGCACCTATGTCCGGACACTCAAAATGGAGCACCATTAAACGCAAAAAAGGCGCCGTGGATGCCAAACGGGGCAAGATTTTCAGTAAATTGAATAAGGAAATCATGGTGGCAGCCCGAATTGGGGGCGGCGACCCCACGGGCAACTCCCGCCTGCGGTCCGCCATCGCCGCGGCCCGGACCGAAAACATGCCCAAAGATACTATCGACCGGGCTATCAAAAAGGGCACCGGGGAATTGGACGGGGCCAGCAATTTTGAAGAGATCTTCTACGAAGGCTACGGTCCGGCCGGGGTCGCCCTCCTGGTGGAAAGTTTGACGGACAATAAAAACCGTACCGTTTCCGAGGTCAGGCACCTGTTAACCAAATACGGTGGCAGCATGGGGGAAGCCGGTTGCGTTGCCTGGATGTTTGATAAGAAAGGCGTCATTGCCATCAATAAAAATTCGGCGAGCGAGGACGACCTCATGGAAGTCGCCCTGGAAGCCGGCGCCGAAGATTTACAGACCGGCGAGAGTGAATACGAAGTCATCACCGACCTGGCGAACTTTGAAAAGGTCAAAACCGCTCTGGAAGCGAAAGGCTACCCTCTGGACGTGGCCGAAATTCAGATGCATCCCAAAACCACGGTGCGCATCGAAGACGAGAAACCGGCCCAACAGCTCCTCAGGCTCATGGAACTGCTGGAAGACCTCGACGACGTCCAGAATGTCTTCGCCAATTTCGACATCCCCGACTCTCTGTTAGAGGCCCTGGGATGAGCCTGATTATTCTGGGGGTTGATCCGGGCTCCCGGGCCACCGGCTACGGGCTGGTGGCCGCCGACGGGGACCAGGTTTTCCACCTCGACAGCGGCTTCATCGCCCTCCCCTCCAACCTGCCCCACAGCCAGCGCCTGGCTAAAATTTACCAGCGGCTGGAGGACTTGATCCAGGCATACCAGCCCACCTCGTTGGTGGTGGAAGCCGTATTTCTGGCCCACAATGTCCAGAGCACCATCAAGCTGGGCCAGGTCCGGGGTGTCGTTCTGCTGGCCGCGGGTCGGGCCAACCTGCCCATCTTTGAATATTCTCCCCTGGTCCTGAAAAAGGCCATTGTGGGCTATGGCCAGGCCAGCAAGACCCAGATGCTTATGATGGTGGAAAATCTTCTGGGCCTCAAGATCAGCAATCATAACACCGCCGACGCCCTGGCCCTGAGCCTCTGCCACCACTTTCACAGCCACTGGAGCCGCCAGTTGGACGCCCCCCAACCCATATGATTGCCTACCTGGAAGGTGAACTCTACGAAAAACGGCCGGAATACGTCATCCTGAAAGTGGGCGGCGTGGGGTATCAAGCCTTCATTCCCCTGTCCACCTTCTATCAATTGCCGGAACCGCCGGCTCAGGTGGCCCTACAGGTTTATACGCATGTTCAGACCGATACCCTGCAACTCTACGGGTTTGCCACCCAGGATGAAAAACAGACCTTCATCAAGTTATTAGCCATTCCCCGGGTCGGCCCCAAACTGGCCCTGGGCATTCTCTCCGGCATCAGCCCCCAGGATCTGGCCCAGGCCCTCGCCGAGGGCGACATCAAACGCCTGTCGGCCATTCCCGGTTTGGGCCGCAAATCCGCCGAGCGCCTGATAGTGGAATTAAAGGGCAAGCTACAACCCGCCGGCCTCCACCCGACCCCCACGGCCGGCCCCCAGGGCTCCATCTGGGATGACGCCCTCTCCGCCCTCATCAATCTGGGCTACTCCCGCGCCATGGCCGAGGAGTCCCTCCGATTAGTCCACGCCAAGGAAAAACCCCTCACCCTGGAAGACATCCTCCGCCTCAGCCTGGGCCGTTTGGCCGCATCATAACCTTTCCGAGACTATCAGCCAGAAGCTATGGATGGGCTCAATTCATCACACCCTCAGCGCTAACAATTGCGCCGTTCGCAAAGTAGCCCAGTTAGTGCGGACAAGGTCACAATCTGGTAATATTTATGTAATTAAAATACCTTAATTACTATATCTAAGATATGATATCATGGTTTTTCCTTTATTTATCAGGCCGACGCTCCGGCCTTGCCTGACTGCAGCGCCGATGGGCAACTCATACTAAGCACCTAAGATCACAACATAATAAGTAACTATACGTATATATATATTTTTAAAAATACATAATAAAATTACATTTAGTTGACATATTCACGTAGAAGTATTATAATAGTTTTCAACAAATCATATCCCCCCCACAGGGAAGTGGGACGGCAGGCCAAAGCACTTTAGGATGAAACGCCAAAGTAGTCGGGCTGCTCGTTTTGGCTTCTCTCATTAAGCCCAATTATCCAATCTTCACCCATTATTAGGACAAATCTAGAAGTAAGTTAATCCCAAAACTGTTTTTTAGCTCGTCCGCCCTGCATCTAAAAATGAGGTTGGACAAATAATTTTTCCGCTCCTAGTTATCATTCCATGAAATCAGTTTTCTCAGGGAGGTAAAAAACAGGAGAAGGAAAGCACCCTCCTAATTTTCCAATAAAACAATTATTCTAGAAAATTTTTTGCTACTCTGTCCCGGGGTTTGCCTCACCGGCAATTGACCCCGGCGGGACACCCATGGAGGTGATAGCCCACAAAATCACGCTATTTCCTGTCATCCGGGAGGTGATGCCCAGAAAAAAGTAGAAAGGATCTGCCGCAGATACCGCTAAGTTCTTGAGCTTTTAACCCTTGACTAAAGAGGATTTGGCCATGAAGAAAACCGCAATACCGCAAACCGCCCTTATCCTGGGCATGGTGTTGGCCTGTCTGTTTTTCACCACTGCCGCCTTGGCCGTCACCGACAATGCCAATATCCGGCCTCTAGAGGATTTCCTTAAGCAACAGGGACAGGATCCTGTTAATTATGGTGGTATCCTCTTTGTTCCACCCGATCCAAACTTTATGGGTTGGACGAATGACTTGGATTCCCAAGTAATCTATTTTGCCGGCGTCGATTACGCCGGTTTACTGAAGGATGGGGTCTATAAGCCAGGGAAAGAACCCCAACTGAGTGGCACCGTTATTGAGCGCCCCTTGAAGGATGGTCGGGCCGAAGTCACGGTATTGCTCCACTCGAAGAATGTCAATGCTTGGGTTATCAATCTTGACCTCGGTGGGGATTGGTTGGATCAGATTA
The DNA here is from genome assembly GCA_963780995.1 of uncultured delta proteobacterium. Classification (GTDB taxonomy): domain Bacteria; phylum Desulfobacterota; class Desulfobaccia; order Desulfobaccales; family Desulfobaccaceae; genus Desulfobacca. Next base: position 144,948 of record CAWAEI010000003.1, read on the forward strand.
AGAACAAACCAACCATCTTTGGTCACCGCCCCGAAAATATCCGTGCTGGCGCCAAGCAGGCCTTGGCTAATACGTTTCTCCACGCGGTCTTCATCATCGGTTATCCAGGCGCGCGACTGCCTGACCTCGTTCAGTTATTCAATTTCTCCGAGCCAATCTGAATCCGGCAACTTAAACAGGATCCGAAGTTCCTGGCTTTCAACGCCTCGGCCGACGGCCCCTTGACGGCCGAGTACGGTGTCCCGGAGAATACCCCGGGCAAGTGCACTATCGTCCAGACGGGCTTCTTCCCGCCCAAGGGGAAGGGTAAAGCCTTGCAGGACTGGTTCCCTGCTGAAGCTATCAATATCCGGGTGATTGGCAAAGAGGCAAAGAAATAAGGAGTCTTATAAGCTCCGGCGCCTCCGGTGCCGGAGCCAAAACAAAGGGAAAAGCCATGCAAAGTTCACGTGCAGTAAAATCACTCGGGGTGTTGGCGCTGGCGCTGGCCCTGGCCATGACCGCCAACCTTGCCTTGGCAGACAATATCCGGCCTATCTCAGATTGGCTTTCGGCTCAGGGAACGCGTTCTACTTTTATTCCTCCTGACCCCGACTTCCTCGGTTGGTCGGTAACTCCTCCTCCTTCAATACAATATTTTGCCAGCATCGATTATGCCGGCTTGGCAAATGCTTACCCGACAGCAATTAAACCCGAACTAAGCGGCATCGTTACCGAACACCCTTTAGTGGATGGCCGCGCCGAAGTCGCGGTCATGCTGGAAACCAAGAACGCCAATGCCTGGGTAATGTATCTTGACTGGTTGGGGAGTGGCGATCAGTTTCTCAACAATCCTACTATCTTTGGCCACCGCCCCGCTGACGTCCTTCTAGGCGCCGAGCAAGCTTTGGCTAGTTGTTTTTTAGACCTGCGCTTCATCAATTCCGCGCTGGGGGCGCCATTACCGGATTTGGTGGAACTAGTCGGCAATTATGACCCCTACGTGCCCCTATCGGATTATATTTATTATGTCTTCAGTGCCCAGGCCCATTCCTCCTTGGGAAATTTAAGTGTCTTACAGGAGGGCATCTGGAATGGAAGCGCGTGGAGATATCCCGTAGAAAGAATTGTCCTACCTCTACCCGCCACGCTGCTCTTATTCGGCTCCGGCTTACTCGGGCTGCTGGGAATTCGCTCTTCCCGCCGCAAATAGACTAATAAGTTCTCATCCGGAAACTATCATGAGAACTTATGTAGTTTCTGATCTGGAAACGAGATATTTTCTGCAAGATCAAGGAAATCAAAGGCTTGTGCGGAGGCGAACATTCGTTCGCCGCACAAATAAGCCTGCAGATTGACGCCGATATTGTGAAAAATAGCCGTTTCCGGACAGAAACTAATACGACTTATTGCCTCGTTGCTTCTTAGGGGCGCGGCCCGTCGCGCCCCCTGACTCTACTGCTATCTCCGGTGCTGGCTTCTCCCCTCCCCTCTTGTCGCCCTGCCTGCCCCCCTCCCGGTTTTTGCGACATTTGCCCCAAGTGTGCTGTCAATTTCCCTCCTACTAGGATATTATGGGGTATCCTCGGACGTGTGCACCTTCTTTGACGGGATTATTTTGGGAAGTCCTATGACTGCAAGCACAAACATTCAAACACGAAAAATTCGGCCCCTCTCCATGTCGCCACCGCGAAACATTCGCGAAAATTACCGCGAAATTTTCGCCAACCCACCGCGAAAGAAGCGCGAAACAACCGCGAAATATTCGCGCATGCCAACGCGAAATTACCGCGAAACGAGCGCGAAATTAGCGCGAAAATCCAGCCCTGTGCTTATTATTTATTAATAATATCAGTGCTATATGCCATGATAAAAATATCGCCAAAAACTTTTGTAAAAATTGCTTCCCACAGGGTATTTGGGAACCCGACTCACCTGCCCAACTCTGCTCGGCCGCCGTACTCATAATCGCCCCAGAGGGGGCGACACCCGACCATGGCGGGAAAATTCCTTTCCTAACGTGGCGGGCTTCCAGGGTTAGCAGTGGTGCTTCTTGGTCCAATATGGTAAAAGGTAAAAATCCATCCCTAAAAAATCTCTGGGAAAGGCCCCGTCATAATGAATGTGAAAGTCTCCGATATTCCTATGGCCCTCCTCGCTGTCGCTGCCTTTGTCATCATCGTTGCCGGGATTCAGGCTGCTGCTTCAATCATCATTCCTTTCCTGTTAGCTGTTTTTATTGCCACCCTCTGCGCCCCCCTGCTGTATTGGCTGCAGCGCCGGGGTGTCCCCAATGGCTTGGCGGTCCTAATCATTTTTTTGGGGCTCCTGGTGATTGCTCTCCTCCTCATGATCTTTGTGGGGAGATCCTTGACTTCCCTCTCGCGGCAACTCCCAACCTATCAAGAACGCCTGGCGGTGACCATAACCCAGGTCATTACCTGGCTGAACAGCCAGGGGCTAGATATTGATGCGAACAACTTTCTCTTAACCGATTATTTCAACCCCAGACTAATCATGAACCTGGTTTCTTATGGCCTGTCGATCTTGCGGGTCTTATTTACCAACATGTTTATGATTTTGCTCACCGTCCTCTTTATTCTGCTGGAGACTTCGGGTTTTCCCCAAAAGCTGCAGGCCGCCTTTCCTGATCCGGAATTTCTGGGCCATTTCAAGACTATTACGGCCAACGTGAATCATTATATGGGACTTAAATCCCTCATCAGTCTGGCCACTGGAGGTTCCATCTGGATCCTGTTGGCCCTAATCGGCGTCGATTTCGCCGGGACCTGGGGGTTGCTGGCCTTTTTTTTGAACTTTATCCCGGCCATCGGTTCAATTATCGCGGCCGTCCCGGCAGTTTTATGGGCCTTGGTGCAGTTGGGTCTTCCCTCCGCCTTGTTCACGGCCCTGGCCTATCTTGCCGTCAATATCATCATCGGCAACTTCCTGGATCCAAGAATTATCGGACGTAAATTGGGCTTGTCTCCTCTGGTCGTGATTATCTCGTTGATTTTCTGGGGCTGGGTTTTGGGCCCCATCGGCATGTTGCTTTCCGTTCCCCTTACCATGATTGCCAAAATAGCCCTGGCTACCAGTGATGACACCCGCTGGCTTGCCGTTATGTTGGAATAAGACCCTATCCTTGGCGTTTGCCGTTTTTCCATGGCTAACCTTTATTAGACAGCTTTTAACTCGAAACTTCCAAGTGGCAGGGTGGGGATGAATAAACTAGGTCAGCCTTTAGCCACCCGAAAGGAATCTCCCATGTCCATGACCTATTACTTCATCAGTGATCTGCACATCGGCGGCGATGAGGCCCTGGGTGTCTGTGATTATGAAGCAGAGCTGATCGCCTTTCTGGAAAAGCTGGCCACCCAGCCGGAGGACGCCGAGCTCCTGATTATCGGCGATATCTTTGGCCTCTGGGAGTTCACCGACATCGAGGGGCCGCAGAAGCTCCAGGCGGTAATGGAGCAATTCCCAGAAATTTTCAAAGCCTTACAAAATACCGGAAAGACCGTTAAGATCACCATGCTGCCCGGTAATCATGATTATGAAATCGCCTGTTATCCTGAGTTCGTTGCGATGTTGCAACCCTACAATATCCACTTGGAGCAGACGCCGGCCATAACCCGGGAGATTAACGGCAAAAAGATCTGGATCGAGCACGGCAACCAGTATGATGCCTATAACCGCATGCCCGACTTTGGCAACCCCTATGCCCACCCTATCGGTTATTTTCTTACCAGCAGTGTCGTCAGTACCGCCGGCAAACATTCGAAATTCGGCAAATACAATTGGTTGAAGGATATTCAGTCAGTCTATCCCTCCGAACAGATTCCGTATTGGGTCCTGTCGAACTACTTTTACCAGGAGATGAGCCCTTTGTTGCGCTGGCTGCTCCTGCCATTTCTGCTTTTTTCCGGCTTCGAGATCTTCGTTTTGGGAGGGGCCGCGCTCGAGTGGTTCGGCCTCACCGATACCAATATCTTCTTCAACAATCGGCTGTTTAGTGCTTTGGGCTTCGTCGGCAACGTGGTACAGATGATCCTCATTGTCAACACCATTCTTTTTGTGAACTTTGTTGTCCTGGCGGTGCCGCTCTACCTGATCTGGCGGGACTTCCAGACAACCTTGCAACGGTTTCGGATCGTCTTAGATCCATCCGAACTAAGCAGCGAGAAAGAGCAGAAATACTTGGACGCGGCCCAAGAAATTTTCGATCACGATCCCGATACCATAATCTTCATTTATGGCCACACTCATTCACCCTCGCTGCGGCAATTCGGTCCTCGGGTGGTGATCAACACCGGCACCTGGCTGAAAAGGCTTGATGATGTGCCCACCCGTATCGGCTTCTTACCGGAAATTTATGTGCCTTTCTTCTGCCTTAACTATTTCCGGATCAGCGAGACCGACGGCCAGGTCGCCATCGACTACCACCAAATCGATAAGGCCCCGCCCAAAGATTTGAACCTCTTGCAGCGTCTGCTGGTTTCCAGAAAACGCCGTCGGACTCCGGACCCCATTCCCGAGCGAACTTTGCTTGAAACCGATTTTTAGCACCCGATCCATTTATACTTATGGCTGACGTCTGCCCCTATTTTCCCCTCTCCCCTAAGGAGAGAGGGTCAGGGTGAGGGGTGAATCAGACAACACTTTTGGCAACGGCTATAAAAGTCGCGGCAAAAAACTTTGATGGTGTTGGTATGAGATCAATTGTTAAAAACAGCCTCCGCAGCGTGCTGCTGCTCCTGATGGCGATGCTGCTGCTCTGTGGCTTTATCAACCAGCCGGCGGCGGCGCCGTCTGCCGCGCTCCCGGCCCCTTATCAGGAGTTCATCTACCAGGGAAATATCTCCATTAAATACCGGGAGATTTATCAGGGTCATCCCTACACCATGGTCTTCATTCATGGTTTCGGGGCTGCCTCCCATTATTGGCGGGAGCTGGAAGAACATTTTGCCGCCACCTACAACACGGTGGCCCTGGATTTGAAAGGGTTCGGCTATTCAGACAAACCCAAGGACGGGAACTACCGCGTCAGCGATCAGGCCGACCTGGTCAAGGCCTTCCTTGAGGCAAAGAATCTGTCCAATATCATTCTGGTGGGTCATTCCATGGGCGGGGCGGTGGCCTTGCTCACCCAGTTCAAGTTAAAACCCGGTCTGGTCAAAGGTCTTATTCTCCTGGATAATGCCAGTTATGGCCAGGAGCTGCCGGATTTTGTCCATCTCTTACGAACGCCGGTGCTCAATACGGTGGGACCGGCCATTCTCCCGGATAAGCTTATGGTCAAGCACATGTTGCAGAAGGTTTTTTATGATCAGACGAAAATTACCGACGCCATGATCCAGCAGGTACAGCTCCTATCTCAAATATCCCGGCGCCTACTACGCCCTGCGGGAAACGGCCAAACAGATTATCCCGGAAAATGTCGATGAAATCATTGATCAGACTGTTAATCTAAAAATTCCGGTCTTAATTATCTGGGGCGAAAATGACCAGGTTCTGCCCCTGAGCAGCGGCCAACGCTTACATTCCGACATCAAAGACTCGGAATTTGTCATCATCCCGGAGTCCGGCCATGATCCCCACGAGGAAAAACCGGCCGAAACCATCCAGGCCATGACTGACTTTCTCAACCGCCGGCTCAAGGCTTACCCCGCCCGGCACTGATTCAGCCGATCCAGCTTGGATTCAGAAAAATGAAAGCCCGGGCCCGCGCCGGCTCTGATGCCATCGCGCCGCTCCAGCTTCGGCCCCGGAAGCCATTGCCCCAGTATAACACTCCTTAACAACATTTTAACGCCACTCCCCTGCTATTTAACCCCATCTTAACTTCCCCTTTGTTACAAAGCTAACATCACTTGTTAGTCGGCTCAACCCATTACCTCAGGACCCTATGAGAACTCAGAAAATTAACACAATTCTCATTGCCGAAAAAGACCCGAACCTCAGGGAGCAGATACGTACCCTGCTATCTGCAAAGTTTGATCTGCACACCGTGGCCCAGGCTGCGGATGCCCAAGAGACTATGTCGCTGTTCCACAAGCTGGCGCCCGATCTGGTAATTCTGGATGTGGAGTCAGAGGTTGTGCAGGGCCGGACCTTAGCCCCCCAGATTTTTGCCCAAGCCCCTGAAACGAAAATCTTAGCCATTGGCATCCATTCCGATCGGCGCCTGGTCCGGCGGATCTTGAACCTGGGAGTTTCAGGGTATCTCCTGAAATATCAAATCTTTGAAGAACTTGAGGCCGCGGTCCGGCTCCTCGATAATGATGAAAAGTATCTGAGTCCGGAAATAATTCTGGTTCAGAGCGATTTTTTGAAAGACGGCAAAAGCAATCATTTTTCAATGATTAATCTTAATTTTAAGCACAAGGAGACTGTTATGCCTTACGGGAAAAAAGTCAAGGATCTCATGATCCCCCTGGAAGATTATCCGCACATTCCGTACTGGTTCACCCTGCGTCAGGCCATGGCCATCGTCCGGGAAGCCGCCATCAAGTTTGAAGGCAGCTTCGAGCCCCGGGCCGTGCTGGTTTTCGATGAAAAATACCAGCTCATGGGCATGCTCACCCTCCGGGACATCATCAAAGGCTTGGAGCCCAAGTTTGCCAAAGATGCCGGCCTGATTAAAGCCGATCCCAGCCTGGCCGTCCTCATGGGCGATATGTTCGGCCCCGGCATGAAAGAAGCCTCCCAAAAACCGGTGAGCGAAGTCATGAGCCCCATCAGGGTGACGGTCAACGGCGAAGATCCCATCACCAAGGCCCTGTTCCTGATGATTCAGGAAAACGTCGGCATGATGCCGGTACTGCTGGATAAAAAAGTCGTGGGCATGGTTCGCATGAACGAGCTCTTTAAGGAGATTTCCACCGTGGTGCTGGGCGATTAGGCCGCGCTGAGGATTGCGATAAAGGAGACAAGTATGGCTGAAGACATCAAAAAAATGCCCATCGGCGCTGGCCTGCCGGCAATGCCCGAAGAGATCGTCATTGCCCCCAAAAAGGAGGCAATCGACTGGAAGCGTATTATCTTTATTCTCCTGGGCCTGGCCTTATTTTTTCTTTTCTATTTTATGCCGGATTTAGCGGACGCCGTAGACCCTTCCGGCAAGCACTTTCCCCTGCCGCCCCAAGGCCGGATGGCCCTGGGCCTTTTTCTCATGGCCGCGGTCTGGTGGATCTTTGAGGTGATGCCCATCGGCGCCACTGCCATCGCCATCGGCCTGTTCCAGACCATTTTTTCGATTCGCACCGCCGACGCGGCTCTGAAGGATTTCTTCGACCCCTCCGTGTGGTTTATCTTCGGTTCGGTGGTTATGGGCCTGGCCTTCGCGGTGTCCGGGCTCACCAAGCGCATGGCTTACAAGATGCTCAATATCGTGGGCGAGAATACCAATTTCATCCTCCTGGGCACCTTTCTCATCATCGCCGGCATGACCCTGCTCATGGCCCATACCGCCGTGGCCGCAGCCATATTCCCGTTGCTGGTGGCCATCCACTCTTTGTATAGCGAGTCCGACCAGCCCACCAGGTTCGGCAAGGGCCTGTTCATCGGTATGGCCTGGACCGCCGGGGCGGGCTCGGTTATCACCTTCCTCGGTTCCGCCCGCGCGGTGGCCGGCGCCGGTATGTTCCAGAAATTCACCGGCGGCAAGGAAATCGGCTTCTTCCAGCTCATCTGGTACATGCTCCCCTTGGGGGCGATTATGGTCGTCTGTATCTGGCTTGTCGTCATCACGTTCTTCAAACCCGAGAGGGCTCGCATCGACGGCTTGCGGGAACGGGTGGCCAGCCTGGGGAAAGAACTTGGCCCCATTAATAAAAAGGAAAAGTTCGTTATCGCCATGGTGGTCCTCGTCCTGGGACTGTTCATGATGAAATCCTTCTCCCCCATCCCCTTCTTCAAGGACATGGATCGGGCGGCCATCATGATCGTCGCCACCGTCGCCTTTTTCCTTACCGGCACCCTGGAAGTGGAGGACATGGAGACCATCCCCTGGAATATCATTCTCCTGTTCGGCGGGGCCATGAGCATCGGCTACTGTCTCTACGACACGAAAGCCGCCGAATGGATGGCCGTAAGCTGGGTGAGTTGGTTCACGAAAGCCCCCTGGCTGGTCTTCGTCCTGGCCATCGCCTTTTTTGTCCTGTGTATGACCAACTTCATCATGAACGTCGCCGCCATCGCCATCACCCTGCCGGTCTCCCTGGTCATTGCCAGGTATCTGGGCGTGGCTCCGGAAGTCATCTTTTTCGCCTCGCTGGCCACTGCCGGTATGCCTTTCAATCTGCTCATCGGCGCCGCCCCCAACGCCATCGCCTATGAGAGTAAGCAATTCACGGCCGGGGAGTTTTTCCTCTACGGCTGGATCCCCAGCATCATCCTGATGGCCTTTTTGGCAGTGTTCTGCTACATCGTCTGGCCGCTCCAGGGCATGCCCGTGTTATTGAAATAAGCTAGATCCCGTAGGGGCGGGGTTATCCCGCCCCTGCCACGACCTTACCATTTATTCAACCAAGGACTACTGCACATGCTGAAAAATCTAAAAATTCCCGTAATCCTGTTATCCCTGGTCTTCCTGGCGGGATTCCTGGCCGCCAGTCTCGCCGTGGCCGCCGAAGCCCCGCCCGGCGACCGCCTCACCGTGGCGGGGATGCTGCAAAACCCCCAGGGTAAAGGCGTCAAAGAAGTGGAAGTTGAAGTGCTGGTAAACGGCCAGCCCGTCAAGCCGGCGGGGAAAGAAGAGGACATCATCTCCGGCAAGTCGGGAAGCTTCGTGGGCGAATTCCTCCTGCCGGCCGGGACCCTGCCGGGAGCCAAAGTTGCGGTCAAGGCCGCCAAACCCTCCTGGGAACCCTTGGCGGCCGCAACCGTCAACGTTGTCGAGGCTGGCACCGATGCCGCGGGCAACAAACTGTTCCAGGCCTCCCAGAACTTTAAATTGAAACGGGCTGTCACCTCAGCCTTCTGGCTCGCCACCCTCATCCTGCTGGGGGTCTACGTCATCATCAGCTTCGAGTGGATGCACCGCACCCTGGCGGCCCTGCTGGGTGCGGCCCTGATCCTGTTCATCACCTATACCTTCGGCGCCTTTGACAAGTCCTTTTTTATCCTGTCCTTCGCAGACGCCATGGGGGCCGTGGACCTCAACGTCATCTTCCTGCTGCTGGGTATGATGATCTTCGTGGGGGTCCTGAAAAAAACCGGCATGTTCCAGTTCCTGGCCTACAAGGCCTATGCCTGGTCCCGGGGCAACGTCTTTGTCCTGTCCTTTGTGTTGCAATTCCTCACCGCAGTGATCTCGGCCTTCCTGGACAACGTTACCACCATGCTCCTGGTGATCCCGGTGACCATCCAGATCGCCGTGACCTTGAAGGTGCACCCCCTGGCCTTTTTGATCCCCCAGACCTTTGCCAGCAACGTCGGCGGCACCGCCACCATCATCGGCGACCCGCCCAACATCCTCATCGGCTCCTTTACCGGCCTCACCTTCGGCCAGTTCGTCACTAACCTGACCCTCATCTGCTTCCTCTGTCAGATTGTTTCCTGTTTTTACTTCCTGTGGTGGCACAAGAAGGATTACTTGAAGGCCGACGTCAAGGACGTGGCGCGCACCATCGAGTATCTGAAGGAAGAGTACCGTATCACCGATAAAAAACTGATGATTCAGGGTCTGTTGCTCCTGGGCTTCACCATCCTCCTGTTTATCTTCCATGGCGTCCTGCACATGGAGGTGTCGGTGGCGGCCCTCATCGGCTCGTTGTTGCTGCTGGCCATTTCCAAAGTAGACATTGTGGAAATGCTGGAGAAAGAGGTGGAGTGGCCCTCCTTGATGTTCTTCGTGGGTCTCTTCATCGTCATCGCCGGGGCCGAGGCCACCGGCCTGATCCAGCAGATCGCCAACACCGTGCTGAGCGTCTCCCAGGGGAACCTGACGGTGGCCATCATCATGATCCTGTGGGTTTCGGCCATTGCTTCGGCCTTCATCGACAACATCCCCTTCACCGCCACCATGCTCCCCGTCGTGCTCTTCATGAGCGAAAGCTTCGGCCTGCCCCGGGACAACGTCCTGTGGTGGTCCCTGTCCCTCGGGGCCTGTCTGGGCGGCAACGGCACCATGATCGGCGCCAGCGCCAACGTGGTCACCACGGGCATGGCGGAAAAGGCCGGCTACCCCATCTCCTTTTTAGAGTACATGAAGGTCTGCTGGTGGCCCATGATCATCATCGTCAGTATGTGTACGGTCTACCTGTTAATTGCCTACTAATCAACCCGGCCCTGACCCCCAAAACGGGCCAGGGCCGGAATCGCACCTTTATCGGGCCTGCCGGCCTGCTTTTTTGTCCCGGCGGGCCTTTTTTATCGCCCCGACCTGCAACTCCCCCAACTGATGATAAACTAGTGATATTGACAAATAAAAAAGGTATATTGGCTTATCATTGCCTTGAGTGACAGGTTAGTTCATGCCCCGAAGCCAGCACAACCCTAAGGAGAGTGACATCTCTGCGGATTCCCAAGCCCACCCCGCCGAACCGCGTCTGCTCGTCTGTCTTGGCCCAAGACCGGACGGGCCGCATTTGGTCAAGACTGCCTGGGAGATGGCCCAAGCTAAGCATGCCGAGTGGTTTGCTTTGCATGTGGGCACGCCGGCTCACGAGACCGGCTCTGAAGACAGTAAGGACAATGTGGCTCAAACCTTACTCCGGGCGGAACAACTGGGCGCCAAAACCTTCAAAATCTATGGTCTTAACATCTTAGATGAAATTATCAGTTTCGTCCGACAGCATGATATCAAAACCGTCTGTTTAGGCCGCTCCGGGACGAACCGCTGGTTTCAGGTCTTTTCTCGCTCCCTGGCCGATAAATTAGTCCATCACCTGACTGAAGTAGATGTCTGCCTGATCGCTCCGGAAAAGCAGCCATCCCGGGCCCCGAAACGTCCCCATGGTCCCCTGTTCAGGTTCTGGCGGGATTATCTCTTAGCCGCCGGCGGCGTCACCCTGTGCACGGTAATTAACTTAATCGCCTTTGCCTACCTGCCTTTAACCAACCAGGTCATGCTCTATCTCCTCACGATAGTCATCATCGCCACCTTGTCGGAAAGAGGTCCCACCATCTTCGCCTCGGTGGCCAGCGTCATCGCTTTTGCCTTCTTTTTTCTCCCGCACTACAATTCTTTTCGCGTGGCCAACACCGAATTTCTCATAACCCTGGTAGGTATGATCATTGTGAGCACCCTCATCAGCAATCTGACCATGCGCGTCCGTTACCAGGCCAAAGTGGCCAGGCAGCAAGAATGGCAAACCACGGCCTTGTATGAGATGCATCAAACCCTGGCGGGGAAAGCCGATCTGGAAGAACTTTTACAGGCCGCCGTCGGTCAGATCAGCGGCTTGTTTGACAGCCGGGTGAGCCTCTTACTCCCTGATGCCCAGAAAAAATTGCGCGTCCGGGCCGGCGCGCCGCTGTCGCCCGAAGATGTCCGGGAAGGGTTAGTGGCTAACTGGGTTTTTAAACACGGCCATTTCGCCGGGGCCGGCACCCAAACCCTGCCGGAAGTCAAATGGCTCTATTTACCCCTGGTCACCTCCAACAGTCAGGTTCTTGGGGTCCTGCGCCTGGAACGGCGTTCGCCCGTAAAAACTTTGGAAGTCGAATATATGCGCTTGCTCGAAGCCCTGAGCCGGCAAATTGCCCTGGCCATCGAACGGGAGGATCTGAGCCGGCAAACCCGGCAGGCGCAGTTGCAGATCGAGACGGAGCAACTCCGCAACACCCTCCTGAGTTCGGTCTCCCATGACCTGCGGACCCCGTTGACGGTCATCGCCGGTTCCGCCAGCAGCCTACTGGAGGCTGAGGATAACCTGGACCAACAGACCAAGCAGGAGCTGATCCAAAATATTTATGAGGAGGCCAGGCGTCTGGACCGGCTGGTGCATAATCTGTTGGAAATCAGTCGCCTGCAAAGTGGTCACTTTATAGTCAATAAAGACTGGCATGTCCTGGAGGAGGTGCTCGGCTGCGCCCTGAGTCAGTTGGACGGCCAACTCAAAGACCACCCGGTTAATATAAATCTGCCCCAGGAACTTCCCTTGGTCCCCATGGACGCCCTGCTCCTGGAACGGGTCTTCATCAACCTCTTGGAAAACGCCGCGAAATATACCCCGGCCGGTACTCCCATAGAAGTTGCGGGTACGCTCGCCGGCCCTGAATTACAGTTGGTTGTCGCCGACCACGGACCCGGCCTGCCGCCCGGCCAGGAAGAGAAGATCTTCGAGAAATTTTATCAGGGCCGCCCTGGGACTGCCCGGGGTGCCGGGCTCGGCCTGGCCATCTGCCGCAGTATCATCGAAGCCCATCATGGCCGTATCTCTGCTGAAAACCGTCCAGGTGGCGGGGCCGAGTTTTCTTTCACCCTGCCGGTGCCGGAGGAGTACCTCCCCTGGGAGAGCCCTCTGACCGACGCGGAACTGCTTCCCGACCATGAAACCTAACATTTTACTGATCGAAGATGATCCCAGTATCCGCCGCTTCCTGCGGGCTACCCTGGTGACCCAGGGCTATGAATTGTTGGAAGCCGCCACGGGTGGCGATGGCCTGGCCCAGGCTTTTTCCCGGGCCCCGGACGTGATTCTCCTGGACCTGGGGCTGCCGGACATGGACGGCGGTGACTTGCTCCGGCAGATTCGGGAGTATTCCGGGGTGCCCATCATTATCCTTTCGGCCCGTGGCCAGGAGCGGGAAAAAATTGCCAACCTGGATGCCGGCGCCGACGATTATCTCACCAAACCGTTCGCCATGGGAGAGTTGCTGGCCCGTATCCGGGTGGCTCTCCGGCGGGTTTCACCGGCCGAAGGCGGCACCACCGAACAGCTCGTCAGGTTTGGCAACATTACCGTGGATTTCGCTAAACGGCAGGTCTGGCGGGGCCAGGAAGAAATTCACTTATCCCCCCTGGAATACAAACTCCTGGGTGAGTTGGTGAAGCACCAGGGCAAGGTGGTGACCCATCGCCAGCTCTTAAAAAATGTCTGGGGGCCAACCTTCGTCGATCAAAATGTCTATTTGCGGGTTTTCATCTTGAATCTCCGCCGCAAACTGGAGGACGACCCCGCCCGCCCCAGTTTCCTGATCACCGAACCGGGGGTGGGGTATCGCTTAAAGATCGAAGGATGAACCAGACAATACTTGTATAACTAGTTCTCATCCGGAAACTATCAGGAGAACTAATGTAGTTTCTGATCTGGAAATGAGATATTTTCTGCAAGATCAAGGAAATCAAAGGCTTGCGCGGAGGCGAACATTGGTTCGCCGCACAAATAAGCCTGCAGATTGACGCCGATATTGTGAAAAATAGCCGTTTCCGGACAGAAACTAACTAGTGAATTCAAATGGAGCACCAGCGCCCTCGCCTGTGTGCCTTTTCCTACTTTTTTATGAGTATATTATGCTATGTGCTAAAAGCTGTTTCCTCTATCCCCTCCCCCGCCTCCTTCAATCCCATACGCCATGGGTTGGTGACCGATAAGCCATAACTGGTCCGAGGCCCGCGTCAGCACCACGTGCAGCAGCATCCGGCTGGCCCGGTCATTGCGGTAATGCTCCCTGGAGGGGTTCATGACCATTACGGCCGAAAACTCCAACCCTTTCACCTGGTGGGCATTCGTGATGACGATGCCCGGCTGAAAAGAAAAATCTTGCCGGGCGTGCCGCCTGATTCCGGACATTCCCAGACCCTGTAACTCTTTATAGACAGCCGGTCCACATCTTTAATATAGCGGCACACCACCGCAACCAGCGATTGCGGCCGCTCCTGGCGATACCGTTCCAAGATATCCCTGGCTTTGGCGAGGCTTTCCTCATAACTCCGGGTCCTGATTATCTGCACCGGCGAGCCGTCCCGGACGCTCACCAATGAACCGGTTTCACCCAGGACCTTCCAGGCCAGCTCCATGATGGGCCGGGTGGCCCGATAACCCACCATGAGCGTCTGGGCCGCCGGTTTGCTCCGCCGCCAACTGCTTCTGCTGCTGCTCGATGAAGTCGGCCGAACCCTGCTGCCCCCTCGAAGGTCACTTCATCCTTGATTTTCTGGGCCATGTCGCCGCAGATGGTGATGGACTGCCATTGATCCGCCGCCGCCAGCAGCGTGGCCAACTCCACCTGGCTCAAGTCCTGGGCCTCGTCCACCATGATATGGGCGTATTCAGGCAGAGCCGCCTTCTGTCCCTGGCGCTGCCTCAGGCGCAGCACTATCCCCGCATCGGCAAAATCCATCTGCTGGCGTTCCAGTAAGTGCTTCTGATGTTCCACAAGTCGGTCCAGCGTCTTCTGCCGGACACCGCCCTCCCGGACCAGGACCGTCTTCCAGAAGCTGCCGGTCGGTGAACATCATGTATAAATCGATTTTATGGTCGGCCAGCCGGGTCAGCAGCCGGACGCACACTTCCGGCCACCTGGCCGCCGGCACCGCGGAGCCCAAGGCCTGTTGCCTGTGCAGCCACTGCAAAAATTCGGGGAAGCTCGACATCGTCTCCATGGCTTCCAGGGCCTCCACCAGGCGGGCTTCCCCGGACGTCAGTTCTTCCCGAAGCCATTGCCGTGATTTCAACCAGAGAGCTTGTCGAGATAACGAATCTATCACCTTTAACATCAATGGGTGTTTTTTCAGCCGGGTGACTTCGGCCGGCGCTTCCCGGGCATAAACCGGCGACAGCCCTGTCTGATGGAAAATCTTGCCGCCCAACTGTGATAGGTCTCGACCTGGACTCCCGGCTTCACCCCCAGGTCCGGCAACACCCGTGAGATATATTTCTGCAAGGAGCGGTTAAACATGACCACCAGGATCCTTTGGGGACAAAAACGCTCCGGGTTCTGATAGGCCAGATAGGCGATGCGGTGCAGTCCCACCGTGGTTTTGCCACTGCCCGCGCCGCCCTGCAGGACTATGGTCCGGGATTCCGGGTGGGTTATGGCCCGGAACTGCTCCCCGCTGATTAAAGAAGTTATTTCCGGCAGGCGATGGTCCTGCTGCCCTTCCTTCCGGGCCACAGGGCCGGCCGCTTCGGCCCGCTCCCAATTATTGTCCGCCCCCCGGACCAGCAATATCCCCCTTTCCATGATCTGGCGCAACTCGCCCCCGGCCGTGTCCACCTGCCGTTTGGCGCTTATCGTCCCGGTCCTCTCCCGGCCCCTGATCTCCTCGTCATACTCTTCTTCCACCTCATATTCATAATAGAGCCTGGAAATGGGCGCTTCCCGCCAGTCCAGCACCAGCACCCGGTTGCGACTGTCAAAAAAAGATTGCCGGCCCAAACAATAGCTTTTTGGCCCCAGGTCGTCATCTTCGATCTCCAGAATGCCAAAATACGGGTTTCTGAGGATTGTCGTCTCCTGGTGCAGGCGTCTGGAGTTTTGCTCTTGAAAATAAGCAATCTCGTCCCCGATCTCCCGTTTTTCCCGCCAACCTTCAGCCTCCAGTTGCTTCTGTTTCAGCCCCTGGATCTTACTGCGCGGTTTTTCTGCCGGTCCTCTCCCTCCTGCGCCAGTGTCGTTTCAATCTTCGCCACAGTCGTGTTTAACCGGTCTTCTTCCAGGATAATGACTTCTTTGAATTCTTCCATAACAGCTTGGGGATGCTCCTCTTGAAATAAGCCTGGTATACCATAATACCAACGTTGCCGCCAAAAAGGTAATATGTGTCATTCTGAGCGCCGCGAAGAATTCTAGATTTTGATTGCCGTTGACAAAAGGGAGCCTAAACTCCCCCCTTTTCTAAAGGGGGGTTGGGGGGATTTTTATTGGAACCCAAAACTTACAAAAGAAACCCTTTCCCCCTGCGATTTGCCTGCCGGACACCAATGAAAAGCTCTGTTTGTTAAACCTGCATCCTATGCCGTTGGCTTCGCCTGAAAAAATTGTTATTATTAATTTAATAACCTTAATTGTATATTCTTCATATTTCTTATGTGAGGTCCTACCATGACCGAATACACCATCCATCCCCTGGTGGTGGGCGCCAATGCCACCGACCAGGGCATCATGACCTACCTGAAGGGCTACGGCAAACGGATCTGGATTCCCATTTATGTCTTTTATCTGGAGGGCGGCCAGGAAAAGATCCTGGTGGACACCGGCCTGGAGCAGTTCGTGGTGCCGCCGGAAGTGGAAATTGAATACGGCCTCAAGATCCAGGAATTTGAGGATGCCCTGGCCAGCTATGGCTTAACGCCGGAGGATATTGACGTCGTTATCCATACCCACCTGCATAACGACCACTGCGAAAACGACTACAAATGCACCAACGCCAAGGTCTACGTGCAAAAACGGGAATACGACTTCTTTAAAAATCCCCATCCCGTGGATCACCGTTATTTCCCCGATCTGCTGGACGACAATGAAGTGGTGCTCTTAGACGGCGACCAGGAGGTCAGGGACGGTATCAGCGTGCTCCTGACCCCGGGGCACACCGTGGGCGGCCAGTCCATCGTGGTGAACACCAAAAAAGGCAAGGCCGTGATCACCGGCTTTTGCTGTAATGAACAGAACTTCCCGGCCTCCGGCCCAGTAGTGCCCCCCGGCGTCCATCTCAATCTTATGGACGCGTATGATAGCGTCAGGAAAGTCAAAGAAGTCGCCGACATTATCATTCCGCTCCACGACCTGAGCATCGGCCGCCATAAGAATATTCCGGATTAATACCTTTTGAGGTCTCGAGCCGGGGGACTTCCGCCCCCTGGCTTCACAGCCTTGACCCTGCCCTTTCCACTTTCCTCTTTTCACCTTTACTTCTCGCATTCGTGACATCTGTCTCATCTGTTCTGTCCCTGCCACTCCCGCCTTGTGATACAAGCTAAACCATGATGCCAGCTGACTCAGAATTTATCTTTTAACTCGAGAACTGAAAACCGAAAACTGGAGATTCCCCATGCCCTGCAGCATCTGTAACCACCCCAAGCGCCAAGAAATCGACCAGGCCTTAGTCGCCGGGTCCTCCACCCTGGCCGCCCTCGGTCAGGAGTACGACCTCAGCACCTCCGCCCTGCATCGCCACAAGGCCCACCTGCAGGCCAAGATCAGCCGGGCCCAAGACCAGCTTCAGGATAATCTGCGCCAGGGCTACATCTTCTGGCTCAGCCAGTCCCTGGAAATGGCCATGCAGACCGCCCAGGCCGCCCAGGCCGAAGGCAACTCCAGGCTGGTTCTCCAGGCCCTTGCCCAGGGGACCCGCCTCATCAATATCATTCTGAAACAGGATCTCCAACTGGACGACCGGGTTATCTACGAGATCCTGGCCTCCCCCCAGTGGGCCACCCAGGCCAGCCTCCTGCCCGACGACCCCCAACGTCCTGGCCGTCAGCCGACAGACCCTGGCCGGCACCCTCGACGTCTCCCTGTCCGGAAACCCCGGCCGACGCTCCGACCTCTGCATCTCCCCGGAGGACCTGGACCCTCATTCAGGAGAATCCTCCATGATCCTGGCCCAACCCGTCGGCGTCCCAACCAGAAACCGCAGACCCAAAACCGACTAATTGCCAACCTAAACGAAGCGGGAAAAAGGTGGGAAATAAGGCGGGAAATTACTTCGGCTTTGACAAGGAATTATATGAGGAATATCAACGAGATTGTTAGAAGAAGAAAATAGCTCAGCTCGACCTGGCGGCCCAGACCCGGGGCCTGTCCCCAGCGCCGCCAATGCCAAGCTCGAAGCCATCTTTGAGCAGTTGGATAACTGCGGCGAGATACCCAAGGACAAACTCCTCTCAGAGTATATTTACGAACAAAGCCTGAAAGGCAACCAGGAGGACACCGCACCCCAACCGGCAATCTAAACTGGTCTTTCCGGAAACCGGAAACTTACCAGTAATGCTGCCGGTTCTCCCGGTAAAATTCCACGGTCCGGGCAATCCCCTCCTGCAAGGAGGTCTGAGGCCGCCAGGAGGTTGCCGCGCTAATCTTCTCCAGGTTGCTGACATAATCGCCGGTTTCCACAAAATACCGTTCGGCCGGCCATTCCACCTGCACCACCTCCGTCCCCGGCACGACTGCGGCCACCATGTTGGCCATTTCTATAAAAGGGGTGCCGGTTCCCGAGCCGACGTTGTAGACCTGACCCGCGGTCCCGGGCGTCAGGGCCACGCTGAGGAAGGCTTCCGCCAGGTCCTGATTAAAGATATAATCCCGTTTTTGCCGCCCCTCCCCAAAAATCGTCAAGGGTTTGCTCTCCAGGGCCAGGCGAATAAACCAGTTGACAATGCCGTACTTGCTGTGTTTCATCTGCTGCCGGGGGCCGTAGGGATTGGCAATGCGCAGACTCACGGTATCCATGCCGTGGGCGTCATAATAAAACCGGTAGTATTTTTCCCCGGCCAGTTTGTGGATGCCGTAAATACTCAGGCAGTTAAAAGGATGATTTTCGTCCACCGGGATATAGTCGATGGCGCCATAGACAAAACGGGAACTGGCGAAAACCAGCTTGGCCCGGCGATTGTGCTGACGGCAGGCCTCCAGGACTTTAAGATGCCCATTGCAGTTGATGTCAAGATCCAACAGGGGATCGTAGTTGCTGTCCACATAACTTACCTGCCCGGCCAGATTGAAGATGAATATCTTTACCCTGGACGCACAGTCTGCACCAGGTCCAAGATCCCGTATATCTCCCTGAATAAACTCGATTTTATCCTTCAAGACCGTGAAGATTAAAAAGATTGCCGCCGTAGAGTGGCAGCATGGCGTCCAGTACCGTTACCCGGGCCCCCCGTTCGGCGGCCAGGAGGGTGATATAACTGCCGATCATGCCGGCGCCCCCGGTTATCAGGACATGGGCGCCCTCAAGAGATGGAATTGCGATGATAGTTACCTCCATAAAAATAGAAAATCTACAAGGTTGCCTGTTTGTTGCCATGTAGGGCGGAAAAGCGTCGCGCTCACTCAACCTATCAACTGCTTGGAACGCACTTTCGCAAGCTCCCGCTTCACCAGCCTTGCCAGACGACAGGACCTGAGGTTCAATAAACGTCAACCACCTCGAACTATAATCCGAATTTTAACTGTCTGTCAATGAGCTCTTTTCATAACTTTTTGCTTTCATACTATTTGATATTCTATTTTTCCTAAATATCTTTAACAGAAATATTAAATTATAAATCGATAAATTTTTTTTATGTCTTTTAACCGAAAACTGAAAACCGAAAACTGAACACTGTCTTTTCTTTCCGGCAGGTTTTATGGTATGTAGTCAAACATGGAATTGATCGCCGACCTCCACATCCACTCCCATTATTCCCGGGCCACGGGCCGCCAGTTGAACCTGGAACAGTTAGATCTTTGGGCCGCGTACAAGGGTATCGCCGTTTTGGGCACCGGCGACTGCACCCACCCGGGTTGGCTGGCGGAAATTGCCGACCGACTGCAGCCCGCCGAAGAGGGCCTGTATGTTCTCAAACCCGACCAGCGGCTGTCCCGCCGGCCAGTTGCCCCCAAGGGCGACGGACCGCCCGGCCGCCCGTTTTGTCATTACCGGAGAGATCAGCAGTATCTATAAAAAAAATGGCCAGACCCGCAAAGTTCACACCCTGGTGCTCCTGCCTTCCCTGCAAGCCGGCGACAAGCTTTCCCAGCGTTTGGGCAGACTGGGCAATGTGACTTCGGACGGCCGTCCCATCCTTGGTTTAGACGCCAAACATGTGCTGGAGGTGGTTCTGGAGATCGATGCCGACTCCCTGGTCATCCCGGCCCATATCTGGACCCCCTGGTTTTCGGTTCTGGGTTCCAAAAGCGGTTTCGATAGCCTGGACCGAATGTTATGAAGATCTGGTGGGCCACATTCACGCCCTGGAGACCGGCCTGTCCTCCGATCCGCCCATGAACTGGCGCTTAAGCAGCCTGGACCGATTCGCCCTGGTGTCCAATTCGGACGCCCATTCGCCCCAGAAAATCGGCCGGGAAGCAAATCTCTTTGATATCGAGCTTTCCTATCCTGCCCTGGCCACAGCTCTAAAAACCAAAGCCGGGTTTACCGGCACCCTGGAATTCTTCCCGGATGAAGGGAAATATCACCTGGACGGGCACCGCAAATGCGACCAGCGACTGGAACCGGCCGACTCCAAGAAATTCCAGGGGCGCTGCCCGGTCTGCGGCAAACCTCTGACCCTCGGGGTGCTGCACCGGGTCCTGGATTTGGCCGATCGGCCGCCGGCCAGGAAACCGGCCACTGCCAAACCCTTTCAGCATCTCATCCCCTTGCCTGAAGTCATCTCCGAAGTGGTGCAATGCGGTCCCGCCAGCAAAAAGGTGGAGGAGATCTACTTTCGGCTCCTGGAAAAATTGGGCCCTGAACTGGAGATCCTGCGGCACACGCCCCTAACGGACCTGGCCCGGGAAGGCGGGGCTTTACTGGCTGCCGGGATCGATAAAATGCGTCGGGAAGATGTTCATATCCAGGGGGGCTATGACGGCGATTACGGGGTTATCCGCCTCTTCACCCAGGGAGAGCGGCAGGAACTGACCCGCCAGGCCAGGTTTTGGGAACTGCCCCCTGAAAACCTCAGTCCTCCCTGCGAACCTGTGAACAGCTCAAATCCAGACACTTTTTCGGTCTCGAAGCTAAGCCCCGCCCCTGCTGCCGGAACGGCTGCCCTCCATTTCAGCCCTTGTAGATCCCTGGCTCCAGGGCTTAAATCCGGCTCAAGTCGCCGCGGTCACCCATTCCGGGGGCCCGCTCCTGGTCCAGGCCGGACCCGGCACCGGCAAAACCAGGACCTTGACGCACCGGGTGCGCATCCTGTTACACCGGGGCCAGGTCCGTCCGGACCAGATTTTGGCGGTCACCTTCACCCGACAGGCGGCTAAAGAGATGGCCGAACGTCTGCAACAGCTTCTCGGGCCGCGAGTTCGCCGTCAAGCGACCTGGCCATTCAAACCTTTCACGCCTTGGGCGCGCAGATCCTGCAAAGCCATGGCCCCGGCGGCCGCCAGGTTATTTCCGAAGAGGAACGCCGCCCGCTTCTCCAGGCAGCCGCCCGGCACCACGGCTTCGATGTCAAAACCCTGGACTCCTTCATCAGCCGCAGTAAACAGGAAGTCCTGTATCCCGCTGATTTATCTATCGATATCTCCTGGTTGCCGGCTTACCAGGCCTATGAAGACGCCCTCACGGCCAAAGCCTCCTGGGATTTTGATGATCTGGTGGCCCGGGCCGTGCGGCTGCTGCGTCGTCAGCCCGAGGTTCTCACCGCCTGTCAACAGCACTATGCCGCCATTTTGGTGGACGAATATCAGGATCTCAATCAATCCCAATATGAACTGCTGCGTCTGTTGGCCCCGGCAGGACCACCAGAACCTTTTCGTCATCGGCGACCCCAATCAGGCCATTTATGGCTTCCGGGGAGCCCAACCCAAGTATTTTAACCGCTTTACCCAGGATTGGCCTACGGCCCGGACAATTTCCCTGGCCGAGACGTATCGGGTCCCCTACCCTATTCTGGCCCTGGCCCGAAAAACCCTGGGTGAAGTCGACCCAAAACTCCTTGGTTCCCTTAAGCTCGGTTAACACCTCGGATCTGCCGCCCGTCCTCCTCAAGGCAGCCAACGCCCAGGCCGAAGCCGAGCAGATCGCCGGGTTAATCGATTATCTGGTGGGCGGCGGCAGTCATCTGGCCCTGGAAGATGATCGCCTCCGGTATGCCAGCCGCCGAGGTTCAGGCAAGCTTCAAAGACATTGCCGTCCTCTACCGTTTTCACGCCCTGGGGCAGGTTTTACAAAAACATCTCCAGGCCGCCGGCGTCCCCTGCCAACTGGCCCGGGAAGTCGCCGGTCCGGAGTTTACCGGCATCGACCGGCTGGCTGAAAAAGTTTCCCTGCTTACCTTGCATGCCGCCAAGGGTCTGGAGTTCCCCTACGTTTTTATTATCGGCTGTGAAGCCGGGTTGCTCCCGTACGAACCGGTGGCCGCTGGCAACCGTGGATCCTGAGGAAGAACAGCGTTTATTGTATGTGGGTCTGACCCGGGCCAGCCGCCAGGTTTTTCTTTCCTATGCCGGGCAACGCTATCTTTGGGGTGAAAAGGGCTCGGGCCGACTTTCTCCCTGGGTGCAGGCCCTCCAGCCTGGACCTGGCGGACAGCCCGTTGAAAAAGCTGCTCCACCCGAATAAATCGTCCCAAGCAACGAGTTCTGTTTTGATTGCTGGTAAACTCCTAACGGTCAGCCAGAGTCGCATCTTGACCAAGCGACCGCCGTTGAGATCGCGGTTATACCAATTGCCAAAAGTGTCTTCCTTTATTGTCCCCTCTCCCCTCAGGGGAGAGGGTCAGGGTGAGGGGTGAATAAGATGACACTTTTGGCAACGACTATAATGACCGTGTTGCTCGTATGCTTCAGCGTTCTCCCCGGCTGGTCTCAAACGCCAAACGCCGAGGTCGAGTCACCCTATCCTTATATCCATTCCCTCAAGATCACCGGCAATAAATCAATCCGCGCCAAAGTGCTTTATAGTGAAATGCACACGCCGCGCCCCCATATCTTCAGGTGGAAAACCCCGCCGGTATTAAACTCGGAAGATCTGGCGAATGATATCGAGCGCCTAAAAGCCCTGTACCGTCGCTCGGGATTTTATCACACCGAGATTACTCCTGAAATCACCGGCTCCCTGGGTCAGGTGGACATTCGCCTCAGGGTTCAGGAAGGCCCCTGGATTCGGGTGACTAAAATTAATGTCAGCGTGGTGGGCAGTCCTGATCAACAGGCGGTTTTGCAGGACTATCTGAAAAAAAGCCCTTTGGTGGTGGGAGAGAGGTTCACGGAAAAAGGCTTCGATAATCTTAAAAAAGAAATTCTGAATTATCTGCTGGACCACGGCTACCCCAAAGCTCGAACTGAAGGCGAGGTGTTGCTGAGTCTCGAAGCCAACACCGCCGCGGTTTATGTGCAGGTCTGGCCCGGTCCCTTGTGTACCTTCGGCGCCATAACTGTCAAGGGGCGCCAAGATACGCCGGAAGCCCTCATGCGACGCGACCTGGAGATACAAACCGGAGAATTATTCTCCCTGGCCAAAATCATTGCCAGCCAGGAAAGATTGTACGAATTAGATCTGTTCCGGAGCGTGGCGGTGACCCCCGAGGATGTTCCGGAGGAGCAAACCGAAATTCCGATTACCGTGGAGGTCAGCGAAAAGAAAAAGCGCTCCCTCAGGCTGGGCGCCGGCTATGGCAGTTGGGACCAGTTCCGGGCCCGGGCCGTTTTCCGCTACCGGAATCTTGGCGGCGGCGGCCGCATTCTGGAAATGAGCGCCAAATATTCCCGCTTGGATAATCGCTTTGAAGGCTCATTTTTAAACCCGATGATTTTCGGCTCCGACCTCGATCTGGTTTTTAACACCGGTTTCCTGCGGCGCAATTATCCTTCATTTTCCGATAATGCCTTTTATACCCGCACCTTGCTGCAAAAGGAATTTCCCGATAAGACCAAAGTCTACGTGGGCCACGGCTTAGAGTTTGCCCGCCCCTTTAACATTACCGATCTGGCCCTGCAATTACTCCAGGAAACCGAATCGGGCAAATTGTACTCGGCCAATATGCTGCTGTGGGGATTAACCCGAGATACCACCGATAATCCCGCCGACCCGCAGAAAGGGGGCCAGATTTTCCTCCTGGGCGAATTTGCCCCGAAATTAATTTCCAACCAATTGCAGTTTGTCCAGTCGATTGTTGAGTTGCGGCGGTATCAAAATCTTGGCCCCAAAGATGTGGTTCTGGCCGGCCGGGTTAAATTCGGCGTCATACCCCCTATTCAAGATACTGATCAGATTCCCATCTACCGCCGATTTTTTAGCGGCGGCCCCACCAGCATGCGATCTTACCGTATGTATTATCTCGGCCCCCGGGACCTGGCCGGCAATCCTTTGGGTGGCGAATCCGTTTTTTCGAGCAACCTGGAATTTCGTTTCCCGATATATCAGGACTTCAGGGGCGTGACCTTTTTCGATGCCGGCAACGTCTTCTATAAGGTAAAAAATACGGATTTGGGGCAGCTTAAATATGGGGCCGGATTCGGCCTGCGCTACCAGACGCCCATCGGTCCCATCGGCCTGGAGTTCGCCTGGCCCATAAACCCCATCAACCGCAATACCGATAAGCTTCAGGTTATTTTCAACATCGGCCAGGCATTCTGAGGGTTTCATGTCCACGTTATGGCGCCCCTTGTCTTGACGCCCCTCGCTTCCATACAAATAGTGATTACCATTAAATCAGCTTTCTATGAAAAAAAGTCGAATCTGCAACGCAACCTGGAGGAAACACATGAAAAAAAGCTGGCTACTGATATTTGTCGTCTGTACCGTCCTAGCTTTCACCGCGCTTGGCTGGTCCCAGGCCCAAACCGCGGCGGCGAAAGCTCAGACCACCTGTCCGGTCATGGGCGGTGCCATAAACAAAGATATTTACACAGATTATCAGGGGAAACGCATCTATTTCTGTTGCACCGCCTGTGTTCCCGAATTCAAGCAAGACCCGGCCAAGTATTTGAAAAAGTTAGAAGCCGAAGGGGTTCAACTGCCGTCGGCCGGCGGGAAGTAACCCCGGAGCAACGGTATTGTTGGGAAAGTCTGAAGGGCGGGAAAGCGAAGTGCATCCCGCCTTTTGGCTGTCATCATCCAGTCTTTTTTGGTAATATGACCGCAGCAGATTTTCGCCGTAGTACCTGTTAGAGAGCGCCATGACTGAGACCCCATCCCCCAAATTCACGTGGTGGCAGAAGGCTTTCATAGCCTTGGGATTACTGGCTTGTCTGGGGCTCCTGACCGGGTGGTTTCTGACGACGGCAGCCTTTTGGGATCGGGTCGGCTGGCGCCTGGTGGCTGCGCTGCAGGACCGGGTTAATGCTGAGGTTTCCGTGGGGAAGATATCCGGCAATCTGGTCACCGGCATGGTCTTCGACAACGTTAAAATCAGTCGGCCCCAGGGTGATATTATCCGAGTCAAGCAGTTGGAGGTCAGCCTCTCGCTGCTCTCTTTCTTCAGACTACAGCCGGTAATCCGCACCCTGGCCTTTCATCAACCGGAAGTATTTTTGCACCAGGATGCTACTGGCGCCTGGAATGTCGCCAACCTGTTAAGGAAAAGACCACCGCCCCCATTTTCTCACATTCACCTGAGCGGCATCAAGGTTCAAGACGGCCGTGTGCAGGTGGACCGTCCCAAACAGCATCTGACCTTCCAAGACGTGAATACGCAGCTCAACCTGACGGTTCAAGCGCCGGGCCGGCCCCAACTGGCTGTCGTGGTGCATCAGGGCACGCTCGCTGTCACCTCACCGTCTTACCCTCGTGTCCAGGCGAACCTGGCCCTGACCTATTCAGCCAATGAGATTCAATTTACCAAAACTGAAATCTCTTTGGCAGATCTTACGGTCTTGAGCCTGCAGGGGAAACTGGCCAATCTGGCCACGGCACCGGAACTGGCGCTCAACCTCAAGATTCCTGAACTTTCCGGGCCTCAACTCCACAAGCTCTGGCCCAACTGGCCCGAAGAGTTAAAATTCCACGCCGGGCTGGAAGCTAAGGGCTCTCTTGCCAACCTGCAGGTTGCGGGTACAGGTGCTCTTCAAGACTGCCAATGGCAGGTCACGGGTAAGTGGCAGCAGGCCCCCGCAGTCAGCCCGGAATTTCAGCTTGAAGTGGATTTCCGGAATCTGACCGGGCCCGTACTGGCCGCCTGGCAGCATCAGGCCGGGCTCATGGCTGGTCTGACCCCTTTGAACGGGACCATAACCCTGGCCGGTACCGGCTGGCCCTGGGTCCCCGGCAATCTGCAGGCTAGTTTGTTAATGCAGCCATTCTCCTATCGTCAGGCCAAGGTCGAGGCAGCCACGGTAACGGTAAAGCTGGAGGGAGAGCGGCGGCAACATGTCGCTCTAAAACTACAGGGCAATTTTGGCCGCCTGGAAACCGAAGCCAACGGACAATTATTTCAGCTAACCGGGCCCCGAACCGCACCCACCGGTGAGGTCAAGCTTGCCACCAGCGGCTTGAACCCGGCGCTGCTCATAGGCGGCAAGGCGCCGCCGGGTTCCCTGGACGTGAAATTTGCCGGGGATTTTCAGGTGCCCCCGTCATTCAACTGGTCCCAGGCTCGCTTGGCCGGCAAGTTACAAGCCTCGGGCAAACTGAAGGGAATATTCTTTCCAGGAACTTTCGGCCCAGGGCAGTTGGGAGGCGGGCGAGTTGCGTCTCGAACCCGGCCCGTCTGGTTATGAGCAATCTCAGGGCCGAAGCTCAGGGCCGGATAGCCGCCGCCAATGCTGATCTGAAACTGACTCTGGACCTGTTGCCTCCCGGCCCCTGGCCCCTGCTGCCCACCGATTTCAGAGGGCAGTTCCGGGCCGATGGCACGGTCAAAGGGGCCTGGCAGTCCCTGGCCTATCAAGTAAGTTTTCAAGGAAAATCCCTTTCCTGGCGACACCTGGCATTGGCAGCGCTGCAGGGCAAAACTGCCGGCACCGCGTCCAGAGACACATTTACCATCTCTAACTTCGATATCCTGGCCCAAAAATTAACCACCCCGGTGGGCCGCTTCGGCCAAATCCAGGGGCATGGCCGAACCCAGGGCGCCGACCTGGTCTTTGACCTCAAGGCCCAGCAATCCCCAGGCCAGTCTGGTGCACTTGCCGGGGTGGCCACCTGGGAAAAAAATACCGCCCGGATCAGAATTAATACTTTTCATTGGGGGCCTCCCAATCTCCAGGTCGCGGCAGCCGAGCCCACGACGTTGACCATTGCTCCCGGCCGGTTCGAGATCTCTCCCCTGCGGCTACGATATCAAGAGACTCTCCTTTTCCTGGCCGGCAAGGTAACCAAAGAAGATGTTGCCCTGCAGGTAAAATTGGAAAATCTCCATTTTGCCGATCTATCCAGGCTCGTACCGCAGATTTCACTCCTGAAAGGCGTCATCAATGCCCAGGCAGACATCAGCGGCACTGCCCGGGCGCCGATTATCAAGGGACAATTGCAGTTGGCCCCCGGCCAAATCGCCAAATTTCCTTTCGACTCCTTTCAGACTGACTGGCTCTACCAAAGCAATGTCCTGACCCTCAACGGCCTCATGGTGGAAAAGCCGGATAAAGGGAAATTGACCTGGCAAGGCACTGCACCTCTGACCTTGTCCCTACTGCCCTGGGCCTGGCACGTGCCGGAGAGCGGTCTGCAACTGCGCCTCGGGAGCGAGAACCTCAATCTCTCCCTGTTTGCAACTCTCATTCCCGGCGTCTCCGCCAGTGAGGGGCCCATGAACCTTCAGGTCCAGGCCTCCGGCAGTTTGCGCCGGCCGCTCTTTGCGGGGGCCCTGCGCTATGGTCCCGGGTCATTGACGATTCGTGAGTCCGGGGCTCCTTTAGCCATTGAACCCGGAGAAATTCGTCTGGAGGGCGACCGTCTCATCGCCCCGCATTTCATTTTTCGCAGTGGCGACGGCCAGGGAGAAGTTACCGGCGGGGCAAAGTTGGAGGGTCTGAAACTCCAGGAAGTCCAGCTCAATCTCGTGGCCACAGATTTACTGATCATCCGGCGGGAGGGCTCCCGGGCCGTAGCCAATGGCCGGGTTTCTTTGACCGGCTCCTGGCCGTCCTTCCGGGCCGAGGGAAGGCTTATAGTCAATGACGGGCAATTTCGCCTGGGCTTCTTCCGGTCTGAACGGAACCGGGAGATCGTCTTGCTGCCGCGTGGTCTGCCTTATCCCTGCCCCAGGCAGTGCTGCCACCGGGGCGGCTGCCGTGGAGCGAAACTTCGAAGTCAATCTGGTCATCGACATTCCTGGAGGCGTTTGGCTGCGAGATAAGGATGTCAAAGGCGAACTCGAAGGGCAGATCAAGGTTTTGCGGCAACCGCCCGGGCCCAAGTATCTGGGCGGGTGGGTCAGAGCCAAACATGGCGTTTTTGCCATCAACAACAAGATTTTTACCGTGGAACATGCCGCGCTGACGTTTCCGGGCGAACCCCACAAACCTACTACGTTGGATGCCCGGGCCGCTCGGCAGATTGATGATTACACTCTCTACGTGGTGGCCTCCGGACCTCTGGACAACCTGCGCACCAGGTTGGAGAGCAACCCTCCCCTACCCCCCCGGGATCAACTATCTCTCCTGGTTTTCGACCACCTGGCCGACAAGATGACCCGGGAGGAGTATGTCACCGCCACCCAAAAGGCCATGGGTTTAATTGGCAGTTTGACGGCCCAGAAATTAAAATCGCTCCTGGGCGAGGAACTGCCTTTGTTGGGGGAAGTCTCCCCTACTACCAGTCAGGAAGCCTTGGGGGTGGGGAAAAAACTCAGCAAGGACATCACCGTCAGCTATGAACGGAGACTCAACCCTTTGCAGGGTGAAGACGTCAATCAGATCCGGTTGGATTACAAATTCCATAAATACTTCAGTGCGGAGACGCAATTAGGCCGAAAAAACACCGGGGGCGACCTTTTCTTTAATATTGATTTTTAACCTCTCCGGGGTGATTGACCACTTTTAATCAGCTTCCCGAAGCCGCACCATGGCCGCGGCCTGCGCCACCACTCGTCTAAGCCCCCGGAAATCGCCTCCCGGCAAACATTCCAGGCGATGTTCCAGACTCCGGCATGCAGCCGGAATGAATTGCTGAAAAAATGTTTTGCCCTTCTGCCGGCTCAAGAAGCCATACGCCCCGAGAATTTGCAGATTCCGGCACAGGGCCACATAATGGTAACGCTGCCGCCAACTTACCGGGTCCAGCGGCAGATGTTCCCGGAGGAGTCCAAGATACTCCGTTAACAGGGTTTCCTGGGTGGTTACAGGCAGATTCACGTAAGGGTCCAGGAGCAGCGCCGCCAGATCATACTGGAGCGGCCCCAAACGGGCGCCCTGGAAATCTATGAGCCAAAGCCGGTTATGATGCACCATCAGATTTCGGGACTGAAAATCCCGATGCAGGAAAAACTTCTGTTCCGGATAGAGGGAGCGCTGCAGCAAATGCTCAAAATCCTCGGTGAGCGCCTCAGGCGTCGTCTCTAATCCAAGATACCCCTGTAAAAAAGCCTGCACGAAATAGTGACATTCCCGCTGTCGCACCAGGTTCGCATCATAGAACGGCGTATCAAAACACCATTCGGGCGAAAAACCTCGAGTTCCGGCAACCTGCATATGCACCAGGACCTGCAGGGCCTGGCGGTAGAGGGCTATCCCACTGGTCTGAGCAGCCTGGCGATGGCATTCCGCCTGTAAGCATCTGTCCCCTAAATCTTCTAATAAAAACCAGCCTTCCTCCCGGCAGTACGAGTAAATCTCAGGAACCGGCGCCCCCTGACCATGCAGATGCCGGCCGATATAATAATAGGAGTCATTTTCCGTTACCGGATCTCCCGGCGGCTGGGGGTGATAGAGGCAGATACGAGAATTGCCCGACCTCTGGAGTCGGTAAAATCGACGGTCTGAGCCATCCGCGGCAACGGGCTGGACACTATCCCAAGCCAGGATTTCCTGGCGCAGGTGCGGCGGCGGGGAAAAATCAAGTTCTGGGTTCATAAGATTTTTTCACATAATTCCTTACCATGACAGGTAAGCCCGAGGTAGCCATACCTTTTCTCAACCTACCACGAATCGAGCGGAGGCCAAAGACAAAAATGGCGCTATGCAGAAAGTTTGGCGGATCGAGTTACCGTGCTACAATTTCAATGATTTTTGATTTTCCGGACTGAATGACGTTGACCCGGTCTCCCCCCGGGAGAAAGAGGGGCTGTAAATCGGTCTGGGAAAAAGCGGTCTTTTTGGGCAGGGTGCGGCCGGCGAGGGGATTGGGGGAAGGCAGGATTGATGGCGGCGCTGGCATATCCACAGGCTGGCCGGTATACTCCCGCATAATGTTGGCCACATAATTCCGGGTTTCGGCAAAGGGAGGGACACCCCGATGTTTGGCCACATTTTCCGGACCGGCGTTATAGGCTGCCAGGGCCAGGCAGACATCGTTATTAAAGCGCTCCAGACAGTGTTTCAGGTATCTCACCCCGCCGTTAATATTTTGTTCCGGATTAAACGGATCCTGGACGCCCAACATGGAAGCCGTGCCCGGCATGAGTTGCATCAATCCCATGGCCCCTTTGGGGGAAACTGCCTGGGGATTAAACCCCGATTCCTTCTGGATGACCAGGCGCACCAAGCTAGGATCAATGCCTTGCTCCTGGGCATGTTTCACAATCAAAGGTGCTAAAGCCGTATCTGGTAGAGGGGATAGCTGGGGGGCGGGTTGGGATAATGGTTGTGGTGACGGTGACAGGGGTGAAGACAAGCGACGCCCATGGTTGCCTCTGCCCCGGCTAATAATAGGCGGCCCTGCCAAACTGTCGGAGGTCCCGCGGATTATCTTCACGTTTAGTTGGGAACCCACCAGGTCTATTTCATTTCTTCTCTCCGAAGGGTGTTTCGAGCCAACCCCGGTTTTATCCAAAATGATGAGAGAACCGTCGGAACTCACCCGGATGAGCACGTGCTGCTGCGGCCAGACGTCTCCGGGGGTGATGGTCAAAATAATTAGACTGATTAAGGTGATTATCTGGAAACGTTTAATCATCATAATTTCTTTCCCGCGGTTCGTTTATCCTAAAGATTAATTTTCACTTCTTGATTATGTTCTGCATCACCTGAATAATTGCCGGCCCGATAATTACCACCATCAAGGCCGGGAAAATAAACAACAACAGCGGGAAAAGCAACTTCACGGGTGTCTGGGCGGCCTTTTCCTCCAATCTTTGGCGGCGGTTGGTGCGCAAAGTATCTGACTGCACCCGCAAGGCCGTGGCGATACCGGTGCCGAATCGGTCGGCTTGAATTAAGATGGCGCACAAAGTGGATAAATCTTCCACCCCGGTACGGTCCGCCAGATTGCGCAAGGCCTGCTCCCGATCTAACCCTGCCAAGATCTCTAAATTAAGGAGGTTGAATTCCTGGCTTAACACCGGATTGTTCACCTTACAATCGTCCGCCACCCGTTTCATGGCCGCATTCAACCCTAACCCTGCCTCCACGCATACCACCAACAGATCCAGAGCATCCGGCAACCCCTCATTGATCTTTTTCTGC
The DNA here is from genome assembly GCA_963780995.1 of uncultured delta proteobacterium. GTDB lineage: Bacteria > Desulfobacterota > Desulfobaccia > Desulfobaccales > Desulfobaccaceae > Desulfobacca. Next base: position 176,034 of record CAWAEI010000003.1, read on the forward strand.
CTGGCCTGGATCTGCTGTTTGAGAATTAAATTAGGTAGATAGAATCCTAAGGCTATGGGGGCGTAAATAAGGATTGGCTTTATCCCCGGAGAAGCTTTGATATTCAATAAAATTGGGAGCGTCAAGAGCGATAAGATGATAGGTGTCACCACCTTAAAGAAGATAAAAGTGGTCATGGCCCTATCCCCGTAATGACCGGCCATGATAAGTTTTTTCTTTAGTTCTTGAGCTTTCAGGGGGTCTTTAGTAAACCCCAGGACATCCTTCAACTTCTTGGCAAGTTGAGCCGAAACTATCTCCCGCCGAACCTTCTCAGCGGTGCTGGTGCTGGCTGTTTCTTGGAGGAACAATCGTTTGGCCGGTGACGTTTGAAATTTTTGATGCAGCACCAAGCCGAGAAGCGCAATAACACCCCCCACCAACAAGCCAAATATCACATGTTCACTGGTCACCGGCGCTTCCCCTTGCTTTTATTTAAACTTTAATGTTGACTATTTTTCTGATGAAGATTATTCCCAGAAACTGAAGAAAGATTGCTATTCCAGTCATCATCCGCCCGGTGGGGTGAGTCCAGAGCAGAGCGATATATTTTGGATTCATTTGCCAGAGAACAAAACCCATCACGATGGGTAGTAAAGTCAGGATTAAGCCGGAGAGACGTCCCTCCGCCGTCAGGGCTTTAATTTGATTCACCAATTTAAAGCGCTCCCTGATCAAGTGGGCTATCTTTTCCAGGATTTCCACCAAGTTACCGCCGGTTTCCCGTTGAATGAGGATAGCGGTGATAAAAAACTTCAGGTCCCGAAGTTGATTGCGGGTATAGAGATTCATTAGGACATCGGAAAAATCCAAGCCATAATTGTATTCCTTAAAGGTTTTAAAGAACTCAATGCCGATGGGGTTGGCCATTTCATCCGCGACCAATTGCATACTACTGGGAAACGAATGACCTGCTTTCAGGCTGCGGGCCATGAGACCCAGAGCCTCGGGGAGTTGTTTTTCAAACCTTTTCAACCGGTGTTTCTTTTTGAGGACCAATAAGGCATTCGGCAGCAGATAACCTATGCCCAGGAAACCACCCGCCGCTCCCAACATACCAAACTGGAAAAACCCATAGGCCCCGGCGATGGTTCCCATCAAGACGCAGACCAAGAAGAAAGTGCTGGCTCGCCAGGGGACATCTGCCTGCAACAGCAACTCATCGAGGTTAAAGACTCGATTCAGTTTTCCCAGCAGAGATTGTTTCCAGGAATCCTGGGTGAAAATCTCTGATTTAAATAAGGACTGGGCTGGCGATCCGTTTTCCAAGCCTTGGACGAATTTTAGCCGTTCTTTGATGCGTTTCTCACTGGTCCCGCGGGGGTTATGTAAAAAAAGATAGAGCGCTTCCAATAATAACAGGACACAAAGAAAGATAGCCGCCGGAACAATTATAGGAATCTCCGACCCCGAGGGTTGCAACCAACTGGTAATACTTTCTAGCCAACCACCCATAAATTATTCCAACCTAGATAGTCATTGCCAAAAGTAATATCTTATGCACCTTCACCCTGCCCCTTCTCCTCGATGGAGAGGGATAAAGGACAAACTTTTGGCAATAAGTATGGAACGTTGCCAGGCTCAGAGTCAGGGATAAGTCCGGTAAACCGTCAAAACTTATTGAAGTTCTCCCGGAACACCTTATTGGGGAGTTCGATCTCCCTGAGCTTCCAATTGGGCCATAAATTTGGGCCGGATGCCGGTGGTCCGAAAGCGTCCTTTCACTTTTCCCTCTTCGGTCAATCCCTTGCATTTCAAAATTAAAAATCTCTTGCATAACAATGACATCCCCTTCCATTCCCACAATTTCATTTAAATACAGCATCTTGCGGCTGCCGTCTTTGAGCCTGGCTACCTGGATCACGGCGTGGATAGCCGAGGCGACCTGGTGACGCAGGGCTTTGTCGGGAATATTGAGGCCGGCCATGGAAACCATGGTTTCCAAGCGGACCAGAGCATCCCTGGGCGTATTGGCATGGATCGTGGCCAGGGAGCCGTCGTGGCCGGTATTCATGGCTTGAAGCATATCCAGAGCCTCGGCCTGACGGACCTCCCCCAGGATGATTCTTTCGGGACGCATACGCAGGGCATTGCGGACCAGATCTCGCTGGGTTATTTCCCCGTGCCCCTTCGATATTGGGGGGCCTGGTTTCCAGCCGGACCACATGCTCCTGTTGCAGTTGTAATTCGGCGGCGTCTTCGATGGTGATAATACGTTCATCATTGGGGATGAAAGCCGAGAGGACGTTGAGAAAGGTAGTCTTACCACTGCCGGTGCCGCCGGAGATCAGAATGTTTAACCTGGCTTTGACCATGGCCTCCATCACTTGGGCGATCTCCTGGGTGATGGTGCCGAATTCTACGAGATGATGAACTTTATACGGGTCTTTGGAAAATTTCCGGATAGACAAGGCCGGCCCGTCCAGGGCCAGGGGATTGATGATGGCATTGACTCGGGAGCCGTCCGGCAGGCGGGCGTCCACCATGGGACAGGATTCATCCACCCGACGCCCCACCCCTGAGGCTATTTTTTCTATTATTTTTAGTAGATGAGCATTATCTTTGAAACGTACTGAAACTCGTTGCAGTTTCCCCTTGCGTTCCACATAGACACTATTGTAGCCATTCACCAGGATATCTGAGACGCTGGTGTCATTGAGTAATGGTTCTAAAGGGCCATACCCTAACAGTTCGTCCCGAATGTCCTTGGCCAGACGTTCCTTTTCCGCCAGGCTGAGGGCGATGTTCTCCTCACCGAGGATAATATCGATGCCCCGTTTGATATCCTGGAATAATTGGGCGTCCTCAGCCGCGGCCAGGCGGGAGAGGTCCAGGAGGTCCAGAAGTCGGTAGTGGACTTTGGACTTCAGCTCATTGTATTGATCTTCTTTTTTCTGATCTTCGTTTCTGGTACTGGCCTCGAAGGCGTTTTTTTTGTCGGTTGTTTTTGCAACCTAGCCATAAGACTCATAATTAATCCCTCAGACGCAGTAATCGTTTCAAACTGGATAATCTTCCGGGTCGATGTCCGTTATCCTCCCCATCAGGATAGAGTTTTTTAACGAGCTCGGAAAAATCAGCGCTTAAGCCGGTGACGGGGTTGGGTTTTCACCAACGGCTGACCCTCGTTAATGCTCCGGACCACGGCATTATGATCGAAACGCAGGGTGGCGAAAAAATCCTGACCCAGGAATTTTTTGGCCTCCGCTTCTTTGATATCACTGTCCTTACAGTAACAATTGGCCACCATCTGGATTTTCTCTGCAGAAAACTCCAGCATTTGCAGCATTTCAATAATTTTCTTGGCATCTCGAAGACCCGGAATAGTCAGCGAGGTTATCAGCAACACCAGATCACACCCTTCTAAGGCCTTTATAGTAATTTCATCCAGAACATCCCCTAAATCCAACAGAATCCAACGATAGAGATTTTGGCTCCGGATATACTGGAAGATTTTTTCAAGGTGATGAGCCTGCACGAGTTCGCTATCTTCCAGACGAGGGGGTCCAGGGAGAATATCCAGCCCCGAGTCAGTGCTGTGAATTATATCTTTGAGATATTGGGGATCGATGCGGTCAAAATTATCGATAACGTCCAAAATGGTGTACCGGGGTTGGATATCCAAAAAAGAACTGACATTACTGGCCCGCAGGTCCAGATCAACAAGCAGGACCGGTTCCTTCCGGATGGCAGCCAGGCTCTGGGCCAGGTTGACGGCTATGAACGTGACGCCGGTCCCACCCTTACACCCTATTACAGAGATAATCTGAGTTTTCTCGCCGGGATGGAGGGCGGTTTGGGCTTTGAACAGGCGTTGGAGGGCTTTTTGGAAATCCTCCTCACTGATCTGAGTGACAAAACACTCCTGCACCCCCAGGCGCAAGGCTTTCAACAAGGTATCCGTGCTGGCTTCCCGCAGATACAGAAAAATCGCTTTATGGTCAGTCTGGTGCTGGATAGCCTCGAGCCAATGATCAAGTTGGGGAATCCGATCATCGTATTCAACGAAGTAAACATCGGCTTCGTTGTCAGCCGGTTCGGGTAAGGAAGCAGAGAGGAGAGAGGCGTGGGCCACGATTCCCTGGGGGGTGGCGCTGACTACCTCGTGTAGATATTCCCCGGTAGGTTGTGAGAAATAATAAAGATTAAAACGGACAGCCATCTTTGTGCCTTCTCTTCCAGGTTTTCCATTAGGAGCATTGGGAAAATTCTTCTACATGCTTATTTCGGCAGAAAATGGCTAAAGCTTTAAGAGGAGATATCGATTTGTTGATCTATTTTCTTATTAAACAGTATTGATTCCTTGCGGCGGGATAAAAGCTACCTTCCTGCCTGGAAAAAACATGTTAGGCTTTCAGGCCAAATGCTCTTTACAGACACTCTTTAGAGATAGATCGATTGTATAATTGGTATGTTAAAAACTTACCATTTCTCTCTCGACTCCTCGGAGCACTTCCACGCCAGCTTTTTTCGGTGGGACGCTTGGAGAGGCGATGGGCGATTCAAAAGCCGGCTCAGGTTTCTTTTCCGTCCGCACCAAAGCGGAGGTCCTGATGCCGGTGGTGGGTTCGGTGACATTTTCCGTCCAACCCCGCAGGGCCAGGGTGATAAAACCTTCTTTGGCAGCCAGTGCCAGTCGTTCCCCTTCTTCCGGGGTTACTTCCAGGGTCACAGTTGGGACAATTTTAGGTTTTTCACCAGTCTTCGGCTGCTCGATATCCTGCCCTTTACCTAACACCAAAATATTTTGCAACACCGACTTGGTTATGGGATCATCTTTAAATTCATTCTTATCCATCGTCAACAGTATATCTATCCGATTCCCGGGCATAACAAACCCGGCCACGCCGGAGGCCTCATCAACCTTAACGGTGACGGCACGCTTATCATTTTGAATGATGCCGGCCAGTCCTCCCAACGTCCCCATTGGGGCCAGTTTACCCTCCAGGATGACTTCACCGGCAATCAGGGGGTGACGGATTACGCGGCCGTCAAGCTTCCCAGGTTCGGAAATAGCCCCGGCCACAAGATTTGCCCTGGGCCAGTCCACCACCTTAACAAGGTCTTTGTTCAAGACGCTGCCGGCGACGATTTCCTTGGCCGCCACCACTACCGGCGTTGTCTCCGTCCTCTGGACCGCGGTTTGCGTCTGCAGCGATTTGGATTTGAGCCAGCCGCTGGCCATATAGGCAGCGGCGCCACCAAAAAATATGGCCAACACCAGCAGCAGCACCGGGGAGACTCTTTTCAACAGTCAGTTTTGTTTCCTATTATATAACAAACCAATTAGGAAATGGGGAACAGAATCTGAACAGTATACATCTGCGTTATAGGGCGGATACAGTTAGATTCTGTTCCCTGTTTAAATGGTAACAGATTATGATCCGGCGGGCATTGCGTCCGAAACTTTTTGGAATCCAGATTGAACTTGGGTTCCCAAAGTAACCACAACGCCGACGATCACCGCCGCGATCAAGGCCACCAAGAGACCATATTCTACGGCAGTGGCGCCATCTTCTTCCCGGAAAAACTTTTTGAATCATTGCTTTCATGAACCTTCTCCTTTGAATAATTTTTTTTGCCTAATTTCACAATCATGATAACCAAAACGAAATTCTTAATGCCATCCTATTGCAGACTTTTCCTCACCTCCTTGTTGCCTATCCCTGGCAGAAATGGTCCGGCGACGGTTTAGTTTTCCATTTATCTTCGGCAACCACGATACCAATTTTTATCGATTGATGTCCCGTCAGGCTTTTCAGTAATTACACTTGAGGGTGAACAGGTGACCGATATGGTCTAGTAGATTCACACATCATATCGGCAAAGGAACTAACAAACTTAAAGTTAATCCATCAATCATCAGCCGGGTGACGAATATTTCCCAGTTGATTTTAGAAGGATAATTTATTGACAGCATCAGTAAAAAGGCCCAGGACGCTTCCCCCCAAGATCGTCATGCCGGCAAGCGCCGCCAGGGCGATACCAGAAAGCAGGAGGGCATACTCCGTAGCTGCAGCGCCATCGGCATTATGCAGCAACCCGTAAATTAATTTTATTGTAGTGTTCATGGCATTATTCACCTTAATCTTTAGCAGATTTGGGTGGTAAGTAAGCCGCTCTATCTGCCATACATATTGCCTTCAGACGTTTATTCGGCTTTCAGAGAAAATACTTTAATTTTTAAAAGGAGGCCTGTTAAGGTAAAACCCAACTTTGAGAGAGCAAGTTCTCAAGTTTTCTCGATTCCCCACCGATATGGCGGACATAGGGAATTTTTTTTCCAAACCAGATCCCAACAGATGACTGAAAGCACCAAGGAAGGAAAAGTATGGCTTTGCAGAACACTCCTAAACCCGAAAATTCTCTCCTGCGTCAACCGGCAGGGACCGATGGTTTTTCAAACATCTCCAAGGATGAGGACTCTTCTCGCCCTGCCCTCCTACCGGCCCAGCGGCCGCCAGGTTCCATCACCGACATAGGGATACCGGAAAACTTCCTGGCCAATCTCTTGCTCAAACAGGCCTTTTACCTGGAAGTCTTCACCCTGCCCGACATGACCGCCCGCCTAAAATTAAATTCTGGCATTGTTCTGCACCTGATCGATTATTTGCGCCGGGAAAAGTATATCGAGGTGCGCGGTTCGGCCAGCTTAAACGGGTCCGCCACGGCCATCAGCCAGAATTATCGCTATTCCCTAAATGACACAGGCAAGCGGCGGGCCTCCCAGCTCTTTGAATTTGACAATTATGTGGGCCCGACGCCGGTCACCTTGGAGGAATACTGGCAGCAGGTGGAGGGGCAGAGCATTCAGGACTTTCGGGTTACTCGGGAGCGCCTGAGCAGGAGCAATACGCTGATGAGTACAACGGCAAC
>CAWAEI010000004.1:0-91458 GCA_963780995.1 uncultured delta proteobacterium
TTCATAGTCTTTGATCTCCGGCGGCAACTGCTCCCAGTCCGCCGTGGGCACATACGGCGGATTGGAGACCACGACATCAAAATGCGCCCTCGGGGCCAAAGGCTCCAAGAGATCGCCTAAAATAAAGGTTAGTTGCTGTTCCACCCCGTGTCTTCGGGCATTTTCCTGGGCTAATTTCAGGGCCTGCCAGGACCGGTCCAGCGCCATGATCTGGGCCTGAGGCAGTTCGGTGGCCAACACCACCGCCAAAATGCCGCTGCCGGTGCCCACATCCAAAATCCGCCGTCCCCGCCCCGCTGGTTCGTGCCGACGCGCATGTTTCAAGACGGCCTCCACCAGCAACTCGGTCTCGGGCCGGGGAATGAGCACCGCCGGGCTGACCAGGAAGTCCAGGGACCAGAATTCTTGCCGGCCGGTAATATATTGGGTGGGCTCAAAGGCCAGACGGCGCTTCAGCAAACTCTTAAAGCAGCCCAGTTCACCGTCGGCCAGGGGTTGATCGTGTCGCAGGTACAGCTCCAGGCGGTTGCAGTTTAAACAGTGGGCCAACAAAACTTCCGCCGAGGGCCTGGGTTCGCTGATCCCCTTAGATTGTAAGTACTTGTGGGCCCATTGCAGGACGGTGAGGATGGTCCAGGTGGTGGGAGAGGCCGAACTCATGCCGCCTGAATTTTCAAGGCTTCGGTGCGGTAATAGGAAACCAGGGCGTCAATCATCTCGTCCAGGTCCCCATCCAAATAGGCTTCCAGGCGGTATGTCGTCATGCCAATGCGGTGATCGGTAATCCGGCCCTGAGGGAAATTGTAGGTGCGGATACGTTCGCTGCGGTCACCGGTGCCCACCTGGCTTTTGCGATCTTGGGCCATTTTCTGGTGTTGTTCCTGTTGCTTCATATCCAGCAATCTGGCCTGCAGGACTTTCATGGCTTTGGCCTTGTTTTTATGCTGGGATTTTTCATCCTGACAGGTGACCACCAGGCCCGTGGGCAGATGCGTCAGGCGCACCGCCGAGTCCGTGGTATTAACGCTTTGCCCCCCGGGTCCGGAAGACCGGAACACATCCACCCGGATCTCTTCCGGGCTGATCTGGACGTCCACATCTTCGGCTTCCGGGAGAATCGCCACTGTTACTGCCGAGGTGTGAATTCGACCCTGGGATTCCGTGGCCGGCACCCGCTGCACCCGGTGCACCCCGCTCTCATATTTTAATCTGCTATAAAGCTTTTCCCCGGAAATGAGAGCGATAACTTCTTTTAACCCCCCGATGCCGGTGGGATTATGACTGAGGATTTCCAATTTCAAGCGATGCCGTTCGGCAAAACGGCCATACATGCGGAACAGGTCCGCGGCAAACAAGGCCGCTTCCTCGCCACCGGTGCCGGCCCGGATTTCCAGCAAAATATTTTTCTCGTCATTGGGGTCCTTGGGCAAGAGCAGCAATCTGAGTTCTTCTTCCAGGTCGGTGAGCTTTTCCTTCAGTAGCTGGATTTCTTCCCGGGCCAGTTCTTTGATCTCTTCATCGGTTTCAGTCTTCAGTAAAGTCTGATTGGTCTCCAGTTCTTTCTCGACCTGTTGAAACCGGCGAAATGTATTGACTAAAAGGTTTAAATCCGCACGTTCCTTGGTCAGGAGTTGATACTGCTCCTGGTTCTTGAATATTTCCGGTTCGCTGAGTCTGGATTCCAGCTCACGATATTTATTTTCCAGGCTTTGTAAACGTTCTTTGAGCATAGTGTGATATGGTCCTGCCGGTGGCAAGCAAAAGATAAGAGATAGGAGAAGAGTATCTGCTCCCCTCCAGGGCTGACTGCAGACGCTAGGTTCTGGGGACGCTACGGAACTGGCTGGGAAAGCTCGTTTTCCTGGCTGACTACCGACCGCAGGGCCTCCAGGGCCACCTCCAACTGTTCGTCGGACGGCTCCCGGGCCGTGAGTCTCTGGGTCATCAGCCCCGGCCACAAAACCAGTTTACATACGGGGTTTTCCGCATGACGGCCGCCTAACCGGATGATCTCATAGGAAATGGCCGCAATGGGAAACATGAGGAGAATCTTGACGCCCACCTGCAAAAGATTGGTGGTGAACCGGCCGCCGAGTTTCAAACCGGGCATGAGGGGAAAAAGAATAGTGAAAACCAGAATGCTGGTCAAAAGAACTACCAAAATAAAGGAAGTGCCACACCGGGGATGCCAGATCTTATGTTTTCGGGCATTTTCCAGGGTTAATTCCTCCCCGGCCTCAAAGGTGAATATGGATTTATGTTCCGCCCCGTGATATTCGAAGACCCGGCGGATATCCTCCATAAATGAGATAAACCAGACGTACAGCAGAAAAAAGACGATCTTCAGAATGCCATCCACCACGTGGAAACTGAAGTTGTCCACCGTCAGCTGCGCCCCCCATAACATTCCCACCCAACCGCTTAAATAGTGGGGCAAAAGACCGAAGAACAGCATCGCCATGGCAAAGGCGAATAACATGGTCAAAAACAAAGACCAGGGCGATAACTGTTCCTCTTCCTCATCCAAAGACGCCTGGGCCGAAAAAGTCAAGGCCTTGATGCCGTAGATGAGCGCTTCTAAAAGTATCACCGGGCCGCGCACCAAGGGCCAGCGCAGGAAGGGAAAACGCTCCGCCAGGGTATGCAGCCGGTCTTCTTTGAGCACAATGGAGCCGTCGGGACGTTTCACGGCAATGGCCAAAGTGTGTTTGGCCCGCATCATGACCCCTTCAATAACCGCCTGACCCCCTACCGGAAATGGGGGTTCATAACCCGCCATATATTATTGCTCCGTCGTTTTTTCTGCTTCCGCCGGGTTTTTGTTAAAACCGGCATAGCGTTTATTAAAACGCTCAACCTGGCCGGCGGTGTCGATCAATTTCTGTTTACCGGTAAAAAAAGGATGACACTTGGAACAAATTTCCACCCGAATGCTTTCCTGGGTTGAACCAGTGGGAAATTCGAAGCCACAAGCGCACCGGACGGTAGTTTGATGATATTTGGGATGAATGTCTTTTTTCATGATTCACTTGTCTCCTAAAATTCAATCTTATTAATTTAACCATTTTATAATATAAAAACAAGAGGGTTGACCAATTTTGTGACTCCAGAAATGTCACCGGCTTCCTGTCGAGTATTTGCTGCCATTTTTATAAGATATTGTATACTGGTGGTAGCAAAAAACCAAGGATTGATATTCCTTGCTGATTTTACCGGCATTATAATATCCCTATGACCAGAAACGATCACCTGGACGCTGCCCTGGAGCAATTTATTGAGCATTTGATAGTGGAAAGGGGGCTGGCCCCCTTAACTCTGGAAGCCTACGCCAATGACCTGGCCGGACTGCGTTCTTTTCTGCCTACCCTCGGCCGGGAAAGCTGGGATCAAATAACGCTGCCGGACCTGCAAAGTTTCCTGAGCCATCTGGAAGGGCAGGGGGTCGGACCCCGCAGCCGGGCCCGGAAACTCAGCGCCGTCCGCCAGTTTTTTCGGTTTTTACTCCGGGAAGGCCTGGCCGCCAATAATCCTTTGGAATGGTTGGATTCGCCCAAACTGCCCAAGGGGCTGCCCAAAGTTCTGGGTCTGGAAGAGGTGGACCGGCTGTTGGCCGCCCCTGACCCGGCCACGCCCTTGGGGCAACGGGACGACGCCATGCTGGAGTTGCTCTATGCCACCGGCCTGCGAGTTTCCGAGTTAGTGGGTTTAACCGTGCCCCAGCTTGATCTGCGCCGGGGGGTGGTTCGGGTCCAGGGCAAGGGCAGCAAGGAACGACTGGTGCCCATGGTTTTTCGGGCCGTGGAGAAGTTGCAGCTCTACCTGCAGCACATCCGCCCGGTCCTGCTCCAGGGGCAAAAAACCCAAAGACTCTTTTTAAACCGCTCCGGGAGAGGCTTGAGCCGCCAGGGTTTCTGGAAAATCTTGAAAGGCTATGCCCGGCAGGCCAACCTGCCCCCGCATCTCAGCCCGCATACCCTGCGCCATTCCTTTGCCACCCACTTGCTCTGGCGGGGCGCCGATTTGCGGGCTTTGCAACTGTTGTTGGGACATGCCGATATCTCCACGACCCAGATTTACACGCATCTCCATACCGCCCGGCTCCAGGAGATTCATCAACAGGCCCACCCCCGGGGCTAATACTGGCTCTTAAAAACTGATTCGTCGGGCGGGACCCGCAGGGCGGCGAAAGCCAAAGCGAAGCGCCTCCCGCCTTTTGGCCCTGTATGAAAAGTAAATTTAATGGAGCACAGGCGCCTTCGCCTGTGTGCCTTTGTGACCGGCAAAATCTGGTTCCCAAGTTGTACTTGGGAACCATCTATTCCCGCCAAGCTCCGCTTGGCCACCTTTCTTTTCAACTCGAAACTCGGAACTCGAAACTCAATAATGGCTGAAAGAACCTTAGAAATTATTACCACCCATATGAATGCTGATTTCGATGGGCTCTCTTCCATGGTGGCGGCCAAAAAACTCTATCCCGACGCCATCCTGGTCTTCCCCGGTTCCCAGGAGAGCAATCTCCGGGATTTTTTTGTCCGGTCCAGCCTGTATTATCTTAATTTCGCTAAAATTAAGGATATCAATCTCGAGGACATCAAACGCCTTATCCTGGTGGATACCCGGCAGTCCAGCCGCATCGGCAAATTCGGGGACCTTTTTCCCAATGGCAACATCGACGTCCATATTTATGACCATCATCCCGATTCCCCCGACGACCTCACCGGTTCGGTGGAAATAGTCCGCCCGGTGGGCGCCACGGTGAGCCTTCTGACCCAACTGATCAAGGAACGGGGCCTTGCCTTGACCCCTGATGAAGCCACCATCTTGTGTTTGGGAATTTACGAGGACACCGGTTCCTTCACCTTTGCCTCCACCACGCCGGCGGAATTCGAGGCCGCCAAGTTTCTCCTGGAACAGGGGGCTAATCTCAATACCGTGGCCGAAATGTTGACCCGGGAATTAACCGCGGAACAGGTGGCCCTCTTGAACGATCTCATCCGCAACGCCACCACCATCAACCTCAGCGGCATTGAAATCGTTCTGGCCCGGGCCTCCTCCTCCCAGTACGTCGGCGATTTCGCCGTCCTGGCCCACAAATTCATGGATATGGAAAATATCCAGGTCCTGTTTGCCCTGGCCCAAATGGAGGAGCGTGTCTTCATCGTCGGCCGCAGCCGTCTGGGAGAAGTTAATGTCGGGGAAATTCTGGCCGAACTGGGCGGCGGGGGGCATGCCTATGCTGCTTCGGCCACCATTAAAGCCACTCCCCTGACCCAGGTGGAGGAGAAGCTCCGCAAGATCCTGACCAACAGCGTTCGTCCCCGGCGCACCGCCCGGGACATCATGTCATACCCGGTGATGTTCGTGGAACCCGGCACTACTTTAACCGAAGCCCATCGTTTTCTGACCTTGCACAACATTAACGCCCTGCCGGTCATGGCCGAGGGCGATCTCAAGGGTCTGATCAGCCGCCAGATCGTTGAAAAGGCCATCTTTCACGGCCTGGAAGATCTCTGTGTCCAGGAATACATGACCACGGAAATGGCCACCGTGGGGCCGGAATCTACGCTGTCGGAAATTCAGGAGCGCCTGGTGATCAACAAACAACGCCTCCTGCCGGTGGTGGAGTCCGGCCGGGTTCTGGGGGTTATCAGCCGCACCGATCTGCTCAACCTCCTCATGATCCCGGATGCCGGGGCCGATGACAACATTGAAAGAGAACCCGGACCCATGATCCGCAAGAAAAATGTCGCCGGGCTGCTCCGGGAACGACTGCCCCGCCCCATCCTCGACATCTTGACCCAGGTGGGCCGGGTGGCCGATGAACTGGGCTATAATGCCTACGTCGTCGGTGGTTTTGTCCGGGATATGTTTCTGCGGCATGAAAATTTTGACATCGATATCGTCATTGAAGGTGATGCCGTCACTTTTGCCCGGAGCTACGCCAAGAGCTTCCAGAACGTCAGGGTCCGGGTCTTCCAGAAATTTAAAACCGCGGTCATCATTTATCCCGATGGCTTCAAAGTTGATGTGGCCACCGCCCGCACCGAATACTATGAAACCCCGGGGGCTTTGCCCATCGTGGAACGCAGCTCCCTGAAAATGGACCTCTACCGCCGGGATTTTTCCGTCAACACCCTGGCCGTGAAGCTCAATGAAAGACATTTCGGCATTCTCATCGACTATTTCGGTTCCCAACGGGATATTAAAGACGGCCGTATTTCCGTGCTCCACAATCTCAGCTTTGTGGAAGATCCCACCCGGGTCTTTCGGGCCATCCGCTTTGAGCAGCGCTTCGGCTTCAAGATCACCAAGCTGACCGCCAATCTCATTGAAAATGCCGTCCGCATCAACTTTTTCGACCGCCTCTCGGGCCCCCGCCTGTTCAGCGAACTGAAGTTGATCCTCATGGAGGAAAATCCCATTCCGGCCGTTTCCCGCCTGGCCGAATTTGATCTGTTGAAGTTTATTCATCCCACCTTGCACTATGATCAGAACACCCGCTGGCTCCTGGACCATATCCGGGGCGTGCTGGCCTGGCATGACCTGCTGTTCCTGAACGATCCGTATGAACGCTGGTATGTCTATTTTCTGGGTCTCATCGAACCATTAAAGGAAGAGCAATTATTGGAACTGATCCGGCGGCTGAACTCGCCGGCCAAATTCTCTGAAACGCTGCTGTGGGCCAAAGGAGCCGCCGACCACACCCTCTTCCGCCTCTACCGCCAGGAGAACGCCTCGCCCAAAGAGATCTATTATCTCTTAAATGAACTGTCCACCGAATTTCTGCTTTATATGATGGCCAAAACCCGCCAGGAGAGCACCAAACGGGCCATTTCCCTCTATTTCACGCAATTGAAGAACATCCGCCCCCTGTTGGCCGGCAAAGACCTGCTGGCACTGGGCTACGAACCCGGCCCCCGCTTCAAACTTATGCTGCAACACCTGCTGGACGCCCATTTAGACGGCCAGGTGCGCACCCGAGAAGACGAGATCGCCTACCTGCGCCAACGCTTCGGCAAGCCAACGGCGCCTAAGGAAACAGTAACGGTCTAACCGGATGTTGAAAAATGGGTTTTTGGTCATCCTGAATGAAGTGAAGGAACGTACAGTATTAATGCAGTATCCGTAGGGCGGGAAAGCGGCACGCCTCCCGCCTTCAGGTTTTTCCTGAAGATAATCATATCCCCTCTCCCCCTTGGGGGAGAGGGTTAGGGTGAGGGGGTAAATAATTGCCTCTATGGCTACTCCAGCAACTCCGACACCGTCACCATCCTAAACCCGGCCTTCTGGAGGGCCGGCAGAATGATTTTCAAGGCCTCCACCGTGGGGGTTCGGTCGGCCTGACCGCATTCATCGCTGTCATGGAAAATAATAATGGCGCCGTTTTTTACCTGGGACAGGACGTTCTGCGCAATGGCCCGGGCCTTCAACCCCCGCCAGTCTCCGGAGTCAACGCTCCATAAAATCAATTCCCGGTCGGTGTGATCCAGGTACGAGACCAGCCGCTGGTCATACTCACTGTACGGCGGGCGCATAAGTCTGGAATCATTGGGGCAGCCCAGCAGGTCCAAAGCCAGCCGGGTGCGTTCCAGTTCCCGGGCCCGGATCAGATGGTCGGTTTTGGGGAGGTGGCAATGGTTATAGGTGTGGTTGCCCTACTTCATGATGTGCCGCCAGCATGGCTTTAATCAATTCAGGATGCTGTTCCACCTTGCAGCCCAAGCACAAAAAATGTCCCCCGGGCTTGATATTGCTCGAGCAGGGCCAGAATTTTGGGGGTATACCGCGGCGACGGGCCGTCGTCAAAAGTCAAAGCCACCGCATGTTTCTTGCTCCCGCCGGCCGTAATGACCGCCGCCGACCCCGCCCAGACCGGAGAGATATGCCCCATCCCCGCCAGGACCCACACCATCAGTCCAAGCCTTGAAAACCACCGGGAAAAACTCGTCACGTTCATTTCTCTTATAATGCTTCCCAAAAAGTTTTATTCTTTAGTTTCCCCTCTCCCCTCGAGGGGAGAGGGTCAGGGTGAGGGGTGCTTAAGACGATACTTTATCCCCACTCGTTCCCAAGCTTCCGCTTCCCCGTAGGGGCGGGGTCACCCCGCCCCTACGCCTGTTTCTCCTCCACCATCCTGATTTCCTCCTCCGTCAGGGCGGTGTCAGCGGTGATGGCCCGTTTGCCGTGGACAATTTCGTTGATCCGCCGGGGCGGCACCCGCAGTTCCCGGCCCAGCCGGTTCTGGCTGATGTTGAGGGGTTTCATGAATTCTTCCCATAAAATTTCTCCCGGATGGACCGGCTCTAATTTCTCCACCATAAAGGGTTTTCCTTAGTCTCTATCTTTGGTGGGGTGGGCCTCCGTGCCCGCCCAAATGTAGGGCGGGAAAGCACCCGCAGGGCGGTGAAGCCCAAGCGCCTCCCGCCTTCCCTCGTTCCCCTCTCCCGGTAGGGGCGGGGTAACCCCGCCCCTAGGCATGATTCCTGAGCTGCAGCTCCAAAGGGTGGGGATGCAGATAATACTGCTCTTTCAGGTACGCTTGCTCATATTTGCGCACATAGTGGTTAATCAGGGTGATGGGCACGATGAGCGGCAGGGTGCCCTGGCGGTAATGTTCCGTGATGTCTAATAATTCCTGTTTCTCGTCGGCCGTCAGGTCCTTTTTGAAATAGCCCAGCAAATGATAGATAACGTTGGCGTTTTTCTTGTTGGTGGTTTTCAGGCGCAAACTTTCCAGCAGCAACTGCTGGTACCGGGCCGTGGTTTCCTCCAGGGGGGCTTCCTTGAGGTGCGCCATCACCCGCCCCATTTCCCGGTAATGTTCCGTGCTGTGGGCCAGGAGCAGCAACTTGTGCCGGGTGTGAAAATCCACCAATTGCTTGCGGCCAGGTCCCGCCGCCAGGGTGTCGCGCCAGCGTTTAAAAGTAAAAATCGCCTCAATAAAATTCTCCCGCAACTTGGGGTCATGCAGCCGGCCTTCCTCTTCCACCGGCAGCAACGGAAAATGCTCCATGAAAGCCCGGGCGAACAAGCCGATGCCTTTCTTTAGGGGCATGCCTTTGTCGTCATAGACTTTGACCCGCTCCATGCCGCTGCTGGGGGAATCACTCTTAAAAATAAAGCCGTTCAGGGCCTCGGCCTCCAGTTCCTGCACCCGCCGTTTGGCCCAGGTCTGCATCTGTTCGGTGTAATCTCTCCGGGTGCGGATGGTCACCAGCCTCGGCTGGTCAATCTCTCCCACCAGCCGCATGGCCTCCCGGGGGATGCTCAAGCCGCACTCCACTTCCGGACATACCGGCACGAACTCCACATACTGACCCAACGTCTCGGTGATGAACCGGTCATGTTTATGCCCGCCGTCATACCGGACCGGCTGCCCCAAAAGACAGGCGCTGATGCCCAGCCTGATTTTCATGTCTGCCGTCTGCTTTTCCATAAACGTATTATAATATTCTTCCGATAAGGCCTCAATCCCTTTCTCGCCCCGTAAATCCCTGTCTGCCGTTTCCTGCCCCCATCTAATGGCAGCCCAAGCATTCTATCTTGTGCTAAAAACACTCTGTTAAGCTTTTATGACATCTGTCCCATCTGGTCTTTCTTTTTTTCGGCTACTTTATATAATGGAGCCAGTGTGTGCAGACGGTACAGACCTTTACCCCGGGGCGGGTTTCACTGGCGGCGGCGCCCGTCCCTGGGCCAAAGGCGGGACGGGGAAATCAAGCCGGAAAATCAGCGCGCCACAACCGAAAAACAACCGCGAAATTAGCGCGAAAAATTAACTTTCTAAGGATATATGGGCAGTAATATCATTAAGATAATCAGCGCGAAAAATATTCTTGTATCAGACCAGTTTGCCGGGCTCCAGACCTTTACCCCGGGGCGGGTTTCGCTGGCGGCGGCGCCCGTCCCTGGGCCAAAAGCGGGACGGAAAAATCAAGCCGGAAAATCAGTGCCAAACAACCGCGAAACAACCGCGAAATTAGCGGGAAATTAGCGGGAAATTAGCGGGAAAAAATATCTTTCGAAGGGTATATAGGAAGTAATATCAATAAGATAATCAGCGCGAAAAATATTCTTGTATCGGACCTGTTCCCATGGCTCCAGACCTTTGCTCCGGGTCGGGTGTCGCTGGCGGCGGCGCCCGTCCCTGGGCCAAAGGCAGGACGGGGAAATCAAGCCGAAAAATCAGCGCGACACAACCGAAAAACAACCGCGAAATTAGTGGGAAATTAGCGGGAAATTAGCGGGAAAAAATATCTTTTGAAGGGTATATGGGCAGTAATATCAATAAGATAATCAGCGCGAAAAATATTCTTGTATCGGACCAGTTTGCCGGGCTTCAGTCCGTCGCCTCGGCATGGGTTTCCTGGTTCCCAAGCTCCCGCTATGTTCTCCTTCTCCTTATTATGTCCCTTTGGGCCTGCGCCGATTCCCGCCCGGAAAAGCAATTCCACTCGCGCCTGGACGCCGCCCTCGCGGCCAGCTGGTCTTTCTACCAAACCCGCTTTATCCTGCCGGATGGCCGGGTGCAACGTCCGGACAACCAGGGCGACACCGTCTCCGAAGGCCAGGCCTATGCCCTGCTCCGGGCCGTCTGGAGCCATGATCAGCCTACCTTTGACCGGTGCTACGCCTGGACCGAGGCTCACCTGTCCCAGAAAAAGCTCAAAGGCCGAAATCTCCTGGCCTGGCACTGGGGCCAGGACAACCGGGGTCACTGGGGAATTTTGGATGCCAACAGCGCCACCGACGCCGACCTGGATTACGCCCTGGCTCTGGTCCTGGCGCATCGGCGCTGGCAGCAGCCGTCTCAACCCCTCCCCGATTATCTGCTTCAGGCCAAACTCGTTCTCCAGGATATTCTGGACCGGGAAACCTGCCGGGACCCCTCGGGCCGGTTGTGGTTAACCCCGGGAGACTGGGCCGCCTGCCAGCAACCCCTGTTGCTCAATCCTTCCTACTTTTCGCCGGCCTGGTATCAGCTTTTCTTTGCCATAACCCGGGACCGGCGCTGGCTGGAACTGCTCGACAGCACCCACGCCGGCCTCGAACCCCTGAGCCGCCGCTTGGGAGAGCAGGCTGGAGTAGGGTTGATCCCGGATTGGTGCCTCCTGCATGGCCCGGAGCGCTTTACTCCCGCCCCGCCCCAAAGCGCCGCTTTCGGCTGGGATGCCATCCGCGTTCCCTGGCGGCTAGGCCTGGCGACCTTGTGGTTCCAAGACCCGCGCAGTAAAAAGTTCCTGGCCCAAACCTTCCTCCCTTTCTGTCGCGCCCAATGGCAGACCCATGGCAAGATCTACGCCATCTTCACCTATGAGGGGCAGCCGTTGGTATCCTATGACAGCCCGGTACTCTACGCTAGTCTCGTGGCTGCAGCCCTGGCTGTCGGCGATCAGGCTTTGGCCCAACAAGCCGCCGAAAAAATTCTCAGTTTCTATCGGGAAACCCAAGACGGCGGCTACTTCAACCGCCCGGACGACTACTACGGCAACAACTGGGCCTGGTTCGGCCTGGCCACCTACCGGGGGCTGGTTGTCCCCTGATCGGTCCTCCTGCTGGAAAGCCGTCAGCCAGACGGATAATTGTTAAAAATATTAATAGTATTTGTTTAAATTTCGAAACATAGAATATCTAGTTAAATTAAGTAGTTAAATGTTTTCCTTACTTGTAATGTTTAGATATTAAAACAAAATCGCTCGAACCGTAATTTCAATGAAGAAAAACATTAATAAATTTAATATATTACATAACTGGTATAGTTTTTGCTTAATTTTGTTTAAATATTTTTCTTTATTGTCTCGGTGAGATAGTTTCAAAAATTGAACAGTAGCGGGTCTCCAAAAAATCAGGTCGACCCAAAGGAGGGTGTTAAGATATGCGTCTAAAATTTAAATTAGGTGTATTGCTGGTCTGTCTCTTATGCCTGGTATCGGTTAGTTACGCCGGTGTCCTGGTGGAAAGTACCTTTGATGCCAATGATGACGGTTGGCAGGTGGGAGATTTTTCAGGACCCACGGCATCTCCCCTTGCTCCCACCTATCTGGCCAGCGGCGGTAATCCTGGTGGCTTTATTCGAGCCAATGATTATTTCAGCTGGAATGCCTTTTTGGCTCCGGCCAAGTTCCTGGGCAACCAGAGTGCCGCCTTTGGTGGTTCCCTAAATTTTGATCAGCGCGTCCTGAGCACCGATAACATTGATTATTATGCGGTGGTCCTTGAAGGCGGTGGCCTCCAGGTGGGTTATAGTGCTGGTTTACCTGGCACCGACTGGACTTCCTTTTCTATCCCCTTCACCAGCGCCGGTTGGTTTAAAAACCTCAATTGGAGTTTGGGGTACGGAGGAGACCCCATCACCCCCGCTGAACTCCAGAATGTCCTGTCTAACCTGACCGCCCTCCGTCTAGAAGCCGACTGGCAGACTGGCGGCGACCAAGTGGATTTGGACAATGTCAGGTTGCTAAGCGCCACCGCCACACCTGTTCCGGCTTCAGTGCTCTTCATGGTCACCGGCCTCCTGGGCCTGGCCTTTGGGGCGCGTCGTAAGAACAATAACTAATTAAACCGCTTAAAAATATTGGAAAAAGGCAGGTTGCGCCGGCGGTCCTGCCTTTTTTATGCTCGGTCCAAATAACCAACCAGATGTTATCTATCCCAATTCTGCCCCGCCGCCCGCGCATCCAGCCTCCGCCCTAGCTCCTCGCTGTCCGTGGCCTGGCCGAACACCTGCTGCCACATCCAGGGGCTTTCCATGCAGAGATAGATAAGCACTTCCGGTGCCTTGGCCATAATCCACTCGCGCAGCCGGGCAAACATCTCCAAACGCTGCGTCTTAAAATAGCGCTTCTTGCCGTCCAGGGCCGTGATAAATTCCTCCTCGGCAATGCGGCTGGCCGGGAAGCGCTGCCGGATGATGTTTTTTAACGGCGGCATGTAGCGCAGGGCCCCCAGAGAGATCCAGGCGATGCGCTCCGCCGGGACCGTGGCGAAAAGCTGCTCCACCACGCCCTGATATTCCTCTTCCCAGCCCGGATAGTAAATCAGCGGATCAAAATGAAAGGCCAGGCGAAACCCGGCCTGGGCGCAGCGCCGTGCTGCGTCCAGCCGGGCTTCCAAAGGCGTGGCCCCGTGCTCTTCCTGGCGGATCAGACGGGGCGTATTCAGGGACCAGCCAAAGATTACCTGGGGATTGGGCCCCAGCGGCAAGAGCGGCTCCACCCGGTGCCACTTGGTCTTAATTTCCAGGACCACGTTGGGCCACCGGCTGATAAAGGCGATCAACTGCCGGTTGAGCCCCAGCAACTCATCCAGGGCCAGGCTGTCCCCAAACTCGCCGGTGCCCAGCCGCTGGATTTTCCCCGGCCTCGCCGCCAGATGTGCCTCCATCTCCGCCCATAAATCAGCCCAATTCGTAAAAACTGTTATGGCCGGGAAATTGAAGTAGCTTTGGAGGACGCAATAGCTGCAGTCCATCGGGCAATTGGTCATAACCTGGAGGATCTGATAGCCGCAGCAGATGTATTCCTTGGTGCCGGGGCAGGACCGCCAGAATGGCCCTTTCTGCCGGGCCAGCAGCAGCGTTTCTTTGGCCTTGGTAATATCCGCGGGAGTCAAAGGGGAGGGCAGGCGCAGGGTCTCTTTGCCCGGAATGATCTCCGCCGGCAGGTGCGCCAGTCGCTGCCGCACCTGCCGGGTGACCGGGTCATCCCGGGCCGCCTCTTCAATAAATAGCCGTTGTATACGGAACATGAAATGGCAAGTGTCTATCGGTGATATTAATCCACCCGGGAAATCTCCAGGGATGCCCTTATACCATAACTATTTATCCTAATTGCCAAAAGTTTTGTCCTTTATTCTCCCTCTCCCCTTGAGAGAGGAGTGGGTGATCTATTTATTTTCGGTATACTCATGCCCGGCCACCGTCTGACCGTCGGGCTTGAAATAGATGATAAGAGTGCTCTTCAGAATCTTTCCTTCCGTTTTTTCCGGCACCTTTTTGATCTTATTGTCATCGTCAACCAGAAATAGCTTATCAGACTGAGGACTAGGCTGCCGTTTATCCGGATCATACGGTAAAGCCGGAGCATCTTTAAAACTCTTGTACGTGAACACCACCCCGTTTTCCATCCTTTTGACTTCTTTGGGCTCGCCAAACATCAGCATGATTTCATTTTTCGTGGTCTGGCCGTCTTTAATGCGTTCCACGTAGTTAGGATTGATGGTGTTGCCCGACACATCCCGCCAGCCCAGAAGTAACAGCATCAGACCCAAAAGCAAAAAACCTCGGCCCAAGCACATATTTTTCCTCATAATAATCTCCTGAAACAATTTCCTCCCACGGCTGCTTCACCAGGGGAGAATAGAAACTAGTTCAACCTGATCGCGTCTTTCCAAGTCAATTCTTATTTTTTAATCCCGAATAGCTTTATCCTGCCGTTACTGCCCCCTGGCCTCTGGTTCCTGACCCCCTTCTCAAGGCTCCCGCCAATGATAAGCCCGGAGTTTAAAATCTAATTCCTCCTGGGATATCCCCAAAACCTGGGCGGCTTGTTGCCGATTGTTGCCAACTTTTTCCAGGGTCCGAAAAATCAGTTCCTTCTCCAACTCCATCAGGGAGGATTCCTGATTATCGAAACCAGGAGTGTGGTCAGTTTGGCATCGTTTCGTCTGCAATGGGTCCGGTAAATTTTCCATGGCCAAGGTCTTTCCCGTACAAAATATCACCGCCCGCTCCATGACGTTTTCCAGTTCTCGGATATTTCCCGGCCAATTGTATTCCTTGAGCCGTTGCAAAACGCCGGCGTCAATCTCATGCATAGTCCGTTTATTTTTTCTGCTGTAATGGTCAAAAAAATAGTAGGCCAGGATGGGTATGTCTTCCAGACGCAATCTCAGGGGGGGCAAGGTTAACGCTACCACATTGAGCCGGTAGAAGAGATCTTCCCGAAATCTTCCTTCTCTAACTTCGTCGGTCAGGAATCGGTTGGTGGCCGCGATGATCCGAACATCAACTTTTTGCGTCCGGTGGCTGCCCAGGGGCTCAAATTCTTTAAACTGTAGAACCCGTAAAATTTTTGCCTGGATGGGGATCGGGAGTTCCCCGATTTCATCTAAAAAGACCGAACCGCCGTGGGCTAGAGCAAAACGCCCGATCTTGCGGTTGGCAGCCCCGGTAAAGGCGCCTCGCTCATGACCGAAGAGGTCGCTTTCCAAAAGGTTTTCGGGAATGGCGGCGCAATTGACCACCACAAAAGGACCCTCACGACGTTGGCTGTTGCGGTGAATGGCCCGGGCGATCAGCTCCTTGCCAGTGCCGGTTTCCCCCAGCAGCAGTACCGTGGCATCGGTAGGGGCGGCCAAAGCCAGCATCTCAAAAATTTCTCGCATACGGGGTGATTCCCCGATGATGCCGGTTCGATCAAATGCCAACCACTGCCTCCGTTCCGGTCAGCTTTTTCAGGGCATGGCTGACCCCGTGGCAACGACAGGCGGTGCTTATCAAAAACTTGCCGCCCAAGCTGAGCACCTGACGCCGAAGCTGCCATAAGTCCGCCGGACGATAGCCTCCCACTCCGGGAGCCAACTGCCGGCTGCGGATTACCAGGGAAGTATAATCCTGTAAAGGGATATTTTCAAGATAATCATACAGGTTATAATTTCTTTTGGCGCCCGACAGATAACACCTCTCTGCCGGTTCCGGACAATCATCCGGACATCTCTCGGTACTGAGACTGAGGTATACTTCCTCTTCAGCGCCCCGATGGACAAACGGTAAATCCTGTCCAACCGCCAATGGCATCGGCGCCCGGCACCAGGCTGCATCGGTTGGAAGCTGCCCCCACAGCCAATCAAAGGCTACGTGCTGGGGGATGGCCGGAATAATCCAATCCGGGCATCTCTCCGATTCCAGGGAATCTGCCAAAAAAACTGCCACCACCGCCGACACTGTCTGGATTGCCGGATTTTCCGGAATCAAGGCGAGCTTCTGCGGGTTGTGGTCCACCAGGCAAAATTTAGATCCTGGTTCCCGTTGGCTCAGGCGTTGCCAAGCCAAAAGGCCGAACCGTCCCGCCCCTAAAATTAGATATCTGGCCACCGGTGTTATTCTTCCCGGGGAAAAACCCCAATAACTGTCGGTAAAATTGAGGCTTCGCGGTCAAACAACTCCCGGGCACTTTGTTCTAAATATGAGGGGGAGGTAAAATTAAAGTCCGGAGTATTGATTAAAAGCTGGGCTTTCGAACCGCCATCTAAATTGAGGGCCATATCGATGTCCAGGGCACTGATTTTTAAAAATTTTGCCAGCTCATAAAGGGTAAAATAATCCCCGGCGCTGTGGCAGACGAGAATATTACCCTTGCGGTCGGTGCAGATGACCGTACGCTGGGCCTGGAGATCGGTGTTTTTTACCCGAATGCGTCCCCGGGAATCCAACAGCAGCGGAAATGACATCAGACCCTGGGTCCAGGGCAGCTTTTTTAGGTCTATCGGGGCAGCCGTCAGATCCAAAATGGTGGCCCGGGGCAGATCGGGTGAGACACCCCGGGGTTCGGCGACGAACATACCCCGCATGGCCGAATTTTTCAAAGGCCCATAGGTTTTTTCGTCAATCAGCACTGAACCGCAGGGTTGACCTTGACTGGTAAAATAACTACCATTAAATATTACCGTGGCCTTGGAGCTTTCCTGCCATTCCGAGATTTTCCGGGGGGTTCCGTGGAATAAACGGAAAGAATTTAAGTTTGGATCTATCCGCACCACTGCCAGGGATTCAACGAGTTCTTTGTTTTCTAAAACTTCCAGGCGGGTAAAACTGAGACCTTTACCGATGGTCTGCCAGGTATAATCCAGGTAACTAAAATCCTGCGCCGCTGCCGCAGTACCTGTGAACAGAAGCAGCAGCAGATAAAGTAAGCGGCTTAACACTGCCTATCCTTGCGAAGTCAAGAAATTTTATTTATCTTATCACAGCAAATAACGTTCGTCTATAGGACTCATACGTATGTCTGTTCTCCGCCTGGCCGATGCCCATACTCATTTAGATATGCCTGAATATGCTGCTGATCAGAGCCAGATTATCGAGCAGGCCAGGCAGGTGGGCGTCGGCCTGATGATAAATGTCGGTATCAGCCTGGAAAATTCCCGTCAGGTGATCGCCACCGCCCGAAAATATCCCTGGATTTTTGCCACCGTGGGCGTCCATCCCCATGGTGCCGCCGGCGTCACCGAAGAAATCTATGCTGCGATTGCCGACCTGCTTCGAGACCCTAAAGTCGTGGCCCTGGGAGAAATCGGCCTGGATTTTTATCGTCACCGCTCCCCGGCTGAGGTGCAGGAAACGGTTTTTCGCCGTTTTTTGGACCTGGCGGTCGGCCACCAACAACCAGTGATCATCCATACTCGGGACGCCACCGCCACCACCCTGACTATCCTGCAGGAATACCGGCAAAAGCTCCTTGGCGGGGTGATGCACTGTTTCAGCGGGACCTATGAGGAGGCCAAGGCTTTTCTGGATCTTGGCCTGGAGATCTCTTTTTCCGGCGTCCTCACCTATCCCAATGCCAAACCTTTACAGGAAGCGGCCCGTCGACTGCCCCTGGAGCGTCTCCTCATTGAGACGGACGCCCCTTATTTGAGTCCCCAACCCCGGCGGGGCAGACGCAATGAGCCAGGCTACGTCCGGTTTACGGCCCAGACCCTGGCAGAGCTGCGGAACCTGCCCCTGGAAACCATCGCGGCCCAAACCTGGACCAACACCTGCCGACTATTTGGCATCAACCCGGATCTGCTCTAAATATGTTACCTTAAAATATTTTTACAGGCTTGCAAAACTTAATTAAAGAGCGTTTACTTTAGCTGAACTATATCTATCCCTTGCCATAAGTAATGTCTGATTCACCCCTCACCCTGACCCTCGCCTCCAAGGGGGAGAGAGGATAAAAAGAAGAAATTATTAGATTTATAGACTTCTGGATAATGCTTAGCCCCTCGGGGGAGAGGGGAAATAACGGACAAAACTTTTGGCAGATGGTATACTAAAAAAACAAGAAATTAGAAACCAGAAACCCTAAATGCCATCCTCCATTGAAGACCAGTACCACTCCCTCATGGCAGCCATCGCCGCGGCCGCCAGGCGTGTCGGCCGCGCCCCCGAAACTGTCAGGTTAGTGGGTGCCAGCAAAACCGTGCCGCTGGACCGGGTCCGCCAAGCCGTGGCCGCCGGACTCACCATCCTGGGGGAAAATTACCTGCAGGAAGCCCGGGAAAAAATTGCCGGCCTTGACCTGCCGGCAAGCTGGCATTTTATCGGCCACCTGCAGAGCAACAAGGCGAAAGCCGCGGTCAAGCTCTTTGATCTGATTCATTCCGTGGACCGGCCTTCTCTGGCCCAGGCTTTGAATGAAGCCGCGGCCAAAATCAACTGGGTCCAGGATATCCTCCTGGAGGTTAATCTTGCTCAGGAAGCTACTAAATCCGGGGTTAACCCCGAGGACCTGGAAGATCTGCTGCGATCCTGCGCCGCCTTACCACACCTGCGGGTTCGGGGCCTCATGACCATGCCCCCCTGGTTCGCCGACCCGGAAAAGGTCCGGCCCTATTTTCAAGTCTTGCGACGCGTCCGGGACCACCTGCAGTCCCTCAATATACCCGGGGTTGATTTATCCGAACTGTCCATGGGCATGTCCGGTGATTTCCAGGTTGCCATTGAAGAAGGCGCTACCCTGGTCCGGATCGGCACAGCCCTTTTTGGCGCCCGGCCGCATTGACAATCGGTAACGGCCGTATTAATATTGATTATCACTAACTGGAGGGTCGCTTCGGTGTCCCCTCAAGTCCATCCTCTAAGGAGAAGATATGAACATTAAGCTAGATCTTAAAAAAGTAGTTGGCATGATGATGATCCTCTTCCTGTTCGGCGGCCTGGCTGCACTTCCGGCCCAAGCCGGGACCATGGAAGGCAACAGCGGCAAAGGCGGGCAACCCGTCGATGTTAAAAAATTTGTCAAACCGGGCCAGACCACCATTATCGATTTCTACAGTACTAATTGCCCTCCCTGTATGAAGCTGGCCCCTATGCTCCAATCCATGGCAGCTAGGCGCCCCAAGACGCAACTGGTTAAATTGAACATCGACCGGCCTGGCTCCCAGGGTATCGACTTTGATTCGCCTCTTGCCAAACAATATAACCTGACCGGAATTCCACATCTGATGGTTTTTGACGAAAATGGCCAGCTCAAGGCCCAAGGCCGGGAGGCCTTAACTATGGTGCTGGATTGGTGCAAGTAGGCTGAAAAGCTCTAACAATAGCGGTTAGCCGCCAAACAGCGGTTTTTGGGGAGGAGGTCTGGGATTTAGAGTCCCTGCCCCCTCCCTTAAATATTTCCATCATGGCAAACGAACTGTTAGCTTCGAACTGTCAGGCCGGAAACCGGCAACCGAAAACCGGAAACCGCGTCGGCTTTACCACTACCATCCCGGTGGAAGTTATCCTGGCCGCCGGCCTGACGCCGGTGGACATCAACAATATCTTCATCTCCGCTCCGGATGCCTACCAGCGGGTGAGTGCGGCCGAAGAGGAGGGCTGGCCCCGCACCGTCTGCGCCTGGATCAAAGGCATTTACACCACGTTGCAGCTCCATCCTGACATCCAGGCGGTAGTGGTGGTCACCCAGGGAGACTGCTCCAACACCCACGCCTTGATGGAACTGCTGGAGGTCGAGGGGCGGTCAATCATCCCCTTTCAATTTCCCTTTCCCCGCCGCCAGGATCTGCTCCAGGCCCAGATCGAGCAGCTCATGGCCGCCTGTGGGGCCGATTGGCCGGCGGTGATCAAAACCAGGCAGACTTTGGCGCCGATGCGGGCCCAATTGGCCGAACTGGACCGCCTCACCTGGGAGACCGGGCAGGTTGCCGGGGCCGAAAATTTTCAGTTCCTCATCGCCAGCTCGGACTTCAACAGCCGCCCCGAGATCTTTGGCCAGGAACTGGATGACTTTCTCGCCGCCGCGGGCCGCCGTCCCTGCCGCGGCGGGGGAGTCCGTTTGGGTCTTATCGGCATTCCGCCCATCTTTGCCGATCTCTTCAATTACCTGGAGGAGCTGGGGGCTGACGTAGTCTTCAACGAAATTCCTCGCCAATTCAGCATGCCCTACCAGTGCCGGGATCTAACCGAGCAATATCTACGGTATACTTACCCCTACGACATTTTTGTCCGGATCGTCGACATTGCCGAGGCCGTGGCCCAGCGCCGGCTGGATGGCCTGATCCACTACACCCAGAGTTTTTGTTTCCGCCAGATCCAGGACCGTCTGTTGCGTCAGCACCTCAACCTGCCCATGCTAACCATCGAGGGCGATCGTCCCACTTCCCTGGATCACCGCACCCGCCTGCGGCTGGAGGCCTTTGTCGATGTCCTCCGGCGTTGATCTTGATACCACTCCCCTCGTTATGGGGCTGGACTTCGGCAGCCGTTTCGTCAAACTGGCCTATACGACGGATTTTATTCGCTTCGGATATAAAAAGCTGGACACCCTCATCTTCTACCGGGACTATTTCCACAAGACTCCGGAAAGAGTTGAATTTGACTGGTCCCGGCTGGGTTTACGGGCGCCGGCGCGGCTGGTGGTCACCGGCTATGGCAAGCACCTGTTTAAAAACCTGCTGCCGAGCATCACCGAAATTCGGGCCCACTTCCTGGGGGCCTGCTTCCAAACCGGATTGGAACACTTTATCCTCTTGGAGATCGGCGGCCAGGATACCAAGGCCCTGTACGTGAAAGAGGGCAGGGTTTTTGATTTTCTCACCAACGATAAGTGCGCCGCCGGCACCGGCCGCTACCTGGAAAATATGGCCAGGTTTTTAAAAATGCCCTGGCGGCAGTTCACCACCTGCAGTCATGACCCGGTCCCCATCTCCAACACCTGTGCCATCTTCGGGGAGACCGAGCTCATCAGCCACCTGCTGGACGGCGCCCCGGTGACCCGCATCGCCGCCGGGGTCAACGACTCCGTAGCCCGGCGGGCCCTGCAGATGATCAAACGCTTCCCCTGCCGCACCCTGGTGTTTGTGGGAGGAGTGGCCCGGAACCGGGCCGTGGTAGAGAGTCTGCGCCGCTCTGGCCGTTATGAGGTCATGGCGCCGCCGGAGCCGCAGTTTAATGGCGCCATGGGCTGCTGCCTGGAAATTAAATCAGCCTCCAAAACCTGAGGTCTTTAGTTGCGTGGGTCCTTCCCGACATAATTCCCACATCTCTCACTCGTCTGTGCCAGGAATAATCTCAATGTTCTTCATCCCTTTTTCCTTTTCTTGTGGTCGGCCTTTTGTCCCAAGTTACCTTGCTTAAGGAAAATTTCAGCCTGCCGATATAACTAGGAGACCAAGTTTTCCGGAGAAGGATGATGATGCTGGAAATCTTCAAGCCCCAGACTGATTACCTGGCTTTCCTGGCCGGGTTATGTTTTGCCTTTTTATTTTTTATCTGCATCTCTTTGACACAGCTCCGACAATCCCGTCCGCTCTTTTGCTGGTTAGGACTTTTTGGGCTTACCCAGTGGGGGTGTCAGTGGTACGCTATGTTGACCCCGGTTTGGGGAAGCCCAGTTCTCCAGAATTTCTTCGGAACCATTCCCATACCAATGGCCCTGTCATTCCTGGGAGCTTGCGGATTTTCGATTCTCCTGCCGTCAGCGGGCCGAAGATTGGCCAACAGTATTGTTATCTTGATTCTGAGCGTCGCCTGGTTGCTGGGACTATTCGGGCGGTTCAACATTTCCGGCGCAATCTTCCTTTTTGTAGGTTTAGGATGCAGTCTTCTGGCAGGATGGGCCTTACTGATAATAGCCAGGGGAAAGCATTCCATTTTCCTAGTTTTGGGCGCTCTGGCTCTGATGGGATATGGGGTGACCTTACCGCTATCTCTTCCTGCTGACCAATTCGCTCTTATAAAAACAATTCATGACCTGGCCCGGCCAGTTGTCAACCTGATTCCCCTTTCTGCCTTCCAGGTCTTTTTCGGTTATCTCATTACCTCATCAATGTGGTTTTATTACCAAGATGAGGTTTGGCGCCGGCCTGCCAAGGAAAATTTATCCGGCGTCCAGCCTCTCATGTACTCCACGTATTTTATCCTGGCCATTTGTCTCCTTCTGGTAATTGGGGGAGTTTCAACCGGACTGTTCGGCCAAAATCTGGAGGCGGAAATGCGGGAGGAATTGACCTCCCGGGCTCGGACCTTGGCTGCCGCTCTGCCCCCGGAGTCAGTAAAGCAATTAACGGCCAGCGAAGCTGATATGGGCACCGCCAATTATGAAAAATTAAAGCGTCTATTGATGGCAATTCGGGCTGCCAGTAAGGATTGCCGTTTTATCTATCTCTTTGGTTTTCAACATCAAGAGGTCGTCTTCCTGGTGGACAGCGAGCCGTTAGATTCCCCGGACTATTCTCCGCCCGGCCAGGTCTATCAGGAGGCCAGTCGCACGTTAAAATCCATGGCTGTAGCGCCCAGAGCATTTGTGGAAGGCCCGGAACCTGACCGCTGGGGAACCTGGATTACGGCTTTCGAGGTAATAAACGACCCGTCCAGCGGCAAATGCCTGGCCCTGATGGGTCTGGACATCGATGCCAGGGATTGGCAAAGAAAAATAGCTCTTCATAAATTATTGCCCATTAACATCACCTTGCTCATGATCATACTCCTGACCGGTTTTTACCTCTCCCAGCAAAAATTATTAGCTTCGGCGCAGCACATGGCAGAGTCCGAGGAACGTTACCGCAGCCTGGTGGAGGGGACCCCCAACGGGGTTTGCCTTTTCGACCGGGAAGGACGCTGTCTGGCCATCAACCGCAACGGCTTGGCCATGCTGGGAGCCCAAGAGGCGGAGATTTTAGGAAAGCCGTTTCAGGACCAGCTGGACCCGGGATCAACAGCACCGGGTGATCGAAGCCTTTGATCAAGTCAGGGTAGGCCGGTTAGCCACTTTTGAAGGGGAGATTTTTCCGTCCCAGGGCAAGTCCCGCATTTGGCGGGTGGTTTTGAACCCCATAAAAGGGAAGAACGATTTGTTACTCGGGTGTGTGGGTATCTTTGCCGACATTACCGAACAGAAGCAGGCGGAAGAGGAACTGCGCACCTCAAGGGCCCTGCTGCAGAGTCTTCTGGATTCCATCCCTGATCTCCTGGTGGTGATCGATCGGGACTATCGGATCGTTTACAGCAATAATCAAGGTCAGTGTTTTATCCGGCCTCTGGCGGAATCAGCCTGCCCGACATGTTATCAAAGCTTTGGCTCTCAAGAGGCTCCCTGTCAAGATTGCCCCGCTCAAATAGTTTTTGCCACCGGGCGGACCGTGGAGCAGGAGCAGATTAACCCGGATAATGGCAGGATCAGCGAAATCCGGGCCTTTCCCATCTTCTCGACAGCCGGTCAGGTGACGATGGTCATTGAACATGTCCGGGATATTACGGAACGCAAGCTCGCGGAAGAGGCCCTGCGGACCCGGCAGGCCAAGCTGGACGGTATTTTTCGGGCGGCGCCCGTGGGCATCGGCCTGGTGGTTAACCGGGTGTTCAAAGAGGTCAATGATCAGTTCTGCCTCATGACGGGTTACTCGCGGGAGAATTTATTGGGGGAAAGCGCCCGCCTGCTCTATCTCTCCCAGGAAGAATTCGAGGTGGTAGGCCGGGAAAAGTATCGCCAGATTGCTGAGCAGGGTAAAGGCACCGTTGAGACCCAGTGGCAACATCGGGACGGCACGATCATCGACGTCATGCTCAGCTCCGCGCCACTTTTCGATGCGGCTCAACCCCAAGAAATTCTTTTTACTGCCATGGATATCACCGAAAGGAAGAAATTGGAGGCGGCCCGTAATAAGATTGACAAAATGGAATCTCTGGGAATCATGGCCGGAGGTATTGCCCACGATTTTAACAATGTCCTCATGGCCATCCTGGGCAACATCAGTCTGGTCGGCCTGGCCGCAACGGCCGTCGAGATCCAGGAACGGCTGGGAGATGCGGAACAGGGCTGCCGCCAGGCGATGCTGCTGGCCAAACAACTCCTGACCTTTGCCAAAGGCGGAGCCCCCGTAAAAAAACCCAACGACTTGAAACTGATCGTGCAAGAGGCCGCCAGACTGGCCCTGAGCGGCTCCAAATCCAAAACGGTCTTTTCCTTTCCGGATGACCTCTGGCATGTCGATGTTGACTGCGGCCAGATGCATCAGGTGTTCACCAATCTGCTGATAAATGCCGACCAGGCCATGCCCTCGGGTGGTCAGATACACCTCCAGGCGGAAAATTACGCCATGAGGAAAACGGCTTCGCCCCCCTTAACCCCGGGCAACTATGTTCTGGTAACCATTACGGACCAGGGGGTGGGGATTGCCCCGGATCAACTGGATAAAATATTTGATCCCTACTACTCCACCAAACAGAAAGGGAGCGGTCTAGGGCTGGCCACGGTCTATTCCATTGTCAAACAGCATGGCGGCCATATTACCAGTGAGTCTCAACTAGGCCGAGGCGCCACCTTTTCTCTGTATCTGCCAGCCATAGGGCACTCGGAGAGGGTTGCGAGGTTGGAAGGGAAGGGGATTTATTTGGGACACGGCCGCATTCTGGTCCTGGAAGACGATGCCACGGTGCGGGCCGTCATGGCAAGAATGTTGGCCAAACTTGGGTACGAGGCTGTTTTCGCCCAGGATGGCCAGGAGGCCCTGGACCTGTATGCCCAAGCTCGCCGCTCCCAGCAACCCTTTGACCTGGTGATCCTGGACCTCACCATCCCCGGGGGGATGGGAGGGCTGGAAGCGCTCCAAGGACTTCTGGGCCAGGATTCTCAGACCAAAGCCATCGTCTCCAGCGGCTACGCCGATGACCCGGTCCTGGCCAATTTCCAAAATTTCGGGTTTCGCGGGGTCATTACCAAACCGTACCGAATCACCGAACTCAGCGAGTTGCTCCATAGGGTGATGGTTTGAAGATATCCCGCTTAGCCCAGCGGTGGTGATTCCCGGCTTTTAGGCAGACTCTTTTTGGGGGGGGGCGGCCAAGGGCCAGGGAAAGGGGGTAAGGAAGCAGGAATAGAAAAGGGCGAGCGTCCATGCCCACCCAAGCTGGATGATTTCTGTTAAGTTAGGCTCAGAGAGGTTTTACCCACGCAACTTTCTCTGATGATCAAACATGTTCTGAGAATTTTTTTCACTGCTGTCATCCTCCTAACAAGTGTAGTTTTCGGCAATCTGCCGGTTTATCGGCGGCAAATACTTCGGGATATGCCAAGCCGCTGCAAATCTAGCAACTTGGTCTGAGAATCCATCGGCTTTAGCACCCTACCAGGGCGCTGCTCCGGCATGTGAAGCTCAACTGTCTCGATATCAGCCAGGACGCCGGCAGCGCAGGCCTCGCAGATGCCATGCGTAACGACCTGATCCGTCCCGGACTTGGTCTGCACCCCGGCACTCATTTCCATGTTACACCAGGAGCATATTCTCTTCATACCTTCTTCCTCTCCCCCCCATTAATCTAAGAAGTTCAGTCCTTCCTTAGTGAGGTGGGCCTCCCTGCCCGCTCAGGAAAAGCGGTACCTCCGGCCTTACTGCCCGGCGCCATTTTCCTCTCTTCCCGAGTTCCCTCTTGGAAATTTTTCCAACTATCTCCAGTTTGGCTACCTTTACTAGTTTCAGCCTTTCCGGGCGAGCCGACAGCCCGTGCCGCGACAGGGCTAAGTCTGGTTCCTTCATCTTCTGATGCAGATTCCGAGATCGACAATTCGCAGCTAACGGAAGCAAAAAATTAATGATGTGAAATACATCTATAAGATATCTTTACAGATAGGCATAATATAATAAAAGATTAGTAAATAAAATGGTGCAAACATACCATTTTGGACAGACCTTCTCCGCCTGGTTCCATTTAACAGTTTTCCCTCTGGAACCTGGATAATAGAGTGAATCAAGACACTGTCTGGGGAATGGTCCCACATTCTGATATGAGTCATCTCTTCCATGGCACCGAACTGAGAAGGTCTCGATGTGTCCAGGGCGCTTTTGCCAGCCAATGATCAAATGATCAAATTTTCGTCAAGGACAGCCGGAAAATATGCTATGATAACAGAGAACTCGAAACTCAAAACCGGAACCTCAATGAAAACCATATTAATCATCGCCGGCTCGGACCCGAGTGCCGGGGCCGGCATCCAGCAGGACTTGAAGGTGGCCACCCTGCTGGGGGCTTACGGACTGACGGTCATCACCGCGCTCACGGCCCAGAACACCACCGGGGTGCAGGGGTTGCAGCCGGTGGCTCCAGAAATGGTGGCCGCGCAACTGGAGGCAATTTTTACTGATATCAAGATCGATGCGGTCAAAGTGGGCATGCTGGCCACCGCTGCGATTGTCAAGGTGGTGGCGGCGGGGCTGCGCCAGGTTAAGGTCCCGGTGGTGGTTGACCCGGTGCTGGCCGCCAGCGACGGCTCGCCCCTGCTGGAGGAGGCCGGGGTAGAGGCCTTCAAGGAGGAAATACTGCCCTTGACAACGCTGCTCACCCCGAACCTGGCCGAGGCCGGCCGACTGACGGGCCGAGAGGTCAGCACCGTTGCCGACATGGAGAGGGCGGCCCAGGAGCTGGGGCGTTTGGGGCCGCAGTATGTGCTGGTGAAAGGGGGGCACCTGACCGGGGCGCCGGTGGACGTTCTCTATGATGGCCGCAATTTCTACCAGTTGCCGGGGGAGCGGCTGCCCGGGCCCCATAATCATGGCACCGGCTGCGCCCTGGCCGCAGCCCTGGCGACGCGGTTGGCCCAGGGGCGGTCCCTCCCGGAAGCGGTGAATCAGGCCCGGGAACTGGTGGCCGAGGGCATCCGCTGGGGTCTATCTTTGGGGCAGGGGAGGGGGCCGGTCAATACTTTGGCACCTTTTGCCCGGGAGCAGGAGCGCTACCAGGTGTTGCAGAGCCTGGCCGCAGCCGCCCGGCGTCTGCAACAAGGCAGGGTGGAAAACCTGATCCCGGAGGTGCAGAGCAACTTAGGCTACGCCACCGTCTTCCCCCGGGGCCCCCAGGACGTGGCCGCTTTTCCCGGCCGCATCCTGGGAACCCCCCAGGGGCTGATCATTCCTCGGGTGCCGGCCTTCGGGGCTTCCCAACATATTGCCGCGGTTATCCTCACCGTCAGCGAGGTTTTTCCCGAGCGACGCGCCGCCATGAATATCCGCTTTTTTGAGGAGGTGGAAAGGTTGGGACCCCTGCTGCATCTCAAGGTGGTCAGCTTTGACCGTACTCAAGAGCCGCCCGAAGTCAAAACCCGGGAAGGGGGCACCCTGGCCTGGGGGGTGGCTTCGGTGCTGGAACCGGGGGAGCCGCCGCCGGACCTGATTTATGACCGGGGGGATTGGGGCAAAGAACCCATGATCCGGGTCCTGGGGACGGACCCGATGAGCGTGGTGGAAAAGATTTTGGCCATCAGCCAGGCCTTGGAGTTGGTGTTGAGAAATAAGGGCCAGTGATCAAAAATCAGGGCCAACTGAAAATTGGAGCCCAGGCGCCCTCGCCTGTGCTGGGAATAGCCCCTGTTATCTCATTCCCAAACTACCCACCTCGAATATTTTCTAAGTCTGCACCCACAGGAGGAAACAGCATGAAGAGGAATAAAAGAAAATGGCAAGCCTTAGTGGTTATTATGCTGGGGGTCCTGGGAGTCAGTTTAACTGGCAACCCTGGGTATGCCAAGGAAAAGCCCGCCATTGAAACAACTTCCGGCGCGGCGGCAGATCTCAAAGTCCCTTCGGGGACCTTGGATACTATTACCGCCATTATGACCCGGCGCAGCATCCGGGACTATACCAGCCATCCGGTTTCGGAAGACCTGGTCAAGCTGCTGGTGGAGGCCGGCATGTCCGCCCCCTCGGCTTTTAATGAACGGACCACCGAGTTTATTGTCATCAATGACCGCAAGATCCTGGATGAGATTTTCAACTTAAATACCAAGGCCGTGCAGATCAAGAAAGCCGCGGTGGCTATAATGATCTGCGGCAACCAAGCTAAGGAAAAGTTTGCCGGCAAGGGCTACTGGCAGTTGGACGGCTCCGTGGCCGCCGAGAACATCCTGGTGGCGGCCCACGCCGTGGGCCTGGGGGCGGTCTGGACC
The DNA here is from genome assembly GCA_963780995.1 of uncultured delta proteobacterium. GTDB lineage: Bacteria > Desulfobacterota > Desulfobaccia > Desulfobaccales > Desulfobaccaceae > Desulfobacca. The sequence continues at coordinate 28,140 of CAWAEI010000004.1, forward strand.
GCGATTTATCCGTATGAGGACCGCATGGCCGCGGTGAAAAAACTGCTGGGTCTCCCGGAGCAGGTACAGCCTTTGTGCATCATCCCCATCGGCTATCCTGCGGAAAAGAAATTTCGGGAGAACCGCTTTGAACCGGGCAGATACCATCAGAACAAATGGTAAGCCGAGGGGAGGGGGTGAGCCGAAGGCTCAGGTCCGACTGCTTAGCTCAGTGAGACGATGGTCAAATACCAGACGATAAGCCCCAGGTTCCAGGCCATGAAATAAAAACGTAATTTTTTCAAATTGATCACTGCTTCGGAATCGTTGTGTATCCAGGCAGGCGCTTTAAAGACCCAGGCCAGAGACAGGCGTTGCATGGCCAGGGTGTTGCCCAGATGGGAGGATTCGGGAGGCTTCCAGAAGAAGCCGCTGGGTTCGCCGTCCTTAATCCACAGGTGCCGGTATTTTTGATACTCGATTTGGACGAGCCGGTCGAAATGGCGGAAGGCCCTTATTAAAATTAGTAATAATATCAGAAATGTAGCTAATATATAGCAGGCTCGCAGCATCTGACAATCCGGAAACAAGGTTTACGGCATTGGGGTAAAAGGGCCAATATCATTCCTATCGCCCGATGGTAGCAATAACTTTAGCCTCCGGGTTGACCGGTCCCCTCCGAAAACCTTCCTTTATACCGATTTTCAAAAGATTGTTCCTAAATTTTAGCAAGAATTATGCCTTAATAAGAAATCATATTATTTCAGTATATTACAAAAAATAAAAGCGCGCTTATGTTCAGAAAGCCGAACACGAATTATGACTATAACTTGAAATAACCAATAAATACAAACAATTAATTATGTTTAAAAAATTTACCTAAAATGTTTAGAATATATGGCGAATCAATATTCTTCATTCTTCTTTACTAGTTGTCGGAGACGATCAGCCTCTTTACCCTCATGGCACCAACACCTGGGCCGCTTTGCCTTCCTTGAACAGCTGGGCTATTTTTTTCATTCTGGCCAGGCGCTCCGGCGCGGCTGGGTGGGAGTCCAGGAAATAAGTGCTCTCGAAGACGTTGCGGTCTACTACGGCTGACACCCTTTCCCAGATATAAATCCCCTGATCCACATCATAGCCCGCCTGATAGGCGTACCAGAGGCCGTAGGCGTCGGCTTCACGCTCGTCCTGGCGGCTGTAAACGCTGAGCACCGCGCCTTTCACACCCCGGCGGACGTCCTCGGCCAAGCCTTGGTGGCGATGAGGTGACAACCAGGGTATCAGTCTAAAAGGCAGGGCGATGAGATCGGCGGCCAAAGTAGTGACAGGATATCGGCCTTCTTGCCGAACCAGGTGGGCATGGGTCTGGTGGGCCAGTTCGTGGCCCAGGACGAGGGCCAACTCGTCATCGGTGCGGCAAAGATTCAGGAGTTGGCTACTGATTATGATCCGACCCGGGGCCGCGAAGGCATTGGCTTCAGCGCCGGTTCGGCCGGTCGCGACCATCAGGCCGTACTCGGCGGGCAGGTGCACGGGATAGAGGGTGACCTGTTGTCTGACACCCTGGCGGTCGATGAGAAGGGTCACCGGGCCGCTCCGATAGGCGCCCTCGGCTTCCTGCCGGGCGTACCGGGCGGTCAGGACGAAGTCCACCAGGGCTTCGCCGGGGAGAGAATACTTGAAAATATCCCGGAGGTATTTGCAGAACCAGTCCCAGTCCTTCACCCAGGTGGGGATGGGCCTGCCGTCGACGGCCAGGATGAGGTCGCCTTGCTTCAAGGCTGGTTCGGCGTCCGGCCTGGGGGGGCGGTCGTCCCGGGGGTCAAAGAGGGTGGCGACATGCTGCCGGAGGGGGCGGTCATGGGCCGGGGAGGGGTGCCAGACGTTATCCACCACCGGGTGGCCGGTCTCGGTGACCCACCAGTTGAACCCCAAAAAGGGATAGGTGCGGCCGTGAACTCGGGGCAATGTGGGGAGCAGCCGCAGAAAGACCCGCATGGCCCGCTCTTTGTTGTAGCCGGTGTGGGGGTGCCGGGTGAGGGCGGTGAGCTGCACGGCCTCCACTTCATGGCTGGTGGGGGTAGGTTTGGTGACTTCGGCGCAGCCGGACAGGCAGAGACTGGCAATCATAACCATGGTTGAAAGGATTATCCGATTCACCCCTCACCCTAATCCTCTCCCCTCAAGGAGAGAGGGGAAAATAATGGAAATAACTTTTAGAAATTGGTAGAGGAGAACGTTCTTGGCCGACATGTTTAAAACCGCCACCTGAGACCTAACGTCAGGCTTTGCAACCAGTAGTTGGCGGCCCATTCCTTAAATAAGAAATAATGCAGGCCCACGTAAAGATTTTGCATCGGCTCCGCTTCCAGACCCGCCAGGGTGGACAGGGCCGGGCCCCAGCGGCCGTCATTGTCAACCATCTGACCGGTGGTTTGCAGGACCAGGGTGGGTAGGCCAAAGGAATCACCGAAGACCTCACCGGGATCAAGGCCTGTTTGGTTTTCAAATCCCAGGGCCTGAAAAAACAGGCTGGACAGTCTTTTCAGGATAGGCATCTGAAAGAGCTGGCGGTCGAAATCGAGAGTCACCCCCAGGGCGTGGTAGGTGTGGGGGCTGAAGTACGACTCGTGGCGCTGTCGGTACAGGGCCAGGTAGTAACTGGGGATGATGTCCAGGTGCATCCGGGGTTGGTTGACCGCCTGCCAGCGCAGCCCCTGATACAGGGAAAACCTCTGGTTATGGTCGGAGAAGAAGGCCTGGGTGACATTGCCCTGATAGCTCAGGGTCGGGAAAAACTGGTGCGTGGCAGCCAGGTCGGCCTGGTCCAGGGTCACCAGGGGCAGGGTGTCCAGGCGAATGACCTGCTGGTAGAGACGGGGATAAATGGCCGGGTCCTGATCGAAGATGTCCCGGCGGGAGTAGCGCAGGGTCAGGTCGGTCTGAGGTGTCGGGGACAAGCCCAGGGACAGGCTGCCCAGAAGGCGGTTGCGGACTTCCTGGTCCGTGATTTTAGTACCCGCAAAGGTGTTGAGAAAGACCGGCGGGAAAGGGATGGAAACCTGGCCGTATTGGGTGACCTGCTGCTGCAGATTTTTCCAGTAGCGCCGGCCGCTGAGGTCGCCGGTCACCTTTACCTTGTCTCCCAGGACCAGGGGGCCCAGCGTCAGGGTGGTTTCCCCCCGTTGCCAGGTGGTGCGGTTATTACTGGTCTGGCTGAAGACCGGATTCAGCCCTAGGTTCAGGTTGCCCGGTCCGGGCCCGGTGGTGTTCTGCTGATAAAGACGATAACCCAGAGCCAGATGCACCGGCAGCACTCGGCTGAGCCAGAAGCCCCCGGCCAGGCGCGACTCCAGGGCGCTGATTTGGTTGCGATCCCGGAATAGGGTGGTTTCGGGAATCAAGGCGTAAGGCAACTTCACCGGCAGGAGAGATGTGGGATACCCCCTGGTGCCTCCTAAGATCCCGGGCTCCCGGTCATAGCGGCCGAACTGCCAGGGGCGCCGGGCCGCTTCGGGCCGCCGTTCGCCCCGCCAGGCCTCGGGCAGGTTGCGGGCCGCCAGGGTTGGCCGCATCTGCTCCCGGACCTGCTCCAGTTCGTTGAGCAGTTCGATGTCCTGGGGGTTTTCTTTGAGGGCGGCGGCGAAATGACGATAGGCCCCGGCCCAGTCGCCCCGGAAGCGGGCCAGCCGGGCTTGGGCGGTCTGAGAGGTAAAGGCGTCCGGGGCCTGGGCCATGACGGCTTCATAAGCAGCCTGGGCCCCGGCCCGGTCATTTAGGGCCTCCAACACCTGGGCCTGGGCCATGAGCACGGGGGGACCGGACGGGCCCCGGCTCTGGAGTTCCTGGATGGCCGCCAGGCTGGCGGGATAGTCCTGTCGTCCCCGGTGGGCCTGGATAAGGAGCATCTGGGCCTGGGACCAGGCAGGGTGATCTTGGGGGACGCGACCCAAGACCGCCACCGCACCTTCGTACTGATGACGCTGGAGGTAGACCCGAGCCATTTCCAGGGCGTTTTCCGGGGTTGGAGGTTGGTCCGCCAGGGTTTTCAGGAGGCGGCCGGGATCATTGGCGGCCATGAGGGCCTGGAGGCGCAGGGCGGTGAGGCGTTGATCCCGGGGCCGGAGTTTCAGGGCCTGGTCAAAATAGCGCACCGCGGTGCGTTGGTCTCCCAACTCCGAGGCCAGAGCCGCCAGGAAGATAAGGTCGCCGGGGTTGTGAGGTTGGGAGCGTTCCTGTCGGTCTTCCAGGGTGTGCAGCAGATACTGGAGCTTGCCGCCCTGACGGCCCTGAAGGCCGGTAAAATAATTCAAGGCCGCAATGTACTCCGGTGACTTGTTTCTGAGACCGGGCAGGCGGTGCACCAGACCATGGAGGTCGTCGTAGTGGCTGAGCCGGGGCAGGAGATAGGCCAGAAGCAGGAGGGAGGCCTGGTGATTACGGTGTTGGGCCGGCCCGGAAGTCTGGCGGGTGTGCAGATTGGCTAGACACAGGTCCACGGCGGCGCGGACGGCATCCTGCTCCTGCTCCAGTTGGGGATAATGGCACAAGGCCCGGGCGATGCCGACCCGGGCGGCCGGCGGCAACTCCCGCCTTGTCTCCGCCTCCCGGAGCCGCCGCCGAGCCGCGGTCCAGGTGCGAGGCGGCGGGGAGGTGTCGGGGAGCTGGGTGAGATAGAGCTGCCAGGCCCGGCGCTGGGCTTCGGGCCAGTTGCGGTCGGCCTGGGCGGCTTCCAAGAAGAGGACGAGGACGTCTATGGCTGGCGAAGAAGACGGGTCGTGGTCTGCCCGTGTAGCTGCCAACCGGTTTCGGTCACCCCTTACCCGGCCCCTCTCCCCTCGAGGGGAGAGGGGAAAAGAATAATAATACATGGTGGTTACATGATCGGAATCGACTCCCGCGGCTTTATCGGAGAGGGCCGAGTCGTCCGCTGGAGGTTTGAACCTGGTGGAGGCTTGGGAACGTGGACCAGGGAGCAACTGGGCAGGAGCAGCAGATGGCGTTACAGGGGGCAGGCGGCGCAGGACGTCGGCGGCTTCGGTCCCCCGTTGCAGATAGATGAGGGTGCGCGCTTTGTCCATCTGGGCCTGCCGGTCGTGAGGGGCCTGGGCCAGATATTTTTCCAGCCGGTCCAGAGCCGGCTCCAGGTCCCCCAGCCAAAGGAACAGGCGGCCCTGTTCCCGGAGAAGTTCCGGGCTCAAACCGTCGATGGGAATTTGTCGGAGTGCTGCTTCAGCCTCAGCCCACCTAGCCGGGGCCTGGTCCCGATGGGACGGGTCGCTGCTGGCATCCTGGGCCAGTTGCAGAAGCACTGCGGCTTTTTGGAGCTGGAGGCAGGGGTCGCCGGTGATTTTGGCAGTTTCGTCAAACTGGTGCGCTGCTTCTGCCAATCGTTCGGGCTCAAAGGCCAAGACCTGGGCCAGTTGCTGCCGGACGGCGGCGTCTTGGGGAAAGTGCTGCAAATACTTTTGGTAATAGTGGGCGGCCTGATTCCAGTGTTTTTGATAAAAATGCATCTGACCCAGAAAAAGCAGCATTTTGGGGTCTTGCCGGTCAACCGGTTGCAACACGGACACGGCGTCTTGATAGCGTCGGGCGTAGGAATAGGTCAGGGCCGCCTCCCGGCGCAGTTCCGGGTCCAGAAGTTGGCGGCGTTCGGCTTCGTCCCAGAAGTTGGCGGCTTGGCGGAATTGCTGTTTTTGGGAGTGGAGCCGGGCTAGATTCAGGATGGTTTCTTTGTGGGAGTCTCCGGCGTCCCAGGCTTGGCGGTAGGCTTTCAGGGACTGGCCGTACTCCTGGGCCAACAGGAGTTCCAACCCGTAGCGGCGGCGCTCCTCAAGGCTGGGATTCTGGTTCATGAGAGGAGCCAGGACTGCGGCGGCCTCGGCGTGCTGGCCTTTTTGGGACCAGAGGCGGGTCAGAATCAGAGCGTACTCTTTTTGACCGCCGGTCTGGGCGTAGAGCCGGAGATAGTGGGCCAGGGCCTGCTCGGGGTTGTGGGCTGCTTCAGCGTTTTTGGCTGCTTCCAGCCGCAAGGTCTGGTTGTCGGCTTCTAATTCTATGAGCTTTTGGTAAATGGGCACGGCCATCTGGTAGTCCCGCTGCCAGGCATAGAGCAGGGCCAGTTGGTGCAGGGTCTTGGGATTGTCCGGAGATTCAGCCACCACCTGCTCCTGCAGAGAGATGGCCTGAGCAAAATGGCCTAAAGTTGTGAGCAGGTCCAAAAGTCGCTGGCGGATCTCTTCGTCCTGGGGGTTGAGGCCATAGAGGCGCTGATAATAGGCCAGAGCTTGCTCCTGCGTGGCGCTGTCCTGGGCAGCCACTTCTGCGGCCAAGTGCAGCAGGGACGTCTCCTGGGGATGGGTAAGCAGATAGGCATCCAACAGTTGCAGGGCTTCGGCCCGGTTATGCAATTGCTCCAGGGCCAGGACCTGGCCCCGGAGAGCAGAGGCAGTCGGTCGGGCGGCCCAGACCTGGCGAAACAGGTCCAGGGCCTCCTGGGCGCGCTTGGCCTCTATCAAGCGCCAGGCCAGGAAATCGGCGTAATTCCAGTTTTGGGGGTCCTTCTGGCGGGCTTTTTGGGCCAAGGCTATGGCTCTGGCATTATCGCCCTGGAGAGCTTCCTGGGCCTGTCGGAAATAGTCATGGGCCGAATAATAAAAGTAGGGGTCTTTGGCCCAAAGCTGCCAAAAAAGCAGGCCTAAAAAACCAATGACGCCGATCAGCCAAAGTTTGCGCATTTAGGACTCGTAATCATAGACCAGTCGAGGATGCGGCCTGGTAGTCCACTGTGGTTTGCTCAGGGCCAGAAAGATCATCTCTCCCAAGACCCAGATGGTGAAGGCGGAAAAAAAGGCATTGGCGGCAATGAGCCGGGGTGAGGCCCACCCCCGGGACAGCGACAAAAAGGGCAGGGTTAGATGCAAAGCGATGATGGCGAGTTGCGGCAGAATATAAACCAAGGTTTTAACCCGCCTGGAGGTAGGGCTGTTATTAACCCGGTAATGGGGCTTGCGACCGGGCGGATACCACAGGGCGGCCAGGGTGCCCAGGGTGTAGACGGGGAACAGGCCGCAGAGCATTTTGAGCTGTTTTAAGGAATCTTTTTGGAAAAACAGGTAGCGAAAGGCCAAAATAGTACAGAACAAATAGATTCCCCGGAAGGTGAAATAGTTTACCTCCTGCTCCACCAAAAAAGTGTTGCCGGTGAGGTAGCAGTATAGGGGCAGGAAATAAAATATGGGCAGGAGCAGACCGCTGATGGCGTAGACCAGCATGATGATGGCAAAATGGAGTCTCTGGGAGAGAGTGAGGCCGGGCTTCAGAAAAGGGTTGTCCCAGAAGAATAAGCGCATAGAATCCAGACACCATTGATACCGTTGCTGCACGACGCCCGCCAGGGTGTCCGGGGCCAGCCCCCGGGAGAGGGCAAAGGGAAAATAGATGCCTTTCCACCCCCGACTGACGAGTTCGTAGGAGGTGGTGAAATCCTCCACCAGATTCCAGGTGGCAAAACCGCCGATCTCCATCAGGGCCTGACGCCGGTAGAGCACCCCGGAGCCGCAGGAGATGACGGCATTGGCTTGGTCATTGCTGAGCTGGATGGTCTCATAGAACACATCATCCCGGTTGTAAAAGGGGTCATTGTCCGGCAGGAGAAACTCCTGGCGGCTCTGGACGTAGGCCACTCGGGGCAGGCGGAAAAAGCCCACCATCCGGGAGATAAGGTCGGGTCGGGGCACCTGGTCGGCGTCCAGCACCAGGATGATCTCCCCCTGGCTGAGGCTGAGGCCGAAATTGAGGTTGCCGCTTTTGGCGTCGAGACGGGGCAGTCCCTGGCGGGGCCGGGAAAAATAATGAAATCCTAAGGATTCCGCTAGTTCTTCGACTTCGCCGTCCCCGGCATCGTCCAGCACATAAACGCTAGAGGGGGAGTACGACAATTGACTGACCGCGGCCAGGGTGGTGCGAATCACCTCCAGGGGTTCACCGCAGCAGGTAACCAGGACGTCCACCGCATAACCGACGTCGGGGACCAGCCCTTCCGGGCGATGGAAGCGCAGCCGCCAGACGTCCAGGGACAGGACCAACAGGACCAGGTAGGCGGCTACTTCGGTGCCCAAAAACAGCCAGGTGTGGAGGGCGCGGAGGTGATAGGCCTGGTTGACCAGCCAGAACAAGTAGAAGGCGCCGCTCAAGAGAGTCAGCAGGCAATAAAAATGGGCCTTAAGCCGACGGGAGCGGTCTTCCCGGTCCTGAAAACGGCGGTAGGGCAGACGCCGGCGCCAATCGGCCCAGAGAATTCTCATGGGACTATCATCCAGAATTTAATTATGTCAGGGGACCCAGAGTAGAGGGACTTCTGGGGCAAAGAAATGATCCATTATTACTGCAAGTCCGGGGGATAGTCAATTATTAAAATAGGGGCCAGGGGTCGGTGAAATGACATTTTTTGGTTTACGGAGGGATAAATCAGACAAAAATTTTGGGCAACGACTAGACCATAGATATTTTGTTGGATAATTGCGGCCTTTATGACTAAAAACTCATTATGCCGTAATACTTTATTTAATGCAGCCAGGCCGCGTACAAAAAGGCCAGGGTCATGGAGAGTCCCAGAAGAAAGTGGGTTTTGATGGTGAGGGCCTGGATGGGTATAAACTCTTCGTCCGTGGGGGGCGTTTGCCAGACCAGGCGCACCGCCTTCACGGCCAGGGGCAGGGCCACCAGTCCGGCGAAGAGGTGGCCGGGAAAATGAAAAATTTGCATGAGGAGGGGGAGGCTGAGGAAGGGCGCCAGCATCAGCCCGGCATAGACCTGGCGGGAGCGCTCTAGCCCCAGACGGGCCACCATATGCTCCTTGGCCGCGGCGGTGTCCGCTTCCAGGTCCGGAAATTCGTTGATCCACAGGATGGCGGTGATCAGGCAGGCCAGGGGCAGGCCCACGTAAAAACCCTCGGAGGTCGCCCGGCCGGTGAGGGCGTAGTAGGACCCCAGCGTGAGGACCGGCCCGAAGGCCAGGAAGATGGTGAGCTCCCCCAACCCCTGGCTCATCAGTTGCACCGGGGAGGCGGAGTAAAGGTAGGCCGCGGCCAGCCCGAACATTCCCAGGAGGGCCACCCAGGGCCGGCCGTAGGACATCAGGACCAGGCCGCAAACCACCCCCAGGCCCAGGCAGGCATAGGCCAGATTTCTGACGGTCTCGGCGCTGAGCTCCCCGTTCTGGATGACCCGGCTGCCGCCGCTGAAGGGAGTGGCGAAGCGGTTGAGAGGGTCGCTCCCGAAGGAATCGTAATAATCGTTGATAAGGTTGCCCCCGGAATGCAGCCCGACAACCCCCAGCGCGGTGAGGAAAAAATAGAAAAAGCCTCCCCAGGCGTCCTGCCAGTAGGCCAGGGCCCCGGCCAAAGCCACCGGCATCAGTGACCCGGTGAGAAAGGGCAGCCGCGCCGCCCGCATAAACACTCCGATACGCATATCTTCCCCCCTGATATGCCAGGATTATAGGAATTTCCCGGGGATGTGTCAAAGAAAAACGCGATGGGTTAAGGTTACGAACTTTTTAGAGAAAGACTAGAGATAAAATTATGGCGCTTCGGCTCTCCAGTTTCGTATTGTTCCTTCTGATGTCCTTTAGTATAATACCGCATCCCCAAAAAAATATCTGCCTGCAAAACCCTGTGATTGCCACAACTGTGAGAGTTTAGCTCCTGGATAAAGGCAAGGTTATCTGAGGCTAGAGCTTGCAACCGGCAGCAATTTAAGGTAACGGGCGCGATTCGCCACATGACCCTGCATTTCCTGGCAATCAAGGGTCATGAGTTGAACGGGTAAGTATATTGTCCACAACAAATTTAGTAATTTTAGAGAATTAAGAAAGGACTCTTATGCTCCGTCCAAGCTGTCTAATATTGGTTTTTCTTGGTATGTCATTTTGTTTCTCCCTGAGTTATGCTTTATTTAATCCTGCCCTGGCCACTGGTCCGATGGGTCCGAACGCTTCGGATAAGGCTACGGATTTGACGGCTCAACAGTCTAACACCGCGGCCTCGCCACTCCGGGTGAAGGGTGACTACGGCCGTCTACCCGAACGTTTCATTGTCAATCGGGGGCAGGCGGATGAGCGGGTGCAGATTTATATGAAGGGAGAAAGGCAGACGATTTGTATTAATGATAAAAGATTGCTGGATAAGGACCGTCCGAAGCAAAATCTCCGCTTACGTCCATTGGTGAAAGGGGAGTATGGTAAGAATGAAACCAAAAACGAGCAAGCGACTGGTGCAAACCCAGATGGAGCCAATGTAGCAGAGGGGTATGTGGCCACAGTAACCGGTCCCGGGGAATTGTCTTTTTTCTGGAAAGTTTCCTGTGAACCACGGGTAGCATATCTAGAAGCAACGTTGGACGGAGAACAAGTTTCAAAGATTTCAGGAGAAATTGATTGGTCCCTTCAGAACCTGACTATTCCGGCAGGTACCCACACCATAGGCTGGCTATACCGCAAAAATGGCGACTCCAACTTCGGAGCCGATCGTGGTTGGCTGCACGAGGTGGAATTCACCGCCACTAAAGCTCCAGATAATTTATAAATAGCTTTTGCCAATGGCAGTTTCTCACGGTGGCTTGAATGATTTAGGAAGCTAGATAGCGAATTTCTGATAATAATATGATAAAAAAGAATTAAGTTTTTACTACCCCCGGAATGAACGGCATTAATCTCCGAGAAGAGAAGGAAAAATCGATGCAAGCCATGGTCCTGGAATTTCCCGCTCCCATCAGCACTAATCCCCTGCAGTTAATGGAACTGCCCCCGCGGTTGCCGGGGCCGGGTGAAGTGGTGGTCAAAGTGAACTTCTGCGGCGTCTGCCATACCGATCTGCATATTGTGGAGGGGGAACTGCCCCTGGCCCGCCTGCCCCTGATTCCCGGTCACCAGGTGGTGGGGCAGGTGGTGGAGGTGGGCCCCCGGACAAGTCGTTTTCACGTGGGGGATCGGGTCGGCCTGGCCTGGCTGCAATGGGCCTGCGGCCAATGTCATTTTTGTCAGACCGGACTGGAAAATCTCTGTGAGCAGGCGCAGTTCACCGGTTTCCACCGGGACGGCGGCTATGCCCAGATGACCGTGGCGCCGGCGGCCTTTGCCTATCGCCTGCCGGACAACTTTCCCGATCTGGCCGCGGCGCCCCTGTTGTGCGCCGGGATTATCGGCTACCGAGCTCTGAAAATCAGTAATATCAAGCCGGGGGGGCGCTTGGGGCTGTATGGTTTCGGCGGTTCGGCGCATATCGCCATTCAGGTGGCCCGGCATTGGAACTGCGAGGTGTTTGTCTTTACCCGGAGTCCCGGCCACCAGGAGTTAGCCCGCCAACTCGGGGCCGCCTGGGTTGGGCAGGCCCAGGATAATCCCCCGGTACCGTTGGACAGCGCCGTGATTTTTGCGCCTGCCGGCAATCTGGTTCCCGAAGCCCTGCGAGCCTTAAACAAGGGGGGCACCCTGGCCCTGGCCGGCATTTATATGACCCAGATTCCTCCTTTGGACTATGATAAACATTTATATTACGAGAAAACCGTCCGGTCGGTGACCGCCAGCACCCGGAAGGACGGGGAGGAATTGCTGCAGTTGGCCGCAACCATACCCATCCGGACCCAGACCCAGCAGTTTCCCCTGGCCGAGGCGAACCGGGCCCTGCAGTTGTTGAAGGCCGGGAAAATTAATGGGGCCGCGGTGTTGGCTATTGATCATTGAATAAGGTAGGCAATCGGAGCTTGGCGCACAATCCGGTTCCCAAGTGCAACTTGAGAACTAAGTATATAAAAACGTGCGGGAATCGGTAAAAAACAAAGAAGTTAACCAACACGGTCTAGATGATTTATGGAAACTGTTTTAATTGAAGGCGTAACGTTGCATCTGGCGCACCCGGATGAGCTCAACCTCACCTGGGTGGGGCAGGAAGAACTCATGGCCCAGGTGCTGGCCGCCTGGCTGATGGTGGATGACCGGGACCTGCCGTTGAACCCGAGATTGCTGGGCAAGCCGGGCGTGGGCAAGACCACTTTGGCTTATGCCGCGGGTCAGAGATTGGGGCGGGAGGTTTATCTGTTTCAGGCCACCATGGACACCCGGCCGGAGGATTTATTGATTACGCCGGTGATCTCCGAGGCCGGCAAGATCCAGTATGTCGCCAGTCCCGTGGTTACGGCCATGATTCGGGGCGGGGTGGCGGTGGTGGATGAAGCCAACCGCATGAGCGAAAAGAGTTGGGCCTCCCTGGCCCCTTTGCTGGATAACCGGCGGTATGTGGAATCCATCGTGGCGGGCGTGAAAATCAAGGCTCACCCGGATTTCCGCATCTGCGTCACCATGAATGACGACGCCTCCACCTTTGAGGTCCCGGAATATATCCATTCCCGCTTAATGCCCCAAATTGTCGTGGATTTCCCCGACCGGGAGGAGGAGCGCCGCATCCTGGCCCAAAACCTGCCCTTCGCCCCCGAGGTGGTTTTGGATTATGTGGTCGGCTTTTTGCAGCGAGCCCACGAGGCCCGGGAGCGCTTCACCGTCCGGGACGGCATCAACATCGCCCGCTATGCCCTGAAATTAGCTAAAGCCCAGGTGGGTAAATCCAAAGGGCATCTGGTGGAAATGACCACCCCGAAAATGCTCCGGGCCTTTTTGGCCCAGGCCGTCCGGCAGGTGTTGGGGGAGGAGGCTCTGGATTACCTTTCTTAAGGCAGTTTTCGGTTTCTGGTTGCCGGTTTTCGGTTAAAAAGACTTAGGGCTTCTTCAAAAATCACCTTTGTCACCCTGAGCGCCGCGCCGGAGCTAGATTCTTCGGTGGCGGCGCTCCCTCAGAATGACAATTTTTTACTGGAAATGTGCATCGCATGGCTGCTGCCGAACCAACCTTGAGGCCGGTTGCCTTACCGTATCAAAACCTCCTGCTGCTGCCCATCCTGCATGGCCGCCTGGAATGTGCCACGCTGGTGCGGCAAGCCTTTCTAGTCCATCAGCCGGACGCCATTGCCGTCGAGTTACCCCCCACTCTCGAAACCGCCGTTTTAAAGGCCGTATCCCGTCTGCCGCTCCTTTCCGTGGTGCATTATCAGGATAGCCACGGGCAGACTGTCTATTGGCCCATTGAACCCACCGACCCTCTAGTGGAGGCTATCCGTTTGGCTGTGGCCGGGGAGGTGCCGGTTCATTTTATTGATCGGGATATGGAAAATTATCCCCGGATTCGGGAAACCCTGCCCGATGTCTACGCTCTGACCCAGATCGGTCTGGAGGCCTATGCCGAAGCGTATCGCCGCACTTCCCAGGGATTAACCCCCTTGGAACCCGACCGGCTCCGGGAACAGGCCATGGCTTATCAACTGCAGAAGCTGCAGCCACAATACCAGCGTTTGCTGGTGGTTTTTGGCCTGGCGCACTACCCGGGGCTGCTGGCGCAGTTGGCCCAACCCCAGGCCCAGCCTCTGGCCCGAACCAGACGGCCGGGGGTCCAGGTGGCGCACCTGGCCGAAGACTCCAGCCGGGAGATATTAACCGAAATTCCTTACTTGGCTGCCGCCTACGAAGGCTGGCGCCAGGAAATTCCCTTCCGCCAATTGGACCGCCTGGAGCTTCTGGGAACATTAGTGGCGGAGGCGGCGGCTCGTTATCAAAAAGCCACAGGAGAGACCATCAGTGGGCGGCAGCAGGCCATTCTGCACCAATTTGCCCGGAACTATGCCCTGGTGCACGGCCAGTTGACTCCCGATTTCTATCAACTGGTGGTCGCGGCCCGGGGCGTGGCCGACGATGATTTTGCCTATGAAGTGTGGGACCTGGGCGCTACTTATCCCTGGCAGGAGGCCGAACCGCACCTGCCAATCCTCCGGCTGCGGGGCGAGGATCTGTTTCTCGACCAGAAGAAAATCCGATTTCAACGCCGGCTCCGTCAGACCCGAAAGCGTCTGGTTCCCATTCCGGTTCGACAAAAGCCCAGGGAAAGACGCCCGGGGGAGTGGCGGGAAAAATGGCAGGGGCACAGTATCTGTTCCTACCCTCCCGAAGATCTGGTGGTGGAGGGGTTTGGTGATTTCGCCCGGAAGAAAGCCGTGAACATGTTGTCGGAACAGAACCGGCGGGTGGAACCTTTTCGCGCCTCTTTGTTAGATGGCATCGATGTCCGGGAAACCATCCGGCATTGGCCCGAAGGGGTCCTGTATGTTATGGAACAGAAGCGGGCGCCGGGAAAAATCGGCGCCGTAGTCGTGGTTTTTGACGCCGATGACGGGGAGGAAGAGAAATTCCCCTGGCGCCTCACCTGGCTCGGAGAGCATTCCCAAGAGTCGGACATGGCCTTTTATGCCACCTTATCCGGAGAAAATTTGGTGGGACCGGGCATTTCCCGCTGTCAGTACGGGGGCTTTATGCTTTCCTATCCACCCTGGCGTCTGTATGACATCTGGCAGGACCCCTATTTTGCCGGGGCCCGAAGTAAGGCGGAAAGGTTAGTTTTGGCCGCCTTGGATTACTGCTTGGAGAAAAACGTGGTGTATGTGGCCGCCAAACCGCCGCGCTCCCGCTGGCTGAACTGGGCCAACCGATTAGGCAAGAAGCTTATCTATCTGCCGATTGGCTCCTTTTCCCCCGTTACCATTAAAAATCTCCGTACTTTTCACGTCTTGGACGGCCAGCTGATCCGCCGCTGGGCCGGAGATTATATCTAATGATTATTCCTTGAGACGGCGATCCGAGGGCAATGGCGTGCATAACAGGGAGTCAAGGTAATATGATCGTGCTTATTCTGGCGGCAATCATTCTCTTCTTTGGGGGAATTTATTACTTCATAAGCAGACTATTGCGAAAAATCAACGAAGCCCAGCGAAAGCTGGTGGAACTGGCCACCATAGATGACCTCACGCAGTTGTATAATCGCCGTTATTTCTTTGAAAGATTCAATCAAGAAATGGAACGGGCCAAACGGTATCAGCGGCCATTAAGTTGTGTCATTTTGGATATCGATTATTTTAAACAGGTGAACGACACTTACGGACACCTGTCAGGTGATCAGGTTCTCATGGATATTGCCCAAATCTTGAAAAACAATTGCCGCCAAAGCGACTTGGCGGGCCGGTATGGCGGCGAGGAACTGATCATTTTGTTGCCGGAAACGGAGACTGCCGGGGCCATGATTATTGCCGATAGAATCAGAGAGATGATCGAGCAGCATCAGACCGAGGACGGCAAAGGGGAGATTATCCGGGTAACGGTGAGTCTGGGGGTGGCTAGTCTGACCGGGCCGGAGCTTGAGGGAATTGATAAGAATGAGCGTATCGTCCAATATGCCGACGATGCTCTCTTACGAGCCAAAAAAGAAGGCCGAAACAGGATTGAAATTTATCAGCCGGCCTTGAAATGACCGATAAAGCCTCTTTTGGCTGGCGGCGGCGTTTCCATGTAGAGGCGGGTCTCAAATTCACCCCTAGGCGTTTGCGCCTTAATATCCCCTTTACCTGTCGCCGATAGGTCCATGCAAGGGTATAGGGCTTTTTCCTAAAGCCACCCGCTCGTGGGAGAGCAGCAGCCTTTTGTACTGGAGGCCGGCGCTGTAACCGCCCAAAGAACCGTTGGCGGCCACCACCCGGTGACAGGGGATAATAATCGGCAGGGGGTTGGCCCCCAAAGCGCCACCCACGGCCCGGGCGCTCCGGGGCATCTCCAGAGAATCGGCCAACGCCTGGTATGAGGTGATGGCGCCGAACGGCACCTGCCGCAAGGCCTGCCAGACCCTGATTTGAAACGGTGTGCCCTGTAGATCAAGGGTAAGAGGCGCAAAGCTGTTGGCTTCGCCGGTAAAATAGGCCTTCAAGGCGGCTGCGGTTTCCTGCCGCCACTGGCGCAGGCGCGCCGCCAGTTCCGGGTCGGTCTGGTGCTGGTCCACCGGCCACAACGGCCCCGACTGTCTGCCGGGATTATTGAAATAGAGCGCCTGCAGCCCCTGGTCGGAAAAGAGAGCCACAGGGGGCAAAGGGGGGTCGGGAGCATTTCCTCCCAAAGAGGGACCGATTCCGAAGTCTTGGTTGATTTGCGGACTATTTTCATAAGAGAGCCATACGGGTTATAGTACTGCCACGTTTCGGGCCAAAATGGCAAACCAGAGGTTTTCGTCCCGCACCTGCTCCACCTCCAGAGGTAACTGACGCATCTGGGTTAGGATTTTATCCACCTCGGTGCCTACCAAACCGGAAAAAATATACCAGGGTTTATCAAAAAACCGTTCCTGCTCCAAAATCTCCCGCAGGATGGCATAATAGATATTAGCCAGCACCAGGTCGGCCGGTTCGTGGAGATAATCCAGGACATCGCCGCAGGCCAAAGTTATTTTATCTTCCACCTGGTTGTGGCGGGCATTCTGCCTGGCAGTGTCGATGGCCAGGTTGTTATGATCCACGGCCAGGGTGCGCTCTGCCCCCTTGGCCAGACAGGCCAGTGAAAGGATGCCGGTGCCGGTGCCCAGGTCCAAGACTCGGGGTAAGCTGGCCTTCTGGTACAGGTCGTTGATCAATTGGAGGCACAGTTTGGTGGTGGGGTGAAAACCCGAGCCGAAAGCAACGCCGGGATCAAGCCGGATAAGATGCTCTCCTGGCTGGGGCTGCGGTTTTTCCCAGAGCGGGCAGAGGTAGAAATCAGCAATGCGCATGGGCACTAAGGGATGGCCGGCCTCCCAGTCCTCGTAATCGATCTCCGTTTCCGAAAGATAGCGCTCAGCTTGACCTTCTCCCAGTAGTTTTTTCAAGTCAGATTCCTTTTTTTGGGTAAAAAATAGATAGGAGCACTCTCCCTCCCGCCAGCAGCCCAGAAAATCCCCGACCGCCGCGGCTGGCGGCAGGTTGTATTCTCCCTGGATTTCATAAATAAAGAGTTTTTGGTAAGGGCAGGCGGCCAAAATGGTTATCTCCTGGCACCTAAATGTATGGCAATACAGCGGTGAAGGCAAGGAAAA
Organism: uncultured delta proteobacterium; assembly: GCA_963780995.1. Lineage (GTDB taxonomy): Bacteria > Desulfobacterota > Desulfobaccia > Desulfobaccales > Desulfobaccaceae > Desulfobacca. The sequence continues at coordinate 45,113 of CAWAEI010000004.1, forward strand.
ATGTCAGCGCCCAGCAGTCAGTTCGTAGCAGTCAGCTTAATGAGGATAAACATTAAGATAAACCTAATGTATTGTTTTGGCTAAAAGCCGCTTGTTGATAGCTGAACGCCGACGATCTATTCAACCCAGTCAATGCAATGCACCGGACAGATGTCGATGGCCTCCTGGATTTTTTCCTCCGGCGCCCCTTCCGGGAACATCACCATGGCCCAACCCAGGGATTCGTTGAGGACAAAAACCTCCGGACAGACTTCCACACAGGCGTTGCAGCCGATACAGGCATCTTCGTCAATGGCAGGTATGCGAGACATCTATGCTTATCCTCTCTCATAATACGCGGCGGCCCAGGCTTTCCAGCCTGGGCAGCCTTTACGGCTCTTCCTGGAAATAGGGACTGGCCGCGCCGAAAAAGACCGTGGCCGCCTGGCGCCGTCGCCCCGAGCGCCCCAACCCATAACGGGATAATAGGTTGGCGTAACGATAATGGAACCGCTGCCAGTCCGCGGGATCACCGGTACAGCCGCCGTTGGGCTCCCCCAAAACCAGGACATAGCTCACCCCGGGGCTGCGGCAAAGGGGGCCGATGGATTGGCCGGGGGGCGGCCAGGCATAGAGCACCAGATCAGGGCGAAAAACCTGCACCGCCATCAAGGCGTCTGCCGACTCCACCACCGGGTGTCTGAAAAGCCCGCTTTCAAATTCTCCCTGGGCCTTATCCACCGCTTTGAAGGCCATACCCTGACGGGGCAGGAGGGATTCCAAGGCTGCGGCCAGATACCCCCGGCCGGCGCCGGCCTCCAAAACCCGTTTGATCCCCAGGAGGTGTAAATAACGGCACAATGCCAAGACCCATTCCCGGGATGGGAAAAAATAGACCCCGGTGGCCTGGGACAAGGCCGTGAGCACCGCCTCCTCCTGGTCATCCGGCGGTACCTAACCGGCTCCAGGCCGCTTCACTCAGCAAATGCCCCAAAGGGTCAGCACCGGGGGCGGGAAGATGAATAACTCTCTGGGCCGTCTCTTGAAAACGTTGGCGTTGCCTGAAGGTGGCCTGGCCGGAACACCATAGTGGGTTGAGGCTGAGATCGGCCGCAGGCTCAGCTTTGTCCCTGGCCGGACGTTGTCGGCTGCCGGTTGTCATGATTTCAAGTTTCGCGTCCGGGGCGGTAAATACCAAAGGAAAAATTCCCCTCAAGCAAGTATCCCCGTAATGAGACCCAAGCTTGGGGAAAAAATTTCCCGGGTTCCGTGGTTCGTGTTATGATAAGGGCTGAAACCAGCATTTGATTGCCAGCCAAGAGGAAAAGACGTATGACCGAGACAATGGTCCTCCAGGACAGCTATAAACAATATTCCTATGACTTGGACAAGGTGTGCGCGCCGGATGAGACTGTGGCCCGGGTGCGGTACCGTTTCCAGAAGCTTAATCTGGATCTTTTGAAAAATACCCTGCGCATTGACAGCGGCCGTCTGGACATCCCGGTGTATGTCAGTCTATGCGGAGTGGATGCGGTGCGCACCATCGGCACCCAGAAACAGATGGGTAAAGGCTCCACTCCGGCCCAGGCCGAGGCCAGCGCCTTGATGGAATTGGTGGAGCGTTTCAGCTTTTTTTCCTTCATGCAGCGGGCGGCTTTTCTCTATGCCACCCCCGGCGGTCTGGTGGAGGAGTCGGTTCCTTTCAAAACCCTGGCCCGCTCGCTGTTCGACGCCGGCGACACGGTCAAGCCGGCCTCGGTGGTCTACCAGGACTGGCCCCTGCACTTTACTCATGCTACTAGCCTGACCTACAGTCACCCACTGCTGGTGCCCATCCATTGGTTTTACCTGATCAACGAATATAACGGCCCGGCGGCCGGCAATAACCTGGAGGAAGCGGTATTACAGGGATTGTGTGAAGTGGTGGAACGGCACGTGGGTTCGGTGATCAGCCACGGGCGGCTCTTTACCCCGGTGATTGACCCGGCTTCGGTGCAGGATCCGGCGGCCGTGGCGCTGCTGGAAAAATTTCAGCGCCAGGGCATTGTGGTGCATCTCCGGGATTTTTCTTTGGATACCGGCATCCCCACCGTGGGCGTGCTGGCCTATGATCCCGCCACGTTCCCTGAGGCCAGCGAAATTATCTTCACCGCCGGGACCACGCCCCATCCGGAAAAATCACTGGTTCGGGCCCTCACCGAAGTGGCGCAATTGGCCGGCGATTTCAATAAACGAACTTCCTACAAGCCCACCCTTCCCAAATACGAGAATCTTACCGAAGCCTCCTACTTAATGGCCCCCGGCCCCCGGCGCGCCATCCAGTCGCTGCCCAATCTGGCGGATGACAACCTCAAGGTGGAGATTGAACGGTGCGTTGCCGCCCTGGCCCGGCTGGGTCTGGAAGTCCTGGTGGTGGACGTTACCCATCCGGAGATTCGGATTCCGGTAGTGTATGTTATTGTGCCCGGGGCCCATTTCCTGGAGAGGACCCGCCAGACCAATGTCATCTTTCATATGGCCAAGCTGGCCAGCCGCTATGCCATGCCCGAGGATGCCCTGGAAGCTCTGGGCCGCCTCAACGAACAGTTTCCAGGGCGTTTTGACGTGCTCTTTTTCCTGGGTTTGACCCTGGACCAACTGGGCCAGTCCGCTAAAGCCCTGTCATACTTTGAAGCCTCCTTGCAGGCTCAACCCCCCGGCCATGAGATAGCCAGCGTCCATGTCCACATCGGTTCCTGCCGCAAAGATCTGGGAGACTACCAGGGCGCCATTATCGCCCTGCTGCAGGCCAAGGCGGCCAACGATCAGTTAAAGGAAGTGTATCATCTCTTGGGGTTCTGCTACTTCAAGCTGAAGGAACATCAAAAAGCAGTGGAGTGTTTTGAAAAGGCCATCGAACTGGACCCCGGCTCCGGCATCGATTATGCCAACCTGGGCATCAACCTGCGGGAACTGGGCTTTCGCCCGGAAGCGGCCCACCTGCTGCGTCTGGCCCTGGACCTGGACCCCTCCCTGGATTTTGCCCGCCTGGCCCTGGAGAACCTGTCAGAATAGACAGATATGAATAGTATAATAAATTTAAGCAATAGTAATTGTAACACACCAATATTTCAAACTATTTTTTAACCGAAAACTGAAAACCGAAAACTAAATCATATGCCCGAACACTGGTTTTGGTTGCTTTTAGCATTAGCCGTCGTTCTCTGGCTCTGCTCTCTCCTGTTTGTGCGGCATTGGACCCGGAAAAAGATTCTGCGCCGCCTGGCCCCTGAGACCTTGGAAGGTGAAGACATTCCCCTGCCGTTTTGCGACCCCCGTCCCGAGGACAAACAGGCCCTGGACGTGGTTCGGGCTTTCCGGCGCCGTTGCCTGTTAAAACTGTGGCCCGACACCGAGTTTTCCCTCAAAGTCCTCACCGGGCTGGCCCTGGAGTTAATTCACGAGATCGCCAGGGCTTATCACCCTGAAGATGAGCAGCCGGAACTGCATGCCTCCCTGTCTGAACTCATCAGCCTGCAGACCCGGATCAGCGTTCGCCTCCAGGCCCTGTTGGAGACGCTGCCCCTGAGGGCCATAAAAGACGTGGAACTGGAGACTATTCTCTTCTATCACAAAGTCTATCAGCAATTTACTTCACATCCGGCCTATATGTTCATGAAGCGGCATCACCTGGATAGAGTCGCCCGCTACGCCTGGATGGTGAAAAATATCGCCAGTCCCTGGTATTGGGGGTACCGGGCGGCCTATGCCGGGGGCAAGGAAATGCTGGCCCGGTTCTTTCTCTCCCGCATGTCCACCATCGTGGGAGTGGAAGCCATCCGTCTCTACAGCGGCCGGGCCCCGGGAGCAGAACAATGGCGCAAGTATGACCTGGCCATTCAGGAGATGCTGCACTTAACGGCCGCAAATGGCGCCTCGGAACCCGAGGCCCTGAAATTTGTCCTGGGATTGGTCCTGGCTAGCCGGGAGTTGCCGGAACAGGTGAAATTGCTACTGGCGGAGCGGATCTGCAAGATGCAGGTGGAGTCCCCGGCCGATTTCGGCAGTCTGACCCCGGCGGAACGGGGTCAGGTCAGGCGCTGGCTCAAGCAGTTTATTGTCAAGGTCATGCCACCCGCGGCCCAGAAACCCCGTTTGCAGGAATTACGGCAACGGTTGGCAGAGCCCGCCGAAAGTTCGGGGTAACCCTTCTCAAGGCATCGGTAGTTCTTGTCCTGCCGAATCCAGGCGGATTTTTCCCAGCCGGCAAAACTTCACCCGGTCCAGCAACCGGGAGGGCAGGGGGGTGTGGATGATGATCTGTCGGCGCTCCCAGGGCGAGGGCAGCAGCAGGCCCAGACCCAGGGTTAGCAGTTTCTCGTCCAGCAACCCCACCAGACGCAATTCCAAGTTGCCCCAGTTTACCCAATACATCCCTGCCTGCCCCAGTTCCTGGCCTGCCAGAGCAATTTCCGCCTCCGTCAACCTGCCGCCGACTATAAAGATGGTGATTCCGGCGGCTTTTTCAGCATGCAACACCGGGGTTCCCAGGAGCTGGCCAAGCTGCTCCTTCTGCGTCCCAGGCAAAGATGATCCCTGGCCGAAAGGAAACCCCAGCCAGACCACTTTGTCCAAGTGCAGAGCCCGGGGACAGGCAGAGGCAAAATAGGCCGCGAACCGTTCCTGGCGGTAGAGCCGTCTTTGGGGGTAGAGTTTGGATTGGGCCTGGCTGGAAACCGGCAGGGTAATCACTTGCGGGCAATACTGCCGCAGGGGCCCTAAAATGGGCTCTAATTCCTGGTGCCGTTGCAGGCCGATACAGAGACTTGGTTCCAGGGTCTCGGCCTTGGCCAATTTCAAGCGCAGGGCCGGTGGGCCACCGATAAAGCCGCTGGTGTTGACGATGAGGCGGTGGCGCCCCCGGCTTCGGGCCAACTCGGCTAAGCGGCGCAAACCCACCACCAGTTCCAACATTTTTCCCGGCGGGGAGGTTTGCCCGATGAAGTACAGGGCGTCGGGAAACAACCCGGAATCATCCGGGGAGTGGGGCGGATAGAGGTTGAGCCCCAGGGTGGCGGGAGGACCCAGGTGGGATTGGCCCAGATCGCCGTCGATTAAGGCAGTCGGCTTGCCGGCGGCCTGGGCCTGGCCCAGCACAAAGCGGCAAAAGGTGCTCTTACCGCAGTCCGGCCCACCCAGAACCAGAACCACCCGGTCAGCCGCCAGAGCCAAAGCCGCGGCCGCTTCCCATCCCGGCGGGAGATCGATGGCAGAAATTGGCAGCATAATCAAAGGCGGCTCGCCCCTAAGTCATGACAAGATGTCGGCCTCATCAGTTGATTTTCACGGTAGAACCGAAAACCGGAAATTGGAAACCGAAAACAGCACTATTCGACCCAGGTAAGAAATTCAGCCACATCCTGACGCCCGGATTTAAAGGCAGTCAAAGGACTGGCGGGGTCAGGAATACCCACTGCTACAGTCATCACCAGGTTAACGCTTTCCGGCAATTGCAATTCCTCCCGGATCAAATCCCGGTAGCGCAGCGCGATGCCAATGACGCAGGCGCCCAAACCCTGGGACCCAGCCAGCAGCAGGAGATTTTGGACCGCCGCGCCCAGATCGAACAGGCGGTCCAGGGGCAGATTTCTATCCAGAGCCAGGAGAATGACGGCCGGGGCGCCGTAGAAATTGAGACTGCCCCGCATCAGATCAAAATGCGGTTCCTGGGTGGTGAAAGACTGCAAGGCCTCCATAAACCGGCGGACCCTGGTCTGATATGGCTCCGCCAGTTCCATGGCCGGCGGCGGCTGCCCTTGCGCCAGGTCCTCTTCATATTGGCGCGTCAGTCTCTGGACCAGGCGCTGCCTGGCCTTGCCGGTGACTACGATAAAGTGCCAGGGTTGCATATTGCGCGCCGACGGAGCCTGGACGGCGGCGTCCAACAACTGCAACAGGGATTTCTTCGAGACCGGCTCAGAAGTAAAGGCCCGGATGCTTTGACGGTGGTAAATCGCTTCCCGAACTTCCATGGCGGACCTCCTCGTGTATTCACCTGTATTATATCAGTTGCTGTTAAGATAGGGCCGAAGATTTATCCATATCATTCCAGAGATTTCTTCCCCGTTGCCGATACACGCAAATCTGGAAAATATATTGACATGGCCAGGGAATCATGGGATAAAACGGGCAATCAGGTTATCACCGGAGGATGAGGACATGGTAAATAGATGGTTAAAAGGGGTGTCAGGCATTCTTTTCAGTCTCGTGCTCTTTGCTGGTTGTGTCGAAACAGCCCTCATCGGACTAGGCGCCGGTGGCGCCATGGCCGGTTACAAATGGATGGAAGGCACCATGATAAAGGAATATCCCCGGTCTTTACCGGAAATGGAGCAGGCCGTCCAGAAAGTGTGCAAGCAATATCGGATTAAAATTACCGAGCGGAAAGTCACCCCCACGAAGGCTACTCTGGCTGGCGTGGATCAGAATGGGGATGACATAAAAATCAATATGGATGCGCAGCCCAATAATATCACTGCCGTCGGGGTGCGCGTCGGCGGCTTCATGGGGAACAAGGATGCCTCCCAACTGTTCCACACACAGTTGGCGAAAGAGTTAGGTCTGTAAGATGGAAAAAATCAAGGCTGGAGTTATTGGGGTAGGGTATTTGGGCCGTTTCCATGCCCAAAAGTATGCCGCTTTGGAAAACGCCGAGTTAGTGGGCGTGGTCGATATTGATCCCCACAAAGCGGCCCAGGTGGCCCAGGAGTGCCAGACTCAGGCGTATACTGATTACCGGGAATTGCTGCCCCAGGTCCAGGCCGTGAGCGTTGCCGTCCCCACTACCCAGCACTATGCCGTGGTCCAGGAGTGTTTGAACCATCACATCGACGTCTTGGCCGAAAAACCCCTGGCCACCACCGTGGCCGAAGCCGAGGCCCTGGTAGTTCTGGCCCGGGAAAAAGGCAAGATCCTGCAGGTGGGACATTTGGAACGTTTCAACCCGGCCATGGAAGAACTGACCCGCCGGGTGCACGATCCCCGCTTCATTGAAATCCATCGGCTGGCTTTTTTTAAGGAGCGGGGCATTGATGTCGATGTCGTCCGGGATCTGATGATCCATGACCTTGACCTGGTGCTGTCCCTGGTGCCCGGCGCGGTCTCGGAAATCCGGGCGGCCGGCGTCTCAATACTCACCGACTCCATCGACCTGGCCAACGCCCGGTTGGAATTTGACACCGGCTGCATCGCCAATCTCACGGCCAGCCGCATCTCGGTCAAAAGTATGCGGAAATTTCGCCTTTTTCAGCCCCATACCTATTTGTCGGTGGACTTTGAAGCCCGGGAACTGATGGTAGTGGAACACACCGGCAAACCCGGCGGCATCCTGCCGGGAATTCATCTGGAAACCGTCAAATTTCCCCCGGCTGATCCCCTCATGAAGGAAATTACCGCCTTTCTGGAGGCCGTAGGCACTCGCCAGGAGCCGGTGGTTAGCGGCGAGGCCGGGAAAGAGGCCCTGGCTTTGGCTCTGGCCATCAACGCGGCCATGCGCCAGGCCCAGCAGCGATGAACCACCCGAAAATCATGCTGGTGGCCGGAGAGGCCTCGGGGGACCAGCATGCCGCCCGCCTGGTCCGGGCCATCCGGGAGCATTTGCCCCAGGTGGAGGTTTATGGCATTGGCGGCGAAGCCCTGGCCCACCAAGGCATGCGCCTGGCCTGCCATGCCGAAGATCTGGCCGTCATCGGCCTGACGGAGGTGTTTCACAAAATTCCCGCGGTCTGGCGAGCCTTGCAGGCTCTTTGGCGCTACCTGCGAGATGAACGGCCGGATTTAGTTATCCTGGTGGATTTCCCCGATTTTAACTTCCTGGTGCTGCGTCTGGCCAAGCACTTCCGGGTGCCGGTGATGTATTACATCAGCCCCCAGGTCTGGGCCTGGCGGCGTGGCCGAGTCAAGACCATCGCCCGGCTGGTGAACCGCATGGTCGTTATTTTTCCCTTTGAAGAAAAGTTTTATCAGCAGCATAAAGTGGCGGTGACCTATGTGGGCCATCCGCTGCTGGAAACTTTGCCGGATCTGCCGCCGCGCCGGCAGTTGCGGGAACGGTTTGGCCTTCAGACCGACGACCTGGCGGTGGCCCTGCTGCCGGGCAGCCGCGCCGGCGAAATCTCCCAACTGTTGCCGGACATGCTGGCCAGCGCGGCCCAACTCCGGGAAAAGCTGCCCCAAGGCCGGTTCCTCCTGCCGCTGGCAGCTACCGCGCCGTCAGCCCTGGTGGAACAATTAGTGTCGACAGCCAAGGTCCCGGTAGCCATTTACCAGGGGCAGACCAGTGAAATCCTGGCCGCGGCCGATATCGCCCTGGTCGCCTCAGGCACGGCTACCCTGGAAACCGCCCTCCTGGGGACGCCCATGGTCATTATCTACCGGGTGGCTCCCTTGACCTTTGCTGCGGCCCGCCTGCTGGTCCGGGTGCCAAACATCGGTATGGCCAACCTGCTGGCCGAAGAAGAGTTGTTTCCGGAATTAATTCAGCAGGACGTCAACCCGGCGCGGCTAACCGCCGCGGTTATGCAGATCCTCCAAGATCCAGATCACCTGGCCCGTATCAGCGCCGGTCTCAAAAGAATCAGGCGCGCGACTGGGCGGTCCGGGCGCCTCGGCCCGCGCTGCCGCGGTGGCCCTCGATCTATTGGGAAAACCAAATATTAGCTAGTTTCTGTCCGGAAACGGCTATTTTTCACAATATCGGCGTCAATCTGCAGGCTTATTTGTGCGGCGAACGAATGTTCGCCTCCGCACAAGCCTTTGATTTCCTTGATCTTGCAGAAAATATCTCGTTTCCAGATCAGAAACTACATTAGTTCTCATGATAGTTTCCGGATGAGAACTAGCTAAAATAAACCTCCTCGCTTTTGCTTAAATACCATGCATCTGTTATAACTATTTTCTGTCCGGAAACGGCTATTTTTCACAATATCGGCGTCAATCTGCAGGCTTATTTGTGCGGCGAACGAATGTTCGCCTCCGCGCAAGCCATTGATTTCCTTGATCTTGCAGAAAATATCTCGTTTCCAGATCAGAAACGACATTAGTTCTCATGATAGTTTCCGGATGAGAACTAACTAGCCTACCGACGCTCAGCTGCAAGCTGAATACTCTTCCCCCTGTGCCGCTTCGGCTGGGGAAATGTCTCAGGAGGTCGCAATGATCAAAAAAATCCAAAGTTTATTAGGCCACGAGGCGGAACCCCTGCTGACCTATACCTGCAAGGGTTTTGCCAAAGAGTCCCTGCACCTGCCCGGTCCGGATTTTCTGGACCGCATCTTTGTCCCCAGCGATCGGCCCATCAACGTGCTCCGCTCGTTGGCGACCATGTTTAATCACGGCCGGCTGGCTGGGACCGGCTTTCTTTCCATCCTGCCGGTGGACCAGGGCATCGAACATACCGCGGCGGCGTCTTTTGCTCCTAACCCCATTTATTTCGATCCGGAAAACATCATCAAGCTGGCCATCGAAGGCGGCTGCAACGCCGTAGCCTCCACCCTGGGAGTCCTGGCCTCGGTGGCCCGGAGCTATGCGCACAAGATTCCCTTTATCCTGAAGATCAACCACAATGAGCTGCTTACCTACCCGACGATGCACGATCAGACCCTGTTTGCCCGGGTGGAGCAGGCCTTTGAGATGGGGGCCGCGGCCATCGGCGCCACCATCTATTTCGGCTCCCCGGATAGCCGGCGGCAGATCCAGGAAATCAGCGAGGCCTTCCAACAGGCCCATGAATTAGGGATGGCCACTATTTTGTGGTGCTATCTCCGCAACCCGGCTTTTAGCACCAAGGACAAAGATTATCACGTGGCCGCGGATCTCACCGGCCAGGCCAACCATTTGGGTGTGACCATCAAGGCCGATATCATCAAACAGAAGATGCCGGAAAACAACGGCGGCTTCCCTGCAATAAAATTCGGTAAAACCGACCCCAGAATTTACACTGAGTTAGTCCCCGATAACCCCATTGAGTGGTGTCGCTACCAGGTGGTCAACTGCTACATGGGCCGCATGGGCTTGATCAACTCCGGCGGCGCCAGCGGCAAGAACGATCTGGCGGAAGCCGCCCGCACCGCGGTCATCAACAAACGGGCCGGCGGCATGGGACTGCATCTCCGGCCGCAAGGCCTTCCAGCGCCCCATGAAAGAAGGCGTGGAACTCCTGCACACCATCCAGGAAGTGTACCTCAGCCCGGAGGTGACGGTGGCTTAGGGGAACATAACTAAAGTGTCATCATGATTAGGGGGCGGGTAGGTTATCCGCCCTTTTTTTAGCAGCAAGGCACTCGCCCAACAACTTTGACGGACGGTTTCCGGTTGTCGCTGAAAAGGCTGTCAGCTTGCCGCGGTCAGCAGGCGGCTGGAACCTCGTTAAGCCGGGTGAACCGGGAAATTAGGGAAAAGTTAATATATTGACTATCATATTGATATAATATGATAAAGAAGTTTTTGAGGCCGAATTTCCCGGTAATTTCCCGGCAATTTCCCACTTCGGGCAGAGGTTTTTTCGCGCTGGGCGAAGAATTTTTTCATTGATTATATCTTATTGAAATAATTATCTAATAATGGTTGAAACCGGCATTTTTCGCGTGAATTTCGCGGTTATTTCGGTGTTCATAAAAAGCTCATCAGCATGCAAAGGGTCGGCATTTGTTAGAAGACTGTTGGTCGGGGATCGAAATCGGCAAAATATAATAAATCATAAATTATTGAAATAGTTTGAATATATCATCATTCAACTACGGATTTCCCGGTAATTTCCCATTTCGGCAGAGTTTTTCACGCGGGGCGAAGTTTTTTTTATTGTATTATATCTTATTGAAACTGGTTGAAATTTCGCTAATTTCGCGGAAATTTCGCGCTTGGTTCGCGCCGGGGTTTCGGTTGGCAGCAGGCAGCGGGCCTTGTCAAAAATTCATTCGGACCATTGTGGTTATGCTTCCCGCACACCAGGGCAGACTTACAGGGCCGCCCATACGGAGCATGATTACCTGTTGACGGGCAATTGGTCATGAGATCGCCTGGTTCCCTCGAGCTGAGAGTGTTTCCTGATTCTTAAGGTCAGGTTATACCAAAAATGCGGGAATGATGACAGAACAGGGGGGACAGATGTCATGAAATCAGTGATAAGGCATTTGCTGGGGAAATTTTTGCCGGGATGAAATTGAGGGATGGCTTTTATGGCCGGCGGGAATTTGAAGGCCAAGGGAAGAAGCTGGTCCAGGGTCAAGACCTGATACTCTCCCTGCAGATTGGCCATGATCACCTGGCAATCCGGGCTGAACTCCATCAGCACCTGGCGGCAGAGGCCGCAGGGAGTTATGGGTTGGCGGCGAGTCGGCAATCACGGCCAGGGCCTTGATCTGCCGCTGACCCGCAGCCACCGCGGCAAATATCGCCACCCGCTCGGCGCACATGGTGGCCCCGAAGGAGGCGTTTTCGATGTTGCAGCCCGTGAAGACCTGCCGTCCGCGGTCAGTACTGCCGCCCCCACCTTAAAATCTCCGGAATAGGGGGCATAGGCGGCCTCCCGGGCCTGCCGGGCTGCAGCCAGTAACTTTTCGATCAGACGTTCCTCTAACATGGTCAATCCTTGTAGAGGCACGGTGCACCGTGCCCTTACGAAGGTCAAGTGAAGAGTTGTTGAAAATCGGTAATCGCCCCCCGCACATCCGGCCGGGTAACCACCGCAGAAATGGCGCAGACGCCGTGGGCGCCGGCCTCGATGACCGCCGGGGCATTGTCCAGGGTGATGCCGCCGATGGCGATGAGGGGGAGGCGGACTTGGCGCCGGATTTCCCGGAGTAGCGTCAAGCCGGCCGGTTCGCCGGCGTCGGGTTTGGTCTGGGTGGCAAAGATGGGCGACACGCCCAGATAGTCGGCCCCCAGGAGCGCCGCCTCCAGGGCCTGCTCCACGGTGTTGACCGTGATGCCGATGATTTTTTTCTTTCCCAGGAGACGGCGGGCCTCGCGATAGTGCAGGTCCTCCTGGCCCAGGTGGACGCCGTCGGCAGCCACGGCCAGGGCCACCTCCACCCGGTCGTTGACCAGAAACAGCGCCCCCTGGCACAGACGCCGGAGCCGCCGGGCCTCGGTGATCATGGCGGCCGTGTCGGCCTCTTTATCCCGGTGCTGCACCACCCGGACGCCGGCCGCCAGGGCATGTTCGACGTCACTGGCATTGCCGGCCAGGCTCAGCCGGGCGTCGGTGATAAAATAATAGCCTTTCATTCCTCTACGTTCATCTTTTCCCTCAGGGTTGCTTCATCCAGGAGGAAAAGGGCGTCAAACAACTTTTCCTTGAAGCTGGCCGGCCCGGACAGCGGTCTGGGCGGCGACTTCCGCGGCCACGCCAAAGCACACCAGGGCCGCGGCCGCGGCTGCAGCCGGGTCGGGGTCCACCCCCGCGAAGGCGCCGATCACCGAGGTGGCCATGCAGCCGGTGCCCACCACGTGGGCCATCAGCGGGTGGCCATTGTTGATCAGGTAAAGCTTCCCGGGGCCGGCCACGATGTCCTGGGCGCCGGTGATGACCACCACCAACTCCATTAACCGGGCCAGGGTCTGGGCCAGCTGACGCAGGTCCAGATGCACTTCCGCGGCGTCCACGCCTTTGGTTTGCACCTGGGCGCCGCTGAGGCGGGCGATCTCCGAGGCGTTGCCTTTGAGAATATCGATGCGGGCTTCGTTCATGAGCTTCAGGCTGGCCTCATCCCGCAGGGCGGTGGCCCCGGCCCCGCAGGCATCCAGGACCACCGGGATGTTCCGGGAGTTGGCGGCCTGGGCGGCCACCAGCATGGCTTCGACGAATTCCGGGGTCAGGGTGCCGATATTCAACACCAGGGCTGAAGCCAACCTGGTCATCTGGGCTACTTCTTCTTTGGCATGGGCCATCACCGGGGAGGCTCCCAGAACTTTTATCACCTGGGCGCAGTCGTAAATCGTCACCCAGTTGGTGAGATGGTGCACCACCGGCTGGACCTTACGCACGCGGGCCAGGATTTCCCAGGGTTTGAGGGTAGTTGCCGTCATGCTTATTTCCCCTTTTTTCCCGACTGCTGCAGCTTGGCCCAGGCATCCCGGAGGGTCACCGAGCGGTTGAACACCAGCCGACCAGACGTGGAGTCCGGGTCCACACAGAAATAACCCAGCCGTTCAAACTGGAAATGGCTGCCGGGTGCGGCCGCGGCCAGGGACGGTTCCACCCAACAGGGATTGACCACTTACCAGGGAATCGGGATTCAGATACTGTTTAAAATCCCCCTCGGCGGCGCTGGGATGGGGCACGGTGAACAGCCGGTCATAGAGCCGCACTTCCGCAGGCAGGGCCTGGGCCGCGGACACCCAGTGCAAGGTGGCCTTGACCTGGCGGCCGTCCGGGGCATTGCCGCCCCGGGTTTCGGGGTCGTAGGTGCAGCGCAACTCGATGACCTCGCCGGTGGCCGGGTCTTTGACAACTTCGTGGCACTTCAGGAAATAGGCGTAACGCAGCCGCACCTCCCGCCCCGGGGACAGCCGGAAAAACTTCTTGGGCGGGTCCTCCATAAAATCTTCCCGCTCGATATACAGCTCCCGGGAAAAGGGAATCAGGTGAGTGCCGGCGCCGGGGTCTTCCGGATTGTTAATAGCTGCTAATTCCTCGACCTGACCCTCCGGATAGTTCTCAATCACTACCTTCAGGGGCTGGATTACCCCCATGACCCGGGGGGCCCAGCGGTTGAGATCTTCTCGGACGCAGTGTTCCAAGAGCGCCAAATCAACCAGGTTTTCCCGCTTGCCGACGCCGATGCGGTCGCAAAAGGTCCGGATGGCCGCAGGGGGGTAGCCCCGGCGCCGCATCCCGGCCAGGGTCGGCATCCGGGGGTCGTCCCAGCCTTGGACGTGCCCTTCTTTGACCAACTGAATGAGCCGGCGTTTGCTCAGGACCGTGTGGCTCAGGTTCAATCTCGCAAACTCGAGCTGCTGGGGGTGATAGAGGCCCAGGGCGTCCAGATACCAATGGTACAAGGCCCGGTGGTCTTCTATCTCCATGGTGCAGATGGAATGGGTGATGCCTTCGATGGAATCGCACTGGCCGTGGGCCCAGTCATACATGGGATAGATGCACCACTTAGCGCCGGTGCGGTGGTGCGGGTCATGCTTGATGCGGTACATCACCGGGTCGCGCAGGTTGATGTTGGGGGCAGCCATGTCGATCTTGGCCCGGAGCGTGTAGGTGCCGTCGGCAAATTCCCCGGCCCGCATGCGGCTGAAAAGCTCCAGGTTTTCGGCCAGTGGCCGGTTCCGGAAGGGGCTTTCCTGGCCCGGGGCGCGTCAGGGTGCCCCGGTACTCCCGGACTGCGTCGGGGCTCAGTTCGCAGACAAAGGCCTTGCCGTCCTGATCAACTGCACGGCCCAGTCATAGATCCGGTCAAAATAATCCGAGGCGTAGTAGAGGCGGTCAGCCCAATCAAACCCGAGCCAGCGCACGTCCGCCTGGATGGACTCGACATACTCCACTTCCTCTTTGCTGGGGTTGGTGTCGTCGAAACGGAAATTGCAATAACCGTGAAAATCCGCGGCCAGCCCAAAGTTCAGACAGATGGACTTGGCGTGGCCGATATGGAGATAGCCGTTGGGCTCGGGGGGAAAGCGGGTGATGACCCGGCCGCCGAACTTGCCGGTGCGATTATCCTCTTCCACGAGGTAGCGGATGAAGTTGGGCGGCGAGGTGGTGTCAGGTTTGTCCATGTAAGGTATCCTTTTGATTGAGCTATTCTGGAATAATATTGTTATCTTAGAGTTTTTCTAACAGGCGAGAATAATCTTCTGGGCTCAAACCCAGATCACGCAGTATTTTTCTTAAAAGGGGTCTAATAATAACTTGGTTCCCATGATCAGGTCAGTACTACAATATTGCCATTCAAATGACGAAAGATATTATGACTGCCCTCAGATCGAACCCATTGGAAGCCCATCGCCTCGACCACCTTTTTAAGTTCTCGATAAGGGATCAGCTTTAATCGAGTCACGCAGTTACCTCAACTCGCCAGGTTCCCACGAAAGATGACAAAGGTTCTTCAATAATCGTTGATTTGAGATAACCAGCTATGGCTTCCTTGATATTGGCCTCCAGCGTAGGCAGATCGGGGGCTTGGGTATAGCAGCCGGCCAGTTCAACTACTTCCCCGACCAGCCAGTCGCTTTCCGGATCTCTTTCGACAATGACGGTAAATGCTTTCTGCATGGCTATTTTTTTCCTATAATTGAAGTTGATATCGCCATAATAATGATAACATTTTAAATAAAATAACATAAAAACCCATAGTTAGAAAGCCAAACCATGAAAAACCGGGAAATTGCCAAAATCTTTAATGAGATCGCCGAGTACCTGGAGATGGACGGGGTGCGCTTTAAGCCCTATGCCTATCAGAAGGCGGCCATCACCCTGGAGAATCTCAAGGACAGCGTCGAGGATATCTATAACCACGGCGGCCTCAAGGCCCTGAAGGCCATACCCGGCGTGGGCGAGAGCATTGCCCAGAAGATCGAGGAGTATTTAAACACCGGCAAAATCCAGTATTACGAAGAATTTCGGCAAAAGCTGCCCATTAACCTGGATGAGCTTAGCGCGGTGGAGGGCATGGGGCCCGAAAAGGCCAAGGCGCTCTTCGAGAAACTGGGGGTGACCAATCTGGCCGAGCTGGAAGCCGCGGCCAAGGATCATAAAATCGCCCCGTTAAAAGGCTTCGGCGAGAAAACCGAAGCCAACATTTTAGAGGGCATCGAATTTTTGAAAAAGAGCACCGGCCGATTCCTGCTGGGTGAAATCCTGCCCCTGGCCGACCAGATGCTGGCGACCTTGCGGGCCTTGCCGGAAGTGGAGCGGGCCGACGTGGCCGGGTCCCTGCGGCGGATGAAAGAGACCATCGGCGATCTGGATTTCCTGGTGATCTCCTCCCAGCCGGACAAGGTCATGGAGTTTTTTGTCTCGCAACCCGAGGTGGTCAAGGTCTACGGCCACGGGTCGACGAAATCTTCGGTGCACCTGCGCCAGGGTCTGGATATGGACCTGCGGGTGATTCCGCCGGGCAGTTACGACCGCGGCCCTGCAATACTTTTCCGGCTCCAAGGAACATAACATCGCCCTGAGACAGATCGCTATCGACCAGGGCTACAAGCTCAATGAATACGGGCTGTTCGACCATGAAGACCGGATGGTGGCCGGGGTCACGGAAGAGGAAATCTACGAGAAGCTGGGTCTGGCCTGGATGCCTCCGGAACTGCGGGAGAACCGGGGCGAACTGCCGGCGGCCCGGGAAGGGCGACTGCCTCACCTCATCGGCAATGAGGATATCAAGGGTGACCTGCATGTGCACTGCAACTGGAACGGCGGCGCCAACTCCATCGAAGAAATCGCCCAGGCAGCCCTGGCCCTGGGTTATGAATATGTGGGCATTGCCGACCATACCAAGTTCCTGCGCATCGAACATGGCCTGGACGAAGAGCAACTGGTGGCACGGAACCGGGAGATCGACGCTCTCAATGCCAAATTGAAACAAGCCGGGAAGAATTTCACTATTCTGAAAGGCTGCGAAGCCAATATCCTGAACGACGGCGCCATCGACATTGCCGACGAGGTGCTGGCCCAGATGGATTATGTCATCGCCGGCATCCATTCCAATTTCCGGATGCCCCGGGCCGAAATGATGGCCCGCCTGAAGGCGGCCATGAGCAACCCGCACGTGGACATCATCTCGCACCCCACCGGCCGCATCCTGAAGCGGCGGGAGGAGTACGAGGTGGCCGTGGGCGAACTCCTGCAGATCGCCCATGACACCGGGACGGTGCTGGAGATCAACTCCTACCCGGAGCGGTTGGATCTGGGGGACAGCAATATCCTGGCTGCCAAACAGGCCGGGGTCAAAATGGTGATCAACACCGATGCGCACCACATCGACCAACTGCGCTACATGCCCTTTGGGGTCTCCCAGGCCCGCCGGGGGTGGGCCGAACCGGAGGACATCGTCAACGTCTGGCCGGTGCAGAAGTTTTTGAGCTTTCTGAAATAACGTCTCCCCCCTGTACAGGGGCTTGTCATTACCCACCAGCAAGGGAGCGATGGTTAGGGTGAGGGGTGAATAAGACAAAACTTTTGGCAACGACTATAATTGATTTGCTGCCAGCTTATTTCTTTGACCGCTACCCGGTATGAGCGTGTAGCCCACCTTTTTTTATTCTAACTTTTTAAGCCGGTCTCGGAGGGATAACCCGGTTTTCTCTTGTTGGATTTCCTCTTTTTTAGGTTCAGGCTTTGCTCCTGTCTTTGTCCTTTCCTCTCTTTCCTCAGTAATGAATTTCACACTGTGTAACAAAACAAAGCAGACCCGGTCTTCCCGGCCGTCATACGAAGCATTAAAGACCGTGATCATACCCTCATTTTGAGTACAATCTTTCAGGTAATCGCTGGTCCGGCGAAACTTAAATTTTGGATCGTTGATAGAGGAAAAATTATAATCAATATCTTCCTTATCGATATCGACAAATTTAGAATGGATGTTAATTAAACCCACCATATGAGTGCCGTCGTTGAATTCAATTCTCACCTTTCTCAGTTCAACGTTATAATTAACACGTTCATTTGGACGGATAATCTTCACACTCATAGTCTGCCCCCTTCCCAACTATTCCTGACATATTATCGGCGCCATTCCTTTTTAAGGCTACTAAAAAAGTCGGGATCGGTCGGACTGATGAAAATCAAATTTCTCTCGCGAATATTATGCCGTTTGAGTGGCTTGAAAAAGTTTCAGGTTGCCGGCCAGAGTCCGTCCTGGTCTTGTGGATCAGGGGAGGAGATATACGCTCGGCCGGTTTCGGGGTTAAAACTTCTGAGTATAAAATTCTTACAGCCTCGTGGTTTGTTTTTCATCGGCCGGGAAATATAGGCCAAAGGTCGGTGGGTTTAGGATTACTGCTAACCGCGGTTAGCAAGATGGCCCTGTGCAATAGCCGGAATGGTGTAATAACGCAAGGTCTAAGGCAAATTGCTACTTGATGATTAATGTGTGGCGAATTTCCCGGGCGACCTGCTTTTCGAAGGGTCGTTGATAATGAAAGACGATAGTGGTGCTGCCGCTTTTTAAAGGCAGGAAGTCGAAGAGTTCCTGGCCAGCGGCGCCGGGGCGGGGTTGGGCCGGCTTCTGGTAGCGGTTGCGGAGCAGTTGCAGGAAGTCTCGATCGTAGGAGGCTACCTTCCAGCCAAAGCCGGTGGACGGGTTGGAGGGCAGGGCGACGCTGAATTCCTGGCGCAGGGTGACGGTCTGGCTGGTGTTGTTCTCAGGCGCGGGTTGGGCCGGAGGCGGGGCCGGGGCTGGCTGACCTTCTTCAATGAGTTCCCCGTCCAGCAGTTTTGGTTTGGGCTGGTCGGATTGGGCCGGGACCATGGCAGGCAGGAAGGTCAGGATGATGAGGAGGATTAAGATGATGGATTTTATTAACATAATCTTCTTACTAAATCGCAGTTATGCCTTATTGTTATTTTTGGCTTTTTCAATTATCTCTTGAATGAACTCCGGTTCCCATTCCAGCCTAAAATTTTTCTGATATGTTCCTCTTACCCAAAAACTCTTTTTGCTCTTATCGACTCGCCGGCGTAATCACTAAAATCTTAGACCACAAGTTGGCGAGAAAGAAAGCGTTGGGTGTTGTGGTTTTGCGGGTGCTGCAGGACTTGGGAGGTGGGGCCGGATTCCACGAGTATGCCTCGGTGCAGGAAGAGGATCTGCTGGGAGAGGCGTTCGGCCTGGCCCAGATCATGGGTCACCAGGATGATGGTTTTACCCTGCTGCCCATGAATATTGGCAATTAGCTGTTCGAACTCCAAGGTGTTGTGGGGGTCCAGGTTGGCGGTGGGTTCGTCCAGCAGGAGCACTTCGGGGTCAAAGACCATGATGCGGGCCAGGGCGACTTTCTGGGCCTCGCCGCCGGAAAGCTGGACCGCGGGTCGCCAGGCCAGGGAAGTCAGGCCGAAGGCAGTCAGGATTTCTTCCACCCGGTGGTGGCGCTCCCGCCTCGGGACCCGGCGGTATTTCAAACCCACGGCCAGATTGTCGACCACCGTGCCCTGGAAGAGTAGGGGATTTTGATGCAGGAAACCCAGGCGGCGGCGGAGGTCCAGACAATGGGGCCAGAGAGAGGTGGTGTCCTGGTCCCGGAAGAGAACGCGCCCCTGGCCGGGTTTTTCCAGGAGCCCCAGGAGACGCAGCAGGCTGGTCTTACCGGCGCCGTTGGGACCGATGACCGCGTGAATGAGGCCGTCGGCAAAGGCATGGCTGACCTGGTCCAAAACCAGATGGCCCTGGCGGCGGTGGTTGACCTGGTCGAGGGTTAGAGTAGATGATTTCACGTCGGTTTGATTCACCCCTCACCTAGACCTTTCTCCCTCTGTACACCCTTCGAGGGGCGAGGGGACCATAACGCAGGAATTGTTGGCAATTGGCAGACGATGGTGGACATAGGGGTCAGGCGGCTCCCCGGCCCTGGAGGAGGTTAAGCCCCAGATTTATCAGGAAAGCCACGAAAATGAGAACCAGTCCCAGGGCGATGGCCAGGGCGAATTCCCCCTTGGCGGTGTCCAGGACGATGGCGGTGGTCATGACCCGGGTATAGCCGGCAATGTTGCCGCCCACCATCATCACCGCGCCCACCTCAGCGCTCACCCGGCCAAAACCGGCAATGACCGCGGCCAGGAGACCGTAGCGGGCCTCCCGGACCACGGTCCAGGCTGCCTGACGCGGAGTGGCCCCCAAAGCCAAAGCGGTGTCCCGGACTAGGGGTTTGACCGCCAACAGGGCGCTCACTGTCAAGGCTGCCAGAATGGGGGTGGCCAGGATGGTCTGGGCGATGATCATGGCCGTGGGAGTAAAGAGCAGCCCGAAAAATCCTAGGGGGCCGCTCCGGGAGAGGAGCAGATAGACCACCAGACCCACCACCACCGGCGGTAGACCCATGCAGGTGTTGAGGATATTGATGAGCAGGCGGCGGCCCGGAAAAAGGTGCAGGGCCACCCCGATGCCCCCGGAGATGCCCAACAGGGCGGCCAACAGAATCGCGGTGCCCGACACCATCAAGGACCGGGCAATGACGCGATACAGTTCCGGGTCACCGCTGAAAAGGAGCGAGAGGCTCTGGACCAGGCCTTGGAGGATGGTTTCCATGGATTAGTGGAGATCAGAAGTTTTTGCCAAAAATCTATTCATGTTAGCTATTCGAAGGCAAATTGAGACATTTCCAAAAACCATTTTGTCATCCTGAGCGAAGCGAAGGATCTAGATTCTTCAGTCGCTTCGCTCCCTCAGAATGACAGATTTCCTAATTTTTCAGAGGTCTCACTTTAATATGACAGACAAACCAATTACCCGGTGAGTTTTTACCGGATAATATCCCTATTTGCCAGCTGTGGCGTTGGGGGTAAAGAGCTGGTTGCCGTTTTTGTCTTTAAAATCGCCGATGACTTTCTGGCCGGCCGGTGAGGTCAGCCAGTCGGCAAAAGCAGTGGCTTCCTTCACCTTGACATGGGCGTGTTTGGCCGGGTTGACCACAATGACGCCGTATTGATTGAACAGGACCGGATCGCCTGCCACCATAATCTCGCTGGCCAGTTTATCTTTGTCTTTCACAGCCAGCCAGGTGCCCCGGTCAGTGAGGGTGTAAAATTGCTTTTCGCTGGCCATGCGCAGGGTGCTTTCCATGCCCTGGCCGGCCTCCAGGTAAGCCGGTTTGCCGGTGGGATCGACACCGGCTTTTTTCCAGATTTTTTGCTCCATGGCGTGGGTCCCGGATTTATCGCCCCGGGAGACGAAATGGATGCCGGCGGCGGCCATTTTCTTGAAGGCTTCGGTGGCATCTTTCAGGCCCTTGATTTTGGCCATGTCGGCGGGGGGGCCGACGATAATAAAATCGTTATACATGACCAGCTTCCGGGCGACTCCGAAGCCGTCGGCCACGAACGTTGCTTCTTTGTCCGGGTCATGGACGAAGAGGACGTCGGCGTCGCCCCGCCGGGCCATTTCGATGGCCTGGCCGGTGCCCACCGCCACCACCGCCACGTCGATGCCGGTGGCCTTTTTAAAGGCGGGCAGCAGGACATCAAACAGACCGGAATTCTGGGTGCTGGTGGTGGAGGCGCAAGTGATTTTGTCAGCAGCCCCGGCCGGCGCCAGCGCCATCGTTAGCACCGCCCCGAAAATTCCTAAACTCAGTAATACCAAGTACGTTTTCATAGATCCTCCGATTCACTAATGGTTGTCAAAAGTTGTTCCTTGTTCACCCCTCATCCTGCCCCTCTCCCCTCGAGGAGGGAGGGGAAAATAAAGGAAAAGCTTTTGGTAGTTTAGATGACTTTAAAACTAACCATCTGATCAACGACCACTAATATCTGGCCCCTGGCCAACTCCCTTAATCATCATACTGTTTGGCGTAGGCCGCGTCGTTGTAGAGGCCTTCGCCGTATTTCTCCTTGCCGTAGTCCCGGATGATCTGCTGACCCCGGTCGGAGGCCACAAAATCGATGAATTTACCGGCCGACTCGGCTCCGGGAGTGGCCCCGGCCGGCTGGGCCAGGGCGTGGTAGGTGTTGACCAGCATCTTATCTCCCCGGAATAAGATCTTGAGGTTGGGCACATTCTTTTTCTCGGCGGCCCAGGTGCTGCTGTCGGTCATAAAATAACCATTCTCGGCATCGGCCCGTTTCAGGGTGGCGGCCATAAAGTCTTTGGTGACGATGTACCAGTCGCCGCCCGGTTCAATCCCGGCCTTTTCCCAGGTAGACATCTCCTTTTTGTGGGTGCCGGAGTTGTCACCCCGGGAGAAAAACTTGGCCTGGGCTTTAGATGATCCGGGAATAGGCCTCCACCGCGTTCTTGGCCTCGGCTATCTTGGCCGGGTCGGCGGCCGGGCCGACAATGAAAAATTCATTGGAACCGATGAGAGTCCGCTTGGTGGCCCAGCCATCCTGGACCGCTTTTTTTTCCGCAGCCGGGGCATGCACCATGATCATATCCACTTCCTTGCCCTGGAGCATTTTTAAGGACTCCCCCGAACCGGCTTTTTTCCACACCAGGGTGGTGTTGGTTTCAGGGGTGAAAGCTGCGGCCAGGGCCTTGAGCAGACCCAGTTCGCCAGGACTGCCGGTGGCCAGTGAAAACTGCTGGGTTCCCTGGCCATAGGATTCGGTGTCTGTCTTTTGGGCCTGGGCATTGCCGGTAAAGGCCAAAAAAAGAATCAGGATGATCCAGATGCTGATGTTGCGCTTCATTTTATCCCCCTGAGGAATCTTCAGTGTTTTCTCAACGTCGCCAGAAGTACTGTCCTCTTCCCCTGGCAAATAATTGTCAGTACTTAAGGTCCCCGTCCAGGATAGAGACCAGAAATTCTAACCAATTATGCCAAGAAAGACATGTATGGTCAAGGATTAATATGAGACAGGTCCGGTGGAGATCTCAAAAAAGCTGGATGAATTTTTTATTGCCTATTTGGTTGGAAATATGATAAAAATATTTGTTTAAATTCACACGTTCCGGTAGGCCGGGCTAGTGCTTGCCAGGCAAGTTGATCCGGTGACAGTCGGGACGGCGGGAAAAAAACTAGCCAAGGAGTATTGAATGTCTAACGTAACCATGAAGGAACTATTGGAAGCAGGCGTCCATTTCGGGCACCAGACCCGGCGTTGGAATCCCAAGATGAAACCTTTCATTTTCGGAGCCCGCAACGGCATTTACATTATCGATCTCCAAAAGACCGTGCAACTTTTTAAAGTCGCCCATGATTTCGTGGTCAATAGAATTGCCGACGGGGGCAAGATGCTGTTTGTGGGCACCAAGAAGCAGGCCCAGG
This sequence comes from uncultured delta proteobacterium, assembly GCA_963780995.1. Classification (GTDB taxonomy): domain Bacteria; phylum Desulfobacterota; class Desulfobaccia; order Desulfobaccales; family Desulfobaccaceae; genus Desulfobacca. The sequence goes on from CAWAEI010000004.1 coordinate 68,000, forward strand.
ACGCCATCTTTGAGGAAGCCAACCGCTGCAACATGTTTTTCGTCAACCACCGCTGGTTGGGTGGTATGCTCACCAATTTTCAGACCATCAAGAAGTCCATCGATAAACTGAAAAATTTTGAGAAAATGAAAGAAGATGGCAGTCTCAAGCGTTTTCCCAAAAAAGAAATCTTAGACATGGAAAAAAAGGCCGCTAAATTGGAGAAATCTCTGGGCGGCATTAAAGATATGAACGGGTTGCCGGATGCAGTCTTTGTCGTTGATCCTCATAAGGAGAATATTGCCGTTCAGGAAGCCCGTAAAATGAATATTCCGGTGGTGGCCATCGTTGACAGCAACTGTGACCCCACGGAAATTGATTATGTTATTCCAGGCAATGATGACGCCATCCGGGCCATCCGCCTCCTCACCTCCCGGATTGCCCAGGCCTGCTCCCAGGGACTCAAAGTGCGGGAAGAGCGTCTCCAGGCTTTGAGTGACAAAGAGCAGGAGGAGGCCGCCATGGCCTCTGAGGAAGAACATGCCTACGCCGCCGTCACCCCGGAAGAATTGGAATTACCGGGCGAGATGGCGGGGGAAGCAACCGAAGTCGCCGAGGCAGAATAAGCCGAAGAAATACCTTTTTCGGTTAAAAGACTTTTGTATTAGGCAATTGTTTGATATTCAGTTTGTCGCCTTACAAACTGAAGTTGGTATAAATCCTGGTGGTAACGGCCCCTGGCGGGGCGCCGACTGAAGTGCGAACTCCCTCCATGGGGTGTTTTAGTCATGCCGTGGTCGTGAGAGAGCGCCGGGGCGGACTGACCTTGGGCCAGGAAGTGATCTAAGGAGGAGTGACTTTTGGAAATTACTGCAGAAAAAGTAAAAGAACTGCGCGATAAAACCAACGCCGGTATGATGGATTGTAAGAAGGCTTTGAAGGAAACCAACGGCGACCTGGAGAAGGCCGTCGTTTATTTGCGGGAAAAGGGTCTGGCCGTGGCCCGCAAGCGGGCGGACCGGGTAGCCAGCGAAGGCGTTATCCAGTCATATATCCACACGGGTGGCAAGCTGGGGGTGATGCTCGAGGTGAATTGTGAGACGGACTTCGTGGCCAAGACCCCGGAATTCAACGAATTCACCAAAAACGTGGCCATGCAGATTGCCGCGGCCAACCCGATGGCGATCGGCCGGGAAGACATTGATCCCGAGCTCGTGGAAAAAGAAAAAGGCATTTTGATGGCCCAGGCCCGGGAATCCGGCAAACCGGAGAACGTTCTGGAAAAAATGGTGGAAGGCCGCCTCAAGAAGTTCTTTGGGGAAGTATGCCTCCTGGAGCAGGCCTATGTGAAAAATCCGGATATGCTCATCCAGGACTATCTCAATGAAATGAGGGCGAAAACAGGTGAAAATGTCCAAATTCGCCGTTTTGTCCGCTATCAGTTGGGAGCTTCATAAAACGGGTTGTTTGGGGTTGGGCCAGGAACAAACCTGAGGCGGTTCCGGCCCCGGACGATCTAGCCGCAGCTATAGTCTTTGCCAAAAGTAAAGTCTGATGCACCCCTCACCCTGACCCTCTCCCCTCAAGGGGAGAGGGGAAATTAAAGGATAATACTTTTGGCAATTGGTATAAACTTACAGTTACCAACAATATTACCTTTACCATAACTTCGAATAGGGTAGCCATGGTGGAATCCGAGAAATTGCCATACCAACGCCTCCTGCTGAAACTCAGCGGCGAGGCCATGGCCGGAGAGCAAAAGTTCGGCTTTGTGCCCCAAGACCGTCCGGGCCGTGGCTCGGGAAATCAAAGGGGTTTGGGAGTTAAAGGTCCAACTCGGGGTGGTCATCGGCGGGGGCAACATCTTTCGCGGGGTGGCGGCCAGCGCCCAGGAGATGGACCGGGCCCAAGCCGATTATATGGGCATGCTCGCCACCGTCATCAACTCCCTGGCCCTGCAGGATGCCCTGGAAAAAGAGGAAGTTCCGGCCCGGGTGATGTCCGCCATTTCCATGCGGCAGGTGGCCGAACCGTATATCCGGCGACGGGCCATCCGGCACATGGAGAAGGGGAGGGTGGTCATTTTCGCGGCCGGCACCGGCAATCCCTTTTTCACCACTGATACCGCGGCGGCGTTGCGGGCCACGGAGATCGGCGCCCAGGCCTTGCTGAAAGGCACCAAAGTGGATGGCGTCTATGACCGTGATCCCATGGTTGATCCCCAGGCCAAAAAATTTGAGCGACTCGGGTACATGGACGTGGTCCAACGCGGCCTGAGGGTTATGGATACCACGGCGGTAACCATGGCTCTGGAGCAGCATCTGCCCATCATCGTCTTTAAGCTGCTGGACCCGGGCAACATGAAACGATTGGTCCAGGGGGAGAAAATCGGCACCGTGGTGGAGGGAGACACTTATGAAAGCTGAAATCATCAAAGAAATGCAGAGAAAGATGGACCGCGCCCTGGAGGTGTTGGGCCAGGATTTTGCCCGGATTCGCACCGGCAGAGCGTCTGTCGCCCTCCTGGAAGGCATCAAAGTGGATGCCTACGGCACTTCCATGCCCATCAGTCAGGTGGCCTCGCTGGCCGCGCCGGAGCCCCGGCTGCTCACCGTGCAACCCTGGGACACGAGCCTTGATGAGCGATCTGGAAAAGGCCATCCTGCGTTCGGATCTGGGTTTAACTCCCAGCAACGACGGCAAAATTATTCGCATTCCCATCCCGCCCCTGACCACCGAGCGTCGTAAAGAGTTAGCGAAATCCACCAAGAAAATGACAGAAGAAAGTAAAGTGGCTTTACGCAACCTGCGGCGGGACGCCAACGAGCAGCTCAAGGAGCTGAAAAAGGATAAACAGATTTCCGAGGATGAGGCCTTCAAAGCCCAGGAAGAAGTGCAAAAAGCCACTGATGACTACATCAAGAAATTAGATGTCCTGGCGGCGGAAAAAGAAAAGGAGATTATGTCCTTTTGAAATGGCGGTCTGCTTTCAGCTTGCAGCAGTCAGCTAAAGAATATAACCGTCGGGCAGGACATTATTCGTTGGTCTTGACGGCAACCTGATGGCCCGGATCTGATAAATAATCTCACAAAACTCGGAACTCGAAACTTAACACTCCTTCATGATCTCACAGCTTCGCCAGCAGTTGGATATGTCCCGGCTCCCCCGGCATGTGGCCATTATCATGGACGGCAATGGCCGTTGGGCCCAGCGCCGGGGCTACAGCCGCATTCGCGGGCATCAGGAAGGGGCCGAGTCGGTGCGGGAAGTGGTTCGGCTTTCCAGGGACTTGCGGCTCCCCTACTTGACGCTCTATGCTTTTTCGGAAGAAAACTGGCAGCGCCCCCAGCTCGAAGTTCAGGCTTTGATGCAGCTTCTCAGCCGCTATTTAAAGCAGGAAATCGCCGAGATGCAGGAAAAGACAGATTGCTTTCCAAGCCATCGGTGATTTGTCGCAACTGCCCCGGAAAGTGCAGCAACATCTGCAGGCCACAGCTGCCGCCACTGCCCCCGAGGCGGTCACGACCCTGACCCTGGCCTTAAGCTACGGGTCGCGCAGCGAAATTGTCCAGGCCGCCCGACGCCTGGGGGAACAGATCCAAAACGGCACCCTCAAACCGCAGGACATTACCCACGAACTCTTCTCCCAGCAGCTTTACACCAAGGACATGCCTGATCCGGATTTGCTGATCCGCACCAGCGGTGAATACCGCATCAGCAATTTTCTCCTCTGGCAACTGGCGTACACCGAACTGTATTTTACCGAGACCCTGTGGCCGGATTTTCGGGAGGAGGAGTTTCTGTCGGCCCTGTTGAGTTACCAGCGCCGGGACCGGCGTTTTGGTCTGACCCAGGAACAGATTGAAGCTCAGGCTTAAGAGGGTTTACGGTTTTCAGTTTGCGGTTTTCGGTGGAAAGATTGTGGTTCCCTGCCTGGCCACCTTTGTCGACGGCCGCAATTTGCTTGTCTCTCAAAACTGTCAGCAGGTTTGCCGCCACTGGCCGGGGCAGCCCCGGCACCGTCAATAATTCCTCTAAACTGGCCCGGCTCAGGGCATCAAAATCCATAAAATGCGTGAGCAACAGGCGCCGCCGTTTGGGGCCTAAGCCGGGCACCTGGGTCAGGATGGATTGCAGGGCCAGCTCCCGGGCCTTTTTCCGGTGAAAACTGACGGCAAAACGATGGGCTTCGTCCCGCAGGCGCATGAGCAGAAGCAGGCCCGGGGAATTGGCCGGGAGAAACATGGGGATTTTTCCGGCCCGGCAGGTAGAGCCGATCCCGGACCGGTTGGCCACTGGCCAGGGTCCCGGCTTTGGCCAAACCGATGACCGGCAGTTTTCCGGCCAGCCCAATATCCTCCAGGGTTTTGCACCACCATCGATAACTGCCCCAAACCACCGTCGATGACCAGCAGGTCCGGCAGGGAGGCCTCGGGGTCGCCGAATTGGCGGCGGATGATCTCCGCCAGCATGGCCGGATCATTTTGACCCTCCACCTCTTGGATGCGATACCGGCGGTAGGCCGTTTTGTCGGGCTGACCGTCCCAAAAGACCGCCATGGCGCCCACTGCCTGGCTGCCCTGGAGGTTGGAAATATCCAGGCAGGCCAATCGCCGGGGCGGGGCGTTTAATTTCAGACGCTCCTGGAGTTCCACGCCGGGATCGATCTGCGGTCCCAGACTGAGCTGCCGCTGCAAAGCAGCCTGGGCATTTTCCGCGGCCAGGCCCAGCAACTGCCGCCGGTGACCCTGGCGGGGGAACAGCAGGTGCACCGGCGCGCCTTTTTGCTCGGCCAGCAGTTCCAGCAGCGCCTCCTGGCCGGCCAGACGCTGGGGGGCCAGGATCTCGTCCGGCACGAAGCGGTCGGGGCTGTAGTATTGCTTCAGAAAGGCCTCCAGCAGGTCGGGGTCGGCATCATCGCCGTTGGTGAAGAAATATGGCAGGCTGCCGGTGACCCGGCCGCCCCGCACCAGCAGGACGACGATCATGGCCGCGTCGCCCTCCCGGGCCAGTCCCAGGGCGTCTTGATCCTGGAAATTCGGGGTATGGGTCACCTGCTGGGCCAGGGTGCGATCCAGCAGGGCCAGCCGGTCCCGGAGCCCGGCCGCCTCTTCGAACCGCAGAGTCCGCGGCCGCCTGATGCATCTTGCCGGCCAGCTCCCGCCGGAGTTGTTTCCCCTTGCCCTGGAGGAATAACAGGGCCTCCTGGGCCGCCTGCTGGTATTCTGCCAGGGAGACCAGACCGCAGCACGGGGCCAGACACTGGCCCAACTGGTAGTTCAGACAGGGGCGGGCCCGTTTGGGCACGCCCCGGTCCCGGCAACTGCGCAGGCGAAAGACCCGTTTCATGAATTTGAGCAGCTCCCGAACCGTGGCGCTGGAGGTGTAGGGGCCGAAGTAGCGGGCCCCGTCCGGGGCAAACCGGCGCACCAGGGCCAGCCGGGGGGCCGGGTCTTTAAGATTGAGGCGGAGACAGAGGAAATTTTTATCATCCCGCAGGTCGATGTTGTACCGGGGATGATGCTCCTTGATGAGGTTGCGCTCCAGGATGAGGGCTTCCCGTTCCGTGGCCGTCACCAGAAAATCCACCTGGGCGAGCCGCTGCACCAGGAGCGCGGTCCTGGGGCCGGTCTGGTCCCGGAGATATGAACCCACCCGGTTTTTCAGGTTCACGGCCTTGCCGACATACAGCACCTCGCCCCGGGCGTCTTTGAAGAGATAGACGCCGGGACTGGTGGGAAGATGCGGCAGGGCCTGGGCCAGGGCCGGGGAGGTGACGTGGTTATTGGACATGGTTACCAGCGCACTCGAAAGTATGGTGTGGTGAGCTTATTAAAAATCAGCAAAGATCCCAAGGAAATATGAATCCCGACAAAAAACCTAGTTGTCATCCCGAGTGTATTTATGTCATCCTGAGTGAAGCGAAGGATCTAGATGCTTCGGTCGTGCTGCTCCCTCAGAATGGACAGTTTTTCCTATACTGTAACAAATAATCAGCTGCGAGGAAAGACGTGAAACATCAGCACCATACCAATCACACCTCCGACTCCCAAACGAAAATGGTGGCAATGGGTGGCCTTAGGTCTCATGTTGCTGGCCATCGGCATGTATGTTCTCAGCCTGGATGACTCGGTGGTACCGGAAGTCAGGGTCAGCTCCGGCGGGGCGCCCCCGGCGGCCAGTGCCGGGCCAGGGCAATAAGATGGTGGCCGGCCAGGAGGCGTCGACCGATCAACTAGGTATGCCGCTTCACTTTTTAAAGAGCGTTCCGGCAGACCGGTAAAAGCGGCGAACGAACTGGTGCCCACGGAAATTTTTCGGAAGAAAAAAGAATTATTGATAACATAATGAAATAACAATATAATAATATTTTCCGGTAGATTTCGCGCTCATTTCGCGCTCGGTTTCGCGGTAATTTCGCACCAATTTCCCGCTTATTTCGCATTTTATTTCCCGCCGATTTCCCACCAGTATTTCGGCTCCTTAGGTTTGACTGCTAATTTCCGAAGATTTTCCCAGGGAGTGGGTCCGGCTCCATCGTTCCAGGGTAGAATTTTTTCGGAACCGGATAGTTCAGACGATGATGGTGCTTCTGCTTATACTTGAAATTCAAGAAAAAAGCCAGGACAGGTGAGGCAGATGTCACAGTATTGCCGGAAAACATTGTAGAGGTGGCGAAGTTGGCGGGGCGGGAAAGCGTTCCCAAGCGGGAGCTTGGGAACGAGAGAGAAAAGGGAGGCAAAAATGATCCGGCCTTGGCCGGCGGCAAGGTTATGCTTACTTTATATTTGAGATGAAAAATATCTGCTAAAGAGGAGGAGCGACGGTGATGCTGATCATGAAGATTTTGGCGGCGGGGTTTGCGATCCTGGTCCTGGCGAAGATCATCATGCTGGTGGTGGCCCGGGACTACTGGCTGGGGCTGGTGGACAAGATGTACGGGCCGGGGAACCGGACGCTGATGATCTACGGCATCGCCAGCGTCGGTGGTGGGCGTTTTGGTGCTGCTGCACCTGAGTATTATCGAAGTGGGGGCGGTGATGCTGTTGACCTCCCTGCTGATGGGGCTGGGGATGATTCCCTATGGCGAGATGCTCCTGAAATGGCGGGATGAGATTGCCAGGATGGGGCTGGAGCGGGTTTGGTGGGTGATGGCCATCTGGGCCGGGTTGGCGGTGTGGATTCTGGCGGCGGTGTTTGGGGGGTAGGGGGTATTCCGCCTGTAGGGGCCGGGTGACCCGGCCCCTGCGAGGTGAGATTATTTTTGAAAACCGCTAGACATTTTCTCAGCTTGCCGGTTGGCCAGGGATTTGCGCGCCGTGCCACACCGCCACCACCCAGATGGTTTTCCCCTGGGGACGATAGAAAAACCGATAAGGTGGAACAACTATTTCCCGGAAAGGCAGTTCAGGAAATTCCGGTATTAATCTACCAGAGGCGGGGAATTGTTCCAGGCGGCGCAAGACCTCTTCGCAGCGCTGACGAAAGCGGACTGATGCAACTGGATTATCAGAACGGATGTAGGCCAGGGCGGCGAGGAACTGAGCGCGGGCGGCGGGGGTAAAGAGTATTTTCACCCGCTTTATTCCGCCAGGATGGCATCGGCTGCGGCCAGGACGGCGTCAAGCTCATGCCCTTGGCCGACGGCGATTTCCTTTTCTCCCTTAAGCAAGAGCTGCAGGAGTTCTTTATCTCGTTCCGAGCGCTCAAAGGTCTCCAGGCTCTGCATGACGGCGGCGGCGCGGCCCCGCTGGGTGATAATGAGCGGTTCTTTGGAATCCTGGACCAGCTTTAAAACTTTGGCTGCGTCCTGCCTGAGATCACTGATTGAGACCAGATGGGGGAGCTTTCCCATAATGCACCTCTTTTTTGTATGCTTGATTGTACTATTAGAGGTATTAAAAAGCAAGGGAGAGCTGTATCAATCAAAGGGGCGCGTCGGGGCGGATCGCGAAACCGCCCCTTCATGAGTTCCTGTTGGGCAAATGGCGCGCCAAGATAATGGGGAGACAAGACCCCGATGAATCTTTTGGCAATTGTCAATGCTTGGTGCATTTCTTTTATGAAATTCATGCCGGGCCGGAAGTCCCAGGCTTGGATGGTGACGGCATAACCCGCGGCCTCCAATTGCCAGCCAGGCGATCCACTCGGCCTAGCCGCGGTCGGCTTGGTTGTAGCTGAGGAAGAAGTCTTTTTTGGCCGGACCAGGAGTCATGAGCTTTCAGGCTTTTGAAGAAAACTTGATCCGGGTTAAGATAAAGACCATGGATAACTAAGGAGTCAGGGGCGCGGCAAGCAGCGCCCCGATGATTTTAACCTTGGAACATTGGGCCCGGGACCCCGGGTCGGAGCGGCAGAAGGGAGTGGGCTGAATGTGGGAACTTCCCGCCGGGTATGACTTTCAGACGTATGAGCAGTGGTTTCGGGACTATACCCGGGAATTTCTGCAGGGGTCTGAGTTTGACGTGGCCAACGTGCAGTTAAAAATCGACCATACGCTGCGGGTGCTGGGGTTGGCCCGGCGGCTAACCGCGGCCCTGGCCCCGGCGCCGGGGCTACAGGAACTGGCCCATTTGGCGGCTTTGTGCCACGACGTGGGGCGATTTCCGCAATATGCCCGGTACCAGACCTTTCATGACAAGCTGTCGGTGAACCATGCCAGCCAGGGGGTCTTGACTCTGAAGCAGCAGCAGGTGCTGGAGGGGCTGGCGCCGTCGGCCCGGAAGCTGGTCCTGGGCGCGGTGGCCCTGCACAACCGCCGCTTTCTGCCCCGGGGCCTGCCGCCGGAGGTCAGGTATCTCACCCAGATCGTGCGGGACGCGGATAAACTGGACATCTTTGCGGTCATGCTGGCCCACTTCAACCCCGGGGCGCGGCATAACAAGGTGGTCAACCTGGAACTTAAACCCCACCCGGACAATTATACGCCCGAGATCCTGGAGCAGGTGAGCCGGCGGCAGATGGTGAATTACCAGGATATGGTCTGGGTGAACGACTTTAAACTGCTGTTGTGCAGTTGGGTGTACGACTTCAATTACGGGGTGAGCCGGGCGGTGGTCAGGGAAAGGGGCTACCTGGAGGAGCTGGCGGGATATTTGCCCCGGAGTCCGGAGTTTGTGCGGTTGGGGCGGCAGTTGCGGGAGGATTTGGCGGGGAGCTTCTGAGACCTGGGGTAAGATGGGATATTGGAGCTTGACCTGGTAGAGGTATAAAGCAAAGCTGAGCTTTGCACATTCGTGCGTGCCCAAGTACAACTTGGGCACGAGGCGGGAAAAGGGGGACTTTAGAGGTATTCACTCGGGCAGCCGCCAGTGCAGGCCCGGGAAACGGGCGTAATCCCGGTCCAGGGTGATCCAGTCGCAGCCCCATTCGATGGCCAAGGCGGCAAACCAGGCGTCGGGCACCAGATTGCCCCGGGCATCGGCGGCTAGACACAGGTGGGTGAAAAGCTCCCAATGAGAGGCTCCGGGTTGAACCACCACGCAATTAGGCCGGTCGAGGAGGATGGTGCAGAAGCGAAGCACTTCAGACAAGCTGCTGGGCTGGGCAAAAACTTTCGGGTGAGTGGTGATGCGGACCACCCCGCTCAATACCTGGGGCGACATGCCGTAGCGCCCCCGGCCATTGATCACAGCAGTCAACCAGCGGCGGCAGGTCTCGTGATCGCCGGTATCGGACCGGAAAGCATGCACCAGGATATTGACATCGGGCAGAATCACGGGGTGTTCAGGGCCTCTTCCAGGTCGCGGGCGCGGTTGAGGTCAATCCCGGGGAGGACCCCGCCGCCGGCCTGGGACACCGGCAATTCGAGGGGTGGGCGCGGGGTTTCCCGGGAGGCGGCTAGAATCACCCGTAAACCTTCTTCGATCAAAGCAGTCAGGGTGCGCCCTTCGGCAGCGGCGGTTTGTTTGGCCTGGTGGAGGAGTTCGTCATTGATTCTTACGGTAGTTCTCATACATACAAACATATCATTCATACATCAGTATGTCAAGTACCGAAGGATGTATGCCAGCCGGGGAGGTTGGCAGCCTGGAGAGTCACCGAAGGCGCCAAAAGAAAAGGCAGGGCCGGGGCCCTGCCTTGTGCAGTTGAGAGGTATTGCCATTAGATCTTGATTAGTCTTCTTGCCGTCTCCGGGCGTAGGCCACCAGGCGGACCAGGCCAGCGCCTAAGAGCAGGACGGCGCCGGGGAGGGGGACGACGCCGTTGCCACGCTCAAGCCGGTTTGAATGATCCGACATGCCATAATCTTTGGAAGTAAGATGTGGTCAGCATCAAATAAGCACATCCTGCAGCAGAGTTGAGTTAATGTAAAGAAATCGGTCGAATTGAATTATGTTCATTATCGGCAATCATATCGCGTCCAGTGAACTCGTAACTTGGTTCGACCCTAGGTGCACGGTCAGAATTGATCGTTGACGTCCGTAGTTTCCTTTCCCGGCCTGTCGAAGTAGTCTGCAGAGAATTAGCAATCGTCTGGATGTAGTTGTCAGCACTTCTAGATCCATTTATATCGAAGATTACCGAGTCACGAGCTCAATATACCGACATGGAAGTAAATTTAGCACGAACCATCGTCAAGATATAACGAGATCCCAAACCCGGCAAATGTCAAATTTACGATAATTGTTGACATCAGCATACAGCATCGGAGTAGGTCATAGTGAAGATTAGGGGTATCATTAGATGCATAGCTTAATGGCTTGAGATAGAAGTCACATGCGGCGTGCTCCAGGGCCCAGGCCCATATGACCAGTCACCAGTGCCAAAAGTATCAAAAAGTTTTCGTTTCATAATTTCCTCCTTTGTTAATTCCCCCCCATTTCCTTATTGGGGGCAATGATTAAAACTCAAATCTCATCTTTTTCCTCTAATCTTTGTGCCTCACCCCCTTAAGGTCCTTTTATTCACGGCAATTATACTTTTTAGAGGTTGGCTGTCGAAATTACTTAACCAACGCGCCCCCAGCCAGGGGAATGTTTCAAAATCTTGACAATTCCGCCATAGCACTCTGTACGGAAAAAGTCGAATTAATATAATGCAATATATATGCCACCTACCGATTAGTAATAATTATTGATTATTGTTGATAAATTTACCTAGGCCATTTTTTGGCACAAACACACATGTCCAGAAAGGTGAACGCGGGGTATAATAATTTGAACTGGATGGAAATATTCTCGCAACGATTCTAACTTACTGCGGCCTGGCGGCGACGGGCGCAAGACCCAGCGGAAGAATAAATCGTATGGATAACAGAATATTACAGTTTAAGGAGGCCCGGTTGGCTGTCGGGGGCCGCCAGTTGGGGCGGTGCTGGGGGGCAGGGAAGGCTGATATTTTTAATTTTGAATAATATTAAAGAGTTGCTGCGAATTGGGGAAATTGCGGCCGCCGGTCCGGCAGGCCAGGCTTGTTCAAGAATTGGAACATGACCTGAGTGGGCGGGGGGAATCAGTCTCACGGGGAAAAAATGGAACCGGCTGCCGAGCGAGAAGATTTTGGCGATGAGGTAGTTAAGGGCAACTTGGGAACTAGAAGTACCATCACCATTACGCTATAGGTATATTACTTCAGGGTGGCAGCGCTCAGCCCCGCCAGCAGCCCGGCGGCGGCGGTGAGGCCGACGGTGAGGGCGGTTTCGTCGGGATCGAAGTCCGGGGAGTGCAGGGTCTGGCCCTCGGCGCCGGGGCTGCGGGTGCCCAGGAAGAAGTAGAAGCCCGGGACTTTCTGGGCGTAAAAGGCAAAATCCTCGCTGCCCAGGACCGGGCGCATCTGGACCAGGGCGTGGGGGCCGAAGCAGGGGTGCAGCAGCTCCAGGGCCTGCTGGGTCAGATCGGGGTCGTTGTAGAGGATGGGGTAGAGGGACTGGCTCTCCAGGCGGTAACGGGCGCCGGTGCCGGCGGTGAGGCCCTCCAGGAGGCGGTGGGCCTTTTCCAGGAGGCCGGCCCGGACCTTGGGGTCGTGGTAGCGCAGGGTGCCTTCCAGGACCACCTGGTCGGCCAGAATATTGAACCGGGAGCCCCCGGCAATGGTGCCGAAGGTCAGGACCGCGGGGGCCCGGGCGTCTTTACCCTGGGAGAGCACGGCTTGCAGCAGGGTGAGGGCCTGGGCCGCCACCACAATGGCGTCCACCCCGTGGTGGGGTGTGGCCGCGTGGGCCTGGCGGCCGTTGATTTCCAGGTGGAGCTGATCGGCGCCGGCCATGACGAGGCCGGGGCAGTAGCCGAGCTGGCCGACGGCCAGCCTGGGGGCGACGTGGAGCCCGGCGATGGCGGCCACCTGGTCCAGCACGCCTAACTGCACCATCAATTCGGCGCCGCCCACCGTGCCCGGGGGCAGGCCTTCTTCGGCGGGCTGGAGGATAAAGCGAAAGCGGCCGGCCAGGTCATTTTTCAGTTCCGAGAGCACCTTGGCCGCGCCCAGGGCGATGCTGACGTGCATATCATGGCCGCAGGCGTGCATGACCCCAGGGGTTTGGGAGCACCAGGGTTTGTCCGGCTTCTCCTGGATGGGCAGGGCGTCCATATCGGCCCGGTAGGCAAAGGTGGGGCCGGGTTGGGCACAGACGAGGTCGGCCACGACGCCGTGGCCGGCGATGCCGGTCCTGACTTCCAGACCCAGGGCCGTGAGGTAGGCCGCGGCCACCCGGCCGGTGCGGGCCTCCTGGTTGGAGAGTTCCGGATGCTGGTGCAAATCCCGGCGCAGGCCCTGGAGTTCGGGGAACAAGGCCTCGGCCCGGCGGGCGAGGCGGTCGTGGAGGTGGGAGGTGCGGGTCATGGATAGTTTCCGGTTTCTGGTGATAAGGCGTAATTCCTTTAATTGGCAGTTTATCCCAAGGAGTGGAAAGTGAAAAGGAGAAAGGGGAAAGAACATAAAAAAGCAGGGGCGCGGCGGCCCCTGCTGGGGTGATGTGAGTCAAGTGATGGTTGCTACAGTTTTCTCCGGAGGCCCATGAGACCCAGGATGCCGCTGCCCAGGAGGAGCAGGGAACCGGGGATGGGGACTACTGGAGTGGTTGTGGCTATCTGCCGGAGAACAAAGGTAAACTGATCACCTTGGACACCACCGAACAGGTCAAAGGAAATGGTAAAGTTGTTAATTTCACCTGGAGCGGTTAATTTGCTGCCTGGGGCCCCGATTGAGAAGTCGATTTCCCAAAGGCTGGCAACGGTTTCTGATTTAAAATCGGAACTGTTAAACGGGGTGCCTAATGCTACATCAATTGGGTCATTAAGGATCACAAAGTGGTAATCAGACCATGAGTAGTTGGAGGTATTGGTTACATGCCACGTTGTGGTAATCTTCTCATCTGGTGCCGGGATGTTTTTCTCGAGCACCACAGTTTTGTCAAAAAATTGAAAATTGGGATTAACAATGGCAAAGCCATCATGTGAAGGATAAGGGATAAGGGTATTTTCGTTATAATCTTCAGATACCGCATTTCCGTTAACCGAGGTTACTATAAAGTTACCGCCGTTAATTGAGGTGACGCTGACTAGATCGGCTTGGGCGATCGTGGCAGAGCAAAGCACCAGCGCCAGGACCATAACCAGAATGTTGTTAGCTTTACGCATACGATAATCCTCCTTGAATTTTTGATGGTGCCATGAAATGATGCGTGGACAGGGACCTCAATCACGGAATTTCGAAGTCCAAACGTTTGTACCTTATAGTTCCTCCCTCGAATAAAATGGAAATTCTCTAGAGTGTAATAAGCAACATTTGTGCCATATTGAGCATTTAAAGAACTTACTGAAATTACTATAGAAAAAAATTAAATTAAAGTAGGATAATATTCAGTTTGTTCAGTTTCTTAAACAGAAAATTTAAAATATATTGAATTAATAAATATATTAATAAGTTATAATGTTTAAATTTCTTAACAATTGTTTAATAATTTAAATATTTATCAGCAGGGCCAAAATATGGCCATAATTGCAGGCAAATAGGAGGGTGAGGCCTTTTAGGGACAGTTGCTTTGGTGGGATCATGTTTTAATTATTGAACAAAAAAATGCAGGATACCGTAGGCAGGGGGAAAACCCAAAAAAAAAGACAGGGCCGAAGCCCTGTCTGTAATGTGAGTCAGATTATGGTTACTGTAGTTTTTTCCGCAGGCCGACCAGTCCCAGGAGGCCGGTGCCCAGGAGCAGCAGGGAGCCGGGGATGGGGACGGCGGTGGTGTCAGGAACGGCGATATATTGGAATTTATCAAAGGAAATAGGATCGCCATATTGTAACGCCCAGTTCATGGCGATGACAGCAGTTGCTGGATCGGTACCACCACCATCTTTGGCATAGAAGTTGCCATAGACTGGCGCCCGGTTGATATCAAAGGAGAAAGTAAAAATATTTGAACCGGCTACCGGGTTAAGTTTAATGCCGTGCAAGGTTCCAGGCAGGCCAGGATTGCCCTGTTGCGACGTCCAGTCAAAAATAGGGTTAATTGCTTCGGGGGTTGCACCAGTCAAGTTTTTAATATCCCCAATTACCACCCCTGGACTTAATTCCAGGAGGAGGTGACTGAAATTTTTTAACTGCTGGACAGGGTCTATCGATCCCGAAAAGGTATATTCGTAATGGAAATAGGACCCCATATCGGTTATACCCCAGTTTACATTAAAAGTATCCCAATTTTGGGCAAAAATCTCACTCAGATTATTCGACGAACGGACATCGAAGTAATCAGCCGGATCCACCGGGACGTTCGTAATGGCCATGGCCGCTAGCGGCAGCATGACCAGGGTAAATATGGTCAATACCAAAAAGAGCTTCTTCATGCGTTGATATCCTCCTTGTAGAATGTTAAGAATTTTCAGAATTCTCACATAATGGGATAGCAACTATCATGCCATGAACTTAAAAATATATATCTAATTGATATTGCTTAAATAATTAATTATTGATAATTATTATTTCAAAATAATGTTTCAATTATTGAACATAATTAATTGATAAATAAAATAATATAATAAAAACGACAGGTTGAACTGTTCAATTTTCTTAACATTAGGTTAAAAGAGTTATCTATAAAAATTGACAAGAAAAAGGAATGTTAAAAAATTAATTATAACAATTAGTTATATGGACTTATTCCCAGTTAAGCCATTAGGTTGGAAGCCAAGATCATGCAGGAGAACAATTAAATGTAAAGAAAATGAAACACTATGTTTTTATTAAAATGAGAATCAGACTATTCCGGGTAAAAAGTTTTGCCATGGACAGCGGTTTTTTATAAGTTAATATAATTGTATGTCTGTGCTCAGATAGAGAGAATTTGTCTCCGCCCTGTTTGGGGGCATCTGCAAACCTGGGTGCAGTTACGTTCAGGAGGAATTCTTTGTATATACTGTTAACCAATGACGATGGGATTCATGCCCCGGGTTTGTGGGCTTTGTATCAGGTTTTACGGGCGGAGCACCAGGTGGAGGTGGTGGCCCCGGAGAGCGAGCAGAGTGCGGTGGGGCATGCCATCAGTCTGCTCAACCCCTTGCGGGTCAAAAGGGTCAATAAAAACGGCGCTTTTTTCGGCTGGGCGGTCTCGGGCACCCCGGCCGACTGCGTCAAGATCGCCATGGCCGAGGTGTTGCCCCGGAGGCCGGATATGGTGGTCTCCGGCATCAACCTGGGGTCGAATGTGGGCATTAATGTCCTGTACTCCGGCACGGTGTCCGCGGCCACCGAGGCGGCGATCATGGGGATCAAGTCCATGGCCGTGTCGTTGAGCACCTATAAAGAACCGGATTTCGGGGTGGCGGCCCGGTTTGCGGCCCGGTTGGTCCCCGAGTTGCCAGAAATGAACCTGCCGGAGGGTGTCTGTTTGAATGTCAACGTGCCGTCTCTACCCGAGAATCAGATTAAGGGGGTGCTTTTGACCCGGCAGGAAAACGGGGTGCTGGTGGAGCGCTATGAGCAGCGGGTGGACCCCCGGGAAAATATTTATTACTGGCTGGCAGGGATCAATACCCGCCGGCAATTGGAGCCGGGCACCGACTTCTGGGCGGTGGAGAACGGTTATATTTCCATCACGCCCATCCATCACGATTTAACCCATTATGCCTGTTTGGAAATGTTGACCGGCCGGGATTGGTTGGGGGAGATGTGAGGGCAGTACTTGACCCGTAGGGGCACGGGGCATCGTGCCCCGGCATTGTGGGTTCAAAAGGCTAGGGAGGTGGAGTACTACAGGCTAGAGAAAGTCTGTGCCACCAAACAATAATTGGCCGCGCCCACCCGACAGGCTAATCAAATCGAAAACCGATAACTGAACCGTAAACCGTCCTACCACTGGGCGTCGAAAATATAGTGCCAGGGTTTCAGGATGGCCGGGGGATCGGCTGTGACGGGGTTGGCCAGGTACGTCTCGCAGGTGGCGACGTACTCTTTGACCTTGGGCATTTTGGGATAATCCGGGTATTCCTCCTGGATGGTGGCGAATCGGTCCAGGGCGGCCTGATAGCGTTTGGTTTTAAAGTAATATTCCCCCACGTAAAACTCGTGGTCAGCCAGGGACTTCTGGCATTTGGTCATGTAGTCATTGGCATTAGCGATTTTTTCATAATCCGGATAGCGTTGTTTCAGACGCCGGAATTCCTGCAGGGCCTTGTAGGTATAGGTGGGGTCCCGGTCGATGGTGGTGCGCTGCCGGTAATAGCACAAGCCCTGCTGATAGATGACATACGGAATCTGGGGATGGCTGGGGTGGAGTTTTTCAAAGTTCTTGTAATCCTGCAGGGCTTCGTCGAATTTTTTATTAAAATACTTGGCGTCGGCCACTTTAAGCTCTGCCTGGGTGGCCTCCTGGCTGTAGGGGTAGCGGTCCCTGATTTTTTCGAAGTTCTCCACGGCGTCTTCGTACTTGCCGGTTTTCATTTTCTGAATGCCTTCCTGGGCCAGGACATCCGGGGGCCGATCGGGCTTTTTCTTGCCGAACCAGCCGCAGCCGGGCCCCAGAATCAGGAGCAGGGCAGCCAGGAAGCAGGTATACCAACGAAATAACGGCCGTATTGAGTTAATGCTGTTCCTCCAAATATTTTTCTGCCGCAAAGCAGGCCTGGGCGCCGTCGCCGACGGCAGTGCTGATCTGGCGGAGAAATTTGACCCGGACGTCCCCGGCGGCAAAGATGCCGGGAATGTTGGTGGCCATGGTGTCGTCGGTCTTGATAAAGCCGAATTCATCCTGATCCAGGAGACCCGGGTTCAGCCAACCGGTGATGGGTTGAATGCCCACGAAGACGAAGATGCCGGTGATTGCCAGGTCGGACTCCTGGCCGGTTTTGACGTTTTTCAGGCGAGCGCCGGAAACGTTTTTGTCGCCCTTGATCTCCGTGACCACGGTGTTCCAGATGACTTGGATTTTGTCGTTGGCAAAGACCCTTTCCTGGTAGAGCTTGGCGCCCCGGAGCTGGTCCCGGCGGTGGATGAGATAGACTTTTTTGGCAAACCGGGTCAAGAAGACGGCGTCCTGGAGCGCGGTGTCGCCGCCGCCAATCACGGCGATGGTCTCATCCCGGTACAGGGCACCGTCACAGGTGGCGCAGTAGCCCACACCTCGGCCGGTGAATTCCACTTCTCCGGGGAACCCGGCCCGCCGGGGTTGGGCGCCGCTGGCAATGATAAGGGCGCGGCCAACAACTTCTTCTCCCCCTTCCAGAACTACGGTATGGTCAGGGCCAGGTTTGAGCCCGGTGACTTCGGCGCTCCGGATTTCGACGCCGAAGCGTTCGGCCTGGTCCCGCATACGCTGGGAGAGTTCGAAACCGGAAATGCCCTCGGGAAAACCGGGGTAATTGTCGACATGGTCCGTGGTCATGACTTGACCACCGGTGATGAGTTTTTCCAGGAGCAGGGTCTTAAACTGGCCCCGCCCGGCATACAGGCCGGCAGTAAGACCCGCCGGCCCGCCGCCGATGATAATGATGTCGTAATCGTATGCAGCCATGGGTGATTGCTGGAAGGCCTAAAGCATCTTCTTGATGGCGTTTTCGATCTGGGTTTTGGAGACGGCGCCGGTTATCTGGTCCACCACGTTGCCGTTTTTGAACAGGATCAGGGTGGGGATGGCCCGGATGCCATATTTTACCGGGGTTTTGGAATTTTCGTCGACATTCATTTTGGCGACTTTAATCTTGCCGGCATAGTCCTTGGCCAGTTCTTCCACCACCGGGGCAATGGCCCGGCAGGGACCGCACCAGGCAGCCCAAAAATCCACCAGGGCCGGGGTGTCGGCTTTGAGAATTTCCTGCTCAAAGTCGCCGTCGGTAACTTGCATAATATCTGCCATAAGGGTCTCCTTGGTTCTCAATTATCGTAATTTGGGAAAGATGGAGGCAGCGCAACCCCGTGCTTTTTGGGATCGTTGCCGAGACAACTAAAAACATTTTTATATTGCCATGATAGGTCTGGGTTGTCAACTTTTTTCGCTGACCCCTGGGTCAGGGGACAGGGGCCGGAGGCCCCTGATATCTCCCTGAGTGTGCCTTATTTAACGGCAAACCGCAACCCGTATTAAAGACGGCTATCCAGCCCCAGGGCCTGGCGCTTGGTCTCCACGTGTTTGATGAGCAAAGCGGCGGCCTTATCGGGGTCGGGCTCCACGGCAAAGCAGGCGCCGACCACGTTATTGAGGCCGCTGAGGAGCAGGTCGGTGACGGTTTTGCTGCCCAGGACCGGGGGCGTCACTCCCAGGACGGTATAGATGCCGGAGGCCACGGCGTAGGTGGCGATGGCCGCGGCTTTTTCAGAGTACCATTCCGGGGCGGCGGCGGCCACGGGCAGTTTATCCAGGTCCACTCCCAGGGCGCCGGCCAGAGCGGCGGCCAGATGCAGGATACGGGTGTTGTCCACGCAGGAGCCCATGTGGAGCACCGGGGGAATTTTCAGGGCTTCGCAGATGGCTCGCAAGCCGGGCCCGGCCAGGGCGGCGGCGGACAGCTCTTTAAGTCCGGCCTTGGCGTTGGCCACGGCGGTGCAGCCGGTGTCCAGGACGAGGATGTCATGCTCAATCAGTCTGCGGGTGATGGTGGTATGGCCCAGGTCTTGGCAGATCTTGGGGTTATTGCAGCCCACCACGCCCACGGCGCCCCGGATCTGACCGGCCTTGATGGCGTCAAGGAGGGGCGTGGGGGTGCCGCCCAGGGCGCCGAGAATAGCTTCCACCGAGAAGCCGCTCACCTGGTTGACCGGGGAGACTGGAATAAAGACCCTCTCGGGCTTGCGGTTGGCAAAGTTCTCCACGGCCATTTTGACCACTTCCCGGCCCCGTTCGAGGGCGTTTTCTGGCGTGAATTCCAGGTGTTGAGCATGCGGAAATTTGGCCTTAGGAGAGGTGGTGATGAGATGGGTGTGGTAACAGGTGGAAATTTGGCCCACCGAGGGCATGATGCACTGGTAGTCCACCACCATGGCCTCGGCCGCGCCGGTGAGCAGGACCAGTTCCTGGAGCAGGTGGTTACCGGCCATGGGGATGCCCTTGCGCATGAGGACCTCGTTGCCGGTACAGCACAGCCCCACCAGGTTAATGCCTTGCGCCCCTAGTTCTTTGGCCCGGGCGATCAGCTGGGGGTCCTGGGAGGCCCGGTAGACCATCTCGGAGACCAGGGGATTGTGGCCGTGCAGGATGATATTGATTTCGTCGGTTTTCAGCACCCCCAGGTTTACCTGGGAGGCGGTGGGCTGGGGGGTGCCGAAGAGGATGTCGGAGACCTCGGTGGCGATCATGGAGCCGCCCCAGCCGTCGCTCAGGGAGGTGCGCAGGGCGTGCAGCAGGATGTTCACCGGGTCGTTGTCTACCCCCATGTGGGTGCGGTGCATGGTTTCCACTACCTCCCGGTCAATACCCCGGGGGGCGATATTCAGCTTGTCCCAGAGTTCCAGCCGGGCGGCGGGCAGGCGTTTGGCAAAGGTCAGGTGGCCTTTACGGATGCCGAACTCGTCCATCATGGCCAGAGCCAGTTCTTTGGCCTTGGCCTGGGGGGGCAGGTCGGCTGGGAGACCGTATTCCGCGGCGACGCGGTCCAGTTTGGCCAGATCGGTCAACTGATACCCCGGTGCCTGGCCTTCGGCGACGGCCAGCAGGGTTTCCACCAGGTCCCGGCCATGGTCGGAATGGGAGGCGGCCCCGGCGGCAATCATCCGGGCGAGGTTACGGGCCACGATGATGTCGGCGTCGGCACCGCAGACGCCCCGCTGGGGTCCTTCACCGAAGGGATCCAAACGGCAGGGACCCATGACGCAGATCCGGCAACTGAGGCCCAGCTCACAAAAGCCACAGTGCGGCTTCTGGGCCTGGGCCCGCTCCCAGACGGTTTCCACGCCTTCCTGGCGGGCTTTTTCGTACATGGCCAAGGTGTCTGGTTGAATGGAGACCTTATTGGTGGGATCGGTATGGTTCGCCATAACATTTTTCCTTCCCAAGATTTGTGAGCAGTGTTGTATTCTGTTGACCAAAGTGTCGACTGAGGCACTCCCCCGGTTGGCGTATCGAGGACTGAGTCAAGAATGATAAAAATCAAAATCTTTCCGATGCCGGCGCCATCGCTTCGGCTTACTGAGTATCCGGCAGGACCTGGCGCCAATATTGGTTGGCCATTTCAATAAGCCTGGCCCGGGGGGCCAGATCCTGGGTGATTTGCTGGAGAGTCGCCTCGGTCACCTTCCCGGATTGCACTATCTCGACCCCGGCTTGATGGGCGCCTTGCAGGACCTGTCGGACTATGGGCGCCAATTCCGGGATGTCGAAGAACTCGGAGGAATGGCGGTAGATTTCGGCGGCCAGATGCGGGCCGAAGATCATTTTCCAGTTTAGGGACAGGGCCCGGAAACTATCCGGGTCCGGGAAAGCGCAGACGCTCAGGGTAACAATTTTGGGCATGCGGCCGAAACGCAGTGGGTGGCCGGTCTGCTCGCCCATATCGGTAAACTGGGGTTCGAACATGGGCAAGGTGCGGTCCACAAAGGATTTGAGGCAGGCGTTCATGGAGAAATAGTATAGAGGTGAGGCCAGCACGACGATATCGGCCTGGACGAATTTGGGAAAACAGATCATTGGTCATGTCGTCGGACTGGACACAACGGCCTGGGGTTTTCAGCCAGCAGCCGAAACACCCCAAGCAGGGCATGATCTTAAAATTTCGCAAGTAAATGAGTTCGCAGACCGCACCGGCTTCCCGGGCCCCGGCCAGAAAGGCCTGCAGGAGTTGGTCGGTTTTGCTGGTCTGGGCATCACGGGGAGTGCTGTTTAAGGCGACGAGCTGCATTTCGGGCTCCGGTAAAATTTCCGATTGCGTTGCGATATTGGGGCAGTCTAGTCAATTATAGATAGGATAGATTAAAGCCTCTGACAGCGAGGCTGTCAAATAGAAAATTTGTTCCCGACGGCATAAATTTAATTTCTTTAAACCTCTTGCTAAGTTCTTCACATGCTTTAGCATATGTTCATATGTAATCGCCTGCTTGGGTTGGATAGAGTTCGCCAATTAAATGTGCTTTGGGGTTGAAATAACAGTTGACAAAAGCCTCTTTTCCCTTTATAAGAGGGAGGCAATGTGAAAAAAATAATGATGTCCCGGTCCAGGCAAAAAAGTCATTTTATGGGCTATAGTTAGCTTAAAAAAAACGAGCTAAAACATACACTGAGGAGGAAGTTTATTTATGGCGAAGTATGATCCGGTAAAACAGGCTGACTGGCAGATTGCGGAAATTGCCGAAGCGGAGATGATCAATTTTGACGCGATGTGCGATAAGCTGGAAATTCCCAAAGACGAGCGCATCCCGCACGGTCAGAAAATCGGCCGCGTCGATTACATGAAATGCCTGGAACGCCTGAAGAGCAAACCAGACGGCTACTACATCGACGTTACCGCCATCACCCCCACTCCCCTGGGTGAAGGCAAATCCACCACCTCCATGGGCCTGATCGAGGGCCTGGGCGCCCGGGGCATGAATGTGGGCGGCGCTCTCCGCCAGCCTTCCGGCGGCCCCACCATGAACATCAAAGGCACCGCGGCCGGCGGCGGTATCTCGCTGCTCATCCCCATGACCGAGTTCTCCCTGGGCCTCACCGGCGACATCAACAACATCATGAACGCCCACAACCTGGCCATGGTAGCCTTGACCGCCCGGATGCAGCATGAGTTTAACTATAACGACGAACAGTTGGCCAAACGGAACCTGAAGCGCCTGAACATCGACCCCCGGAACCTGGAAATGGGCTGGATCCTGGACTTCTGCGCCCAGGCCATGCGGAACATCATCATCGGCCTCGGCACCACCAAGGCCGACGGCCTCATGTGCCAGTCCAAGTTCGGTATCGCGGTGTCCTCGGAAGTCATGGCCATCCTGTCCATCTTCAACGGTCTGGCGGACTTCAAAAAACGGATGAACGAAATCGTCGTGGCCTACGACAAGAAGGGCAACCCCGTGACCACCGGCGACCTGGAAGTGGGCAACGCCATGATGGCCTGGATGGTCCCCTCCATCAACCCCACCCTGATGCAGAGCGTCGAGAAGCAGCCCGTGTTCGTACACGCCGGCCCCTTCGCCAACATCGCCGTGGGTCAGTCCTCCATCGTCGCCGACCAGGTCGGCTTGAAGCTCTTTGACTATCACATCACCGAGTCCGGGTTCGGCGCCGACATCGGCTTTGAGAAATTCTGGAACGTCAAAAGCCGTTTCAGCGGTCTGAAACCCAACGTCGCCGTGCTCACCGCCACCGTCCGGGGTCTGAAGCACCACGGCGTCAACGCCGGCGCGCTTCCCTGCCCTCCGGGCAAACCCGTTCCCAAAGAGTACTTCGAAGCCTCTGCCAAGACCATGCCCTGGCTGGAAGACGGCGTCATGAACGCGGTGCACCATGTCAAAAACATCAAGAAAGCCGGCATCAATCCGGTGGTCTGCATCAACGCCTTCCATTTCGATTCCAAGGAAGAGCACGATGTGATTCGTCGGGCCTGTGAGGCCGCCGGCGCCCGGGTGGCCGTATCCAAGCACTGGCAGTTCGGCGGCGAAGGCGCCCTGGAATTTGCCGATGCAGTCATGGACGCCTGTAAAGAGAAGAACGACTTCAAGTTCCTGTATCCCAACGAGCTGCCCCTGCGCAAGCGCGTTGAGCTGATCGCTAAGGAAATCTATGGCGCCGACGGCGTGGACTTCACCCCTGAAGCCACCGCCAAGGCCGTCCGTTTCGAAGCTGATCCGAAGTTCAACGACTACGCCACCATGATGGTGAAGACCCACCTGTCCCTCAGCCACGACCCGACGAAAAAGGGTTGCCCCAAAGGCTGGCGGTTGCCGGTGCGCGACTTCCTCATTTACGGCGGCGCCAAGTTCATCTGCCCGGTCTGCGGCGCCATCACCCTGATGCCCGGCACCGGTTCCGACCCGGCTTACCGCCGTGTCGACGTGGATGTCACGACCGGTAAAGTCACCGGCTTGTTCTAAGTCCCAGATAAAAAAACTCCAGGCCCTTCGGGGTCTGG
>CAWAEI010000005.1:0-12933 GCA_963780995.1 uncultured delta proteobacterium
GTTTATGGCCAGGGTGGCCAAGAGTCGGAATCCGCCCTGGAGATACTGAAGAAACGCTATGCCCGGGGGGAGATCACCAAAGAGGAATTTGAGCAGATCCGAAGAGACATCTTAACCTGAAAGGATGCAGCCATGGCGACCGAATTGACCGGCCAGGATAAACAACGGATCGAGGCAGGCATCCGGGCCAAATATGGCAAGGTGGCCGTCACCCCGGAAGGGCAGTTCCGTTATCCCACCGGGCGGGCGGGACTGGAGGCCCTGGGCTATGACCCGGAGATGATCCAGAGCTTGCCTGAGCCGGTGGCGGCGTGCTATTGCGGTGTGGGGAACCCGTTCAGTCTGGGTCCGATACAGCCAGGCGAGAAGGTTCTGGACATCGGCTGCGGCGCGGGCGTGGATTCTATTATTGCCGCTAAGCTGGTAAGGTCTTCGGGGGTAGTGACCGGAATCGACCTGGTTCATGAGATGCTTGCCAGGGCCAGCGAGAATGCCCGGCTGGCAGGCGTCGATAATGTCACTTTTCAGGAATCTTCCGCCGAACAGTTGCCCTTTCCTGATAACAGCGTTGACGTGGTAATATCAAACGGCGTCTTTAACCTGGTGGTGGATAAGGTCAATGCCTTGGGCGAAGTCTTCCGGGTCCTGAAACCGGGAGGGCGGTTCCTGTTGGCCGACCAGGTGCTTTCCGGGGAATTGCCCAAGGAGACCAAAGATCGCGTGGAGAAATGGGCCAGCTGAGAAGGCGGGGCCATACCAGGAAAGGTTTTCCTGGCACTATTAGAACAGGCGGGTTTTGAAGAGTCGGAACTGGTAATGGTAACCGGCTTCAACAGCTCCCCGGTAACCCAGGGGGTGTTGTTCCGAGCCGTCAAACCTGTGGGGGCAGCTTTTCGCGAGAAGATAAAGCCGACTGAGGCAGCAGCAAGACGGGAGGACAAGATGGAGTTTCTATTGCAACGGGCCTTGGAGCTGGGGGCTGAGAAAGCCAAAATCATCGACCCGGAAACGGTGGTGGTGGCCGAATGGGTGCGGTGGAAGTGCCAGTATGGTTGTCCCCTTTTCGAGAAAGACCCTTTCCATCCGCCCATAGCTCCGGATGCCGCAAGCATGAAAAAGGTGCTCAAGGAATATACCAAGGCCATCCTTATCAATGGCTCCAATGGCCAGACCCTTTCGGAAGCGGCGGTCAGATTGGAGGGAGAAGCTTATAATCAGGGTTATTACAAGGCCTTCGCCCTTGTGGCCCTGGTGCCCAGCGGCGGGGCTGCGTGTGCGCCCTCCGTACTAAATCCCACTCCGGAAGCCACCTGACCCTCCGGGGAGACCCAGGCTCCGGTGGAGCCTGCGAAGGTCGTGGCGGCCAAGCCGACAGAGCCAAACCCCGGCGGTGGCTGACCCTCCGAGCAGACAGAGGTTCCGGGTGAGCCTCTGAAAACCGTAGAGGCAGAACCAACTCCCAACCCAGGCTGCACCTGACCCGCTGGAGGTCTAGAGGCCCAGGCTGGGCCGCAGAAAGGAGAGCTAACCAAACTCAGGATCAGACCCATGATGGAGGCTTGCGGCATCGATGTCTTCAAGACCGCCCGGCTGCACGGCTTTGAAATCGACACGAGAAAAGAGACCTATGGCCGGTGGAATTACTTTGCCCTGGTCCTGGTGGAGTAGCGCAGGTTAGGAGATTCATGATATCTTGCTCGTGCCCAAGTTGTACTTGGGCACGCACTTTGGGGCAAAGTTGAGTTTTGCTTCAGCCCAAACAAAGGCGGTCACACCCTAATCTTCCCCCTTCCCTACGCCACCGCCAATAAAATCACCCCCAGCAGGAGCGAAGCTATTACCCCTAACGGAATAGTCAGGCGCAGGATCCAGCCCTCCAGCCCCACGGCGCCGCACATCGGCGTGGCAATGGCGATTTTAAAGGGTGAGGAAATGGACCCGATAGACGCCCCCACCGTCAGGCCCGCGGCCAGCATGGTGGCGGACACCCCCAACAGCGGCGCCGCCTGGACCTGAAGTTCCCCGAACAGCATCAGGGAGGCCACCCCGTAGCCGGTGAGAAAGGTGCCCACCCACCCCAACAGCGGCACGAATAGGGGGTAAATACTGCCGGTATACTGCTTGAGCCCGGCCGCCAGGACCCAGGGGATGTTGTGGGCTTGGTCCAGGTGTTCGAACCCGGCGGCATAGCCGGAATAGGCAATCACCTGCCCCATGGCGCCAAACAGGCCCATGGCCGCCAGAGCCCGCCAGCCTTTCCCCACCCCGGCGCCCCACACGAGCCGCCATTGCTCCGGCGTCGCCTTGAGAGCTTTGACGGCCAGGACCAGCGCCAGCAACAGATACAGGTAGGCCGAAAAAAACGGCGTAAAGGTGATGGCATGGATGGGGATCAGAGAAATGGTGAAGGTCAGCCGCCGCAGCGTCAGCTCCTGGAGCCAGGGCACGGTGTTCACGACCAGTAAAGGGATCAGAATCACGGCGAAAGGCGCCAGGTCCCTAACAAGGCGACGATCCCAGACCGGGGGGCGGTCCCCCATCCACAACAGGAAGCCCACCAGGACCAGTCCGCCCACCATGCCGGCAATGGCCACTCCCAGCCATATCGCCGCCGCCAAGGCCGCCAGACTTACCAGGAGGGCACAGCCCAAAATCAACGGCAGCCGCCGCCAGCCCTCCCGCCAATCAGGCAAGAAAAACGGAATGCACAAAGCCATCAGGAGCGTGCCCGGCACTGACAGCCAGGCCGCCGCTACTCCCAGATCGTAAAAGGGCAGGCCGGTTACCAGGGCCAGGACCGTGATGATAATGCCGGCCATCTCGATGCTCATCAGACCGGAGTAGCCGATGATGGACAGGGCCGCGGCGCCCGCGGGTTTGACCCCGGCAGTGTGCAGCATGGGCGCCACCATGGGCTCGGCAATGATGCTGGCCCCTTCAAAAAAATTTCCCAGACCCAGAGCAATCAATAAGTGCCGGGAAATAGGCCGGTCCAGGCCGCTGAGCAGCCAGATAACCAGCCGCTCCAGGGAGCCGGTGGCCACTAAAAGTTGAGAAAAGAGGATGCCCAGGAAAACCACGGCCAAAAGCGGCAGCGTGGTCAAAAACCCGTCGGCCGCGGCCAGCCAGACTACCGCCCACGGCGTCTGAAAAGCCCAGGCCGCCAGCAGCGCCACATAGATAAAACCATAGACGGCCAGTTCCAGGGCCGATCTTTTAAAGAACACCGCCAGCACCGACAACAACACTACCGGGGTCCAACCCAACAGAAAAAGCGACAACGACATTAGAGCTTAACCATCATGAACTCCGGAACTGCCAACCAGCTTAAGGCGCCAGCAGGTGGTCCAGCTTTGCCTCCAGAATAACTGTCACCCGGGATATGGTAGTGCCGGTCGGTGGCAGTTGTATCTGCGGCAGAACTTTACCGATGCAGGCGTCCAGGGATTTTAAGGGCGGATCTATGACTTTGCCCCACACTACCTTGCCGTTGCCGCTCAGGTTAAACCGCAGCATGATTCTGGTGGGAACTTTGCTGGCCCGCTGATATTCTGTCTGCAGACAATCGGCCAAGGCCGGCAGTACGGCGGTCAACGCCTCTCGAACTGCGGCGGGCGTCTGCGCCCCCTGAACCTGGAGGTCTCCAACGGCAACCCGGAGCATAAGCTCGGGTTTGGCTTCCTCCCCAGGCTGCGCTTGGGACAAGACCGGTAAAGCCAGGCACACGGTAATGAAAATCATGATAACGCGTCTGAAACAGCCAAAGAGCCTCCGCTTGTGCATATACCTATCCTTGGAATTGGGATGGTTTAAGGTGTGCTTATTATAAACCAACTATCTCAGGGAACGGGAGCTTTGTTCAAGAAAAAAAAGGTTATTCACAGACTGCGGTTAGCTGCTAATAAAGCGAAGAAAATTTTTTGGTGGCAAAAGCAAAGAAGATTACGAAAAACTTAAAGCTTCCTATGGCTGCGAGGGGAGTTTTTTAATGATAACTCAATCGCCGGCAGCAGGAAAGATCCGGCGGGCCAATTCCTCCGCGGTGGAATTAAGATATCAATCTGGGGGCCGGAGTCCAATACCGGCGAACCGATTATCTTGAACAATACAGAGTTTGGTTTGGATCACGCAGGAATTACATCCCGGACAGGCTTGGAAATCATGCCAGGCAAACCATAGGTCTGGTTGGCGCCCCTGGCCGGCAGGGCCTCTCTGAGATGCTCCGTCATTGCTCCACCGCAAATTGTCAGGACTTTCTCTGGATCCTAATCGTGAGGCAGTTACCCATGGGTAATTTTTGGTAATCATCTTAGAATGGCATGTATAATCCAAAAATTCAAAATATTCCTTCGGACCACCCTCCTGCCAGGCATTGGCCTTAAGAAAAAAATGTCAGGATTAAGCAATCTCTTATTGATACCCTCCGTTGCCTTTGCCGTTCAATCCCTTCAAACGCATTTTGACGCCCGTGTTGGTCAGGTGTTCTTCCTCTAGAAGTTTTTTTATGGTTTCAATGGTATTCACTTCATCTATGCTGTACTCTCTTCTTTTGGAGTAGGTCCGAGTCGGCCGCAAATAATCTTGAAAGGTTTTTTCCCAATAACGCAAGGTAGATTTTTTTACTCCGGTCAGCCTGGCTACCTGATCAATGCTTAGTAAAATGTTTCTCCCGAGCTCCTGCATCATCAAACCCTCCTGGTATTTAGTTTAGCCTCTGGTTGGCTTTCTTATGTTCCTTACAACCTCTTATCGAAATCCCTTTTTGATAACTTAAATAACCGTCCAGATATTTTTAATAAATCTACCTTAGCCAAGTGGTCTGGCAAAAAAAATTAAGCAGCTACCAGATACTTGATGCGTCGGTTATAATTCTAAATTCTCATGCCACTCAAAAGTACTGATGTCAGACTAACTCCATAGGACAGATTCTCATTGAAACCAATGGCCGGGTAGTCTATAAAGAGAAAAGAGGAATTTGGGGGAGAGATTAAAGGACTTTTTCAATGGATAATAATTAGCCTGCCCAATTAAGATTCCCGCTGCCCGTTGCTTTGGCGCCATTTACCTGAGGAGGATGCCCATGGATATCCAAAACCCGACAGTTAGCCATTATGGGCTGGACAATCACGGCATTAAGAACGTCAACTTTGTCTATTGGAACCTGGCTTCGTCGTTGTTGTATGAGGAAATCATCCGGCGGCGGGAGGGCCACCTCGCCCATTTGGGACCCATCGTGGTGCGCACCGGTGAACACACCGGCCGTGCCCCCAACGATAAATTCATTGTCCGGGAACCCTCCAGCGAGGCCAAGGTCTGGTGGGGGCCGGTGAACAATCCCATGTCCCCGGAACAATTTTCGGCCCTCTATCATCGTCTCCTGGCCTACCTGCAAGGCAAGGACCTCTTTGTGCAGGATTGTTTTGCCGGCGCCGACCGCCAATACCGCGTGCCTATCCGGGTGATTACCGAAACGGCCTGGCACAGCCTCTTTGTCCGCAATATGTTCAAGCAGGGGACGCCGGAAGAATTGCTCAGCCATGTCCCGGAATTTACCTTGATCGGTGCCCCCAACTTCCACGCCGTCCCCGAAGTGGATGGGACCCGCTCGGTGGTGTTCATTGTCATCAATTTCGCCCAGAAAGTGGTCCTGGTGGGTGGTACCCAGTATGCCGGCGAAATCAAAAAAGCCATCTTCACCGTCATGAATTACCTGTTGCCCCAGCAAAAGATTCTGTCCATGCATTGTTCGGCCAATGTCGGCCCGCGTGGTGACGCCGCCATTTTCTTCGGCCTTTCCGGCACCGGCAAGACCAGCCTCTCGGCCGATCCCTCCCGGACTCTCATCGGTGATGACGAACATGGCTGGAGCGACCACGGTATTTTCAATATTGAGGGGGGTTGCTACGCCAAAGTGATCCATCTGTCACCCACTGCCGAACCCGACATCTACCGGACTACCCGGCGTTTCGGCACCATTCTGGAGAATGTCGGCTTTGACAGCAATTCCGGCCGCATAGATCTTGATGACGACTCCCTCACCGAAAATACCCGGGCCTCCTATCCCATCAGTCACGTCAGCAACGCCACCCGGGAGGGCGTTTGCGGTCATCCTGAAAATATCATCATGCTCACCTGCGATGCCTTCGGCGTCCTACCGCCAGTGGCCAAACTTACGCCGGAGCAGGCAGTGTATCATTTTCTTTCCGGCTATACCGCCAAAGTGGCCGGCACTGAAAAAGGTGTCACCGAACCCAGCGCTACCTTCAGCACCTGTTTCGGGGCCCCGTTCATGGTCCTGCCGCCCACGGTCTATGCCGATCTGCTCCAAAAAAGAATTGCCCAGCATAATGTCACCGTCTGGTTGATCAATACCGGCTGGAGCGGCGGGCCGTACGGTGTCGGCCAGCGCATGGAGATCGCCTATACCCGGGCCATTGTGCATGCCGCCCTGGGGGGAGCCCTGGATAAAGTCCCCACCGTCCCCGAGCCTTTTTTCGGCTTGCTCCTCCCCACCTCCTGCCCGGGCGTGCCGGAGGAGATTTTAAACCCTCGGAATACCTGGTCGGACCAGAAGGCCTACGATGACCAGGCCCGGAAACTGGCCCTGATGTTCCAGGATAACTTTACCATGTTCGAATCTTCGGTAGCCCCGGAGATAAAACAGGCCGGTCCCCGGATGTAAACCGGCTGGGAGCACCAGACTATGTCACCAACAATACTTTCCCAGAAGACACTCCTCACCTTGCCGGTCTGGAAGACCGGATAGTCAAAAGGCCCCTGAGAGTCTTTCTCTTGGGGGCCTTGTTGTTTTAAAAACCAAACATTTGTTCAATTTTTCTAACATTGCGGTCTGTTTGTTTTTTCTTGCCTAAAAATACTAGCCATCCTCTTAAATCACCTATACTGATGTAATATCGTAGAGTTAACTTAATGCGCAACAGGCGCGGGGTTATGTCTGCCCAAAGGGGCATTAGATTAATAGATAATTAAATCAATAAGTTATCAACTATTCCAGACTAATGGCAAGATATTTGCATATATTTTTCTCAGATGCACTACGGCGACCTTCGCAGCCCGATCCTTATCTTTAGTAAGTGAGACCACAATGAAATTATTTAAAAAGATGATGAAAATCTCTGGAATTTTGGCCGTGGGTCTGATTGTAGGTTTTTACATCTGCGCGTTTATTAAATTAAAAAACCAAAATATGGTTCAAGTGGGTTTCCCTGTGGTCGTGGCGGGTGCTGACATCACCCCGGGGACGGTCCTGCGATCGGACGTCTTGCGGGTGGTCCAGTGCCCCTATGACATGCTGCCGCCTCAGAGCGCCTATACGTTTCAGCAGGTGGAAGGGCGGATAATTACCGCTCTGGTTGTCAAAGGGGAGCCCATCCTCCTGCACAAATTACTTCCGGCTGGAATACAAATCTGCCCTAACCAAACGGCGGCAATGCCAACTACTACTCGCCCCTAAGCACTCGGTGGCGCCATGACTTTAAGCTGATAAAAAATTTAAAGGCGTAACCCATCAGGATTACGCCTTTTATTAAGTCTATGGTGCCGAAGGCGGGATTTGAACCCGCACGGGTCTCCCCACCACCCCCTCAAGATGGCGTGTCTACCAGATTCCACCACTTCGGCATGAGAATGCTATTTAGCCGGTTCGGCCGGCGCCGCCGGTGTTTCCGCCGGGGCTGTCTGACCCGCCGGCGCCGCCCCTTGCATCACCGAGACCCCGCCCCGATGGCCCAAAAAGGCCAAGGACAAGGACGTCACCATGAACAAGATAGCAGCTGCGGCCGTCAACTTGGCCAGAAAAGGGGTTGCTCCGGAACTGCCGAAAAAAGTCTGGCTGGCCCCTCCGAAGGCTGCACCGATGCCGGCGCCACGGCCGGATTGGAGCAACACAATGAAAATCAACGCCAAGCTAACGATTATATGCACGATGGTAATAACTGTAATCATAACAAATTTATATAACCTACGAAGTTGAAAAAAGCAACCCTTCCCAAGGAAATTTTAACCACTGTTCCCTTGCCCCTGATTCCCGGTCCCTGCTTTCATTCTCCCATGGCCACAATCTTCAAAAAGGAGTCCGCCTTCAAAGAGGCCCCACCCACCAGGGCGCCGTCAATATCCGGGGCCTCAGCCAGTTCCCGGATGTTGTCCGGAGTGACGCTGCCGCCGTACAAAATTCGCAGCCCGTTAGCCACCTCGGCCCCGGCTTGCTCCACCAGCAGTCGCCGGATGGCGCCGTGCACCTCCTGGGCCTGGGCCGGCGTCGCCGTGCGCCCGGTGCCGATGGCCCATACCGGTTCGTAGGCAATTATCAACCGGCTCAGTTCCTCGGGACCTAAACCCGTAAGACCTTCGGTGAGTTGAGAGGTAATAATGGTCATGGTCTCCTGGGCTTCCCGTTGGGTTAGGGTCTCGCCGATACAAACGATGGGAGCCAGGCCGTTTTCCTGAGCCGCCTTGATCTTTTTATTGACCGTCTCATTGGTTTCGCCGAAATACTGCCGCCGTTCCGAATGACCGATGATTACCAGGCGGCAGCCCGCATCCATGAGCATCGCCGGGGAGATGGCCCCGGTATAGGCGCCCTGCTTTTCCCAAAACATATCTTGGGCCGCCAGTTGAATGGGGGAGCCGCTTATTTCCTGGGCTACTACCGTCAGGGCGGTAAAGGGCGGCGCCAGCACTACCTCTGCTTTCATGGTTTCTTTATAGCCCTGGCGTATCTCCCGGGCCAGGGCTGCGGCTTCGGCCAGCGTTTTGTGCATCTTCCAATTGCCTGCCACCAGTGGTCTGCGTTTCGTCGTCATTGGTTTTATCCTGCCTATGGGTGTTTGGCATGCCATTCTTCCAGGATCTGAATACCCGGAAGCTTTTTGCCCTCTAGCAGTTCCAGGAAGGCCCCGCCCCCTGTGGAAATATAGGAAATTTTGTTGGCTTCCCCGGCGTTGTGGATGGCCACGTCGGTGTCGCCGCCGCCCACGATGGTCAAGGCGAAGGAATTGGCCACATTGTGCACCATGGCCATGGTCCCCCGGCTGAAGGCGTCCATTTCGAAAGCTCCCATGGGACCATTCCAGACCACCGTTTTGGCACTCTGCAGGGCCTCGTTAAATAAGGTGATCGTCGCGGGGCCGATATCGGCGATGAGCCAGTCATCCGGTATTTCCTGGATCGGCATGATCTTGTTTTCCGCCCGGGGGTCCAGGCTTTCCGCCACGATGCAATCCACCGGGAGATAGAATTTTACCTTTTTCTCGATGGCAGTGGCCATCAATTCCTTGGCCGTATCCAATAAATTATCATCCACTAAAGATTTGCCCACCGAATAGCCCTTGGCCTTGATGAACGTATTGGCCATGGCCCCGCCGATGATAAGTTTATCCACGTGTTTCATCAGGTTGACCAACGCCGTCAGCTTGCTGGAGATTTTGGCCCCACCGATAATGGCCACCAGGGGCCGGGCCGGGTCTTCCATGGATTTATGGAAGTAATGGATTTCATCCCGCAAAAGAAAGCCGGCCACACAGAACGGGGCAAATTGGACCACCGCGTGGACCGAAGCATGGGCCCGGTGACCGACGGCAAAGGCGTCGTTGACGTAGACGTCCACCCCTTCCATGAGTTGCCGGGCAAAATCCGGGTCGTTCTTTTCCTCGCCAGGGTAAAAGCGTAGGTTTTCCAACAGCACCACGTCCCCCGGCTGCATCTCACTTTTCATTTTCTTGACTTCCGGGCCGATGCAATCCGTGGCAAACTTCACGTTTTTATGGAGCAGTCGGCCCAAACGCCGGGCCACTGGCGCTAAAGATAACATTGCGTCGGCCCCTTGGGGCGGCCTAGATGGGAGGCCAGGATAACCTTGGCGTCTTCGTCCAAACAGTAATTGACCGTCGGCAAAACCGCCCGGATCCGGGTATCGTCCGTAATGTTACGGTTCCGGTCCAGGGGAACATTGAAATCCACCCGAATAAATACCGTTTTTTTCGCGAATATCAACGTCTTGTAGATACTTCACCCCGACCTCCTTTGCGAATGTGTGAGTGGTTGGCACTCATAACCTGCTTAACTAATTTTAATTTTTTGAAAAATGAAAACCTGCCTGTAATAGTGAAACTAATCAGATATCATAACCAAAGGTTGTTTTCTTGTCGGCTGGGCATCGCCCACCCTTGCCAAGGTGTTTTCCTAGACCCCTGATCCTAAACCTCCCCCGCCAGTTGGTGAGGGATAAAGGAAAAGGAATGTGGGGCTGAATGCTAAACGGCAGACTAACCACCTAAGCGCTGACCCATGTAGGCGGCTAAGTTGATCATTCTATTGGAAAAGCCCGTTTCGTTATCATACCAGGCCATGACTTTGACCATATTGCCCTGCATCACCGCAGTCAGTTCGGCATCCACGCTGGCCGAGTAGGGGCAGCCGTTGTAGTCGCAGGAAACCAGGGGCAGGGTGACCACCTGGAGAATGCCCTCCAACTCGCCCGCCGCAGCCTGGTGGAAGGCCGCATTTACCTCCTCTTTGGTCGTCGGCTTCTGCACCATGGCATTGAAATCCACCATGGAAACGTTGGCTGTGGGGACGCGCACTGATATGCCGTCCAACTTCCCCTTTAATTCCGGCAGAACCTCTGCCACTGCCTTGGCCGCGCCGGTGCTGGTGGGCACCATGGACAGGGCTGCAGCCCGGGCCCGGCGGGGGTCTTGATGGGAGCCGTCCAAGAGTCGCTGATCCATGGTGTAGGAATGCACCGTGGTCATAAGACCATATTTCACCCCGAAGTTTTTATCCAGCACCTTGACCACCGGCGCCAGACAGTTAGTGGTGCACGAGGCGTTGGAAACAATCTCATGTTTTTCCGGGTCATAGGTTTGCTCATTAACCCCCATGACAAAGGTGGCATCCACCTTCTTTCCCGGCGCCCCGATGATAACCTTCTTGGCCCCGGCGGCCAGATGGCCTTCGTTGGAGGCCCGGTCTCGAAAGACACCGGTAGACTCCAGAACGATATCCACCCCCATTTCCTTCCAGGGCAACTTCCGGGGATCGTCTAAACGAGTGATGTGGACTTCCTGACCGTTGATCATCAGGCTCTCGGACCTGGCTGCCACGGTGCCGGAAAAAGTTCCGTGAATGGAATCATATTTGAACAACAGGGCGGACGACTCGATATCTCCCCGGCTGTTGATGGCAATCAGCTCCACCTCTTTTGATCCTGAAAAAATAACCCGGGCTAAACAACGGCCAATACGGCCGAAACCGTTAATGGCGACGCGGACTGGCATAACAAAATTCTCCTTTCCCCTGGCCTTAGCAAAGCTTGGGACGGTTTGGCATCGTAGTCTTTACCAACCACCCTAATGTTAAAGTACCAAAGCGTCGCCGTCAATCTTTTTTGCCGCTTCAACCTTACTATAACTCATAATAATAACTAATAAATCAAACGTATAAGCATATTTTTCTGACCCAGTCCTCCAAGGGAACTGACCCTGGTTCTGACTGAAAACTGCCCCTGAAAACTAAAAACAGTATATTAGGTAGTTCTCATCCGGAAACTATCATGAGAACTAATGTAGTTTCTGATCTGGAAATGAGATATTTTCTGCAAGATCAAGGAAATCAAAGGCTTGTGCGGAGGCGAACATTCGTTCGCCGCACAAATAAGCCTGCAGATTGACGCCGATATTGTGAAAAATAGCCGTTTCCGGACAGAAACTTAGGTAAGGTGTGCTGAATGGCGGGCAAAATAGCTCAGTTAAGCCTTGCCCCGGGAAATATTTTATCTTTCGTTTCCAATAAATGTACGCTGCTGATAAGGGCAGGCAATTACGCAATATTGGCAACCGGTGCACTTGTTTGGGTCAACCGTAACAATTCCGTCTTTTCTGCGTGTACTGGCTCGCTGGGACAAACTTTCACACAGATTGCCGACTCGCATTGATTACGTTCACGGATATGTCCACTTGGTAACTTTCGGGTATTCCCCTGTCTCGCCAATGAGCAGTCTATTCCAAAAAACATTCGGGCGGTAGATAATGTTCTTGCTTACATGCAATCATCATCAGTAGCAAGTATTACACTTCTTCAATCTTCTTCACATTCCCCATCTCGCCATACTTCCTCCTATGACGACGATAAGTTTTAACAATGATGCTCTGGAACTGGCACTGAAGATTGTTAATCCAACTGA
This sequence comes from uncultured delta proteobacterium, assembly GCA_963780995.1. Taxonomy (GTDB): domain Bacteria; phylum Desulfobacterota; class Desulfobaccia; order Desulfobaccales; family Desulfobaccaceae; genus Desulfobacca. The sequence continues at coordinate 12,206 of CAWAEI010000005.1, forward strand.
TGACGCTCTCCTTTTGTAAACTGCTTTCCCAATAGGAATCCGAAGATCAAGAAACTAGTACTCAGCAGCGGCGCGGTGTATGTCAGGTATCCGTGGGACAGCTATACCACACATCCGATTACCGCAAGCCAAACAGATAACTATAGCTCTACCACGTATTATGGGGAGACTTCCTACAGCAAAGATATTTCCGGTAAGACAATAGTGACAAGCTGTAGTAATCAGTTTTACAGGTATGTAAGCTCGTCTTTTGTTAGTTACCCCGATCAAATTACCACGCTAACACCAAACAACCAAGTTATGATTCAAATTGACAAAGACGGGGATGTTGTTTTTGGCTCCGTAAATCTGTCAACAAGGCAAGCTGGATATTACGGAGTAGTTGCCACAAGGTCTTACGGAACATTTGATTGGACAAGCGAAACGTCAGAGCTTATTTTTTCATCACAAATTGGAACGGATGCACTGATTAGCGGAAACGCGTATAGGCTCCAGCAAACCGGAAAAGATTTAGACATTACGATATACGATTGGACGGCCGATGAGATGGCATATCCTAGAGGCGGATGGGGTGCTAGTTTCGGATATAACATGCTTGGTAAAGGGATAGAGTTTCTCCCGTATTCCGACTGGTCCCCGATCGGTACGCCGGAGCGAGCTAGCACAAGCGGCGCAGGCAATGGCCATTGTGAATAGCTAATAGGTTCTGTATGCCATTCAAACCTTGA
>CAWAEI010000006.1:0-17878 GCA_963780995.1 uncultured delta proteobacterium
TTCTCGGCCACGCTGCAACCCATCATCGCGCTGGCGCGCGAAGTGACACGCGACGCCGTGCGGGTGGAAGTCGAGAAGATGGCTACGCCCGACACGATTACGCACGCGTTGTATCCCGTGCCAGAGCATCTGAAGTTCCAGCTGCTGAAGCAGCTGCTGGACGATGACAAGATGGACAGCGTGTTGATCTTTACGCGCACCAAGCATCGCGCCGATCGCATCGTGCGTGATTTGCAGCGCTCGAAGATTCCAGCGGCGGTGATTCATGGCAATCGCTCGCAGAGCCAACGTGTGGCGGCGCTCGACTCGTTCAAGCGTGGGCACATGCGGGTCCTAGTCGCCACCGACATTGCCGCGCGCGGCATCGACGTGGAAGGCATCTCGCACGTGGTGAATTACGATGTGCCGATGCAGGCTGAGGACTACGTGCATCGCATCGGCCGCACGGGCCGCGCGCAAGCGGTCGGGGAAGCGTACACTCTGGTGACGCCCGCCGACGAGCGCATGGTGAATCGCATCGAGTATGTGCTGAAGCAGAAAATCCAACGGCGCCAGGTTGAGGGCATCGATTATCGCACGCCTGCGGCGAAGATTCCTGATGCCGACGCGATCCGTCGGTACGTGGAAGCCAATCGGCGCAAGCCGCAAGCCACGCGAGCCCGCGCCGCATAGTTCAAGCGCGAAAGTAGTTTCCACTCAAAAAACAAGGCGGTGTCCCTGATCTCGGGGACGCCGCCTTGTGCTTGCCTGCGCTTCGCAAGACAAACATGCTTACTTTCACGGGCGCTGCTTCAACTCATTCGTCCCGAAAAAGAACTCGCCGCAGCGGAACTGAACAGTGCCGTTGGACGTGGCAAAATTGAATACCAGGAAAAATGAATCGCCCGGGGTTCCCGTTACGGCCAGATTACCAAAGTTCGCCCGGCCTGCAACGTCGGTGGTGGCGGTCAGGGGTAACGGCGGGTTAAAGGCGGGGGATGAGGCCGAGGTGACCTGGACCGTCATCGTGGCCGGAATGCCTTGCAAGGAAGCCACGCCCGAGATCAACTGTAGATAAGGCCGAATGCTGTTGATGGTACCTTGGGTAATTCGCAAGTCGCCACCGCCAGGTGTCGAATCACACACTCCCGAAAAACTCGGCTGCGGTGTGGGAGTCAGGGTTGGCGTCGCTGTGGGCGTTGGCGTCGGTGTCGCAGTGATGCTGGAAATTTGCGCGTGGATGGGTAAAGTTCCTACTTCAGCCCGCGGGGCCATCCATTGCTGGGGCAATTGCGGGATAGCCAGGACAAATCCACCGGTCGCCAGTGCCTTGAGCAGTTGGCGGCGGCCAATGGTTAGTTCGGGTTCCGACGGAGAAGATGCTGCCATCTCTTCAGGCTGTACGGGCTGTTCCATGGTGTTGCTCCTTATGGGGCATCAAATGAATGCTTGAGTATCAAAATCGGATTGAGGAGAGTCTCATTCGAGAATGGTTGGCAAGTATTCTACTGTGCCTCTCGAACGCTGTCAACTAAGGCTTGAATGTGCGGTGCCAGCTGATCGAGGCTGGCATAGTTCATGCGATAGGCCGGCGCGTGTCGGGCCAGCTGTGCCACCGCCGGCAGTCCATACTCCGGCATGTTGCGGGCATTGACCAGGCATTGCAGCAACTGAAACCCGGCCTGGGCTTTGGTCAATGGTTGAAGTGTGAAAGTCGTGTTGGGTGTATAACCTGGAAAGATAATGAGATCGATTGGAGGCGTGTTCGCGTGCCGGATCGAATTGAAAACTGCTGGCATGACCAGATCGCCCTGCGGGCTAGTCCACACTTCGGCAGAAGTTGTTTGATACCACGCTTCCCATAACGGGCGGGCGGCCAGTTTGAAGTTGAAAGGGCGCGTGAAACTGTGCAATTCCCGCGAATCTTGCGGCACCCAAACTAACTCATCTGTAAGGTAGTCAAAGCCGTGGACGGTTAACCAGGCAGCCAGGGTTGTTTTACCGGCGCCGCTGTGGCCGGGCAACAACACTCCCCGCCCGGTGTGGGCCACGGCCGCCGCATGAAAGACCATCCCGCCAGAGTCTGTAAGAAGCTTAACCAGTGACACGTTTCACCCAACAACAACTCGGCGCAACTCGCCCACGAATTGCCCCGATAGATCAGCAAGTTGTCCCGGTACAAAGCAAGCACGTCGGCGGAGGCAGACGCTTGCAGAGACAAGACAACCTGCGGCTTGCGCTGGAATTGAGTCTTAAGCGGTGGCGCAGCCTGGAACAAGAAGTCGACGATGGTGGCCGCCGACTGACCTTCATAGTCGATGGCGACCAGACTGCCCGCAAAGGCGATCAGTCGTCGGCGGGAAAGACTTCATACCCACTCGATGGCACCGTGCTGCGCGAACTGCTGCAAGATGGCGGCAACATCGACCGCAATCGTTTCTGCATTCTGGGGAAAAGCAGCGGCGAGAAGAGTCGTAAGGTCTTCACGGCTGCGCTGCCCGTCGCACATGATTGGGCCTCAAACCCGGTGAGGTCAGTTAGGAGGGAGAGTATCTTGGCCTCCCCCGGGCCGGGAAGGACATAATCGGCGCCGCTGCATTTCCGGGCATGCTCCGGTAAGAGGGAGGCGTAGATACCACCTAAAATGACGGGAACGGCGGGGTAGTGCTCCCGGACCGCGGCAATGGCGGCCTGCACTCCCGGGTACCAATAGGTCATCAGGGAAGTCACCAGCACCGCAGCCGGCTTCTGGGGCAGGCGGGCCAGCGCTTCATGAACCTGGGCCAGACTCAGACCGTAGCGGCCATAGCGTCGGGGCAGGCCCTGGAGCGGCAGGGGTGTGGGCAGTATTTCTTTCGGCCATCGACCTTTGGGGGCGCGGCTGCCCGGCGGGCGGCTGGCGCAATCAACCATAGCCACCTGATAGCCCGAGGCCCGCAGGATCCCGGCCAGATACAGCAGACCTAAAGGCCGGGCAAAGAAGTCGTGGGCCGCAAAATCATAGACCCAGGGGTTGAGGCATAAGACGAAAGGGTTGGCCGGCTCTAACGGTCGAGAGTTTCGAGTCTCAATAAGACTATTTCTTTTGTTTGAGAATGGACTCAAAGACCATCTTCTGGTTTTTCAGGCTGAAAATTTCGGAGCGGACATAATGTTGCAGCGCCAGCCTAGCCTCGATTTGGGCCACTCCCTCCAGGTTTTGGGCCGCCGGGCCGTCGCCTTGGCCTGCCAGCTCCTGGCTGCGAGCCAGTTTTTCCTTGGCGGCTTTATGAAAAATTTCCCCTTTTTTGTAAAGGTCGTCGGCCAGCCGCGCATTGAGGTCTTCTTGTTCCAGTTGGGCGTCGGTCAGTTGGTTTTCGGCCAATTTGGCCGCCAGGTCTTTTTGTAACGTTTTGAAGATTAGACGCGCCTCTTTGGCGGAACTCAGAGCTGCTTCGGGATTATCGGCTACCTGTTGTTCCGCCCTTTGCAGCGCGGCGGTGGCCTTCTCAAAAGTAGCCTGGGGGGTGGCAACATCCTGGGCGCCCGCCGGCAGAGTCCAAGCTAAGGGTACCAAGCAGCACAGGGTCAAAAGCAGCCGGAAAGACAGACGACAAATCATACATGCCTCCATAGGGGTAAATAAATGCTATAATATCGAAATAGACCACGCATGGGTAGTCAAAAGTTCACATGGGCCAATCCCCAGCTTTACATGGCCTTAATAATACTTTTCAACTAGTTATTAGAACATTGCCGGGAGTCGGGCCCATGGGAAAAGTGTTGTTCCCGAAATCATAAATAGCTATAATTTTTAATTATTGCTTGTCAAGTTAATTTAACCGTGCTTCGCCTGGGGGAGTTTATGGCCCAATTGCCCCAGTTAAAGAGGAACCGGGCAGGATAGTTGAATATATGTCGATACCTAAAATTCTGGAAGCCGAATTCATCCTGAGCGCGCCCCGGCCCGAGCAGTTTCCCAAAGGGACGTTGCCGGAAGTTTCTTTTTGGGGACGCTCCAATGTGGGCAAATCGTCGCTCATAAATACCTTGCTGCATCGTAAAGGTTTAGTGCGGACCAGCTCCCGGCCCGGCTGCACCCAGACCATTAATTATTTTTTGATCAATCAGATCTGGTATTTCGTCGATCTACCGGGCTATGGTTTTGCCCAGGTGCCCATCCCGGTGAAGGAAAAGTGGCTGCGGTTAATTGCCGCCTACCTGGAAAACCGGGCCGGGCTCCGGGCCGTGGTCCTGCTTTTGGACTGCCGCCGGCTGCCGGGGCCGACAGAGCTGGAGATAATCGAGCAGCTCCAAAACTGGCGGCGGCAGGTTATAGTGGTGCTGACCAAGGCCGATAAATTGAAAAAAAGTCAACGCGCCCGGCAGCAGGTGGAGATAGCCGCCCGTCTGGCCTCCGGTGGCGTCCAACCTCAGGAAATCATCTGGTTTTCGGCCATGACCCAGGAGGGCCGCCGGGAACTCTGGGAGCGTTTATTGACGGTTTTATAGTCATTGCTCAAAGTCAGCATGTTTGAAAATCACAACGAAGTACAAAGCCGCACAGGCGAGGGCGCCTGTGCTCCATTAAAATATCTTAGTTCACATAAGGCGGGAGGCGCGGCGCTTTCCCGCCCGACAGGTTTTTCACAGAAGTTTTGTCGATTTCATACCTCACTCTGACCCTCATCCCTCGAGGGGGGAGAGGGAAGATAAGGAAAAAACTTATGGCTGATTTGAGAGATATTTTTCCCATGGGCGGAAACGGGCACAGCACCGCTGTGCCCCGACAAAAATTATTTTAGAGAACCAGTCTATGTCCATCAGATATCTAGCCGTAGAACTGTATCGCTGTGAGCAAAAGGTCCAGGAACTGGAAAAAAAGCTGGCCCAGTTAGGACAGCAGGCCTCCTCGGAGAGGGCCGGCCTGGAAGCGGAACTCTGGCAGGCCCGGAAAGAACGGGAGCATTACCGAGCGCTCCTGGAGGCCAAAAAAGAACCGCCCTTGCCCATTTGAGGCGAACCACATGGAGTTCTGAGTTTCAAGCAACAAAGTCCACTGTGTCACATCTGATCACGGGCAGAAGTTAAAATCTAGCCGGCGTTGAACTAATCACGTCTATTGATCAAGGCCGCGACATAACCGGCCCCAAAACCGTTGTCGATGTTCACCACCGACACTCCGGAGGCGCAGGAGTTGAGCATGCCCAGGAGGGCGGCAATACCACCAAAGCTGGCCCCGTAGCCGATGCTGGTGGGCACGGCAATGACCGGCCGGTTCACCAGGCCCCCGACGACGCTGGGCAAGGCCCCCTCCATCCCGGCCACGACAATGAAGACCGTGGCTTCCTGAAGCTTTTCCTGGTAAGCCAAGAGACGGTGGAGGCCGGCGACGCCCACATCGTAGATCGGCTCGACGCGGTTGCCCATAATTTGGGCGGTGAGACAGGCCTCTTCAGCCACCGGGATATCAGAAGTGCCCGCGGAAATGACCAGGATCAGGCCCCGGCCCCGATCGACAACCTCCGACAGGCCGAACGTCATGGCCTGGGAAACCGGGTGATAATGGGCCGCCGGAAAGGATTCCTGGAGGCGGACGGCTTTGTCGGGGTCCAGGCGGGTGATCAGGATCTGGGAGGTGCGGGCCGCGAGAGAGCTGAGAATGGCGGCGATATGGGCCACACTTTTACCGGCCGCGAAGACGACCTCCGGGAAGCCCTGGCGCAGTTGGCGATGATGGTCCACGTGGGCAAAGCCCAGGTTTTCAAAGGGCAGGTGCAGCAGGCGCCGCCTGGCGTCCTCGACGCTGAGGCGCCCGGCTTGCACTTCCTGCAGAAGTTGCTCCAAACTCTCCGCATCCATGGTCTCAATTCTCCTTTCGTATTTCCAAACGGCCATCCGGTGCTACCCGGTACCGCCGGCCTTTCCATATGACCGTATCCCCCACAAAGCTCAACCCCCACAGACCGAAGGAGATCAAATCTTTCACCGGCAGCAAAAGAAAGTAGCGCCAGGGGAGCCGGCCTCGCAAACAGGCGCGCTCCGCCCCGGCGGCCACGGCCAGCCGGACCAGCAGGCAAGTGAAAGCCAACCAGCCTCCCCAGGCGGCCAGGCCGCTGGCCAGCCAGGACAGCAGGCCCCAGGGCAGGGCAAAGGTGATGCCGTAGGCAAAATAGCCTTGGGGCCGGCAGACCCGGTAGGTTCTCGCCCACCGCAACTGATGGGCCAGATAGCCGGTCACCGTCTCCCGGCGGCCCAGAGTTTCCACCACATAAGGCAATAAATGGACCTGCAGCCCGGCTTGGCTGACCCGGTAGCCCAACTGGTAGTCGTCGGCCAGATAATCGGCAATGCCTGCCAATCCCCCGATACGTTCCAAGACGGGCCGGGTCAGCGCCATGACCGCGCCGAGGGCAAAGTTGATGCCCTCCACATAGTGGGCCATGGCTACCGAAGGAATAAAATCGGCACTAATGGACAAGGCTTCCAAGGCCCCGCCGACGGTTTGCACCGGACCGGAGCGATATAGACAGGTGGCCAAACCCACGCCCGGCTGCTGCAGGGCCGCGGCCAGCCGGGTCAATAGATCGGGCTGGGCTCGGACATCACTGTCGGAGATAACCAGCAACTCATGCGCGGCATGGGGCAGCAACTGACGCAGAGTGCTCACTTTGGGATTTAACCCCAACACCTCAGGGCAGTTAATGATCTGAATATCAACGTCAGGATATTTCCCCGGCAATTGCCGGAGAACCGGCAAGACCGGGTCGGCGGGATCGGCAACGCCAAACAAAATCTGCCGGTGGGGATAATCCTGATTGATGAAACTGTCCAGGCAGGCATAGGTGTCGTGATCCAGTCCCTGCACCGGTTTCAGCAGGGAAATTCCCGGCAGGTCGGCCGGTTGCGGCCGGGGGAGCGGCCGTTTGAGAAAAAACCTCAGGGCCAAAAAGGCGCCGCATTGGTACGCGAGGGCGCCGCAGGCCAGGATAGCGAAGGTAAGGGCAAGGAGGTTCATGGGCTACCGTTAAGGTGCAGCGTTATTTACCGGCCCTCCCCGGAAAAAGGCGGAGATACGCCAAACCGAGGTATTCATGGACCGCCGCCTCCATGATCGTAAAATTTCCCGCGGCAGGAAGGAAGGCGCCGATAGCATAATACTTTTCATGACAACGGAAACCAGCCGGGGCGGGGATGGGCTGCATACCAAGAAGCTGAAAAATTTTCACAGACCGGGGCAGATGGGAAGCTGAGGTTACCAGAAGAAACGGAGCCTCTTGGACGATGGCCTTGATTTCGCGAGCGTTGCCATGGGTATCCAGGGATTCAGTTTCGGCAATGAGTTTTTCCGCGGGCACTCCCAAGGAGCGGGCGAAAGCCACCATCTGTTCCCCACTTTTGAGCTCATCTTCATCTCCTCCTGACATGATCAGAACGGGTCGCGCCGGGAGCAAGTTAAATAAACGAATCCCCTCGACAACTCGTAAGGCAGTGGATTCACCAAGCTGGCTGGTGGGGGGAACATTAAGATTATCATTGGTACTGCCGGATAATACCACAATATATTTGATTTCTTTAAGATCTTGGATCTGAGCCGGCTCATGCTGTTTTTCTAAATGCTGTAGTAATAAATTTGGCAAGGGGGCGGTGGTGAAAAGATAGAAACACAAGGTTCCTAAGAAGATGAATACCCAACCAGGCCGTTTGGACTTGCCGGACCAAACCAGCCGCAGCAGGCCATAACTTAGGAGAACTAAGATAACCGTTCCTGGAGCCAGCAGACTGCCGAGGAGTTTTTTCAGGAAGTACATAGGAACATTATCGCTTTTGGCAAAAGTAAGATATTATCTAGGCAACGACAGCCGGCTTGCCAATAAAGAAAGGAGGTCTGTCCGAATCTATGGCCCGGGATCGAAGCGTGCGGGAAGCTGCTCGGCAGGAACTCCCAGAGGTGGAGGCCCTGGTAAAGCTGGCCTACGGGGAATTCAGAGAGTATTTTCCCGAAACGGCGTGGTCTGCCTGGATGGACAACATCGGCAAAACCATACACTCAGACACCGGAGTAGTGCTCGTGGCGGCGGAAGCGGGGAAGATCCGGGGAGTAGTCAAGTTTTTTCCGGACGCGAGCCAGGGCGGATTAGGCCTTTGGCCGGCGGGAACTGCTACCATGCGGATTTTGGCCGTGCATCCCGCCAGTCGGGGCAGGGGGCTAGGCCGCGTCCTGGTCCGGGAGTGTATTGACCGGGCCCGGGCCTTAAAGATTCCCGCCATGTACCTCTATACGGGCACTTTTATGCAGGCGGCTCGTCAGCTGTATGAAAGTTTCGGCTTTCGCCGGGCCCCGGAGTATGACAAAGAACCCGGACCCATCGCCTATCGTCTGGACCTGTGATTTCGGCCAGACGCCTTCAAAGCCTCGACCTTGGGCCGGTTGGTCACCTGGAACCGGCGCGGCTATCAGGAAAAGACTGGAGGCGCGCCGCCAGCCTGATCTGCAGCTCGGCCAGGTGTTCCGGACTGGGCTCGTCAACGGTGCAGATGGGATGGAAGGTGCACCAATGACGTTGGCAGTTGCCGAAACATCTCAGGTAGCAGTCCGGATTACCCTCTTTGAGCTGTTGACGCCGGAAAACGGGGGCAAAGGCCAAGCGCGAGTGAGTCGGACATAAGCCATGACTGAACCCATCAATTCCGGGCTCAGGTTCCCCCCAGACTTTATGACACCCCTGCCAGATGCATTTATAAAGCATGGCACCCCCCCCAGCGGCACTCCCCCGAATGCCACCAAAAATCTCCTAAATTGTACTAGATATCTTTTCAATTAAAAAACTATTTTTATGCTAGTTGGCGCCAAACGTATTGACCAGGTTCCTGGCTTAGAGACCCCGCGAGGGGGAAGGCAAGAGCAGAAACATGATCGAATTTTTAGCAATTAGGGTAAGCATCTGATTCGTTTATCGGTTTTTAAGCGTTTAAGTTGAATGATACCGGCAGTAATAGTCTGCCGGTGGCTGAGAAAATCAAATGTATGGGGTTAATAAATGCCCCGGCGATAGCGTTCGGTTTGGATGGGGACAATATTCCAGCCCGGCTCGTAGACCACAGGCGGGGGATCAGGGGGGCGTTTAGTGGTTCGTTGCTTGAACCAGGAGCGCAGTCCGGCGATGGGGTTGGGCAAGAGGCGGTTTGGCGTTTTCGGTGGGCAGTTTTGGGTGGAAACCGGCTGGGGCCGGGGCCGGAAAAAAGTTTTGAGTTTGGCGGCCAGGGTTGCCGGTGGCCGGTGGGCCGATTTCCGGAGGGAGCTCCGGGCTGGAGTGTTCACGGGCAGGGTGTGGGACGGCTGAGGGCGGCAGGCGCGGCGCTGCTTTCCATCTGATCGGCGGGAGGCGCGTCGCTTTGGCTGGCGCCACCCTGCGGGTCCCGCCCGACACAGGGGTTTTTCGCGCTAGTTTTTTCGCTGGCGTTATCTTCTTGATATTGTTCGTTATTATCTATAGAAAAGCGCGAATTTCGCGGTAATTTCGCGCTTTTTTCGCGGTCAATTGCCGGGTTGAGCGTTGGGCGCAGAAAGGGAAAGGCTTGGAGAAACGGGTCAGGGGCGGGTGCCGGAAGTTTCGAGTTCCTGAACAACGGTTTGTGGTTTCCGGTTTTCGGTTTCCGAAGGAGGTTCGGCGTTCGGACGGCGTGAACGGCGGGAGGTCGCGGCGTAGCTTTCCAGATGATCGGCGGGAGGCGCTTCGCTTTGGCTGGCGCCGCCCTGCGGGTCCCGCCCGACACAGGGGTTTTTCGCGCTAGTTTTTTCGCTGGCGTTATCTTTTTGATATTGTTGGTTATTTTCTTTGACAGGGCGCGATTTTCGCGGTAATTTCGCGCTTTTTTCGCGCTTAATTCGCGAATGATTTTCGGCGGCCAGTTTGCCGGTTTGCGGTTGGGGAAGTTTCGAGTTTCGAACCGGGAGTGGCGAGAATAGAGGGTGAGGCCAGGGTTGGGTCAAGGTCGAGTCTGGACAGCAGGCGGGAGAGTTCCTCGGCCACGCCGGCTTGGTCAGCACGGTCGTCAGGTTCAGCAGCAGCCTCGGCATAGTCGTCTGCTTCGTCATCCAGGTCGGGGAGAGTAAGCTCCGGGCAGGGGAAGAAGAGGCTGGCGGCGATGGCCTGGTGGCTGTCGGTGAGGATCTGCGGGTCGGTGGGCAGGAGGCTGTCCTGGGTGGCCCACTGGGGCGAGGCCAGGAAGCGGTAGACCATGTCCAACTCCAAGGGCAGTTCCTGTTTGGCGAGGGAGGTAATTATCCGGGTCCCGACGGTGGCGGCCTTGAGGACGACGGCGGCGTTACCCTCGGCGTCGGCGGTCTGGGCGGCGTTCTGGATCTGGGCCAGGAAATTGTTGAGCTTGCAGAAAAAACCCAGGCTCAGGTTGTCCCGCAACCTGGCCCGGGCCCGGCGAGTTTTGGTCTCGAGGTGTTTTTTGTGCCGGTACATGGCCGAGATACTGGGGCCGTATTGCCGGCTGAGGGCCTCGTAGGTGGCGTCGCCGACCAGGAGGGCCTGGTCGATGGCCTGACGTTGGGGGTGGGCGCAGGTGGTGCATTTCATGGGAGACTCCGGTTTTCAGTTTCAAAAAACAGTTTTCGGTTTTCGGTTAAAAGCTTTAAAAAGGCTGTCAGCTTTCAGCTATAGCCAAAAGGTCAGCCAAAGGAAAAATAGTGTTCTGGGATCAGCTATACTAAATAAGGGGAAAAAAGGACAGAACAGGTGAGACAGATGTCACAAAATGAGGCGAGGGGCATGGGGCCAGAGGATTAGGGGGAAATTTTAAGGTAGGCGGCACGGCCCGCCGGGATAGATTTTTTACCATGACGATATGAGATCGTTAAAGGTCTTTTTAGAAACTTATTGGGTGTATATAAGTAGTGATATGCCACGGGAGATTTTTAATTTACAATTTTTATGTAAACTTATCAAAATTTATAGGACAGAAAGGGAAACTGCCTGCAATGTCCAAACATTGAAACAAACGTTTCATTTACTTAACACTAAAGCCCGTTTTTTCTTATTGATGAGTAATTAATTCAATTAGTTATAATTTGCACGAAAATTGCAATATATTATGTCGGATTAAAATAATTATGATGGGGAAAGAGGCTGGACCAAAACGAAATCGCTGTTTCCTACTTGTCTTAGAGCATGAGGCGAAGATGAATCATCTACGGCCGCAAAGTTCTATTCGACAATTTTCATAATGTAAGAATGTCTTATTTTTTAAACACGATGATCAGTTATTTAAACAAAAACCCGATATTTTTTGATTAAAAAAAAGAAAATATAAATTATATCAAGAAGTAATGGAAATATAGGTTATTGGCACGATTCTTTGGTATAAATCTTAAATAGAAAATTGCCCAAATTTTACAATAAAGGAGAGATCAGACGTTAGCCAATAATTTAGGCAGCAATTGGCGTGATCAACTAAAAAGGAGGAGGAGTCGATGTTTCGAAAAATGAACATGCTGTTTCTGGTTTTGGTAATGGGGCTTTCTATCTCCTTGCCAACGGCTAACGCTCTGGTGATTAATATTAATGCCGGAGTGGAGCTGGCGGGTAATACCGCGGCCCTGGCGGCCTTTAATCGCGGGGCGGCCCAGTGGAGCCAATATTTCAACGATCCCATCACCGTCACCATCGCTGCCGACCTCTTAGACATGGGCAGCCCCACTATTATCGGTTCGACTTCCGCGGTGTTTTTAGCCGGAGGCTACAATTTAATCCGTAATCAAATGGTGGCTGATGCCGCTCCCTATCTCAATAACAGCATTGTGGCCAGTCTGCCCACCGTGGCACAATTTTCTGCCTTTGTTCCCTCGGGGTTTGGTATTTCTGCGACCATGTTTGCCACCAAAGCCGATTTGAAGGCCATGGGCTTCCCCGGCCTGGATGCCGCCTTCGGGGCCAAGGACGCCGATATAACCTTCAACTCCGGTTTTAGTTTTGATTATGACAACAGCAATGGCGTCACCGCGGGGACATGGATTTTGAGACCGTGGCCGCCCATGAAATCGGACATGCTTTGGGCTTTGTCTCTGCGGTCGATGACGTGGATTATTATTTGTCTCAGGGACAAACAGCTATTGTAAACCTTCAGCCTCTGGATCTCTTCCGCTTTCGCCCGATTGATAATCCGACGACCCCGGCCCAATTCACTACTAATCCCCGGTCGCTGCTAACCGGCGGGGCGTCTAATTTCAGCGACACTGCTAATGTCTACGCTTTTTCCACCGGCTTTTTCACCGGCGACGGTCGTCAGGCCAGTCACTGGAAAGACGATGATATCACGGGCACCCTTATCGGGCTCATGGATCCCACCCTGAGCTACGGGGTGATCGAAGACGTGGCCGGAGCGGATGTGCGGGCCATGGATCTCATCGGTTATGATTTAGTGGCGACGCCGCTGCCTTCCACTGTAATGCTGCTGGGCTCTAGCCTCCTGGGACTGGTTGGCTGGAGGAGGTTTAGGAAGAATTAACCAGCTATTTCCTCTTAACGATAATCTAAGGCAGGGTCAGCCATGGCCCTGCCTTTTTGTTACTCATCGTATAGCAAGTTACTTGGCGAAACAGTAATTTCTATAAAATATAGCGATTCTCGAAAGTCTTTTCCCATGGTCCAAAATGGGCACGGCACGCCGTGCCTCTACGAAAAGAAATTATTTTCGAGAACTAGTATAACAAATTCTTCCAGATATGGTCGGCATAGTGAAACCCTGCAAGACGATCTGCGGGAGCGCAGCCATAACAGTTAGTTTACATTTTGAGGTTTCGTTGAGGCTCGAAAAGAAAGCCAGCCGCCGTTGAAATTATTCCCTCCGGCAAGGTTGCGCCGGCGTCCGTCTATTCTTATATTTCTTATATTATTAGGCATAAGGTTTGGGAGACAACATCCCTGGCATTAAGGCTTATTACTGCGGTGGCGGCCTTTATCTCAGGTTTGAGCCGTGCCCCTGGCGCCGGAGCAGATCACATTAAACTTTGCAGGAAAGCCGCACGATAGATAATTTAGATTAGAAGAGTTTTTTGAAACCAAACTGAACCGTAAATTTTTTAATTGGCCCGCCTCTTCCCGGGATTTTTCCAGGCTAACGCTGGCGGCGCGGTATGATCATCCCGAACTGGCTGTGGCCAGGAATATGCATATCGGCACCAATAGAAAATAAGAGGAAACTTATGAAAGCCATACTTTTGTTGAGTGGTGCAATAATTTCATTATTACTCTGGAGTCCAGCAGTTCGAGCTCAAGACCTGGAGAGAAATAATCCTATTTATAAGGAATTAGCTGAACAGGAAAGGATGACGACAGGAGAGATAACTAGTGTTTATGACGTGCCGTGCGTCGAAGTTACGCTGAAGAGTGGTGAAACCATAAAGACATTTATCCATACCATACCTTCTTTAAAGAAAATATCCCATATCGTTGAGGACAGGATTGCTCTCCTTAACAAAACCCACTATCTATTGAATATGAATGGGCCCGAGTCCGATAACATGAGCACTGTTAAAAACAAAATCTTCGTGCCCCTGGACTATGTGATCGAGCCGAAAATTCTGCCGGAATATTTGACCGGTGCGGCCGAGCATGAAAAGTACATGCTGGTAGATCTCCGCCAGCAATATCTCGGCCTTTATGAAAAAGGGAAATTGAAACACTGTTATCCGATTTCTTCCGGAAAATCGAAGGCGCCGCCCTTTAAAAAATTCGTGATAAACCATATGGATGAATTTCATAACTCCAGTCTATTTGACCAGGCGCAGATGGATCTGGCCCTGAATATCGGCGATAATTATTTCATTCATGAAGGCATAGTTCCCGGATATCCGGCCTCCCACGGCTGTATCCGGGTGTTTCCGCTGCATGCCCGTTTTCTTTTTTATAAGTGGGCCAAGCCGGGCATTCCCGGGGAAATTAAAGATTGAAGCCGCGGCCAAAGGATTACTGTCGGCGTTTGGTTGGCTGGAGAGACGCCGGGGCGCGGTGAACTTGAGGTCCCTGGCGGGGTTGGTGGAGGTGTGGGGGTGGTAGTAGAAATCCTGGCTAGCCTCGCAGAAGGAACGGCACACCGTAAGGGCGCCAGCTGCCAGGGCGTGACCTGGGCAACCGAAGTCAAGGCTAGCCTTTTACCTGCGGCACATGGGCAGGCCGATACCAGTCCTCCTTGGTATGCCCGGCACGTTCTTCTCCTGGTTAGGCGCAAGGATGAAATTATAGCGATTCTCGAAAGATTTTTTCCCATGGGCCAAAATGGGCACGGCACGCCGTGCCCCTACGGTAAGAAATTATTTTCGAGAACTAGTATAAACAAATCGCCTAACCAGGAGAAGAACCCGCGGCGGCGCCCAGACTGGGACTAGGGCTCCATCAGGGGCATATCCAGATCCAGCACCCCGAGTCGCCGCAGACCCATTCAATAATGCACCCCAAGGTCTTGCTACAGATAAGGCGGGGGTGACATCGAAAAGGCAAGGGCAACAGGCAGGTACAATACGTGCCGCCGCCTCCGCCGCCACCGCCGCCAGTCCCAATGATTTGCGGTATTAACCCGTCAGCAGGAAGAGTGCCTCCCAGGCTCTGGCGATAGACACCGGTGTTTTGGTAGATTGCCGCTTCGGCGGTGAATCCTGGCATGTTCATGTTTAAACTCCTTTCCTTGAAGTTTTCGGCCTTAACGGTTGTAGTACAGCGACCGACGCCTCACCTCCCAGGGAGTCAGCTCACGTGCATGAGTCTAGAATTCGAAAACGAGCCCCGCGTCTGGCCGCCGATGACCGCAAATCCAATCCGTGGTGCAGGAGATAATCGGGACCTTGTATGGACCAATGGTTGAGACGGTGCAACATATATACTTGCAAATATTGGTTGGGTCGTGGTGGCAGTCCGTCACCGGCAACTGGGGCAGAATCCGGTCCGCCCCTTCCGGGCCTTCGTAATTGGAGACCATCTGGTAGTGATCTCCTACCACGGGCAAGGCTGCTGCGGCGGTAAATCCTGGTAACTTCATTTTACGCATGTCATTTACCTCCTGGCTTGGAATTTTCGACCTTACCGATCATAGTACGGCGACATCTTGGTAACCAGGAAGGGCCACTCCTCGGTGACATCCACCCGGACAAAGAATTTCTCGGTAAAGTCAGTGTTGCGGTTCGTGAAAGCGAAAATGACCTCCATGATCTTGCGGGTGCCGCTCAAAGGTGAAGGGCGGGTCTCCACCGCGGTCAAGGAAAAATCCCGGCCGAATTCTTCGGCCGCCTTGGCAAAGATGCCGGGATAGCGCACCACCAGATAATTCAAGGCCCGGTGCTCATCCGTGGCTCCGGCGTTGTCGGCCATCTGCATGATGCGCCAGAACAATTCTTCGGCCGCGGCATCGAATCTTTCGCCTTCCTTGGTCTTCTCCGGCCGCGGGATGGTGGCAATGAGGGAATCGATATCAAAGGAATAGATCTGATCAAACACCACGAGGGGAACCACCAAGCCGTTGCACAGCTCCGGCGGCGCCAAAGGCCCCCTGACGCCGATGACGACATCCACATCGGTGGGGCGGGGACCAGGGCGGACAGCTTCCACTAATAAATTGAAATCGCCAAAGCACGTGGGGTGGAGGATGTAGGTCTCCAAGCCGCCGACGGTGAAAACCCAGCAAAGTTGCCGTGACAGATAGCGATTCTCGGGCTTGGACAACACCGCGTAGAGGGCCTCCCGGTCGGTGAGACCGGCGGTGGCGGCCCGTCCGGTGGCCTGGGCAAACTCTTTTTCCACCCCCAGGCGCGGGAAGCGAGGTTCGACACGCCCTAAGGCATAGACATAGGAGGGGGGGCGGCGCCGGCCGGGGCCGACAGATTGGCCGGGCTATCAGCAGGAGCCGACCCTCCGACTGGAGCCCCACAACCAGAGGCGGTAACCCCGGTAACCGCAGTCGCGGCCGGGTGCGAATTGCTTTCGGAAGGTGTAGGCTGGCCTACTCCTTCGGCTCCTGGTGCTAGAAACAGCATTCCGATCCATAGACCTTCCTCCTTGAGTTTTCCGTTCCAAATGGCTAACCGGGTTAAGACTGCCGCAAGGCTTCATAGGCGGCCCACGCATTCATTAAAGGGGGCACCACGGCCGGCCGTCGGGGCCCTTGGGCCTGACGGATGGCTAACTGCAGTTGCGCGGCCGAAGCGGCGGGAAACTCCGACCATAACAGCGCCAGGGCCCCGGTCACGAAAGGCACGGCGACACTGGTACCGCTCAAGCTCAGGGGTTGGCCCGCCACGTTCAGGCTGGTAATGTTATGCCCCGGTGCGCCCAAACCCCTGGTCCCGATAGATTTTCCCAGGTTGGAAAAACTTTCGCGGCCGCCCTTGGGAATCATAAGCGATTACCGGTATGACCCAAGGATGGCGGGTGATGGCCGAACTCCCGAGGGTGCCCTGATTCCCGGCCGCGGCCACGGGAATCACCCCTCTTTGGGCGGCATAATCCAGGGCTTCTTCTAACCGGCGCTCACCGCGCCCCGAAGGATGGGACAGGGCCACACTCAAGTTCAGCAGGCGGGCGCCGGCGGCAATGCATTCGACAATCGCGGCCGCCAGTTCCTCCGGCGTGGCGCTGGGCATCTGGTCCAGGCCGGCGGCCGCCGCGGCGAAGATGGGCCGCACCAGGACGGTGCAATCGGGGCAGAGGCCCGGGGCGGGAGAAGGCCTCGCGGCGCAGAGAATGCCGGCGATGTAGGTCCCATGGAGACAGGCGGCGCTGGTATTTTGATGACATTTACTTTCTCGCCCTGATACCTCACGCAGATTTGCCTTGGTCAAATCCGGATGGTCCATGGCCACCGGTCCGTCGATCAAGCCAATGACAATTTCGGGCCGACCCGACGTTAAGGCCATAACTGAGGTGAGGTTAACCACTTCAAGAGGGTTCATGGGAAGCCCGCAGTTTTCATTAATTCCAGGCCTGGGTTCCAGATCAACTTTTAGAATAAACTTAACTCTTCAATTTAACGGATGCAAGAGGTTAAGGCTGAAACTTAACCTGAAGAAGATCAAAAGAGAAAATAATTTCTTAAGGAATAGAAGATTATTTTCTGAAAACCTTTTTTAAGCAACATTGGGGAGATTGGCTCGGCGCCGCTGGTCGGCTGCTTTGCCAATTTAGGCGATTCCTTTGGGAAGAAGCGGTCGATGGTCGCCGCGACTTCGGACAACCAGCCCTTCCTCTCCGCTTCCGAACTCGTAACGACAATATTGAACATCCTTCGATGGATCACCGGAACGCCACACAGGTTGAAAATGCAATTCTTCCAGATCGCTTCGAGCGGGTCGCCGAAGACGGTCTTCTCTCTGGTCGTCTCGGTATTCGAGGTATTGAATATGATCGCGCATTTGGCCTTGAGCAGACCGCGTGGAACGCCTTCGCCCTTGTCTCCTTCCAGAAACTCGTAGGCCACTCCGGGCCGGATTACCCTGTCCACCCACCCTTTCAATATGGCCGGGGGCTGCCCCCACCAGTTCGGGTGAATGATGACAATGCCGTCCGCCTGTGAAACCTCGTCGCAGTGCCGTTGAATTTCAGCGGGCAGCACTGCATCTTTCGGGAACTCGCCGTACGGAAGCATCGGATCGAATTGTTCTTCGTACAGGTCGTGAGCAATGACCTCGTGGCCATTATCTGTTAGCGCTCTCGAACAGGTCTGAGCGATGGCGTGGTTGAAACTGGCCCTGTTGGGGTGCGCCACGATCACCAAGACTTTCATCATAATAACATCCTCTTGGTTGCACAATGGTATGAGAACGGCCGCCGGTCCACGGTTGAGGACAATTTACCATAGAGTTCCCTGAAAAAATAATTTTTTGCTGAATTTTGGACAGGCCTAAGCCTCAGAAGGGATAAAA
>CAWAEI010000007.1:0-28491 GCA_963780995.1 uncultured delta proteobacterium
GGGTTGCGTGCCGCAATCTCTCTTGCCAAAAGTTTTCCCAGGGCATAGTGGATCCCGGCTTCAGCCAAGCGATGACACTGGGCCTTGGCCTGGAAATTTGCCGCCAGCTTGAGATCGGTGCGCCATTCCTGCAGGGCGCCCGTGACCAGAACACTGACCAGGGCCGACCATCCACAGGACGATAACCAGGATTACCCCGCTCTCTTGATCCCCAGGGGGACGTCTTGCCCTATTCATGGCCGGAGGTCAGTGCCGCGGTATGGATGGGGATCAGCCATTCCTGCTGAACATTATCGCCCAGGGTAAATCTGACCCGCACCGTCAGCGGCAGCCCCTTTAAACGTTTGCCATCCCACTTGGGAAACTCTTTGCCGTTGTGGCCATACACAAATTGTAGACTCCTGAGACCGTGGAGCAATACCTGCCGGTTCTCGACCTGCGGGGCGTTCGACCACTCCACTGCTCTGCTTTCGTCTACCACCAGAGAGCCCCAGCCATCTTCACCTCTCCCGACCCAAACCCGCCAATAATAATAACCGCCCAGGTTATGGGCTTCCAAAGGCAGGGGGGTCAGAAACCGAACCTCCTGCTCCTCACCGATGAAATAGGGCCAAGGCCCTTCAGTTTGCAGGCGGTCGGTGGCGGAACTCAGGCTCCGCTCCAAGTAGCGCCAAGATACCCGCAACTGCTGCATCTTTGAACTAGTTCGATCTGGGAGCGGTAGGCCTTGATGCAGAGGTTTATACCCGTGAAAACGGCAAACCCTAAAAAGCTGAATAAAAAGATGGCCAGCAGCAGTTCCAGGAGAGTAAAACCAGAGTTAGGGTATTTCCCCAAAGTGTCTTCCTGTATTTTCCTTTCACCCCTTGAGGGGAAAATGAAGAAGAGATTACTTTGGGAGACGGCTTGATAAGGCCTGACCCCCAATCCGGTCAAGCTTTTTTCTGAACTGTGGTTCTGATCGTCTGTAGATCGATGGATTTTGATTTCCCTTTTTCCAGCCAGGCAACAGTAACCCGAATCAGGTAACAGCTGACCTGCGATTTTGCCTCGGCGTAGTTAATTTCATATTGGGGCTCAATCTGCACCAGATACCGGTAGCCGGCAGCATCTCCCTGATAGTGTCCACTGGTCAGCTTGTCCTTTTGGGCGTATTCCTGAAGAATTTTTTCTGCCAGGACGGTGGCATCGGTGCGTTGCCGGGCATTGGTTTTGGCTTTAAAGCCGACCATGAGCAACTGCAGCAGGGCAATCAGCGTCAGGCTGGTAATGGTGGTGGCAATCAGTACTTCCAACAGGCTGAAGCCAGACTCGCCCGGCGGCATATTTCCCCACCGATCCAGGTCTGACCCGGCCTGGGCAATAGAGCGGTTGGATTTAGGGCGCATCAGCGACTGCCCGAATTGATCTGCCCGGTAGTCCTATCGACTACCAGGTTAAATGGGAGTTGGTTCGGGCCGGAGAAGGTTAACCGGCCCCCACTGGAACTGCCGTCGCCATAAAAAGTAATATGCCCCTGCCGCCGGGCTTGATCCAGCCAGACCAACTGGACTGTTTCAGCTATTACAGGTGGTAAACGCTGAGGTTCTTGAGGAAAATTCTCCACCCAATAGCGCTGCTCCGCCAGATCAAAACGAACCTGGACCTTGCGGTTACGTGAAACCGCTTCACTCCGAGCCTGGCGCAGGACGCCGGCGACCTGACGGAAATTCACTTTTAACTGCTCTCGCTGCCAGATTTTATAAAAATTGGTCCCCACTACCCCCAGCATTAAGGTTATCAGAAATAACACAATGGTTAGTTCAACCAAGGTAAAGCCGGTCTGTCCTCCGGAGGTCAAGAGAAGAGACCCAGCTGCCGGGACCGGCCGGTTATTTCGTGATATCTTGATTTTCTCCTTCTCCCCCGGGAGCCTTGTCAGCCCCATAAGAAATGATGTCATAAGGGGACTTCTCTCCTGGAATTTTATAGATATAATCGTGTCCCCAGGGGTCTTTGGGCACTTCCTTTTCTAAATAAGGTCCACCCCAATCCGGCAGGTTACCCGGCTTTTGACTGAGGGCCTTTAAGCCCTCTTCTTCGGTGGGATAGTGGCCGATGTCCAGGTAGAATAATTCCAAAGCGGTGGAGAGCATGTGGATCTGGGTCTGGGCGGTTTTTTGTTTGGCCTTCCCCACCCGCCCCATTAAGCGGGGAGCTACCAGCGCGGTTAGTAATCCCAGGATAAAGAGCACGATCATGAGTTCAACCAGGGTAAAGCCTGATTGGGAAAGGCGTTTTTTCTTCACCTTGTTATCTCCTCTAAAGCTCACTTAAAAAGAAAATTCGTACAGATTTAATATTGGCATCAGTAAAGAAACGATGATAAAGGCCACCAACAGCCCCATGCCCAGGATAAGCACCGGCTCCAGCAGGGCCACCAATCTCTTTACTTCATTGCGGACTTCGGCTTCCTGGGATTGGGCGGCGTTGAGCAGCATCTCGGCCAGCCTGCCGGTTTCTTCCCCCACTGCTACCATATGGAGAAAAAATTCCGGGAACAGATTAGTTTTTTTCAATAATTTTGAGAGCGACTGACCTCTTTTCACTTCCACCACGAGGCTACTGAGGGACTGGCTCATATAGCGGTTGTCCGTGGTGTTGGTGACTACCTGAAGGGCATTAATCAGAGGCACCCCGTTGGTGAGGAGGGTACCCAAAGTTTTGGCAAAGAAGGCGGATGCCAAGCCCTGAGAGAGTTTTCCCAGGACCGGGATCTGCAGCTTTAAACGATCTACCCATAGGTGACCTTTCTGGCTTTGCCATAAACGCCATACCCCCGATCCTAAACCTGCCGCCAGAAGAAGGCCCACCCACCAATAGGTTCGCAATAAGTAGCTAACCTGCACCAGGATCTGGGTGCTCCAATAAAGGCCCTGTCCCATCTCCTTAAAAAAAACCTCAAACCTGGGGACGACAAAGATCAGCATGAGGACAACGGACAACCCTCCCACGATGCCGAGAATCATAGGATAGATCAAGGCGGTAACCACATGGTTTTTCAGCTCTTTGAGCCCGGTCAGATATTCTCCGAGACGCTGGAAGGTTACTTCCAGGAAGCCGCCCGTCTCCCCGGCTTTTACCAGGCTGATGTACAGGGGACTGAATACCCGGTGGCGGCTCAAGGCCTCGGAAAGAGACTTCCCGGCTTGCATATCCCGCCAAATCTGCTCGATCATGGCCCTGAGGGCCGGCTTTTTGGTAACTTCCAGGATAATCTGAATGCTGCGGTCCAGGGGAAGCCCGGCATTGAGCAGGACTGCCATTTCCTGGGAAAATTGCACAATATCCGAGAGGGCTACTCGCCGCAAGAAGCTGGGCGGCCACAGGGTCGCCTTTGAGGCACCCGCTTCCCCCTGGGAAATACTCAGAGGAATCAGTTTGTTCTGGTGGAGCTGCTGGACGACGGACTGATCGCCTTTGGCTTCCAGGCTTCCCTGAACAATATGGCCGGCGGCATTGACCGCCCGATAATAAAAAATCGGCATCCTTTACTCTTGGGTCACCCGGAGCAGTTCCTGTATGGAGGTAAGTCCCTGGGCAACTTTATCCCACCCATCCTCGATGATGGTTCGCATGCCCCGTTGTTGGGCCGTCTGCCGCAGAGTCATAGCGTCGGCCCGGGAGAGGATCAACTGGCGGATAGGCTCATCCACTAAAAGGAGTTCGTAAATGCCATAGCGGCCCTGATAGCCGGTGTGATTGCAATGGTCACAGCCTTGGCCGATATAGGAGTCCTGGGGCGGGACGGTGGCGCCAGCCGGCACCGTTTCCAAAGGCAGGACGGCCGGCAGCGGGGCGCGGCAATGGGAGCAGATGAGGCGCACCAGGCGTTGGGCCAGGATGCCGATGGCAGCCGAAGCCAGGAGATAATCTTCGATGCCCATTTCGAGCAGCCGGGTAACGGCCCCGGCGGCATCATTGGTATGAATGGTACTGAAGACCAGATGGCCGGTGAGAGCGGCATGGACCGCAATTTCGGCGGTTTCCCGGTCGCGGATTTCACCGATGAGAATGATATCCGGGTCCTGGCGCAGGATGTGGCGCAGACCGTTGGCAAAGGTGAGGCCGATTTTGGGAAGCACTTGAACCTGAGTCACCCCGCCCAGCCGGTATTCCACCGGGTCTTCAATAGTAATAATTTTCTTTTCCGGAGAATTGATGCGCTCCAGGGCGGCGTAGAGGGTGGTGGTCTTGCCGCTGCCGGTGGGACCGGTAACCAGGATCATGCCATAGGGTTTTTGGATCAAGCGGTCAAATTTTTCTAAAACCAGATCGGGGAACCCCAGGCGGCTCAGGTCCAGGATGACGTGCTCCCGGTCGAGGATACGGATCACCATGCTTTCGCCCAGCAGGGTGGGCAGCGTCGACACCCGGAAATCGATATCCCGGCCGTGGAAATTGGAGCGGAACCGGCCGTCCTGGGGCAAACGGCGTTCGGCAATGTCCATCTTGGCCATAATTTTAAGGCGCGAGATGACCGCGGCCTGGGATTTCTTGGAAGGCGACTCCACCTCCAACAGGATGCCGTCCTTGCGGTACCTCACCCTGAAGTCATTTTCAAAAGGCTCCAGATGGATGTCACTGGCCCCCATCTCAATGGCATGACGGATGATCAGGTTGACTAACTGGATGATCGGGGCTTCCTGGGCCATAACCCGCAGATGACCGATCTCGCTGGTCTCTTCCGGGGAGGTGTCCAACTCTTCCGGCTCCAGGTCACCCACCAGACGGGACAGATGGCTGCCGGGGAGGTAGACCTCTTCGATGGCCCGCATGATCTCGGCCTCGGGTAAGGGAACCGGGGTGATGGTCTGGCCTAAGGCAGCTTCCAAAGCACTTCTGGCTTCCTGATTACCGGGGTCGGCCATGGCCACATAAAACTCACCGTTCGCCCGGCCCAGGGGCAGACAGCCGGTTTCCTTGAGATAACGGACCGAAAGATCGGGATAGGGTTCAATCAGACCCCAGTCTTTGATGCTGGCAGGCAGGCTAGTCATGGTTGTTGCCAACTGGTTTCCCGGTAAAACTTAAATTAGGCGATCAGGAGGCTACTCATGGCACCACGAAGGGAAGCCCTCTTGCTTCGCAGTACGGTTGAGACCACCTGATGATTCTGATTGTACCACAGAATTTACACTGGAGGAAACTATTCGTTTCTCTCAGGGCGCCAACAAGGATTTCGAGGGAGGAGGGATTAACGGCGACTGCAGTCTACCATGCTAAAGGTTTGGCCACCCGGCAGGGTCTCTCTCTCCCCTGGGAAGGAATCAGGGAAGAGAGAGATTGATTATGGCGAAATTTTAGTAATTGTCGCTGATGACATACATACTCGTTATGCTATAGTTAGCGATAGCAGTATCGACTAAGGCATACACCCGTAAACCAGCGGCGCTGCCGGTCAATGAGGTGGCCAGCAGCTGCTTGACAGCAGTGTTCGCGTTTGAAAGGGTAAACCATTTCTTGGTAAAAGCGCCGGTAGTAGTAGAAGGAGGAATTGGGGTGTTATCGGTTAAACAGACTGCCGCATTTACACCCGCCTGACCTGTTCCCAGCACGTTGCAATAATACCATTTAGGAGCCGCAAAGCAGCTTCCTGCCATGAGACCGGTAATCACCAATGCCAATACCAGAACTGCCAACTTCTTTTTCATGACTTTTGCCTCCTATCAAATTTTTAATTTGTTAATCTTTTTTAGCCCATTATTTAGCCCGGGAAAACCTGTCGGGGATATTCCCTGGGAAACCATTATTAGATGCCTCGCCCCTCTGGTAACAGAAAAAATAGCTGAGAAGAGCCATCTCTACAATTAAAAGTCATCTCCTATGACATCAAGTCCTGCAAAATCCGGGTCAGACAAGATGATACTGGGGGGGATAGTAGTGGTATCCACGTTGGCATAGACCCGATATTGACTACCAATAGCGGACAGGGCGGTGGCAAAGAGCTTTTGGATTTGGTCGGCGGTACCGTTTAGCCAAAAATAGGATTTCACGAAGGTACCCCCCGGATCATCAGTTAAGATCACATAATAGTTGGCCCCGTCTACCCCAACACCATTTATCTCACAGGTATAGACGACAGCAGATGCAGTTGCCGCCAGGCAAACGACTGTGAGTGCCACAAAGACAAGCATTAAAACCGTTTTTCGCATCGATCCTCCCTCCGTATTAAATTATCCATACTAATAATTACCTGATTTTTTGCCGCGCCTCCCGAACCCGGCCAAATAGAAAGGCACCTATTTAAAGTCCTGATCATTCATGGGAGAAGCCACCCCCCTCGCCTGCATTTGGCTATTTTCTGGGAAGCCCGGGAAGCCCTCTTCCTCTGCCTGACAAAAATTAAACTGTCCTTGGAATACCCCTAAATCGTCCTTATTTTTAGAAAACATTAATTCAGGTTATAAATTAACTCATATTTATAATCTGTCAATAGCAAAGACAATCCAATAAATTAACTGTATGATTATCTTACTAATTTATATACATATAAATTTATTTTTCTGCAGAAATTGTCTTTACATTGTCAGTAAAATGTATATATATTATAGAAACTCAATGTCTAACTGTCAACCTGTAACTTGTTTAGAGATGTTACCAAAAAAATCTTTACAAGTCCAATAAAATGTATATACTAAATTATAGACATATTCGGATGGGTTGTCAAGCTGCAATTTGACATGTGTTGACAGCAAATGATCTGACCGCTGCCAAAAATAAAGAGGGCAATCTCGGAGAATTAAAAGGAGCAGCAGCCAGCTTGGCTACAGATATTATTGACGGGTGGCCGGCGGCGGTTGCCTGCAAAGGGGGCATCATAAATGTTGTTGAAATTGTTTGGGATAATGTTAATGCTAACGCTGCTCGTCATGGCTCCTGGTTACGGCAGTGCGGCAACGTCCGGGAAGCCGGACCCGGCGCCGGCCACCCAGACCAAGGGTTCGGAAGTCAAGGGTAAACCGGCGGGGGCGGTAAAAAGCTACACCCCGGATGAACGAAAGGAGTACGTGAAGAAAACGGCGGCCGAATTAGAAGAAATCGACAAGCAGATTGGCGAACTAAGGGTCAAAGCGATGAAGGCGGCGCCCCAACGGAAGCGCATGATGATGAGGATGACGCAGAATGTTTATAATCAGGCCCTTGTTGCCCGGACTCAGTTAACCAACCTGGAAAAAGCTCCTGAAAATGCCTGGAGCGGGGGCAAGGACAGTTTGGAAAAGTCCATGCAGGATTTGAAAACGGGCTTGCAAGCAGCCGAGGCCCAACTCAAATAATTCCTGGTCATCCAGGGCAGCCCCATGGTACGGTGAATTTTTCGACTGAGGGCTAGCCAATGGCAAATTGTGACTATAGTTTTTTTTCGGGGCGGGATTTATATTAACCCCATTGCAGTGAGGATTGTCAGGTAGCGGGTATGGCCCAGGGGAAAATTGATAGCTTTACTCTTAAATTTTCGCTGACGATTATCATGCCTCTTGGCAGCCGGGGTATTGGACTGGGCCGTTCCTGAATTAATTTTAGAAAAGTATATACCTTAGTTAGTTTCGGCAAAATTTAGCGTTACAAGACTTAAAGGAGGGAAACAGATGAAAAGGCCATTATTCTTAATGGTTTTGGCCCTGGCCCTGGTAGTCGGCGCCCAGCCGGGTGGAATGAACCTGGCTTATGGCAATGATGGGCCGCAGGGAGTGACTTGGTACGCCAACAGCCCGTCCGGCTTTAGCAGCCCTACTGACCCGACGAGAAACACGGGAACGCCCCTCAGGAAGTTTGTCGACAGCCTGCCTGGGGTGGGGCTGCCGAACGCCAACAATCTCGGGCAATACATCCCGCTCGCGGTCCCGGATACCACCACCTTTCCGGGTTCCGATTATTATCGGATCGGGATAATGGAGTATACCGAACGGGTGCATACGGACCTGGCCAAGGCCACCAAATTCCGGGGTTATTATGACAAGGGTGGAGCCCAGCCAAGCCATTATTTGGGCCCCTTGATCGTGGCGCAGCGCGACCGCCCGGTGCGGGTCTTATTTACCAACGAGCTGCCCGCCAGCAACGATCTCGTTAACGGCAAACTCTTCCTGCCGGTGGATGAAACCCTGATGGGCGCCGGGACGGGTCCCGATCTGGTTACTTATTACAGCCAGAACCGGACCTCCATCCATAACCACGGCGCCTTCACGCCGTGGTTTAGTGACTGGCACGCCGCACCAATGGTTTACCCCCGCCACTGAAGTGGGTCTCAACCCCTACCTCAAAGGCGTGAGTTTACGCAACATCCCCGACATGCCCACCCCGCCCGCCGGATCGAGCGACGCTGTATTATACCAACATCAGAGCGCCCGGCTGATGTTTTACCACGACCACGCCATCGGCATCACCCGCCTGAATGTCTATGCCGGTATGGCCGCGGGTTATTTGATCCACGACCCGGTGGAGAGACATGATCGCTGGCGGAATTCTGCTCAACCGGGGTCATTCCTAATAATGGCGGCGGAGGTTTACAACTAGGGCATTCCCTTGATCATCCAGGATAAGACCTTCGTGCCCGACGATATACTGACCGTCCAGGATACCAGGTGGATACCGGAGTCCCTAACTATGGAGCGCCCGGCGATCTCTATTATCCCCACATCTATGAGCCCAACCAGAGCCTCAGCGATCCCACCGGGATGAACCACGTACGGCCGCTGGGACTTCGGCCCCTGGGTGCAGCCCAATATCTTAGCGCCCACCGAACCGCCGCCGCCGGCGCTCCAGGCGGTCCTGCCGCTGCCGGGCACGGCGACCATAGACACCCCGCAGGATTACCCCCTCAGCACCGTGCCCGAGGCCTTCAATGACGTCATGATGGTCAACGGCACGGTTTATCCGTACCTGGTGGTGCAGCCCAAGGCCTACCGGTTCCGGATCCTCAATGCCAGCAACGACCGCTTTGTCAACCTGCAGCTCTATTTGGACGCCTCGGGCGGCGGCAGCGGCGCCACGGCCACGGCGGCAGTTGATACTACGGTTGGTTCCATCACGGAAGGTCAGATTATTAGCGTCACGGTTACTAACCGGCGGCTCTGGTTTTGTCCGTGCTCCCGGCATCAACATCACCGGCGGCGGCGGTTTTGGCGCCTATCTGACAGCCACGGTGACCGGTGGAGCGGTTACCGGCATCACGATTGACGGCCCCGGCGCCGGTTATACCTCGGCTCCGACCCTCACCATCGGCGACATCACGGAAGTCAAGATGGTGCCGGCGGTGCCGAATTTGCGCTATCCCAGTCAGCCGAAGGACGGCCGGGATGGCGGCGTGCCGGATCCCACCTTTGCCGGCCCAACCTTCGTCCAGATCGGCAACGAAGGCGGCTTCCTGCCTGCACCGGTGGCCCAGCCCGATGATAAGCCCCAATTTGTCGCGGCTACCGCGACTACCCCGGCAAGGTTAGCCGACAAGCAGCAGGCGGTCAACTTTGACTATGACCGGGGCAGCGCCACCTTTGGGAACGTCCAGAACTTGGGTGGCTTCGATGGATTTACCCCTCCAAGTACTCCAATTAATGGGGTGACGATCTTTCTGGGACCGGCGGAGCGCGCCGACGTCATCGTGGATTTTTCCAGCGTGGCCCCCGGCACCAACGTCATTCTCTATAACGACGCGCCCACCCCGATACCGGGTTTTCAACCGCGCTACGACTACTACACGGGCAACCCGGATCTAACCTCGACGGGCGGCGCCCCCCAGACCCAGGTCGGCGTCGGCCCCAACACCCGGACCATTATGCAATTCCGGGTCCAGGGAACTCCCGACCGCCCCCTTTGAATCTAGCGGCGTTGCGTTAAAACAGCCTTAGCCAACTGCTTATGTGGCTTCGCAGCCGCCGCCCATCGTGCCGCAAACCGTTTACCCGCTTTATCCGGGGCAGAGTGCCGGTCAACACTGCTCAGCAGTTTGCGAAGATCAATGCCCAAAGTTTTACCTACACCCCCGTTGGCTCCACCACATCGACAACGAAAACTTTTCAAACAGAAGGCCATCGTCGAAATCTTTGAAAGGTACGGGCGGTTAAGCGCCACCTTGGGGTTAGAGTTTTTCGACCCGACCGCGAATCCGGCTTTATCGAACGGGGTCGGTTTCGAATATATCGATCCTCCCGACGCGGTCTTCCGGCGCCCCGGCGAGACGCAGCTTTGGAAGATTACCCATAACGGCGTGGACACCCATCCCATCCACATCCACCTGGTCAATGCCCAGCTAATCAACCGGTGCGGCTGGGACGGGGTGATTAAACCCCCCGAGCCCAACGAGCGGGGCTGGAAGGAAACCATTCGGATGAACCCGTTGGAGTCCATCTTTATTGCCATGAAGGCCGATTTACCCAAGGTTCCCTTCCGGGTCTCCTACAGCGTGCGGCCTCTGAACCCGGCACGGCCGATTGGCTCCACGGAGAATTTCACCAACGTCAACCCGAAAACCGGACAGAATCTTAATGTGATTCCCACGGTCAATCAGTATCACAATTTCGGTCACGAGTACGTCTGGCACTGCCACATCCTGGCCCATGAAGAGAACGACATGATGCGGCCCCTGGTGGTGTACAGAACGCTTGACACCGGATCTATGGACCTGCTCCTGCTTGATTGAGGCGACGGGCAGGAACGCCGAAGATAGTGCGTGTCTTGAAGTTAAAACGTGGGAAAGGTTCCAAGCGCACCAACTTGGTGACCTTTCCCCAGTAGTGGTATCACTCGGAGATCCTGGCAAAGCCTAGCTTAGCCAGGATCTTTTTTTGAGGCAATTGAAATATCCAAAAAAGGAAATATCTTATGTCATGGACGGTTATTATACCAAGTCGCATTCAAAAGGATCATTTGGGAGTCACTGGATTACCTCTGGGACTACACAGGCTGGAAAGCCTTTGCCACTATTTGATGGCGCAAAGGTATTAATAAGAGGAGAGGGTGAATGATTAACCGAAGAACAGGGCGGATGAGGCGGCGGCGCCTTAAGCTTATCTTTTTATTGCTCATGTCTCTTGTCCCTGTTGTCTTGTGGCAACCCCAAGGATCAGGCCCGGAACCGCTTGCAGCAGATGAATATCAGCTTTACTGAGGACGCCTTTGTGGATCGGGCCAAGGAAGGGAACCTCGAGGTGGTCAAACTGTTTCTGGATGCCGGGATGTCTCCTGAGGTTACTAATAAAACTGGAGTGACCGCCTTACTGATGGCAGCCAGTTTCGGACGCCGGGACGTGGTGGAATTGCTCTTAAAACAGGGGGCCGATCCCAACGCCAAGGACAAAAAATTGGGGGGCACACCTCTACTCGCCGCCGCCATCAACGGAGACCCGGCCCTGATTACCCTTTTGCTCGCCAACGGCGCGGACCTGAATGGCCAGGCTGATAAAAACGGCATGACAGCTCTCATGGGGGCAGCCTTGGCGGGCCAGACCGCGGGTCTGGAAGCGCTTCTGGACAAAGGCGCCAAGATCGATGCCGTTGACCTGTATGATCGTACCGCCCTGATGTGGGCGGCTTATCATGGCAGTCTGGAGACCGTCAAGCTGCTTCTGGACAAAGGTGCGGCGATGGAATTAAAGGAAAAAGGGCAAGGCATGACCGCCCTGGTCTGGGCGGCGGCCAGGGGCAAGGACGAGGTCGTAAAAGTCTTGATTAATAACGGGGCCGATAGCAATGCCCGGGACAAGCAAGGGAAAACCGCCTTGATGTGGGCGGCCCAGAATGGGGGCAAGCAAATTGTTGGGCTGCTGCTGGAGCATGGCGCCCAAAGCAACCTTCGGGACCAGGAGGGCAAGAGTGCCCTGGATTGGGCAAGGATCGGCAAGCAGACGCAAATTGTGGAGATATTAGAAAAAGCCGGGGGCACAGCTCCTCAGCAACCTCAAAAGAGCAAAGCCGCTAATTCGGTTTCACGGAAGAAATAAGTCAAGTAATCCATTGAGATACATGGTATAATGAATTAATTATCTATAAATGTTCGATCCGGTGGGATGCAGGTCTTAAGGACATATTTCGGGAGGTATAACATGGGAGCCCTAAAAAGCAGGGGGCTGATCGGAATTTTGGCGGGTCTAATGGTAATCATGTGGATTTTTCCAGCGTTAAGCGCCCAGAAGACTGTCGAGCAGTATATTCAGGAAGGCAAAGAGTTTCTCAAGGCTAACAACTTTGACGAGGCTATCGCCAATTTCACGGCAGCCCTTAAACTGGACCCCAAATCCATTCCCGCCCTGCTTAATCGCGGGAATACCTACTGTAAGCAGGCTCACTACGATAATGCCATCGCCGACTACAACGAGGTGATTCGTCTGGATCCGCAAAACGGCAAGGCCTATAACAACCGGGCCGTGGCCTATTGGTATAATAATCAACCGGTCCAGTCCCACGAAGACCTGAAAAAAGCAGAAAGTTTGGGAGTCGAGGTCAATAAAAAAATCTGGCAGCAAATCATCGGAGATGCAGAAACTCCCAGAGATCTGAGACAGTTTGCACCTGAGACTTTAACCGGAGTTTCTCCTGCCTCGCCTAAGGAGACAGAACCCAAACCTTCGGGAGATAAAAAATAGCCGAGGTTATGTCTGGATCTTCTCCAGGAACCTAAGAAAATTAGGCTTGGCCTGGCGGCTTGAGGTCGCCGAAAATATTTCAATCGGGAATCGGAAACCGAAAACTGTATTACCCAACCATTTCATAGCCCTCGCCGCTGGCGAGGTTCGGGGAGCAGTATGTCTGAACAGCACCCAAATATTGAGGAACGGCCAGCGCCGGCAAACCGAAAAATATATTGGTATGCCGGTGGGTTGCTCGTAATCTTGGCATTGATATTTTGGGCGGGAGCGTGGTATGGCCAAACCAAAAGAACGGGCCCAAAAGAGATGGGGAATCGCACTATTTTATACTATGTCGACCCCATGAACCCAGCTCACACCTCCTCAGAACCGGGAATAGCACCCTGCGGCATGAAAATGGAGCCGGTTTACGCCGATGAAGCAGAGCAGCCGGCTGGCTTGGTCTTGGCTCCCGGGTCCGTTAAAATCACTCCGGAAAAACAGCAGATGTTTGGAGTCCGGGTGGCCACGGTGGAGCAGACTCCCTGGACACACACCCTGAGAACCCTGGGCAAGGTAGTCGTTGATGAGAATCGCACCTATCGCCTCAATGCCTATACCGACGGCTGGATTGTGCGGGCTTACCATAATTCCACCGGCAGCCTGGTCAGGAGGGATGAGCCTCTGGCCACTTTTTACAGCAAGGATTTGCCTACGGCGCTGCAGACTTTCTTTTATGCCTCTCATTCTATGGACAGCCTGGCGGAAGGAAACAGAATTGCCGTCGAGCCAGATAGACGCACTGCAGGCTCAGAAACGATTGGCTGAAGGGGGCCTGATGAACCTGGGCATGGGCCGGGTACAGATCGATGAATTGGCCAAGACGCGGCAGCTCACCCAGGAGATCGTCATCAATGCTCCAGTCACCGGCTTTATCCTGACCCGGAACATTACCCCGGGCCAGAAATTTACCAGCGGTGAGGAACTTTTCCGACTGGCGGATCTGAGCCGGGTTTGGGTGGTGGCAGATCTCTTTAGAAATGAAGCGAATTTTATCCGCCCGGGCGAGAAGGTAAAGGTCTCGCTTCCCAATCAAAACGAGAAGCACGTGGCCACCGTGAGTGAAGTTCTGCCAGAGTTCAACCCGACCACGCTTAGCTTAAAGGTGCGCCTGGATCTGGAAAATCCGATATTCACCTTCAGGCCCGGGATGTTTACGGATGTGGAGTTTCCTATCCACCTGCCGCCCTCGATCAACGTGCCAGTCGATGCCGTCATGGATTCGGGGCTCAAGCAGACAGTTTTTGTGGACCGCGGTCATGGTTTTTTCGAACCTCGCCAGGTCAAGACCGGCTGGCGTCTGGGCGATCGGGTGGAAATCCTCGAGGGTCTCAAGCCGGGTGAACGCCTCGTGATTTCCGGCAATTTCCTCATCGACTCGGAAAGCCGGATGAAGTTGGCGGCGGCCGGCATGTTTGGGGAGGTTACCACGGACCCCGTCTGCGGCCTTAACGTGGATGAGAGCAAGGCCAAGGCCGCGGGTTTGCAAAGCACTTTTAATGACCAGACCTTTTATTTCTGCTCCCCGGGATGCCAACAGCACTTTGACAGAAGTCCCGAACGCTATGCCGGGAAAAAGGCCGAGGTGATGGGATCCGGCGCTAAAACGGAGGAACCCGAACCAAGCCCAAAACCAGCAGAGTCGGATTCAGCCTTAGATCTCGTTTGTGAGCAAGAAGTGAGCCAAAGCCAAGCGAAGGTCAAAGGACATACCAGTGATTACGACGGGAAGATTTATTATTTCACCAGCTACGCCTGCAAGCATGCCTTTGACAAGGACCCGCAGCGCTATATCAAGGAGGCGGCCGCCAAAGAAGGGGAGCGGGCGGCCGCGACTAGGATACTGGACCCGGTCTGCGGCCTGTCGGTGGCTGCGGAAACGGCCATACGTGAAGGCAGAACCAGCGAGTATCAGGGCAAAACCTATTATTTTGACACGATAGGGTGCAAGCAGAGGTTTGACAACGACCCCCAACGTTATCTAAGCGCAAGTCCAGAGGGCCCTTTACCCAAGAAATACCCGGACGTGCCCACGGATCCTGATCTGCTGCTGCGCTTGCGGCGGGAATTTCTGCGGGCGCTGCCTACTTGGAAGACCCAGGAACTGCCCCCGGGGCCGATCCAGATGGCCCCCGAACCAGCACCTCAGTCGGCGCCCCAAGTAGCTCCTCAGGAAACTCCCCAGGACCATTGCCCGGCGGAGCAGCACGGCGAAGACCCCGGCGCCGCCGCACGGCCCAAGCCAACCCGTGTCTCCTCCGGCCTCGGTGCAGCCGCCGGTGCCCCAAGCTCCACCACAGCCGCCTCAGACTCAGCTTCCTGACGCCTGCCAGGAAAAGGAGCAGCAGCAATGATCAACCGGATCATCGATTTTTCCGTAGAAAATAAGGTCATTGTTTTTATTATCACTGCGGCCGCCTGTCTGTTGGGGTGGTGGTCCATGATGCATCTGACCCTGGATGCCGTGCCAGACCTCACAGATACGCAGGTAATCATTTACTCGCGCTGGGACCGCAGTCCTGACATTATTGAAGACCAGGTGACGTATCCCATTGTCACTGCCATGGTGGGCGCCCCCCGGGTGAAATCGGTGCGCGGCTTTTCGGATTTCGGCTACTCCTATGTGTATGTCATTTTCGAAGACGGCACCGATATTTACTGGGCTCGTTCCCGGACCCTGGAGTATCTGTCCGGCGTCTTGCCGCGCCTCCCCGCCGGCGTCAGGACCGAATTAGGACCGGACGCCACCGGCTTGGGCTGGGTTTTCCAGTATGCCCTGGTGGACCCCACCGGTAAGCATAGCCTGGAAGAACTTCGCTCTTACCAGGATTGGTACCTGCGCTATTATCTGAAAGCAGTTCCTGGAGTGGCGGAGGTGGCCTCGGTGGGAGGATTCGTCCGGCAGTACCAGGTCAATGTGGACCCCAACCGGTTGCAGGCCTACAATATTCCCATCAATAAGGTTGCCAAAGCCGTGGGCAGTGGCAACAAAGACGTGGGCGGGCGTCTGCTGGAATTTGGCGGCACCGAGTACATGGTGCGGGGTCGGGGCTACGCCCGTTCCATTCAAGATTTCGAAAACATCGTCCTCAGTGCCAGTGAAGATGGCACTCCCATCCGGATTAAAGATGTCGGTCAGGTTGTTGTGGGTCCGGACCTCAGGCGTGGGGTCACCGATCTGGATGGGAAGGGTGAGGTGGTGTCCGGTATCGTGGTGATGCGGGAGGGGGGCAACGCCCTGGACGTCATCAACCGGGTCAAGGCCAAAATCAAGGAAATCGAGCCCGGACTTCCCAGCGGTGTCACAATTGAGCCCATTTATGACCGCTCTGATCTGATCCAGCGAGCCATCAGCAACATGAAGTCCACCCTCATAGAAGTGCTGATCACCGTCTCCCTGGTAATTATGATCTTCTTGTGGCACTTCCCCAGCGCCATTATCCCGGTCATAACCATACCCGTAGCCGTACTGATTTCCTTCATCCCCTTTCGGATGATGGGAGTTACGGCCAACATCATGTCGCTGGGGGGGATTATTATTGCGGTGGGGGCCCTGGTGGACGCCGCCATTGTGGTGGTGGAGCAGGTCCATAAAAAACTGGAAATCTGGGACCGGACGGGACGTTTGGAAGACTACAAAGAGGTCGTGGTCAAGGCGGTCAAAGAAGTCGCCGGACCCAGTTTTTTCGCCCTGCTGGTGATCGCCGTGTCGTTTCTGCCCGTGCTCAGCCTGGAATCCATCGAAGGCAGGATGTTTAAACCCCTGGCGTATACCAAGAACCTGTCCATGCTGGTGGCCGCGGTGTTGGCGATTACCCTGGACCCGGCCTTGCGGTTGTTGTTCACCCATATGCGGAATTTCAACTTTCAGCCAAGCTGGTTATGCCGGCTGACCAACGCCGCGCTGGTGGGCACTATTCAGCCCGAGGAAAAGCACCCCATCAGCCGGGTCTTGATCCGGTTTTATGCACCTGTCGTCAAATGGTCTCTGAACCGGAAATGGTGGGTTATCGGGGGAGCCTTTGCCCTGGTCCTCCTGACCTTGCCGGCATTTTATCAATTAGGCTCGGAATTTATGCCTCCCCTGGAGGAGGGCTCCATACTCTATATGCCCTCCACCATGCCCGGAATTTCCATCGGTGAGGCCCAAAAACTGCTCCAGGTCTCCGACCGGATCATTAAGCAGTTCCCCGAAGTCGACAAGGTATTAGGCAAGGCGGGCCGGGCGGACACCTCCACCGATCCGGCCCCCATCTCCATGCTGGAAACGGTAATCACCTTGAAGCCCAAATCCCAGTGGCGGCCGCATCTCACCCAGGAAGATCTGATTGAGGAGATGAATGACGCCTTGAAACTTCCAGGGGTGGCTAACGGCTGGACCATGCCCATCAAGGGCCGCATCGAGATGTTGAGTACCGGCATCAGGACTCCGGCGGGAATCAAAATTTCCGGAGCCGACGTCAACACCATCGAAGAAATCGGGGCTCAGATTGAATCCCTGTTACCGGCCGTGAAGGGAACCCGCAATGTCTTCGCCGAACGGACCGGCAGCGGTTATTTCCTCGACTTTGAGTGGCATCGGGACCAACTGGCCCGCTACGGCTTGAGTATTGATGATGTGCAGGATGTCATCCAGAATGCTATTGGCGGGGAGACTGTGACCACTACGGTGGAAAAACGGGAACGCTATAACGTGAACGTTCGTTACTTGCGGGATTTCCGGTCAGACTTCAGTGCTCTGGAGCGCATCCTGGTACCGGCCTCCGATGGCAAACGGCAGATTCCCTTAGCACAACTGGCAGATATCAAATTCGCCAGCGGACCGGCGATGATTAGGGATGAAGACGGTCTCCTGACGGGTTATGTGTATATCGATATCGCCGGTCGGGATCCCAATGGTTATGTCGAAGAAGCAGCCAGCCTGCTTAAGGAAAAGGTAAAACTGCCGCCGGGCTATGCCATCTCGTGGAGCGGCCAGTATGAAGCGGTGCAGCGGGTCCGGGAGCGCTTAGGATTAATGATCCCTTTGACCCTGTTTTTGATCTTTCTGCTGCTCTATATGAATACCCGCTCCATCACTAAGACCATGATCATTATTCTGGCCGTGCCTTTCTCAGCGGTTGGAGCTATCTGGTTTTTATATCTCTTGGGCTATAACATGAGCATTGCGGTCTGGGTCGGTCTCATCGCCTTGCTGGGCATAGATGCGGAAACCGGGATCTTTATGCTCCTTTATCTTGACCTGGCTTACGCTCAGGCCAAAAAGGAAGGCCGGCTGCAAAGTCTATCCCAATTGCATGATACTATTATCGAAGGCGCGGCCAAGCGTATCCGGCCCAAATTCATGACCGTGGCCACCCTCCTGGTGGGGCTCATTCCCATCATGTGGGCGACGGGCGCCGGGTCCGATATGATGAAACGCATTGCCGCCCCTATCATTGGTGGCGTTTTTACTTCTTTTCTCTTGGAACTGATGGTCTATCCGGCGATTTATGAGATCTGGAAATGGAACTTCGAGGTCAAGAAAGATATTCCCGGATAAATCTTCAGCATCCGGGTTTTGGCGGCGTCAATATTTAGAACATTTTCAGATTGGAAAAGAGAACTTCATAGACAACTAGCCCGGTAAAAGAAGCATAGGAAATCACCGACATGATGGCCAGCTTTTTTTGGATAGCTGGCAGGACCGCTTTCAGACTCTCAATTTTCCTGAACGGCATCAAGATTCCTACCCCGGCCCCCAGCAGGCCTCCTCCCATAAGTGCCAGGTAAATAGGATAACCAATAAAGCCGTATTCCCGCTGCAAGACACAAAAGGGGCAATGGTGGGTCGGGAGTTCATAGAAATATATGGAAATAAAGGAGATAAAGGCGATTATCGAGAGAAAGAAGGAGATCACCGCCAACAGCGAAAACCAGTAGCCTCCGTGTCCGGTCCGGAAAAAGATACCACCCAGGATCAGAGTGCCGGCCATAGTTGCATAAAAAGCAATTTCACTGGACAGACGGGGAGAAAGGATAATTTCTGAAGCAACTCCTTTGCCTTCAGGGGTAAACAGGGCCCCGCAGCACGAAGTAATTATTTCCGGATGCAGGCCTAAAAAGTAGCTGGTCAGGAAAAAGGTTTCAGCCAGGATGAAAGGGATGATGGCCAGCAGGAAAAGATATTTCTTTCGAATCAGGGGATAATCATAGGCCTGGTTATCGGTATAATTCAAGATCAGCCAGAGACCGGCCAGCATAAAGTTAACCATCTTGGCCATGATCACCGGATATCCCCATTCATTAGCATTGAGGGAGCCGGCCGCGCACATGGCCCCGACAAAGTAGGTATGAAGGTAGTCGGCGGTATAAATAAACAGGAAAAATGACAAAAGCTGGTATGTGAAGGCATAAGACATCAAAGTGGAGATGAGATAGGTGCGCTTTTCCAGGCGCAGTTGTAATTCACTGCCGCTCTGCAAATCCCAATGCCGGACGATTTGCCAACCATAGACGCCGCAGGCCAGAATCATGCCCGAAGTTAATAGTGAGCCCAGAAACAGGGCAAGAATTGACGGCTTGAAAAACATCTAGCTGGCCCCGCCATCTTTTACCCGCCCATCCCGCATTTCTATTACCCGGTCGACGATGTCTGCTTCGAAAACAATGGGGTCATGACTGGCAATGAGCAGGGTTTTTCCCTGTATCTTAAATTGCTCCATGATCTTCATGAAATCTCTGGAAAGGGCAGTATCCAGGTGAGCGGTCGGTTCATCGGCAATGATGATCTGGGGGTTATTGATCAGCGCCCTGGCGATAGCCACTCTCTGGGCTTCTCCCCCCGAGAGCCATTGAACTTTGGCCGACACTTTGGCAGAGAGGTCGAAGAGTTGCAGCAGTTCCCGGGCCCGAACCTTTATTGCCGCAGCCTTTTCACCGCTGGGGTAGGCCGGCAGCATGACATTCTCGATAACGCTGATGCCGGGAAGGAGATTGAAATGTTGAAAAATAAAGCCGAATGATTTTCTCCGGATTTCGGTAAGAAAGCGATCCGGCAGGCTGGTTATTTCTTTATCCTGCAGCTTGATCCGGCCTGAGGTCGGCCGGGCCAGACATCCCAGAATACTTAGTAACGTTGTCTTGCCGGAGCCGCTCGGACCCTTGAGCACCGTTAATTGCTGCGCCGCAATATTTAAGGTAATCTGGTCAATGGCCACATGTTCATTGGACCTGCCCGCGTGAAAGACTTTCCGGATGTCATGCAGTTCAATCATTGGCCTTTAACCCCGCATGACCTGATCTGGATCCGTAGTGGCGGCCCTCCAGGAGGGCACGATAGTCGCCACCGTATAGGGCATAACCGTAAAAAAGCACAAAATAACGATCTGGTAGAAACTGATAAACGGGGTGAGATGGAAGTCAGGATAGAGAACTGACCAACCTTTGAGCACCGGGGCGAACAGTGGTGCAGCAGTGAGAAAAACATGGCCATAGGCCAAGATGACGCCGATCAGGAATGAACTAAGGGATATCGTTAGACCTTCCCAAAATTTTAGTTGCAGGACATCAGCAGTTTCCCAGCCGATCGCCTTTAAAATGCCGATTTCCCGTCTCTCCTCGGCGCTCAAGCCAGTGGCTTTTTCCCAGGCGAAGATTATAAAAGCCAGAACCGCACCTGCGAGTATTACCAGAACAATTCCTCCCCGCCAGTCGAACACCGCATCATAAGTCCGCAGGATTTCATCTTTGGTAATAGGCCGGGAATCCGGGAAGATCTGGTCAATTTTCATGGCTATAGTCGAAATTTCTTTTTTATTGCGAACCGTTACCACCAGATCCGTCGCAACTCCATTGGGGATGCCGAATAATTTTTGAAAATCACTGGCCGAAATCAACATCAGGTCAGAAGAAACCAGGGCCGATTCCGGGCTCAGGACTCCTTTAATTTTGAAGTTGAGAAACTTGCCTTCAATGGACCTGAGCCGCACCGTTCTGCCTTTTTGAACATTAAGGACTCGGGCAATACCCTCACCCACGATAATACTCTGGTCCTCCAGATCAAAACCTGGGGAGCTTACCAGAGTGTAATTGGCCCGGGAGATTGGATCATAATAATATCCCCAATAACGGCCCTGAACTTCGGCCACTCCCCGGATCTTTTTGATTTTTTCGGCATAATCTAAAGGGATCAGATCATGTCGGCCGGCAACTACTCTTTGGACGATAATCTCGGGTGTCGAACCGAGCAGCAAAGCTGCCTCCTGTTTCAGGGCATGCGTATAAAACATGACTGAACCCAGGAAAAAGACTATGGCGGTGTAGACTACGAAAAGCGCCAGGTTCTTGCCTTTGCGCCTTAGGAGGGAGGACAGGGCAAAATCTAAAATGTTCTTTTGTTTTTCGAGGAAGGTTTTCATTGACCGTGTCTGATTGTTTCAGGAGGTCGAATGACCGTGCCGCTGGGAAAGTGTTCCAAGGCCAGGGGATGGCTCTGGAAGGGACTATGCCAGTCAGCTTGCGAAGGATGGCGGGTATACCGGGCTTCCGTCACCAGGCAGAGGTCAGTCAGGTGGAGATTTTTGATAAATTCAGCCCCCTGCTGCAAACGGCTTAGATTGGCTCTGGTCTGGAAAGCCGCGTGCACGCCAATTAATGCCAGTACTAAGAAGCTGCCCAGCAGGAACCATAAAAAAAACGCTGATTTTCTCTCGGGGATCAATCTAATCCTATTAATGTTTCCGGCTTGATGGCCTTGAAGGCTAATATGGCCTTGCCTGCATGGTCCTTCATAAATTCTTTGGCCTCGGCTTCGCCTTTAAAAGGGATCAACTCCTTGCCCATGGGACCATAGACGTCGCTGCCGATGACGTAATATGCCGTTAAGCCATCAACCAGTGTTAACGTATAATAATCCGTCACCGCGACGGCCGCGATCTCCGTCACTTGTTTGCTGGGGTTGTATTTGGCTAAGTTGAAATAATATTTCATCATATCCTTAACGCCGTCAAAAAATGCCTGGGAGCCGTCTTTAAAAACTATCCGGGCGACAAAATCAGGATATTTGGCCACAAACATGCCGCATACCGGACATTTATCAGTGGGAGCAAGTTTGGCCGGCCCGACGTCGTCTGCCAGGCAAATTGCCGCGGTTAAAAAAAGCAAACCGGCCAACAGAATAGTCTTACAATATTTCACTGGTAAACCTCGATAGGAGATGCCCTTAACCGGAAGATCTACTTAGCATAAAAAAGGTTGGCGGGAGAAAGCAGCTCCGAGGTCAGGCTTTCTCCCTCCCAGATTGTTATTTTGTTATACTAATTGCCAAAAGTTTTGTCCTTTATTTTCCCCTCTCCACCTTGGGGGAGAGGGTCAGGGTGAGGGGGTGAATCAGACATTACTTCTGGCAACGATTATATCTCTATTTTTGTTGCTGTTGCGGCGGCTGCTGTTGCTGCTGCATCGCTTTCTTCTTGGCTCGTCTCTCTTGGATCATCTTGACGTCGGTGTACATATCTTCAAAGGTAACTTTCATGGCATCTTCATAAGTTCCGATTGAGCCCCCGGATTCTTTAATAAAGGCCTCGGCGTCAGCCGGCTTTTCAAAGGCCCATTTGGCCTTCTTGGTCATCACCCCGGGTTTGCTGCCACCGATCACCCAAGTGGCTTTTTGAGCATCAATGAGATTTTTGGTGTTGTAGTCGCCCACCTGAATCATCTTAGGGGTCTTATCCAGGCTCACCGCCATATTGAGAGCCGCACAGTGAATACTGCAGGAACCAAACTCGGACCCATCCTCATATGTTACCAGCATCCTGCTGTGGCCAAACTTCTGCCTGTCCATACCGCAGTATTTGCAGTCTGTATGTTTCTGAACATCCGCCGCCGTCTGGGCAAAAACCATAAAAGATGTCAGGCAAAAACAAACTGTCAGTAGTCCGCAAATCACACTCCGCTTCATGTATACCTCCTCCTTATTGTATGGTTATCATTTAATTGTCCGGATTTTCAATATATCCCGCTTGCTAAAAGTTTGTCCTTTATTTTCCCCTCTCCTTTTGAGGGGAGCGGGTCAGAGTGAGGGATGAATCAGACCTTACTTCTGGCAACTGCTATAATATTTAAATTGTCAGTCCATCAAAACCTAACCGGCTTTAAATTTTGCTAAACTCGAAGTTTCTCAACCCGTGGCAGACGTTTCATACAACCACTTTTTATTGCTTCTCTCCAAAAGGACCGGGGAATATCGGCCAGCCATCTAGGCCGCGCTGCCATGAATGATGCAGCTCACGGTGGAGATTCTTTTGGGGAACCCCAATACCAGTGCCTAGAGCCCAAGGAACCATCTAGTCCCAGCAGATCCTACAGTCCGAATAATCGAGATTGTTCCCGTTATTAGAGAGTTTTTCTCATAAAATAATAAGCCATGGTTAGGAATAAGTCAACAGTTTACGGAAGCCCGGCTAACAAATAGATTATAATGTTGTAAACGTCCATGACGAATATTTCTTGGCGCTCCAGGCCGAAGCAGCCCAGTAACTGGTCAAAAAATCAAGGCCCCTGCTTCAGCTTATGCCACACTCCCGACGGGACAGTCTTGCCGGTCCTGACTGCCGGGCCGACCTGCACGACCAGTTAAGCTGGAAAATTTTATTTTTTGCCAGCAGTCTTCCGAATACCACGGCATACAAGTACAACTATCTTTTATAACAAGATAAAAACCAGCATGGAAAAATTACTCAAGCCTTGCGCAAAATTAGTTCATCTGGTTATAATTAGTTCTCATCCGGAAACAATGCTGAGAACTATGAAGTTTCTGATCTGAAAACGAGAGATTTTCTGCAAGATCAAGGAAAACAGCGGCTTGGGCGGAGGCGAACATTCGTTCGCCGCACAAGTAAGCCCACAGATTGACGCAGCAATTGCGGGAAATAGCCGTTTCCGGACAGAAACTAACTAGTTGTAATCTCAAATAAGCGCCTGTAGCTCAGCTGGATAGAGCAACGGACTTCTAATCCGTAGGTCGCAGGTTCGAATCCTGCCAGGCGCGCCATAATATCAATAAGTTAGCTCTTTCTTGCTGAATGAATAAATCCTGGTCTAATTTATGGTCTAATATGAATGTGCCAGAGTCCCCAGTTATGAGCCTTCCACCAGTTTCTTGATTTCTGCCCGGTCCACCGTGTTGTATCTCTTAAAGACACTCATTGTCTTATGCCCTGATACCGCCATAATCCGAAAATAAACATGACCGGCCTGCCGCCAGTTGTTGATAGCCGTATGCCGCAGATCGTGGAAGGTAAAATCTTCAATCCCCGCCGCCTTGCATGCCGTGCTGAATGATCGTTTAATTTCTCCCACGGTCCGGCCCTGGTAGGTGAACACAGGCGTATTGGGCAACCCCCTGGGCATGGCCTTAAGCATCTCCACAAGTTCAGCCGTTAATGGGATCAGCCGGGCGTCGTTGGTCTTGGTGTCCTCGGGACGCAACGTAATAAACCCTTCCTTGAGGTCCACCTGGCCCCAGGTCAAAGAGAGGATCTCACCCTGTCGCATGGCCGTATGGTAGGCAACCTGGACAATCGGCTTCAGGTGCGGAGGGCAGGCCGCCAGGAGCCTGATATCCCTATCCCTGTTTCCTCCGGGAGGCGAATCACGGTACATCCTTCCCCGGGAGGACGGTCCGGATCTCGATCCGCCGTCCGTCCGTGACCGCCGTGACCGCTCCGTGCCGATCGGTCCTGAAGACCCGGACACCGAAGTCCTCATACCGTTTGACGACCTCCGGATGGGGGAGCCTTCCCCGGCCCCCGTGGCCCACGGTCATCACGGCACAGGCCGGGCTCACCCGCTCCAGGAAGGCCGCCGAGCTGGAAGAGGCGCTGCCGTGGTGCGGGAACCTTGAGCAGATCGGCCTTCAGGGCCAGGCCGGCGGTCATCATCCGGACCTCGGCCTCCTTTTCGATATCCCCCGCGAGCAGAATCCGGACG
The DNA here is from genome assembly GCA_963780995.1 of uncultured delta proteobacterium. GTDB lineage: Bacteria > Desulfobacterota > Desulfobaccia > Desulfobaccales > Desulfobaccaceae > Desulfobacca. Next base: position 24,630 of record CAWAEI010000007.1, read on the forward strand.
GCGTCGAACTTCAGGATCATGGCCAGGGAGGCGTTGTTGAGAAGATGGCCCCGCCGTCCCCTCCGGGGCCTCTCCCGGGAAGGGGGATTGAGAAAGGTGATCTCCACGGGGCCGACCTTCTCGAGGCGATGATCCTTCCTTCAGGACGGTCCGTGAAACCCCTTTCGCGGCAAGGACCGCTTCGAGCTCCCGGAAAGCCTCGCTGTCCGACCTCAACCCGCTCTCCCAGAAGCGGCCGATGCGGAAGTGAGAGGCGATGAAGGGGAGGCCGTTCAGGTGATCGGGGTCCGGATGGGTGAGGACCAGGGTGTCGATCCGCCGGATCTTCCTGCGCCAGAGAAAGGGGGCGATCACCTGCCTTCCCACGTCGAAGCGGTCGTCCGGAAGGCCCCCTCCGTCGACAAGCATCTTCGGGCCCCCCGGGAATTCAAGGAGGATGGCGTCGCCCTGGCCCACGTCGAGAAAAGTGACCCGAAGGTCCTTCTGGAAGCGGTCCCGGAGGCTCCACCAGGCCCCGTCCGCCGTCAGGGCGAGGAGGGCGACGGCGAAACCGATCCGCGCCGGCCGGCTCCGGCGCAGGTGGACCGACAGAAAGAAGAGCAGATCGAAGAGGCCCAGTTCCAGCATCGTGGGCGTCGAGACATAGACCGCGGCGCCGGGCAGGCCGGCCGCCCAGCCGATCAGGCCGAGCAGGGACAGGGTCAAGGCGTTGTTGACCTGGACGAGGAAGACCGCGACCGGGGGAAGGAAGAAGGAAAGGAGCGAGGCGGCCAGGGCGAGGGGGACGATGAGAAAACCGACCCAGGGGATGACGACGAGATTGGTCACGAGGCCGAGGGGCGAGAGGCGGTTGAAGTGATAGGCCACCAGCGGTGCCGTCCCCAGGCTGGCCACGAAGGTGATCAAGAAGGGATGGCCAGAGGATCTTCCTTGCGATCCGTCTCCAGAGGGGCTCCGGAAGCAGGGGAATCTCCTTCAGAGGGGTGAAGCCCGTCAGGGGAGGCAGGAGGTAAAGGATCGAGAGCACGGCCGCGAAGGAGAGCTGGAAGGAGACGTCGAACAAAGAGGGCGGCCAGACGAGGAGGATGAGAAAGGCCGCCACGGCCAGGGTGTGGAGGAGGTTCCGCTCCCGGTCGACGAGGATGGAGACGAAGAAGAGGACCGCCATGATCATGGCCCGGATGACGGAGATCCCGGCGCCCGCGATCAGGCCGTAGAGAAGAAGGCACGGGATCGTCAGCCCCGCGGCCCATTTGTAGACGGGGACCGAGAGGAGGAGGATTTCGGAGCGTTTCAGGGCCCAGAGCAGCAGGGCATAGCAGAGAAAGGCCACGATCCCGAACTGGTCGCCCGAGATGGCCAGGAGGTGGGCGATCCCCGCGGCGGTAAAATGTTCCCGCGTCTCCCCGGGGATGTCTCCCTGCTCGCCCAGGACGAAGGCTTCGAAGATCCCGACGCACCGCGGATCGGCCTCCCTCTGGAGGAACTCCCGGATCCGGTCCCGCCAGGCCTCGACCCGGAGCAGGATCGGGTTCCCGATACCCCCGCCGAGTTTGACCCAGCCGTCTTCGATGACGGGGAAGGCGATCGCCTCGATCCGGTCGAAAGCGAGGCGGCGTTCGTAGGAGAAGCCGCCGGGATTGTGAAAGCCGGCGGGAGGGGAGATGCGGCAGAGGACCCGAAGATGGTCGCCCATCCGGAAGGGCCGGCTGTCCCGCCTGAGAAAGAGGAGAAGCCTCCCTTGGGCGGCGAAGGACCGATCCCCGGCGATCACCCGCCGGGTGTCGACCACCAGGCGGGTCTGCTCCGGCGACCTCAACGGGATATGGTCGACCACCCCCTCGACGGCAACCCGCTCGATATCGGCAAACCGCAGAATCGAGTGAGGAGAAGAGGGAGGGAGAAGAAAGGACTGGATGGAGTAGACCCCGAAGAGAAGGAAGAAGGCCAATCCGGCGAGGGTCCCCGGGAGGAGCTTCTTGAGGAGAATGAAGAGGGCCCACACGCCGAGAAGGCCGAGAAGGCCGTACAGGAGACCCTCTCCCGGAATGAGAGACGGGGACGCGAGCGAGCCCGCGACGAGCCCGGCCGTGTAGGCGAAGAGGACGGGAAGCAGGGGAAGGCGAAGAGGCTTCATCTCCCCCTCCGGGCGGGCGCTCGATCCGCCGGCGCCTGGAAGGCGCGGCCGGTGAGCCCGGCCGCGGCCCGACTGGAACGCGCAATCAGCCCTTCAAGAGCTGCTGGGCCACGACCAGGCGCTGGACCTGGTTCGCTCCTTCGTAGATCTGGGTCACCTTGGCGTCCCGCATCATCCGTTCAAGGGGGTAGTCCTTCATGTAGCCGTATCCGCCCAGGAGCTGGACGGCGTCGGTTGTCACCCGCATGGCCGTGTCGGAGGCGAAGAACTTGGCCATGGCGGAGAGCTTGTCCGTGTCCCGGTGGCCGGCGTCGATCATGGCCGCCGCCTGGTAGACGAGGGAACGGGCCGCCTCGATCTGGGTCGCCATGTCGGCGATCATGAACTGGATGCCCTGGAAGGAGGCGATGGGCTTGCCGAACTGGATCCGCTCCTTGACATACGTGACGGCGTAATCGAGGGCTCCCTGGGCGATGCCCACGGCCTGGGCGCCCACGGCGGGTCTGGACATGTTGAGCGTCTCCATGGCGATTCTCCAACCCTGGCCCTCCTCGCCAGGAGGTTCTCCTCCGGGATCCGGCAGTCCTCAAAGAGAACGTCCGAGGTGACGGAGCCCCGCATGCCCATCTTTTCCTCTTTCTTGCCGTAGCTCAGGCCGGGGGTGCCCTTCTCCACGATGAAGGCGGAGATGCCCTTGGCGCCCTCACCGGGCCGGGTGGAGGCAAAGACGGTGTAGATATCGGCCGATCCCGCCGTTGGTGATGAAGCATTTCCTTCCATTGAGGACGAACTGCCCGTCCCGGCGCTCGGCCCGGGTCTTCATGGAGGCGGCGTCGGAGCCCGACTCAGGCTCGCGTGATGCAGAACCCGGAAAGGGTCGTCTTCTCGGCGATACGGGAAAAGACCCTCTCCTTCTGGCCGGGGGTGCCGGCGATCAGGATGGGCATGAGCCCCACCCCCTGGACGAGGATATTAAGCGATGAGGAGCCGCAGACCTTGGCCATCTCTTCCACGGCGAAGCAGAAAGAGGTAATGTCTCCATCCATCCCGCCGTACTCTTCCGGAAGGAGGAGGGAAAGGAACCCTTGCTTGGCGAAGGCGTGGGCCAGGTCCCAGGGGAATTCGCCCGCGGCATCGATCTCGGCGGCTCGGGGGGAGACGATCTCTGTGCGGTCTTGGCGGCGGCAGCCCGGATCATCTCTTTCCTGCTGGATATCCTTCATGAAGATCTCCTCGTGAGAAAAAGCGCGATGTGGGTGCTCGGTGGTGTTGTGCCGGAAATTTAGAATAAAGAATGGGAAAGGCCTTTGTCAAGGGAAACCTCCCGCCGCGCCCGCGGTAACTATTCAGTTACAGGCGCTGACCCCTTTGGGACCCCAGAGACCCCTGTGCTCGGTGGGATTGGCGGGACGTCCCGTCGGAGCCCCACTGCAATGCATTGATCTGTTGCCGGGAGGTTTGTGTGTGGCGACGTCCCGGCCGTGAAGAAGAGCTGCCGGGGAAAGGCTCCGGGGCGGGACCTTTTCACGTGGGTCGCTGCCGCATCATGCCTTTGGAGCCTTTCGGTTCATCGAAGGGATACGTTACCCCCACCTCATTACAATCCGCCTGCCGGAGTCTTGAAGAACAGCCGGCCTACCCCGCCGAGCCATGAGAGACCTCAACCCACCCGAGGCTGAATGGCTGCCCGCCCGTGCGAGGCACCCTGAAGGCAGACATGTCGAA
>CAWAEI010000008.1:0-233042 GCA_963780995.1 uncultured delta proteobacterium
ACTTCCTGATGTTACCTATGATTATGAGTTTGTGGCCCTGCGGCATCCGGCAGTACCTTCTGCGAAGGAGCAGTTGGCTCCCAACCGGGGTCTGGAGACGCCACGAGCCGAATACGAAAGTCATTTTGCCGAGGAACATGTCCGGCACAGCAATGCCCTGCGGTCCATATTGGCCCGAGGCGCCTACTGGTGGGCCGCTGGCCCGCTTTAACCTGAATTTTGACCGGCTGACAACTCTGGCTCAGAGGGCGGCCTGGGAAGTGGGCCTGACCCCCGGACTGCCGCAATCCGTTTAAGAGCATTATCGTCCGCAGCGTGGAACTGGTACCGCCTGCGAGGAAGCCCTTAGAATTATCAACAGCTATGAGCGGCCCGAGCGGCCTTACCTGGAACCCGTCTGGCAAGCCGGCGAAGGCTGTGCCATTACCGAGGCTCCCCGGGGCATCACTCACCGCTACCGCCTGGACGAGGAAGGCGTCATCCTGGAGGCCCGCATCGTTCCCCCACCTCACAAAACCAGAAGATCGTCGAAGCTCGGCCTGCCGGGTGGCGGAAAAACACCTGCACCTGGACGACGACCAGCTCACCTATATTCTGGAACAGGCCATCCGCAACTACGACCCCTGTATCTCCTGCGCTACCCATTGCCTGCGCTTGAAGATTGAGCGGTTGAGGGAGGAGGAGTGCTTACAGAACGGGATCTGTTCCTTAGTTCCCTTATGTTTCTTTTGCCTGGTAACATAGGGGGCAGGCCACACCGGAACTCCGTCCGGCCCTGCCGGTGGGAATTCACGCTCCCCGGGACCACGGGGCACACCCGGAAGCTAAAACCGAATGGTGGTATTATACCGGCCAGCTAGGCCTCGGAGCAGGGGGAGCTGTTACGCTCCCAGCTCACCTTCTCCGGGTGGAGTGGCAGCCCGATCTCCCAGGCCCGCTCGGCCTGGGCCCTAAAACCCTGTCTTTTCGCCACCTGGCCCTGACGGATATGCAGGGACGAACAGTTCATGAAAAGGCAGGCAGCTACCCTCGGCATGTCGGGGGCGGCCGCGGACGGGTACCGGGTCTGGATTGACGACTGGCAGGCGGGAACTCGCGGGGACGGGCACCACCTCAAGGCTGCGGGCCGGGGAGGTGGCCCTGGACCTGCGGCTGACTCCGGAAAAGCCGCCGGTGCTTCACGGGGAAGACGGGGTCAGCCAGAAGGCCGCGGGCGAGGGTTGTGCCGCCGTCTTTCTCTCACCCGGCTGGCCACCGAGGGGCGGCTGACCTATCAGGGCCGCAGCTTTCAGGTCCGGGCTTGAGCTGGATGGACCACGAATTTTCCGAGCAGCCAGCTGGCCCCGTCACCAGACGGGCTGGGACTGGTTTTCCTTGCAGTTGGATGATGGTGGCGCCGATCTGATGCTCTACGTGCTGCGGCATCGGGACAGGCTCGCCCGGACCCGTTCTACCTCGGGCACCCTGGTGGATCCCCAGGGAAAGGCCCGCCACCTGAAGCTGGCCGACTTCAGCATGCAGCCATTGAACACCTGGAAATCTCCCATGTCCGGGGCAGTCTATCCCGGGGCCTGGAAGATCAGTCTGCCGGAGCCAGGGCTATGAGTTGGAACTGCAGCCCACCATTCCGGACCAGGAACTGGCGACGTCCCAGAGCACCCGGATTACCTACTGGGAAGGCAGCGTCCGGGTCTCCGGCCGCAGAAACGGCCAACCGGTCAGCGGCCGGGGCTATGTGGAGCTGACCGGCTATGCCGGGGCCCTGGGGGGAAATTTTAGCATTCGAAAAATTTCCAAATATTATGTATAGTATTGATATATTAGGTTTTAAGTGCTGTTCAGGTAAGTTTATCCCGCCAATTTCCCGCTTTTTTCCCACTAAGTTTTCGTTTTGTCGCTGACCAGGAGAACATTTTTCGCGGCAAATTTTTGTCATTATTTAACCTATTGTTATCATATGATATTAATATCTCGGCGCGGCATTTTTCGCGGTAATTTCGCGTATTTTTCGCGGTGGTTTGGCGGTGCTTTTTCCGGTTGTCGCCAGGAAAGAAAAAAGCGGTGGGATGGACAATGGCCTCCGTAGGGATGGGCTGGGAGCCGCGGGCAGCAAGAGGAGCATTTTTCGCGGTGGTTTTGAGAGAATTTTTTATCATATCATAACTCATGGTAATTGTTGCAATTAATTGAGTTTCAAAAGCATTTTTCGCGCTAATTTCGCGGTAATTTCGCGCTGGTTTTCCGATGCGATTGCGGTCGGCGAGAAATCACGGTCCCCTTCAGGTCTGGTGATGGCATGATCAAGTGCTGGGGCCGGCATGATAAAAAAAGCTTTTCCCGCGAAAATATTAAATATATGTAACATGTTAATATAATTATTATTTACTGAAATATCCGGGATTTTTCCCGGTAATTTCCCGCTTTTTTCCCACTGCTGTGATTACCCCCGATCAGAGGAAGTGAGCCGGAGATAGTTAGTTTCTGTCCGGAAACGGCTATTTTTCACAATATCGGCGTCAATCTGCAGGCTTATTTGTGCGGCGAACGAATGTTCGCCTCCGCACAAGCCTTTGATTTCCTTGATCTTGCAGAAAATATCTCGTTTCCAGATCAGAAACTACATAAGTTCTCATGATAGTTTCCGGATGAGAACTAGTGTAGCGGATTCCCCGGCCAAGATCTCAGGCGCGAGCCGCTTCCGGAAAATTTTTCTTTGAGACAATGGCCAAACGCCCGGATGACAAGTTAAGCATATCAGAAGTTGGTCGAGAAATGACAACACAGATGGGACAGATGTCGTAAAATCAGGCAAGGGGCGAGAGGCGATGGGTTAAAGGGGGAAGGAAGATTGTATGTAGGGCGGGCACTGCCCGCCATGATAGACTTTTTCCCATGACGATATGAAATCGTTATCAGAATGTCTTTTTAAAAGCCGATTGGGCATATAAATAGCAGTAAGCTTCAAGATAACCTCAAATAAACTTTAGATTTTTGACCAAGATTATCTTATGATAAGTCCATACGTTATGTTCCGAGAAAGTAGTAGAATATGCGCCATCAAGGGGAAATAACCGATTGGAAAAATAACCGCGGCTTTGGGTTCATCACCCCTAAAGGTGGTGGGGAGAAAGTCTTCGTTCACATTAAGTCGTTTATAAACCGACAACGAAGGCCGGTCGGAAACGAAATCGTGACGTACGAGCTCAAGACCGATGCCAATGGTCGAATACAGGCTGAGAGGGTCGCATTCTTCGGCGAGCTTGTGCCGCAGGCCACTACATTTGGACGTAGCAACGTTTCCCTAATATTGGCCATAGCCTTTCTCGTATTTGTTTCGGGGTCGGTCTTTGCCGGTAAGTTGCCATTTGCTGTCCTTGGGTTCTATTTCGTTGCCAGCACCATAGCATTTGTCGCCTATGCTCTCGATCAGTCAGCCGCAAGAAACGATCAATGGCGAATTAGCGAGAGCACCTTGCACCTTTTCTCGTTGATCGGTCGCTGGGCAGGTGCTTTAGCCGCACAAAATTTGCTTCGTCACCGGACCAGAAACAGTTTTTTCAAATCGTGTTTTGGGTTACTGTCGTTCTTAATTGCGGCGTTCTCGGCTGGTTATTCTCGTCCAGAGGAGCCGAGGCGCTTCATTCCATTGTCGGTGTCTTTCGGTTATTTCAACCATTACGTTAACTTGCCATTACGGCGAACTTCTACGCCAAATCCAGATAATTGCGCAGATGATATCTGATAAAGAAATGCATTCCTGGGCAGGGTCGTCAGGGTGGGCAGGCTTCGGCGGCTTTTTTGACGTCCTGCGAGAGTTGTCGGGACAGTTGATGCAGTCTCTGGGGCACCAAGATCAGGCGGCTGGAAAAAACAGGGGACCGCTGAATTTTTCGATGCTGAGTCAGAATAACCGTGTCGCCCTGTTCCTGAAAGGCGAAGCGGTGGATGCCGTGGACCCCGAATCGTTGGCCTTCCCAGACGACTTCCCGCCCCGGGTCACACTCGGTTATGTGCAAGGGAATTTTGATGGGCAGGTAATACGGCCGGAGTTTAAAGGAAAAACAGGTGCCGGCCGCCATTTCCTCACCCTCTAGCAAGCAGCAATCCTGGCAGACGGAATTCCACCGGTCCCAAGCGGCGAGGCTGGAGAAGACTCCAGACCGGCTTAACGGCGCGGCTATGGCAATTTTTTCTTCGATGATCACCGGCACCTTCCCAAAAGTTCTAAAGTTTAAAAATCACCAGGAAGCATGAAAAGGCACACAGGCGAGGGCGCCTGTGCTCCATTTATTACCGAGGGCAATAAATAGATTACCTTCCCCCTCACCCTGACCCTCTCCCCCACAGGGGGCGAGGGGAATAAAGAGCAAACTATTTTATGCTCCTGGTAACAAATATCCTTTGCAGACAAGTCTCTTGTCGGGTACTCGTACCGTTCCCATAATATTCCAATTGCCCATAGTTCTGTCCGCTATTTTCTCCTCGTTTTTTTCTTTGCCTTTCCCCGATGGTCTGTAAAATATGAATCAAAAAATAGAATCGGCGGGGGACAGGTGATATGTTTAAAGAAGAGCGGGATGAAAGCCAGTTTACCTGGAGTATGATTGGAGGATATCGAAGCAGGACGACCGAATCTCGGCCCCATGATGCATTTGGCCGTGTACCGCCTCATGCAATTCACCCTCCGGGATATCCTGATCCGGGATTTCGGCGTCGAAACTGCGGACCGGATCTTTTTCGAGGCCGGCAAAAAGGCCGGGGAAGAATTCTGCCGCAATCTGCTGGCCGACAAGGAGGATATGAACAGTTTCTGCGCCGGCATCCAGCAGCACATGAAAGAATTGGGCATCGGCATCTTTCGGGTGGAATCCGCGGATTACGAGAAGGGCTCCTTTGTGATCACCGTCGCCGAGGACCTGGACTGCTCGGGTATCCCGGTCTGTAACGAGGAGATCTGCATTTATGACGAGGGCTTCATTGCCGGTCTGCTGCTGGCTTACACGGGCAAGGATTTCGATGTTAAGGAAGTGGACTGCTGGGGCAGCGGGGATCGGATCTGCCGCTTTACCGCCGTTCCTAAATGAGGAGGGCACAGGCTGGAAAGCCCGTGCCACCAGTTAATAAGCAAGGGTAAACACCATGATCTCGGTGGCAGCAGAACTCATCGACCGGATTACCGCGGCGTTTCATTACCTGCGGGTCGGCAAGGCCGCAGCGCCGATAGATATTCCGGAGGACCTGCCGGACAATGAAATCCGTCAGCTGATGACCTATGTCAATCGCTTTCTGGTGGAATTCACGGCTTTTAGCGAGGCCCTGGCCCAGATGGCCCAAGGGGAGCTGCACACCCGGGCGGTGGCCAGCCGGATGGCCGTGGTCCAGTCCCTGAAGAGTCTGCAGTCCAATCTGACGGCACCTCGACCTGGAAGACGCAGCAGGTGGCGGCCGGGGATTTGGAGCAAAAAGTCGATTTCATGGGCGATTTCTCCACCGCCTTCAACAGTATGACCCAACAGCTCAAGGACTCCCGGGAACAGTTGCTGAAATTGAACGAACAGTTGGAATCCCGCAACCGCTTCATCCGGGAAACCTTCGGCCGGTATACCAGCGATGACATCGTCGAGGTGCTCCTGGATATGCCCGAAGGGCTCAAACTGGGAGGCGAGAAACGTGAGCTGACGATCCTCATGACCGATCTGCGGGGGTTCACCGCCATGGTGGAACGGCTGGAGCCCACCGCGGTGGTGGCCCTGTTAAACCATTATCTCTCGGCCATGATCGAGATCATCCAGCAGTACGGCGGCACCATCGATGAGATCATCGGCGACGCCATCCTGGTGCTCTTCGGCGCACCGGTGCAGATGCCCGGACGCGGCCCGGCGGGCGGTGTGCTGCGCCCTGCAGATGCAAAAGGCCATGCAGGCAGTCAACGAACACAATGCCGGCCTGGGCTGGCCCAAGATCGAGATGGGGATTGGGCTGCACACCGGGGAGGCGGTGGTGGGCAACCTGGGTTCCACCAAGCGCTCGAAGTACGGCGTGGTGGGGCAGACGGTGAATTTGACGGCGCGCATTGAGAGCTATACCATCGGCGGCCAGGTGCTGGTCTCGCCCTCCCTGATGGCTGCCGCCGGCCCCGGCCTTATCCTGGGTGAAGAAATCAAGGTGAGCGCCAAGGGCATGCGGGAACCCCTGGATTGCCGGGATTTGCTGGGCCACGAAGACTACCCGGAGCTGGGGCTGGAGGTGTTAGAGGAGCAGTTTGTGACCCTGGCCGCGCCGGTCCCCTGTTCTTTTGTGATTCTGGAAGGAAAACATCTGGAGGACCAAAGGCATCCGGCGACCCTGACGGGCTTAGCCCCGGGTCAGGCCGTGCTGGTCACCGCCAGCCCGCTCACGCGGCACAGCAATATCATTGTGTATCTGGCGGGAGGGACCGGCCAGGAAGAAGCGCCCGAGTTGTATGCCAAGGTAATCCGAATCTTGGCGGAGCCGGAGAATGGCTGCGTCCTGCATTTCACGTCCGTTTCTCCGGCCATGCAGATGCAGTTGGAGCGGCTGATGAAAATGTAGGGGAGGGTCGGTGACCCGCCCCTGGACGCCCCGTACTTTGCGACAATAATTCAGGCCGAGGCCTCGAACTTGGCCATCATAGCCTGCATCATTTTTCGGGTGACGGCCTGACGGTCATGGCCGTGGCGCAGGCGCTCCCCCAGCAGTTTGCCGGCCGCGGCCGCGGCCTGCAGGACGTCGGGCTGCTTGCTGACGTCCGGGATGATATCCGGCGTGATTTTCACACCCTCCCCCATTAACATCAGAGGTATGCCCACGGCACAGGTTTCGCCGTAGCCACAGGTAAAACAGGAGGCCGCGCCCTGCCCGGCAACCTTGGCCACCGTTTCAATGAAGTTATAGGCCAGGAATTTTTCGATATCGTCGGCCGGAGCCTGCCCCTTGGAGCCGCCCACCCCGATGGTCACGGCCAGTTTCCCCCACAAGAGGTCGCCGGCCTGGTGCCGGAATTGAAACCAGCGCTCCAGCAGGGCGTGGGTCAGGGCGTTCAAGCCGGTGTAATAATTGGGCGCGCCGATGACGTAGGCATCCGCGGCGACGATCTTGTCCCGGAGCGGGGCCAGGTCGTCCTCCACTTTGCAGATATTGTCCTTGACACAGCCCAGGCAGGCGATGCACCCGGCAATATTTTTGCCCCGCAGGGAGATGTATTCAAACTCACAGCCGCTGGCCGCCAAAACCGTCTGTACCAGTTTGGCCGTGCCCGAAGCCGATTCTTTCCGCGGACTCCCGCAGATACCTAAAATTTTCATAGTATTCTCCTAAAAGTAAGTTTCTCGGCAATACCGGCAGGTCCATTTTCCCGGCCGCGCTAATTTTTTTGATCAAGGCAATTCCGGCAATTGATATAATACCGCCAACCATGACGGCAAACTTTTTAATACAGTAAGCCGATTATTTTTGTTGTCAAGCCGTAATCCCTACCGAGGTGCAAATGTACCAGACTTTAACGGAACATCTAAGGCGGCAGGCCCTGGCCCAACCGGAGCGGACCGCCATAATTAATGTGGTCGGCGACACCGTCCAGAAATTCTCTTACGGTCAACTCTATCAACAGGCCTTGCAGGTGGCCGGCTGGCTCCGGCAGCACGGGTTCGGGCCCGGGGACCGGGGCCTGATCATCATGGAAAACCGCCCTGAGTGGCCCCTGAGCTATTTCGGCCTGCTCCTGGCCGGGGGCACGGCCGTGCCCGTGGATCTGCAGTCCCGGCCGGAGCACCTGGCCTATGTTTTGGAGCAGACCCGGGCCAAGGTGGTCTTGGCCTCGGCCAAGGCGCCGCTAGTTGAGATTGCCCAGGCGCCGTCGGTCCAACACCTGGTGGTGCTGGGTGAGCCTCCCGCCTGCCTGACGCAGACGGTTGACTTCGGTGCACTCCTCAAGTCGCCTCCGGCCACTGATCTGCCCGATATCCACTTAGATGATCTGGCCTCCATCATCTACACCTCGGGCACCACCGGGCCGCCCAAAGGCGTGATGCTGACCCAGAAAAATTTTGCCGCCAATTACCGGGGCATTGCCGCGCTCGAGGCCGTCACCCCCAAAGACAATTTTCTGGCCATCCTGCCCCTGTTTCATGCCTTTCCGTTCACCGCCACCTTGATCCTGCCCCTCTTTTCCGGGGCGACCGTGACCTTCATTGATACCCTGAAGGCGGAGCCGGTGCTGCGCTGCCTCAAAGAGCAACAGGTCACCATCCTGCCGGTCACGCCCCAGGTGCTGCAGCATTTTTACCGGGGCATTGCCAAAAAACTGGAGGATCTGCCCCTGGGACTGGGGAAAGCCCTGAACTGGGCTTTGGACCTGTCCCGGCGGTGGCGCGAGGGAGGCGGCCCGGATTTCACCGGCCTGCTCACCCGCAGATTCCGGCAGACCCTGGGGGAACAATTCCGCTTCTTTGTCAGCGGTGGGGCCAAGCTGCCCGAGGAGGTGGCGGCGAATTTTGCCAAACTGGGGTTTATGGTGCTGGAAGGCTACGGCCTCACCGAAACCGCGCCCGTGGTCGCTATGAACCCGCCCCAGGCCCCCCGGTTTGGCGCGGTCGGCAAACCCCTGGCCGGGGTGGAAGTGAAGATTGACCGGCCCAACGACGAGGGCGTGGGAGAGATTTGGATCCGCGGGGACAACGTCATGGCCGGTTACTTCGACCACGAGGCCGCCACCCGGGCGGTCATCCAGGACGGCTGGTTCAAAAGCGGTGATCTGGGGCGCCTGGATGCGGACGGCTATCTTTTTGTCCAGGGCCGGGTGAAAGACATTATCGTCCTGAGTTCCGGCAAAAAAGTTTCCGCCGAAGAAGTGAGTAAGCATTACCTGCAAGCCCCGGCTGTCAAAGAGATTTTTGTGATGCCGGATGAGCGGGACGAAAAATTGGTGGCCGTGGTCTTTCCGGATTTCGACTATTTCCGCCGCAGCGGCGAGACCGATGTCTACAACCGGGTGAAGTGGTATCTGGATTTTTATTCCCAGCAGTTGGAATCCTACAAGCGGGTCCGGGACTTTGTGCTCACCAACCAGGAGCTGCCCAAAACCAGGCTGGGTAAAATCCGGATGCAGGAAGCGGCCCGGATTTACCAGGCCCGGGCCGGGAAACAATACGAAGCCAAAAAGTCGGCCTTAAATGAAAATTTATCGGACACCGGCGTGGAGGTGGTCCACCTGCTCCTGGAGAAAACCGGGGAGCGGCTCATTGCCCTGGATGATCACCTGGAACTGGACCTGGGTCTGGACTCCCTGGCTCTGGTGGAACTGGCCGCGGCTATGGAGGAGCGTTTTCAGATTGTTGTCAAAGAAGACGGTTTCGCCGGTCTGTTCACCGTGGGCGAACTGATCCGCTTCGTGGAAAGCCAGGAGCCCCAGAGTCAGGAAACCGCCCTGCTTAAGCAGCGCTCCTGGGCCGAAATTCTGCAGCAGTCACCGCCCCCGGAACTGCTCCGGCGCCTCGAGTTGGGGAACCCCTGGGGGGCCCGCCTCTTTACCCTCGGGTGTTCCTGGGTCTTCGGCTTCCTGGCCAGGGTGTTTTTTCATCTTAAAGCCCAGGGGTTGGAACACCTGACCCCGCATGCCTCCCTCGTCTGCCCCAACCACACCAGTTTTATCGATGCTTTTTTGATTTTTGTGAAGACGCCGCACTCCCGGCGGCAGGATTTATTTTTCCTGGGCACCACGTTTTATTTTGATCTGCCGGTGATCCGCCATCTGGTGAAGGCCCTCCGGGTCATCCCGGTGGATTCGGCCCGGTGCCTGGTGGAGGCCATGCAGGCCTCGGCCTACGTGCTCCGCCACGGCAAAACCCTGTGCGTCTTCCCCGAGGGGGCCCGCTCGGTCACCGGGGAACTGCGGGAGATCAAAAAGGGCGTGGTTATCTTGGCCAAAGAAGTGGGGGTGCCCATCATGCCGGTCTATATCCAGGGCGCCCATGCGGCCTGGGGCCCGACCCAAACCTTTCCCAAACCGCATCCCGTGCAGATCATCTTCGGCCCGGAAAAGTCCTATGCCGAACTAGCCGCCGCCGGCCGGCGCCTCAAACCCGCCGCCGGCGATGACGAGGCTGCCGCTCTGGGCCTGCGGGAGGCGATAGCAGGGCTGATACCGGGGTGATGTGGTAATGGAAAAAATATTATAAGGTGAGGGCCTTAAAAGGCTATTACTTGTTTGTAGAGTTTAGGGAGAAGACCGCTGGATTACCATTGGCAGGGATAGCCAAGGCATCATTCTCGGGCTTTCTCATCCCCTATGCCCCCCTATACTAACCTCAAAAGTTACTTCTTGTTGCTAAAATCCATACACAAACGGTGCCAGCGCCAGCACCACCGCGCCGACTATGATAGTGAGCGGCACCCCCACTCGCGCAAAATCCCCGAATGTATACCCGCCGGGCCCCTGGACCATCAGGTTCGTTTGAAAGGCGGCGGGGTTGATGAAGGCACAGGAGGCGGCACTCATCAGGATCATCGCGAAGGGCATGAAACTCACCCCCAGGCTGTTCGCCAGGGACAAAGCCACCGGGAACATGAAGGCGGCCGCGGCCGTGTTCGTAATGATGTTCGTCATCAGGATCGTTCCCACATAGATGACGCTGAGCGCCAGCATCGGACTGCTGCCGCCAATGGCCGCAATAGATTTGGCGAGAGCCGCGGATAAGCCACTGCCGGTGACGGCGGCTTCCAAGCCCACCGCGGCGCCCATAACCACGATAGTCTGCCAGTCCAGGCTGCGCCACGCCCTGTTGCTGGTCAGGCAGCCCGTCAGGAGCATGGCTGCAGTGGCCAGCAGGGCCGCATTGAGCATGCTCATCAGGTCGAAGGCCACCACCGTCACCATTGTGGCGGTAATCGCCATGGCGATCAGGGCTCGGTCAACCCGCTGCACCCGGTATCCTTCCAAGCGCCTGGTCAAGGTGAAGTCCGTTTCCCGGCGGTTCTCGTAAAAGAAGGCCTCATTGACTTCGACGATGGCGGCGTCGCCGGGTTCCAGCCGAAGCTCCGCCAAAGGCTGCGGCGGCGCCTGTCCGTGGCGAGAAATTCCCACCAACATCAATTCGTAGGGACTATCGGGCAACGGCAGGTCGGGTATGCGGTGCCCGATGGCCGGCGCCTGGGTGGATATGACGAGTTCGACGAGGTGATGCTGGTGCCGCTGGGTCCTCATACTGCTGGCGAAGACGGGCACCAGGCCCAGAGTCGTCCACAGCCCAGGCAGCACGTCGGCCTGGGCGAAGAAGGTGAGAACATCTCCAGCTTCCAGCCGGACGGTGGGCGCGATGTCCACCGTAGACCCCTGGCGCGTCAGCGATTCCAGGGAGTAGCCGATGGGCCGGGCAAAACCCGCCTCCTCGAGCGTCTTCCCGGCCAGGAAGGAATTTTTCTCCACCGCCAGTTCGCTGCGGTAGAGGCGTTTCTGAACGGCGGCCCCGTCCTGTCTTGTCTTGTCCGGCAAGAGACGCGTGCCCACCAGGATCATAAAGGCGAAGCCGGCCAGAGTCGCGGGCAGACCGATCCAAATCGGATCGAATATCTGAAGTGGGGCCATCCCGGCCAGTTCCCCTCGCTCTGACGCGTTTGACACCAGACCGGCGATGATCAGGTTCGTCGAGGTGCCGATCAGGGTCATGCTGCCCCCAGAATTGCCATAAAACTCAGCCCCATGAATATCTTGGAACCTGACAAGCCGATGGTACGCGCCAGGTCCCGGACCACCGGAATCATCATGGCAACCATGGGCGTGTTGTTCAAAATCGCGCTGCCCAGGGCCATGGGCGGGAAGATTTTGAGCTGCGCCGAGGCTACGGAGCCGGGCCGGCCGATGAGTCGCTGGGACAGGAGGGATATGGCGCCGGTGGCATACATGCCGGCCGCCACGGGGAAAAGCACGGCCACCGTCATAACGCCGGTATTGCTGAATCCTGCCAGGAGCGCCTCGGCGGGAGCTAAATTCAAGGTCATGGCCGTCGTCAAGGTTCCCATGAAAACCAGCCAGGCCGGGAATCGATCCCAGACCAGAAATGCAAACATTGCCAGGAGAATTCCCAGCATCACCCAGGCGTCCGACGACATCACCGCTCCTTCTGCTGTAATCTGAAAAGCCAGGCTTTTTTGAGGCTGGCGTTTAAGGGCAAGAATTTCACGCTCTTTCCTTTAACATTTTCAGGAAACAAACGCAATTGACGCCGGGGCTTTCTTTACGTTTTCTTGTTTTTCAGGGTTTCCGAGGGCAATTCACCGAACATGGCCTTATAATCCCTGCCGAATTGCCCCATATGCCAGAACCCCCAACTGCTGGCCATATCGAATATGGTGCCGACAGCCGTTTCATCCCGCAGTAACTCCCGGCGGATTGCGTTTAGCCGCCTGGCCTTGAGGTAGGCTTTGGGACTCAAACCCATAATATCTTGAAAACCATAGAATAGGGTCCGGCAACTGGCTCCGGCCGCCTGGCAGATTTCCCCCAGACTGAGTGGTTCCCTCAGGTTGCCTTCAATATAGTCCTGGGCTCGTTTTACCGACTCCCGGCGAAAACACGGGCTGATTTTTTCATGGATAAGCCTATCCTCAGGGCAAAAAAGCCCCAAAAGACCTTCGGTCAATTCTCCGAGAATAATCCCCTGTATCAGGGGTTGCGCCAATATGGTCTCAGGGTTGGAAGTCAATACCTTGAATATTTCCTCGAGGCGCCGCCGCAGTCCCATAAAATGGTCTGGTCTGACCCGCAGGGCCTGATTTTCGGTCAGCAAAGGTCGCAATTCCTGATGATAGAGACTCCTACCGGAATTGATGAATTCCTCGCGCACTAAAAACCAGCACCGCAAACGTATGGCGATCAGCGGAAACAAAGGAAAAACCCTCGGAGGCAGGATGGGCTAGAAACAATTCACCTTGGGCAGTTGCCTGATGGCCGCAATACTTGATATTCCCGTGGGAGACAAAATTGACGGCAAAGGCAATGGTGCCCGGGGGCGCCTGACCCTGAATATGCATGGCCCGGTCATAAGAAAGATAGTGTAGTTGCATCCCGGGTAATTCTAACATCTTAAAATCGCCGTGAAACAACCCCCGGCTGAGTTGATTGTACTGGACGCACCAGCCCCAGGTCTGGGCCGCAATTTCGTCAAAATCGGGAGTGATAAGATGAGTGAGGCTTGGTTTGGCGATTCGGAGGGAATATTCGGACATGGCAGGCGACCTTTGCTGACTCCACGGCTACGGCAATCTTATGTCAACATAATATAAATATAACTATTTTTGCAATTTTTCGATATAGCTTTTTTCCAAGGTACTCTATCATAGTCAATGGTGGTTTGCAGATTAATCCAACGTCCCCCGGACCAAATTACCACCGCCATTATCTTCGGGGTGAGTTTTATGGCCCTGGGATTTTTGGTCTGCTGGCCGCCATTTTGCAGCCTTGGTGTATTTTAGAAAGGAGATTGTTGTCATGATCGGTTTTACTCGGGAAGCGGTGGATATGAAGGCAGTCGGGCAGCATTGGGGCTGGTTCCTGGCCAAGGGGATTCTCATGATCCTGGTGGGCACCCTGGCCCTGGGCAGCTACGTGATGGTTGCCCTCTTTTCAATGATTTTTTTGGGCTGGCTGATGATCTTTGCCGGTGTCGTCGAGGCCGTCCATGCCTTCTGGAAGAAAGAATGGGGCGGGCTTTTCCTGAATCTGCTGGTGGGCGTCCTCTACGTCGTCGTCGGCTTCATGGTGTTGGCCAACCCGCAGGCCACCGCCATGACCCTCACCCTCGTCATGGCGATCTTTTTCATTCTGGACGGTATTTTTCGCATCATTATTGCCGTGGCCGCACATTTTCCCCAGTGGGGCTGGATGCTCTTTAACGGTATCGTTACCCTGATCCTGGGTATAATTATCTGGCAGCAATGGCAATACTTCGGACTGAGGATCATCGGTTTGTTCATCGGCATCGACCTTATTATCAGCGGCTGGGCCTGGGTGATGATGTCTTTAGCCTCTCGGCGGCTGGCTGGCGGCAACCTGTTACCCCTGGTTTAACCGGCCGCATAGGGAGATGGTGTATCAACCGAGGAGAGAGCTTTTGAAATACCTGCAGGCCACTGGCGCACCCGCAAATAAAAAAATCATGGTAGTACAGGCTTTCTAACCGGTGCGGGCAGAACTTTTCAGAAGCTAAGGGCGGGAGGCGCTTCGCTGTCTCGCCCCACAGTTCCTGAACCTTGAACTTTTCAAATTATAGCAGTTCTCAAAAGTTTTTTCCTATGTGCCTAAATGGGCACGGCACGCCGTGCCCCTACGAAAAGAAATTATTATTGAGAACCGGTATAATTATTACAGCATGAATCGAAGTAATATGCGGAGGGTTTATTCATGGGCAGAATGGTAATCAGAATTCTTCTGGTTTGTAATCTGCTGCTGTATTTTCCCGCTTCGCTGATCTGGGGCCAGGAGTCTTCTGTACCAGGCGCCGACCCCAAAAAGCAGGAGGATATGGCGGCTCTGGCCGACAAAATCAATAATCCCCTTTCGGAGCTGTGGCTTTTATTTACGCAGAGCGACTTCCAATGGTGGGACGGCGACATCACCGACAAGAAGCGGCTGGTGAATATCAGCCTTCTGCAGCCGGTGATGCCCATGGCCCTCACCGAGAATTGGCGGATGATTATCCGGCCCATCATTCCCATCGCCAGTATGCCCTTCGGGGGCTTTGACTATGAGACCGGGCCCAAGGGGCCGATCCCGGTGCCGAATTTCGGGCGCCACAGCGGCCTGGGGGACGCGGTGCTCTGGACGGCTTTTTCCAATACCTACACCCCCCCCAATATCTTCGGCTTCGGTCCCACCATGATGCTCCCCACCGCCACCTACCGCACCCTGGGCACCGGGAAGTTTAACATGGGGCCCATGGCGCTCGCTTTTCACACGGGTAAGAAATGGATCATCGGGACCGTGGCCCAGCATTGGTGGACGGTGACCGGGGACAGCAACCGGGGCCACGTTAACCTGACGGACATTCAATATGTGGTCCGTTACCGGATAACTCCCGCCACCAATATCGGTTGTGGCCCCAACATCCGCATCAACTGGGCCGCAGACGGCCGGGACCGGGTGACCTTCCCCATAGGTTTCGGGGGGGACACGTTGATCAAACTGGGACCCTTGCCGGCCAGGGTGGGGTTGGAATTCCACTATTATCCCATCACCCCCGAGGTTGCCGGACCCCAGTATAATCTCAGGCTGCTGTTTGTCCCGGTCATTCCGGCGCCGGAATGGAGCAAGAGACCGCTTTTGTAAGCATTTGACAAGGAACGCATGGAAACTTCAGGTGAAAACAAGTATACAACAATCTGCTCCATAACCTTGAGAGTTATGCAGCTTCAGTACCGCCTCATATACCAAACAGCACTAGAGCACGTATTCACCAGGGCGCACCTTGGGGCGCCGGATCAGGAGTCGGCATGTCTCTCTTAACCCAGGTTTCCATTCCTGATGCCTTCATCATCTTCTTTTTGACCCTCGGGCCCCTGAAAGCCATCGGCCCCTTTGCCCAGGCCACCCGGGGGGCCGACCCCATCCTCCTCCGGACCCTGGCCTGGCGGGCCACCGCTATTGCCACTGTTATTGTCCTCTCCGTGGCCCTGATGGGAGCCGTGGTCTTGAGACAGTGGCGGGTTTCCTTGCCGGCCCTCATCATCGCCGGGGCTATTATCTTTTTCGTCCAGGCCCTGCAAATGATCCTGGCGCCGCCCCTGGCTCCCTCACGGCCTGCTTCGACAGACGACCAGAAACCCCCCTCCCTGGCTCTGGCCCAATTTCCCCTGGCCATTCCGGCGCTGGTCACGGCTCCCGGCATCATGGCCATTGCCGCCTTCATGGCCATCGCCTGCGCTGACTGGCTGCAAATTACCATCGTCATCGCCCTGTTACTGCTCATTATGGCACTGAACCTCACAGCCCTGTTGCACGTCAGGCAGATCTTCCAATACCTTTCCACCACCGTCCTCCTGGTGTTGGGCTGGGTGATGGCTGGTACTCCAGGCAGCCCTGGCCATCCAGTATTTTGTCAATGCCCTGATCCGTCTCGGCGTCCTCACTTCTCTGGTTTCTTAGAGGCCGCCATGGAACTCATTTATTCGTTGCCTACAAATCTGGGAATGGTAGCCAACGCCCTAAAATTTCTGCTCGAGGCGGTTTCGATATTGTGTGTCGCCCTGGGCCTGGTGACCTCTCTGGTCATGGCCTTGGGCAATTTCTTGCACACCGGCCGTTTCATCTGCCATCTCCACTCCGTGCGGTTGCATTTCGGCACCTGGCTGGGGGTAGCCCTGGAGTTTCAATTAGGCGCCGATATCGTCGCCACCACCATCAACCCCACCCTGCAGTCATTAGGAGAACTGGCCTTGCTGGCCGCGATTCGCACTTTTCTGAACTACTTTCTACAAAAAGAACTCGAGGCGGGAGCGCGTTTGACCACCAGGCCCCCAAAACCTGTTGCAACCATTGACCAGCCAGAAATGTAGGGCGGGAAAGCGAAGCGCATCCCGCCTTGTGTGATCTCAAAGAAAGAAGGATTTCCCATGCATGCCGAAACGCCAACAAAGAATTTAGCCAACGAACTTGCCCGGGAGCGTAGCCGCCAGGCGGCTGACCGGACCCTGATGGCCTGGGTCCGCACCGCCCTCTCCCTCATCGGCTTCGGCTTCGGCATCGCCAATTTTCGGGACATTATTTTCCGGGCCGGAATGGTGCGCCAGCCGCCGGAACATTTCAACGCGGCCCTGGTGTTCGGGTTAAGTTTTATTTCCCTGGGCGTCCTGGGCTTGTTGTCGGCAGTAATCCAGCATTGGAATATTCTGCAGCACCTTAAACAGAATGACTTTGAATATACCGGGTTCCAGCCCCTGGTGTTTATTATGGCTGTATTACTTATCATTATCGGCTTGTTTGCCTTTGTGGCGGTAATCCTGCTTTAGGATGGTCTCCCGGCTGATCGCAGTCTTTTCTGGTTCTTTCTGGTTCCCAAGTTGTACTGGGAACCCAATTTCCCGCCAAGCTCTGCTTGGCCACCTTTCACCCCTATACCACGCATCCTCAGAAAGGAGAACTAAGCTATGTGTAATACAACGTCATGCAAAAGTCCGGCGCATTTCCACCCCAAGGGCAAACCCCCATCCTCATACACGGTGGAAGCCCAAAAACATCAGAGACAGATTTTACCTTTGGCCGACCTGCGGGATTTTGAGGAAGCCAAGCATGGCTTCATCGCCGTCCCGGATTACCGGATGATCAAGAATGATAAGGGCGGCGTGGCCTGGGATCTGGGCCGCTACGACTTCCTGCTGCAAGGCCAGGACTTCGACAGCGTCCACCCGTCGCTCCAGCGCCAGGCAATCTTGAACATGAGCTTCGGCCTTTACGAAGTTACCCCCGGCGTCTACCAGGTGCGGGGCTACGACCTGGCCGTCATCTCTTTCATCAAGGGCAAGACCGGCTGGATCATCATCGACCCCTTAACCGTGAAGGAAACCTCCCGGGCGGCGCTGAAATTTATCAACGAGAAACTGGGGCGCGCCCGGTGGTGGCGGTCATTATCTCTCACTCCCACGCCGACCACTTCGGCGGCATCCGCGGTGTCGTGAGTGACGCCGACCTCAAGGCCGGCAAGGTGCAAATCCTTGCCCCCAAGGGCTTCATGCAGGAAGCCATCTCCGAGAACCTCTATGCCGGCCCCGCCATGATGCGGCGCAAGGTCTATACCTATGGGGACGCCCTGCCCGCCAACCCCTTCGGCCACGTGGACATGGCCATCGGCAAATCCGTGGCGGTGGGCGACGTCGGCATCCTGCCTCCCACCCGGGTCATTATGGAGCCCATCGAAGAGTTGGAAATCGACGGGGTGCATATGGTCTTCCAGAATACGCCTGGCACGGAAGCCCCAGCCGAGATGAATACCTGGTTCCCCGACTTCAACGCCCTCTGGCTGGCTGAGAACGTGGTCGCCGGCCTCCACAACGTCCTCACCCTGCGGGGGGCCCCGGTGCGCGACACCCTCGCCTGGGCTAAGTACATCAATATCGCCCTCTATGAGTGGGGCGATACGGCCAAGGTCCTCTTCCAGTCCCATAGCTGGCCGCGTTGGGGCACCGAACGCATTCAGGAAGTGCTGCGCGGGGAACGGGACATGTATGCCAATCTGAATAACCAGGTCTTGAATCTGGCTAACAACGGCATCACCATCAATGAGGTCCACAACATCTACGAACCGCCCCCGAGCCTCCAGAACCAATGGTTCGCCCGGGGCTACCACGGGACCTATGAGCACAACAGCCGCGCCGTCATCCAACGCTACCTGGGATTCTGGGATTGCAATCCCGCCACCCTGCTCCCCCTGTCGCCTAAGGATTCCGCCCCGCTCTATGTCGAGATGATGGGCGGCGCCGACAAGATTATGCCCAAAGGCCGGGAGCTCTACGACCAGGGCAAGTACCGGGAGGCCCAGGAGATATTGAACAAGCTGGTGTATGCCGAGCCGCAGAACCAGCCGGCCAAGGACCTCCTGGCCGACGTTTGGGAGCAGCTGGGGTACCAGGCTGAGGGCGCCGGCCTGCGCAACATTTATCTGGTGGGGGCCAAGGAACTGCGGGACGGTATCATCCCGGTGGCCGCGGCCAAAACGACAAGTCCCGACTTTGTGCGCGGCACTACCACCGAGATGTTCCTCAATTATTTAGGCATTCAGGTGGACACCAAAAAGGCCGTCGGCCTGCAGTTCAAGATCAACCTGGTGACGCCGGACAACGGCGAGAAGTTCGTCATCGAGATGAGCAACGCTACTCTTACCACCATCGCCGGCTATTCCGCCCCGGACGCGGACCTGACCATCACTATTGACCGCGCCGAACTGGAGGACGTGATGATCGGCGCCGCCAAACTGGTGGATAAGGCCAAAGCTGGCAAGGCCAAACTCGAAGGCAATACTCAGGTGTTGGAACAGCTGAAAGCAACCCTGGTGGCCTTCGATCCGTTTTTTGAAATTCTGCCGGGCACCAAGTGGGCCGCCACGCCGGCCGTTGAATCCCCGAAGCAAGAGGTCTTCGAGGATGATGCGCCTTTCGTGAAGGAGCCGTAGACGGTCACGCCCGGGCGTGTTTCTCATCGGCTGCCCTAAAGTCAGCCTAAAAACCGGCCGGCAGCCCGACGATGGTTGCCGGCCGGATACATTAAGCATTTCTCGCCATGATATAATTTTTAGGTTGCAAGATCCGAAATTGTTCATC
Organism: uncultured delta proteobacterium; assembly: GCA_963780995.1. Classification (GTDB taxonomy): domain Bacteria; phylum Desulfobacterota; class Desulfobaccia; order Desulfobaccales; family Desulfobaccaceae; genus Desulfobacca. The sequence continues at coordinate 19,324 of CAWAEI010000008.1, forward strand.
TGATCAACCTTGCTATGGGCGGCTCTGCTATGAATTATGGCCCGATGCGAATCGCCAATAAAGAAACTGACAAATCCAACGACTGAAAGGACACATGGTATATGTTGCGCCAACCCCTGGTTTTACCTATCCTCCTGATAACTATTCTCCTGTCCGGCTGCTCTTCGATGAGATCGTTCCTAGACGCAAGACTGAGAGCCCAACCGGCAGCGGGCACCGGTTTTGTGCCCATGGAGGAGCTGGCCAAGGACCCCAATCTCCCTTTCGATAAGGCCTGGATCAAGCAGGGTGTAGATTGGCAGCGTTACCGCACCATTTATATTGCCCCGGTGAACACCGATTACCTCAGGCAGGCCAACTGGTGGCAGGAGGGCATCCGCACCGACCAGATGGAGCAAGATGTCCAGAATTTGGCGAGCTTCATGCGGACCCAGTTCATCAGGGCCTTTCAGGATGATCCCCGCCGCCGCTTTCGGGTGGTGATGTCCCCGGAGAAGGGCTCTCTTACCCTGGCAATGGCCCTTACGGAGTTGGTCCCCAATAAGGTGTTGCTCAATGCCCTCCAGATCGCCGCCCCCTACGGCTCGGGGGTGGCCGTTAGGGCCTTTGAGAGGGGCACGGGCGCGCAGAGCCACGGTGGCTTTCGAAGCCAAGGTCAAGGATAGCGACAGCGGCCGGATCGTGGCTATGTTCGCCGACCGGAACTATGCCATCGTTCGACCTATTGATTTGAGGGGCTTTACCTGGTATGGCAACGCCCAGGAGATAATCAGGCAATGGGCCACACAGTTCGTGCAGATCGCCAACAAGCAGCCGGGAGAGATCATCAGGCCTGCCAGCACATTTTCCTTGATGCCGTGGTAAGGAGGGAGGGGAGGAGATTACGACAGCTCAACCCAATGGGCGTGGTCAGGACCGGCAAGAATCGTTCGGACGCCCGGGTCAACCGGGAGATGGCCGTGCTCAAGCACATGCTCAATAAGGCCGTGGAATGGGAGATGTTGGAGGTTTCCCCATTCAAACGGGGCAAGAGTCTCATGTTCAAAGAAAATAACTGGCGCTTGCGTTTCTTGAGCGAAGAGGAAATTGAAGCTCTTTTAGATACCTGTGCCCCGTACCGGCGCTCAATCGTGGAAACCGCTCTGCTCACCGGAATGCGTCTGGGGGAAATTTTGAACCTCAAGTGGGAACAGATAATTAATGGCAAGATTTATCTCCAGAACACGAAGAGCAATAAACCCAGCCAGATACCTATCAGCAACCGCCTGGCACAGGTATTCAAGGAACTCCGCCGCAAGAATCAGCTGCGGTTCCCCCATGTTTTCTGTGGCCCGCGGGGTGAACCCTACAAAGACATCCGGGGTTGTTTCAATTCCGCCTGCCGTAAGGCCGGGATCACCAACTTCCGCTTCCACGACCTCCGCCACACCTTCGCCTCCCATCTGGTCATGCGTGGCATGACCCTCAAGGCCGTGATGGAACTGCTGGGGCATAGCGATATCAAGATGACCATGCGCTCTGCTCACCTGGCACCGGGCCATCTGGAGGATGCCGTCAATGCCCTCAATGATTTGGGGGAAAAAGGCGATGGGAAACTTTTGGGAAACTTTCCTCAAAAAGCAGAAAAGGCCAGCAACCCTTCAGAGTGCTAACCTCTTGAAATCATTGGTGCCGGAGGCGAGACTCGAACTCGCACAGGCATAAAGCCCGGGGGATTTTGAGTCCCCTGCGTCTACCGATTCCACCACTCCGGCACGTTATTAAAGTTTATTAGATAATTCTAATATATTCTCCCCTTCAGGCAAAGGAAAAATTAGAAGTTAGGAATTTTTTCCCTTCTCCTGAAAGGGTTGGGTGGGGGTTTGGGGGAGGGCAGGGAGCCTGCTCCCTGGTCCTCCCCCAAACCCGCAATCACTTCCGTCGCCAGACCGGTCCCTCCGGGGTATCCAGCAATTCAATTCCCTGGTCGTCTAGTTCCTGGCGGAGGCGGTCGGCCAGGGCATAATCCTGCTGTTGCCGGGCCGCCTCCCGCTCCTGGAGCTTGGCCGCGATGGCGGCGTCCGTGGCCCCCAGGGGGAAGTTCATGACTCCCAGCACCTGGTCGAATTCCCGGAACTGGTCAAGAATGGCCTGGGCTCCGGCCTCGTCCAGGTGCGCCTGGTCCAGGCGGGTGTTGATCTCCCGCTGGAAGTTAAACAGGACTGCCAGGGCTCCGGCAATATTGAGGTCGTCATCCAGGGCGGCAATAAAATCCCCGGCCAGCTTGGTCAAATGTTCCGGCAGGTCGGCCCAGGACTCGCCCTGGTGCACCCGGCTGAGGCGCTCCAGGAACAGGTCCAGTCTTTTGCGGGATCTCCGGGCGCCTTCCAGGGCGTCCCCCGACACGTGCAAAGTTTTGCGGTAGTGGGTGGCCAGGAGCAGGTAGCGGAGGTCGACTCCGGCGACCCCGGAGTCGAGCAGGTGACGCACCGTGGTAGGCTCGTCTTTATTATCGCCGTGGTTTTTAGCCTCCAGCACCGGTTCATTATGCAGCCAGTACCGGGCCAAAGGCTTGCCGGTAACCGCCTGGCAGATGGCAAAGACATTTTCGTGATGGGGAAAAATCAGGTTGGCGCCGCCGGTGACGATGTCGAAAGACTCTCCTAAATGGTGCAGAGCCATGGTGGCGCACTCCAGGTGCCAACTGGGGCGCACATTGCCCCACTCGGTGGCGTAGTAGAGCCCCTGCTTCAATTCCCCTAATTTGGCGCGCTTGAGCAAGGTGAAATCACAGGGGTTATCCTTTTCATAATCGTCCAGATCTACGGTCTTGCCCACCCGGATCTTGTCCAAATCCACCTGGGACAGCTTGCCATAGCCTTTGAACCGGGAGATGTCAAAGTAGAGCGAGCGCAGCTTTTCATAGGCATAGCCTTTTTCCGACAACCGCTTGGCCAAAGCCACCATGTCGTCCACATGATCCGTGACTTTGGGATAGGCCTGGGCCCGCTGTAGCCGTAACACATCTATATCTTTGAAAAATTCATCAATATACTGCTGCGTGAAGGTATTTAGGGGGAGACCTGCGGCTTGGGCCCCCTGAATGGTGCGGTCGTCCAGGTCGGTGAGGTTTACCACCTGTTTGACATGGAAACCACGGTATTCCAGATAACGGCGCAAGAGATCCGCAGCCATCAGACGCCGGGCTTCGTTCAGGGTCAGGTAGCCGTCCATGGTGGGGCCGTCCGTGTAGATCGCCGCCTGCCCCAAATGCTGGGGTAAAAAGGCTTGTTTGCTCCGTCCCAGGGTGTTAAAGAAGCATAAGGAAGGCTTTTCCTTTTCCACAAACACCGGGGTGGAGAGATACCGTTCACCACTATCCGGGGTGATGGCCACAATCAGGCCCTGGTCCAGCTCCTGGGCCAGGTTCAGGGCAATGGCAACGGCGGCTCCGGAGCTCATGCCCAGCAGCAGCCCCTCTTCCCGGGCCAGCCGTCGGGTGATTTCAAACGCGTCCTCATCATCCACATTGATAATCCGGTCAGCCTTATTCTTATCAAAAATGCCGGGCTTATAGGACTCCTTCATGTTCTTCAAACCCTGGATTTTGTGCTTCATGTGGGGTTCAACCCCGATGATCTGGATGGCCGGATTCAACTCCTTCAGCCGCTGGTATAACCCCATCAGGGTGCCGCTGGTGCCCATGGTGGCCACCACATGGGTGACCTGGCCCTCGGTCTGGTCCCAGATCTCCTGGGCCGTGCCCTGATAATGCGCCAAAGGATTGCTGGGGTTGTTAAACTGATCCGGTAAATAGTATTTGTCAGGGAATTCCCGAGCCAGGCGGTAGACCTCTTCGATGGCGCCGTCGGTGCTCAGGTGCGCCGGAGTTAGTAAGATCTGGGCGCCCAGGGCTTTGAGGATGAGTTTGCGCTCTTCGCTGGCCGACTCGGACATGGCAAACAGACACGGATAGCCTTTGACGGCGCACACCATGGCCAAGCCGATGCCGGTATTGCCGCTGGTGGCCTCGATCACCGTTTTCCCCGGAGTGAGCTCGCCCCTAGCTTCGGCGTCCCGGATCATGGTCCAAGCCACCCGGTCTTTGATGGAACCCCCGGGATTGAAATATTCCAGTTTGACATACACCTCCACCCGGGGGTTAAGGTTAAGGCGGTTCAGCCGCACCAGCGGCGTATCCCCGATGAGTTCCAAGATATTCTTATAGCAGTGCTTCACGGCTGCACTCCTGACTTGCAAGTGATAGGGACTGAGGACTAAGGACTGAGTCGGGGTTGGTTCTCATGGCTGACAAGAAGGGGGGCCACCGCTTTCCAAGAGGCCCAACAGATGTTCGTTGACCACCTCAATCACTGAGGTCACAAAGGCGCGCTGGGCCTCCGGGTTTTCCTGCAGCACTCCCATTAACCGGTTAATCAGGGTTAGAACCACAGTGCCGGCTTCGGGCGGGGTGACATTATTCTGGTTAAACATAGTCAAAATTTCATTGACGATCTGACAAAGCCTGTCGGATAATTCCGTCGCCGCCGATTGCACCTGGTCTTCAGACATACGCTGTTCCTCCCGGAAAAATATCAGGGGGCGCGCCGCAGACTGGCTCTGCCGGTCCCTGCTCCGGCCGCCCCGGATAGAAGTCTTAACCACCACTTATTATATTTAAAATTTAAAAATTATCATAGTTAGAAGATATTTGCAAATTACCGGGCCGCAGGCAAAATAGCTGTTTTTGTCATCCTGAACGTCGCGCCTGATCTTAACCAAATAGAAACATTAAAAATTTGCACACTTAGAATGACCATCAGGGAAAAGGTGGCTTTTGCCAGAGTCTCAACCGTTGGAACCTTTGGCACAACCCGTTGGGCGGGATAGAGGGTTTGAAGGCCGACGAGTCCATGGTTGAAATGTTAAACATTGATATGCTGTTGATAATTTTTTAGAAAAAAACTTTGTTTCAGAAATTGAACTGCCTTTTTGCCGGAGCTAAACCGGCGGTAATTTATTTATTTAATATATTCAATTTGTTATAAAATAAACCGGTTAGATCGAGAGCCTTGGTAAAAATTATTGAACTCAATGTCCGAAAATCGGAACATTTTTTCGGGCTCGCCTCGAAGCACGGTAAAGCTAACATATAAATAAAACTAAATAAATTGGCAATTGTCCTGGTTGGCACAGATAATGCATTATAATAAGAGCAAACGGTTGGGTGATTAAAGGTCTTCATCAATGTTTAATATTTTGAACATGGGATGGCTCGCCCTCAAATTTTGAGTCAACACCCAACGTGGCTGAGGAATCAAGATAGTTTTTAAAGTTGCTATCCTTTATTTCCAACCACCGATGCGTTTTGGAAGGTCATAACCTCCATATCATCCCACGAAAAGGGGCCAGGCTTCTGGCCCCTCCCTCCTTTTGGAGTTTGGTTAAATTAAGGTACTCCCCTGGTCCATGGCTGGCAAGTAACAAGAATTGACAAAATATCTTCTTGCTTTATCTTCATATTTACGCTTAGATATACACGATTGAGCTTCATTTTTCGGATTAGCTACGGTTGGCTTCCGGCTGCGGTCTCCAGCAAAAAAACCCTGTATAACCCAAGCCAGTCTGAGGTTTGCCGGGCCGCAAGGGAAAAAACTCTGGCCGTGCTCGAAAATAATTTCTCTTGATCCCGAGATGGGGCCGGGAAACCTGGCTACAAGTTATACAACTTTTCAGAACAAGTATAATTGTCCAAAGGTAGGAGTGTCTTGAAAAAACCAAGTGCTTTCCTAAAGGAAAGGACCCTATGAAAAAAACCCGCCGCCGTCATCGTACTGTCCTGGAAAAAATCCTCAAAGTCTTTCGGGAGGCCCAACATCCCTTGCTGCTGGCGGAACTGGCCGACTTGCTGGGGGAGCGCCGCTCCAAACGACAGCTCCTGGAAGAGCGTCTCCAGGAATTAATCGCCGACGGTGAGCTGGTGGCTTTGGAGGGTGGCCGTTACGGCCTGACTGCTGCGATGAATCTCATCGTTGGCAAGGTCTCGGTGCATCCTGATGGCTTTGCCTTCGTGACCCCGGAAGCCGACGTCGAAGCCGGAGATGTCTTTGTCAACCCCGGCAATCTTAAAGAGGCCCTACACGGTGATAAGGTAGTGGTTCGCCTGGAGCGCCGAGGTCGCCGGGGCAAGAAGGAAGGCCGGATCATCCGGGTCTTGGAGCGGAAGCTCAAGCGGATCGTCGGCGTTCTCCAGGAAGCTGGCGGCAGGTATTTCGTCGCTCCGGAGGACGAACACCTGCTCTTCGATCTGGTCATCCCCACCGACCGTTCTTTGGCCGGTGTCGTGGGTCAGATGGTGGTGGCCGAAATCACCGAATATCCCGCGGCCCGGCTCAATCCCCTGGGGAAAATCGTGGAAGTCCTGGGATCTCCCGCCGACCCTGCCGTCCAGGTGAAGGTGGTCATCTTGAAGCACGAGTTGCCCCATGAATTTTCTGCTGCCACCCTGCGCCAGGCCCAGGCCATTCCCCAGGAAGTGCCCCAAACCGCCCACGTGGGACGCCTGGACCTCACTCACCTCCCCATCGTCACCATCGACGGCCTGCACGCCCGGGACTTTGATGACGGTGTCGCCCTGATCAAAAAGCCCGGCGGCGTTTCGGTGCTCTATGTCTCCATCGCCGACGTCAGCTACTACATCCAGCCCGGCTCGGCCTTGGATGTGGAAGCGGAAAAACGGGGCACCAGTGTCTATTTCCCCCAGTACGTCCTGCCCATGCTGCCGCCGGAACTGTCCACCGGCATCTGCAGCCTCAATCCCCAGGTGGACCGGCTGGCTGTAACGGTGATTCTCACCTTTAACCGGGCCGGGCGGTTGAAAGCCGCCGAATTCGCCCGAACGGTGATTCGCAGCCAGGCGCGGTTAACCTATGATGAAGTGGAGCGGATTCTGCAAGGGGACCGGCAGGCCCGAAAAGGGCGCCGGGAGTTGGTGAAAATGCTGACGCAGATGGCTGAACTCTGCCATCTGCTGCGAGCCCAACGCCGGGAGCGGGGCAGCCTGCTCCTGACCATCCCCGAGGCGGAAGTGCTGGTTGATGAGCAAGGCATCCCCTACCATGTTCGTCGTTTGGATCATCTGCTCTCCCATCAGCTCATCGAAGAATTCATGATCGCTGCCAACGAGGCTGTGGCTGAATACCTGGGAGAACCCTCCATCTTCCGGGTGCACGATGTCCCCGACCCCGACAAACTGGCCGTCTTCCGGCAATTTATTGCCAAGCTGGGGTTGCTTCTCCCCAAAGAGGCCGACCGGGACCCCCGGGCCCTGGTGAATTTCCTGGACAGTATCCAGGATCTGCCCATGGGTTTCATGATCCAGGTCATGCTCCTGCGCTCCATGAAACAGGCCCGCTACTCCGGCCAGAACGTCGGCCACTACGGCCTGGCCTCATCTTTCTACACTCACTTCACCTCCCCGATTCGTCGCTATCCCGATCTGGTGGTGCACCGCCTGCTCCTGAACCGTCTCCAGGGCAAAGCCGTTGCACCTCAAGAGGCAGAGCGGCTGGAGGAACAGGCCCGGGAACTCACCGCCCGGGAGCGGGTGGCGGTGGAGGCCGAACGGGAGATGCTGGCCCGCATGCAGGTGCGCTGTCTGGCGGAACACATCGGCGAAATCTTTCATGGGGTCATCGTCGGGGTCACGGCCTTCGGCTTTTTTGTCTCTTTGGACGAAATCTTCGCCGAGGGTCTGGTGCGCTTGGTGGACCTGCCTAATGACTACTACCTCTTTCAGGAATCCCGCCTGCGCCTCAAAGGCAAACGCACCGGCCGCAGCTTTCAGATCGGCGATCGGGTCATCGTTCAGGTTGCCCGGGTGGATTTGCGCCGTCGGCACATTAATCTGCAGTTAATCGAAGCGGATGAAGAACCGGAAGCGGCGTAAATGAAAACGGTGAGCTGGGAGCAGTGAGCAGAAAAGACAAACTGGTATTATTCCTCGTTAAAATAATCTCCCAGCAATCCCCGGCTGTGTTCGTCCTCATGGCAATAGACGCAGAGATTCTCCCAATTGGAGCCATCGAGGGGATTATTTCGGGGATTGCCATCTTTATGATGCACCGTTAAAAGCTGCCGGTTTTTATAGGTGAATTCTCTGCCGCACTTGGCGCAAATCATCCCGTGCAGTTTGAGCGAACGTTCCCGATAACTGTCGGCTGGAGTCTTCATAAGACCTAATCCTCACTTTAAGGAGTTTTAGAGGCGCACTTCTGCTGGTTAAAAAGCTTCACAGACTCCCCCCGGCCGCCCTCTGCCCCGTTCAGAGGATATTATCTATTAACTTAATAATATCATTATAGTAATAGAATATTTGCCTGGTGCACCGCCGCCCCCTAACGTCCGGAGAAAATTCCCCCTTAGCCCGCCGCCAGGGCCGCGGCAATCTCCTCCACCACCTTCCTGGTTGCGGCCACCGGGTCTTCGGCCTGGCGGATGGGCCGCCCCACCACGATGTAATCCGCTCCCTCCCGGATGGCTTTAAATGGTGTCGTAATTCTCTTCTGGTCGTCCCCCGGTACGGCCGCCCACTCCGGCCGGATGCCAGGACAGACCACGATAAAATCATGACCGAAACGCTCTTTCACCGCCCGCACTTCCCGGGCGGAGCAGACCACCCCGCTGCACCCGGCCGCCTCGGCCAGCCCGGCCCGCAGCAAGACCAGTTTTTCAGGCGGGTCGGCGTATTTCGGGTCGATCCCGGCGGCCAGCAGGTCAGCGGTGTCCAGACTGGTCAAGACCGTCACTCCCAAAACCTTGATCCCGTGGCTGATAGCCGCCACCGTGGCCTGGAGTAACCGGGGTCCCTGCTCGCAGTGAATGGTGGTGAATCTGGTCCCTTTGAACAGACTTTTTTGGGCCCCCTTCACCGTCTCCGGGATGTCGTGAAATTTCAGGTCCAGGAAAAATCCGGCCCCGGCTTCCTCTGCCACTGTCTGAAAAAACTGGGGCCCTTCCGCGACAAATAACTCCAAGCCAACCTTGAACAGACCCACTTCATTCTTCAGCAGCCTGATAAAATGTCGGGCCTGTTCCCCGTCGGGTACATCCAGGGGAAAGATGAGTCGCTCTTTAGCTTGCATAATCGCCCTATTACTCAAAATTTTTATGCAAACATACCATGGCCGCCGGGATCGTGCAAGGATTTTGCCCAGCGACAATCTTAGACCCAGAAGCAATTAAAACCCAAATTACTTCCGTATAAACAAACTGGGGGCGGTTCGAGAACCGCCCCCAGTAATATCGGGGTGAGGGGCCTCACTTCCTTGCCCTTCTCCCTAAATCCCTTTTCGCCCGTTTTATGCTAACACCTCCCCGGCTTGGCGCATCAGTGCGGCGATGGCCAGCCCCTGGGGGCAGACCTGCTCCGCCCGGGAATAGTCCACCCGGGTCAGCCGCTGCCGCACTTCTGCTGGCAGTTCGGCGAAAGTCTCCCGGGCTAACTCCGGCTCGCCATAGTCCCGATGATACATGAGGCAGCGCATAATTTCGTTTACCGGCACCGCCCCGCCCACCGCGGCCTGGCAGATGTGGCCGCAGCCGGCACAGTAGTCGGCCCTGGTTTCCTGGGCGTATTGGTAGACGGAGTCGAAATCCTCCCGGACCAGTTTGGTCCGGTCCAAGGCCGCGGCAACATTGGCGGACAGGATGGTCAGGTTGGGCATCTGGGAGCAGAGGCTGGCGATCTGGGGGTTTTCCCAGACAACTTTCAGCTTGGCCTGCTTGTCGGTAAAGCCCTTTTGCAGAAAGCGCTCAGCCATTTTCAACTCGCCCGGGCTTTCGGTTTTCGGCATCCCCGGTCCACCGCCCATGGTCTTCATGGCTACCAGGCCGATCCCGGCCTGGGCGCAGGCATTGACGGCTTCTTTCATCTTAGGGTCGTTCATCACCCGGAAATTGTAGGTCAGCATCACGGCGTCGATCCAGTCCAGTCTGGCCGCGCCCGCCAGACAGTCCGCCATGTTGGTGTGGGTGCTGAAGCCGAAGTATTTAATCTTCCCGGCTTTTTTCATCTCCGCACCCCAATCCTTAAAAGCCGGGGTCATGTCGCCAATGCCGGTAATGCTGTGGATAAAGAACAGATCTACGTAATTCGTCTGCAGTCTGGCCAAGCCCTTATTTAGGCGTTCGGTGAGTTTGCCACCCTCGGGAACGAGCTTGGTGACGATGAAGACCTCCTGGCGGACTCCGGGGTTGCGGGCCAGATAGCGGCCGAACCCGTCCTCACTCAGGCCGTTGCCGTAGGCCTCGGCCGTGTCCCAGTAATTGACGCCCCATTTCATGGCCTGCTTGATGAGCAGTTGGTTGTTGATGGTGTCGAACATACCGCCTAAGTTCAGGATGGGAACGCTTACCCCGGTCTTGCCCAGTACCCGTCGGGGCATGGTCCCGGTCTTGGTGCCGGCCTCAGACTCCGGAGCGGCCATGGCCCCAGGCACACCGGCCCCGGCAATTACCAGGCCGGCCAGCCCCACGGTTTTGACAAATTCTCGGCGGGTAAAGCCGGGCCCTTTGCTCTCTTGAGTCATAATTACCACCTCCTAGTGGTTTTGGGGAAATTCAATTATCCCGATTTCTTCGGATAGCTTATATCGGCTTCGCATAACTGATTATAAGGTGTCAAAGCCAAGCTTTGAGTTTAATATGGCGTTCCCAAGTTAAACTTGGGAACGAGAGGATGAAAACTTGGCAACCAGGGGTTTTTCAACCCTTTTCTGGTTCTCAAGCTGAGTCTGGAACCAGTCACCATCCTCTAAATCAGCAATCGACCTGAACCGGCCCGGGATTCATTTTCGCTAAAGATCCGGATGGCCCGTTGCCCTGCCACCGGGCATTCATGCTCGCACATGCCACAGCCGATGCATCTGGTCGGGTCCACAAACGGTCGCTCCAGTCGCACAACGATGTCTACGTGCGCTTGCTGCGCGGCCAGTCCTGACTCGTCCGGGGGGCCCTCTACGGTCAGCCTGGCGGCGGTCATACCGGTGATGCGGCGGAGACCAACCTCGGGTTGCTCCACCACCCCCAGGAAGTAGTCGCCACCGGCCAGATTTGTTTCGGAGGGAACGGCTGCTTCCAGCTCCACCTCCACCCCATGCAGCCAGGCTGGCAGCGCTTCGCCATCCCGAATGATCTCAAAGGCTGTGCGGATAAAAATCGCCTTGGGGCTTACCGGGCATAGCTCATGGCAGACCAGACAGGGCCGGTCCATGGCCCAGGGCAGGCACCGGCCCCGATCCACAAAGGCCGTGCCCATCCGGATGGGACCCTGGGAGGCGAACTCGCCCAGACCCAATTTTTCCTCCAGAGTCAGAGGTCGGATGGCCGCAGTGGGGCATACCTGCCCGCAGGCGATGCAGGTGGGCTGACAGCCGCTGCGGCCCAGACGGTAGTTGATCACCGGACTCCACAGACCCTGGACCCCGGCCTCCAACAGGGCGGGCTGAATGATGTTGGCCGGACAGATGCGCATGCACTGGCCGCAGCGGATGCACCGGGCCAGGAGGCGGTCTTCATCCAACGCCCCCGGAGGACGGATGAGCAAGGGGTCCCGGTTATCCCCGGACAGCCCGCCGACCTCCCACATGGAGGCCACTACCAGCCCGGCCCCGGAAATGATCAGGCCCCGCCGGGACAGGTCCGGCAACCCAACCTCGCCGGCTGCCGACGGCCGGCCGGCAAAGGTGATGCGCCCGGCCGGGCAGTGGTCCAGGCAGTTCAGACACAAGACGCACTCACCGACGATAATCTCACCCGACGGCCGGCAGGCGCCTTCACAGTATGCCTCGCAGAGCCGGCAATCGCCGCATTTGCCCTCGGTCTGCTTACCGAGGCGCCAGGGGCTGAAGCGTCCCAACAGGCCGAAAAGCGCCCCCAGGGGGCAGACAAATCGGCAGAAGAAGCGCGGCCGGACCAGATTCAGGCCCACCACCACCAGGAACACCACGCCCAGGAGCCACACCGACGTATAAAAGCGCGGCCCGTTCAGGCTGGTATCCATCAGGGGCAGCAGGGCCAGATTGACGCTTCGGTACACCAGGGGCAGCGGGTCGATAATTCCGGTCTGCACCGAACCCATGAGGGCCAGGACCAGCAGGAAAGTTAGGAAGTAGTATTTTAAAGCCTGAGCAGGACGGGGCTGGTTGGCCTCCACCCGGTCCGCCGGTTGTAGCCCCCGCCGCCCGAGCCAGCCGGTGAACTGGTTGATGGTTCCCAAAGGACAGACAAAGCCGCAAAAGAACCGGCCTATGAATACCGTCAGGGCGATGGCGACCAGGGCCCAAAGCAGGTTGCCGTAAAGCCCGCCGGTGGCCAGAAGGGTGGCCAAAGCCGTCAAGGGGTCCAACTCCAGTATCCAGTTGATGGGCCAACCCCGTAACTGCCACCAGGCCGTCCCCAGGGTGGTCGTGATACAGAACCACAAAAAGACTATGAGGAAAAAAATCTGACAGATTCGCCGGACTGTGACTATGCGCATGTAAAGCCCATTATTTGGGAGAGAATTTGTTGATCATAAAAGGTTTCACTAACCACTAATTACCACAGGTTTAAGTAGCTGGTAATCTGCCACTCCCGCCCCGGCTGCCGCGGCCATCTGAATATAGGGCACGTCGGTCAGGCGCCGTCCTAGCAACTCAACGCCCGCGGCATCCGCGGCCACGGGGTCGGTGGAGATCACCATGGCGCCGGTCTCCTTCAAATCGGACAGGGAGCCCCCGGTGGGACCATTGGTCATCATACTCACCGTCCCGTCCAGGATGCACAGGGTGGGTTTGAGCAATTGCGCCAGTTCGGTGATAATGCCGTTGATGTCCTGGTGGAAGACGTTGCGCCGTCCCCCCAGGAAGCCGTAAATATTCTTCAGGGTCATGGAGGCCCCGGCCCGTTGATGGTCCTTGACCGGGCTCAGGATAATGACTTTGGTGACTCCCTGGAAGACCCCGGCCAAAGTCGGCCAGTTCTGAATCAGTCTGCCCCCCGGCAGGCTGACGGGTTGAAACAGGGCCGCCCGGGGCGTTATCAGCCTGGCTCCCGACTTGTGGGCCGCGGCTGCCAAACCGGTGATCTCGAAACAGCTATCCGGGTTGTTGATGGGGTTGTCCGTCACCAGCACCTGGGCCGCCCTGGCCTGGAAGCACAGGCCGGCCACGGCGGCCAGCAGTTCCGGGTGGGTGGTAGCGCCCAAAGAGGGCGGGGTGGCAAAGGCGGCATTCACCTTGATCAACACCCGGTCGCCCGGCTGGATAAAAGCCTCCATCCCGCCCAGGGCCTGCACCCCCCGCTGCACCAGCAGGGCCCGGTCCATACCATGGATGATGGCCATTTTTCCCGACCCCGCAGCCAAGGCCGGATCGGCAAAATTCCCCAAACCGGTCAACGCTTTGGGCTGGTGGGCTGGGGCCGGGCCTTTGGAGTCGTGCAGGGCCAGACCTAGCCCGCCCGCGGCCACCGCCGCCACCGAGGCATACCCCAGCCGCTTCAGGAAGTCCCGCCGGGTCATTTCATCGGTTTGGATCTTTGCAGGTTCCTTATTAGATGGTTTCATAACTAAGGTAGGGGTGGGTCGCAGACCCCCCACGGACTCCTCCAGGTTGCTTAGGGCTTACCCTTGAGCGCGCGCTGCAGTCTCCCGGCCAGTGCCAAGGCGTCTGCCGTCGAGGTCGCATCGTGCACCCCGGCCACGGTTCGGCCCTGGACCATGATTAACTCAAAAGAGTTATCCAAACCCAAAACCGTCATATCCGGCGGCCCTCCCGCCTGGATCACCTGGTAGCCGTTGGCGGTGAGAAAATCCCGGTACCGCTTGGCCTCAGCCTCGGCCTCGGCTGGCGTTTGCCGTTCCACTAAAAAAGCCGTGGCTGGGCCATCTTTCAAGGTATATTCCCCGGTATAGACGTTGTTGAATCCTTCCAGGCCAAAGGCGTCGGCAGCATTCAGGCGGACGCTATCCGGCGCCAGCCCTTCTTGGGGCAAGAGCGCGGTTACAGAAGTGGTCTCGCCTTCGGCGGGCAATTTGGCTAACAGCGCCGTCGTGAAGACCTCCAGGGCGCCGGGCAACCCCTCTACGGCCCGGTCGGCCACCATCTCCACGTAAAAATTTCCCCTGGTAAAGAACAGGGCATTGGGTGTGGTATAGGCATTGGTGGTCAGAGATAGAGGCACAGCCCCGGGACGGCGCTGCGAACTGAACACGGCATAGGCATTTGACGCCGCGCCCATGTCGTAGACAAACACCTCCAGGTGCGCCCCTTGGGGATTTTCCAGGGTAAAGCTGCGGCAGGACATTTCTTTGAAACCCGCAGACAGGTAAAGCTCGGCCTTGCCGTCGATTTTATCAGAAAGGGTTTCCGGGCCATAGCTTTGGGTGGGAGCCAGGGGGGTGAATCCGGCCGCCTCCGGGATGAGGCCAGCCGTAGCCGCCGGCGCCCCGGCCTGAGTCCGGCCCGCCAGCCCCGGGGCCTGCAAAGCCTCAGTCACGGCGGGATTAAAGCGGGACTGCTGCACCAGCAACCAGACCGTGATCAGACCCAGCACCGCCAAAATGCCGTACCCGGTCAGCCTCTGGGCTTCGCTTATCCTTTTTGTTTTGGGCCGGGCCATATTGGAACCTTAATACATCCCTCTTTTTTAGGGAAGTTCAGGGTTATTTTTCCTTGGAAAGTTTCTTCTGCAAGTTCAGATCATAGAGCGGGGCAAACTTTAGATCATCCCGCAGGACTGCTTCCGGGGATGTGGCGGTCAGCAATTCCCCGTTTTTCTGGATATAGCGCAGCTCGGCAGTGAAGCCGCAGCCTTCCTTGCAGGCCTGTTCCAGTTTCGTCTGGGCAAAGCCATATTGTTGCTCCGCCTTACTCATATGAAATTTTTGCCGCCATTCATACCATTGCTGGGGAGTCAAGCCGCTCTGGTCCACGAAGACATAATAAACCACCTTATCAGGGCAATCCTCTTCCAGGTACAAGGTATACTCCGCCGGTTTTTCCGGCTGGTTCTTACCGGTCTCGATGAGCCAGGCGGTGGGGCATTGCCGGGATTTAGCAAAGGCTTGCACCGGCCCGAACACGAAGGCCGGGTTCATCTCATCGGCCACGAAATTTCCGGCCAGGAATTTTTCGGGCGGGGTGAATTCGGTCAAGCCGTTGGTCTGACGCAGCGCCGCCGCCTTCTGACTCGCCGCCTGAGCCGTCAGTGCACTGCCCATCAGAAGCAATAAAGCCAAAAATATCGATAATATAAGCCTCATTGTCCCATCCTCCGCAACCATGCGATACCTAACCTTTGCACCATATTTTATCTACACATTTCTACAGAAATTGCAACCGTCGAGTCCTGCCTTCTCCTAATAAGGAGCCCTCAAAGGTCTTTTTTGTCATCTTGAGCTCCGTGAAAGAACTCTGGTTAAGACACTTCCTCAGCCATCTTCTCCCGACACCATAATGGGAATAGCTATGGTTAGTGCGGTTCCCTGGTTCTCCCGGCTCCAAAGGTCCAGGGTGCCGTTCACCAGGTTCACCCGCTCGGTCAGGGCCAGCAACCCCATCCCCTTTTCCTGGCTTTTGGCGTTCAGGACCTCGGCCATTGGGAAGCCCCGACCATCATCCTTAATAAGCATGACCACCTGCTGATCCTCCCTGGTTACGGAAATATCCACCCGGGCTGCGTCCGCATGTTTGCCGATATTGGTCAAGCCTTCTTGCATCATCCGGTAGATCATGGTCTGCACCGGCAAGGGAAAAAGCCGGTCAATGGCGGCAATATTGATCTGCCAATCTATGCCTTGGTAATGATCGCTAAAGTCCTTGATCAAATTCTGCAAGGCCCTGGTCAAACCCAGGTCTTCCATATCTCCTGGACTAAGATCGTAATAGAGCCGACGCACCTCTTCGATTACGTCATCAATAAAATCGAGCTGGGCATTCATCTCGTTTTTCAAAAGGGTCTGTTCCGGCAGCAGCCTCCTTTCTATGGCCCGTAAATTGAGTTTCATGGTTAACAGGGCGTGCCCCAGCTCATCATGGAGTTCTGCGGCCAGGCGTTTGCGTTCGCTTTCCTGAATGGTAAGCAATTGGGCGGATAAATAACGCAGTTTCTCTTCCGACTGTTTTAACTCCCTTTCGGCCTGTTCCCGCTTTTCCATTTCCAGCATCAGGATATGTATTGTCTGTCTGAGTTCCTGCGTGCGTTCAACCACCCGGACTTCCAGCTCATCATGGGCTTGGCGTAAGGCCTTCTCCGCCTGCTGGCGCTCCTGGAGCAATTGCCATTCCCGCCGAGCCCGGGCCACCGACCCGGGGCATGGTCGCGAAGGCCTCCGGCGACTTGACGACATAGTCCAGGGCCCCTGCTTTCAAGGCCTTTACAGCTATCTGTTCATTGCCGTAGCTCGTCATCACCAGGATAGGAAAAGGCCCGGCTTCCGGCGGCAAGGTCAAAATCTCCATGGCGCTGCCGTCCGGCAGGTTCAGGTCCACCAGGACGATGTCCGGCGGACTGTCCGACACCTCCCGCCGGTACTCCTGTAAGGAATTCACCACCCGGACTTCGTTCTGGGTGGCGGCACCTTCCAGGGCGCGCCGGATGGCCTCGGCATGGGCGGCTTCATCTTCCACAATTAGAATCCGTACAGGGGCAGCCCCCATAACGATCTCCTTCCAGGAAGTTATCTTTTGTGAATATGATTAAATGGGTTCTCGTTCCACGCCAGCCAGTAATAGCCGATGACTTTCATCATCTCCACGAACTCCGGGAAAGTCACCGGCTTGACCAGGTAGCTGTTGGCATGATTTTTATAAGCCCTGATCATATCCGCTTCCGCCGCCGAAGTGGTCAGGACCACTACCGGGATCTGGCAGAGGTCGGGGTCGCCCTTAACAGTTTCCAGGACTTCCAGGCCGTCCACCTTGGGAAGACGCAGGTCCAGCAGAATCAGACCTGGCCGGGGGGCCTGCTCCGGTTCGCTGAATTCTCCCCGGCGGTAAAGGTAATCCAAGGCTTTCTGGCCATCATCCACATGAATCAGCCGGTTGGCGACGCGAAAGCCTTCCAGATTTCGTATGACAATCTCGGCATGGGCCGGATCATCCTCCACCAGCAAAATGACTATTGGTTCGCCGTTCATAAAGCCTCTCCTGATCTATATTTCCGGTTTCTGATCTGGGCACAGAATTATTCTGTTAATTTAATCACAATAGGTTTTATCATCCAGATCACAGCTCGTTTTTTTTAATGCCCACCACCTCTATTCGCTATCGCTCGCTAATTCGCTTCTCTTAACCGCCCCGGGCAAAGTAAATCGGAAACAGGCCCCTTGGCCTTGCCCCGCTGATTCCACCCAGATAGTTCCCTCATAGAGTTCCACAATCCGCTTGATCAGCGCCAGGCCAATCCCCGTGCCCTCGCTTCTGGCATCGAGTTTTTCAAATATACCGAATATTTTCCCCTGGTATTGGGGATCGATCCCGATGCCGTTGTCGCAGACAAAAAAGACCGGTGTCAACCCCCTGCCGTTCCAGGCCGATCTCCAGGCGCGGCGCCGGCTGTTCTCCCATAAATTTTACCGCATTTTCCACCAGGTTCTGCCAGATTTCCACCAATCGGGGACGGTCACCGAACAGAGTGACATCACCCGTCACTCACCTGCACCTCCACCCCCCGCGCCGCAATGGGACCGGCCACCGCGTGCAAAGCTTCCTGCACCAGATCCTGGAAGGTAGACCTCCACCGGTGGATTGACCACCCGGCCGATGCGCGACATTTCCAACAGTTCGCCCAGCAACTGCCCCATCTTGTCGGCTGCGGTGCGCATGTACTGCATATCCTTGGCGATACGGCCGGTATCGCCGCTCTCCATATCCTTTTCCAGGTAACCCAAAAAGGTGCTGATGGTCACCAGCGGACTTTTCAGGTCGTGAGAGATCATATAGGTAAAGCGCTCCAGCTCGGCGTTTTTTTCCTCCAAGTCTGCCACGGCCCTGGATAACTCGGCAGTGCGTTCTCGGAGCGCCTGCCTCTATCTGCTTGCGCTCGGTGATGTCTTCGAAAACCGTGACGAAGTGACCCGGCTTCGGGGCAGTGGCGGAAATATGAAAATACCTCTGCAGTGGGGGGAAAAAGGTCTCAAATGAGGCTGGTTGGCACGAATTTGCCACCCGGGCATATGTTTCCAGATAGGGGGCCGCACCTGTTCCATAAGCTAGACTGGCCAGCTGTCCTTGAAGTTGTGCCGTTTTCAAACCGGTATGCTTTTCAAAGGCGGAATTGGTGGTAAGGATGCGGTAGTCCACCGCCCTACCGCTCTCATCGTAGATCATCTCGTGCAGGACTACGCCCTCACTCATACTTTCAAATAAGCTTCGGAACTTGGTCTCACTTTCCTGCAGAGCCTCCTCGGCCCGTTTACGTTCGGTGATGTCCTGGGTCGTGCCAAAACCCCCGATTAACTGGCCTTCGGAGTCGAATTCCAGTCCGGCTCGCTCCCTCACCCACTTCACCATGTTGTCCACCATGATGCGGTGCTCGATGTCGTAGGGTTCGCCTCGAAGGGCCGCCATCCACTTCCGGTCCACTGACTCACGGTCCTCCGGGTGCACGGTGCCGAGAAAGGTCTCATAGGTCATGGGCGTTCCCGGAGGAATCCCGAAGATCCGGTGGTTTTCGTCGGACCAGGTCAGTTGGTTTTTCTGCACATTCATCCGCCAACTGCCGGTATGAGCCACGGCCTGGGCCCGATTCAGGTCCTCCCGGCTCTCCCGCAAAGCCGCCTCGGCCCGCTGGCGCTCTGCCATCTCCCTGACCAGGTCGTCCCGGGACACGGTGACCATCTGGAGATTGGCCGTCATCCGGTCGAAGGCCTGGGATAACTCCCCGATTTCATCTTTAGTGGGTAACCCCACCTTGTAATCCAAGTTCCCGGCCCCGATTATTTCCACCCCGTCATGGAGTTGCAGCACCGGTGTCACCACTGAACGCTTAAAAACTAGTGCAATGCTGATAATGATTAGCCCCAAAGCCAACAGGGCCAGGTTATCCAGTGAGGACTCCAGCTGCTGGGTGGCGAGCAATTCATCATTAATTCGTTCTGTCATTTTAAAGATGCGAGTCGCCAGGTCTTGGGCCGCCAGCAACAATTGCGTAGTCAATCGCCTCTGCAGCTCTCTTTGGGTTTCCCTCGCCGGGTTGTCATGCCCCTGGTTTTTTTGAATCTCCAGTAACTTAGAAAAAGTCTCGCCCAAGTTAATTAACTTATCGGGAGTATCTGCAGTGCCATACGCCTCCTGAAGTTTAAGAAATGCCGGGCTTTCCAGAAGCCGGCGCAGATCTTCGTAAACCGCCGACCATTGCCTCTGGGCCCGTTCGGTGGGGATGGAGAGAAAATCATACGTCAAGGCCCGCAACCAAAAGATTCTATCGATGATTTGGTTGGCTTCTTTCACCTCCAGGGACATTTGGCGCATAGTTTGATTGACGTACAGCGACCAGGCGCCATACACCAGAACTACGCAGATGGCCAAGGCTCCGGCGATCTTGACTCGAGTCCTGATCTTCATTAGTTCACCTGCCCGGTCCCGGAACCACCGGACGACCTCCTACCGGCCCGGGCAGGATGAGCCGCACCGCCCTGGAATCGACCTGCCACAGCGCCTCGGGATAAAGATAAGTTAGGTAATCGGGCACCTGGGTCTGTTGGGTGAGTTTGTTCTCTATCATCCAGCGGGCTTCGTCCTCCATGGTCAGCAGCATGGTTTGATCGAGACTCAGTTCGTATAGTGTCTTAATACCGCTGTCTTTGACCGTTTCCGGCAACTTGACCCACGCCGCGATCATGGCCCTGCCTTCCTTGGGATGGCTGGTTATAAATCCCTGAGCCTGGGCCAGGGCCTGCAATAGCTTTACCATGACCGCTGGCCTTCTCTGGATTTCTTCTGCCAGGGCCACCACGGCCCAGAAGGATTGGTGGCCTGTTTGGCCTGGCCAACTGATGGCCTGGTCTCCCAGACGCGCCTTGATGGGGACCATCCAGGGTTCGAAGGCCATCACCGCGTCCACCTGGCCGCCGACCAAGGCCTCTTCCAGGGCGGAAGGCATCAGGTTAACGAGGTTGATGTCTTTTACCGAGAGCCCGGCAAAGGTCAGGAACCTGCCCGTGGTAAATTCCGATACGGTTTTCCTGGCCAGGCCGATTTTCTTGCCTTTCAAATCCGCCGGCTGATTGATCCCGCTATCCTTGCGAGCGATGAGCTCATTGATTTCGGCCAAACCGATGCTACCCAGGACCCGCAGGTTATCGTGACCGGCAAAAATCTCGTTCACCAGGACAAATTCGGAGCAGAAGCCGATGTCCAGCTTACCCGCCAGGAGGTCCTTAATGGCATCCCGGCCGGCTTCATAGATTCTGAAGTCGGCCTCCAGACCGTTTTTCCGGAAATAACCCTTTTCCAGGGCAATGAAGACCAAGCCGCTGATTTGGCCAGCATAAATGCCCAGGCTGATCTTCTCCAGGTGGGCAGCCGGTGCCGCAGGTTTCATGGGCCGGTTACCGAATTGCCAAAGGTAGCCCGCGCTGATAATCAAAAGCAAAACCAGTGCCAAAATAGCTATTTTGTTTTTTTTAGGAATCACTTAAAAGCCTTTTACCCTCATCTCCAAGCGTTTTGCTATTAGTTTATCAGGAGTTAAGCAGGTATATAATTTTTACATAAGAGTGTATCCAAAATTAAGTTACATATAAAGAAGAATCAATCTGTTACCAAATATTGAAAATCATCCAGTTTCAGTCTCCCCTAACCGGTAATTAGCGCTAATTTACCAACCCCTGGCCCCTGACCGCTAACCCGGCAACTGGAAACCAGCAAACGGCAAACGGGATTTATCTTGACTAAACTTTGATGATATTCTAAATTTCAAAAGTTAATTGCTCATCATGAAGAACTCAACACCGGGACTTGAAACCTCCGCTCAGAAAAATCTAGTTGCCAGTTTGCACAGGGTTGTTTCGGATTTTTGCTTCTGGAGGTCCGCTCGTCAAGGGCGTCCCCGGTGAGGATCGATTATGCAAGAGGAGTCCACCATTATCCGGCAACGCCGGGAAAAAATCCAAGCCCTGCGGGAAGCCGGTGTTGAACCTTTCCCCAACACCTTCAAGCCGCAGCACCAGATTGCCGAAATTCTGGAGCGCTATGGCCAGAGCAGCCACGACGAACTCGAGGCCCTCAACGAGACCTTTAGTCTGGCCGGCCGCCTCGTGCTGATGCGGCAGTTTGGCAAAGCCACCTTTTTTCATTTTCAGGACGAGGGTGGCCGCTTGCAGGGCTACATCCAGCGCCAGGAAGTCGGCGCCGAGGCCTATGCCCTCTTTAAACAACTGGATTTGGGCGATATCGTCGGCTTTACCGGTCGTCTCTTCCGCACCAAGACCGAAGAACTCACCCTGGCCGTATCCAGTTTCGTCCTGCTGACCAAATCCGTCCGGCCCTTGCCCGAAAAATACCACGGCCTCAGTGACGTGGAACTCCGCTATCGCCGACGTTATCTCGATCTCATCGTCAATCCCGAGGTCAAAGACGTCTTCCGTACCCGCTCCCGGATCATTCGGCTTATGCGGGAGTTTATGGAAGAGCGGGGCTTCCTCGAGGTGGAAACCCCGATGATGCAGCCCATCCCTGGGGGCGCCACGGCCCGGCCTTTTGAAACCTATCACAACGTCCTGGCCATCCCCCTGTATCTGCGCATCGCCCCGGAATTGTATCTCAAACGTCTGCTGGTGGGCGGCTTCCACCGGGTCTTTGAAATTAATCGGAATTTTCGTAATGAGGGCATCTCCACAAAGCACAATCCCGAATTCACCATGATGGAATTCTATCAGGCCTATGCCGCCTTCGAAGATTTAATGGCCCTGACTGAGGAGATGTTCACCCGGATTACCCAAAATATCCACGGGTCCAAACGGGTTTCCTACCAGGGGCAGGAGATCGATTTCAGCCCCCCTTGGCGCCGGTTGGAGATGGCCCAATCATTGACCGTCGTGGGCGGTATTTCCGCCGAAGTGGTCCAAGACCCCCAGGCCTTGGTGGCTCTGGCCTTGGAGCAGGGTGTCATCCTGCGCCCCGGCGAAGGCTATGGCCGGGCCCTGGCCAAGCTCTTTGATCTGCACGTGGAGCCAAAGCTGTTCCAGCCCACCTTCATCACCGGCTTCCCTATAGAAATATCTCCTCTGTCCCGCCGGAACCAGGCCAACCCGGATATCGCCGACCGGTTTGAGCTCTTCATTGCCGGCAAGGAAATCGCTAACGGCTTTTCGGAATTGAACGACCCGGAGGACCAGCGCCAGCGCTTTTTAAAACAGGTGGCCGCTCGAGAGGCCGGCAATGACGAAGCCCATTTTATGGATGAGGACTTTGTCCGGGCCCTGGAATACGGTATGCCTCCCGCCGCCGGTGAGGGTATCGGCATCGATCGATTGGTGATGCTCCTCACCGATGCCGCCTCCATCCGGGATGTCATCTTCTTTCCGCAATTGCGCCCCGAAGGAACGTAATCTATGCTTTTTGAGCGGCTGGTAGCCCTCAGATATCTTAGAGCCAAACGCCGGGAAAAATTCATTTCCCTGATTTCTTTCATCTCCATTGCCGGTGTGACAGTGGGAGTTATGGCCCTGCTCGTGGTTATCGGGGTGATGACCGGTTTTGACCAGGATCTGAAGAAAAAAATCCTGAGTGTGAATGCTCACGTAATTCTTATTAAACCCGGCTACAGTCTCGATAACTACGATGCCCTGGTCCAGCAGGTGGAAGCCATCCCGGGGGTGACTTCGGCCAAACCCTTTATCTACACCCAGGTGATGGTTTCCGGTCCGGGCAATATTTCCGGCGGCGTTATCCGGGGTCTGGACCTGCCCACCATTGCCACAGGGGGGCCTCCCGCCGTGGAAGTGCGGGACGGTAGTTTTAAACAGTTGGCAGAAGATAGGGAAGGCGAATTGCCCGAGGTGGCTTTGGGCAATGAACTGGCCAAAAATATCGGCGCCACCGTCGGCGGCCAGATTAAGGTCATTTCGCCTCTGGGCACTTTGACTCCCATGGGCCGCATGCCCCGGATAAAAAATTTCCAGGTGGGCGCCATCTTCCATTCTGGTATGTTTGAATTTGACAACACCCTGGTGTATGCCAGCATCCCCCGGGTGCAGGACTATCTCGGCTTGGACGATAAAGTCACCGGCCTGGAGGTCCAGGTGCAGGACATTTATGCCGCGGATAAAATCGCCGCCGTTATCCAGGAGAAGCTGGGTCCGGCCTACCAGACCCGAGACTGGATGCGGATGAATCGAAGCTTATTTGCCGCCCTCAAGCTGGAAAAAATTGCCATGTTCATTATCCTGACCCTGATCGTGCTGGTCGCCGCCTTTAACATCACCAGCACCCTCATCATGCTGGTCATGGAAAAAACCAAAGATATTGCGATCTTAAAATCTATGGGAGCCACCCGGCGCAGTATTATGCAGATTTTTATGCTGGAAGGGATAATCATCGGCGGCGTCGGCACTGTTTTAGGACTGATACTGGGTTTCCTCCTCACCTCAATTCTAAAAAAATACGAATTCATTAAGCTGCCCAGCGATGTCTATTATATTTCCACTTTGCCCGTAAAAATTGAAAGCCTGGATCTCGCCTTTATCGCCGGCGCCACTATGCTCATCAGCTTCTTGGCCACTATCTACCCGGCCTGGCAGGCTTCCCGCCTGGACCCCGTGGAAGCCATCCGGTTCGGGTAATACCATTTGCGTCGGGACGGGTCTGAAACCCGCCCCTACAAAGCAAAACTCTGAAGGTTTGGGCGAGGCCCACCAAAAAATTAAAAACCCTCTCTTAATTTTGCCTCTCTTCCCTTGTTAAGGGGAGAGGGTCAGGGTGAGGAGTGAAGAGTAGTCTATCACTATGAGAGAACCGGACCAAGCCTCCGTGGCTTTGATTCAGGCCAGGAACCTGTTTAAAAGTTATGTCTCCAATGGTAACCAGGTGGAAGTCCTGGACGGCGTCGAGCTCGATATCCTGGCGGGAGACAGCCTGGCCATCGTGGGAGCCTCAGGTGTGGGCAAGTCCACCCTGTTACACATTATCGGGACCCTGGAACGGCCTTCCACCGGGAAACTTCTGTGGTATGGCGAAGAAGTCTTTGCTCTCAATGATGAGCAGCTTGCCGCCTTCCGCAATCGCAAAATCGGTTTTGTCTTTCAATTTCATCACTTGCTGCCCGAATTCAACGCCCTGGAAAATGTCATGCTGCCAGGCCTTATCGCCCGCCTCTCCAAATCTGAATCCTTGGACCGGGCGGAAGCCATACTGGTGCAGGTTGGCTTGAAAGACCGATTGCAGCATCGGGTCGGCGCCTTGTCAGGGGGTGAACAACAACGGGTGGCAGTGGCCCGGGCCCTGGTCATGGAGCCGGATGTTCTGTTGGCCGACGAACCTACCGGCAACCTCGATCCTCGCATCGGCAGGCAAATTCATGAACTGCTCCTCCGTTTAAATCAGGAAAAAGGCTTGACAACCGTGGTAGTGACCCATAATCTGGAACTGGCCGATCTGCTCTCCTATCAGATTACCATTAAAGACGGTAAAGTTATCAGACTGCCCAGAGACCATACATGAGGTGGATTACGTGAAAAAAATTTCTCTGGCAATACTTACTTGCTTTCTTTGGGCGATCCCCTTAGGCGCCCAGGAAATCACAGTGAAGCGGGTGGCGGTTTTTCCTTTCGCCGTTTTGAGCAAGGAACCGGCGCCTGGCATAGCTGAAAAAATCCAGCAAATCATCAACGAGCATTTGGATAAAGAAGGATTTGGGATTGTTTCGGTCGAGGACTTGCAACGGGAAATCGCCGCCAGCCCCTCCCTGAATGCTGCCACTGCGGCCGAGATCGGCAAAAAACTGGGCGCCGATGCTATTCTTACCGGCTCTTTGCTCAAAATCGGCCCCACCGTGGCCTTGGAAGCCCAGCTTGTCGATCTTATCGGCAAGGTGGCGCCGGCGCCGTTTAAGCTGGAGGGGATCGGTCTTGCCTCGGTGGACCAACTTGCCGCTAAATTAGCCAAAGACGCCGGGTACAAAATGCTCGGGCAGGAAAGAATCGCCAAAACTGAAGTCAAAGGGAACCGGCGCGTTGAAAAGGAAACCATCCTGGCCACTGTTCAAACCCGCCCCGGAGAATTAACCTCCACTCTAAAACTCCGGGAGGATCTGAAGGCCCTGTACAACCTGGGCTCTTTTTCCGACGTCAAGATTGACGTCACCGATACTCCCCAAGGCCGGATAGTTACCTATATTGTGACCGAAAAGCCCTCCATCAGCACCATAATCGTTCAGGGCAACAAAAAGATCAAAACTAAGAAAATCCTGGAAGCCTTGGATATCAAACCGTATAGCATTGCCTCCGAAGCCGCCATCAAGGAAGCTATTAATAAGCTCAAGGCCCTCTACCGGGAAAAAGGGTATTACGAAGCAAATGTCACCTACCAGTTGGAGCCGGTAACTCCCTCCGAAGTGAATCTCGTCCTGGATGTGGCTGAGAAAGGAAAAATATACGTCCGTGAAATAAAGTTTGAAGGCAACTCCGCCTTTAGTGACAAACAACTCCGCAATGTCATGGAACTCAAGGAGAAAAACCTGTTGAGTGTATTCACCGGCACCGGCATCATCAAACATGAGGCCCTGGAACGGGATGCGGAAAAAATCTCCGCCTTTTATTTTAACCACGGCTATATCAAGGCCCGGGTGGGGGAACCGAAGATCGACGTCGGGCCTAAAGGGATTTACATTACCATCCCGGTCGAAGAAGGTCCCCAGTTTAGGGTCGGCAAGGTCGAGTTTCGGGGAGATCTGCTGGAACCAGCCGAAGTGTTGCGGGGCAAACTTGATATTGCCAAAGAAAAGGTCTACAGCCGGGAAGTCATCCAAAAAGATCTTACCACACTGGGCGACTTTTATGCCGATCAAGGTTTCGCCAATTCTGATGTTACGCCGATGTTAAAAGAAAATGACCAGGACCGTACCGTGGACATTACCTTTGATATCCGCAAAGGCGAGAAAGTTTATTTCGAACGCATCGACATTGCCGGTAATATCAAAACCCGGGATAAAGTCATCCGCCGGGAACTCCGGGTTTATGAACAAGAGCTTTTCTCTGCCACTAAAATTAAGAAAAGCACCCAAAATCTGCGCCGCCTGGAATTCTTTGAAGACGTTAATTTCAGCACCAGCCCCGGTAGCGCTCCCGACAAGATGAACCTCAAAATTACCGTCAAAGAACGCCCCACCGGCCAGTTTGGCGTTGGCGCCGGTTATAGCACCCAAGATAAAATCGTCGGTATGCTGGAAGTTTCCCAGTCGAATCTCTTCGGTCGCGGCCAACAACTGCGCGCTCAAGGTGTTCTGGGTCAACTTTCCCGCCGCTACCGAGTCAGCTTCACTGAACCATACCTTTTTGACAAACCCCTCAATTTTGGCGTTGACGCCTATAACTGGGAACGGGACTTTACCGAATACACCCGGGATAGCCTCGGCGGCAACCTCCGCCTGGGCCATCCCCTCCGGTGGGAATATACCCATCTCTTGTGGATGTACCGCTACGAATATACTAATTTAAATAATATTCTGGCAAATTCTTCGCAACTGATTTATGACGCGGCGAAAGTTAAAACTACCAGCGCCACTTCCCTGACTATCCGCCGGGATTCCCGGGACGCCGTCTTTACCCCTACCAAGGGCTCCGACAATAGTCTTTCCCTGGAAATGGCTGGTTTGGGTGGCGATGCTGCCTTCAGCCGCGTCGTGGTCGATAGCGGCTGGTTTTTTCCCCTGTTTTGGGAAACAGTTGGTGTCATTCATGGACGCCTCGGCTATGTTGTCAGAAATTCTTGGGGCGCCTTGCCGGTCTATGAAAAGTTTTATTTGGGCGGCATCGATACTATCCGGGGCTATAAGTATGCCGAAATCAGTCCCCGGGACCCCACCACCGGCGACCGTATCGGCGGTGATAAATTTCAATTTGTTAATCTGGAATGGCGCTATCCTTTATACAAGAAGGCTGGTCTCCAGGGGGTGTTATTCCTGGACTGCGGCGATGTCTATGGCTCCGGCCGGACCTATTTTAGCAGCATGCGCACCAGCATCGGCACCGGCATTCGCTGGTTTTCACCTATGGGTCCGCTGCGGATTGAATGGGGTTACAACCTCAATCCCAAACCCTGGGATCGCAGTAGTGCCTTTGATTTTTCTATTGGCGGCAACTTCTAATTCAGGCCTCGCCTAATAAATTGCTTTTGGAACATGATGAATTCTTTTGGTGATTTGTCAACTCGATTGTAGCCTATACCGATTGCCCAAAATTCTGCCCTTTACTTTCCCCTCTCCCCTCGAGGGGAGAGGATCAGGGTGAAAGGTGAATCAGATAATTCTTTTGGACTATAAATAGTTTTACCATTCTGAGGCAGGTGGATGATCTGGCAGGTGCAGTCACTGTGCTCCTCAAAATGATTGCTGAAGATTTCACCATGCTGACCTAATCCCTGAATCAGGATAACTTATTATCTCCCAAGGAGGGTTGTATGAAATTAAACGTTTGGTTTGTTTGTTCTGCCTTGATCCTTAGCTTGATTGCCCCTGCCCTGGCCGCGGCCGAAGTCAAAATCGCGGTAGTGGATATGGCGGATGTAATCTTCAATTCCGCCGAAGGCAAGAAGGCCCAGGAAAGCCTGAAGCACAAGGGCCAGGAATTAGGCAAGGATCTCGAACGCCGCCGGACCGAGTTCGGCAAACAGGTGGAAGAGTACCAAAAGCAGGCCCCCGTCATGAAAGAAGACGCCCGCAAGAAGAAAGAAGAGGAATTCGGCAAGAAACAAGCAGAACTCCAACAAAAAGTCGGTTCCTCCCAGCAAGAGTTGGCTAAAATGGAAGAAAAAGAACTGAAGCCTCTCTATGAGAAATTCGCCAAGGTGGTGGATACGATTTCCAAGGAAAACAAGTATACCGCCGTTTTCGATAAACGTGTGGTGATCGGTTTTGATCCCGCCATCGACATCACTGATAAGGTGAAAGCCGCTTTCGGCAAATAATTCTTTCGTGGAAAAAACCCTTAAAGAATTAGCCCAATTGGTTGGTGGTGCTTGTCAGGGCCCGGAAGATCTCAAAATCCGCGGTCTGGCCGCCATCCATCAGGCCGGACCCGAAGAGATTACCTTTGTGGCCCGGGCCAAATTTGCCAAGCAGATTGATGACAGCCGGGCCGGGGCCTTCATTGTTGCCCCTGATTTGGGACAGGTGGCTCGACCACTGATCATTACCCCCAACCCTTATCTGGCCTACGCCAAGATCGCCAAGGTTTTTGCTCCGTCTCCTCGCCGCTGGCCGGGGGTCAGCAATCAGGCCTATCTCGGAGCGAACTGCCAGGTGGGAGAAGATGTCTCCATTGCCCCTTTTGTCTGGATTGGCGATAATGTTACTCTGGGCGACCGGACTACTCTTTTCCCCGGGGTAGTCCTCGGTCATGGGGTATCCATCGGCGCCGATACCAGGCTCTATGCCAACGTCACCGTCAATGACGGCTGTTCCTTGGGGAACCGTGTCATTGTTCACAGTGGCACGGTAGTTGGCGCCGATGGCTTCGGCTTCGCTCCGGATGGCGCCTCTTTCTATAAAATTCCCCAACTCGGCGGCGTCGTCATCGAAGATGACGTGGAAATCGGCGCCAACTGCACCATCGATCGCGGCGCTCTGGGGGAAACCCGAATCTGCCGGGGGGTGAAAATTGACAATCTGGTCATGGTCGCCCACAACGTCGTAATCGGCGAAAATTCCGTCATCGTGGCCCAGGTTGGCATTTCCGGTTCCACCCAGATCGGTCGCAACGTGATTTTGGCCGGCCAGGTGGGTATCGTGGGCCACATTAACATCGGTGATGGGGTGCGCATTGGGGCCCAATCCGGTGTACCAAATTCCATTCCCGCCGGTCGGGTGGTGATGGGCAGTCCAGCCCTGCCCCACAATGAATATTTGCGCGTGAGCGCCGTCAAGAAAAAACTGCCGGAAGTCTATGACCGTCTAAAAGCTTTGGAGAAGCAGGTGGCCGCCCTCAGTGCGGCTGTTGTTAAGGAGTCTTCACCATGACGTTGCCAACTCAACTTACCCTGGAAGAAATCATGCAGTACCTTCCCCACCGCTATCCGTTTTTGTTGGTGGACCGAATCCTGGAGGTGAAGGCGGGGGAATTCATCAAAGGTTTGAAAAACGTCACCTTTAATGAACCTTTTTTTTCTGGACATTTTCCCGGTCGGCCGGTGATGCCCGGCGTCCTTATCGTGGAAGCCATGGCCCAGGTGGGCGGGATCCTCGCTTACATGACTACCCAGGGGCATCTGGAAAAAAAATTATATTTATTCCTCGGCATGGACAAGGTTCGCTTCCGCCGCCAGGTTGTCCCTGGCGATCAGCTCATCCTGGAGATGACCACCGTTCGGAGCGGCAAGAAAGTTTGGAAAATGGTGGGCAAAGCCCTGGTTGAAGGTAATCTCGTCGCTGAGGGTGAATTTATGGCCGCCCTGACCCAGGAGGAGATCCCCGCTCATGCCTGATATTCATCCCACCGCCATCGTCGATCCGGGCGCAGTGTTGGGCGCCGGCGTGACCGTGGGGCCTTATACCATTATCGATGGCAATGTTACCATTGGCGCTGATACTCACTTGGGTCCTCATGTCGTTGTTCGCCCCCATACCAGCATCGGCAACCGCTGCCGGATTTTTCAATTTACCGTGGTCGGGGAAGTTCCTCAGGACCTGAAATTCCAGGGCGAGGAGACCAGACTCATCATCGGGGACGATAACATCATCCGAGAATTCGCCACTTTGCATCGAGGTACTATGGGGGGCGGCGGCCTTACTCAGGTTGGCAACGGCAATTTGCTCATGGCTTACACCCATATAGCCCATGACTGCCGGTTGGGCAATAATATTATCATGTCCAATGCGGCCACCCTGGCTGGGCATATTACTGTAGATGATTATGCCATCCTGGGAGGTCTCTCCGCCATTCACCAGTTCTGCCGGATCGGCGCCCATGCCTTTATTGGCGGTGCTTCGGCCGTTGCCCGGGATATTCCACCTTTCTGCATGGCCGTCGGCAACCGCGCCAAAATTGTCGGTCTGAATTTAGTCGGGCTCAAGCGGCATGGATTTAGCCTGGCCACCTTGGATATCCTGAAGACCGCTTACGAATTACTGTTCACTTCCGAGTTGACCCTCAAAGAAGCCATGCTCCAGGTCCGCCAACGTTTCCCGGAAGAACCGGCTATCTTAAAATTGCTGCAATTTCTGGAAACCTCCGAACGAGGTGTAGCACCCATCGATGTCCGAGAAAATCGGTCTTATCGCGGGAAAGAGTAGTTTCCCCCTCATCTTCGCCCGATCCGCCCAAAAGCAAGGTTTTGAGGTGGTGGCCGTGGCTCATCGCGGGGAAACCGACCCGGCCCTGGAACACCTGGTTTCCTCCCTCCAATGGGTCTCTGTCGGCCAACTAGGAAAAATTATCAAATTTTTCCAAAAGGCCGGCGTCACCCGGGCCGTCATGGCCGGCGGCATCACCAAAGGTCGTCTGTTTACTCATCTCCGGCCGGATCTTAGGGCCTTGAAGCTTCTCAGCAAAATGAAACATGTTGGGGACGACGGCATCCTGCGCGGCGTGGCCGCCGAATTGGAAGGCGAGGGGATCACCATCGTCTCCCCCACTCTCTTTATGTCGGAACTCTTAGTCCCCTGCGGCGTCCTTAGCCGCCGTCAACCGACGGCGGCAGAAATGCAAGATATCCAGTTCGGGTGTATGATATCCAGAGAAATCGGTAAATTGGATATTGGCCAATGCGTTGTGGTCAGACGACAAGCGGTGCTGGCCGTGGAAGCCATCGACGGCACGGACGCCACCATCCGCCGGGGCGGTCTCCTGGCTGGGGAAAAAGCCGTGGTTGTCAAAGTCAGCAAACCCACTCAAGACCTCCGTTTTGATGTCCCGGCCGTAGGTTTGGGAACCATCGAGGTCATGCAGGAGGTCAAGGCCGGCGTTCTGGCCCTGGAAGCCGGTAAAACTCTGATGTTTGATCGTGAAGCAATGCTGCAGCTGGCCGATCAAACCAGGATCGCGGTCATCGGCCTTGCCTTGTAATGTCGGATAAAAAAGGACCGGGGCGGCTCATTCCGCCGCCCCGGTCCAAAGACTCTGGATCCATTAATTTTCTCACCGTCAGAGCTGTATAACCTTGAACTGCTAAGCCCCTAGGAAGAATTCCTCTTTCAACAATGGCGGCTTGTATTCTATCACCCGGAGCAATAATACCGGTACCGTCGCGTGACTCAAGATTTTTTCGGCAGTACTCCCCATCACCCAGGCCACTTCACCTTTGCCGTGCGTTGCCAAGGCAATCAGGTCAACGTTGTTGTCTTGAGCATACTTGATGATTGCCCTGGCTGGGATGCCTTCCAAACAAGCCGAATCAACCTTGAGACCCTTGCCCTGCAAATCCTTAACAGTAGCTGCTAAATACGTCTGACAGGCCTTCATGGCATGCTGGGCCGCCTCCTTGAAAATCGCCGGGCTGGCCATACCCGCCACATCGGTGGCTTCTGAGCTCACCGAAATTAAGGTTACTTGGGCCTCACATAATTTTGCCAGTTCTTCCACTTTTGGCAGGATCTTTGCCGCCAGTTCTGAGCCATCCAAAGGAACGAGAATTTTCTTAAACATGCTTCCTCCTGCAAATGTTAAGGTTATCTGTCAGCATTGCTCAGTTTCAAAGATCCACCTGCGAATTGCCTTATTGCCTCTCCAATCAATCTGTAACCGATGGCATTACTAATTAATTAACTACAAATTTTTATATATTATAAATATTAAATTAATTACAAATATTGTTATTGTCAATATGTATCATTAATTTAATCATCAATAAACTCTTCCTCTTGGACCTGGATTTCCGGTTCCTGGGTGATTTTATAGAGTTCCCGTTGTAACAGCCGATGATATGGGGTAAATTTCCGCTCCGAGTTATCTGCCTTGAGATGCTGCTCCATTATCTTTAACTTGGCATCAAGATCATCAGCAAAATAGACCACCAGAGCCTCCCGGGTTTTGGGGACCACCGGGGAACCGAACTCCTGCTGGCCATGGTGGGTTATAATTATATGTTCTAGTTGCAGCAATAAATTCTGGTCCGGGAAATTGATATCCGCGGCTTCTTGACGGATCATTTCCCAACCCAACACAATGTGACCTAAAAGCTGACCGGCAACTGTGTATTCCGGCACGTAGGGTTGGGCCAACTCCTTGATTTTGCCTAAATCATGCAGGATAGCCCCGGCAACCACCAATTGCCGGTTAATATCCGGATATAACCCGGCCATCTGGTAAGCCAGACGCGCCACAAACCAGGTATGCTCCAATAAACCCCCCAAATAGGCATGATGATTGCGTCTCGCCGCCGGGCCCGTCTGCCAGGCCTCAGCATTCCGGTTCATGAGATTCAAAACCAGGTCTTGTAACGGCGGGGTCAACACATCCTTAGCCATATTCAGCAATTCCTGCCACATCTGCTCCGGGTCATACTCGGTGGTGGCGTGCAGCAGCGAGACATCAAAGTCTTTTAGTTCTTGATTAAGGAGTTCTT
The DNA here is from genome assembly GCA_963780995.1 of uncultured delta proteobacterium. Lineage (GTDB taxonomy): Bacteria > Desulfobacterota > Desulfobaccia > Desulfobaccales > Desulfobaccaceae > Desulfobacca. The sequence continues at coordinate 52,062 of CAWAEI010000008.1, forward strand.
TTTTCTGTTTTATCTGCTCTAGAGTCCAGATTTTCTGCACGGTAAGCTGTAATTCTCCCTGATACGATCCAACTTGCCCTACCGTCCCGACATAGTCTCCAACCCGAAACGGTCCGGGAAAATCCCGTAAAACATTGGACCAGACCTTGGCCTTCAGAGACCCGCTCCGATCGGCCACCACCAGGTTAAGATAAGGCTTACCTTTTTGGGTAAGCCGTTCCTCCACCTGTCGCATCACAAAATATTGCTGAATTTCCATACCTTCTTTGAGGTCCACAATGAATTGGTGGGTCATACCGGAATCTCCCCCTTACACTTTCCCGGTTGGGCTGAGCCGCAACACGTCTTTTTCCAGGAAAAATCTTAAAACTACGCCCCGTCCGAACAGGCGACAACCCCTGTCCCAGACGGGAACTTTTCCAAAACTATCAGGTTTGGAATCAATTATTTAATGCTTCTTGACATTTAGATTTATTAGAATTAATTTAGGATCATGGTTAAGCCGATATATTAAGAGGAGCAGTTTGAGTAAGTTTCCATTGTTACAGGCTTATTATCAAGCGTCAGACAAAAAAACCCTCAAAGGCATTTAAAAATCTTTGATTATCTTGGATCATTATGATAGTATTATTTTTTAAATTTTATAGCAGCTACCTGCGAAGGTTGTAAGAAATATCCTATGGATAGAGATTATATAGATAAAATCATTCATCTGGGAAAAGAAAAAGGTGGCTACCTCACCTACGACAACCTCAATGAGCTGATTCCGTCGGATATCATAGATCCTTCTGAAATCAAAGAGGTTTTCGATTCTCTCCAAGAAGAAGAAATCGAAGTGGTGGATAGCCTGGAGGATGTTTCCTACCCCGGCATGGAATTAACCGAAGAATCCGGGGAAGTCGAAATTGAAGAAGTTTTCGACACCGAAGAAGTGCCTGAACAAGAGGGCATTGTCGCCGCTTATTTTCGGGAAATGCTTCGTTATTCCGTCTTGACCCCTGATGAAGAAAAGAATTTAGGACGCATTATAAAAAACGGCCAGGAAACCATCCTGAAGTTGGTGGGGTTAGTGCACTGTGATCTCGATGAAATTCAATATCTGCAGACCAAAGTGCGGGATTGGTTCCAAACCGAAGAAAAAACTGCCCAGGCCAAAGAAAAACTTTTCCGCTTTATCAACCGGACGTTGAGTGAAGTGCTGCGGCATAATCCCCAGGCCGACGAAATTAAACAGTTGACCAAAAGTATTAGAGCCAAAGAAAACGAAGTTATCAGAGCTCGGGATGAAATGATTAAAGCCAACCTGCGGTTGGTGGTGAGTATCGCCAAAAAATATCTGCACCGGGGACTTAGTTTTTCAGACCTTATCCAGGAAGGCAACCTGGGTTTAATGAAGGCCGTCACCCGGTACGATTACACGACTGGCTATCGTTTGAGCACCTTCGCTTCCTGGTGGATCAGGCAGACCATCACCCGGGCCATCTATGATAAAACCCGTACCATCCGGATACCAGTGCATCTTCAGGAAATCCGCAACCGCTGCTACCGGGCCTTTTATGATCTTCTCAAAGAATTGGGCCGGGAACCTTTGCTTAAAGAAATCGCCGAGCGGTCCGGCGTGCCGGAAGATAAAATCCTGGTGGTGACCAATCTTTCTGATGAACCCATTTCCCTGGAGACTCCCGTGGGAGATGAAGGTGATCGGTTGGGAGATTTTATCCGCAATGATCAGGCAATCTCCCCCTTCGAATCCATTATCAGTTCGGAGTTGTCTGAAAAGACCGACGCCATATTGTCTACTCTTACCCCCCGGGAAGAAAAAATCATGAAGATGCGGTTCGGTATCGGGGCTGAAGTCGAACATACCCTGGAAGAAATCGGCCGCGAGTTTAAGGTTTCCCGGGAGCGTATCCGGCAGATAGAAAAGAAAGCCCTTAAGCGACTCAAACATCCCACCCGCAAGGCTACTCTGGAGGATTTTCTAGAGTAATCGCTGGCCTTTTCATTTCTTATTCGCCTTATTAGCACCGAGAGCTTTTTATTGGGAGGGATTCCACGATGACAGGCATGGACACAGATAGAGTTACCCAGTTGCGGGAACAGTTGTTGGAGCGCAAGCGAAAACTTTGGCGAGAAGTCAAAGGTCAGATAAAAAGTGGTTTGGGGGAGAGTTATCAAGACCTCCTGGCCACCGCCCGGGATGAAGAAGATCAAGCCCAGGTCAACCTCCTGGAGGAAACGCAGTTCTCCCTGATCGAACCCAAGCGCCAGGAACTCATCGCCATTGAAGAAGCCCTGCAGCGTCTGGAAGGCGGCACGTATGGAGAATGTGAGGCCTGTGGTAAGCTCATTGAACCGCGGCGTTTAGAAATAATGCCCCAAACCGCGCTCTGCCGCGACTGCCAATCCCAAAAAGAAAAAATCGCCAAAGCCAGCTCACGGTAAGACGCGCTATCACCTGGCGCCACCTGCCCGATTGCCCTTATCATCCTTGACCGCAAGATTTTTATTTTACCCTCTCCCCTGAGGGGAGAGGGCCAGGGTGAAGGGTGAAAAAGACAATGCTTTCGGTAACGACTATAACCTAACCCCAGGTAAAGTCATGACATCCAACCTACCCCTTTAACGTCTTGGGATATACCTATGGAAAAGAAAATCTCCCCTGGCCCAACCAAGGCCAAAAAGCAGTCCAAGAAACCCACCGCCGTCGGCCCGGTGCGTTACGATGTCTCCTTGCTGAGCGCCGATGACCTGTTCATCTTCAATGAAGGCAACCACTTCCGCCTCTATGAAAAGCTGGGGGGCCATTGTTTGGAGTCTAATGGAGTCACCGGGGTCTATTTTGCCGTCTGGGCCCCGGATGCCGAGCAGGTCTTTGTCATCGGCGATTTCAACGGTTGGCATAAAGAATCGCACCCCCTCGGGGCCCGGGGCCAGTCCGGCATCTGGGAAGGTTTTATTCCAGGTGTCCAACGAGGGGCAAAATACAAATACTACATTCATTCCCGCTACCAGGGTTACCGCGTGGAAAAAGCCGACCCTTTTTCCATCTTTTTTGAAGGTCCGCCCCGCATGGCGTCCATCGTCTGGGATTTGGACTACACCTGGGGCGACCAGGACTGGTTGGCCCGGCGCCGGGAGCGCAACTCTTTGAAAGGCCCCATGTCCGTCTATGAGGTGCACCTGGGCTCCTGGATGCGGGCCCCCGAAGACGGCAACCGCCACTTGAGCTATCAGGAACTGGCCACCAAACTGACCGCCTATGTCCAGGAGATGGGATTCACCCACGTGGAGTTTTTGCCGGTCATGGAACACCCTTTCTACGGCTCCTGGGGGTATCAGACCACCGGTTACTTCGCCCCCACCAGCCGCTACGGCAACCCCCAGGATTTTATGTATCTGGTGGACAGCCTGCATCAGCACGATATCGGGGTAATCTTAGACTGGGTGCCTTCGCATTTCCCCGCGGACGAGCACGGCCCGGCCTATTTCGACGGCACCCATCTCTATGAGCACGCCGATATGCGCCAGGGCTTTCACCCGGACTGGAACAGCTACATTTTCAATTACGGGCGCAATGAAGTGCGCAGCTTCCTGCTCAGCAGCGCCTTTTTTTGGCTGGATAAATACCGCGCCGATGGCCTGCGGGTGGATGCCGTGGCTTCCATGCTGTATCTGGACTATTCCCGGGAAGAAGGGGAATGGATCCCCAACATATACGGCGGCAAGGAAAATATCGACGCCATCAGCTTTTTGCGTCAGTTCAACGAAGCGATTTATAAAAACTTTCCTGACGTCCAGACCATTGCCGAAGAATCCACCGATTGGGCCATGGTCTCCCGGCCCAATTACCTGGGCGGCCTGGGCTTCGGCCTCAAATGGGACATGGGCTGGATGCACGACACCCTGAAATATATGTCCAATGACCCCATCTTCCGGCGCTACCACCACAATACCATCACCTTTCGCATGCTCTACGCCTTTCACGAAAACTTTATCCTGCCCCTGTCCCACGATGAAGTGGTGCACGGCAAAGGGTCATTGATCAGCAACCTGCCCGGTGACTACTGGCAAAAATTCGCCAACCTGCGGCTGCTCTTCGGCTACATGTTCGGCCAGCCCGGGAAAAAGCTCTTGTTTATGGGGATGGAATTCGGCCAATGGAATGAGTGGTACCACGAAGTCAGCCTGGATTGGCACCTGCTGGACTACCCCAGCCATGCCGGGGTGCAGCACTGGCTGGCAGATCTCAACCGGGTTTACCGGGAACAACCCGCCCTCCACGAAGTAGATTTCGACTGGACCGGCTTTGAGTGGATCGATTGTAATGACGTGGACGCCAGTACCCTCACGTTTCTGCGCCGGGGCCGCCGCCCCGAGGATGTAGTCCTGGTGGCCTGCAACTTCACCCCGGTGCCCCGCCTCAATTATCGGCTGGGCGTCCCCTACGGCGGTTTTTGGCAGGAATTGTTGAACAGCGACGCCCTGGAGTACGGCGGCAGCGGTCTGGGCAACGCCGGCGGCCTCGACGCCGACCCCTGGCCCCACCACGGCCGGCCGTATTCCCTTAATCTGACGTTGCCGCCCCTGGCTGTAGTTTTTTTAAGGCCTTTATCCTAACAAAAGATGAGATGAACGTAAAATGCCTTTCCAGGCCTTGCTCTTTCCCATTGGATTATTGCCTCCTATTTTGCCAGTCGGCTGGTGGAAGGAGCGCAAGAATGGCAGCGAAGCTAATCTCCAAATACACCGGGAAGCGGATATCGTATACATCGATAAAGCCGCACCTGAGTGAACCCTCTGCCGGGGGGCCTTGCTGGTGCAAATCTGAACCACTAAGGCACCAAGAAACACAGAGAACAAACCTTAGAGAACTCTTTGTGCCCTTGATATCCTATTCTACCGATACCTATCTACCTATATTACGATTTTTCTTTACCTATACCACCGGCTCCACAGATGCAGTCCGCCACGGCCTTGGCAAAACCCTCTTCCACCGTCTCCATGGACGTGGTCGCTCCGTACATTCCACCCCAGGCGAATCTTTTGTTAGCTTCGTATTTGCACAATGTTTCGTTTGAGGCGCTGTCACAGATACTCACATCCGCGTCAATCTTCATCTGACCCAAACCGGCCAGCATGGCCCGGGCAAAGGCGTTGCCTTTATCATACCGGGTGATGTTGACGACGGCCCGCATAGTGGTGGGATCAGTGCCGCCTTCGTTGACGCCTTTGAATCTGGTAGGATAATCTCTTTTTACCGCCGTGATGACCTGCATCAAAATTCTTTCTTTATCAGAGGCCGTCATCTGCACATTATCGTTATTCTTAACCTCTATCAAGACCTTCTCATACTTCCCCAGGGAGACATCTGCTTGGGGGGGGGCAACCGCCGAGACCGAACCTTTGCTGCTGGCACAACCTGCCAAACAGAGACTCAGAAGAAATAACCCAACCATAGCTGCGACCAATTTAGGATTTTGCTTTCTCACGACCAACCCTTCCTTTAAATAAGATGAACGCCAGAAAACCCACCAACAAACCCAACACCAATCCGCCGCGATAAAAACTGACCCCAACGACGAGAACAGTGGTGATTCCCCAGAGAAGGTTTTTTATGTTTTGGGACATTGGATTTTCCTACTAGGATGGTCAAAAAGAAGTGGTCGGGTGCCTGGGAAGTTTGCCGGGGGTGGGTTGACGAGTTTGCGGCCACCATCTTTAAGGCACCTGAGGTAGGTTATATTATTTTTGTATAATTACTTTATTATTTTGCAGATTTTTTTAACATATACTTAATTTTAAGTCAATATTAATATAAGTATTATATTGAATTAAATAAACATATAGCCTTGATGGAATTAGGTTAAAATTTGCAAAATTCAATTCAATCTAAACCAGTAAATATTTTACAATCTGATAACTTTTCACCCCAACAACCGCCCTAATTGAAAACCCTTACTGCGGGGATCTATCGGTAGGGTTTTGAGCGGGGTGCGATTATAGATCAGATTCAAATAAACCCCGGCGTCCTCCACCTGCCCCACCAGAATGACCCCGGCCAGGCGGCCGTCTTGCACCACCAACCGGCGATAACTCTGACTGAACGGATCATGCTGAATGTGCACCTCACAGGAGTCATCTGCCGGGCGCACCAGACCACCGGCAATGACTCGGGTTTTACCGACATATAGGGTATTCTGGGACAAAAGGCCGCCGTACTGCCGCACGTGCCCTGCCATGTTGGCCCCGGCCAGGCGGCCCTGCTCCACCGCGGCCGGCCAGATGGCAAAATACGTTTTTTCACCGGAAAGACGGTCATATGGCTGGACGCAGTCGCCGGCGGCAAAGATATCCGCCTGGGCGGTGCGCAACTGCGAGTCCACCGTCAGGCCGTGAGGGTCGCTCAGGCCGGCCCCACTCAGAAATTCGGTGTTGGGGATGACGCCGATGCCGATGATCACCAGGTCGGCCGGAATTTCCGTGCCGTCCGTGAGCCACGACGCCCTTAACCCGGCCATTCTGAAGCCGCTCAGAGCCGCTGGGATGGAGTGAAAGCGTAATTTCACCCCGACCTTGGTCATGGCCTGGTGCAGTAAATCAGCCGCCGTCTCATCCAGCAGGTTGCTCAAGACCTGGGATTTGCGGGCCACCAGGGTGACGTCATAACCACGGTGGGCCAGGGCCTGGGCCGTCTTGATCCCCACCAGGCCGGAGCCGATGACCACCAGCCGCATCTCCGGCCGGAGCATCTGCTGCATGGCTTTGAAATGCTCCAAAGTTCGAACGGTGAAGACCCCCTGCAAATCCTGCCCGGGAATGTCCGGCAGGGTAGGGCGGGCGCCGCTCGCCACCAGGAGCCGGTCATAGGCGACGGTCTCGCCGGCCTCCAGCCCAATGGTCCTGGTGGCCGGATCAACCTGCACCACCCGTTTACCCAGAACCGGGGTGAATTGCCAGCGCTGGTAGTAGTCCGCGGCCTTCAGCCACAGATCTTTTTCCTGGATGTCGCCGCCCAAAAGGTAGGTGAGCAAGGGGCGGCAGTAGGGCGGATACGGCTCATCGCTGATGATGGTGATGGGCGCCTGTGGTTCCAGACGGCGGATGGTCTCGGCGCCGGCCAGTCCGGCCGCGCTGTTGCCGATAATGACGTAGCGCATAAGCGTCTCCTTGCTACTTATTGAGAATATTCCATTGATTACAGGCTCTACCCTTCCGGAAACCAGAAACCATATTTTCCAGCATACCACCACTGGCGATATTTTGGAATAGCAAACTAAGTAGCCAAAGGGCTTGCATAATTGCTCCGGGTATAGTAGGAATAGGATGAAATCGTTTCAAAATGACCCAACCGTCTCCCCGAGGCGTATAATTGAATTGGAGGACCAGATATGAAACCCATCAGCCGGGCCATAATGAGCGTTACCGATAAATCGGGTCTGGTGGAGTTTGCCAAAGCCTTGGCCGCTTTCCCCATAGAAGTTCTCTCCACCGGCGGCACCGCCAAGGTGCTGCGTGAGGCCGGCCTCAAAGTCCGCGAGGTTTCCGACTTCACCGGCTTTCCGGAAATGCTGGACGGCCGGGTCAAGACCCTGCACCCCAAAATCCATGGCGGCATTTTAGGCCGGCGTGACCTGCCTGATCATGTTTCCCAGATGCAGGCCCATCAGATACTCCCCATCGACCTGGTGGTGGTGAATCTCTATCAGTTCGAAAAGGCCGTGGCCAAACCGGGCTGCACCCTGGAAGATGCCATTGAAAACATCGATATCGGTGGCCCGGCCATGCTGCGCTCGTCCGCGAAAAATTTTAACGACGTTACCGTCGTGGTGGATCCGTCTGACTATCCCTTGATCATTCAAGAGATGCAGGCCAACCAGGGCGCCACCACCCTGGCCACCCGGTTTAACCTGGCCCGCAAAGTCTTCAAGTTGACCAACGCCTATGACGGGGCCATTTATCATTATTTGGAGAAGGTGACTCTGACATAATGGCTTCTATTGATCCCCCCAAGACGGTAACCCTGAGCCGGGGCCGGCAGATTGACCTGTCGCAGCCCAATTATTACCGGGACCTGCTCACGGGCATTGCCACTGAAATCTTGAATGAGCTGTCGGAAATTGAAAAAGTCAATCTGGAAACCCTGGACGAGGAAGACTTCCAACAGGTCATCGGCATTACCCAAATCCGGCTGCTCAACGAACTTTACTACAGCCTGGGTCAGCTCAAGTCCCGGGGCTTGGACCTGAACGTCAAACAAGCCATAGAGGACTTGAGGGATATCTGGAACAGCTATATCGATAAAACCAACCGCTCCGAGGCTCTGAAATTTTTCGTGGAACCCACGGACACGACCAAACAATAAGCGATGGCGACGAAAATCGGCTTTGTTGGCACGGATGGGCGCAGTTTTCTGGCAGCCCTGGAAACCAGCCGCTCAGTGAGCGAACTCTATCCCGGTGATTATGAGGGTCTAGTGGTGCGGGGCACCCCGGCCATGCCGCCCTTTGCCCAGCGGCAGAAGTGGCCCCTGAGTTTTATTGCCACCTCGGCTAATTCCACCGAATCCTATGCTGCCGCCTTGATCCAGGCGTTTGACCAGGGCGAACTGGATATCGCTCTAATAATGCCGGAAGCGCTTTTGTTTCACGGCCTGGTGGATCAAGTGACGGCCGCCGGTCACGGCGACAAAATCATCGGGTTGGATCAGCAGGGGGCTTTCCTGGAAGCCGATAAGATCGCCGGCAAAGAACTCTGCGCCGCCGCCGGCATTCCGGTGGCGCCCTGGACCACGGTGAACGCCAGGGATTACGCCGCGGTTTTAAAAATCTGCCTGGATTACCTGCACACCCACGGCGGCGTGGTCCTCAAATACCCCTACAGCGCCGGCGGCAAGGGGGCCCGCATTATTTTGCACGCCTGGGAGATCCGGGAAGTTTATGACCTCTTGCTCCATGATTATAAAGAGGATTACACGCAGCTTTTCGGCCGGAAAGGGCCGTGGCCGCTGCTGGTGGAAGCCCGCATGTCCGGAGTGGAGATCAGCTTCACCATTCTGGTGGACCGCGACGGCAATTTTCAAATTTTGCCCACCGCCATGGATTACCCGGAGCGCTTTGAAGGCCCGCCGGGCCTCAACAACCCCATCACCGGCGGCATGGGCGCCATCTCCCCGCACCCCCTCGAGTCTCCGGAACTTTTAGACCTGGCGGCCCAAACCATTGCCCGGCCCCTCATCGGCGCCCTGCAGTCCAGAGGCATCCTGCGGCCCTGCGTCCTTTATCCCGGCTGTTTCCTCTCCTGCACTGATAACTTCAAGCCAGCCATGCTGCGGGTCTGTGAGATCAACATCCGGCCGGGGGAGCCGGAATTTCAGCCGGTGGTTAAACGGCTGCGGAACCTGGGAGCCCTGGTCCAGGCCATGGTGTCCGGTCGGTTGCATGAAGTGCAGCCCGAAGTGCGTCGCGACCAGATTTCCCTCTGCCTGGCCCTGGTAACCGGCCCCGGCGGCCCCAAACAACAGAAAGGCTATCCCTGGTCCCTGACCAAAGGCGAGCCCCTGGAAATCGATTTCGACTATTTTGCCAAAAAAAATATTACCATCATCCCCTCCGCCATGGACTGGGACCCGGCAGCCGGCTTTAAATCCGACGGCTCCCGGGTGGCGTATCTGGTGGCCAACGTTACCGTTAAGGATGGGCAAAAACCCGGCGCCGTCGTGGAAACCCTGCGCCAAAGACTGCTCACCGCCTTTGATCAGGCCAAAATCCGGGTCATCCCCCGGGAGGACCAGAACGGCAACCGCCTGGCCCTGCGCCGGGATATCGGCCATCACTTTAAACTGGCGGAGGCGTTGCTGGCCAAATGAGATAGGGCGGTCAGCGATCAGCTTTCAGCCAAAACCAAATAATAGTACAGGAATCTGCAACTTCTTAATTTGTAAGAAAATTACCGAACCTTTTCTTTTGTTAAGCTGACAGCTGAAAGTCTCTTTATTAGAAGGATATATATCTTGATGCGCACTCTTCTGTTAAATCCGCCGTCTTTCCAAAGCTTTGATGGCGGCGCCGGTTCCCGTTACCAGGCCACCCGGGAAGTGACCTCGTTCTGGTATCCCACCTGGCTTTGTTATCCGGCCGGCCTTATTCCCGGCAGCCGGGTCCTGGATGCCCCGCCGCTCAATCTCGGAGTGGCGGAGGTGGCTGAACAGGCCAAAGACTATGAACTGGTGGTCCTCTTTACCTCCACGCCATCCCTGGCCTATGACCTCAAAACTGCCCGGCATCTCAAAGATGCTAACCCCAACCTGATCCTGGGTCTGGTGGGACCCCACGTCAGCATCCTCCCGGAAGACGCCTTGCAGGAGGGGACGGCCGTGGATTTTGTGGCCCGGCGGGAATTCGATTATACTATTCAAGAAGTGGCCGAGGGTCGGCCGTGGGAAACCATCCAGGGCTTAAGTTATCGGTCGGGCGGCAAAATCCGGCACAACCCCGATCGTCCCTGGGTGGAAGACCTGGACGCCTTGCCCTGGGTCAGTGAAATTTACCACCGGGATCTGCAAATCGAGAATTACCATATTCCGTATCTGAAGGACCCGTATGTCTCCATTTACACCGGCCGGGGCTGCCCCAGCCGCTGCGTCTATTGCCTCTGGCCCCAGACCTTTACCGGTCGGCGGTATCGCATGCGCAGCGTCGGCGATGTGGCCGCCGAAGTCCGCCGGGCCCTGGAGTTGTTCCCCCAGTCCCAGGAAATCTTCTTCGATGATGACACCTTCACCGCTGACGGCGAACGGGCCCAACAAATAGCAAAAGCTCTTGCCCCCCTTAAATGCACCTGGTCGGCCACCGCCCGGGCCACCACCAGCTATGAAACCTTAAAAGCCCTCAAAGAAGGCGGCTTGCGGCTGCTGGTCATCGGCTACGAAAGCGGCAACGCCCAAATTCTTAAAAATATCCACAAGGGCACCACCCCGGAACTGGCCCGCCGTTTCACCAAATGGTGCAAGGAATTGGGCATTCAGATCCACGGCGCCTTCATGGTGGGGCTGCCGGGGGAGACCCCGGCCACCCTGGAAGAGTCCATACATTTTGCCTGTGAATTGGACCCGGATACTATTCAGGTCTCATTGGCCACGCCTTATCCCGGCACCGAATTTTTTGACTTGTGCTCTCATCAAGGCTATTTTCGGCCCGGCGCCCTGGTTGATGGGGAAACCGGCTATCAGAAATGTGTCATTGATTACCCGGGCCTGAAGGCCGAAGAGATCTTTGCGGCGGTGCCCAAGTTTTATCGTCGCTTCTATTTTCGCCCCCGCTACATGATGCGGGCGGCCCAGACCATGCTGAAGGACCCGGTGGAGCGCCGGCGGCTCCTCAAAGAAGCCAGGGAATTTTTCCAATTTTTATTCCGGCGGCAGCAAGGCCAGGCCTGCAAATCGTAAAGCCAACCTCGTCTGCCGGTGACAATCTTCTAACTGCGCAAAGATTTTCCCTTTATTTTCCCCTCTGCCCTCGCCAGAAGTATTGAGGATAAGTGATTTTAGTGATCTTTTACTCAGAATTCAGAACCGAGACCTCAGAACGGGTGAGGGGTGCATAAGATAGCATCGTTGGCCACAACTATAAAAGACCAGTTGCGCTTGCTGGCCCAGGGAGGCCCGGGCTTTGTGCAGATTGCCCTCACCAATGCCTGTAATGCCCGGTGCCGGTTCTGTAGTTTTCCCCAAATAAAGCCCGGGGACCGGGTTATGGCTGACCCAGAGCGGCTTTGCCGGGGGCTCCATACCCTGGCGGCAGCCGGGGTGCGCTATATCGTTTTTACCGGCGGCGAACCGCTCCTGTATCCCCACTTAAATGATATTTTAAGTGAATCCCGGGAGCTTGGCATCCAAAACCTGCTGTGCACCAACGGCCGGCTGCTCACCCGGGATAAGGTCGATACTCTGCAACAGGCCGGGGTTTCCCATCTGATCATTTCCATCGATGCCGCTTCCGAACGTGAGCACGATGAGCACCGGGGCTTTCCCGGCCTCTGCCGTTCCCTGCCGCGCCCTGCTGCCGGAGATCAAACGCTCCGGTATGACGCCGGTGGCCTCTGTCACCATCAGCCGGCTCTTTTCGGACTTTCAGGTTTTGGGCAATTTTCTGGCCCACCTGGGTTTTAAACTGGCCACCTTCTCTTACCCGGTGGCGGCTCTGAATTCTTCCTATTTGAGCTATGCCTGCCACGACACCGTGACCTTCTCAGCCACGGAAATGCTGGACATCTTCCAACGCCTGCAGGATTGGAAGCAACAGGCGCCGGTTACCGTTCTGAACCCTGGCTTGGGCATGGCTGAACTGCAGCGGCAGCTTTGTGGCCAACCCCTGCGATTCCCCTGCCTGGCCGGCTATAAATACTTTTATATTGACTGGCACCTGAATGTTTACCGGTGTCACTATCTACCAACCGTGCTGGGTCCATTGGAAGACTTTGCCGCCCTGCCTCGGGAGCGGGATGACTGCCACGCCTGTCTCATCGATTGTTACCGGGATGCCAGCGTCCAGCAATATCTTGCCGTCGCTTTGGGGGATGCCTGGGCAGAGCTGCGCCAGGGGAAGTGGGGACAAGCCCTGGGGCGTTTAATGCATCCCGACAACTTTCTGTCCCTGGGCGCCATCTTGCAGAGCCGACATTGGCTGGGGCTGGGGCGCAACGGTCACTGAAATCATGGAAGCCGGAAATCCGCCGGGTCATAATTACCGGGGATGACTTCGGTCTAGCCCCGGCCGTCAATGCCGCCATCGTCCGGGCGCACCGGGAAGGCCTCTTGACCTGCGCCTCCCTCATGAGCAACGGCCCGGCCTGGCAGGAAGCTGTGGAGTTGGCTAAAGCTCACCCGGATGTATGCCTCGGGTTGCACCTGACCCTGATCCAGGGCCGGGCCGTGTTGCCTCCCCGCCGCATTCCCCACCTGGTGGATACTCAGGGCAACTTCCGCCGGCAGCCGGTGGGCGCCGGCCTGGCCTACTTTCTTTCCCGCCAGGCCCGGTATGAAATCGGCCTCGAACTCGAAGCCCAGGTGGAAAAAATGCTGCAGGCGGGTTTGCGTCCCTGGTTTCTCAACGGCCACCTGAACATCCACCTGCATCCGGCCGTCTGGCCCCTGGTGCGGCAGGTGGCCGAACAATACAGTATTCCCGCGGTGCGCTTGGCCCGGGAAAACCTGGGAGTGACCCTGTCTTTAAACCGGCAGCGTCTGGCCTATAAAACGGCCCACGCCCTCATCTTTGCCTGGCTGTCCCGGCGGGCGGCCAAAAGTTTGGGAAACCTCAAGACCAATGACCACCTGTTCGGCCTGCTCAACGACGGCGCCATGGATGAACCGTTCCTCCTGGGTCTGCTGCCCAAATTGACGCCTGGAATCACGGAAATATATTGCCATCCGGCTGTCCACCCGGACCGGGAGACGTTGCCCTGGCCCCCGCATTACCGGCCGCAAGCGGAACTGGCCGCGCTGACAAGCCCCAAAGTGGCAGAAATTTTCAAAAACCCCAAATTTAAGTTGCTATCTTTTAAAGATTTATAAAGAATGAGAACTGTATGGTTAAAATCTTATCTGTTCTGGCTGTCGCCATAATTTTGGTATCTTTCGGAGACATGCTCCTGGCCCACGGCATGAAAAAAATCGGCGCCGTCTCCTCCTGCACCCCTGCAGCCCTTCTCCAGGTGGGCCTGCAGGTTTTCACCAATCCCTCCATCATTATCGGCATTATCTTCCTGGCCGGCTTCTTCTTTCTCTGGCTGGCCATCCTTTCCTGGTGCGAACTCAGTTTTGTCCTGCCCCTCACCGCCCTGAGCTATGTCATCACCGCGTTTTTGTCCATCTACTTTCTGGGGGAGACCATCACCCCCCTGCGCTGGGCCGGCACCATCCTCATCTGCATCGGCGTCGCCCTGGTCACCAAAAGCGGGGTCTGAAGCCATGGCCGGCTGAGGGGAATCTGTATGTTAAGCAATTGCCCCGACGCGCTCGATATGAAATTCCTATGCACGCGCCCCTGTCCCAAAGACTCCGAACCTTGAATCACCATACCTACCGGGGCGGCCCGGTCATTTGCTGGCTCAGCCGGGACCAGCGGGCCCAAGATAACTGGGCCCTGCTCTATGCCCAGGAACTGGCCCTGGACCACCAGGCCCCCCTGGCCGTGGTGTTCAATCTGGTCCCCCGTTTTCTCCAGGCCGCGTACCGGCAATACGATTTCCTGCTTCGGGGTCTGGAGGAGACGGCCGCCAGGCTGGAACAGCATAAAATCCCGTTTTTCCTGCTCCAGGGAGAGCCCGGAGAAACCCTCCCGGCCTTCCTCAAACACTGCCGGGCCGGCGCCCTGGTCACCGATTTTGATCCCCTGCGCCTCAAGCGGCAATGGAAAAACCACGTCCTTGAGCAGCTCCAGATTCCCCTGATTGAGGTGGACGCTCACAACATTATCCCCTGCTGGCTGGCTTCCCTCAAACAGGAATTTGCCGCCTATACCCTGCGACCCAAAATCCACCGCCTCTTGTCCGATTTTTTGACCGACCTGCCTTCCCTAAAAGTCCACCCCTTCCCCTGGACCGAGTCCGCGCCCGCCATAGATTGGGGCCGGGTCCTGGCTGAGGTGGCCGCCGACCCCGGCGTCCCGACCTGTCTCCTGGTGCCAACCCGGCGAGGACGCGGCCCGGGCCAGACTCCAGACCTTTATGCGCCAGGGATTGGCGCCGTATAACCGCGACCGCAACGATCCGACCTTAACAGGGCTGTCCAACCTCTCCCCCTACCTCCATTTCGGCCAGATCGCCCCCCAACGGGTGGCCTGGGAGATCCAGCGGGCCGACGCCCCCCCGGAGGCCAAACAAGCCTTCCTGGAGGAACTCATCGTCCGCCGGGAGTTGTCGGATAACTTTTGTTGGTATAATCCTGATTATGATAAATTTTCCGGCTTTCCGGAGTGGGCCCAAAAGACCCTGAACCAACACCGCCACGATCACCGGGACTATCTCTATAGTCTGGAGGAGTTTGACCAGGCCCGGACCCACGATGCCCTGTGGAACGCCGCCCAACTCGAGATGGTGCTCCGGGGCAAAATGCACGGTTATCTGCGGATGTACTGGGCCAAGAAAATTCTGGAGTGGACCGCCTCGCCCGAAGAGGCCCTCAAGTTCGCCCTAGATCTCAACGACCGCTATGAACTGGACGGCCGGGACCCCAACGGCTACGTCGGGGTGGCCTGGTCCATTGGCGGCGTCCATGACCGGGCCTGGGGTGAACGGCCGATTTTCGGCAAAATCCGCTACATGAGCCGATCCGGCTGCCAGCGAAAATTTAAGGTCGATCAGTATATTACCTGGGTGGGGGAGTTACATCGACAAAAAAGTGAATAAATACAAAAACTTACCTGATTTATGCAGAGATTTCCGCCGGCGGGGACGCCACGGTCCGCACCTGGATCTTTTTCACGCGCCGTTCATCCGCGGCGATGACCTTGAACTCTAAATTTTGGTCGATAACAGTATCATTGACCTGGGGCACCTTGCCTAAAAGATGGATCATCAGGCCGCCCACCGATTCGAATTCACCTTCCGGCACGGCAATGCCGAAATGATCAGCTAAATTTTCAATCTCCAAACGGGCGTCCACGATCACCGAACCGTCTTCCTGGGGCTGCAACCGGGGTTCCTGGGTGTCATATTCGTCGTAAATCTCGCCGACGATCTCTTCCAAAATGTCTTCAATGGTAATGAGGCCGGAGGTACCGCCGTATTCGTCGATAACGATGGCGATCTGAATCTTTTTTTCCACAAAATCCCGCAGCAGATCGCTGATCTTCTTGGCCTCCGGGATAAAAAAGGCCGGCCGCAGGACTTTCTTCAAGTCGATCTCGGTGTCCGGCTTGTTCCAGAATTCCAGCAGATCCTTGGCCAGCAGAATTCCTTTGATGTGGTCGATATTGTCTTTAAAAACCGGCAACCGGGAGTGGCCCCGCTCCAAAATCACCCCGATGAGATCTGTTATCGAGCTGTCTTGAGAAACACAGGCGATATCCACGCGCGGGACCATAATCTCCCGGGCCAGCGTATCTTTGAACTCAAAGATACTTTCAATCATTTCGCCTTCCTGGCGAGTTATAAAGCCGCGTTCTTCCCCGGCCTCCAGGATACTCTGAATCTCTTTCTCGATGTCGTCCGGGTGCTTAAGGTCCCGTTTCCTGAAACAACTCCGCCAGAGACGCGTCCAGAGGTCAGGCTTGGTACTGTCTGGTTCGTCCATCTTAGGCCCTCATCTCCTTGCGTTCATCCGTCATAAACTGAGTCACCGCTCCCATATCCCGGGGAAATTCCAGCCCTCGGTCCACAATTTTGATCTCCTGGGTGGTGATCCCGAAGACCTTAGTCGCAAAATCCACTGCTGTCTGGACATCAAAGTCCTTGCAGGAGAAGACGTCGATGCTCAAATACCCTTTCTCTGGAAAGGTGTGAATACTGATGTGGCTTTCGGCGATCAGCACAAAACCGGAAAGTCCCCAATCCTGGGGAACTTTGCCTGAATACTTAAAGGCGTACGGCGGCATGATCTTGGTCATATGGATCAAATCCGGGCACTGATTTAAGAATTCGTAGATCCGATCCAGGTCCGTCAAAGACTCGTACGGACACCCATAACCATCCAGCATCAGATGCTGGCCAAAACCCATTTCAAATTTTTCCAATTCACGCTACCTCCCTCGCTGACAAGCTTTCCTTTATGACTAACCTAAAGTTTGACGTCACGATGTAACATAACCCTCCTTACCCAAAAATCGGCGGGGTGACGACCCATAAAATCCGGACTTCCTGTTTGCCCGGATTTACCACCTCATGTTCCAGGTTCGAACGGAAATAAAAACATTCATGCTGTTTTATTTTGAAGATACGGTTGTCCAGCTTCAGATTCACCGTCCCCTTCAGGACAATACCAAATTCTTCGCCCTCGTGGGGCTCCTGGGCCGGGAACTCCGCCCCGCCCCTGATGGTCACCAACACCGGGTCCATCATCCGGTTCTGGGCGTCCGGCACCAGCACCTCCACCCGGCACTCCGGCGTGGAGTTCGAGGTCGTGATCCGGGCGCTGTGCGGATAGACCACCCGTCCCGGGGCCTGGTCCTGAAAAAAATCGGCCAGCGACACTCCCAACACATCCAGAATATCCTTTAAGGTGGCAATGGATGGGGAGGTCTGGTCCCGCTCCAATTGCGATATAAACCCCTTGGTCAGATAAGCCCGGTTCGCTAACTCCTCCTGGGTCAAAGAATTGGCCTGGCGCAGTCTTTTCAGCTTTTCGCCAATTTTCACGGTTCTTCCGGTTTAATGTTAATAAACAATTTGTTTAGTATAGCAATCTAAATATATACTTCTCGAGCCACCCCTCGTCAAGTGCTTTTTCAAACCCAATAAAAATAATTTCCCAACCGCCGGCCGCCTAGTGGTACTGGCTTTCCAGCCTGGGCAAAAAGCACCTGGCTCCAAAGTTGTACTATTGACCAAAAAGCCAGTTTTCAAGATATCCGGGCCAAAATTCTGAACCATTGAATTTATATATTAAATTAGCAGGTTGCCGGCGAAGAGCCAGATATCGGCTTATTTTAGTTCAAATTTTTGTATTAAGCGTGTTGCCGAGGGAAAACTGCCCAAGCAGATAACTAATTAAGAACACTTGAATAATAAATTATTTTGTTGATGCTGTTTTGATTGGCATGAGTCATGCATATATAAATAAGCAACTATGGACAATTGAGGTTCCCCCCTTAATCAAAGTTCATATACCTTTTCTTCCCCAACCCCGCTGACCGGATGCTCCCCCGTCCGGTCAGCTTTTTTGTGGGAAAAAGAGAAAGCAGAGATAATTCCTCAGTCCTGCCGGCACGACAACCGTCCCAGTGGTTCTATTCTTTCCCACCGCCTTCTCATACCAAGGTGCAGTCAATGGGTTATTTACCCCCCTCACCCTAACCCTCTCCCCCCGCAAGCGGGTGGCGAGGGGACTAAGGATGAAAGTTGTCATTTGATTGCTAATCGGTATCAGGTCATACCAAGTTCCCATTGAAATGAATCAAGCCGACCAGTTAACTTATTGAGATTCCTTGTAGGGGCGGTTAGGAAACGCTTTTGTGGCGTTTGTTGTCATCCTGGTTATCTTTGAGATTTTGTTCATAAATATATTCTGAGAGCGGCATATCGGCCGGGATTTTCCCAGAGAAGAGAGTTTCAAGTTTCGAGTTGGGAGTTTGGAGCGCGGCGGTCCGGGTTGGCGACAGGAGGCCAAGGCTGCCGGCAATTTTTTCATACAGCTTAACTTGTTGATAATCCTGGCCATTACCTTTGCAAGAAGGGGTTTTTCCCGGTAATTTCCCGCCTTTATCCCGGTTGTTAAAATGACGGTTGCCGGTTTTCAGTTTCCGGTCAACAGTCTTGGGTTGGACGGCTGGCTGGGCCAGGTTCAGGAGATTCTCGGTGAGATGATCCAGGTCCTCCAGGGAGGCAGGGGAAGAGGGTTGGGCCGAAGCATCCGGGCAGGGGAATAACAGCGCTCCGGCCAGGGCCTGGCGACCGGCGGCCAGGATTTGGGGGTCGTGGGGCAGGAGACTGGCCTGGGTGGTCCACTGGGGCGAGGCCAGGATCTCGTAGACGACCCTAGCGTCGAAGTAGATATCCTGTTTCAGCATGATATTGAGGAGGCGGGTCCCTAGCGAGATGGCCTGGAGAACTAGCTTGCCGTTGCCTTCGGCCTGGGCGGCCTGGGCCGTCTGCGTGGCCATTTCCACGGCCTGGCTGAGCCAAAAGAGGCAGCCCTGGCGCAGATTATCCTGGATCTGGTCTTGGGCCCGACTGACTTTGGCCTGCAGGTGGGCCTTGTGGCGGTGCAGGGCCGAGGTGCTGAGGCCGTACTCCTGGCTGAGGGCGGCCAGGGTGGCGGACCCGGCGACTAAGGCCTGGTCGATATCCTGACGTTTGGGGTGTTGGCAAATGGTGCAGGGCATGGGGATCTCCTTTTGAGTTCTGGGTTCTGAGTCATCATAGTTGAGCTTGTATCACAGGGCGGGTGGGGAAGGACAGAACAGATGGGACAAATGTCACAAACTTACATGATGGAAACATCTCAACGAAGCAAGAGAATGCTTATCCCTCAGGTGAAGACAAAAGGCGGGAGGCGCTTGGGCTTCGCCGCCCTGCGGGTGCTTTCCCGCCCTACGGCTCAGGGTTCCAAGCTGGCAACCAAAGGCATTCTCATATAAACTATTCTTTCTTCCCTTTGCCCTTTTCCCTGGCCCTCAGGGTGTAACGGGGTCGGGCAATCGAGGTCTGGCGGCAGATCGGACAGCGGGAAGGAGTTGTGAGGCGTGCTCGTTTTTTGAAGACAAAACCGCACTGCCGGCATTGGGCCGGGATGATGACAAATTGATAGTCCGGTCCAGGGGCTTTGGCGATATGGTCCAAATGGTCCAGCACTTCTTTTTCGGACAGGGACAGAAGTTGGGACAGTTCCCGCACGGAACGGTCTTGTGCCTGCAACAAGGTTTTCAGGGCTTGACGTGGGGTTCGGGTTTGATCAGTTTCCAAGGAGCACCATGCGTTATTTAATTATGGGGGCCGGAGCCTTGGGCACCGTCTTCGGCGGTCTGCTCCGGCGAGCCGGGCGGGCGGTGGATTTTATCGGCCGGGGCGAGCATTTTGAGGTCCTGCCGCGGCCAAGGCCTGACCATTGACGGCATCTGGGGGCAGGTGCAGGTGGGGCCGGTCAGCGTACCGCCGGCAGACCCCGACCTAAGGTATGATGTCATCCTGCTGTGCGTCAAATCCTTTGATACGGCCGCGGCCTGCCGCCAGCTCAAGCCCTGGCTGGCCCCCCAGGGTCTGGTCATTTCCATCCAAAACGGCCTGGGCAATCTGGAAATCATCTCCCAGGAATTTGGCCCCACGGTCACCGTCGGCGCCCGGGTGATTTTCGGAGCCCGGATCAGCCGGCCCGGTGTGGCCACCGTCACTGTCTATGCCGATAAGGTCCTCTTGGGGACCATAGCCGCCGAAAACCGGAGCCCGCGGCTGCAGCAGGTGGCCGCCCACCTCAACGAGGCGGGGATCCCCACCGCCGTGGTGGACAATATTTTAACCCACATCTGGGAGAAAGTCCTCTATAATTGCGCCCTCAACCCCTTGGGGGCCATTTTGGAGGTGACGTACGGGGAGCTGGCGGCCAGCCCCCAAACCCGGGATTTGATGTTTGCTCTCATCGACGAGATCTACCAGGTGGCCGCGGCCAGGCAGATTCCCCTCCAGCACCCCACGGCCCCGGCGTATTTCCAGCATTTTCTGGAGCGCCTGGTGCCCCCCACCGCGGCTCATTACCCCTCCATGCTCCAGGACCTGCAGCAGGGGCGGCAGACCGAAATCGAGGCCCTCAACGCCGCCATCTGCCGGTATGGCGGACACTATCACCTTCCCACGCCATACAATGCCACCGTCAGCCGCCTGGTCAGGTTTCTGCAGGCAAAGAATGTACCATAAAGGGATAATTTTCCTTCGAAACTAATATTAGGCGCCAAAAACAAATTTTGCTGAGGCTATGGTTAAAATTCTTAAACCGGATAATAATTAATAAAATTAATAACATAATTATTTATCGGCCGGCGCCGGGGGAGAAAAGTTCAATTTTTTGTATTAAGCATAGTGGGAGGCGCATTCTGACAAATTGTTTAACTGCTTGATAATACATAATAAAAAAATAATATACTAGATGGCCAGTAATTGGCACGGGGTGTGCATATATAAATAGTCAACTATGAACAATTAAGGATCCCCCAATCCCCCCTTAATCAAAGTTCATATACCATTTTCTCCCAGACCCCGCTGACCGGATGCTCCCCCATTCGGTCAGCTTTTTTTATGATAAGGAGAGCGGCCGGATCTTACCGCAGGTTCAGTTTGACCTGAAACAGACTGAATTTCGAACTATAGGCGTTGCCGAAGGTATTGTCTGATTCACCCCTCACCCTGACCCTCTCCCCTCGAGGGGAGAGGGAAAATAAAGGACAGAACTTTTGGCAATCGGTATAATCGATAACCGAAAACTGACAAGATTCGGTTCGAAGCGAGAAAAAATTGATATCCCAAAGTAAAAATTCTTAAACCAAATTAATTATAATAGTATTAAGATGTTATCTTTTGTGAAATTAGGGATGAATAATTTCGGTTCAAATTTTTATATTTGCCGACTTTCAGGGGCATAGCAAAAATATTTATAACTATATAAAAAGACTAAAAAATAAAATATAGGCGGTCTATTGGAAGATTTGGCACGGGGTGTGCATATATAAATAAGCAACTATGAACAATTAAGGATCTCCCAATCCCCCCTTAAGCAAAGTTCATATTGATTTCCCCCATACCCCGCTGACCGGATGCTCCCCCATCCGGTCAGCTTTTTTTTGCTCAAAGAAAGTAACCTAAACTAATGGGGGTAATGTTGATTGATTGATACCAAGGTGCAGTCAATGGGTTATTTACCCCCCTCACCCTAACCCTCTCCCCCCGCGAGCGGGTGGCGAGGGGACTAAGGATGAAAGTTGTCATTTGATTGCTAATCGGTATGAAATCTGGAATGGCTGGTTCAAAGAATGGAATTTTAGACAATTAGCAGTAAAAATTTTTAAACCAAGATTATGCTAATTATTTTAATAAAATAGATATACAAAAAAATATACAATAATAAATAAGTTCAAATATTTATATTCGTTATCTTTATAAAAAAATTAACAAGCGATGTAACTATAGAAAATAATTGAATAATAAAATGTATTGGCCATTGGCGTAATTATGGCATGATACCTGCAATAAATATGGATAGTGAACAGTTAAGGTTCCCCCCTTAATTACAGTTCATTCTACTTTTCCCCTATTCCTGCTGACCGGATGCTTCCCCCATGCGGTCAGCTTTTTTTGTACGTCCGGCCGGGGGCACCCACGTGGAGCAGTCAGCAACGGGGGAAGCGCAGAACCGACGAGTTTCAGCTAAAATGCCGCCGGAACTGGAAGGCGCAGATGGCAAACAGGCCGAAGCCGATGAGGTTGAGGTTCAAAAAATCCGGCCAGAGGGCAGCCAGGCCGGCGCCCTTGAGCAGAATATTATAACCGATGGCGAGATAGTGTTTGAGGGGCGAAAGATAGGTCAGGTAGCCCAGGAGCGGCGGCATGGCCTCGATGGGCGTCCAGGAGCCGGACAGGAACAGAATGGGGCCGATGATCATGAGCACGAACAGAATGGTCTGGGGCAGGTTGCGGCAGATGGTGGCGATGAACATGCCGAAGCCGGTGGCGCAGAAGACATAGAGGGCGGTGGCGGCAAAGAATAGCAGCAGGCTGCCCCGCCAGGGGAGGCCAAAGACCGGGAAAATGATGAGGAAAAGGCTGAATAACGAGGCGGCCAGGACGATGGAGGCCATGGAGATAATTTTGGCGGACATGATCTCCACCGGCCTGACGGGGGTCACCAGGAGTTGTTCGATGGTGCCGGATTCCTTTTCCCGGACCATGGCCGCGGCCGGCAGGAGGAGGGAGACCAGGGTGATGACGCTGAACAGTTCGATGAGACCGGCAAACCATTGGCCCTTTTGATTGGGGTTGTACAGCACCCGGGGTTTCAACTCCACCTGGGGCTGCCGGTGATCCTGTGGGGGATTGATGTGGCCCAGGCGCCGGCCCAGTTCCTGGGCAAAGGTTTGAGCTATCTGATCGGCATATCCCAAAGCCAGCAAAGAGGTGTTGGACAGGGTGCCGTCGGTGACGACCTGGATGGCGGCCTGGTTTTTTTCCATGAGAGATCTGGCAAAGCCGTGGGGAATGACGACCACCAGGGACACGGTCCCCCGGTTCAACAAGTCCACCATTTGAGTATCGGTGGTGATGTTCTCGGTGATCCGAAAATAGGGCAGCCGGAATTTTTCCGCCAGTTGCACACTCCACTGGGTGCGGTCGTGATCAAAGATGGCGGTGGGGTAATTTTTGACCTCGATGTTGAAGCCGGTGCCGGCCATATAGATTTCGATGGTAAAGACATAGAGCACGATATAAATGAGGGAGCGATCCCGAAAGAATTGCAGATATTCCTTGCGCAGGAGGGCGCCCAGGCGAGCTAGCATCTTCAGCCCACCCGTTTCTGCAGCCGCCAGAGGCTGAGACCGAAAAAAGCGGCGAAAAATCCCGCTAAAATCAATAAATTAAACCAGTAATCGGCCCATCCCAGTCCTTTGAGATATACCCCCCGAACTATTTCCATAAAATAGGTGACGGGCAGCAGATGGGCCATGACCTGGGCCTCTAACCCCATACTGGGGACTGAAATAAAAAAACCTGAGTAGATGAAGGCCGGCATCAGGGTGATGACGGTGGTGAGGAGCATGGCGCCCACCTGGGTTTTCAGGAGAATGGACACGAGCAGACCTAAAGAGGTGCAGACGCCCACGTACAAGAAGGTCGCCAGGGTCAGGAAGAGGAAACTGCCCCGGAAAGGGATGTTAAAAATGTACTGGGCCAGAGCGCACAGCAGGAAATAATTGAAAAAGCCGATGGCCCAGTAGGGCAGGAGTTTCCCCAAAATGTATTCCCAGGGACGGATGGGGGAGCAGTAGATGTTAAAGATGGAGCCGCTTTCTTTTTCCCGGACCACGGCGATAGAGGCCAGTAGGGCCGGGTAAAAGAACAGATTGGTGGCGATGAGGCCGGGGACGATGAAGTTTTTGCTTTCCAGGTCGGGGTTGAACCAGGCCCGGGTCTCCACCTGAATAAAGGGCCCGGCCGGGAGGTTGTTTGGCAAGGGCAGGTGCAGGTCACGGTTGAACTCCCGGGTAATGATATCCAGGTAAGTGAGGATGGCCGCGGCCCGGTCCGGGAAGGCGCCGTCGATCAAGGCCTGGATTTCGCTGGGTTGGCCGAGATACAAGGTGCGGTCGAAGTTGGGCGGGATGATCAGGCCTAACCGCAAACGCCCATCCACCAATCCCTCAGCCAGTGGCTTGGAGTCGGTGAGATAGTCCCGCATGATAAAATATTTGGAATTCACCAGACGGTCCACGAGAGCCCGGGACAGGGGAGAGCGGTTCTGGTCGATGACCGCGAAAGGAATATTTTTGGCATCCAGGGTCAGGCCGAAGCCGAAGAGGATATACAGGAGCAAGGGAACGCCGAAGGCCAGGGTCAGGTAGAGTTTATCCCGGACAATTTCTTTGACTTCTTTACCGGTCACGGCCCTGAGACGGCGGCTAAGCAGCATGTTCCTGGGCCTGAATGAAGTAGATGAAGGTGTCTTCCATGGTGAGGGGACTGGTCACCAGGTGGGTCACCGGGAGTCCCGCGGTTTGCGTTAGTTGGCGGATATGTTCGGCATCCCGGTCCGGGTCCTGGGTGGGCAGGTGAATACGGCTGCCATGTAAAAAGGCCTGGGGGAAATGGGGCCGCAGGGTCAGGAAGACCTGGCCGAATTCCGGGCTGCTGATTTCCAGGTGCTGGCCGCTGGCGGCTTCGGCCTGGCCGCGCAGTTCTTCGGGGGCGCCGAGAGCCACCAAGCGGCCCTGGTGAATAAAGGCCAGGCGCTGGCAATGTTGGGCTTCGTCCATATAGTGGGTGGAAACCATGATGGTGATCCCCTCGGCCGCCAAAGAGCAGATGAGATGCCAGAACTGGCGGCGGGCCAGGGGATCGACGCCGGAGGTGGGTTCGTCCAAAAAAACTATGCCAGGCCGGTGCAGAATGGCGCAACCCAGGGCCAGGCGCTGGCGGATGCCCAAGGGCAGGTCGCCGGCCAGGTGGTCCTCCTGTCCCTGGAGGTCGGCCAGGGTGAGGATTTCCGGCAGGCGAGACTCCAACTGGGGACGGGACATGCCGTAGACCCGCCCATAGAGCCGGATGTTCTCCAACACGGAGAGGTCACGGTACAGGGAAAATTTTTGTGACATATAGCCCAGGTTGGCCTTTAGGCGGGAACTGTCGCCCAGCTGGAAGCCGGCCACGCAGCCGCGGCCGCTGGTGGGACTGAGGATGCCGTTAAGCATCTTGATAACGGTGGTCTTGCCCGCGCCATTCGGTCCCAGAAAGCCGAAGATCTCGCCGCGGTTAATTTGGAAGCTGACCTGGTCGACGGCGGTGAAGGCGCCAAACTTCTTGGTCAAGGCCTCCACCCGGATCACCGGCTCGGGCTGGGCCTGGCCACATATGGTCACCGGTTCGTCCGGAACGGCGGCCCGGTCCTGTTTGGCCATGGCTTTGATGAACACCTCTTCCAACGAGCACGGCCGGCCCTGGGCGTCGCCGCCGGCCTCGGCCTGGAGCTGGGCGGGGGGCCCCTGGGCGATGATTTTGCCCTGGTGCAGCAGGGCCACCCGGTGGCAGCGTTCGGCTTCGTCCAGATATGAGGTGGTCATGAGCACGGTGGTGCCCCGCTCCACCACTAAACGGTTGATGATCAGCCAGAAATCCCGCCGGGAAATGGGATCGACGCCGGTGGTGGGTTCGTCCAGAAAGATGATCTGGGGCAGGTGAATGAGGGTGCAGCAGAGGGCCAGCTTTTGGCGCATGCCGCCGGAGAGTTGGGCCGCGGGGCGGTCCACAAACGGCTCCAGGCGGGTGATGCGGAGCAGTTCGGCCCTATTTTCCTGAAACACGGCGGGTGGGACTTCCCGCAGGTCCCCGAAAAATTCGATATTTTCCTGGACGCTGAGATTGTCGTAGAGATTGAGACCCAATCCCTGGGGCATGAAGCCGATGCGGGTTTTGACGGCCTCCGGGTCGGCGACCACGTCCTGTCCCGCCACGGTGGCGGCGCCGCCGTGGGGACGCAGGACCCCGGCCAGGATCTGCATAAGGCTGGATTTACCGGCGCCGTCCGGCCCCAACAGACCGAAAACCTCACCGGCCCGGATGGTAAAGGAGATGCCCTGGATGGCCGGGGAGGCGCCATAGTTTTTGGCTAGATCATGGACTTCGATAATCGGGGGCGGTTCGGTCACCGGGGGCGCTGCCATGGCACGTCGTCCTTCCAGCGCAACAGGGCTTCCCCGGGCATGCCGGGTTTGAGGAAACCCTGGGTATTGTCGGCCCGCAGTTCCACGGCAAAGACCAGTTTGACCCGCTCTTCCCGGGTTTCCACATATTTGGGGGTGAACTCGGCCCGGGGCGATACCCGGGAGACTTTGGCGGGAAAGGGGCGATCCGGAAAGGCGTCCACATAAATGCGGGCTTCCTGCCCCAGGCGGATTTTGCCAATATCTGGTTCGTTGATAAAAACCTTGAGATAGAGCTGGTTTAAATCCACCAGAGTAAAAAGGGGCGTGCCGGGATTGACCACCTCCCCGGGTTCGATTTCCCGGGTGAGGATGACGCCGTTGGCCGGGGAGTAAATCGCCGTATCGTCAAGGTTGGCCTCGGCCTCCCGCACCGAGGCCTGGGCTGCGGCCAGACTGGCCTGGACGCTCGACAACTCCGTTCGTTTGAGGGCTACGGTGCGAGGCAGGAGCTGGGCTTTATGGAGTTGGGCCTGGGCCAGGGCCAGTTCCCTGGTCAGAGCTGCCTTATTGGCGTCGGCCGCCCGGAAGCTGGCCGTGGCGTCATCCAGTTTTTGTTGGGGCACCACCCGGCGCTGCCGCAAAGCCTGATACCGCTGAAAATCCTGGTGATTTCTGGTCAATAAGGCGTCGGCTTCCTGAATGCGGGCGTGGGCCGAGGCGACCCGGGCCTCGGCGGCGGCGATATCCGCGGGCACCTGCCTGGCCGTATAATCCAGGTCGATTTCGGCCTGCTGCACCCGGTCCCGCCAGTAGCGCTCCTGGTCCCGGGCCCGGTCCAGTTGGGCCTGAATCTGCTCCGAGGACAACTTTACCAGAAGATCGCCCGCCACCACCGGGTCGCCCCGATCTTTCAAGACCTTAACGGCCCGGCCGGCAATCTTGGGAGCGATGACAATCTCGTCACCCTCGATGCGGCCGCTGGCCCGGAGCAGACCGTCAGGCAGGGCGCGCCACCACTGGGAGACCATGGAAAGACTCACGGCCAGCACCAGCAGGCCGCCGAGAATGACGAAGATGAGTTTTTTGCGTTTGTTCACTGGACGCCGCGTTTTAATTGTTCGGGGAAAAAGAATCAGGGCTTGCCGGCCAACCGCCCCACGGCAGCCAGATAAACCGCGATCTCCTCCTCGGGGTGGGCATGGACTAGCTCTTCAACTTCTTCATCAAAGAAGGCGGCCACCGGGCAGCAGCCCAGGCCCAGGGCGGTGGCGGCCAGATGCAGGTTGCCACAGATATGGCCGGCGTCCAGGAAGAGGTAACGTACTGCCCGTTGGCGGTATTTCCACAGGGCGCGTCCCAAGAGGCCGGTCCAGATAAACACTACGGCCGCACTGCCCAGGAATTGCTGGTTGAGGCCGGCCAGCACCAGGGAGCGCCGAAAATCACCGGGAGCCACCAGTTCCAGGGAAAAATCCGGAATCTGCAAGTGCCAGATACCGGGAGGGATTTCTTCCACTCGATGTACGGCCACATAGGTTTCCACCGGATAGAGGGCCCCGGCGGAAGGTGCGGCCCGAAAGGCAAAATTTTGCCGGACTGCGGTGACTCCCTGAGTGGCCCAGAGCAGACCGGCCAACTCCTCCTGGCTGATGGGCTGTTCCGCATAATCCCGCTGGGACCGGCGCTGGCGGACACTTTGCCAGAAATCCGCTTGAAAAGTCTCCGGCACCGGCGGCAAGGCCAATCTGGTGGTTCCGGGTGGATAGGTTTTGTACAGGGGGCTGCGGGGATATGGGGCCAGGGGTTCGGCCCGGAGACTGTCACGGGTATAACGGGTTTCCTGGAGATATTGAAAGCCGATGGCCGATGCACTCTGATTCATGGTTTTTCCTTTTTGTCGGTAACGGCTGCCAGCGGAACGCTAAGAGCCAATAATCCTTTCCAAAAGCTACCATAAAAAGTCGGCTGGAAGCAACCTTTCTCCATATCCGCCCGGAATTAGATCCTCTCGGATATGGACCCCTTTAGAAACAACCTTAGGTTAGTGGTTATTGGCCTGAATCCGGCGGCCGTATTCGCGTACCCGGGCCATGGCCACCTCCACATCCAGGGTCAACAGGCGCCGGTCTTGCATAACCACCTGCCCGGCGATAACCACGGTGCGCACATCGGCCCCGGACGCGGCGTAGACTAGCTGCGAATAGGGGTTATACAGAGGCACCAGGTGGGGTTGGTCGCAATTGATGACGATGAGATCAGCCTGCTTCCCCGCCTCCAAGGAACCGACGCGCTGGTTCAGGTTAAGGGCCCGGGCCCCCCCGCGGCTGGCCAGGCCGAGAACCGCGGGAGCCGGCAGCACCGTTGGATCCAGGTGGTGTACTTTATGTAGTTTGGCCGCGGTATCCATCTCCTGGAACATATCCAGGTTATTATTAGAGGCGCAGCCGTCCGTTCCCAGGGCCACATTAACGCCTTGCCGAAGCAGTTCCACCACCGGAGCCACGCCGGAGGCTAGTTTCATGTTGCTTTCCGGGCAATGCACCACACTGACGCCCTGAGCGGCCAGTAATTCCTGGTCCGTTTGGCTGAGGACGACGCCGTGATCGGCCACCAGACGGTGGTTCAAAAGCCCTAAATTATGCAGATGGGCCACCGGTGTCGCGCCGTAGTGCTGTTGGCAGTCTGACACTTCCTGGCGGGTTTCGGCTAAATGGATGATCAGCCTGGCGTCGTAGCGTTCGGCCAGCTCACCGCAACGGCTGAGCAGGTCCGGCGAACAGGTGTAGACCGCGTGGGGTTGCACTGCTACCTGGATCAGGGGGTCGTCCTGCCAGGTCTGGAGCAAGGTCTCCGTAAATTTGAGCCCGTTTTCCGGTGTGCCGTAATTGGTGGAGGGAAAATCGTAGAGCACCTCCCCCACTACGGCCCGCATGCCGGCCTCCCGGGCGGCCTGGGCCACCGCATCGGCAAAGAGATACATGTCACAGAAGGTAGTGGTGCCGGAGAGGATCATTTCGGCGATGGCCAGCTTGGTACCCCAATATACCAGATCCCGGCAGATATGCCGCTCGGCCGGGAAGATGTGCTCATTGAGCCAGGTTTCCAGGGGTAAATCATCGGCCAGACCCCGGAAGCAGGTCATGGCGGCGTGGGTGTGGGCATTGATCAGGCCGGGGAGGACGATATCTTCGTCATAAGATAATTTTTGCCTGGGCCAAAACCGGGGCAGAATATCCGCCGCGGGTCCCACGGCCACAATGGTATCGTCTTTGATGGCGATGGCGCCGGCGGGGTAGACATCGCCCCGGTCATTCATGGTGATGATGACGCCGCCCAGGATGATCAAGTCCACCGGTTGGGGAGAGGGCGCAGGTGCGGTCACAAGATCTCCTCAGGATTTTTATTAAAAAAAACTATTAGCTGCAAACATTATTTCTTTTTTGGCTGCGGGCTAAGAGCGGCAGGCTGCTCGCCGGGGTCATTTTTCCCGCCGCCCAACCGCCCCCGGAGATAGGCTTCATAAAAACGGGAGGCAGTCCCGGCCGGGACGTACAGCTTATACATTCCCGGCGGCAGGGTGGCGGTGCGCACCCGGGGATTGAGCCGCCGGATTAATTTATAATAGCTGCCGCAGGCCTCGGCTACCTGGCGCAGGTGAATTTCTTTGGCCAAAACGAACTCCACCTGTTCCGGTCGCCAAGTCGGATAGAGGTCCTGGGCCGGGATATCATAGCCATACCGGGCCGGATCACTGAGAATTATTTTGGCGGCAATGATCCGCAGGACATATTGGTCGGTTTCATCGGGCAGGTCCAGGTGATAGTAGTTGGTGACGCCCTGCTCTCTGATGGTCTTTTGCAGCCGGCCTTCACCACAATTGTAGGCCGCCAGGGCCAGGGGCCAGTCATGGAAAGTGCGATGCAGGGCCTTGAAATATTGTAGCGCCGCGTCGGTGGCGCGGCTAAAGTCGTAGCGGTCATCGATCTTGTCGTCGGTCTTCAGCATGAACCGGTTGGCCGCGGGTTTCATAAACTGCCAGGGACCGCTGGCGCCGGCGGCAGAGCGGACGTTGGGCCGCAGGTCGCTTTCCACCAATACCACATATTTCAGATCATCCGGCAAGTTGGCTTCCTGGAGCCGTTTTTCCAGATAGGGGAAATAGCGGGCCGCCCGCTTCAGCCACATCGTCGTCTGGGTCCGGTTCCACAAAATAATAGTGAACTCCCGGTCCAGGTCTTCCCGGACTTCAGGGTCCTGGAGGGGAACCGCTTCGCCGCACAAGGCGACGCGCGCAGGCAGGGAATAATTGGTCCTCAGGAGGGTTTCTGGGGCTGGGGCCGATGGTGGTTCGGTTTCCGTGGCCATCAGGTGGCCCGGCCAGGAGCAGCAAGCGGCCAGAATAAGGGCAAAGCATAGCATATGAGCAGACCTTTTCAAAGGTTAGAGGTGGTTATATATTCCCGGGTTTAAAGTCATTGCCAAATATAACGTCTTAATGACCCTAAAAAACTAAAAAATATTATCCAGTTCCTACAGTAAACTCTGACTGCCAAGGTTTTTATCAGAAGTCCCAGACCTGTCAAGCCCTAAACCTCTCCAGGATGGCAGCGGGCCCATTTTATAGCTAACTTGCTGTTTTTGTTGTCAAGCCCTGACAGGCATGATAAGGTATGCCCAGCCTATTTAGTTGTTCGGTGGCCGCTGGTTGGCCGCCTTCTGATCGCCTCTTTGATATCATGTTGATAGCTGCAGATAATCTCAACGCCCTAAACCCTGTGGTGGCTGCTTCCCTGAAGCACCTGGACAAAAGGCCCCTCCAGGACCTGGTGCGCCGGCTGGATCAGACCGGGGTGGACCTCATCGACCTGAATCCCGGCTATCTCTCCCCGCGCCATGAGGATCGGATGGTCTTCCTGGTGGAGGCGGTGCAGGAAGTGAGCACCACCCGCCTCATCCTGGATAGCCCGAATCCCGGCGTGTTAGCCAAAGGGCTGGCTGTCTGTAGGCAACCGCCCATTCTCAATGCCCTGACCCTGGAGGCACAGAAGCTCAAGGAAATTTTACCACTGGCCGCCCAAGCCCAGACCGATCTGGTGCTGCTGCTGTTGGACGAACGCTCCATGACGCCGCCGGCCCTGGAGGAAAAGCTAACGCTGGCAGCCCGGCTGCGGGAACTAGCCATCGCCGCGGGAGTCCAAGAACGCGCCTGATTTATGATCCGGTGCTGCCGAACCTGAGCTGGCCGGATGTGTATTACCAGACCACCGCGGTCATCAAAACCGTCCGCTTGCTGGCCGGCGGCGCTCTGTTCGGGGAACCGGGCCGCACCATGGCAGGGCTGTCCAACCTGCGCAGCGGCCGGCGGCAGCTGTATCCCCTGGAACTGGAAACTGCCTGCCTGGGTCTGTTAGCCGGCGCCGGTCTGGACATCGCCTTGCTGGACGTTTTCCAGCCCGGTCTCCTGCCTCAGATACATCTGCTGCAGCAACTGCAGCGGGATGGGTAGGAAGAACAGTTTCGAGTTTCGACAGACCGTTCACGAATGAGATTTTTTTTTAGTAGCAACCATCAGGATAAGGAGAAAACATGATGGATCTCTACACCGCCATTAAAACCCGCCGCAGCCATCGGTTTTATAAACCCGACCCCGTGCCCCGGGAAGTCTTGGAACGGGTTTTTGAGGCCGCCTTGTGGGCGCCCTCGGGAACCAACCTGCAACCCTGGGACATTACGGTATTGACCGGCAAGCCCCGGGATGATTTCGTGGCTCTGGCTTCCCAGGCCGGAGAAGATATTGCCCCGAAACTACGGGAACTCTTTGACGAGGAGAGGGTGGCCCAAGTCACCCAGTTTTTCAAGAATCTGGGCGGGGCTCCCACTGTTGTCGCCATCACCGTCTGGCGTGATCCGGACCCCTTCAGCCAGGAGGTCATCGTCCAAAGCGGCTCCGCCCTGTTGCAGAATTTGCTCCTGGCCGCCGAGGCCGAAGGACTGGGGACCTGTTGGATGTCGGGCGTTTTGACCCGGGAAAAAGAATTGCTGAAATTTTTGGGGAAGGAAGATCGGCATTTACTGGCCATTACCCCCATCGGTTACTCTGCCAAAACCCCGCCGGTGGTGCCCCGCAAAGATCGGCCGGTGCGCTGGCTGGGATTTTAAGTCGCAAGCAGGACAAGACTATCCTGTATCGATCAGCTCATGACCGGAGAATCTTCAGGCTTGGATGTGGAAAATTAATTTTAATATTGGCAGATTTCTGCCAAAGGATTGTTAACCCTGCAACGTACTTCCTTTTTTCCCTCTCCCCTTGAGGGAGCGGGTCAGGGTGAGGGGTGAAAATAAAATTCCACTTCTGACAACCATTTAAACCCGGCAGTCGGCACACCCCGCAAAAATTGAACATTTATAGGAGATCCTGTCACACATGACCGTTAACGAGCAACTGATCCTTATCCGCCGGGGGGCAGTGGAGATCTTACCGGAAGAGGAAATGGCCGCCAAAATCAAGCGCTCCCTGGCCACCGGCCAGCCCCTGCGTATCAAGGCCGGCTTCGACCCTACGGCCCCGGACCTGCATCTGGGCCACACCGTTTTGATCCAAAAACTTAAACACTTTCAAGAACTGGGACATCAGGTGATCTTCCTCATCGGCGACTTCACCGGCATGATCGGTGATCCCTCCGGCAAGAGTGAAACCAGGAAGCCCCTGACCGAAGCTGAAGTCAAAGAAAACGCCAAGACCTATGAGCGGCAGATCTATAAAATTCTGGATCCGGAAAAAACCCTGGTCGATTTCAACAGCCGCTGGATGAAGCCTTTGAGCGCCCAGGGGCTCATTGAACTCGCGGCCAAGCACACCGTGGCCCGGATGCTGGAGCGGGAGGACTTTCACCAGCGCTTTACCAACCATGCTCCCATCAGTATCCACGAGTTCCTCTATCCCCTGGTCCAGGGCTACGATTCCGTGGCCCTGCGGGCGGATGTGGAGCTGGGCGGCACCGACCAGAAGTTCAACCTGCTGGTGGGCCGGGAATTGCAGCGGGAATATGGCCAGGAGCCCCAGGTGGTCCTCACCATGCCCTTGCTGGAAGGCTTGGACGGCGTCCAGAAAATGAGTAAATCCCTGGGGAACTACGTAGGCATCGACGAGCCGCCCCAGGAGATGTTCGGCAAGATCATGTCCATCTCCGACGTCCTCATGCTCCGCTACTACGAGCTGCTCAGCGACCTGTCGGTGGCGGACCTGGAGCGTCTCAAAGCTGATCTGGACGGGGGGGCCCTGCACCCCCGGCTGGCCAAGGAGAATCTGGCCAAGGAAATAGTGGCCCGCTACCACAGCCCGGCCGCGGCGGCGGAGGCGGCCCGGCAGTTCGCCGCGATGTTCCGGGAGGGCGCCTTACCGGAGGAGATCGAGGAAGTAAAGCTAATTGTGGCCGAAAAAGTCGTCTGGCTGCCCAAAGTGCTGCACCAGGCCGGTCTCACCGGCGGCACCTCCGAGGCCCGGCGACTGATTCAGCAAGGCGGCGTCCAGGTGGATGGCGATAAAGTGAGCAATGTCGATCTGGAACTGTCCACCGGTCAGACTTATCTCCTGCGGGTGGGCAAACGGAAATTCAAGCGAGTCCATCTGCAAGCCGATTTATAAGGCAAAAGTATGCGATTATCATTGCAGAATCAAACAAAAGTTATTAAAATTATACATACAATAGCTTAAGCAAAACCATTGCCAAGCTCCTAACTCTGATGGCCTCGTAAAAAGTCAGAATATCAGAACAAAGGAATATTTTTCTCATACGCGTTGTCTTTGTACGACCATTTTATCAACCCTATTCGGGATATTAACACGAGATCATCACCATAAAAAGGAGTATTTATGAAGCAGAGAAGAAACGGTGCCTGGGCCGCCATCGGCCTCCTGTGCACCGCCTTGTGGATGTTTTTTGCCTCAGTAGATCTAGCCGAAGCTCGGGCGGGCGGCGGCCGTTCCAGTGGTTCCAGGGGTTCCTATTCTTCCTCCCCGCCGCGCCAGACGTTTAGTCCGCCAGCTTCCAAGCCGCAGACGGCGCCGCCTCCGGGCATGGTTGCACCGGGACAGCAGCCCCGACCGGGTATGGCCACGCCGGCCCAACAGCCGTCGGGCTTCGGTAGTTTCGGCCGGGGTTTGGCCGGCGGCCTAGCCGGAGGCCTCCTCGGCGGCATGGTCGGCAATATGCTCTTTGGCGGCTCCAGTCATGCGGGGCCAGCAGGAGGAGCCGCGGGCGGGGGGGGCTGCACCTCCATCGGGCTCTTTGACATCCTCATCATCGGCGGTCTGTTGTATTTGGGCTATAGAATGCTCAACCGCCGCCGCCAGGAAGCGTTACAAACCAGCGACCTGGGAGGGGGCGCCGTGAGTATGCCGGCATCCTGGCAGACACCGGAACCGGCCCCGGTGCCGGCATTTGATCTCCAGACGGAATTGGAGCCCATCCGGCGTACCGATCCGGCCTTTAATGACGCCTCTTTCAAGGAGCTGGCCCAGGATATCTTCTTTAAGCTGCAGGGCGCCTGGATGCGTCAGGATGCCTCGCTGCTCAAAGATCTGGCCACTCCTGAATTTGCGGCGATTCTGGAAAAAGATCTCCAGGAGTTGAAGGCCAAGGGCCAGATCAACAAGCTGGAAAACATTTCCGTGCGGCAGGTGGAAATCTCCGAGGCCTGGCAGGAGCAGGGGCAGGATTACCTCACCGTGGGCTTCCTGGCCAACCTGCTGGATTACACCGTGGACACCAACACCAACCTGGTGCTGGCCGGCAGTGACAAAGAGCCGGTGAAGTTTGAGGAGTACCTGGACCTTTACCCGGCCCACCGGCAGCGGCGCCTGGAAACTCTCGGCCATTACCCAGCCGGAGGGCTAGGGGCAGTGGCCCCTTGTTAGTTCGGCCGGCCGGTTTGTGGCAGTAAAACTTCAGGCCGTTAACCAAAACATCACAAGTAAGTGAAATAATCCGGGTGCCTTAGGGGCCCCGGATTATTTGTTGATGCGCAGAAATTTCTTCTGATGAGACCAGGTTGCCGCCAAAAAGGTAATATTTGTCATACTGAGCGTAGCGAAGAATCTAGATCTTGATTACCGTTAGCTTCTCCCCTTCGCTGCGCTTCTATCATGCTGGGATCTTAGTTTTCTGCCTGCTCCCTAGTATGAGTCGATATCCCATTAAAATTCCCGCACCAGCGTCTTATCTTCCCGCCTGTATCGCCTGCCCCTGTACCCTCCTCTTTGCTCTTTCTGGCCTCCGGGTTGCTCGGGTTGGCAGGGAGGCGAGGCCGCAAGCGATAACCTTACTCATGCCATAATTGAAAAAAGCAGGGTCCCGAAACCCTGCTTTTTTCTTGAAGCCGCCGTTGCTCGCCCTGTTCTCTTTATTAAATATGGTGGGAAATATTTCTTGACAGTTGCTCCATCTGTTCTGGTTATTTATTGCCTTTCTGAATATAGTTTGACTATAAAAAGTTCACAAAAATAATTGATCGAAGGCCACGGCAAGCCGTGTCCATGCAGGACCATAAAAAAAACCATTCGGACAATCGCGATAAAATTTCTAAACCGGTTCTCAAGCTTCCGCTTGGGCCCCCGGGGTTATCGCGCCGTTCCCGTTTCGTCTTACGGCACAACGCAAAATGGGAAGCGCGAAACCGAGCGAACGAAATTCACGCGAAAAATACCTCTAAAAGCCATCATAAAGTAATGATATTAAGGGTCTTGGATGAATCGAGAAAATATTCGCGCCCAAGTGGGAAAAAACCGGGAAAAGGGTGGGAAAAATATCCGCCATCA
This sequence comes from uncultured delta proteobacterium, assembly GCA_963780995.1. Taxonomy (GTDB): domain Bacteria; phylum Desulfobacterota; class Desulfobaccia; order Desulfobaccales; family Desulfobaccaceae; genus Desulfobacca. Next base: position 87,933 of record CAWAEI010000008.1, read on the forward strand.
AAATAATCCCAATAAAACAATGCATTCTAAAATTATCCAATTGTTTTAGAGCTGGGCTCCCATGCCCGCCCGCCGGAGTTAAAGGTGGAACAGCAACGCCAAATCAGCGCCACAAGCGCGAAAAACCAGCGCGAAATTCAGCGCGAAACTAGCGCGAAAAATACCTCTAAAAGCCATCATAAAGTAATGATATCAGGGTTTTGGATGAATCGAGAAAATATTCGCGCCCAAGTGGGAAAAAACCGGGAAAAAGTGGGAATTATCCGGTAAGCAAAAATAAAAAATGATCGTCATCTAACTGGTGGGGCGGGCCTCCGTACCCGCCCCGGTATGAACCGTTGCCGATCCCCGCCGGGTCAGGTAGTTGCCGGCCCCGCCTCCAGATCGATGATTTCCATCCGGTTATTGGTGTCCGGGCGCTTCCGGGACGGGCCTTCGGTGAGAATCACCAGGTTCCCCTCCACTTCCTGGGCTTTTAGCCAGTTTCGGATGAAAGCCTTCCAGTCGTCTGGGTGGTCCGGCTCATAGATCGGATGGACGCCGTAGCTGAATTGCAGGCGCTGACAGGTGGTCTCCTCGGAACTCACCGCCACCGTCCATTTGGGCGGGTGAAAACGGGCAATGCTGCGGGCGGTGGCGCCGCTGCGGGTGGGTACGAAGATCGCGGCCGGCGAGATCAATTCCAGGGCCGATTCCACGCTGAAGGCAATGATATCCGACAGGTTGATTTTAGTGTCGGATTCGAAAGGATTGAGGATCTCCTGGGCCTGGTACCCGGAGCGGTGCGGTTCAATGGCCCCGGCGATTTTCGCCAGCATGGCCACGGCCGCCACCGGAAACAGGCCGGTGGCCGATTCCGCCGACAGCATGACGCAATCAGTGCCGTCCAGAATGGCGTTGGCCACGTCGGTGGCCTCGGCCCGGGTGGGGCGTCGGCTGGCGGTCATGGACTCCAGCATCTGGGTGGCCGTGATTACCGGCTTGCCCAGGATATTGGCCTGGCGCATCAGTTGCTTTTGGATCACGGGGACCTGTTCAATGGGTACTTCAACGCCCAAATCACCCCGGGCAACCATGATGCCGTCCGCAGCCTGAAAAATTCCCTCCAGGTTCGCCAGGGCCCGGGAACGCTCGATCTTGGCGATGACAAAAGGACTGTGACCCAAGTCGGCGGCCGCCCGGCGCAGGGCCTCGATATCCGCCGCAGATTCCACGAAGGATTGGCTGACCGCATCCACTCCATGTTCCAGGGCAAATTTCAGGCACTCCTGATCGTGCGCCGTGAAGGCGTTGATCCCCAGGTCGATGCCGGGCAGGTTCAGACCTTTGCGGGAGCGCAGTTCGCCCCCCACTAAAACCCGGCAATAAACCTCCTCGTCGGTCACCCGCATGACTTCCAGCTCAATCAGGCCGTCGTTCAAATAGATTTTATGGCCCGGTTTGACTACCCGGGGGAGAGGATCAAAAGAGACGCTGACCCGGGAGAGATCGCCCACAATTTCGTCAGTGGTCAGGGTGAATTCAGCGCCAGACTCCAGTTCCATGGGTTCTTGGGCCAACTGACCGATGCGAATCTTGGGGCCGGGCAGATCGGCCATGATGGCCAGCCGGCGTTTCATAGTCTGGGAGGTGCGCCGCAGGTTCTGGATAACCTGGGCATGGAAGGTGAAATCTCCGTGAGAGAAGTTGATTCTGGCGACATCCATACCGGCCAGGAGGAGCTGCTGCATAACCTCCGGAGAATTCGAGGCCGGTCCAATGGTGCAGACAATCTTGGTCTTATGATCCCGAAGTGTCATGAAGGTTTCCTTATCTTGTCTTGGTCCAGTGATCCGCAGTGAGTTTATACTATTTGTCAAAAGTTTTGTCCTTTTTCCCCTGGCCCCGCTTGCGGGCAGCGGGTTAGGTGAGGGGTGAATCAGACCTTACTTTTGGCAACGACTATTAAGTTTCAGAAGTAAGTATACGAGATATTGGTAACCAGGGAAATTTGAAATTTTCATCTGGGGATAATAGGTGCTTCAGGTGCGGCGGTGACCTAAAATATTAAAGAAATTTTCTAAATACTTTCATTGCTAGATGTAAAATTGCGCCGGCCATCAAATAATCAAATAGCATAGTTCCGCCGATAGTGATACAATAGGCAAAAATCTGTATGATCTTAAACATATGGAAAAGCATCACAGCTGCCTTAATAGCCATGCAATCATTGAATACTTCCAGGAAAATTTTCCCAAGGAAATAGGGCGGCTCCTCGAGGGCTTGGGGCCCGAAATTCAAGCCCTGCCTGACCCGGTGGGGTTTTTAACGGAAACCAACAACTGGGTCTCCAGCGATGTTATCATCCGCTTGTTCGAAAACGCCAAGAAGATTACCGGGGATGATCATATTGTCCACAAAATGGGCTCAGAATCCTCCGCCCGGAAAAAATTCAGCTATATCCAGCGCATTTTACTCTTTGCCTATCGCAACCCCCGCCGCAGCCTGAAACGCATCCAGGCCATCAACGACAAATTTGCCAAGAACAAAACGATCGAAGTGGTGAAAACCACCCGTGATACCGCGACCATCCGCCTCCACTGGTTCAAGGACATCCCCGGCACCAAAGACTTCTGTCTTTTCAATCAAGGAATTTACACCGGACTGCCCACGGTCTGGAATCTTCCCGCGGCCGAAGTGAAAGAAACAAAGTGCTTTTACGAAGGGGATGAGTTCTGCGAATACCATATGAAGTGGAAGATAAAGCCCCTCTTCCAGACTCTGGCCGAGGTTTTCGTCCCCTGGCGGGCCTTGCGTCTATCCATCGATGAGATGGAACACGATAAGGAGAAACTCCGCCAGAAATTCGATGAAGTACATGAACTCTATATTCAACTCCAGGAAACGAACCTGGAACTTGAACAAAAAAATATCAAACTGCGTGAAAACCAGGAGCAGTTGCGTCAACTCAATATTGAGCTCCAGGAGAAGAACATCCAGCTTCGAGAGAAAATCAATAAGCTGGAGTGCCTCCAGGATACTGGCACCAATATCCTTTCGGTGCGATACCGGGAGGAACTTTTTCAAGTGACTCTCAGGGCGCTGAAAAATAATGCCCGCCTGAATCGGGCCGGCATTTTTTTGGTGGACGAAAAATCTCGCGCCCTCCGGTTTGGCCATGCTGTCGGGCTTGATGAACAGGGACTACAGCAACTGAAGGATTATCAGCTGCCCTTTTCCAAGTTAGACAATCTCATCGCCCGGGTCTACAATTCCGGGCAGGCAGTGGTGATCAATGATGTGGACGAGAGCAATTTAAATAGGAATAATCCTATGCTGCAGTTGCTGAAGCCCAAAACCATCATTGTCGCGCCTTTAACCTCCCGGGGGACCGTCACCGGCGTCTTATTGGCCGATCGGACCCTCCAGGAGGGCGTCTTCTCCGAAAGCGACAAAGACTTTATCGTCAGTTTTGCCAATCAGATCGCCATAGCTTTAGACAATTCCGAACTCATCCGGCAAAAAGAGGAGTCCGAAGAACATTTGCGTAAGATGTTTCTAAATGCCCAGGTCGGTATCTTAAAAATTGATGCGACCAGTATCATTAGCGAAGTCAACCCGCGCATGAAAGTGCTGTGCGGAGCCGAAGAGTTGATCGGCAAACACATATACGACTTTTTAGATTCAGCGAATCAAGAGAAGTTTCAGGAAATCATTGCCCAGAATAAAGCCGGGCAGCCCAGCCAGGAAGAATTGGAAATCTCTACTAAAAGCAAACCTCCGGTGGCTGTCCTGATGAGTTCCGTGCCTTCCTTTGATGAAGATGGCCTCTATACCGGTTCCGAGGCCATTGTCACCGACATTAGCGACAATAAAAAGATGCAGCGGCAGCTCATTCAATCTCAGAAAATGGAAGCCCTGGGCACCATGGCCGGCGGCTTCGCCCATGAGTTCAAAAATATCTTGCAGGCCATTAAATTATGGACCGAAGGCGCCCTGCAGGATTTGCCGGATGATCCAGAATTACATAATAATCTCAACCGGGTGCTGCAATCCATCAACAAGGGCAGTGATATCGTGCACCAGATCTTATTATTCAGCCGCGACCAAAAACCGGAACTCAAGCCCATCAAGGTCAGCGCCATTCTCAATGACGGCCTTAAAATGGTGCGGGCCGCTTTGCCCACCACCATAATCATTCAACCGGATATCGACCCCAACGCCGGCTTTATCCTCGGGGATGCCGTTCGCATTCATCAGGTGCTGCTCAATCTTTGCACCAACGCCGCCCATGCCATGCGGGAAAAGGTAGGCCGACTCAACGTCGGTCTGGAAAACGTTCAGATAGATCGGGGCAGCCCGGCCAGATTGCACCACGTCAAACCCGGCGCTTACGTCCAGCTTACCGTCCAGGATAACGGTATCGGCATGGACAGTCAGACTATGGAACGTATCTATGAGCCGTTCTTTACCACGAAAGAACAAGGGGAAGGCACCGGCATGGGTCTGTCCACGGTCCACGGCATCGTCGAGGATCATGGCGGTAGTATCGATGTGGAGAGCGCTCCCGGCGAGGGGACAACGTTCCGCATTCTCTTTCCCCGTTGTGCTGGTCAAGAAAAAGAAATTGCCCCGGTTGAAACCAAGCCCCTGGTTATGCCCACAGGAAATGAGCGTATCTTGTTTGTGGACGATGAGCTCACTCTGACTGAGATCGTCAAGAAAATGCTGGAGCGTCTGGGGTATGACGTCGTGGCTAAATCCAGCAGCGTCGAAGCCCTGGAAACTTTCCAGGCTCAGCCTGAAAACTTTGATTTAATCATCGCTGACCAGACTATGCCTCATATCACCGGGGTCGCCCTGGCGCACGAAGTCAGTCGCATCCGGCCGGACCTTCCCTTCATCCTCTGCACCGGGATGATGGACAGCCAGAAGTTGGATAAAAAGGCCGCCGGTATTCGGGAGATCCTCACCAAACCGGTGACCATCAGCAAACTGGCCCAAGTAGTGCGCCAGACCCTGGATACAAAACCTGTGTCTCTCCATTAGCCCGGCCAATCATGAAACGCGCCGACAACTGGATGCATTAATTCGTCCGTACAGTTCTTCGTGGCCGGTGTGCCTCCCACGCTCCGGAAATATTATTGACAGCTATTCGAAAAAACGGTAAAAATCTCTTTTAATCAGTTTTGGGGAGCGACTCATGGTTGAGAAAGCGAAGTATATTTGGTTAGACGGCAAATTTGTGGCCTGGGACCAGGCCCAGGTTCATATCCTGACTCACACCCTACATTACGGCCTGGGAGTGTTCGAAGGTATCCGCGCCTACCTGTGCGCCGACGGGCGGACGGCGATTTTCCGGCTGCCGGAACATGTCCACCGCCTGTTCGATTCGGCCCACATCATGGAAATTGATATTCCCTTCAGCGAAGCCGAGATCAGTCAGGCCTGCATCGACACGATGCGGCAAAATGAGCAGAAAGAAGCCTACTTACGCCCCCTGGTCTTCATCGGCGACGGGGCCATGGGACTGTATCCCAAAGGCAATCCCATCCGGGTTAGCGTCATCACCTGGGTTTGGGGCGCCTATCTTGGTGATGAGGGGTTAAGTTCGGGTATTCGTCTCAAAACGTCGTCCTTTACCCGCCACCATGTCAATGTCATGATGACCAAGGCCAAGGTTGTGGGCAATTACGTCAACTCCATTCTGGCTAAACGTGAGGTTATCAAAGCCGGCTACGATGAAGCCCTGCTCTTGGACTCCGCCGGTTACGTGGCTGAAGCCTCCGGTGAAAATATCTTTCTGGTGCAGAACGGCGTCATCAAAACCCCGCCGTTGCGGGCCATCCTGCCTGGCATCACCCGGGACTGCGTTCTCACCGTGGCCCGGGACTTGGGTGTACCCGTTCAGGAAGAGCGCTTTTCCCGGGATGAGCTTTACGTCGCCGATGAAGTCTTTCTGTCCGGCACTGCCGCGGAACTGACCCCGGTCCGGGAATTGGACAACCGCACCATCGGCTCCGGTAAACCCGGTCCCATCACTAAAAAGATTCAAGAGGTTTATTTTGCTGCGGTTAAGGGAGAAAATCCCCGTTATGCCTCGTGGCTCACGTATATCTAAAAGGATGCTTCCAGCCACTAGCGCTCAATTGGCATGAGACTACCTGGAAGCAACCCTTTTTGTCGGGGCGAAGCTTGTCTTCGCCCCCGGGGACGGGCGATCACACATCAATGTCCCAAGGCCGCATAATTAATGAAAAGTTCTGGGCCCAATGCCGGGAGTGCGGCCGCTGGCAGGAGGTTTTGGCGGAACCCCGAAAGGCGGATCCTTACTTTGAGTATTGGCAGGCGCGTTTTCGCTGCTGCAACCAGGAACAGGCCACCTGGTTCACCATCGAAAAGGTGGATGACGATGTCCACTAACCAGCGTCGGCGGTTAGAAGAGCCGGCGGCCTAAATTAATCCTTCAGGCAAAGCATCAGGATATCCGTTTCCGTTACCAAACCCGTAAGTTCGCCACCCTCCACCACCGGCACACAACCGATTTTGTGTTGCAGCATGAGTTGCACCGCCTCTTTGATGTCAGCTTCGGGGGAGATGGTTATCAGCTTCTGGATCATAATGTCCTGAATCCGGATGGCCTTCATGACATCACGAGTTTTACTGGGTTCGTGCCCCAGGGCCTCTACCAGCGATCTCCGAAAAAGGTCCCGTTCCGAAAGGATTCCCACCAGTTTTTTACCTGCCACTACCGGCAGATGTCTGATCCGGCCCAATTTCATGATGTCATTTGCTAAACTTAGCTCATCCCCAACGTCCAGGGTGGCGACGTCACGCACCATGATTTCTTTAACTTTCATGGGGACTCCCGTTGTTTGATCGGAGAATAGTTACCAGCTGCCAATAAAGTTATCCTAAATTCGGTTTGGAGTGAAACAAACTTAATTTCGAAATATTCGAGGCGATAATCCAGTTTTTTTAACCGGAAACCGGAAACGGTGTTACAGGGTGGCCAGCCAGGCTTGAGCCCGTTCGCTCAAAGCTTTCAGGGTGGCCAAGGCTTCTCGCGCCTTATCCGGCGCCAGATATCCCAAACCGCAGGCTGGGGTTAGTAAACTCTGAGATAACAGATAGGGCTTGTCCAGGCCGATTTGGACCAATTCCTCTACCTGGGTGGTGAATTTCACCCACAAAGCTTCTTCGGTCTCGGCTGGGGCCGTGGGACTGGTGGGGACCAAGCCCCAGGCCAGGTAACCACCCCGGGCCAGAAATTTCTTGAGGGGTTTTTCGTACAATTTTAAATTATCAAAAAATTCGTACGAATCGAAGCTGAGAATATCGATGGGAGCCTCCAAGAGCACTGACCAATCGGTATTGCCGCAGCAATGCACCCCGAAAAACGCCTCTCCAGGTTCCCGGGCCGCGGTAATGGTTTCGGTAATCAGGTTGATCACCTCTTCCCGGGAAATTTGCATGAAAGCCGAGCCAAACCCGGTCAGAGAAGGCTCATCAAAAAAGATGACCGCCTGACGGCCGGTTTCCCGGATTTTGGCCACCTGCCAGGCGGCTTTTAAAGCCAGCCCCCGGGTAACGGCCTGGATCAGTTCAAGATCGAATAAAATGGCCTTCCCGTCCCTCCCCTTGACAATAGTGGCAAAGGTCACCGGGCCCACCACCTGGCCTTTGACAAAAGCAGGAGCATCGGCCGGTAAGGGCCGCAGGGCCTCCATCAGGCTATAAAATCCCGAGGCCTCTTCCGGTGCGAGGGAGAACTTGTCCAGCTCTTCTTGGAGCGCGGCTTCATAAAATTGGGTTAGGGCCGTATCTCTATCGACGGCGTCGGTCAGCCGCACCAGCCGCTGTTCCATATCCCGGAAAATGAGCGGCAGGCCTCCCGCTCCCTGGGATACCATATCTTCCTGAAAACCTTTCTGGGCCATCTGGGGCCAGTAAGGTATTGCCGTGAGATTCTCCAAGATCAATTGCACGGCTTCGTGGTTGTCGAGAAAAGGTACCGAACCGATGCCAGTGGCCGCTAAGGCCGGTAAAGACTTCATGCCGTCCTCCTAAAACACATTACCAACCTTGTTAAACCGTAGTATTTTTCCCCAGGGTTGTCAACCAGAAGCAGTTCGATCAGCAGGAGCTAACCTGGGCTGCTGCTCTCAGCCGTGTATTTTGACTTTTATAAGCTTCGTGCTTATCATAAAAAGCACTAATAGGGCCGATAAGACAATATACTCTTAGGAATGGGCCTTATTAAAAAGGAGAGGAGGAGAAATCATGTCCGAAGTCAAATATCCGCCCTGGTATGCGCACCTGAAAGAAAAACACGGCGCCTTTGTCAAGGCCCTGGAACTGCTTGGGGAATCGATCCGACAGGAAGGACCGTTATCGGGAAAAACCGCCCATCTTATCCAGTTGGCCGCAGCGGCCGCGATCCGGTCCGAAGGTTCGGTGCACAGCCACACGCGCCGGGCTTTGCAAAACGGCGCCACTCCCGAAGAAATTTATCATGCCCTGATTATGTTGACGAGCACCATCGGCTTTCCGACGGTGTCCGCGGCCTTAAGCTGGGCTTATGATGTCATCGAAAAAGAGAAAAACTAGTACCGCAAAAGAAGTGGCGGAGAGAGAGGGATTCGAACCCTCGGTGGAGGTTTCCCCCCACACTCGCTTAGCAGGCGAGCACCTTCAGCCGACTCGGTCATCTCTCCGAATAGTTAGGCCGGAACTTCTGGCGGAGGGAGTAGGATTCGAACCCACGAACCTTTCGGTTTGCGGTTTTCAAGACCGCCGCCTTAAGCCACTCGGCCATCCCTCCAACTTTTAAATTGTAACCAATTTCCTTTCAGGCTGTCAACTGTCTCGACGGCTGGAAAGGACTGAAAAATACTTTCAGATTTTTTCGGAACGCTCTAAGGCGGTGGTTGGTCAAACCCTGCGCTGACCAGAGCCGCGGCCTTGGCGGCATCCTCCCCGGTATTGATATTAAAAAAAGAAAGCTCCGCCGCATCATACCGGGCAACTTCTTCGGGTGACAGTATTTTGGTCCGGCAGGAGTTCAGTAAAGTTCGCAGCCGCAGATCTTCACCCTGAACTTGAGCCTGCAAGCGCAGGAGCAACCGGCAACTGAACACCCCCGGCAAGGGTTCCAAGCCCCGGCTGGAGCGGCATACCACCGCGTCCTGGTTTCCCTGGCGGGCCTGGTTGATCATGGCCGCCAGCAGGGCTGGCTGTAAGAAAGGCGTATCGCAGGCACTCAGGAGCACGTGGCTGCCCCGGGCCACCAGCATGCTGCTCAGCAGCCCTCCCAGGGCGCCCCGGCCCGGCATCACATCAATAAGCAGGGGAAACCCCAGACCGAGGTGCTCCAAGGGCTGATTGGTGATCAACCAGCACTCGTCTACCAGGGGACTGACGGCTGCCATAACCCAGTGGGCCAACGGCCGGCCGGCCAGGAGCAGTCCGGCTTTGTCCCGGCCTAAACGGCGGCTGCGCCCCCCCACCAGGACCGCTCCGGTAATCAGATTTTGAGCCATTGGAGAATGAAATCCAGGATCTCCGGGGCCTGATCCCGGGAAAATACCGGCAATTCCGTGTTTAAGGTCGCCTCACTGATGTAGGCGATGATCTCCTCATAAACCGGGAGATCTCTGCTGGCCGTCTCCTCAGGAACAAAAACGATTTTGGGCAGGGGGCCCCTTTTATACCCCTCCACCAGGACAAAGTCCAGGTTGCCGGGGAGCGCGGCCAAGGCTGCCGCGGCCGGCGGGTCGCCTGCCAGGATGTGCGTCACTTGGAGGAGGCCCGGGGCCGCCAGGGCCACGGCCCGGGCCCCGGCTTGCCGGAAACGCCAGGTATCTTTACCGGGCTGGTCAACTTCCAAAGTTTTATGGCTATGTTTGAGGGCGGCAACCCGGTAGCCCCGGGCCTGGGCCAGGGTAAGGAGTTTACAGATCAATTCGGTTTTGCCGCAGTTGGAGAAGCCCACAACGGCCAGGGCACGAAGCGGCGCGGCAGGGCTGTTGGTTTGGAGCGCGGGATTGCCTTGATCTGGGAGGGCTGGAGGCCGGCTCACTTTTCGGTAGTAGGGAATGGCTTCAGGATTTGTTCTTTGGGAACTTTGCGATTGAGCCAAATAGCGCAGCGCTCACAGGGCCCGCTGCAACTGGTTTCACGGTATTCCCGCACCTCATAACAGGGGCGCCAGGGGAGGTGATAGGCTGAGCACTGGTCCTTGACCTGGCAATCAAAAATATTCCAACACGGGGCTAACACTAAAAGATTTTTTAGGCAGGCCAGGGTGAACCCCCGGTCATGAATCAAGGAATTGATCCGCTGGATCTGGGTGATTTCGAAATCGGAATACAGGCGGTTATTGGTGCTGTTCTCCCGGATAGGTTTGACAAATCCCTCTTTTTCGTATTCCCGGATACGTTTTTGGGAGAGATTGACCAGGCGGGAGACCTCGTTAATGAGATACAACTTATCCTCAGTTAACCGCTTGCGTTGATATTTGCCTCGTCGCATGAGTTTCTATAAATGAAAAGATTTAGACATAATTATCGGAGAATTTAGGAAATTTATAGCATAGCCAAGGGTAATTCGCAAGGGTTAATTCTGGTGTGGGAGGCGATGAGATGGGGGAGGTGAGCCTTGCCACCACCCCCGTTTCTGGACCGACAATGAAGTTACAGGCCCTTTTCCGTTTCCTGGATGGTGCGTTCGATGTCGTCTTTTAAGGCCTGGGGCAGCCCTTCGATTTCCACATTGAGGAATCCCCGCACGATGGTGGAGGCAGCTTCATCTTCGGTCAGCCCCCGGGCCATCAGGTACTCGATCTCTTCCTGGGCGATGCGGCCCACTGCGGCTTCGTGGGACATCTCCACCCCGGCCACCTCTCCGGTTAGTTCCGGCACGGCATACATGATGCCCTTTTTGGCCAGGATCAAACCCCGGCATTCCAGATGGGCCTTAATTCCGGGGGCTTTGCCGATGAGATGGCCGCGCGCAATGGCGGTGCCGCCGGTAGTCACCGTCCGGGCGATGACCTCTGCCTTGGTATTCGGAGCTTCCAGGATGACTTTCCCCCCTAAATCCAATTCTGAGCCGGGATGAGCCACCACCACGGAGTTGAGCCGGGCCACGGCGCCTTCTCCCACCAGACGGACGCTGGGGTACATCTGCACCGATTTCACGGGCTTCAGAACAATATAATTGGACAGGTACACCCCGCCTTCCTCCACGATAATAGCGGAACGGGGCCGGACATGGATATTTTCGGCCCAATTGTGGACCATGGTAAAGGTGAGCTGCGCTCCCTTTTTGATGAAAAATTCCGAGATTCCCAAGTGTAAACCGGAAGTTACCCCAGGATGGGTGGTGCAGCCGGTGATAATATGGAGCTGGGACCCCGGTTCGGCTATGACGATATTATGGACATGCTGGGCCATCCCTTCGGTGCGGATGTATAAACAGGCTTCCACCGGCTGGGCGATGCGGGCGCCGGGCAGGGCCCGGATAAAGTAGCCGTTATCTAAATCCAGTTCGGTAACGGCGGTATATTTGTCGGCATCGACTGAAACTAATTTCCAGTAATATTCTTTTAAACCATCATATTTTTGCAGGGCTTCCTTGATGGGGAGAATTTCCAACCCCGGCTGGCTGGTTTTGCAATGCATAATGGAGCGGTCGGCTTGAAAAAAGGTCCCGGCGTGGTCCTCATCCGTCAATTCGATGCCGGCCCGCAGGAGATGTTCTTTCTCCGGGGTATCAAAACTTTGATAATTCTCGTCATAAGACCAGTCCTGGGCCTGGCGTTGAAACTGCTTCAAGTCCAGGTCCTGGCCGATGGCAGCCTTTTTATCCCGGCTCTTTTCGGCAGCCTGTTTTATTTCTGAAGACAGAGGCATCGTACGCACTCCTCGTAACCAGATTTTTTTACGTGTTCCAAAATATCCATGGGATGGCCCTGACAGGCTACCTGCCCGTCGGTCAAAACATGGCCCATGTCGGCATTAAGATAGTTGAGGATATAACCCGTATGGGTAATGATCAGCCCGGCTTTGGAGCGGTCTACCCGGCGCTGATCTTTTTGCAGCAGCCGGCGGATGATCTGCCCGACAAGCTGCAGACTTTCTAGATCGACTCCAGACTCCGGTTCATCCAACAAAACCAGCTTAGGGTCCTGGGCCACCAATTGTAATAATTCCGATTTCTTGATCTCACCGCCGGAAAAGCCATGGTTGATTTCCCGATCCAGGAAATTTTCGAAACCATATTCAAAGGCCAAAGCCTTGACGGACAATTTACCACCGGCACAGACCCGAAGAATGTCTTTGGTCTTGACCCCGCGGATGGTGGGAGGTCGCTGGAAGGCGATGCCGATACCTAACTGGGCCCGTTCAAAGGTTGGTAGATCAGTAATATCCTGGCCCAGGAATCGGATGCGCCCTTGACGCACCTGATAACGGGAAAAACCCATGATGGTCATCAACAGCGTGGTCTTGCCGGACCCGTTTTTGCCAAAGAGAGTGTGGGTTTCACCTTTCTTGACATGGAGGTTGATGCCCTTTAAAACCTCTTTCTCTTCAATGGTTACCCAAAGGTCTTCAATCTGAAACATCTCTTGCTCCTACGGCATCGATGCCATTATTTCATAGACTATAATTCTTTAGTCGGCAATATATCTAGCCTTTGCTAAAAAGTCAATAAAGTCGGGCGATTTCGCGTTACGGTCTTGACATTTGAGGCCATACGGCCCATTTCCGCCGCCTGAAATTATTTTGCCGGATGGCACCCTCCTAAAGAGCAAATTCAACTCAGATTTTTACACTGCCCGGTTTGGGTCTGGTCCAGTCCGGGCACTTCGGCGAGAAAAATCCTTGTGAGAATCCTGGAACGATTCAGTGGAAAAGCTATCGATATCAATGGGCTAGAGGTGGGATAGAAACATGGTTGAAAAATTTAAATATGGCTAACATATTTATATAATTAATAATTATAGTTAATTCGAAAAAATGACTTCTGTCACATATTCTGCTTGACAAATATGCGTGACACATTATAAAAACATGATGGATTATGGGTAAAGCGAAAAAGTAAGCTTTAGCTTTGTGGATTTTTTCTTTTATTCCCTAATGACACATTGAGGCTGGTACCATGGCGGAAATCAAAAAGCCTGTTAGCGCTGCATTAACCTCGGAGCAGGTTAAAAGCATCAAAGAAGTATGTCAAAAGCTCAACAAGGTTAAGGGTAAGGTCTTGCCCATACTGCATGCCGTGCAAAGTATCTGCGGCAACTGGCTCCCTCTTGAGGCCTTGCAATTGGTGGCGAAGGAATTAGATATCCCATACGGTTATTTGTACGGGGTTATGACTTTTTATTCTATGTATTCGGTCACTCCCCGGGGGAAATACATTATCCGGATGTGTGAGTCGGCGCCTTGTCATGTGAACGGCGCCGAGAATATCCTGGAGACGCTCAAAGAGGAATTGGGCATCCAGGTGGGCGAAACAACCTCCGATGGGCTCTTCACTCTGGAACATACTGCCTGTCTGGGGACCTGCGAAGTGTCGCCGGCCATGCAGATTAATGAAGTGGTCTTCGGCAACCTGACCTCGGCAAGGGTCCAGGAAGTTTTGGAAAACTACCGGGCGGGCAAGGCGGTGGATTACCAAACTTTGGCCCGGACGACCATTCCACCCTTGGCTTACCCGTTGAATTCGGATGAAATGGTGCTGTTTGCCAATTTAGACCAGATCGACCCGATGAATGTGGCTGAATATGTGGCCAAAGGCGGCTATGAGTCATTGAAAAAGGCCGTTACCGCCATGAGTCAGGTGGATGTGATCAATGAAGTCAAGACGGCGAACATCCGAGGACGCGGAGGCGCCGGCTTCCCGGCAGGGTTAAAATGGTCGTTTACCCAGCCAAGTCCGCTAGCGCCGAAATATATTGTCTGCAACGCTGACGAAGGTGAGCCGGGTACTATTAAAGACCGCTATATCATGGAAGGCGACCCCAACCGAGTGCTGGAAGGCATGGCCATCGCCGGTTATGCGGTGGGCGCCTCCCACGGCTATATCTATGTGCGGGGTGAGTATTATCTTTCCATGATGCGCCTGCAAAACGCCATCGATCAGGCTACCGCCAAAGGATATTTGGGCAAGAATATCTTCGGCACTGACTTTAGTTTCACCATCGACGTGCAGTCCGGCGGCGGCGCTTATGTGTGCGGTGAAGAAACTGCCTTGATCGAATCCATTGAAGGTGAGCGGGGCAATCCCCGGGTCAAGCCGCCGTTTCCGGGCCAGGTAGGTGTTTGGGCCAAACCCACCATCGTCAACAACGTGGAAACCCTTTCCAGTATTCCGATGATCCTCGCCAAAGGCGGTGAATGGTATAAGAATAAAGGCACGGAAGATGCCGCCGGCACCAAAATCTTCCAGGTTGTGGGCCACGTCAACAAACCCGGGGTTATCGAAGCCAATTTAGGGATGACGGTGCGGGAGTTGATTGATAAATACGGCGGTGGCGTCCGGGGCGGCAAGAAATTCAAGTCTTGCCAGACCGGTGGCGCTTCTTTCGGGTTCATTACCGAATCCCAGTTAGATACTCCCATGGAGTATAAGGCCATGGGGGCCATCGAGGGGGCTCTCGGGTCCGGCACCATGCTGGTGATGGATGAAGATACCTGCATCGTTGATGTCGTCAAGTGCATCCTTTACTTTTTCCAGCATGAATCATGCGGTTTCTGTTTACCCTGCCGCCGCGGCACGCGCATTCTCTATGATCTGATCTGCAAGATTGCTGACGGTAAGGGCACGGAAGCCGATATGGAAAGTATGCTCAAGGTGGGGCAGGTGATGCTTGACAGCGCCAACTGCGCCCTGGCCATGAGTCCCATCTTTTTTATCAAAACCACTATGGAACGATATCGGGACGATTATCTGGCCCACATCAACGGCACCTGCAGTTTATGTAAAAAGTAGGGCTCCATTGCCGTCGGGCTAAAAGCGG
Source organism: uncultured delta proteobacterium (assembly GCA_963780995.1). Lineage (GTDB taxonomy): Bacteria > Desulfobacterota > Desulfobaccia > Desulfobaccales > Desulfobaccaceae > Desulfobacca. Next base: position 102,937 of record CAWAEI010000008.1, read on the forward strand.
ACCGACAAAAATAACCGAAATAATAATAACCGTGTAAGTTATTAGAGGAAGGAACAGGCGATGCTCATAGATTATCTACCAATTCTGGTCTATCTGATCATAGCCGTCGCTGTGGCGGTGGGGATGGTGGGTCTTTCCGAGGCTGTGGGCAAGAAAACTCATTCTCCGGTCAAAGATCTGCCGTATGAGTGCGGTATGGTTCCCACCGGGGACGCCCGGAGCCGTTTTTCGGTGAAATTTTTTGTCATCGCCATGTTTTTTCTGGTGTTTGACATTGAAGCAATTTTTCTCTATCCCTGGGCGGTTATTTATAAATCCCTGGGATTGTTCGGTTTAATTGAAATGGGCATTTTTATTCTCGTTTTAGCTGTGGGCCTGGCGTATGTTTGGGGCAAAGGTGCTTTGCAGTGGGAATAGATTTTCCTTGAGCTAGCGGTAAAGTTCGACTATCGCAGCTAGCAGATTCGGGGTTAAGAATTAAATCAGACCTGTTAACAGGTTAAGCTTAAGAGGAATTCGGGATGGGTATAGAAGAACACTTAGGGAATAATGTTCTCACAACCTCTTTAGAGAAGTTGGTGGACTGGGCCCGGAAAAACTCCCTGTGGCCGGCTACCTTTGGTTTGGCCTGCTGCGCCATTGAGATGATCGTGACTGCGGCCAACCGTTGGGATATCGCTCGTTTTGGGATGGAAGCCTTTCGGGCCTCCCCCCGCCAATCCGATCTGATGATTGTGGCGGGCACCGTCACCAAGAAAATGGCGCCGGCGGTTGTCCGGATCTACGAGCAAATGACCGAACCCAAATGGGTGATTGCCATGGGCGCCTGCGCCTCTTCGGGAGGAATATTTCGGAGCTACGCGGTAGTGCAGGGTATCGATCAGTATATACCGGTGGATGTGTATGTTCCCGGTTGCCCGCCGCGACCGGAAGGATTATTATACGGCATTCTGAAGTTGCATGAAAAGATTTTGAAAGATCCATTCCTGACACAAAAATATCGCGACCAGATCGTCCCGGCCAGGAGGGAGCATGAACACGGCCATTGAGAAGTTACAGGCTCAGTTCCCCGATGATATTGTCGATATCTATGAATTTCGGGGAGATACCACGATTACGGTAAAACCGGAAAAGTTAGTGGAGATCTGTACGTTTTTGCGTGATGACCCGGAGACTTCATTCCGGTATTTGTCATCCGTTTCAGGCGTCGATTATCTGCCGGCTACTCCCCGGTTTGCTGCAGTATATCATCTGTATTCGCATCAATATAAAAACAGGTTGGCCCTCAAGGCCTTTTGTCCCAATGATGAAACCCCTGCTTTGCCCACGGTGGTGCCGGTATGGAGCACCGCGGATTGGCATGAGCGGGAGGCTTATGATTTATTGGGCATCAAGTTCATCGGCCATCCCGATCTGCGACGGATTTTGACGCCGCCGGAGTGTGAAGGCTATTATCCCTTAAGGAAAGATTATCCCCAAGAAGGGTATTAGGAAGTAAAGACGATGAATAGCGCCGATTTAGCATCTGGCACCGAGACCATGCTCCTAAACCTGGGCCCCCAGCACCCCAGCACCCACGGGGTCCTCAGGGTCTGGTTAGAGTTGGATGGGGAAGTTATTGTCAATGCCGATCCAGATATCGGTTACTTACACCGTGGTATTGAAAAGATGTGTGAGAACCGGACCTATCATCAGTGTTTGCCGCTGACCGATAGGTTGGATTATCTGGCCGGCACTGCCAACAATTTCGGATATGTGTTGGCGGTGGAAAAATTACTGGGAATTGAAGTTCCGAAACGGGCTCAGTACATCCGGGTGCTGATGGCGGAATTGACCCGGATTTCCAGCCACCTCTTTTGGTTAGGGACGCATGGCCATGATTTGGGCGCCATGACCCCGCTCTTTTTTGCTTTCCGGGAACGGGAGCAACTCATGGATCTGTTTGAGTTGGCCTGGGGTGGGCGGCTTTTCCCCTGTTATTTCCGTATCGGGGGCTTGGCCGCAGATCTGCCGGAGGGCTTCATGGAACAGGCCTGGGCATTTGTTAAGGCCTTCCCCACCCAGATCAAAGATTATCACAATCTGTTGACCAAAAATCGCATCTGGATAGCCCGGACCAGAGATGTGGGTGTGATGACTAAGGACGAGGCCATTGATTGGGGTTGGTCAGGGCCGATGTCCCGGGGATCTGGTCTAGACTGGGATGTCCGGCGGGATACGCCCTATTCCAGTTACCAGGATTTCGATTTTAAAGTGCCTTTGGGAGTGAACGGCGATACCTATGACCGTTATCTGGTGCGTATGGAAGAAATGGCGCAAAGCAACCTGATCTGTCGGCAGGTTCTGGAGAAGATGCCCGCGGGTGAGATTAATGTTCATGACCCGAATGTCATTTTACCGCCCAAAGATAAAGTTTATAACAATATCGAATCCTTGATTAACCACTTCCTCCTTATTGAAAAGGGTATGACCCCGCCCAAAGGAGAGGTGTATCACGCTATCGAGGCCCCGAAAGGGGAAATGGGATTTTTTATTATCAGCGATGGGAGTCCGCAGCCCTTCCGGGTGAAGGTGAGAGGTCCTTCTTTTGTTAATCTCTCCCCCACCAAAGTCTTAGCAAAGGGACGCCTGTTGTCCGATCTCATTGCTCTCATTGGAACTATGGATATTGTGTTGGCCGACGTGGACCGGTAGACACTGCCAAGATGAACGAAATCTGACAAACAATTAGGACATTACAATGGTCAACCTGACGATCGATGGCAAAGCAATACAGGCGGAAGAGGGAATTACCATACTCAAGGCTGCACAGGCTAATGGGATCAGAATTCCTTTTCTCTGCTACCATCCGGCTATCAAAGCCATCGGCTCGTGCCGGATATGTGTGGTAGAAGTAAAGCCTGGGCCTCCCAGACCATCGCCGGCTTGCACCACCAAGGTGGCGGAAGGCATGGAGGTCACAACCAATTCGGAGCGGATTCAAAACATCCGTCGGGAACTGGTTAAGTTCATGCTGGTCAACCATCCCCTGGATTGCCCTTGGTGCGATAAAGGCGGTGAATGCGAGTTGCAGAATTTGACGCATGAACTGGGTATAGCCGAAGTTGATTACGAAGCGGTGCGCAAACCCAGCAACAATGATTTCGACTCAATGCTGATCGAGCGCTATAACACCCGCTGCGTCACCTGCGGACGTTGTATACATGTCTGCAAAGAAAAAGTCGGGGCCAGCGCCATCAATTTCGAGAACCGGGCCTATTTCACCGACTTGGGAAGTGGGCAGCAGCCCTTAAACTGTGAATTTTGCGGCACCTGTATCGAGGTCTGCCCGGTAGGGGCGCTGATCAATAAGTTATTTAAATACACGGCCCGGTGCTGGGAAATGACCGAAACGCACACCATCTGCCAATTCTGCGGGGGCGGCTGCGACTACGACGTGCATGTCAAAGACGGCAAAGTCAAGCGGATTCGGCGTGATGAGGAAAATCCCCTTTTGTGTGTGCGGGGTCGTTTTGGTTTCGGGGTGCTGGATTCTCCCGGCCGAATTAAAACTCCTCTGATCAAAAAAGGTGGGCAGTTTATCGAGGCAAGCTGGGATGAAGCCCTGGAGTTTGCGGCTCAAGGTCTCATGCAGGTCATGGCCAAGAGCGGTCCCGGCGCTATTTACGGGGTCGGCTCACCCCGGGCCACGAACGAATCCAATTATCTCTTTCAAAAATTCTTCCGGGTGGTCTTGGGTTCCAACCAGATTGATAACCCGGCGAGATATAATTACTTGCGGGCTTTGGAAGGCGTCTCCGAAGTTTTCGGTCAACCCGAGATCGACGGAGTTAATCCGGTGCCGCTGAAATTTACCAAACCATTCCAAAGCGCTCTCACTCTGGGGGAAGAAGCCAAAGGTAAGGGCTTCCCCTTTGTCCTGGGTGACTCCGCCAAGTTGAAGAACGCTGATGTGGTCTTGGTAATCGGGGCTGATGTCACTCCCGAAATGCCTCCGTACGGCTGGCAGCTCATGGAAGCCTTGGAAAATGAAAATTTCCGGTTGATCGTTGCCAATCCCCGGAGAACCAAATATGATCGCTATGCTCACTCCAAGCTGCGCTACAATCCGGGGACGGAGAGAGCCCTGCTCAATGGCTTGATGGAAGCTATTTTTGATGAGAAGCAGGATCATACTCCTTATCTCGAGGCCGAAGGCTTCGAGGAATTCAAAGAAGGTCTTAAAAAACTGCCTCTCAAAGATGTCAAGGAATCAACCGGCGTCTTGGTGGGAGATATTCGGGAGGCAGCCAAACTCTTAGCTCATGCCCAGGCGCCGGCGATAATCTTCGGGAATGACTTGTTGGCGCAAGCCCAGGGATCAGAAAATGCCAGGGCGGTGGCGGACCTCTTTCTACTCATCGGCCAACCCTGCAATCCCGGCAGCGGCCTGTATCCCATAGCCGAAAAGAACAACACCCACGGCGTCTGCGATGTCGGCGTGCTCCCTGATATGTTGCCCGGTTATCAAAAACTGAATACCGAATCAAGTTTCACCAAGGCCTGGAACAAAGCCATTCCCACAATTCCAGGCTTAGCGTTGGACGAAGCCTTGACCCGGTTGGAGAACAATGCCGTCAACGCTCCCCAGGCGTTTTATATCATGGGAGGCGATCTGGTGCGGCAGGTGCCCAACAGCCAAAGAGTGCTCAGCATTCTCCAAAAAGCTAAATTCATCCTGGTGCAGGGCGCCTTTATGACTGAGGTGGCCAAATTAGCCGACGTGGTGCTGCCGGTGAACATTCATGCCGAAGTAAGCGGCACCTATACCAGTACTGACGGGAAACTGGGACAGCTGAAGGCGGCTGTGAGCGCCAATGGGGCCAAACCTGGTTGGCAGATTATTTCAGCTTTGAGCCGCAAACTGGACTATCCCTTGGAATACTACAGTGCCGAGGATATTTTCAAGGAAATGACCAGCAATATGCCGTTTTATGCTGGTATCAAAAATGGCTATCGCTGGCCGTGTCCCACTATTGCCGCCGAGATAAAGGGAAAGTTTGTTCCTTTCGACACCGCGGTTGATATTGCGGGGGAAGGATCATTTACCCTCATTGTTGGCAAAACCATGGGTCATTCCGGCAGTTATACCACTTGGGCGGAAGGTCCTATGACTATCATGGGCAGCCAGGCAATGCGGATTAATCCGGTCGATGCCGCTGGAATGCAAGTTGCTGATGGTGATGCGGTAACCCTTAGTTCTCCTCAAGGCAGCATAGCGGTCAAGGCAGTACTTACCGATGAGATGCCGCTGGGGGTAGTCTTCCTGGCGGATCATTTTGCTGACCCGATGGCCAATACTTTGACATTAAATTCAAATCTCTGTCGTGTAAACATTCAGAAGGGTTAAAGCTATGAACCTGCCGTTATTAATTGGGGTCATGGTAGTGAAAATACTTGTCGTGTTTGTGGTGTTCCTCACTACCATCGCCTACACCGTGCTGATGGAACGGAAGGTTTTGGGATTTATCCAATTCCGTTATGGTCCCAACCGGGTAGGTCCATGGGGATTGTTCCAACCCCTGGCAGACGCCATCAAGTTGATCTTCAAAGAAGATTTTACCCCTCCGGGAGCCAGTCGAGCCCTCTTCATCTTAGCACCCATGATCGTCGGTTTAACTGCATTTTTACCGCTGGCGGTTATCCCTTTTGCAGATAAAATCCTGCCGGACTCCGTGACAATTTATGGTCAAACCCTGGATTTGACCGTGGCCAGTCTGAATCGCGGGGTCATAGCCGATGTTAACATCGGGCTCTTATATGTCTTTGCCGTGGCGGGGATGTCTGTGTATGGCGCCGTCATCGGCGGTTGGTCATCGAATAATAAGTACTCCCTGCTTGGCGCCTTGCGTTTGTCAGCCCAAATGATCAGTTATGAGTTGGCCTTGGGGTTGTCCATCATCGGCGTGCTGATGCTGGCCGGCACCCTGAGCCTGGTGCAGATCGTGGAAGCCCAAAAGAATATGTGGTTCATTGTTTATCAACCGCTGGGATTTATCCTTTTCCTTACCGCAGCTTTCGCAGAATGCTCCCGGACGCCGTTTGACCTGATTGAGTGTGAAAATGAATTGGTGGCCGGATATCAGACGGAATACAGCTCCATGAAATGGGGCCTGTTAATGATGGGTGAATACGGCCATGTCGTTATTGCCAGCGCCTTGACCACAACCCTCTTTCTGGGTGGTTGGCAAGGACCGTTCCTGCCCCCGGTGGTATGGTTTTTACTAAAAACCTTTGGTTTAATATTCTTTTTCATCTGGGTTAGAGGCACCTTTCCCAGGTTTAGATTTGATCAATTGATGTATTTCGGCTGGAAAGTACTGTTGCCCTTATCATTGGTCAATATACTTCTTACCGGCATATTTATGCTCTATTTATAGAGGTATTAAAATGATATTTCCATTAATTAGAGGGCTGGGAACCACGTTAAAGGCGATCTTCTCCAAGCCGGTAACGATCCTCTACCCTGAACAAAGACGGCCAGTCAGCGCCAGATTCCGGGGGCGGCCGGAGTTGCAGCTCCATGATAACGGCAAAGTTAAATGTGTCGCCTGCACTCTTTGCAAAACGGTGTGCCCATCGCAAGCTATCACTACGATAGTGCCGACCGAGGGCAGTTACGGGGAAAAATACCCCGTGGAATTTGAGATAGATCTCACCAGATGTATCTTCTGCGGCTTCTGCCAGGAAGCCTGCCCCAAAGCGGCTATCGCCCTTAACAAAGAGTATGAATTGGCGCAGTATGATAAAAAACTGCTCATTTATGATATCGAAATGTTGAAGCCCAAAGGTTAAACCAGGCCAAGGAGATTAAAGGATGCAAATAATATTTTTCCTTTTAGCCGCAACTGCTTTGATCTCCGGGATCATGGTGGTGATCCAGGTAAATCCAGTGCGGAGTGCGCTTTTCCTGGTGTTAAATTTCTTTGCTCTGGCCGGCATCTACCTTCTGGCAAATGCGCAATTTATCGCCGCTATTCAGATAATTGTCTATGCCGGAGCCATCATGGTTCTGTTCCTGTTCGTCATCATGTTGCTCAACTTGCGGCAACCTGAAGAAGGTGGGGCCCAACTTCACCTCGGACAGAAAATTTTCGGCGCTTCACTGGCCACAGGCACTGCGGCATTAATGGTGTACACCATTTTTAAAATAACCATACCACCTGGAAGGCCGATGGTCCCGGATTTTGGGACCACCGAAATGGTGGCCAAAGCATTGTTTACTGAATACTTGCTCCCATTTGAAGTTACTTCAATCTTATTGTTGGTTGCAGTTGTGGGCGCTGTAGTTCTGGCAAAAACAAAGTTGGATTAAAGCCGAGCTTTTTCAGGAGATAGACATATGGTAATGCCGATAACATATTACCTGGCTCTTAGTTGCGCCCTTTTCGCCATCGGGGTGGTTGGGGTATTAATAAGACGGAATGCCATTATCATTTTTATGTGTATTGAAATGATGCTGAATGCCGTAAATCTCTCTCTAGTAGCCTTTTCGGATTATTACAAGTCTATAGATGGGCAGATGCTGGTATTTTTTGTCATGGTGGTGGCGGCGGCGGAAGTTGCGGTTGGTTTGGCATTGATATATGTCATCTATCGCAATAAAGGCACCGTGTATGTTGATGAACTTAATATCATGAAGTGGTAAGGAGCAGGCCATGATTAAATACATATGGTTGGTGCCTGTTTTTCCGTTAATTGGCTTTTTGATTAACGGCCTGTTTGGCAAAAGGATTTCCAAACATACTGTCAGCATTGTTGGTCCTGCTTCTGTGGGGTTATCCTTTGCGCTGGTTTTGGGAGCTTTTTGGGAATATCTGAACTTGCCGGCCACTGCCAAACCGGTTGAGGTAATTGCTTTTAATTGGATCACATCTGGAAATTTCAATGCCCAGACGGCTTTCCTGGTGGATCCATTATCACTCATCATGCTGATGGTGGTTTCCGGCGTGGGGTTCCTCATCCATATTTATTCCGTCGGGTACATGCATGATGATCCCGGATTTTCCCGGTTTTTTGCATATTTAAATCTATTTATTGTCAACATGCTGATATTGGTCATGGCCAACAACTTCCTCTTGATGTTTGTGGGCTGGGAAGGTGTGGGGCTGTGTTCCTACTTGCTGATCGGTTTTTGGTATGAAAAGCAGTCTGCCAGCGACGCCGGCAAAAAGGCCTTTGTGGTCAACCGGATCGGTGATTTCGGATTTTTAATCGGCATTTTTCTGATTTTCTGTACCTTCGGAACCATAAATTTTCGGGAAGTTTTTGCCCAGGCCCATAGTTTTCCAGTGGGCAGCACCATAATAACCGCCATAACCTTATGTTTATTTGTGGGGGCTACTGGAAAGTCCGCTCAGATCCCGCTCTTTACCTGGTTGCCGGACGCCATGGAAGGTCCCACCCCCGTTAGCGCCTTAATCCATGCCGCTACAATGGTTACTGCCGGGGTATATATGGTCGCCCGGTGCAGTGCTTTGTATGTTCAGGCACCAATTTCCATGACCGTGGTGGCGGTGACCGGTTTGGCAACAGCCTTTATGGCTGCTTCCATCGGTCTAGCCCAAAATGATATCAAACGGGTTCTGGCCTACTCCACGGTCAGCCAATTGGGATTCATGTTCGTGGCCTGCGGTGTGGGTGCCTTTGTTGCGGGAATCTTCCACCTTATGACCCATGCCTTTTTCAAAGCCTTGCTCTTTCTCGGTTCCGGAAGTGTCATTCACGGTATGCATGGTGAGCAAGATATGCGCAAGATGGGCCATCTCAAAGGCAAGATGCCCATAACCTTTGCGGTGATGTTAACGGGTACCTTAGCCATTGCCGGTATTTTCCCCTTTGCCGGATTCTTCAGTAAAGATGAAATTTTATTCAAAGCCCTGACCGACGGGCATGTGATCTATTGGGCCGTCGCTTCCTGTGCCGCCCTGATGACTGCTTTTTATATGTTTCGCCTCATCTTTATGACTTTCTATGGTGAAAAACGGTGGGATCATCATGTCCATCCACACGAATCGCCTCCGGTTATGACCATCCCTCTGATAATATTAGCAATCCTGTCAACTGTGGGCGGATTTGTGGGGATTCCCGTACTCCAAGGGTGGAACGTCTTCCACGAATTTTTGTCGCCATCCATTGCTCATGTGGCTGGACCTGCGGTGCATCATGCCATTTCGTTTGAAATTATGATGATGCTGGTGAGCATGGGCGTGGCCATCGTTGGCATTTTCCTGGCGTATAAAATGTATATTAAGCAGCCAGAATTACCGACGAAGGTTACGGAAAAAGTCCCCGGCCTCTACGATCTGATCTACAACAAGTACTACGTTGATGAATTATATGATGCTACGGTCGTGGAACCCATCAAAAACGGCTCGGTTGTTTTGTGGAAGGAAGCCGATGCCAAAGTTATTGACGGGGTGGTCAACGGCACTGCCAGTCTGGTGGAACGGTTCAGCGCAATTATTAGAAAACTTGAGACCGGGTATGTGCAAAATTACGCCCTGGGTATTTTAGTCGGCGTTGCGATTATCACAGGATACTATCTTGGCCGTTAGTAGGTAGGATAAGGAGTTAAATCAATGAGTTTTCCGATTTTATCTATATTGATCCTGCTTCCCATGGTCGGGGTGGCATTGATCATGATGTTGAACCGTGAGAATCAATGGGTAATTAAAGGCGCAGCCATGGGTGTGGCCTTGCTGAACTTTATTATCTCATTGCCTTTGTGGTTTGGCTTCAATGGCGAGACAGCCGCCATGCAGTTTGTGGAAAAGTATAGCTGGGTCCCATCGTATGGCATCAGTTATTATGTCGGCTTGGACGGCATTTCCTTATTGCTTGTATTGCTAACAACCTTCATAACGCCAATCTGTATCTTGGCCTGTTGGGAAGATATCCAGGATAAAGTCAAAGAATTCATGATCTGCCTGCTTTTCCTGGAGACCGGCATGATTGGCGTATTTGTTTCCTTGGATCTATTCCTCTTCTATGTCTTCTGGGAAATCATGTTGATCCCCATGTATCTCTTAATCGGGGTCTGGGGCAATCCGGCCAGGCGGATTTATGCGGCCGTAAAGTTCTTTATCTTTACCATGGTGGGCAGCTTACTGATGTTAGTGGCCATCTTGGTGCTCTACTTTTACAATCATAAAGTCACCGGCGTCTATACCTTTGATCTGTTAAAAATGTACGGGTTGCAAATACCCTTTGAAATGCAGTTCTGGATGTTTTTAGCCTTTGGCCTGGCTTTTGCGATCAAAGTCCCCATGTTTCCGGTCCATACCTGGTTGCCGGATGCTCATACCGAAGCACCCACTGTGGGTAGCGTTATTCTGGCTGCGGTTTTATTGAAAATGGGAACCTACGGCTTCCTGCGGTTTAACATGCCCATGTTTCCCGAAGCGGCCTGGTACTTTGTGCCGCTTTTCAGTATTCTGGCGGTTATCGGCATCGTCTACGGCGCCTTGGTATCTTTAGTGCAAGTGGATTTGAAACGTCTGGTGGCTTTTTCTTCGGTCAGCCATTTAGGCTTCGTCATGTTGGGACTTTTTAGTTATAACATGGCCGGGGTGCAGGGTGGGATTATCCAGATGATTAACCACGGGCTTTCCACTGGAGCCTTGTTTTTGATTGTCGGTATGGTCTATGAAAGGCGGCATACTCGGATGATCGCTGATTTTGGCGGCTTATCCAAAGTCATGCCGGTTTTTGCTGTGTTGTTCATGATCGTCACCTTATCTTCCATCGGCTTGCCCGGTTTAAATGGTTTCGTCGGGGAATTTTTGATTCTATTGGGGGCATTTAAGGCCAACAGGATGTATGCCATTATCGCGGCAAGTGGCGTAATTTTTGCCGCCGCTTATATGTTGTGGATGTTCCAGCGGGTTATGTTTGGTCAAGTGACCAATGAAAAGAATCAAAAACTCAAAGACTTAACGACGAGAGAAATAATCGTCCTCTTGCCGGTATTGCTGTTTATAATTTGGATTGGGGTGTATCCCAATACCTTTTTGGATAAAACCAAGGCTTCGACTGCCAATTTTGTCGCTATGATGGAAAAATCCAAAGCCACCAAAGTGGCTGCGGCTGATGTGATTATTAAGGGGGATCAGAGATGAGCATTGACATTCCCACGATCTGTCTGACCAGCATCGGTCCGCTGATCACTTTAAGCGTGGCGGGGCTATTGCTCCTCGTGCTGGATGCCTTTTCAATTAAAGGTGCTAAAAAGGGCTACTTCCACCAAATTTCCCTTGTGGCCGTCATCATAGGAATTATCCAAACCATACTGTTGTGGAATCGAAACGGCACCGATTTTAGCAGAATGATCTATGTGGACAATTATTCCTTCTTCTTTTATATAATATTTTTAATCGGCACCGGTATCAGCATTATCCTGTCAGTGAAATACTTGGAAGATTACAAGAAAAATTATGGTGAATATTATGCCTTGATGTTGTTTTCTGCTGTAGGTATGATGCTCATGGCTGGGGGCGCCAACCTGGTGACAATCTTCCTGGGGGTGGAAATTTTATCCATTCCGATCTATATCCTGGCAGGGATGTTCCGGGAAGATGTCAAATCCAACGAGGCAGCCCTAAAATATCTTCTCCTGGGTGGCTTCTCCTCTGCTTTTCTCTTATTTGGCATCGCGATGCTGTATGGGGGAACCGGGACTTTTTATCTCGCCGATTTAGCGAAAATTATCAAAGCTAGCGGTATGAATAGCTTAACCTATATGGGATTGGGGCTTTTAATTGTCGGTTTCGGTTTTAAAGTCTCATTAGCTCCATTCCATATGTGGACCCCCGATGTCTATGAGGGTGCACCCACTTCCATAACCGCTTTCATGTCCGTGGGCACCAAAGCCGCTGCCTTTGCTGCTTTTCTGAGAGTTTTTATGGAAGTCTTCCCCTCCGTTAAGGTGGATTGGGAAATGCTGCTTTGGGTGGTGGCGGTTGCCACCATGACCATCGGCAACGTGACCGCTTTGGCTCAGACTAATATTAAGAGAATGCTGGCCTATTCTTCCATCGCCCACGCTGGATATATTCTGATTGGCATGATAGCTGGAAATCAATTGGGCGCCACTGGCATCTTATATTATCTTCTGGCCTATACCTTGATGAACCTGGGCGCCTTTGGCGTTATTATCCTGGTGGCCCGGAAGAAGGATAATTATCTGAACATTTATGACTATAGCGGTTTAGGATTTCAATATCCCGGATTGGCGGCAGTCATGACTGTTTTTATGTTTGGTCTCGTGGGCATGCCGCCTACCGCCGGGTTTATCGGCAAATTCTATATTTTCTCGGCAGCCGTGCAGGCCGGTTATATCTGGCTGGTCCTTATCGGGGTGCTTAACAGCCTCATCTCGGTATATTATTATCTAAGAATTACCGTCATTATGTATATGATGCCGGCCGAAGCTGATTTGGGTCCGGTGGAAATTACCCCCGCATTAAATGCCACCTTAATACTGAGCGCGCTGGCGGTATTGGGAATTGGCCTTTTCCCGGGCACCATATTTAACTTGGCTGTGAGCTCGGTCAAGATTTTTGGTAGTTAGATAGTTTTAAGGAAGAATAAAAAAGGGGCCTATAAGGCCCCTTTTTTATTGGAAAAACAAATTATTACAAGGTGCGTGATAAAATAAAAGCATCCTCTCCGGTGTCACTATAATATTTTTTTCTGGTCATGACCTGCTCGAATCCCAAAGATTGGTAGAGAGATAGGGCGGCTCTATTTGAAGGCCTGACCTCCAGCCAGGCAGTTTGGCAGTGTTTAGCTTGTGCCTGCCTGATAGCTTCGAGAATTAAACTGCGAGCAATTCCTTGCCGTCGATAACAAGGGCTGACAGCTAAATTTAAGATATGCATCTCATCGATAATGAGCCAAAAAACTATATATCCCACAATACTTCGGGGCGCTGGAACCTGTTGCTGGGCTAGTAAAATACAGGAGTGGGGTTGATCTAGTTCACTTTGAAAATGCTGACGCGGCCACGGGGATCGGAAAGATTGGTTTTCTATGTCAAGGAGCGCAGCAATATCAGAGGCGGCCGCCAAAGAGAATTCAACGTCTGTTGGCGTAATATTATTTTTTATGGAGAAGTTCGCTGGCAACAGTTATGCCCTGCTGACCGGATTGTTGTAAGGTTAAGGCCATCTCCCGCAAATTGGCATATTTCCCATGACGCAATTGGTTAACTTTGATCAGCATGGGTAGATTAACCCCACTGATAACCTCTACCTTTCCCTCTTTAAGAAAAGACAGACTCAAATTTGACGGGGTGCCACCGAACATGTCTGTAAGGATGAGAACACCATCGGTGCCATTTAATTTTGCCAAGCCTTCGGCAATCTGGTGGCGGGCATCATCAGGCATGGCGCTCGGGTCCAAAGATACCGCGACTACTTTTTCCAAATGACCTAAAATAAGGTCCGAGGCTGATAACAACGCTTCAGCCAATTGCCTATGGGTAACAATCAATATTCCAACCATATCTAAAAACTCCTATTCACGCAAAATATCCCGGTGCTCAATAGTAAGCGGCAGCTCAAAGGGCTGCAGGTGTTCCATAAGGGAGTTGGCAATCACTACCGACCGATGATGGCCGCCTGAACAGCCGACCGCGACCGTCAGGTGGGTTTTCCCCTCTTTCTGATAATTTGGAATCAGATAATCCAGGAGAGGGAAAAAACGGCCTATAAACTCCCTGGTTTCTTCTCGGCCTAGGACAAAATCCTGGACTGGTGCTTCTGTGCCATTTAACTCTTTTAAATCTTTGATGAAATAAGGATTCGGCAAAAAACGGACATCAATGACAATGTCTGCTTCGGGAGGCAGGCCGTATTTAAAACCGAAAGAAATAATATGCAGGTGTAAGCGACGGCTCAAAGGGAATTGGCTATACTCTTCCATTATGAGCAGGCGTAAATTATGAACCGTCATATTGGAAGTATCAATAGTGCGAGTGGCATGGTTCCGCAAAGAATTTAATTGTGTTCTTTCTTGTTGGATAGCCTGCACAATTGAATCATTTTCTGCTAAAGGATGCTGCCGGCGGGTTTGGCTGAACCGTCTGATTAAGATTTCGTCGTCTGCTTCTAGAAAAAGGATGTGCAATTGATATCCCATTTTGCGCAAACGAGGGAAAAAATTCATATAATGTTTGACAAAACCCCGGGTGCGCACATCCATCCCAAAGGCAACTTTTACATCTTCCTGAGTAATTTGGGCCCGCAGTTGCAGAAATTTTGGTACGAGGTGAATGGGAAGATTATCGATGCAAAAATAGCCAATATCCTCAAGCGCTCTTAAGGCGGTGCTTTTCCCGGAGCCTGATAGGCCGGTAATAATTAACACCGGGAAGTTCTCCTGGTTGTCAGGAAAGTTTTGCATTTTATCTTGTTTGGGATGGGAGGCGATAAACAATTAGATAATTGAGGGCGGTAAAGCCACCGCCCTTCAGTTACAAACCTGCCGTTGTCTGCACCTTGATTAAGGATCGGTATCCTGTGCAACCAGCAATTGCATGATAGCCGCGGCATCGGCAGCTTCCATTAAGTTACGGCGAAAGGAAGAATCCTTTAACAAACGTGAAATCTTTGCCAATGCTTTCAGGTGAAGTCCTATGGAATTTTCGGGCGCCATGAGAAGAAAAAAGAGATGCGTCGGTTTGCCATCCATGGAATCGAAATTAATTCCAGGCAAACTGCGGCCAAAACAAAGGACCAAATTATCCAGGTGAGATAATTTCCCGTGCGGGATCGCGATATTATCACCGATTCCGGTGCTTCCTAAACTTTCCCGCTCCATGAGGACTTCTACTACCTTATGGCGGTCCAGATTATCGAACCCCTTAACGAGGGCATCAGCCAATTCCTCCAGGACCCCTTTTTTGGTGGTTGCGGTCAAGGATGGCAAAATGCGACTGGAATTCAATAGATCAATGATTTTCATTGAAGGTGGCTCGCTTTAACCTTGTTCGGGTTCGATGAGACCAAAATTGCCATCTCGGCGACGATAGAGGATATTCAAGGCAGTACTCTGGGAATTGGTAAAAACCAAAATCTCATCGTTGCCGCTTTTTAACTGCATCACCGCTTCCTCGATATCCATGGGTTTGGCTTCCATCGACCGGCTTCGAATGATATGCGGGGGTTCTGTCTCTTCAGCCGAGGTGGCCGCGATGACATTGAGCCGGGCCCCCAAGGATTTCAGGTTGCGCCCGGCTTTTATGGTTCGAGGTCTCTCCCGAAAGCGCTTTAATTGTTTTTCAATTTTTTCCATAGCTAAGTCAATGGCTGAATACATGTCGCCGGTCTCTTCTCGGCCCTTGATTTTTAAACCATCTCCAGTAACAGTGATATCAGCCTGATGACGAAATTTTTCAATGCCTAGGACAACGTTGGCTTCCATAGGACTATCTATATACTTATCCATCTTGGACAATTTTCTGATGGCGTAATCTTTGAGCGCTTCGGATGACTCCACATGGCGAAAGGTTACAGAAATTTGCATACGTCAGTCTCCAATATCAAATTATAAATGTCATAACCTAAAGTTATGAAGGCAAAAATTACATTATAGCTGCTTAGAGCGCCAATTTCTTTTTAGGAGTGATAACCCGCTTGCGCTTACTTGAAGACAGTAAACCTAACATTTCCCTATATTTAGCTACTGTGCGGCGGGCAATGACGATATTGGCCTGCTTTAATAAGTTAACAATATCCTGATCACTATATGGATTTTGGGTATCTTCAGAAAGAACTAACTGCTTGATTTTATCTTTGACGCTTTCAGAGGCCACCTGATCGCCATGGGTCCGGGAGATACCGCTGTTAAAGAAAAATTTCAACTCAAAAACGCCTTGGGGGGTATACATGTATTTATTGGTGGTGACTCGGCTAACAGTTGATTCGTGCATTTGCACATCTTCAGCCACCTGCCGCAAAGTCAAAGGCTTGAGTTGAGAGATGCCATGGTCTAAAAAATCTTTCTGAAAGTTGACAATACTTTTGGAAACACGATAGATGGTTTTTTGCCTTTGGTGAATGCTTTTAATAAACCAAATGGCTGATTTAAGCCGATTTTGGATGTAATTTTTTGTTTCTTCAGAGACAGCCGCATTGCCGCTCAGGGCGTCACGATAATATGAATTGATCCGTAATTTTGGCAGCCCGTCTTCGTTCAACGACACTTCATAATCATCCCCCATTTTATAAATATAAATATCGGGATTGACATAACGGGTCTCCATGGAATCAAAACTGCGCCCTGGTTTAGGCTCTAACTGGGAGATGGTTTCCACTGCCTGGGCTACTTCTTCTAAACTTACTTTAAATTCTTTGGCGATAGCAGTATAATTTCGATTTTCTAAATTTTTTAAATGATGCTCGATAATTGGGCGGATCAAAGGATCGGTCAGGCGTTTGACCTCGACTTGAATCAGAAGGCACTCCTGCAAGTTCCGAGCTCCAACCCCCACTGGTTCGAACTCTTGAATTTTTTTGAGAGTTTGCTCAACCACGGAATCAGGAATTTGAAATTCTTTAGCTAATTCCTCGACAGTGGTTTGCAGATAGCCATCTTCGTCAATATTGCCGATAATCAGCACGCCGATGAATTTTTCTTCATCCGTCAGCGGCGCCATTTGAAGCTGCCAGAGCAGATGTGATTTCAGGGAAGGGCCTGACGAGGATAGATTTTCAATGCTGGGGCTATCCCGATCTTCCCTTTCCTGACGGATGGACGGCGGGCTCTTGTCTTCCAGGTACGATTCCCAATCAAAATCTTCCCTTACCTGGGATTCCACCGTCAATTCGGTGGGTGCACTATCCCCCGCAGGTATCTCGCTCGTCAGCTCTTCGGATGCCCCTTCCCAAGCTTCCGGTTCCTGCTCCTCATCGGCCAAGGATTCTTCTAGAACCGGATTAGTCTCAATTTCCTGATTAATCGCGGTTAACAGCTCTAATCGGGAGAGTTGCAACAGTTTAATAGCTTGCTGCAACTGAGGGGTCATGATCAGCTGCTGGGTGAGTTTTAGGCTTTGTTTGATCTCCAGGGCCATATTCTTAATGCTTACTCTTTGGGAAACGAATTACTCACGATTTTCTTTATTATAACTGAAAAGATTCTCCCAAGTAAATTTTTTTGGCTAAATCGCTGCTGACGATTCTTTCCGGTGTCCCTTCTTCCAAAATGAGACCTTCATTGAGGATATAGGCACGGTCGCAGACTCCCAAGGTCTCCCGGACATTGTGATCCGAAATAAGGATGCCCAGGCCTTTTTCCTTTAAGTTCTGAATGATCGACTGGATATCGTTAACCGCCAGAGGATCTATGCCGGCAAAGGGCTCATCCAGTAAGATGAATCGGGGCGCGGTCACCAGGGCTCGGGTAATTTCGACGCGACGGCGTTCGCCGCCAGAGAGGGAATAGGCCTTATGATCCGCCAGGTGAGAAATCTTTAGTTCTTTTAGTAACTCGGCAAGTTTGACCTGACGGGCGGCCTTGTCAAGGTTAAGAGTCTGTAAAATAGCCATAATGTTTTCTGCCACGGTAAGTTTCCGAAACACCGAGGGTTCCTGGGGCAGATATTGAATGCCGAGACGGGCCCGCTGATGTATGGGGATTTGCGAGATATCCTGGTCATCGATAAACACGGCCCCGGCATTGGGCTTAATAATGCCGACGATCATATAAAAAGTGGTGGTCTTGCCAGCTCCGTTAGGCCCCAGAAGGCCGACGATCTCGCCGCTGCGAACCTCTAAGGAGACGCCATTGACAACTTGTTTGCCTTGATAGGTTTTTTTGAGGCCTGCTGTTTTTAATAGACTCATGCTAAACCTGACGACAGCCTTTATTTAGGGGCATTGGCCGGCGCCTTGCCGGGGAGCTGAACTTTTTGGGATGGATAGATGACGGCTTCCACCCGTTTTTGGGGATCACCCTCCACTATGGCGCGATTTTCCTTGAGGTAGAAGACGATTTCGTTCCCCTTCAGACTATTTTCCCCTCTCCAGAGTTGGGGGTTGCCCAGGAGCACAATTTTTTCCTCCTGGGTGTAATAAATTGCTTTATCCCCGGTGGCGACGCGATCGCCTTGAACCATGCGAACCTTTCCCTGGGCTTCAAGGCGGATAATTTTTTCGATGCCCACGGCGCCCAGGGGTGAGGCCCCGGCTCCTTTGGGACTAGCTTCTAGCTTTAGAGTTCTCTTGAGCCCCGGCGGGTTCGGTTTTGGCCTGATAGAAGATTTTCAGGAGGTCGGCATAGAGAATCATATCCTTATGACGAGCCACCACTTTATTAATAAAGGAAATCACCTGCTGGTTCTGCTCCACTTCCAAGCGGTCGGCGGTGATATTGAGGGGCAGTTCCTCTTGGCCGGCAGCTTTCGGTCCGGTTTGCGAGTAACAGGGTGAAGCCCAAGGCAGACTCAGGACACCCACTAAACACAGCAGGAAGATTTTTTTGGGGCACACGGTTAAAAGTTCCATAATTTACCTGAAATTTGCAGTTTGGTGACGGTATGCTGGGCCAGGTCGAGTTTATTGAGCCTCAAGTTGACGGTCATGCCCTTGCCTTCCACGTATAAACGGGGCCCCTGGACCTTAACCGGTCCAGGGGCTGAGAGGACCCGGGTTTGGGGATCATAATGCACGAAGTCGCTGGTAACTTCATAGTCCGCGGTTTTGGCCTGCACGTTGCCCTCTAAGGTTAGGTCACGAGATTTGATCCCGATAAATCCAGAATCACCGGTGATGATGACATTGTCATTATCCTTACCGAAGACCTCGACCCAAACTTTATTGATATAAATCCTATCCTTATCTTTAAGGTAATCGGCGTTGGCAGCCGTCAAAACCCATTTTTTCTCCCCATCCTGAATTTCGGTAAGTCTGATTTCTTGCATTTCCCCTTGTTTTTCCGGGGGAAATGGTGGGTGGCGAGACTGGCTGGTCTGCGCCCCTGAGGGGCAGATTGAGGATGAGAACCATCCCCAACCAGGCCAACAACCCTACGAGTATTTTTTTGGACCCGATCAACATACTTTAACAAATCTAAGGGAAATAACCGAAAAACATTTGGTATTTAATATATTACCAGGAGCAAAAAATTGTTTGCTTTACCCCTCACCCTAACCCTCTCCCCGCAAGCGGGGCGAGGGGACTAAGGTGCAATCTATTTCATGCACCTGGTAATAACAGGCTTGCTTAGGGCCAAGAAAAGCTCATGGCCGGCTGCCGGGAGCGGACGCAGTTGGGCATTATTGGGCAAGATACTGCCGCAGCAGATCTTCCCACACACCTTTGGCTTTGAGCAAGATCTCGCAGAGTTCCCGCACTGCTCCATGCCCCCCGGGCGCCGAGGTCACCAAGTGAGCCCGTGCTTTTACTTCCATGGGGGCATCGGCCACGGCGACGGCCAACCCGGCTTGCTGCATCATGGCCAGATCCACCAAATCATCGCCCACTACCGCGGTTTGACGGAGAAGAAACTCCCAGCGTGGTTTGCAGGGAATGTAAAACTGCCAGTTTATCGCGAACGCCTTGGAAAACATGAACCAGGTGCAAATTTTCGGCTCGATGGGCCAAGGCCGCGGATTGCCGTCCGGTTATGAGAGCCACGGCGATATCTGCCTGCTGCACCAGGCGGAGGCCAAGACCGTCCCGGACATGAAAACGCTTGATCTCGGCACCGGCGTCGGTATAGATGATGCTCCCATCCGTCAAGACGCCATCAACGTCTAAGACCAGCAAGCGGATCTGGGCCGCCCGGTGTAAAATATCTTCAGTTATCGTTGTCGCCATTGAGTTCTGGGGTCTGAGTAAAAGATCATTAAAAGACCTAAAGGCGGGAGGCGCTTGGGCTTCGCCGCCCTGCGGGTGCTTTCCCGCCCTACGGCATAGGGCCATTTTCAGATAAGTAAGGGATATGCACCTTCACCCTGACCCTCTCCCCTGAAGGGGTTCGGGGAAAATAAAGGACAGACCTTTTGGCAATCGGAATAACTCAAAATGAGTTAGGCTCACTGATCCTCCCGGCGCTGACAGAGCGAGTGGAGTTCCAACAGATCCTGCCATAAGCGGGGCACCTCAGACAAAGGCAGGCTGTTAGGGCCATCGCATAAAGCTTTATCGGGATTTGGATGGACTTCCATAAACACGGCATCCACCCCCACGGCCACGGCGGCGCGGGCCAGATACGGGATAAATTGCCGGTCCCCGCCGGAACAGCTTCCCTGGCCGCCGGGCAGTTGCACACTGTGGGTGACATCCATGACCACCGGGAAGCCGAGGCCGCGCATTATGGGCAAACTCCGGAAATCCACCACCAGGTTATTATAGCCGAACTGCACGCCCCGCTCCGTCAGTAATAACGCCGAGTTCCCCGCGCCGGTGGCTTTCGCCGCGGCCTGAGCCATGTCCCAGGGCGCCAGGAACTGGCCTTTTTTCAGGTTTAAGGGCTTACCGGTGCGGGCCGCCGCTTCTATCAGGTCGGTTTGCCGACAGAGGAAGGCAGGAATCTGGAGCACATCTAAAACCTGGGCGGCAGGAACGACCTGGTGGACAGCGTGAACGTCGGAGACTACCGGCAGGCCGACCTCTTCCTTGACCAGGGCCAAGATCTCCAACCCCTGATTCAGGCCGGGACCTCGAAAGGAGGAGGCGCCAGTCCGATTGGCTTTATCAAAGGAGGCCTTGAAAATGAGAGGCGCCTGGAGGGCGCCGGCGTATTCCTTGAGGGCGTAAGCCACCTCCAGAGTCATGGCTTTGG
Organism: uncultured delta proteobacterium; assembly: GCA_963780995.1. Lineage (GTDB taxonomy): Bacteria > Desulfobacterota > Desulfobaccia > Desulfobaccales > Desulfobaccaceae > Desulfobacca. Next base: position 123,766 of record CAWAEI010000008.1, read on the forward strand.
ATTCGATGACACAAGGACCGGCAATGAAAGTAAGGCGACCTGATCCGATTGAAAAATCAGCCACATTGACGATATGGAGCGGCATTGCTTTCCTAACCCCGTTGGTGTTCGATGCAAGCCCGAATATAGTCCTTAAATAAGGGATGTGGCTGTATGGGGCGGGATTTAAATTCAGGATGGAATTGGCAGCCCAGAAACCAGGGATGATTGTCGAGTTCAATTATTTCAACAAGTTCGCCGTTGGGGGAGGTGCCGCTGATCGCCAAACCGTTCTGCGTTAACTGTTCGCGGAAGGCATTATTAAACTCATAGCGGTGCCGGTGGCGCTCATGAAAATTCAGGGTATGATAGGCTCTGGCGGCCAGTGAATTTTCTTTCAGAACGCAGGGGTAGGCCCCCAAGCGCATGGTGCCGCCTTTATCAGCCGAACGGTCCCGACGGACTATGGTCTGCTGGCGATAATCAAACCATTCCCGCATCAGATAAATGACCGGATGCGGGTTTTCGGAATCAAACTCCTCACTTTGGGCGTCAGGCAGACCGGCAACGTTGCGGGCGAATTCAATAACTGCCAGTTGCATGCCGAAACAGATGCCGAAGTAGGGGATCTGGTGCACCCGGGCATAATTGATGGCCTGGATTTTTCCTTCCACCCCGCGATACCCGAAGCCACCAGGCACGAGAATGCCGTTCAAATGCTTCAGGAGGGTCTCCGGACCCTCCCGTTCCACGGTTTCAGAGTCGATGTAATGCAGGTTGACCTGGGCCCGGTGGGCCACGCCGCCGTGCACCAGGGCTTCGTGCAGGCTTTTGTAGGATTCCCGTAAATTGACATACTTGCCGATAATCCCGATATCCACCGATTCAATGGGATGCTTGAGCCGGTCCACCAAGTCCTGCCAGACCTCCAGCCGGGGGGATCTGGTCCAGATATTTAATATTTCGATCACCCGCTCATCCAGGCCTTCCTCATGAAACAGCAGGGGGATCTCGTAGATGCTGTCAACGTCCTGGGCCGTAATAACACAACTGGCCTCAAGATTACAGAAGAGGGCGATTTTGGCTTTAATGTCCGGGGTAAGATGTTTTTCGGTGCGGCAGAGCAGAATATCCGGCTGGATACCGATACTCCGGAGTTCCTTAACGCTGTGCTGGGTCGGTTTGGTCTTGACCTCGCCGGCGGTCTTAATATAGGGCACCAGGGTAACGTGGACGTAGCAGACATTCTGTTTGCCGACGTCGCCTTTAAACTGCCGGATGGCCTCCAGGAAGGGCAAACTTTCAATGTCGCCCACGGTGCCGCCGATCTCGACGATGGCGACATCCACCTGGGGGGCGATACTCAAAACCGCCTGTTTAATCTCATCGGTGATGTGCGGGATGACCTGGATGGTGCCGCCCAAATAATCCCCCCGGCGCTCTTTATTAATGACACTGTAGTAAATCTTGCCGGTAGTATAGTTGTTTTCCTGTCCCAGGTTCACGGAAGTGAAGCGCTCGTAGTGGCCCAGGTCCAGATCGGTTTCGGCGCCGTCATCGGTAACGTAGACCTCGCCATGCTGAAAGGGATTCATGGTGCCGGGATCAACATTGATATACGGATCTAATTTTAGATACGTGACCTTGAGACCTCGACTTTCCAATAACGCCCCAATGGCGGCCGCGGCCACCCCTTTGCCTAAGGAAGACAAGACCCCGCCGGTGATAAAAATGAATTTAGTTTTCATGGTCTTTAATCGAATTCGTTCCTACCGCCTGGTAACCAAGTTACCCGCAGTTAAGCTAAAAACTTAATGAATTCAAATATCCCTAAAGATCTTATTATGTGGGCTAGAGAATAATCACGTTGCCGGCTGCAAGGTTAGCGTTGCAGTTGCCTGGCGATGTTTTAAGTTTATGAAGTTATGACTAAGTTCTTGTTTTTGCTCCAAGCTGGCAAGCTGGAAGCCGGACGCTGACACCTTCTTTATATCTCGCCGGGCGCTTGCCTGTCAAGATTTCAGGCAAAATTCAAATAAAACTGAGGCAGTGAAAAAATAAATGATTTCAGAAAGTTTAATGAGTTGAGACACTAAGGTCAGGGACAATGAGGAATTTGGGCAGGAATAACCTGGCCGTGCACCTTCCATCGAATCCGCCACTATTCGAACTGAAAGTCAAGGGTTTTGAATTAGAAGCCACCACGACACGAACCGCCTTGTTTACCGCTGCTTCCTTCCGGACCTGACGGGGTTCACAAGCGTTCGTTGCGTGGGGTCCAATCCCACCGCTTGGCATCCAGGACCCGAACAGCGCTGCAAGCCTTTGAGAAGGAGTTCAACCCCGCTAAGCGGATCTCGGGTTACAGGGCACCGCTAGCTCCCCGTCTAGCACGACCAGGACAAACTTTTTAGGGTTGAAAACTACTCTTCACCGCTATCGTCAACCCGCTCTTTTAATTCTTTCCCAACTTTAAAAAAAGGCAATTTTTTTTCACAGACCTCAATGACCGCCCCGGTTTTAGGATTTCGTCCCTGATAGCCGTCATAACATTTTACTTTGAAGCTGCCAAACCCACGAATCTCGATGCGCTCTTTTTCAACCAAGGCTTCCGTCATGTTATCAAACAGGGTGTTGACAACCATCTCCGCCTTCTTAATAGTCAGGTTCTCTGCTTTAGCCAAGGCTTCGATTAACTGCGATTTGTTCATCTGTCCTCCGCGACCTTCGCCGTTTACACTTTTAATATCTATGACAATCAAAACGCGCCCAAGAGGCCTCAGGCCGATCCGCCATGAGCATGAAAGTAATGATAAACAAAAAATTTGGTTAGGTAAAGAAAAAATTGTATGGACATTAGTAAGTTATCCGGGTCACAAAGACGATCAGCGAGCAGTTGTCAGTTTTCAGCTTTTAATAAAGGCGGTCAGCGGTCAGCGTTCAGCTTACAGCAAAAGAACACGTGAGCCGGAAAATTTTGTGGAAAATTTATAATTGTAGTTAACTAGCTGAAAAAACTAAAATAAAATATCGTTAGAGTTAGTTTTTCCCGGTAATTTCCCGCTTTTTTCCCACTTGCGGAAGAATCTCTGGAACAGATTTGCGCGCTTTTTTGGGGAATTTTTTTCGTCCAGGATATCTTTATGATATTCTTCATTATTTCTTTTCGCGAGGGTGGTTTTTCGCGCTAATTTCGCGGGTAATTTCGCGCTTCTTGCGCGGCCGATTGGCGGTGGCCGGTTTTTGGTGGCCGGTTATTGGTTTGGTTGACTGGTGCTCGATCTTTGGGCCTTGATCAGGTAGGGCGCCGGTCTGACTGGGAGCTTCGAGTTTCGAGTCTTGGGTTTTGAGGGGAGAAGTTGAAGCCGTTTCCGGGATTGGTTCTGAATCCGGCTCCGGGCAGGGGGCGAAGAGGTTGACGGCCAGGGTCTGGCGGGTCTTGGACAGGGCCTGGAAGGCGTCGGGCAGGAGGCTGTCCTGCAGGTCCCACTGGGGAGAGGCCATGAGGCAATAGATCAGTTCCGGTTCCAGGGGCACCTGCATTTTGTGCATAAGGCTGATAATGCGGGTGGTCTCCCGGGTGGCCTGGAGGAACAATTTGAAGTCTTCGCCGGTCTTGGCACCCCGGACAACGCTCAGGACCAGTTCCAGGACGATATTAAGTTTGCAGAACAAACCCTGGTGCAGGCCGTCGTGGAAGCGTTGTTGGGCCTGGGCCATTTTTCGGGACAAGTGCTCCTGATGGCGTTGCAGGGCCTGGGTGCTGAAGCCGTACTTCCGGCTGAGGGAAGATAGAGTGGCGCCGGTGAGGAGGGCGCGGTCGATGTCTTTGGTTTGATTGTGACGACAAACGGTGCACATATTGAACTCCAGTTTTCGGTTTTCGGTTGAAAGATTGAAAAAAGGCTGTCAGCGGGCAGAAAAAAAAAGCGATCAGCGTTCAGCAGTCAGCTTTCAGCAAAAAATTAAAGAGCTTACGGTAATCAGCTATATCCGAAAATACGGAATAATGACAGAACAGGTGGGACAGATGTCGCGAAAAGAGGCGGGAGGCGAGGGGGAGGGGGGAGGGGGGAGAACAGGAAGGGGCAAGGTTGAGAGGAAGGGATGAGGATTCGGGACCGGGTAAAAAAACTGGGTTGTCGGGAGACCAGGGTGGGGGCGCTCCAGGGGGCGGCAGGTCAAGCAATTCAGCTTTTATCAAAAAGATTACAAATATCTTCAAACAAGATTGTACTTGACATTTTCATTTTAACATGCGTAAGATAGTTTTCACATAATAAGACGCCTACAGGGACGTGGAGCGGAAAACCACGGGTCTGACAGGGATGGAAAGATAGCCGGGTTGCCAGATATAGGTGGTTCGGCTTGATTTTTTTAATAGGGCAAAAAGGGGAAAAAAATAATCCAAAGGAGGGTATATAATGAGATTCAAGTTAGCTGTTTTCGTAATCTTATTTTTTATCTTGGGATTGAGTTTATCCGTTGATGCTGCAGATCCTTATGCTTCGGTTACAATCAATGGAAGTCCTACGGATTTGCCATTTTTTGCCTGGAGGGGGGGGTGGGATATATTTCCGGCGCACGCTATTTCTACTCCAGATTATAGAGTTACGGTTGGGGCCAATTTAAATTATGATCCTCATATGATTTATTACATTACGGCAGAAAATCTTGCAGACCACGACCTGTCAGTTAACTTTAATTTCGGAATACCCATCTCTATTTCTGATGCCCCACATTATCCTATTGAGAGGCTTGAAATTGCGAATCTTCTTTATGGCAACGTTATAGATGCTACTGGCAATGGGGTCACTGTTTCTCCGAATCCATTAACAACTATTCAGCAATGCTATCTCAATGATGTTGATTATCTGGATATTGGGGGAGCATTAAACGGTGGACCTTTTTCGATTCACTCGTACACAAATTATTTCCCGTCACCGCCTCTCCCTATAGATAATTTTTGGAAAATTAATATAGGATTTAATATTACTGGCAATGGCGATAAAATCTGGTTAACAAGTATTAATGGAATCTATGCCCCCATACCGTCAAGCTTACCACTGGCAGCCAGTGGGTTGCTAGTGCTCATGGCAATGGGTGGTTGGCGAAAAATTATTTTTTAAGTTTTCTCAGCCAGATGGTTTAAATATTTCCAATCCCATCTGCTTTGCTTCTTTATAGGTACAGCACTTTGTAGTCTTGTTCTTCTATAGCCGTAGGAAGTTGACAAGCAGAAATTAGCATCCACTATTGATAATTACTTCCTCAGCAGGGTCAGGGACGGCCCTGCTTTTTTTTATTGTCTGGGCGGACAGCAGGGCGAGCCCACCACGCCCACCCTGGTTTTATTCTTCTTCCTTCTTGCCAGTATCCGGGACATTGATGATCCGTCGCCAGCCATAATATCTGAGCTCAACTTGAGCTTAATGCAACAGCATTGACCCTGACCCTCTCCCCCACGGGGGAAAGGGGATAACAATAAGGCAGAGGCTTTTAGGGCTGAAGGGGCACGGTGGCCCGCGCTCCTTCAGTGAGCATTTATGGGCGGGGTTTACTTTAAGGCGATGGTGAAGCTGCCGGCGCTCAGATCAAATTTGACGCCTTTGGATTCAGCCACAAGCTCGAGAGTCACGCCCTTGTCGTTTTTAGCGGTGGCCCGGGCCAAGCCGGCACCCACGGCCGCCCCGGCCTTAAAGGTAGTATACTCGCCGGCGATATCAGCCGGATCTTTGAGATTATACACGTCGCCCACGACATTAGTGGAGGAAATGCCGGCGGTAATGACGCTGAAGCCCTTGACCTTGATGGGATAGGTCTTGTCCTTAAAAATAAAGTGACCGTCGCCCCAACTGTAGCCGACACCGGCCGCGACGCTTTTAATGGTGAAATTGACGCGACCGACCTTAGCAAAGTGTTGCGCCTTTTCCTGGGCCAGAGCCGACCAGGAAACCAGCAGGACGGCCACGAGGGCCAGAATGAACCAGATGGTGAAATTTTTCTTCATACTTTCTCCTTAGCCAATTAGATTAGAATTCTGTCGAATTTACTTACCGAAAACAAAAAAAGCAAGCAGTTTGAGGAAAAAAATTTGTCCATACTAGGGGCTGAAACCGCTCTGAGCGGCCACAAAACCATGACCGTTTTTAAACGGTATAACACGGTGAGTGAAGAAGAGCTTAAGGCTTTGGTGGGGGAGAAAATTTGACGGATAGACACCTATATGGACACTAAAGGTTTTTTAGGGAAGCTTACAGGGAGGATAACTTATGGGAATGACTTGGAGGCGGCACCCGGATTCGAACCGGGGAATAACGGTTTTGCAGACCGCTGCCTTACCACTTGGCTATGCCGCCTTTCGAAGGAAAAAAATGGAGCGGGAAACGGGATTTGAACCCGCGACTTCAACCTTGGCAAGGTTGCACTCTACCACTGAGTTATTCCCGCTCGCACGTTTTTATATACCTATCTGAGTTGTTGATGTCAAGGAAAAATCGCCAGGGGAGCAATCAGTGACAGGTGTTTTCCTCATCTAGCCGTTGCCAAAAAAGTTTTGTGTTTTACCCCCTCACCCTAACCCTCTCCCCCAAGGTGGAGAGGGGATTAAAGAAATGATATTAATGTGATACAAAATTGTGGGTAACGGTTAGCTTCGAGGCGAGAGGGGAGAATAAAAGAGAATTTGGATGAAAAAGGTAGTTTTCATGCTACGTGGTGATTTATAAACCTGTGAACTGTTGGCTAATGGTGTAGATATTTAATATCACTAATAAAGCTTAGCCGCCAGATTCGTCGCCTTCGAGAAACAGGCCGAGTTGGCCCGAGTCGGCCGGGTTGGACTGGCGGCGGGGGCGGGGGCGGGCAATCCGGGGGAAACCCACCTGGTCCAGGGTGCCGGCTTCGATGTTTTCCAGGACTTCCTGGGCCCGGGAGATCACCGTGGCCGGCACGCCGGCCAGCCGGGCCACTTGAATACCATAGCTTTTATTGGCCGCGCCCGGCCGGAGTTGATGCAGAAAGACGATCTGGGCGGCCGTTTCCGCCACGGTCACCTGCAGGTTGTGCACCCGGGGTTTGAGGCGGCTGAGGGCGGTCAGTTCATGGTAATGCGTGGCGAACAGGCTTAAAACCCCCAGGTCTTCGAGATCATGGAGATATTCCGCCACTGCCCAGGCCAGGGAAAGGCCGTCGAAGGTGCTGGTGCCCCGGCCGATTTCGTCCAAAATCACCAGGCTGCGGGGCGTGGCCTGGTGCAAAATATTGGCGGTTTCATGCATCTCCACCAAAAAAGTGCTCTGTCCCCGGCCGATGTCATCCACCGCGCCCACCCGGGTGAAGATGCGGTCCACCACGCCGATATCGGCCTGGACGGCCGGGACGAAACTGCCGATCTGGGCCAGGAGCACGATCAGGGCCACCTGCCGCAGGATGGTGGATTTGCCCGCCATATTGGGGCCGGTGACGATCATCAAGGTGGCCTGGTCGCCCAAGGCGATATCATTGGGGACAAAACTGCCGGGGGGCAGGACCCGTTCAATGACCGGGTGTCGTCCTTGAACAATGCTGATCCCCCGGCCCTCCTGCAGGCGGGGGCAACTATATTGGTATAAGCTGGCGGTTTCGGCCAGGGCGGCCAGGACATCCAGGGCGGCCAGGGCGGCGGCGACCTTTTGCAGGCGGGGCGCCTCCTGGCCGACTTGCTGGCGCAGTTCCTTAAACAGCTTGATTTCCAACTGCTTGCGGGCTTCATCGGCCCCCAGCAGCCGGGATTCATATTCTTTGAGGTCCGCGGTGATGAACCGTTCGGCGTTGACCAGGGTTTGTTTGCGGATAAAGTGATCCGGCACCAGATGCAGGTTGGCCTTGGAAACTTCCAGATAATAGCCAAAGACCTTATTGTAGCGCACCTTCAGGGAATTAATGCCGGACTGCTGCCGTTCCCGGGCCTCGAGGCGGGCGATCCAGTCTTTATCCCGGCGGGTCAGGGCCAAGAGTTCATCGAGTTCGGCATTGAACCCTGCCCGGATAAGGCCCCCATCTTTGGTGGCCAAAGGAGGTTCCGGCACGAGGGCGGCATCGATAAGCTCGTAAATATCGGAGAGATCTTCCAAAGCAGCGGCCAGGTCCGCAGTTAGCGGCGGCAGGTCCGGGGGCAGCAGCTGGCGCAGGGCCGGCAGGTGGGACACCGAGTTTTTCAGGGCGATGAGGTCCCGGGGAGTCGCCTGGTCCAGGACTGTCCGGGCGGTCAGGCGTTCCAGGTCGGCGACGCCTCGTAAAAGTCGGCGCCACTTCTGACGGAAGAGGGACTGGTCTTTGAAAAAACCCACGGCCTGCAGTCGGGCCTGGATGGCCTGCACCTGTTTTAAGGGGAAGCGCAGCCAGGAGGCCAGCAGGCGGCCCCCCATGGGCGTCAGGGTGGCGTCCAGGATATCCAACAGCGAGTTGCGGCGATGGCGAGTGCGGAAATTTTCAAAGATTTCCAGGTTGCGGGCCGTGGCCTCGTCCAGACCCAGAAAATCCTCCCGGGAATAGGGGATGAGTCGGGTCAGATGCCGGGGCGGGCCGGTGCGGTTGTCCTCCAGGTAGGAGAGGATGGCGCCGGCCGCTTGCAGACCCAAAGTATAACCTGTCAGGCCGAAGCCGTCCAGAAACAGGGTCCCGAGATGACGTTTCAGCCGCCCGGTGGCCACCTCCAGGTGGAAGCTATGGCCGTCCAAGTAGTGCAGGCTGGGGGGGGAGGAAAACCAGGAGAGAGAGGCCGTGACCTCTTCCGAGGCGCTGCCTTCGGGCAGCAGCAGCTCCACGGGCCGCAGACGGAAAAGTTCTTCCCACAACGCCTCCAGTTCCCGGCCTTCGGTGAGCCGAAAATCGCCGGTGGATAACTCCACGCACGCCAGCCCCCAAGTCGCGCCCTGCCAACAGGCGGCGGCCAGGAAATTGGCTTCTTTGGCCGCAAGTTTGTCCGGGTCGACGATCACGCCCCGGGTCAGGACCCGGGTCACCTCCCGGCGGACCAGTCCCTTGGCCTGGGCCGGATCTTCCACCTGGTCGCAGATGACCAGGCGATGGCCCTGCTCCAGCAGGCGGGAAATATAGACCTCGGCGGCGTGCAGGGGGAACCCGGCCATGGGGATGGGCTCTTCCTCAGCCCGGCTGCGGCTGGTCAGGGCAATATTCAGAGCCTGGGCGGCGCTATGGGCGTCCTGGAAAAAAAGTTCGTAAAAATCCCCCATCTGAAACAGGAGCAGACCGTCGGGATGCTGGGCCTTGATATCCAGATATTGGCGCAGCATGGGGGTGATCTTGTCGGGAGGGGCTTCGGTCATGGTGGTATTGTATCTCAAAAGGAGGGGGAGGGGGCAAGGGAAAAAAGTAACAAAAGCGGAGGACAGAGGGGTGAGACAGTACAACTGCACGGCCTACAGCCGGTCAGGAACGACCTCGAAAAGGTTATTCAAACAGTTGGCGAAAAATTGTCGCTTGAGTGACAATAAGAAGCAATGAACCGCCCACTCGGCCGGGCCGGTGTCGCGGCCGTTGCTTTAAAAGAGCGGCAAGCGCAGCAATCTTTTTCACATGGCTTCCTTTTAAACTTTTCACCCGTTGGCTATAGAGAAAAGAAATTATTTTGTCTAATCGGAAAAATCGTGCTAAAGGTAAACCGCTGGTTTCCGCAGCAATCAAAATCAAACGCACTAGACAAGATGGTAAAACGCCTGAAAATGATTAAAAAAGTACTTGTAAAATGTAAATTTACGCTTTACAATATTTGTTAATGATAACGACTTTTCGGCACAAAGGCTTGCGGCTGCTCTTTACGGATGACGATGGCAGTAAGTTGCCGCCGGAGATGCTGGAGCGCATTCGACTCATTCTTTCCACCTTGCAGGCGGTGCAGGAGATTGAGGGCGTTGACCTGCCAACCTTCCGCTTGCACCGTCTCAAGGGGAAATGGAAAGGTTTTTATGCGGTGACTGTCCGCGCGAATTGGCGGATCATTTTCCGGTTTGAAGATGGCGACGCTTTCGACGTGGATTTTGTCGATTATCATTGAAGGAGGTCCAACCATGGAGATGAAAAACCCGGTCCATCCCGGCCAGCTTGTTAAGGCTTGTCTTGACGACCTCGGCTTCAGTGTCGCGGAAGCCGCGAAGGGGATTGGCATAACGCGCCAGCAGCTTCACAACGTCGTTGCCGGGCGTAGCAGTATTACGCCGGAAATGGCGATCCGCTTTGAAAAGGCATTTGGTGGGACGGCGGACACGTGGCTCAAGATGCAGGTGAATTATGACCTGGCTCAGATGCGCAAGCGTGCTTCCGGTATTGTTGTTGAGCGGCTGACCCCAAAGGTAGCTTGAAGCGCTGAGAACTTCTCATTCCACCCCAACCTCTAAGTTATCCCCCAAGCCATCCGGGCCGATAACGGTGAGCCGGTGGCGTCCCCGCCCCAACTGCAGGGACAATTCATAGGGCGGCCCGGTGGCGGCATACTCCCGGCCATCGATAAACCAGGTGACCTGCTGGAATGGGGCCCGGCAGGAAGCCTTCAGGGATAAAGTAACGGTTTCCTGGCCAGGCGCCACCAGGAAACGGTCGCTGCCCAGAGGCGAGGTAATGGTGACCTGGGGATCTTGGCCAGCGGCCAGGGCCGGAAAGAGGGTGTTATGCAGGTGGACGGTCTGGTTCCGGCCGAAGGACAATTTATTCCGAACGCCATCAGCGTGGTTGCCAGAAGGTCTGCCTGATTCACCCCTCACCCTAACCCTCTCCCCTCGAGGGGAGAGGGGAAAATTAAGGAAAGAACTCTTGACAATTGATTTATGCCATTGGCCGGACAGCTTCCCCGTGTTATTTCCCTCGCTCTTTGCGGGATAAGGGTCTTGGTGAGGGGTGATGCCTGGTTGCCCCTGGGAGATCTCAGCCCTGCGGTCCTGCTCCCCAAAGGTGCGTTCCAGATCGGTATCAAAGCCGGCCAGACGATACCGGCCGGCGCCATGGTGGGCGAAGCGATTATGGAGCCACCCGGCAAATTTAGTGGGCATGCGGTGCCAGGGTTCCTGGGAGTGGTGATAGGTGCAGGTGACCTCGGGCTCGGTCCCGGCAATGAAAAGCTCCAGGCGGCGGTGGGGGCAGCTCGATCCGGGGCGCAGGCCGGAAAAGGAACAGATCTCCAGGCTGGCGATCCCGGCTGGCGGGGTGAAACCGGGGGTGCGGTCGGCAGGCAGCAGGCTTGCGGCCAGATCTGTGAGGATGGGAGCCGCGGCCGCGGCCCCGCTCATCTTGGCCGTGGGGCGGCCGTCAAAATTTCCCGTCCAGACTGTTAGGGTGTATTCCGGGGTATAACCCACCGCCCAGCAGTCGCGATAACGGGTGCTGGTCCCGGTCTTGATAGCCAGGGGGAAGGGAGGATTCATGGCCATGGAGGAACCGAAGGTGCGGGCCCGGGCCAGGGAATCGGCCAGGATGTCACTGATGATATAGCGCGGCCTGGGGAGAAAAGATCGGCTCCGGACTGCCCTCGGCCGCCTTAGCTTTAATTAATTTCGCCGGACGATACACCCCGCCGTTGGCCAGACAGGCAAAAGCGGTGGCCAGTTGCAGGAGACTGACCTCGGGATTACCCACCACCAGCCCCAGGCCGTAGTGGTCCGCGGGGCGCTCCGGGTGATTGATGAGCTGCAGCCTGGTCAGAAGGTCATAGAAAGCCGGCGGTCCCACCTGGTTGAGCAGACTAACGGCTGACAGGTTGAGAGAATTGCCCAGGGCCTCGCGCATGGAGACGGGCCCGTGGGCCACGCGGTCAAAGTTAGCCGGAATAAATTCTCCTCTGGGGGTCCGGTAACGGCCATCCACGTCTTCCAGGACTTGGGCCGGATTAAAACCCAGGTCCAGGGCCTGGGCGTACAAGAATGGTTTGAGGGTTGAACCCGGCGAGCGCCTGGCCGTGGCGCCGTTATTAAAGCCTTGATCCCTGGCCCCGTAGTGAAAAGAGCCCACCAGGGCCACCACTTCCAGGGAACGGTTTTTGATGATGACGGCGGCGGCTTGGGAAACCCCGCTTTTCAGGAGACGGGCCCGGTGGGAAAGGACAATGGCCTGGGCCCGGCGCTGCAGATTCAGGTCCAGCGTGGTGTGTAGGGACCCGTGGGCGGCACTCCCGCTGGCGGCCTGGACCAGGTTGACGAAATGTGGGGCTTCAAAAGGGAAGAGCCCACCGGAGCGTATCTTGATGCCTGTCTGGCGGGCGACGTCGCTCTCCTGAGGGCTTAAATAACCGAGTTGGGCCATCCGCTGCAGCACCCAATCCCGCCGGCTCAAGAGCCGGCGGCGAGGCGGCCGGAGGGGATTTAAACTTCCCGGGGCCTTGGCCAAAGCCGCCAGGACCGCGGCCTCAGCCGGGGTTAATTGGGCGGCCGGCTTATCGAAGTAGATCCGGGAGGCCGTCTCCACGCCCATAAGGTTGTTGCCCTGGGGCGTCAGATTGAGGTAGCAACGGAGGATCTCGTCCTTGCTCAGGGTAGCCTCCAGCCTCAGGCTGCGCAGCATTTCCACCAGCTTGTGGTAATAGGTGCGCGGCGCCGGGTAGGCCAGGCGGGCGAGCTGTTGGGTAATGGTGGAAGCCCCGGACACCACCCGACCGGCCTGCAGATTGCTCCAGGCGGCCCGGGCGACGGCCTTGGCATCAATGCCGAAATGCTGCCGGAAAGCGGGCGTCTTCCGCGGCCAGGAAGGCGGCCACGACCATCTCCGGCAAGGGGGCCGGCGGCAAAAGCATAACCCGGCGGCCCTGGTCGTCCGCTCCCAGGCGGAGGATGCGGTCGCGACAATCCAGCACCAGGGCGCCCGGTTTGGGGGTCAGGGCCTGGAGTTCGAAGCGGGAGGCCCTTTCGAAATGGACCACCCCGGCCGCCAGGACCAGGAGGGTAAACAAGCCAATCGCCCAGCGCCAGCGGCACTTCAAAGATTTAGGTATCATAACTGCATCTTGTCACAAGAGTAGTTTTTAGTAGCACAGGCTTTCCTACCTGTGCCACCAATACTATGTTTATTCCTTAGTTCTTACGGCTGCCTGCTTTTTACGGTCAAAGCCGCCTTTGGCAGAATAGCCGTAGACCTCGGGGTTATACATGGCGGCGGCTTTGGTCGCCGGCTGGACAAACTCTCCGGCGCAGACGGCCCGGGCGAAATATTCAAAGAGGTAGTTCCCCGAGTAGACCTGATCTTTGAAGGCTAAAACCCGGTCACTGTGGATTTCAAAGAAATCGGGCCGGAACCGGAAGATGCCCTCGGGGGTGATATATTCGAAGGTGTCATTTTCCTGATTGTCCTCATCTCCATCAGGCTTTGGCGCCTCGGTGGCGAAGGCGGTGTTGACCGCCACCAAGCCCGCGGGCAGGGGATCGTCCAAGACCAGGTAACGCTGGTCTTTGCCCTTGACCTGGGCGAAGACCGTGACTTTCACCAGGTCGCCGACCTTGATTTCGGAGGTACCGTCGGTATTCTTGATCTGCTTCCAGACCTTGATGCCGTGGGTGACCCCCTCGGCGGCGATATCGGTCCGGGGGGCGGTTAATTCCACTTTATAGAGCACGGTGCTCTTGGCGGGTGTCTCTAGTTGAATCGTTGGCGTTTTCAGGAGAATCTGGGGATCAAGGGAAAGCGTGCGGAAGCCCTTGGGGTTCAGGGTGAATTGCTGCCGCGGGCCTCCGGGCTGCTGCACGGAAATTTCCATGGGCGTGGTCCCGAACTTATGCCCCCGGAAATATTCTCCCAATGCCAATAAAGCCCACCCGGTATCGCTGGTGGAAGTCCAGACTCCCTGATGGTCCAGACCGCCCATTAAGGCCAGGGCTGCCTGTTCCGTAAAAGGATCATTGGGCAGGATTATTTTGGCGGCCAGCAGGGCCAGGGCCGGACCACGGTAGCGGGCCTGGAAATCATCCTCGGCAGGCTCTCGGGTTGTCTCGGTGGCACCGGGTTTGAGCGCGTCCTGGAGCTCCTTGGCAGACATGAAGTTGGCCTGCTTTCCGGCCAGCAGCACCAGAATTTTGCCCTCCCGACTTAGTTTGGCATATTCCCGCCGGATGGCCTGGAAGGCATCCCGGTCCAGAGCCCCGGTTAAAGACAGGATATAGGCCCCGTAGGCCCTAAGCAGATCCGGACTCTTGGGACTGAGCACCTGTTCTTTCAGGTAGCCGGTGGCCTTGACCAACGCCGGGGCCGATACTTCCAGACCCTTAGTTTTGGCCAGACTCAAAGCCATGGTGGCATAGACCGTACCCCAGGCATGGACTTTCTGGTGGCCGGGCCAGTAGGCGAAGCCGCCGTTGTCAAGCTGCAGCCCCAATATCCGACTGATACCCTTGGCCAGATAGGCATCGGTCTCGGCAAACGTGATCCCGGGCACCAAGCCGTCGGCAATAACGCCCCGCAGGGCCGCCAGCCCCAGGACCCCGGAACTGGTCTGTTCCACACAGCCGTAAGGATACTTGAGGAGATAGCGGATGGCGTCGGTCATCCGCAGGAAGGGCGAACCCGCCAGGGTCAAAACGGCCTTGACCTCGGCAGCTTTTCCCCCTTCCGCCCCCCTCAGATAGGGCGGCAGGTTGAGCTTGAGGTCCTTGGACCCGGCCAGGGAGCCGAAGGTCACGGTGGTTGCCAACACCTGACCGGAGTTGATCTGGAGGGTTTCTTCCACGGCATCACGTTTGCCCTGAAAATCCCCGAAGAATCGGGCGATGGCCGGCCCCGGGGCTTCGGCCGCACCATTCACTTCGGCCTTGACACTGTCCTTGGCCGGCAGCTCGACCTGGGCCGTTTCACTGAGTTTTAGCCCGCCTTCCGTGTCTGTGCGCAACGTCACCGGACCGCTTTTTGATGTGGCATTGAAGGCGGCCACCTGGAAGCGGAACCGGTCTCCCTGGGTAAAGAAGGCCGGCAGGCCCGGCTCCAGGTAAAAGTCCCTGGTAACCAGGAAAGGACGTTGGGCGTTGGCAAAGCGGCTCCCTCGGTCCAGGACCACGGCATAGACCCGGTAGGTGGTCATGGTGTCGGGCAGGGTAAAGGACACCTTGGCCTTCCCCTGAGAGTCGGTCCGCAGGGCCGGGTTGAAATAGGCGCAGGGATCAAAACGTTTCCGTACTTTGCCCATCATGGCCTCGGCTCCGGGCTCCAGGCCGCCCCCGCCGGTAAGAGGTTCGTTCCGGGCCAGGTAAAAAGGTGTCTGGTGCATCAGCATGGTTCGCAATTCGCCGGTGTACACCCCCAAGGGCCGGTTGAACAGGACCAGGGATTCGGGATCCGGGGTTTTAAAAGCAGTCAGGGCCAGCACGCGTTCATCCACCACCGCCACGGCCATTTCCGCATCCACGCCCCGACCGTCCTTGCCCTGCACGGTAAACTCCAGATCCACCTCGGCGCCCGGCTCTGCTTTGAGCTCCTTGAGATTGGGACTGATCTTGACCTCCAAACGCTCGGCTTGCCGGCGTACCGGGAGATTGAGATTTCCCCAAAAAAAGTCCGGAGCCTCGCTGTCATAGCGGCTGGCAAAGGCGGGGAACTCGCCCCGGGAGGTCAACCCGAGGACTGAAACGTAGACATTGGGGCCGTATTCGGCTTTGATGGGAATTTCCAGGAGTTGCAGACCAACCGGCGCGGCCAGGACGCGATGCTCCAGCACCCCATTCTGCTCCAGGGTGACCAGATAACGGGCCACCGGCCGCCGGGGACTTACCATGATCTTGGCCTTCTGACCCGGTTCATAAGCTGGCCGGTCCGCGGAGATGGCCAGGGCCTGATAAGGTTTTTCCCGGTTTTCGTAGTCATCCCAATAAAAGTCACCGGTCACCTTATAATTCGTGGAGGAGGCAAAGCTCCGGCCCCGCTCATCTACATAGGTGAACGAGACCAGATACTCCCCGCCCGAACTGAAGTCAAAGCGGAAACCGGCCTCACCGTTTTTTAAAGGAATTTCGTTGGTGAAAAGCTTCCGCCAGATATCCTGGTAGTCCCAGTAAACGTCACCCTGATCATTGCGTTTGGCCACGTAGGTGCTGCTCTGCTGCAAAACTTCGGCCCGGACCTGACCCTTGGTGATTTTTTTGCCTTTGTGGGTGACGATGGCTTTGAGAACCTGTGCGTCACCGGCCCGAATCTGGCCCACATGCGTCCCGATCCCCACTAAAATTTCCGGATCTACCTGGAAGTCTTTGGTATTGGCAACCGAACGGCCGTCGAAGTCCACCACCGCGGCCGTCACGGTCAGACCCTGCAGGCCTGACAACACCTTAGATTCCAGGGGAAATTCCACGGTCGCCTGGCCGTTTTCATCCAAAATTGCCTGGCCGCTCTCGAGTAACTCCGTTTTGTCGAATTCGTGGCAGCCAAAGGTAAAATCGTCAAATTCCGGCACCTGGTAGCTGGTCTTGGCCGTATTCACCTTCCAACGCACCTGTCCGTGCTTTACCGGACCGCCGGCATAATAGGAACCGGAAATGTTGATGCGGACAAACTCCCGCACCCCCGGCCGGTTCACATACCGCTCTTCGGGTCGGGAAAAACGCTGGAAGGCAATCTCCACAAAATGCCGGGGAGGTTTGAAGTCCGCAACCTGGAAGGTGCAGCTGGCCTCCTGGGGAGGCTTCTGGGAGCTTACATCATCAGTGGTGGGACTTTCACCCTCTTCGCCGGTGGGGGTATTTTCTTTGCCTGCAGCCGCTCCGGTGTCCAGTTTCATGACCAAGGTATACGTTCCCCGGGGCAGATGGGGCTGAATCACCAGTTCTCCCCAGGCACTGCCGAACTCTGACAGGGTAGCGTCCTGGGAGTAGATCTCCTCGCCTTTGGGACTGGTGATCACAAAGCTGTAGGCGCCTTGACCGGGGGGGACAATGGCGCCGTCCCGATATTCCCGGATAGCGCCCTTGAAAGAGACCTTTTCTCCCGGGCGGTAGACCCCGCGGTCGGTGAAGACATAACCCCGGCGGTTTTTTAGGGCCTCTCCTGCTTCCACCTGCCAGATTCCTGCCGGGGTTAGATTCCCCTGGGGCTTGACCGCCAGGTAAGAAACATCTCCGGCGGTCCCGGCCATCAAGAAGGTGATCTGGCGATGGTCCACCAGTCGCTTCACCACGCCGAACTGCCCGGCCTGCTTCAGGCTCAGGCCTTCCAGTTCCCGGCTGCCAAAGGTAAGGATGCCATCCGGATTGGTCTGACCCAGGGGAAAGACCTCCAGGTCCCGGGTAAAGGCCAGGATGTGGGCCCCGGCCACTGGCGCGCCGCTTTTCAGGGAGGTGACCCACAGCAGCAGGCCCGGTTCGCCCAGTTTGTAGGTCAGGCCCAGATCAGTGAGGCGGAAGAGTTGGGAGGCACCGGCTGGTTTGCCTTCCTTCTGGCCGTCGAGCAGCCTGAGCAGCAGGGTGGCTCCGGTTTCTTTATCCGACCGGAAGGTCAGGGGCAGGGAAAAGGCCCGGGGCTTATTTTTCTCACCCTGGGTGGCAAAAAGCTGCCGGTCTTGCCGGGGCGGGGTGAGAAATATGGGCATGATCTCCTGCAAGGACCCGGAGCGGCCCTGGAGCAGGGGAACCAGCTCATCCACCCCGGCCTTGAGCTGGGCCAGGAGCTTCTGCCAATCTCCCGGACCCTTCTCATCGGCCAGCGTCATGGGGAGAAGAATTGGCGGCACCTTAATGCCCTCCAAAATGACGCGGTCCAGGTTTCTCACCTGGACCTGGAGTAACTGGCGGCTGTCCCGTTCGATGACACTTTTGGCGTCGACAAATTCGGCCTTGGGTGCCATATCGGCCAGGAAAAAGGAGTTAAGGCCTTTGACGTAGGTCCGCCGGTTATACGTAAAGGTATCCGGCAGGTTGATAAAGTAATTGGCCCCGAATTTGAAGGCCCCCCGCAGGGTCAGGACGCCTTCGTCATTCACCGTGGACTTTTCCCAGTTAATCTTGACCGGTGGGACCAGTTGCAGCTTAGGTCTAATCACTTCCAGGGGCAGGGGCTGGCTGAAGACGACCCGGACCTCCTCTTTCCCGGCATCCGGTTCAATCTTGACGATAGTGAACTGTTTCTCCGGGTTAAAGCCCGGCGCCTGGCCGGCTACCTGGGCCGCGGCCGGATACGCGCCCAGAAGCACTACCATAACCAGCAGGGACCGGAATATTCGCCTTCCCAGATGCCCCTGAAACTGCCCGGTCATTCTCCTGACGACGCACCATATGAACCAACCCTGTTTTTCGCCTCTCACGGCCGCCTCCCACCCTTTTTGGTTAAAAAGCCAGGCATAGACCTCTGCCTCAAATTCTCAAACAAACTGATGCAGTCACTATATCAAAATTTCCCGCCGAGTCCTCAGGGAAAAAATTGAATCCTGAACGAATCTATGCTATTATTCATAGGTTAGTTTTATCTTTAAAAAGAGCATAATTTTATGTTATCGGGAGATTGATTATGGGCGGTGAGTTGATCGAACTAGAAAAAAATGCCGGTTATCAGGCGGTGCTGACCTACTTGCAGGATTACACCAAGAAAGTCAGAGATATCCAGGAAAAATATGCCTTCAGTAATAAAGATATTATGAGCCCGAGACTCATCGATAATCCCAAATTGTCTACTGAGGAACTGGCTACCTTAGCAGATTTAAAGCGGAAGTTGGATAATATTATTCATGAAGTAGCCGAAAGAGTGGAAAAACATCGAGTTATTTCCTATGACGACTACACCCAAAGATATGAATTGAATGCCTATGACAAATTAAGAATAAACTCATTAGTTGGTTCAGTTCGAGATATCAATAAATCAATTCAAAAGATCAAATTTACTGTGGAAAACTTTTCTCGTTGTAATAAATTTATTATTAAGGAACTCGATGATTGTGTCGAAAAAGGAGAATTTTCTAAGGGCAAAATGTTTGTCTTGGGCAATATGCTGCTTATTTATGAGCTGGCCAACTACCTGATAAATTTCCTGGAAAAATTCAAATTAGATGGTGTTGATGAAATCTTGCAATTATCTCAGAAAGAACTTGAAAAAATCAGCACTACCATGCAAGCCCTGCAGAAATTAAAACTTGACGCCGATTCCCCCGAGGTTGATGCCACGGTAAAAGAGCAGGTTATCTCAAACCTGAATGATAGAGAAAGATCCCTGGAATCATTCAAAGAGGAGTGGGATAAGTACATCGGCGGCATTAATGACGTCCAGTCAAAAGTCGGTTCCCTCAAGGATAAAATCCCGACCTTGCAATTGATCCGCGACAATGCTCAAAATCAACTGGATTTCTATGAGATAATGAAGATTTTCGGCGTTATGATGGTTGCCGAGGCCGTTCGTAAAAATCTTGACACCCTGGAAATCGTTACTCTGCCCTTGGATGAAATCGAATTAATTTCGTTGCCGCCTCACAAGGTCCATACCCTCATTGGCCTATCCCAGGAGCAGGGATCCAGCCAGACCGGATAAATGTCCAGGCATGATAACCACCAGAAAGTTTATACAATTTGCCACCATTTCTTTCCTTTTTTCCCCTCTCCTTTCGAGGAGAGAGGGTCAGGGTGAGGGTTGAACTCGAAATACGCCAAATATTCCACCGAGCAACTGGAAGTTATCTTAACTCATCTGACCGATCCGGATGAGAAGGCACTGGTCAAAAAGGAGTTAAGCCAGCGGTATTACCAGCATTATCTGAATGTTGGCGATACTCCCGAGGACCAGCCTCAACCAGCCGTCATCCCTGCCCAAGAGGTTGAATCTTCGGTGGTCGCCGGTTCGGAAGCAGATAACCCGGCCACCGGCGGCCAACCCGAAGCAAATCTCTCCATGGAAGAGGACCTTGCCGGCATTGCCGAAGTGGCGCCGATACAGCTGACCTCTCCCGCGTCTCCAGAAACTGCCGCCGACCTGACAGCAAAACCCTCCGGTAAACCAGCTAAAAAGAAGTTTTGCTTCATCGCCACCGCCGCGTACGGCTCCCCCCTGGCCCAGGAAGTTTTACTGCTGCAAAGTTTCCGGGATAATTATCTTTCCCAGAATGCCCTCGGAGAGAAATTCATCCAGGCCTATTATCGCTCCAGCCCCTGTCTCGCCCGGCTGATCGGTCAAAATAAGGTCTTGAAACTGCTGACCAGGTATCTGCTTGCCCCCATAATCCTCCTAATTAAAAAAACTACCAGTGACCCAAGGTCCACCTGACAAAAAACGGGAGGCGAGCATCTCTGTCCGTCTCCCGAACTTACTCCAGCTATATTCAGTGCCAATATTACTGCGGGGTATCGTCAACCGGAGTGGCCATCTGGGGTTTCAAGGTCTGGAGTTCACTCTTTAAGAGTTCCAGATCATGGTGCAGTTGGCGGTTGGTCTGGCGCAATTTGAAAACTGCCATCAGGCTGTAAAGACCAGTCCCCAAAATCCCCATAAACAAGGTAAAGGTTAGAATTAACCACAATGGATGGGGGACGCTTTGAAAGGTGTGAACTGCGAGATTGAGTTTAAATTGCACCTGCTGGTTTAAAACGTCGAGATTCTGTCGGATCAAAAGAAAGATGAGGACCGGGACCAACACCGCCAGGACAATCTTGAATAGGCGCATTAATTTTCTCCATCCGTTACCACTTGAAAGTGAGGCAGCAACTTGAGATACGTGGCTTGAAAATGCTCGGGAATAACTCGGACGTCGGCAAACACCGGCACGAAGTTGGTGTCACCCAGCCAACGGGGCACGATGTGGAAATGCACGTGCGACTCCACTCCGGCTCCGGCCACGGCGCCTAAATTCAGCCCCACGTTGAAGCCGTCCGGATTCATTACCTTCTTTAAGATCTCCAGGGACTGGCGGACTTTCAGCATTAGATCCAAAAGTTCCTCAGGCGCCAATTCGCTTAAACTCGGAACATGCCGGCGCGGCGACACCAACAGGTGGCCGTTGATATAAGGAAACTTGTTCATCATAATGCGGGTCAGCCGCCCGCTGAACAAAATGAGCCGGGATTTGAGGTCTTCCTGCTCCCAGGGGCAGAAGATACACCCCGGTGGTTTGTCTTCCCCTAAAATATATTCCATGCGCCAAGGCGCCCATAATGGTTTCATGGTTACATATCCGGATGTAATGGATCAATGCGAAGGAACTGAGTTTCAATCGGTGGCCGGAAGCTGACTTCTCCTAACTGACTGCTAGCCATTGTTTGCCCGTTGACAATTAGAAATTCATTATAGCAATTTTATCCCGAAGTTCAACCCGTTTTCTCTAATGTAAATGCCGCCCGCACCTGCCCCACAATTTCCTTGCGGTGATTTTTAAGGGCCGGCCGGTGATAGCCTGCCAGGGCGGTGGCAGCTTCAGGGGTGAGAAGGTTGAGTTGGGCGAGAGTTTCGATGGCGGTGGGGTTGAGTCCCCGGGCCTGGCCGTCTGAGACTTTGATGGCCGCCCCTAACCCCCCGTCGATGAGGGCCAGGGCATAGCCGCCTTCGGCCCCGGTCTTGGCCACCACCCGGTCGGGCAGGGCCTGCATGATGTCGGTGCAGAGGCGACCGTCCCCGGCGATGAGCCGGGGATGGGCCAGACAGGCCCGGGCCAGAGTCGCCATGGCCTGGGTCAGAGGCCCGGCCGGCAGCGTACCCTGGGCCGCCGCGGCAAATTTGGCATAGGCCATGGCGATGCGGCTCAGGGGAACATAAAAAACCGGCGCGCCGCAGCCGTCGATGGCCACGGTAATCTGGGACCCCGGGACTTCGGTAACCTCGGCAATGGTCTGCAAGATGAGCTGCTGGACCGGGTGTTGCGTGTCCAGATAATTCTCCACCGGCCAGCCGTGGTGGACGCATAGGGCCAGCATGGCCGCATGTTTGCCGGCGCAGTTGTTGTGGACGGTGGCCGGGGACTGGCCGGCCTTGGCCAGGGCCTGGGCCGTGGGCCGGTGCGAGGGGGCGTGAATGCCGCACTGCAGGTGGGCCGCGGTCAGACCCAGCCGGGCCAGCACCTTTTCCACGATGGCCACCTGAAAATCCTGACCGTTCAGAGAGCCGGAAAACAGGGCTAACTCTTCCGGGCCAAACCCGAAGGCCTGGGCCGCCCCGGTGGTCACCACCGGCAGGGCCTGAATCGGCTTGGCCATGGAGCGCAGACAAACCCAGGTTTCCGGGTCCCCCCACCGGGCCACCAGGTTACCCCGGGGATCGGCTACAGCTATATCGCCGTAATGGCTGCTTTCCACCCGGTCGCCCCGGGTGACTTCCACAAGTAAGGCTGGCATAACAGAGTGCTCCTTTACAACCGAGGACGCCGCCCCACTCTGATCTTGCGGCGGATTGCTCTTTTTTCACTGTATCGAAACTTCTACCGGGAAAGCAAGGAGAAATTAACCGATCCACGAAGGCCCTTAACAGAGAGGTCTCAAAGGAGAATTCTTCTTTAGAGAGATGCTTGTTCCAGCAACCAGGCCACCCAATTGAAGCTAATGTCCGGCGGCAGTTCCGGGTGCGTGAAATACTTGACCAGTCGTCGGCTCAGGGTCCAGCCCATTTGCTGGTAGTTTTCCAGGAGAGTCTCCTCCTGATTGTCCCGGAAGCCGGAGAGGATCAGCCAGCCTTCGGCCGCGGCCAGGCGATGCAGTTCTGTCACTTTCTCCACCTGGATTTCCCAGGGCAGGTTGGCGACCACCAGGTCAAAGCGCGCCTGCAGGCATTCCGTGGAGCCCTGCACCAAGGTGATGCCGCCAACCAAACCGTTGTCCCGGGCATTTTTGCGGGTGGCCCGGACCGCTCGCCCGTCAATATCCAGGCCCGTCACCTGGGGGACCCCCAGGGCGGCCGCAGCCAGGCATAAGACCCCGGTGCCGCAGCCCACCTCCACCAGGCGGCGCCCCGGCCTTTTTGACAGCGCCTCGGTGAGCAGGTCCAAACACAGGCGGGTGGTGGGATGGCCCAGGGGAAAAGCCCGGCCACTCTGGATCAATAGGAGCTTTTCAGACGCCAGCGCGCCGTGCTCCTGCCGCCGATCGCCCAGCACTAGCTCGGGGCCTAACCGGTAGAACCAGCCTGCAGCCGGTTTAGTTGACTTGGAGGTTTTATCAAGCTTGCTGTTGACCATTAGCAGTCTTTCCGAGCAAAGGGAGCGCGGCCCTGGCACCCATCGGTATGTATCCATTCGGTGGCTAACATATTAACTTATCTTCCATTATCCTTTATTTTCTATTTTCTCATACTGTGAAGGATAATGGATATGTTGTCAATAACTTATAGTTCATACAGCCCTTATCACTGTCACATAATTTTTTACAAATGTTTCAAACAATTTCCCATTGCGCCCTTAAGGAAAAACCATTAAGCTTATTAAGTTATTGCCAAAGGCGGCTTTAGAGAAGCTGACGATATGAAGGGAACGGAGGTAGTTTATATGGCACGGAAAAAAATCACCGTGGTGGGGGCCGGCAATGTGGGCGCCACCGCGGCGCATTGGGCTGCAGCAAAAGAACTGGGCGACGTCGTCTTAGTGGACATTTTGGAAGGCATGCCCCAGGGTAAGGCCCTGGACCTGATGCAGGCCCGGCCCATTTACGGTTTTAACGTGAATGTTGTGGGCACCAACGGTTATGACGAGACCGCGGGTTCCGACGTGGTCATCATCACGTCCGGTCTGGCCCGGAAACCGGGCATGAGCCGTGAGGATCTGCTCAACAAAAATACCGAAATCGTGGGCGGGGTGACCAAGGCCGTGGCAGCCAAGAGCCCCAATGCCATCCTCATCAACGTGGCCAACCCCCTGGACGCCATGTGCTATGTCATGAAAAAAGTGAGTGGCTTCCCCCGGGAGCGGGTCATGGGCATGGCGGGAATTTTGGACACGGCCCGGTTCCGCTGCTTCCTGGCCATGGAACTCAACGTCGCGGTGGAAGAAATCCAGTCCATGGTGCTGGGCGGTCACGGGGACGACATGGTGCCCATCCTAAGCGCCACCACGGTGTCGGGGATGCCCATCACCCAGTTCGTCAAAGACAAGGCCCGGCTGAATGCCATGGTGGACCGCACCCGCAAGGGCGGCGGCGAGATCGTGGCCCTGCTGAAGACCGGCTCAGCCTACTATGCCCCGTCGGCGGCGGCAGTGCAGATGGCCGAAGCTATCTTAAAGGACCAGAAGCGGGTAGCGCCGGTGTCGGTGTATATGGAAGGGGAGTACGGCCTCAAGGATATCTTCTTCGGCGTGCCGGTAGTTTTGGGCGCCGGCGGCATCGAAAAGATCGTCGAATTGCCCCTGAACGCCGAGGAGCAGGCCTTGCTGGTGAAGTCGGCCGCCGCGGTCACCAAGACCCGGGACGAGCTGCCGAAACTATAAGTTTCGAGTTCTGAGTTCTGAGTAAAAATGAGCCGGCGCCCACCAATGGGCGCCGGCCTTTAAGTCTTTTGGGCTGGTTCCCAAGTTGTACTTGGGAACCAGATATTTCGCTAAGCTGAGCTTGGCTACCTCAGCTTTCTCGCTTCTCAGTTACTCCATAAATACGAGCTTAACCGTCACTACCGCCGACCTTTGACTGGGACTGGCGAACCGCAGACCCTTCAGCGTCTCTATGAACCGTTTCCTGAGCTCCTGGTCTTTCAAGGAGTCCTCTATGGCCGGCTCCCCGATCACCTGGCCGACAGTGTTCAGTCTGAAACTAACGTTCAGTTCCCTGGGTAACCTCTCCCCCTGCTGCAGCTTCTGCTGATATTGTTCCCGCCAGTCAGCCAAGCCGTCGGTCAAGGTGGCCTGGACCGCCTCTGCCGGCAGCCCCCCGGTTGCCCTGAGCACCTGGATGGTGAGCTTTCCGCCGGATTTGGGTTGCTGACCCGTCGGTGGGGGCAGGGGGTCGGACTCTAAAGCCTGCCGGTCCCCGCGCGGCAGTGATGTCAGGGCTGCCAGGGGATGGCCCGGACTCATTTTCAGCCTGCGGTGGCCGTCGCCCACAGCCAGGTCGGACACGCCCTGGGGCAGCGGCAAGGGCTGCTTCACCGTCACTAACTGGCCGTCGGCCCGCTTTACCTGGTCCACGGCCACAAACGAGGTGAAGGGGGTCATCATACTATAGGTGAGTCCCAGGCGAGTGACTTCTTCCTTAACTTTTCCTTCCGGCTCCCCCCGGCCGGAGTCCACCAACCGCATTACCCGCTGCCGGGCCCACAAGAGGCGCAGGGCCGAGTTATCCGGGCTGGCCGCCGCCGGGGTCACTTTGATGGTCTGCTGAAAGGGCCCCCGGGCGGTTTTGCCGGTAATCAGGATCTCCCCCTCAGGCTGGCCAGAATATTTCCCCAGCAGGGTAAGGGGCCGCAGGGCAAAAAGATCCGGGAGAAATTGGGGTTCCACCTCTTTGGCCGCAAAACCTTTAAATTCCACCTTGATATCGGTCAGAACCGGTTTAGCAATGTATTCCTTGAACAAGGCGGCCTGCTTCCCCGCTTCCTGTTGGTTGAGGACCACGAAGGGCTCCCCCATCCCGGCCCGGGCCATGCCTTCGATGAGGTGACGATTTACCGAGGAGCCGATACCGAAGGGAAAAAGGTTGGCTTTCCCCAGGTTCTGGCGGATGAGGTCAAAAACTTCATTTTCCACGTGGACATAGCCGTCGGTGGCCACCACCACGATGCGGGAGACCCCGGGCGTGCGGGGCAGGGCCAGGGCCCGCCGGAAGGCCGAGCTGATATTGGTGCCCCCGCCGCCGCCCTGGGCCTGGATAAAAGCCAGGGCCTTTTCCAGGTTGGCTTCGGTGGCCGGCAGCGACCCCGACTCCGAGAGCACCGCCGAGCCGCTCTCAAACAGGAGGACATTGAGGAAGTCCTGGGGCTTGAGACCCTTGACGATGTCTCGCATCAGGGCCTTGGTCACATCCAGGGGAAAGCCGTGCATGGAACCGGAGACGTCCACGATAAAGAGATACTCCCGGGGCACGACGGCCTCGGCGGCCACCCGGGCCGGCGGTTCCAGCATCATGAGAAAGAAATTTTCGTCTTTATGGGGATACAAGCAGCAAACCCGTCTCGATCTTGTTGCCGCTCAAAGCATAGCGCAGGACAAAATCCCGGTTCCCGGCGGTTTTCTCGTCTTTGACCCTGATCTGGGCGGCCTGGGGGCCGGAATAGGTGATGTCCACGTCGTGGCTGGGGCTGGCCAGCCGGCTGAGGGGCAGACCGCTGCGCAGGTTGACCTGTAGACCGAAGCTGTAAGGTGGCGCCTCTCCCTGGTGCAGGTAGGGGTTTTGCACCCACCTTTCGGTGTCCGGGGCCCCGGCCGCGGGCAGCTTGGAATAGCGCGGCCCCACCACTGTCGGCAGGACAAACTCATATTCCTGGTTCTCCGGCTGCAGCAGTTCCAAATACTGCAGCTCTACTTCCACCGTATCGCCCGGGAGAATATTGGCCACGTTCATCTGGAAGACGTTGGGCCGCTGTTGTTCCAGCAAAGAAGCGGTCTTGCCTTCATCTTTGGCCTGATTATAGGTCTGCCGGGCCTGGCCCCGCTCCATAATTTGGGCCTCCACCACCCGTTCGCCCACCTTCATCCGCAAAGCATGCACCGCGGCCCGGGTGGAGCCTGGGAAGACATAGACGGCTTCCAGAGTCTTTTTTCCCTGATTCTGATACACCTGGGTGATTTTTACCTGGGCCACCATGCCGGTCAAATTCACCGTCGCGTTGCTGCTCTTCAAGGGTAAAGCATCCAGTTCCGGGTCGTCCGCAACCACCTGGAAATAGGGGGAAAGGGTTTTGTCCGTGGCAGGGGTAAGTTCCGGCCGCATTTGGGCCAGGGAGGGCTGGCCGGCGCCGAGACCAACCCCACCGGCCAAGAGCAGGCAGCTCCAAAGAGCGGCCGTTCGGGACCATTTCTGCCAGGGGTGCCAAACTGCTTTATTCAAATTACACATTGTAGTTTCACCTCTGATTGGAGGAAATTAAGGGAACCGTCTCCCTTTGCTTTTTAAGTCGAAGTCTAGGTATGACAGGTGACGGATTTTTTTGGTTCGCTGAAAATTATCGGCCCAATAGGAGGAAAAAGTGAGCTGCAGGTTCCTACCCGGTTTGGTCTGGGAGGGTCTTGTTGTTGAAGCTAAGGAAGCGTGACCGTCAGCGACCGTATGGTCGCTCCGGGGAAAAGGTTCTGAATCTGGTTTATCCCATGGTGTTCCAGTTCTTGTATTTTCATTGCCAGATCACCCACCGGTTTTTCTGTAGCCACGAGATAGATGGTGACCTGGCCGGTGGCCGGGTCTGATTGCAGTAGCAGGTCTTTGGCAGGATAATGATAGGGTTTACCACCCTCAAGTTTGCCGGAGAATAACAGGTTGATAGTCCCGGACCTGTCTTGCCGAAGGAGATAGGCAAAGGCATCCCGGTCTGTACCATAAGAAAGGCGAGCGCCGCCCGCCGGGGCCGGAACCTCAGCAAAATCCAAGCGCATGGGGCCGGATTCAGATAGCGCCCCTGTGGCGGTGGTGGATTTCTCCAGGACCGGGGCTGCGGTGTCAAATTTCCGCTTCGCGGCCAGAAGCCCCCGGCCCGGGAGTGCCGGGGAGGGTTGGGCCGGTGTTGGTTCTTGAGGCGAGGCGGCACTGGGGGCTGTTGTCGGGGCCGCTTGTCGTTCCAGGGCGAGATGGGGGGGCGGAGGTACCTGAAATCTTTCCTCCCGCCCCAAAATGGCTACCAGCACCACCAGGGAAACCGCGGCTACCGCCGGAATCAATCTTCTGGGCTTGATCAGGCTCTGCAAGGTTTCCCGGACTTTACTGCCAAATGTCGCCAGCCAGCCGTCTTTTTGGGGTGCTTTTAGGGGTGTCTCGGTCAGCCCCTCAGCTTCAGCCCGGGCCAGACGCACATCCAGAAAGAGTTCCAGACAATCCCGGCAGGTTAACAGGTGGGCCTGGACCTGCTGCTGCTCCGCCGCAGCCAGTTCCTCCAGGGCGCAACCAATCACCTGTTCCGGTTCCGGGCAAGAGAGTTCGGGGCTGCCAGGCTCCTGGAAGGCCTGCCGCAACCTTGCCATAACCGCTGCCGGGATTTCCGGCTCCGCCCCCCCACTCCTCTTACTTTTTGACTTTTTCATATTTTCGCCAGCTGCCCAACTTTTAACACCGGCCTCAGGAAAGCCTGAAGTCCCTCATATACTAAATCGTCTCGAGAGCGCCAAAGTGACAAGACCATACCGGCAACCCCCTAAAGATCGTCATAACTCAGCCCTCGCGGCTGCATCAGCTCCAGCAGCACAGCCTTGAGTCTGGCCAGGGAGCCGCTATTCTCCCTGGTAAATTGTTTTTTGATGGCGTTAATCTTTTTCTGCAGGTTTGCCGTCTCCAGCTGATCCGGTCCCAACAGACGTTTGGCCATATCCTCGTAACTCATACCAACCAGGTGCCAGCGAAGCAGCTCCACATCATGGGGGGAACGCTCGGCCAGCCGGATTAAGGCCGCGTGGACCAGGCTGCGGGCCAGGCTGTCTGAGGCTGACTGGGCCAGGAGGTGTTCCGGGGAATCGCCGGGATTGGCGGTAGGTGGATTTTCTGCCGCCCGGCGTTGCCTTTCCTTGGAAAATTGCCGGTTCCGGTCAATAATCCGGTGGTTTAAGATTCCCAGGCAATAACTGCGTAAAGATAGCTGGTGTTCAGCGTGCTGGGCATACCAGCAAATGGCCTTGCCGTTCATAAGTTCCTCCCAAAAGTTCTGGAGCACGTCCTCGACATCTTGGGGGTTGAATAAGCGCCGCCGGGCGAAAGGCAGGAATAACTTCTGGTAGGCAGATACCATTTCTTCCAGTGGGTGACGGTCCCCCGCCAGCAGCGCCGCACAGATTTTTTGGGCGAATGACTTATCCTGGGCTAGAAGCGTCCTATCCATTCCTTTGGTCGCATGATGGGCCTGGATTGAGAGTCCATCCGAGTATTGACATTTTCACCTTCCCCCAAAGAACTCCAAATCCATCCAGCCGACTGGCAGCGAGGAATTTAAAGGGGCTTCCAGTTCTTAGAGTATAACGCAATATGTTGCTGATCACAAAATCTTTCCCTGGCAGCCGGATAATCGCAAGTAGTAATGCAGTTGGCAGGAAAAGGGGAGAGAACAGAGGCGGGCAAGGGAAAAGGCTGGCCGTTAAAGTCTAAAACCGACTGCAGTCCTTTGCTTGACAGGAGCCGGTGACTTGTGATAAAAAGGATTATACGGGTTCCTTCGGGATAAAAGGGAAGACGGTGCAAATCCGTCACGGTCCCGCCGCTGTAACCGGGGACAACACCGGCAAAAAGCCACTTACCTGTCTTGGGTGGGGAAGGCGCCGGTACAAGGATGATCCGGAAGTCAGAAGACCTGCCTGTAGCGTAATAACGGAGTCCCTCGCCGAGGCAGCGAGGCTTCGGGATTGAGGACCAAGCAAGCAGGGTGCAATCCTCAATTCTCCCTTCGGGAGGGTTGAGGTTTTTTAATTTGTTAGCCACAACCTCCCTCTCTCCTTAATTTTGGCGTTCTGCCGGTCCGGATTGGCGCATCCAGGCCGGCAGTTTTTTACCTTACGGCCTCATGGCCTAAGGGCTCTGCATGGTCGATATCTCTGATGTACCTGACACCAGATGGTGACGATGGCGGCCAAAGTGAAGATCCGGGAACGGTAGAAAAAAATTCCCCATAAATCCCTTGCATTAGGACGAGGCATTTTTTATATTTCAATGTATTACTGAATTTTCTAAGGAGGATGTATGCCGCTCACCAAGGCTTCCCTGGTGCAGGCGCTGTTTGAGCAGGAGATCTTGTCCAAGGCCGAGGCGGCCCGGGCCGTGGATGCCGTGTTTCATCTCGTCAAGCAAACCCTGGCAGGGGGAGAAGATGTGCTGATCAGTGGGTTCGGAAAGTGGGTGGTCAAGACCAAAAATGAGCGGCGAGGCAGAAATCCTCAAACGGGAAAGGATTTAACCATCGAAGCTCGGCGCGTGGTCACTTTCCGGGCTTCCGGAGTTTTACGCCGACTCATTAACCAGGAACCACCTTCCTCGTAATATCGCCTTCTGGGGGATCGTCCAACGGCAGGACAGCGGCCTTTGGAGTCGCCGATAGAGGTTCGAATCCTCTTCCCCCAGCCAATGTGCTTAATTTTTTATTCCTTTTTGCCTCGATTCCGGTAATAAATAATCCGCAACCCCTCCAGAGTCAAAAAATCATCTACCTGGTCGATGGTTTGAGTTTCGGAGGCGATGAGACAGGCGAGACCGCCGGTGGCGATAACTTTCATGGGCTCTTTGAGGGCGTCTTTGATGCGGCGGACAATACCATCCACCAGTCCGGCGTAGCCATAAATAATTCCGGCGTTCATGCTGCTGATGGTGTCTTTGGCAATGATATTTTTGGGCTTGCTGAAAATTTCCACCCGTGGGAGTTTGGAAGCCCTCTGAAACAGGGCCTCACAGGAGATCATCACCCCCGGCGCAATGACCCCGCCCAGATACTCACCCAGGGCCGAAACAACGTCGAACGTAGTGGCGGTGCCGAAATCCACCACAATGACCGGGCCTTTGACCTGTTCAAAGGCCGCTACGGCATTGACAATGCGGTCGGCCCCCACCTCTTTGGGGTTGTCATAATAAATGGGCATGCCGGTTTTGATGCCGGGACCCACCATAAGCGGTTTGACCTGCAAATAACGGCGGCAAAATTTGTCCAGGGTGTTGATCATGGGTGGCACTACACACGAGATGGCCAGATCCGTCCCCGCCTCCAGACGCAAGTTCTGGGATTGAAACAGGTTGCGCAGCAGGACGCCGTATTCGTCGGCCGTGGTTTCCTTTTCAGTGCGAATCCGCCAATCGCTAATGAGCTTGTGGTCTTCATAGACCCCGATCACCGTGTTCGTGTTGCCGACGTCCATTACTATGAGCAACGTGGGTACCTCCAGAGCAAAGGGTTTAAGCTTTGGGAAAGTCGGAAAAACTGGTTAGTAAAAAAAAAACGGGCAAGCCTCAAGCTTCAAGGCCCAGATGAGTTTCAATCACATCAGCGATTTCTTGAGCGATGGTTTCCACTTCTAAGAGGTCTTCGCCTTCGACCATAACTCGCAACTTGGGTTCGGTGCCGGAGTAGCGGATGAGAATTCGCCCCCGGTTCCCCAATTTCTTCTCCGCGGCCCGAATGGTATGGAAGACAGGGGGAATTTCTTTCAGATCCTTTTTTTCCCTCACTTTGACATTGATGAGAGTTTGGGGATAATCCTGCATAATCTGGGCTAGTTCATTCAGAGGCTTCCCCGTGCGCTGGACTATTGCCAGTAGTTGCAGGGCGCTTAAAGTGCCATCGCCGGTGGAACTGTGGTCTAAAAAAATGAGATGACCCGACTGTTCGCCTCCCAGGTTATAGCCACCCCTGAGCATCCGTTCAATAACATAACGGTCGCCCACCTGCGTCCGGAGGAGACGGCCTCCCAGTTGTTTCATGGCTACTTCCAGGCCCAGGTTACTCATTACGGTTCCCACCAGAGTTTTTTTCCGCAAGGAATTGACCTCTAGTAAATGTTGGGCGCAAATAGCCATAATATGATCACCATCCACCAGGTTCCCCAGATGGTCCACGAAGAGGACCCGGTCGCCGTCTCCGTCCAAAGCGATTCCCAGATCGGCATCATGCCGCCGGACCAGACTTTGCAAGGTAGTGGGATAGGTGGAGCCGCACTGCCGGTTGATATTGCGGCCATTAGGGCGGACCCCAAAGGAGATCACTTCCGCACCAAGCTCGGTTAACACCGCCGGCGTAACCTTATAGGTCGCGCCATGAGCGCAATCAAGGGCGATTTTCAGGCCTTCCAGGCTGAGGTCTTTGGGAAATGTGCTTTTGAGAAAAGAGATATATCGACCGGTGGCATCATCAATGCGGGAAGCCTGACCCACTTCCGCCGGCGAACAGGCACATTTTTCAAAATCCTCCTGGAACATGAGCTTTTCAATGCGCTCTTCCACTTCATCGGGCAATTTGAGACCAAGACCGGAGAAGATCTTGATGCCGTTGTCCTGGTAGGGATTGTGGGAGGCCGAGATTACTACTCCGGCGTCGGCTCGCATGGAAGAGGTAATGAACGCTATGCCCGGAGTGGGCAGAGGCCCCACGAGCAAAACATCCACCCCCATGCAACAGATCCCCGAGACCATGGCGTATTCCAACATATAACCGGACAAGCGGGTGTCTTTACCCACCACCACGCGACCACCTTTGTGATCGGTTTTAATGACATACCCGATCGTCTGTCCCAATTTCAAGGCAATATCGGCCGTCATCGGGTATTCATTGGCTAATCCTCGAACACCGTCAGTGCCAAATAACTTTCTCATATATTTCCCTCTCTCCAGCTCAAGGCTCCCTGTTTAGGCAATGGGAAGATTTTTCACTCTCCCGGTATCCAGCCCGGCACAATGCTGCCGTAATAAGGTTTGGACTATTAACCTTCGCAAAATTCAGCTTCTATTTATTGGTCGCTGGACCCAGTGAGAGATATTTGAGCCTTATATATCAAAAAAAAAAACTGATTTCCACCAGATTGCACGATAATGCTAGTTGTTTAGCCAAAAGAGTCCGGATTAGGCTATTTTCAAATAGGCAAAAAATTCATGCTATTTGGCTGCATTGGCTGTTGAGGCAAAATCGCGGGGCCACTGGTATTTTAACTTGCAGCATACCCAGTTAATCTTTATATTAAAAAAAATTACGTTGCCGCAAATGATCCCTGCTTGGTGGATGTGGTTAGGAGCACTATGGAATATTCTCGTCTCGGGTCAGTAATTGCCCTGATCGGTATGATCCTGTTATTGATAACTAATCTCAATCGTCGGGCCGCAAGACGACGCAAGAACTGGACCAGGACTGATGTGGCTATGCAAAAATGGGGTGCTCTGGCGGCGTATGCCCTCATTGCCGTGGGACTCTTGTTTTTATTGAAGCGCTGATTGCCATTTGGTTCAGATCAACAGGCCTTAGAATCATTTCTTGCTGGTTCCCCTGGTTCTTACTATCAGGGAAGAGATGACGCCCGGCGGCGCCTTTTTAGGGTCATAGAACCCGAAAGTACTCAAGTCGAATACTGTCTGTTGGTCGGCATCGGGGTAGGGCAGAGACAACGACCTACCACTAAATCCTGAGTCTTCAAACAGGTCTGCCTCCACTGCGGGGGAAACATGGACATACCTCACCTTATCATTCCAATCCGGCCCCAATTGGAGAAACCTGGCCTCCGTCTCCCTCTCTGATTCCGGCAAAGGGAAAAAATTGCCTTTGCCGGTGATATAGTGCCAGGGGCGCTGAGAAGAAGTTTTAACCTCCCCGGTTCTTTTCTGAATAAATAATACCCCTTGGGGCGGCTCCTCTTTGGGACAAACAATTAACGAGGCAATCTGATCATCATCCGGCATATGCTCAGCAATAGTATAGCGATACTCCCGAACCGCGCCCTCGTAATCAGGGTTGGTGAAAACCAGGACTTTGACATTTTTTCCCACAAGCATTGACGAAATTTTTTTATTAAGCCCTTCCAGGCCTGGCATCAACCTATGGCGCACCCCAGGCTGGAGCTGCAGGGCCAGGGAGGCGCCCTTGAAGTTGGCATCCTCAAAAAAAATGGCTTCGTCGGGGGCTGCCGGCACCCAGGCCAAGGTCTGGGAACTGCAGAGTAGCATTATTAACCAAACCGGAATAATCTTTTTTAGCATCATCATGAAACTCTTCTTCTCCCCTGCGAGCGTCCGCTATCCAAGGGACATTAGTTTTTGCCGTTCTGGCGCCAAATAAAGCAAGTTTAACACAACCGCCGCAGACAGAGAAGAGATAATGGGATGTTAACTCATCGGGAAAGAAGGGATTGGGTTGCCAGGTAAGACAAAGGTGATGAATTTAGTTGGTTTCTGTCCGGAAACGGCTATTTTTCACAATATCGGCGTCAATCTGCAGGCTTATTTGGGCGGCGAACGAAGGTTCGCCTCCGCACAAGCATTTGATTTCCTTGATCTTGCAGAAAATATCTCGTTTCCAGATCAGAAACTACATATTACCAAGGGCAATAAATAGATTACCTTCCCCCTCACCCTGACCCTCTCCCCCAGAGGGGGCGAGGGGAATAAGGAGCAAACTATTTTATGCTCCTGGTAATAAGTTCTCATTATAGTTTCCGGATGAGAACTTGTTGGATAGTAATTTATAACAGAGGCAAAGGCAACGAACTGTTTCGGAACAGGATGGCGCCGAGAAGACCGGAGAGAAAGCCTCGAAGAAATTTCTGCTGACCTCCGCTTCGAAGCGGAACTTGGATCGGTGCAACTCTCAGACACAAGGTTCTGGCGCCGGCCCGAAGGTTTTATCTTTGCCGGTTAGGCGGCCCAAAACGCCCTGACTTTAAAAGAAATGTTAGAATAAAAACCTGCCCTCGGGATGAAATCAGGCACCCAGACCCAGGATCTTCCGTAATTTCTGCAACAGGTCAACGGCATCACCAGAACCGGGCTCTACCGGCAGCCGGCCGAGAATCCCGAGTCCTTCACTGGCCTCGTGGAATTCCTCTTCGGAGAGAGGACTGATCACGGCGGTATTTACCATGGCATTGACCAGGAGCAGCTTCTGGACCAGGCCGAGTGAATCGGTATCCGGGAGATCAGAGTCAATAACCACAAGGCGAGGGCAAGAGGCGCGCACGGCGGCAATCGCCTCAGTTCCGGAATGAACCCGCGTGAGACGCACCTCTTTATCTGACGACAGGGCCTCGACGAAACGCCGGCAGGGCTGCCGGGCGGGCAGTGGCGAGAATGATATCCAGCATTGCTTCTCCTTTTAGCACTGATGGGCTACGTTATTTCTCCTCCTGAGGATCAGAAATTTCCCTTTAAAATGCTGCCACCGCCGCCGCCGCCACAGGTGGACTCGACGGTAAACCGTTGCAGTCTCCCATTCAAGAGGGCATCTACCGCCTCTCCCACGGTTTGGGCGCTGCCGCCGTGGAGGACGTCGATCCCCACCTGGTTGAACCCCATGAGGGGCCGCATACCCATACCGCCGGCAATGAGGACCTGCACGCCATTCTGGGCCAGATGCTTGACCGGGGCCATACAGCCGCCCTGCTCATGGGGAACGTTGGGCAGGGTGGCGATTTCCTGCACCTTGCCGTCGGTGATTTTTACCAGGGTGTACAGGTCGCAGTGGCCAAAATGGGCGCCAAGAGCGGACTCGAGGCCGCCGGGATGGGTTGAGGGAATGGCAACAAGCAAATCTTGCATAGTATTCTCCTTGTTATTGTTTATTCTCGAAAATTTGCCTTAAAAAGAAAATCCTACCGGCTTAAACCGGCTAAGGCTGCGATCCGGGTCCAACCCAGCCTGATGGCACGACTGAGTTCGGTGTCCGGGAGTTCGGTGACGACCAAACCCTGGATCATGGCCCGGGTAATGGCAGGATCATGGGGCAGTCGGGCCGGCACCGGGTAATTCCGGTCACGGCAAAAGGCTTCGATACGGGCGGTTTCCTCCGGGTTGAGGTCATACTTGTTAATGATCACGGCAAAGGCAGTCTGAAAATGCCGGCACAGGTCGGCCACCCTCTCGAGGTCATGTCGTCCCGAGGGCGTCGGCTCTGTGACCGCCACGGCCAGGTGCGCTCCCGAAAGAGAGCTGATCACCGGGCAGCCGATACCCGGGGCGCCGTCGCACAGAACCAGGTCGGCCCCTTGGGCTTTGGCCAGTTCCCGAGCCTCCCGTTTGAGCACCATAACCAGCTTACCAGAGTTCTCTTCGCCCGGAAAGAGCTGGGCATGGACCAGGGGCCCGAAGCGGGTGTCGGACACGTACCAGGCGCCGCAGTGTTTCTCCGGGAACCGGACGGCCTCTGTCGGGCAAAAGGCGACACAAACCTTGCAGCCCTCGCACCGCAGGGGAGCCACCGTGAAATCTTCCCCGTTTTCCTTGATGGCCCCGTACTGGCACATGGAAGCACACAGACCGCAACGAGTGCATAAGGCGCGGTCGATCACGGCCGCATGCCCCGAGTAGAACTCCACCTGCCGTTCCCGGGTCGGGTGCAGCAGCAGGTGCAGGTCGGGGGCGTCGACGTCCAGATCGCAGATGATTTTGTGGCCGGCCAGCTGGGCGAAGGCCCCGGTAAGCGAGGTCTTGCCCGTGCCGCCCTTGCCGCTGATGATCAGGATCTCACGCATGGGCAACCTCGCCGGGGCGGCCTGGCTGGGCCAGCTCACGAATATTGTTCGATAGATTGAGGAAGATTTCTTGCAGCCCCGGGGAAACTTCGGCAATAATCCGGCCCCGGGCATAGGCCTCGGCGATGGCCCGGTCATACGGGATCTCGGCCAGAATCGGCAGCTCCTTTTGGTGACAGAACTGGTAAACGGCCTCATGGCCGCCCAGGCCGGCCCGATTGACGACGGCGCCGATGGGTTTACCGAGAGGTGCAAAGGCTTCCCAGGCAAGCTGGAAATCATAGACGCCAAAAGGAGTGGGTTCGGTAACCAAAACGATGACATCGCTGTCGAGCACCGCGTTAAGCGCCGGGCAGCTAACGCCCGGCGGCGCGTCGATGATGGCATCGCCGCCGGTGGCGGCGACTAGCTTAGCCAGCCTGGCCTTCACCAGGCGCATGAGGGGCGGGCTCATGGCCTCGCCGATGCGCAGCCGGCCGGCAAGAAAACCAGTGCTCCCGGCTCGTCCCCAACTGATTTCGCCCAGCTCCCGCTGGCCCGGTGAAATCGCCTTTTCGGGGCAGATGGCAAGACAGCCGCCGCAACCGTGACACGCCTCGGGAAAGGTTAAAATTAACTGGCCCATGACGGTGATGGCGGCAAACTGGCAAAGATCGGCGCAGGCCCCGCAATACGTGCATTTGTCCTCGGCCACCGCCGGCACCAGGAGAGGGGCCACGTCGCGTTCTTCGATAGCGGGGTGGAGAAAGAGATGCAGGTTGGGCTCTTCCACGTCGAGATCCACGGCTACGAGCGGTCCATCCCAGACCGTGGCCAGAGACGCGGTTACCATGGTCTTGCCAGTGCCGCCTTTGCCGCTGGCCACGGCAACGATCATCGGCCGGCCTGGTTGGCGGTTTGAGCCATCGCGATACCGCCGCTTTGAAACCGCGCCACGGCTTCACGGACGGTCAGCCCCTCGAGGTTCTGGCCCACCTTGATGCCGGCTGCAGCCAAAACCTTGAAGGCCTTGGGACCGACGTAGCCGGTGAGCACCCAGCCCGCCCCGGCCCGGGCGACGATTTGGGCGGCCTGGATGCCGGCCCCCTGGGCCATCACCTGGGACTGGCCGTTATCAAGGTACTGAGTAGCCATGGTATCCAGGTCCACCAGAACAAAGCCGGCGGCCCGGCCGAAACGAGGGTCAATCTGATCATCGAGGGTGGGACCTTCACTGGTTATGGCAATTTTATTCATGTGCATCACACCTTTTTTGTATGGAACTCGCTCTAGACGCTTTTAGCCGCAGCCAGGGCAAGGTCTCGTTTCCAAATCAGAAACTTCATAGTTCTCAGCATTGTTTCCGGATGAGAACTAACTAAATCTATATATGAACTAATGTTTATAATAATCTCTCTATCTGTTTTCGTCAAGACCTTTCCTCGAAGTAGGGGGAAGATGCTAAGGTTCGAAGGGAGATTGGCTGGGGGTGGCAGTAAGGAGCTACTGTGGCGATGGTCTTTTTAGTCTCATCCCACCGGTCTTTGGCGCGAAAAATCTTGCCATTGTCTAACCACTGGTAATTATTGAGATAGAAGTAGTTGTAAGGGCATTTTTCGCGCTAATTTCGCGGTAATTTCGCGCTAAATGCGCGGTTAAATTTCGGTTGCTGGTCGCTGAGTTGGCGCTGGCACTGATTGCCGCCGGCAATTTGGTTTTTTGCCCAGGGTGGAAAGCCTGGGCCACCATTCTGATGGCAGTCGGACCGAGCCGCCTTGGGCCCAGGGCCGGGTGTCGCCGCCCAACGAAACCCGCCCTGAGGCCAAGGACCGGAGCCCAGCCAGCACGTCCACGCCAAATTTTCGGTAGAATTTTTAACATTATGTATCTTATTGAAATTATTGTTAGCTATCCAGACAAAGTTACTTTTTCGCGCTAATTTCGCGGTAATTTCGCGCTAAATTCGCGGTTGAATTTCGGTTGCTGGTCGCTGAAGTTGTCGCTGGCACTGATTGCCGCCGGCAATTTGGTTTTTTGCCCAGGCTGGAAAGCCTGGGCCAGCATTCTGATGGCAGTCGGACCGATCCGCCTTTGGCCCAGGGCCGGGTGTCGCCGCCCAACGAAACCCGCCCTGAGGCCAAGGACCGGAGCCCAGCCACCACGTCCACGCCAAAATTTTCGGTAAAATTTTTATCATTATTTAACTTATTGAAATTATTGCTAAGATGTCCAGACAGAGTTACTTTTTCGCGCTAATTTCGCGGTAATTTCGCGCTAAATTCGCGGTTGAAATTCGGTTGCTGGTCGCGGAGTTGGCGCTGGCACTGATTGCCGCCGGCAATTTGGTTTTTTGCCCAGACTGGAAAGCCTGGGTCACATATGGCAGGAGATAAATTTTTCAGTTTATTGATGGCGCCATCGGACTGATTCTGCCTTTGGCCCAGGGCCGGGTGCCGCCGCCACGAAACCCGCCCTGAGGCAAAGACTGCACCGTTTGCAACACTGGCTCATACTATATAAAAAGGCGCAAAAAAAAGACAGAACAGAGGGGACAGATGTCACAAAGAGGGAAGGTTGGTCCCTAAATAGCCGAAATCCTGGACCCAGAGAGGGCTGAGGAATACTTCAGGTTCGGCTAAGTGGAGAACAACAAGAAATTTAAGAAGATGTTCTATTTCAGCTTTCTTGTTCTCATTATCCATTGGCTTCTGAAATGGCCCCCACAAAAAATCATTTCGTTATGCAGAACATAACTGTAATTAATTTGAATTCTTAAGGAGGTTCTGTCTTGGCAAGTGATGTTGCCTCCGCACTCTCACCCAGAAGTGTCGGCACGAGGCATAATGAAAGGCTGAAAATGAAAAGGCAGGGCGAATCCCTGCCTCTCCGGTCGGCAACTCCTGATGCGCTCAGGTTGCTCTCAGCAGTTTACCCAAGTCTTACGCGATGATTAAGGCATGCGCCTCAAGCTGCGGCATGTTCTTTTTTCTTTGGGACCAACCGAAGTTCCAATTTGCACCCCAAGGCCTTGGCGTATTTTTGCAAAGTGCTCAGGGTCGGCGATGGTTTCTTCTGCCCGCCGGAGGATTCCAGGCGGGCGATGGCCGGCGGCTTAGTGCCCATTCGCTTGGCCACCTCCTCCTGTGTCAGGCCGGCCTTTTGGCGCGCCTCCACCAAGGCGTCAAAAACGGAGAACTCCTCTTCCAAGGCATCATATTCCGCCTTGAACTCCGGGTCCTTCATCCAGTCGACCATCATTTCTTCATGCGTTTTCATCCCAGACCTCCTTCAGTCGACGCCGGGCGGTGTCCAATTCTCTCTTTGGTGTTTTGTCGGTTTTTTTCACAAATCCATGGAGAATTACGATTTCTTCAGATTTGACAGCAAAAAAGACTCGGGCGATGCCTTCTTTGCCGATGGCCCGAATCTCATTAAGTCCCTTTCCTAACGGGCGAACATAGGGCATTCCCAGATGAGGGCCGTATTTCAACATCCGTTCGGTAATCCTGGCGTAATAAGCCCGCAGGCTTACCGGGAGACCGTCTACCCACTGCCGGACGGCTTCACTGTAATAGACGATCTTCCTAGACATAATTTTTATTAACATATCTGTTAACATGCGTCAAGTCAGCCTCTAGATTTTTGCCTCTAGGTTTTCTGGAAAACAGCAGACATTGCCGATGCACGAGGTACTGGTGAAACGGGTGGTGGGAAACCCATAAGTTTAGATATGCGTCAGGTCCCTGCAGTGGTAAAGGTCACTCGGCCAACAGTATCCTTGGGGAGAAATCCAAGGTAGGTCTAATGATAAATGTTGCTGAGACAGGCCGCAAACTAATATAAATGATATTGGTTAAAAAGTATCTTGGAATAAATATTGTTTGGATGGAAAATTAAACGACGTGGCGGATACGATCGTCGCTCATGAAAGTCCGGTCTTGATTACATCCCGCCTGCTTGAGGCGTTTCTGGCCTGCCCAACCAAGTGCTATCTCCTGTCCGTTGGAGAAGTTCCGGCCGGTAACGAATACACCGCCTGGGTTGCGGCACGTGCGGAGTCTTACCGCCTCGGAGGCATCCAGGAGCTGGCCTCCCATGTCTTGGAACCGAACATCGCCTCGATAGAACCCGGACAATGGGAAAACGCGTCTTGGCAGTTCGCCGCCGAGAGAACCGTCCAGGCGCAGGGCTGGGAGGCCAGCATTGCGCTTGTCCAGCGGATTTTCCATAGAGGGACGGGACGCTCACTGCTTGTTCCAGTCCGTTTTGTGGCTGCCAACAAACTGTCGGCGTCCGACAAATTGATGGCTGCATACGAAGCCCTTACTCTCTCGAAGGCTTTGGGCATAAAGGCTGGCGTCGCGAAAATTGTGCACGGCGAAAAATGGGCAACGTTTTCGGTCAAGGCCAGTTCGTTGTCGCGCATGGTGCACAGGAGGGTCTCTCAAGCTGCCTTGCTGCTTTCCGAAACCTCGCCGCCGGACCTAATTCTCAATCGGCATTGCCCCGAATGTGGGTTCCAAGACCGATGCAAAAGAAACGCGGTCGAGAAAGACGAACTAAGTCTCCTCTCCCATCTGCCCGACAAGGAAAGGGCAAGGTTGAGGGGCAAAGGCATTTTCACCGTCACGCAACTCTCATACACCTTCCGTCCGCGCCGTCGCATCAAGCGACTCGCCACGCGGCCTGAAAGGTATCACCATGCCTTGAAGGCCCTTGCGATTCGCGAACAAAAGACCCATGTCGTCGGTAAGCCATTACTCAGCCTTGAAGGCACGCCGATATTCTTCGATGTCGAGGGCCTGCCGGATCGCGACTTCTATTACCTGATCGGAGTTCGCGTGGAGGGTCCGAATGGTGCGAACCATCAAGCCCTTTGGGCCGATTCGGCCACTGATGAAAAGCGGATATGGGAGGACTTCCTTGGCATCCTGTCAGACATCGATTGCCCGATGCTGGTGCATTACGGCAGTTTCGAAAAGACGTTTCTAAAGCGGATGTGCGACCGATATGGAGGGCCTCCGGAACATTCCGCCGCAGGCAAGGCGATCGCTTCCTCGGTAAATCTGCTATCCTTGATTTACGCGCAAATATACTTTCCCACATATTCCAATGGACTCAAGGAAATCGCTCGTTTTCTCGGGTTCGAGTGGGTCGATCCGTCGGCCTCTGGTCTCCTGTCCATCGCTTGGCGTTCTCAGTGGGAAGCGTCGCAAAACGCATATTGGCGAGATAAACTGGTCGCATACAACGCGGACGATTGCGAAGCCTTAAGTCTTGTCGCCCGCACAATCGAACGGATCTTGGTACCGGACGGTTGCGCCGAAAAATCCTGTGAGGGTAATCCGGAGATCGTCCATGCAGAAGCACTTGGGAAAAACCTGGCCTCAAAATGGCGGGTTTTCAAGAGCCCGTTGCCGGACTTGGAGCATATCAATGAAGCTGCGTACTGGAATTACCAACGGGATCGGGTTTTCGTACGAACCGGAGTGGAAGCAAGGCCAATTCCCAAACGGCCCCAGCGGACGAGTCAGTGTCGACGGAAAGCCGAAAAAACGGTTGTGTCCAAAGCCCCGTCCTCCTGCCCGAAGTGCGGCAAGCGGGGACGGACAAAGAGTCGGCTTCTGATGCGAACCGTCGAAGATTTGGTCTTCGGTCGGGACAGCGTAAAACGGCGAGTGGTTCTGTACGTGTTTCAGACTTACCGATGCCGAAGTTGCGGTCACGAATACGGCTTCCACAAATGGTATTTGCTTGGACGGAAATGGGGCTGGAACGTCGTTGCCTACTTCGTCTATCACATCGTAGGTCTGCGCGTTCCCCAACTCACCATGCAGCACAGTCTGAACCGATTGTTCGGATTCAATCTGGTGCGGAGTACGCTGAACAACCTCAAGATCCAAAGCGGCTGAACACTATTCGTGTCGCCAAAAGAAAAGATTCTGGAACGAATCGTCAACGGCGATCTCATCCATGCCGACGAGACCCGAGCAAACATCAAAGGGCACTTGGCTTACGTTTGGGTTTTGACCAACATGACGGATGTGGTATACATCCTTGCGGAGAGCCGCGAGGGCGAGATTATTCGTACTTTGCTGAAAGATTTCCGAGGCGTATTGGTGTCCGATTTTTACGCGGCCTACGAAGCCATACCCTGTCCGCAGCAAAAATGTCTCATTCATCTTATCCGCGATTTAAACGATGAGATTTTAAACAACCCGTTCGACACTGAGATGAAGTCGATCGCCGTCGGCTTCGCCGATCTGTTGAGACCTATCGTGGAAACCATCGACCGCCACGGGCTGAAGACGCGTTTTCTCAGGAGGCATCAGATTGATGTCGACAGCTTTTTTGGATTTCTTGGCGCTTCGGAATTTAGGAGCGAGGCAGCCTTGAAATGCAAACAACGGTTTGAGAAGAACCGTGATACGCTTTTCACGTTTCTGCGTTACGACGGGGTACCTTGGAACAACAACAATGCCGAACACGCCATTAAGACGTTTGCGCGGCTGCGCGACGTGATCTCTGGAACGTCTTCTAAGAAAGGCGTCGACGAATACTTGACCCTTTTGAGCGTGGCAGAAACTTGTAAATACCGGGGACTCGACTTTCTCGAATTTCTCCGATCCGGAGAGCGGGATATTGACGCGTTTGCCAAGCCGTGCTGAAGAAAACGGCATCCTCGAATAATGGTTCGTTAATTCTTAGAGTATAACTGATGAGACTACCTTTCACTAACTGCTATAGATGCGCCAATTAACTAAAAAATTAAAATATTCTATATTATTATCATAACTGCAGGTCACCTCATACAAACTTTGTAAATTTTCACTTGGAATGCCGAAGTTCGGGGAGGGAGATTCATGACCCGCTTCCTCCACCCCACGACCAGCATGTTTCCGGGTAGAAAATTTAACGCGTATTCACTTATACCAAGGTGCAGTCAATGGGTTATTTACCCCCCTCACCCTAACCCTCTCCCCCCGCGAGCGGGTGGCGAGGGGACTAAGGATGAAAGTTGTCATTTGATTGCTAATCGGTTTATATAGTCGCAAAGACAAAAAGAGGGAGTTGACCAATTAAGCCAACCCCTCGATATTTCTGGCGCGCCTGGCAGGATTCGAACCTGCGACCTAGGGATTAGAAGTTCTT
Source organism: uncultured delta proteobacterium (assembly GCA_963780995.1). Taxonomy (GTDB): domain Bacteria; phylum Desulfobacterota; class Desulfobaccia; order Desulfobaccales; family Desulfobaccaceae; genus Desulfobacca. The sequence continues at coordinate 167,054 of CAWAEI010000008.1, forward strand.
CATGGTGGATAGTTAAGGCAAGATAAGGATTGATAAAGATATTGGCAGGGACCGAGATAGCCGGGATGATCTGAAAAGGTATTTTTGAACCGCTTAGCTATTTGGGCCAAACAAAGGCAAAGCCGCCCCACTTGGAGCGGCTTTCCTTTATTTTGGCGCGGCTGGCTGTTTTATTTTTTCAGGAAACGGCGCCGCAGCCAAAATCCCGCCAGACCGGTGCCCAGAAGCAGAAACGTTCCCGGCAGAGGAGTTGCCTGTGGTTCGGCATAAATGAAGTCATCCAGCACCACCAGGTCAAAATTGGGCAAGGATTCATTGGGGCCCAAGATGGAATTACCGCTGGTGATACGGACCCTTGAGACTCGCTCCCCTGCGTCGAATGACACGCCCAGGAAGGAGAAGGTTTGATCTCCTGTCCAAGAGGGGACGGGGAAAGATCCCAGTAAGGCACCAACCTGGTCAAAATACTGAATATTTGTGCTGTTAGCCAGATCCACATCCGTGAAGACCGCACCAAAACCGCTCACGGTCGCCGGAAGGTTGGAACCAGGGAAGAAAAATAATACATCAGTGATGTTGCTGCCCACGGGAGTAAAGAGTTTTTCGGGACTGAAAGCTTCGAACAGGCCGGGATAGGTGGGATTGATATTGCCAAATTGATTGGGCGTGGCAGTAGGATTAACCGAAGCGGCGCTGACCTGGAAGCCGGTTCCCGGGGTGGAAAAAACAACCCCCCTAGGACTGTTGACATTAAAGAAATTGGGGGGAAAGTTATTAGGGGCAGAGAGTGCAGCCGGAACCCCGTCCCAATTGATTTCCCGACGTCCGTCTGCAAAAGATACAGGCTGATTTGGATTCAGGTTCCCCAGCGCGGCTCGGAAAACATCGACTGTCGCTTGGATAGCCGCCGGGTTTGCCCCGCTCGCGGAAAAAACGATGGAACCGGCAGCAGCGGGAGTGGACAAAATTAGTAAACAAAGAAACAACATAGCCGTTAAGAAAAATCTTCTTGCCATAGATCACCTGCGTTTTGGGGAATTTTGTTTAATTATTTAACCATCAAAAAATTGATACCTTACCGCAATTATATCTGCAATTATAATGCCAGAAAATAATATTAGTTATTTTAAAAAGATAGGCATTTGTTTAAAGATATTGTGTTAATTTAATTAAACATACTTGGGATCAATTAATTAATATATTGAGTTAACCCGTTGTATTTAATGATTATATAATATTGTTTCAATAAGTTAACAAAACGACAGATTATGGCTTTTTTATCCTCTGATTTTACAGGCAAAGCAACTCGTGCAGCCGGTAAAGGCCAGATCATACAAATGGACGAGTTCAGGGTCAGACCCCTGCGAGGCGGCTCCTTTCAGGGCTTTCTGCAGCAGGGTGGCCGTATTCCAGGTTTTTCCGGGGCTGCCGTTAATTGCCATGACCTTCATACATTTTTCCTTTTGGCGTTCTGGCAGCCTTAGTCCAAAGCCATGCCAAGGTTCCCAGCCATCTCTTAAAGCAACCGCATATTCTCGGCTTCTTGTAATAACTCCTCCCGGAAGCGGGGATGAGCCAGGCTGATGACATCCAGGGCTCTTTCCCGGGTGGATTTGCCCTTGAGATTAACGGCGCCGTATTCGGTCACCAGAAAGTGGGTATCCATGCGGGGAGTGGTGACCACCGTGCCGGGCTTAAACCTGGGGACCACCCGGGAAACCTCGCCGTTGTGGGCCGTAGCATAAAAGGCGATGATGGACTTGCCGCCGCGAGAATTGAAGGCCCCCCGGACATAATCCAACTGTCCACCGGTGCCGCTGAATTCGAAGCCGCCAAGATATTCGGAATTGCACTGGCCCAGAATATCCACCTCAATGGTTGAGTTAATCGAGATCATATGGTCGTTTTGGGCAATGACGTGCGGGTCGTTGGTGTAGGAGACCGGGTAACTGGCCATACTGGGGTTGTCATGCATAAACTCATACATCTCCCGGTCCCCCAGGGCGTTGGTGAAGATGTGCTTGCGGGGATGCAGGGTTTTCCGGCGGCCATTGACAACACCTTTTTTGATCAGGTGCATCATGCCAGGGCAGAATAGTTCCGTATGGACCCCCAAATCCTTATGACTTTCCAGATGCAGGCACACGGCATTAGGGATGCCGCCGATCCCCAACTGAATGGTGGCGCCATCGGGAATCATTTCGGCGAGGACATGCCCGATGGCTTCCGCCTCAGGCTTGGGCTGGGCGGGCACAACCTCGAGGAGAGGCTGGTCGTTTTCGACAATGGCATCGACTTCGGAGACATGGAGCAGGGAGTCCCCGAAGACTCGGGGCATCTGGCGATTGACCTCAACGATAAGTCTTTTGGCATACCGGGCGGCGGTGGAGATATAGTCGTTGACCGTCCCAAAGCTGAAAAAGCCGGCCTTGTCCATGGGTGAGACGGTGGTGACCGTCACGTCGACCTTCATGAAATCCCGGAGCAAGCGGGGAATCTGGTGGAATTCGTTGGGCACGAAGTGATTCAGTCCACATTTCACCAATTCTCGGTCGGCGCCGCTGACAAACCAGCAATACGCCGCCAGGCGGTCACTGAGATCAGGGGCCAGCAAGGTCCGTCCGACATGTTCCATGGGGATCAGGGAAAAGACCTTGAGCCCGTTCAGGTCCCCGGCCCGGACCCGAGCCGCGATAGCCTCCAGCAAGGCCGGAGGCTCCCCCGTTCCCATGCCATGCACCAGAGTGCTCCCATGGGCAAGATGTTCCACGGCCTTGGCCGGGGTCGTCAGTTTTTTCTGATAATCTCCTTGGTACATGCTTTTCTCCTCAAGGGGTGGCGTGAACGTTGGCTGAGGCTGAAAGCCATACTATCATAAAACATTCGTTCATACCTAGGGCAAGATTACCACGGAAGCGAGGCTGATTACGAAATTCAAGTCTCCCCTACGCCTATGACCCGGGAACGGCTATTTTTTACAATAGCTGCGTCAATCTGCAGGCTTAGTTGGGCGGCGAACGAATGTTCGCCTCCGCCCAAGCCTTTGATTTCCTTGATCTTGCAGAAAATATCTCGTTTTCAGATCAGAAACTACATTAGTTCTCATGATAGTTTCCGACTAAATAGTTACTCACAACGGAAAAAATCTGAGATATATTTTAGATATGGGAAGTTTTCGCCAAATCGGGTAGGTTTTCAATCAGAACAGGCAGCCCTGAGGTTGATAGCATGACGGGGACCGCGGTTCGTAAGGTGTTTGTTCTCTTTTGACCCAAAAGTAAACCCACAAGGGAATGAAAGCGATGTCTTATGATTCTCTCACTTTCGAGGTTAAGGATGGCGTGGGGTTGATCCGCCTCAACCGCCCGGATGACGGTAATGCCATTACTTTAGAGATGGCCGGCGAAATGCTGGATGTCGCCATCTGCTGTGATCAAGATCCTGAGGTCCGAGCGGTGGTGCTGACCGGCAGCGGTAAGATGTTTTGTGCTGGGGGCGATCTCAGGACGTTTGCCGCCCAAGGAGAAAAGGTCTCCTTCTATATGAAAAAGGTCATCCAGGCATTTCACGGAGCGATATCCCGGTTCACCTGGATGAATGCACCGATGGTTGGAGCCATTAACGGCACCGCGGCGGGAGGAGGCCTCAGCCTGGCACTGACCACCGATATTGCCATTGCCGGGGAGTCAGCAAAATTTACCGTGGCCTATACCAAGGTGGGCCTGACCCCGGATGGTGGTTCGAGCTACTATTTCAGCGCGCCTGGTGGGGCTACGCCGTGCCAAAGAGATGGCGTTATTAAACCCGGTATTGTCGGCGAGACAAGCCCTGGAGTGGGGGCTGATAAATCGTGTGGTCGCCGATGATCAAGTGCTGCCGACGGCACTTGAAATAGCCTACGAGTTGGCGAAAGGACCAACCTTAGCTTTTGGTGAAACCAAACGGTTAATCCTCTCCGGGGCGACTGAGAGCCTTGAATCTCAAATGGAGAGAGAATCTCGCGCCATGGCGGCAATGGCAGGTAACGCCGATGGGCGAGAAGGGGTAGCTGCTTTCATTGGCAAGCGAACTCCCAAGTTCACCGGGCAGTAATGCCCTCATAGAACCACAGATAAGCTGAAACGCAGACGCAGAGGCAACTTAGCGCGGCTCTCAAAATTACTCAGGCTGGCGACGGTGATTGCTAACCGATGCGGCGTTAGCGGGAAATACAACGGAATAAATAGTAAAATAAATAAAAAAATAAGGCATTTTGCCTTATTTTTTTGAAAAATCTCCCATACTGCACTTTGACTTCACAAGATACCTTTCTGATTTCGTAAATATGCACAGGACAGGCACAGGAAAAAAATAAAGGGTTAGGCCATTTGACCTAACCCATCATTGATATATCTGGCGCGCCTGGCAGGATTCGAACCTGCGACCTACGGATTATTATGAGAAGGTGGTCAATGGAAATGGAGAGTTTAAAACCCTTTTAAATTTAGTATAAGAGTAACTATCAACTTCAGTAAGATACTAATCTGCAGGGGTGAAGCACTGAGATTCTGCTAAAAAGGTTTCGGCTTCCGGGGGAATGGCGGTAAAATTGACCCGAAAAACCCCTGGGGGATTGGCAAGATGGGTTAATACTTTGCCGTACAGGTTATCGGTAACGAGCCGATCGTGGCGATCATAGAGGGATAGCCGGAGGTTAGCTAAAAGGGGGGGCAATATCGCTGCGGTAATTTCGGCCATTTTAGGAGCTAGTTTGATGATAGCAGCCTGATACCTTACCTCCCCCACATGTTTCCCTTCCAACAAAGTAAACTGGAGAGACAACGGCTGCGTAAGTTCAATCCAGTCCACCTCTGGTTTGGGGGGCAAAAAGAGCTGATAGTCTCCAGCAATACCACCCACCTCATAGATGGTCAGAGGTTCTTTCACCCCTTTAGGACTGACCTGCATGGCATTGTCCACCCGTACGATATCGCCGCTGGCGTGGAGGGTGTTTTCTGAGATAAAGATCTGGCCTCCCACCGTGTAGGACTCGATGCGGGCCGTGAGGTTGACATTGCTGCCGACCACGCCATATTTCATCCGCTTTTTGGAGCCGATATTGCCCACCACCATGGGGCCGGTGTTGATGCCGATACCTAAAGCCACTTCGGGGTAACCGGCCTGGCGATTGCGGTCATTCACCGAGGCCATGGCCAGTTGCATGTCCACGGCACAGGCCACGGCGCGGCAGGCGTCATCCGGACGCTGGAAAGGAGCCCCGAAGATGACCAAAATGCCGTCCCCGATGAATTCATCGATGGTGCCTTGATATTTCAGGATGATGTCGGTCATGGTCTCCAGATAGATATTGACCATGGCAACCACGTCCTCAGCCGGCAACCCCTCGCTCAAGGACGTAAAGCCCCGCAGGTCGGACATGAGAATGGTGGCCTGCCGCTTTTCACCCCCGATTTTTAAGCCGTCCGGCCTCTCCAGAATCGACTCGACGATATCATCGGAAAGGTAACGGCCAAAGGTCTGGCGAATGAAACGGTTGCGCACTTCCAGGGCGGCGTTGAGTTCCTGCAATTGTCGCTTTTGCTCTTTTTCCAGATCACGCAGCCGCTTCTTTTCCAGGCAAGCCCCCACTCTGGCCCGCAGCAGCACCGGGTTAAACGGCTTGGCCAGGTAGTCGGCGGCGCCCAGTTCAATGCACCGGACCACGCTGTCCATTTCATCCAGGGCGGAAATCATGATAACCGGCAGGTCCCGCCAGGTGGGGGAATCCTGCAAGTGCTGGAGCACCTGGTAGCCGTTCAACTCCGGCATCATGATATCCAGCAGCACCAGGTCGAAAGCCCCGGAGTCGATCATCTCCAGGGCCTTCTTACCATCGGGAGCCACCTGCACCGTATGGCCCAGGCGCGCCAGATAGCGGGACAGCAGGTCCCGGTTGATCTCATTATCGTCCACCACCAGGAGAGCGCCGGTTTCTCCGCCGGTAACGGCAGCACTTTCCTGAGCCAGTTCCCGGAGGCTGGCCATAACGCTGTCAATGAGAGGCGACTGATCCGTGGCCCCCGGGGCGGGACTCTTAAGACCGGCATCAAGGTTGGAAAAATCGATGATGTTGTTGAGGCGCGCCAGGAAGAGGTTCCCGGCGGTGTGGATCTTCTCAAGGTCGGGGATAATTTCTTCCTGCTCTTGTTCCGCCGCGTTTTCCAGCAGGATTTCGCTGTAACCGATAACGCCGTTCAAGGGGGCGCGGGCCTGATAGTCCAGGTTGGCGATGAGGGATTCCAGATTGAAGGCGACATCATCGGAGGCAAGTTTCTGGGCATCCAGGAGGTCATTGACGATGGCCAGGAGCTGACGGCCGGCGGCGAGGACCTGTTTGAGGTCGGCGGCGAAATCCGCCAGGCCGGCATCGTCGGCGTCTTCCAGCAGCATTTCGCTGTAGCCGATGATGGCGTTCAAAGGGGTTCGCAGTTCATGGCGCAGGTGTGACCACAGGGCCTGCGAAGTCCGTTCGCCCTCACTGTTGGGACCGGAACTCCCGGCCGGCCCAGTTTTGGATGAAGTTGTGGTCATGGGATACTGGTTCCGCTATTTGCCTAAAAATTCCTGGATCTTGCCCAGCAGGCGAGGGAACTCCACCGGTTTGGTATCATAATCGTTACACCCGGCCTCCAGGCATTTTTCCCGGTCGCCGGCCATGGCATGGGCGGTGAGGGCGATGATGGGGATGGCCTGAGTTTCGGGCATGGCCTTGAGCCGCCGGGTGGCTTCCCAGCCGTCCAGCCCCGGCAGGCTGATATCCATGAGGATCAGGTCAGGGGCCTGGGCACGGGCCATCTCCAGGGCCTGCTCGCCGTCCAAGGCCATGACCACCTCAAAGCCCTTTTTCAGCAGACGCCGGGACAACATGTCGCGATTCATTTCATTATCTTCCACCAAAAGAATTTTAGCCATTGGTATTACTCCTCTAACGAACTAGGCTGAGCCGTTACCGGATTTTACGGGGCCCTTCTGCAAGCGGGTCTTCACCATTTTACTTACTTCGGCCAGAAGCTCCTCCTGGCCTCTGGCATCTTTACTAATTATATCAGCAACATAACCATTCAGGCGGAGGCGGTCTGCGGCATGTTAAATCTTTGGCGGTGACCACCACAATGGGAATGGCGCGCCAGGCTTCGTGTTGGCGGACGTGGTCGACAAATTGAAACCCATCCATTTCCGGCATCATGAGGTCCAGTAAAATCAGCCCCGGCTGCCCCTCGGCCAGGCGTTCCAGGGCCACCCGGCCATTTTCGGCCACCATCACCTGAATGCCGGCTTTTTCTAACAGACGCCGGGTAACCTCCTGCGTCTCGACGTCGTCTTCCACCACCAATACCGTGGCAGGTTGGGAAGGCGGGCAATATTTTGTCAAAATAGCCAGCAGGCGGTCGCGCTGGATGGGCTTGGTCAGGTAATCCGCGGCACCCAAAGCGTAGCCCAAATTTTTATTATCCACGATGGTCAGCATAACCACCGGGATATCGGCCAACTCGGGATCGGCCTTAAGATCGCTTAAAACGGCCCACCCATCCATGTCCGGCATCATCACGTCCAGGGTAATGATATCCGGGTGGAGCTCCCGGGCCAGACGGAGCCCGGCCTCGCCCCCGGCCGCGGTCTCGACGCGATACCCTTCCTTGGTTAAAAAGCGAGTCAGCAGGTCCCGGGCCCCGGGGTCATCCTCAATGACCAGGACGGTATTCACCCCCGGCAAGAATGTGGGCTCGGCTGCCTCCGGTTGGGAAACCTCGGCTGGAGGCGGGGCCTTGACCTCAGTGGGGAGCAGGACCGTGAAGGTGGTACCGGCCCCTGGTTCACTGGCAACGCTCATTTCCCCACCCATCATTTTGACAAAAAGTTGGGTGATAGTCATGCCTAAACCGGTGCCCCCGTATTTCCGGGAGGTGGAGGCATCGGCCTGCACGAAGGGTTGGAAGAGTTTGTCAAGCTGCTCCGGAGTCATGCCAATGCCTGTATCCGCCACCCGGAAGGCAATCCACCTGGCCCCGTCTTTGAACACGGGTTCGGCATCCAGGGTTATCGTCCCCTTTTCGGTGAATTTACTGGCATTACTGAGGAGGTTAAACAGAGACTGCCGGACCTTGGTCAGATCAGCGTGCATGGCGCCGAGATCGGGGGCGAGGTGCACCTGGAGGGTATTGGCATTCTTGTCTACCAATGGCTTCAGGGTGCTGGCCACATCATTGATCATCCCGGCCACGTCAAACGATTCCAGGTAGAGATCCATCTTGCCGGCCTCGATCTTGGACAGGTCGAGGATCTCATTGATGAGGCCCAGGAGGTGTTTCCCGGCGGTATGGATTTTTTGCAGATCGGGGATAAAATCTTCCTGTCCCTGATCTTCGGCGTCTTCCATCAACATTTCGCTGTAGCCGAGGATGGCGTTCATGGGGGTGCGCAGTTCATGACTCATGTTGGCCAGAAAGGTGCTCTTGGCCTTGGTCGCTTCCAAAGCTCCTTGTTTGGCTTCCTCCAGGTCTTCCAAAATATTCAACATAGCCCGCCGGGCTTGAGCAAGTTCATGCACCTGACTCTGGAGGGCACTAGTAGCTTCTTCGGCCAGCCTTTTGGCTGCCAGAATTTCTTGAGTGGATTTCCTGAGTTCTTCATTTTTTGCCTGCAGATCCTCCAGCAACTCCTCTCTGGAAAGCTGCGCCAGCTTTTGTCTTTGGGTGGCAATAAAGTCGTCGGTAAGACGAGGAAAATTGTCCGGCAAGGAATGGAAGGCCTCGAGGATCGTCGGGCCTCCATCCGGGCTGCGAAGGTTGAAAAAGTCAAAAAACCGGCCAAGGTCTAATATTAGATCTATCTTTTCTTTATAGGAGAAAATCAGGCTCAGACCATTTTGACCGTTTCTCTCCTCCAGGTTCAGGGCAATGTCCACGCAGTTACCGCTGGTGCGCCCCAGGCGAACGAGTTCAGAAAATATGGTAGTCAACCTGCTGGTAGAAATTTCATCAAAATGGCAGGCCTCTACCAGGTTATAATATTTTCCGCCGGGCTTCATGAAGGGACTTAGGTGTCCTTACCGATATTTTTCCCAACTCGATCATTTTCCGTACCTCAAGACCAGACATGAAGCATCATCGTTATCCTTGCCCAAATTATCCAGCACGGCCGTGGCGATCTGGCGAGCGGAGCCGGTCAGGAGATCAGGAAAGTCATAGATATCGAAGTGCTCCCGGATGCCATCGGAGGATAAGATCAGAATATCGCCGTGGTGCAATTGCCTCTGTTGTTCTTTGGGGCTTGCCATCATGTAGCCCACAACGCCGTCTTGTGGCACAAAGTGATACGGCTGGGCCCCGTATATTTTAGAGGTTATATTACCCACGCCAACGTAGCGCAGGTTGCCGGTGCGCTGGTTAAGAAGACAGCAGGCTGCTACGCCACCTCTGGAACCCTTCAGGTGAAGATGCAGCCCCTGCATCAACCTAATTAGATTCCGGTCATAGTTTTCCGAGAGATACTTCTCAGCCAGTAAGGCGGTTTCATAAGCTTCTTTGCCATGTCCCAGGGCATCGATAAGGGCAAGGAAACACCGGTCGCCGATCTCCCGGACCAAGCCGGTATCGCCACATTCATCTTCCCGGCCCGTCAAGCCTCGTTTGACCAGATAATAGTCCACTTCCGCCAGCCTGTCACCGCGCCATTTTCGCACCACTATCCGAGTACCCTGTCCCGGCTTGGATTCGATGGCAAACTCATCCATTATCCTCCGGACGCTGGGCAGACCCAGACCCAGACCGCTGCCGCTGCTGAAATGTTCTTGCATAGCCTCATCAATATTGACTATGCCAGGACCATGATCTTCAGCCGTAACTTCAATACCGGTCCGGTTAGCCTCCTGGATTATCTTAAGGCTGATTCTGCCCCAGTTAGCATATCGTATTATATTGGTTGCCAGTTCAGACACGGCCGTGGCGATCAAGAACTGTTCCGATTCAGCAAAACCCAACTGCGCGGCCAGCTTTTTGGTAGCGTAGACGACCTGCGCATTGTCGGAAGGCTCATGGAGCTCAAAATCTATGTCATTATAGACGTTCGTGGTCATTGCCCCTGGATTCCCGGGTCATTATCAACTGCTCCGGCCTCCATCTCTTGATCTTCCTCGAATTCCTGGCGATCTGCCTTTAAAGATGCCAATTCCGCCAATCCGTCTGCCATGGTTACCACCGTGCTGATATCCTTTATATTGACCTCCAAATCAATCAAAGCCGCGGCCACCCCGGCCTGAAAACCAACAAAGATCGCTCTGGCTCCCAGCAATGCAACCATTTTGGCCATATCGGCAAGCAAGGAAAAGTGAAACGCCTCCAGGACCCGGACTCGCAGAGACGTCGATGAGAACACCTTTAATGCCAGTTCTCGATGTTTTCCTGAGAACCTCCCTGGTGAGCCGACTCAAGTAGCCGTCATCTATCTCGCTACTCACCGGCACAATGAGACAGTCGTCGATGGAATGCAGGGCAATCCCGGCAGAAGTCAATTCCGCGGCCATGGTTCGTGCCTCCCTGTCGGAAGTCATACCTTTATCTTTTTTACCTCCAGGTTCAACATCTGGAAGGCGTCCGCCAAGGCATCCATTAGGGTGGAATTTGTGGCGACGTCTCCAAGATTTATCCCCAATTGCACCAGTGTTTCAGCCACCGCCGCCGAAATCCCGGAAATAATGCAGCGGCATCCCATCAGTCTGGTCGCCTGGGTTATCTTGATGAGATGATTGGCCACGGCGGTGTCCACCGCCGCGACTCCCTGGATATCCAGAATCATTACTTTGGCGGAAGTTTCGGTAATTTTCTTCAGCATGGCATTCATCATCTGCTGCGCCCGCAGCGAGTCAACCACACCCACCACGGGAAGCACCACGATCCGATCCCACAGCTTGATAGCCGGGGTGGAGATTTCCCGGATGGTGCGGCTCTGCTCCTGCAATTTTTGTTCGTGTCGCACTCTTTCCGTTATATCGATAACATACTCTAAACCGCCTATGATGTTTCCCGCTTCATCCTTCAGGGCCACCGCACTATATTCAATAGGAATTATTTTGCCGCCAACGCGTATCTCATTGCGAGCCGTGCATAATTGGTCTTTATCCATGGCTTGCTGCATCCGGCATTCCGAGGTCTGGCAGTGCTGGGAATTCAAGAGGCTATAACAGGTCTGCCCGGCAATTTCCTCCCAGGGTTTTCCCAGCAGCCGGCGCCCGGCAGCATTCATGAAAATAATTTTCTGGTCCCGATCCACTGCCATAACCGGCGTGGGAATCTGTTCCAAAATACTCACAGCCAAATGATGACTGATCAATTTGGTGTAATCTTCAACATTATTGCTCATTAAGGAATCTCCTTCTTTTTTCATTATCCCGTGGGATGCAGACTAGTCGATAATCTTATACCTTTTTTCCTGTCCCAACTGTTCTCTCAACTCATTAATTTCTTGCTTGAGCTGAATCATTTTTTCTTCCCGCCCTATCACCAGGCGGTTGAACCGTTCCAAATCCGCCAGATTCTGCTGCAACTCCGCCTCCACCCGGTCCCGGTCAATGGCTACGGCAATGGTCTTGGCAATGCTGCCGAGGGCCTGCACCGTCTCCGGAATCAGTTTCGTCCGGGAGAAAAAGGCCATGACCCCCACCACCCGGCCCTCTACCACCAGGGGATGGCCGACAAAACTTACCAAGCCATGGCGCCGCACCCATTCCTGGTCATCTACATCGGGCTCTGCCCCGACATTTTCGGAAAAGCGTAGCCGGGCATCCTGGGCGATGCGGCCGATTTTGTATTGGCCCAGGGGTATCCGGCCGCGGAGGCCATCGGTATGGGTGTGCAAGCCGGCGCTGGCCTGCATCTCCAGCACGTTGTCCTCTTCGTTGCGTATCCAAATCCGGGCCAGGGCTGCATCTAATTGATGAACCAGGGCTTCGGCGCAGAGTTGCAGCCTCTCCCGCAACGGTTGCAGGCTCGTGAGGGCGTCGCCCACCTCCGAGCCCAACAGGGCCAGGTGCTCCCTCTGCTTGGCATCCGTGACGTCCCAGCAGGTGCCGATCATCCGCGTGGGCTGGCCGCGGTCATCTCTGAGCACCGCAGCCCGGGCCGCTATGACGCGCAGGCTTGCATCCGGCCAGATTACCCGGAATTCCGTAAGATAATCAGCCGTCCCGGCGATGGCCTGGCGCGTTGCCACTTTTATCGGCTCCAGGTCGTCAGGGTGAACTCGTTGCAAAAAAATCTCGCTGTAATCGTCTAAGGCCGCCCCGGAATATCCGAAGATGGCGCAGGTGGCTTCATCCCACAAGGACGTCTTCCGGACCAGGTCCCTCTCCCAGATGCCGATGCCCGTAGCCCCCAGGGTCAGATCTAGGCGCTCTTTACTTTCCTGCAGCTTGCCGGCGGACTCTTTCAATTCCGCTTCGGCCCGCTGACGCTCCTGGTTGGCATGACGCAAGCGCTGTCGCCAGATGAGAAAAACAGTACTCAGGGTCAGCATCAAAAAGCCACTCGTCAGGCCAATCAGGGTCCGCCGGGAGGCCGGCATTAATTTATCAAGGTCGCCCAGTAGCACCAGTGTCCAAGGGCCATTCGGGTCGTTCCATTGCAACGGCGTCCGGGCAACGGCATAGCGGTGATTTTCAATGTTGACGATATCACTCGTCAGGTCGAAGGGCAACGTCCTGGGTGTGCCGCTGTCGAAAACCTTGCCGAACTGTTTGAGCGCCCGGATCGCTTTGAGCCGTTCCGGGGTGCATGGCCCAGCCAGACACTCGATCCATTCCTGGAGGGTGCTGGCAAAAACAAGCTCCTGGGGAGACAGCAGGAGCGCCGGGCCAGACCAGGCTCTCAATACGGAGTCGACCCGTTCGAGCCCCAGGCGAGCGACCACCGCGCCGATAATTGGAGCACTGGCCGATACTTCGTCATACAGGGGGGCAGCAAAGTACAGGGAGCGCAGACCAGTTGTGGTGCCGATGGCCGCATAGATATTCTGCTTGCCCTGCATGGCAATCTGGAAATAGGGGCGGAACTTGACGTCCACCCCGGTGAGGGGTACTCCAACCGTGTCCCAGGAGGATTTGATTATCCCGTCCGGGTTCACTAGATAAGCCCCGTTGGCCTCATAGGACTGGCCGATGGCCTGCAAGCTTTCCATGACCACCGGAGTATCCAGGGGGATCTCTCCGCGTACGACTCTCTTGATGGGCTGATCGACCAGCCCTAACGCGGCCACCGCTCCCATGACATTGCCGTCCATGGTCTGGGCCATTACTTCGAAGCCGCGTCGAGTTACCTCGGTTGCCAATGCCTCTTTGTAATCGTGTTCCAGAGAGAGGCGCGTTGCCTCTATGATGCCGAGTGCCACCGTAACCGAGAGCAAGATGGCGCCTATCCAGGGCAACAGGCGGCGTAAAGATGGACCGATTTTCATGGTGGGTTTCCTGTGATTTGTTTTCATTCATATGCCGAAGGCTAGTGAGATTCACAACCTGTTTCGTATATCTTCTCAACTTTAGAGCTGGTAATTATTTAAGGCATCTTCCAGGCCGGCAGGTTTAGGTAAAGGCCCTGGGTTAACAAATCGTCTCCTTCTAAGTTCGTAAGGTTTCACTCATCAGATTATAAAAGGATAACTTTTTCCCCCGCTCAGATCAACAAAGGGTAGAGCCACGGAGCACTTAAAGCCATAATTAACGGTGACCAGCAGGCTTCGGGCAAACCCGGTGAAGGCCCTCGCTAAACTCATCTCCCCAGGCCCGGCCTTCGGGAATAAAGGACATTGTCAAATCAATCGATATTATTGCAACGTTAAACTATTCTTAACGGGACTATGACCCGATTCTGGGGATTTCTTAAAAAGAGGTTCAGGATCAAAACCCGGCGGATGTTTCAGCCAGGGATAACCTTTGGAGGCCATTTCATACCCCAGGTCAAAAAGTTGATTCATGTAGATCCGGTCAAAGGGTTCTTTGGGGCGGGTGGGGGCCAGGTCCGTAGGAATGGCCGCCAGGTTGTAATCAATCTTATCCCGCTTGGCGAAGGCATAGAGACGGTAAAGGTCCCCCACTCCCTGGGTTTTAATCAGGGTGTTAATCGCCCGGCCGGCGATAGGGGCTACCCGGGGCTTGACGTTCTCCCATTCTGGTTTGACCTGGGAGTTGCGGATAATATAGAGGAAACGCTGCCGCCCACGCAGTCGTTCATCAACTCCGAGCAATTGGGTCATGGGTTTCAGAGCGGTTTCATACAGTACCACTTCAGCCGTAGTGCCGCCGTCCACGTGCATCTCCTCGTAAAAGTTACCCCCGGATTCCACCCTGATGTATTGGGGTGGGAAGGCGCCGGGAATCGACGCCGAAGTCAGCATAATCTTGCGGAAGAGTTTGATGGCCTCCGGGTCCCCGCTGGCGGCGATGGCGCCCATGTCCCAAAGCACCAGACGCTGGGCGTCTAGTTGAGTGGTGCCGATGATCAGCCGACGACCTTTCTTGTGTTCGGCGGCCACTTCGGCCAGCATTGCTTCATCCACATATTGCTCTAACTTCTTGGCCAAAGGCGTGGTATCCGCTATCGAATCCCGCCACAGGACGGTGAGCAGACTTTTGATGCGGAAAATGTCTTTGCCGGTAATGCCAGTATACAGGTAGCGCAGGGTATCGTCATAACTCGATCCCAGGAAGGCAAAGGGGGCAATCAAGGCGCCGGTGCTGATGCCGGTGACCAGCTTAAACTGGGGGCGGTCGCCGTGAGCAGTCCAGCCGCACAGGACTCCGGCGCCGAAGGCGCCATCATCGCCGCCACCGGATAGAGCCAAAAAGACGCCCGGCCTTTTCATGAAATCTTTGCCAAAAGCGGCCCTCTCCTGTTTGACCGACTCCAGGGTAAACTCGGTAAACACTTCACTGACTTCGTCCCCCCAAGCGCGGGCCCCGGGAATGCCGGGAACCTGAACCTTACTCTCTAAATCCTGCGGCAGAGGGTTTCGCGGTTTGAGGGTGGCACAGCCCTGGAGTAGAAACAGGGAGAAGGCCACACACATCAACGTAATGAGGCAAGAGTGAAATCCTGGGCGAAAATTGCCTGGCTGAGCCATCATTTTTTCCTTTCATAAGTCCATACATCGAAGCAGATCGCCCCTTTGCTTCCGGCGGCACACATAATCCACGGGGTCACCAGGAGGGCCATCAGTGCAGTGTTCACCCTGGCATTGATCTGGTATAGGGAAGGAGACAGCGCCATCTCAACATCCTTCGATAGAGGAATCGTCGATGACGCGAAGTCCCCGGACGACGCAGTATCTGCGCCTGGTAAGAAACCCCGGCATCAAAAAACAGCTCCGAAGAGTTTCGTGATCAGCTCTTCCAGCGGGATCATGGTCAAGACCAGCGGCAATACTGGTATCAGGGTAACGACGACAAGCTGGATGACCTCATCTTTGCCGAACGGGAACGGCTGAATTTCGCGGATCACCTGGAAGGCGTTTCCCAGGTCGGCCAGGGACGAGATGTCGGGGCTGTTGACGAGCGGTTCGTCATTGGGGGCGCCGCCACGGACCCATTTGAGATCGAAGACGTTGACATACCTGCTGGCGAAGATGCCGTACTCACGCAGGCCGGTCATTTTAGCGCGCATCAGGCAGGGCGAAAAAACCAGCAGCGGTCCCAGCACCATCAGCAGGAGAAACGCCACCACACGCGATTATTTCCATCGTAAAATCGGTCAGTTTGGCCCCGGCAAAAAAGATCGGGTTGGCCATCAGTCCCGCCAGCAGCACCCCATGCGCCAGGAGCAGCGGCATAAAAGCGCCACAGCTCATGCCAAGAAACCCGAGGCCGGCGGCTCGGTCGGGATGGGTCGGGATAAGATTGAGTTCGAGCCGGGAACTCTGCCACAGAAAACGAGTCCAGATGAACAACCGGAAATACCAGCGAATTAAGATGAATTGAAACAGGGGCCGGCTGACGAAAGTGTACCAGTAGCCCGCCGCAGAGAGCTGCTCGCCGCCATTGGTCGCAGTGGCATACCAGGTTCCCGCACTAGTCCCGATCTTGGCAGTACCGCTTACCATGCTCCAGAGGTAATGCCCACCGACAAAGATCAGGAAGAACATGAATCAGTTCAATGGCCACCGAATTCCGCAGTTTCATTGCCGAGGCAATGACTTCCTTGAACTTCGGGAGCGCCTTTGCGGTGATGATGTCATTATCAACAAACTGTGCCACGACCGGGCGCAGCCACTGGTGCACCAGAAGCTCGGCGGCAATGAGCAGCGGCAGGGCCACCAGAAATCGGGTCTGCATTTCCAGGTCATACAGGAACGGCAGTCCGACACCGCCCCAGGCTTTGCCATCGACCAGGGAGAGGAGCAGGAGTGGCAGCCAGGCGAACAGGCTGATGAAGACGATCCGCCGCTTCAAGAGTTCGAGAGCCGGAGAGGTGAGCCGGGAACGCAGCAGCAGCTGGAACAGGGGCCCTCCCAGAACGAGCGAGAAATCCGGCGGTTCATTAGAATTATGTATGTTATTCATGATACCTTCCAGTCAGTCCAACGCGGCGAACCGCGGCGGCACAACTACTTCGCCCGCTCTTCGGCAACCCGCTTCTGCAGTCGCTCGGCACAGTAGTCAATGGCATTTTTCACCGTGTACCATTCGTCGAACTTGTCGCCCTGTCCGGTCACTTTGCCGCCCACCAGGCGGTCAACCGCCTTTTGATACCTTCAAAAAAGGCGGACAGGCTCCACCTGTCCTCCGGCCAAATAGACCCCAGTTCCGGATATGAAAGGGCTCTGCCGCAACAAAAGGGATGGCCATGATGATAAAGAACAGTGCGGTGAGACGATGGATGACGCGTGCCATCTGCAGACCTACGGCTATCCCTGGGTCTCGGCAGCGGTGCATTTGCCACAGCCACCGAGGGGCAGGAAGTGCCGCTAACTGCTAATAGTTATTAGGATTACGCGGATCGAGGGGACCTCTTGGATCAAGGACGCCCCGTGGGTCAGCAACTCCGCGAGGTCCGGGAACGCCCACTCCGGGATGGACATAACTCCTTGGTGTGGCGACCACCCGTGCGCCTCCATAACCAGGGCCCGACCCCACCGGACCGCCGCCGACGCCGGCAGCAGTTCCAACACCGGGGCCCGACCCAACAGGACCACCGCCAACGCCTGCGGCACCTCCTCGTCGAGCTTCGGCATCGGAAATCCAAAAACTTTTCATGGAAGTGACCGTGAGCATTCCACCGATCATCGCCAATGACAGGAGAACAATGAGTGTTTTCGGTAGCAACTTTTTAAGCTTCATAATCTGCATGATTGAATCCCTCCGCTCATTTTTTGGTCTTCTTGGCCCCAGCGGGAGCCGTTACGGGACGAAGGTCAATTTTTTCGGCCTTCTCAGGTGCTACGAAGGTAAAGAAGGCATCTGCTAATTGCGGTGAGGTGTTCCATTTGGAAAACACCGCGGTGAACTGAAGCCCTTTGGCTTTCGTATCAGTTATGAGGAACTTCCGGGGCAGCGGGGTCGGACCGTCTTCGATCCAAATCTGCCAATCGATGTCCTTTTGCCGGAAGGCTAAATGATGGCAGGGCACCCCTTGAACCTTGTGCAGGCCGGCGTAAAATCCGGAAGTCACCCCACTGGTAAGGTTTTCGTAAGCCTTAGTGTAGATTAGATCCGCCAGCGGCGCCCTGAGGTCGAAGGCCTGAATGGCATGGTTCAGGGCCGCGTCAATCTCAGGGGGCGCGTCGATGGTGGTGTAAACATTCCTGCTCCGATCCAGAAGGGTGATGGTCTTACCATCATAGATAAACTGCCGGTTATCCGCATCGCCCTGGGAATTCAGCCAACATCCGGTCGGGGCGCCGCACCGAGGCCTCCACACTCTTCCCCAACTGGATTTTCTGGCCCGTGGTCAACAGCACGTCCTCGGTGATCTCCGCCTGACAGGAAAACTGCTGAAGGCCCTTCAGGTAATCGCACATCTTTTTCAGAACCTGCAGGGGGTCAGGCTTCTGGATCTTCGCCTTTTCCGCCTGGGGCAGTGGTGCCGGCGCCTCCTTGGCCGTTTGCGCCAGCGCCGGTAGACCCGTCAGGATCAGGGCCGCTATCAAAAGCCAGCTCAGGGTTTTCGGTTGCATAATTTCCTCCTCTTCTAGTCGTTAAACTTCGTTCTTCCCATCTAGTGTTCCCGGCGGCAATTACTGCGTAATTTTCCGGGTGGAGACTATTTCGTGTTCACCACCCGCTGATAGGTGGAATCAATTTCATCCTGAACAATCTCGGCTTTTCCGTCGATTATTTTCACCTGCCTTCCCCGGTGAAAAACCTTAAGCCTCATCATGTTTTAGGTATTGCCGGACCTCCTGTTCCAGTTCTCGCAGAAGCTCCACGTAGGCGCTGCATATGGCCGGCGCTTCCTTTGAGGTTGACTGCGCCCATGGTTGCAGCGCGGCAAGACACTCCCGATAGTCGTCGCAGAGGGACTGGAAGGAGAGACTTTCCTGAAAGAGATTACGCAAGGCTTTTCTCTCTTCGGGAAATCGCTCCATGATCAAGGAAAGACCGATCCTAGCGGATTTTGTCTGAATGTTCTTAGGGTTCATATCATTGGCTTGAGATAGGGTATACTAAATGTTATAGCATAGAAAAAGTAAGTCACGGTGACTCACAGGTATTGACATGGACTCTGACGATCAGTATTATCAATTATATTAATTTGTTATCATCATACCCTCTATCCAATGCCTTCTAAGCCAATCAGTCCATCCCAGTCGGGTTCCAAGTGTCATAGCATCTCTGATGATGATGTCAGGCAGCAATTGGAGAAAATACTGGCCAGTCCAGAGTTTCAGAGCTCACCTATGCTGCGCGACTTTCTCCGTTTTGTTGTGGAAAAGACCTTGTCCGGTCTCGCCCAGGAGATTAAGGGCTACACCGTGGCCACCGAAGTTTTTGGTCGGAATGCTGACTTTGATGCGGCCAAAGACACCATTGTGAGGATTCAGGCCGGCAGACTGCGCCGGGCTTTGGAGCGCTACTATCTGACCATAGGCAGGCAAGACCTGGTGAGGATCGATATCCTCAAAGGTTCCTATGTGCCTACATTTCATCTGGCTGCCAGGGAGGAAACCGGGGTTGAAGTATCGACGGCGGCCCTGGATGAAGCTGTCCTGACACTACCATCAGGCCCCTCGGTGGCGGTAATGCCCTTGCTCAACCTGACGGGTGACCGGAGGCAAGAGTTTTTTGCCGATGGCTTGGCCGAAGAAATAACCAACGAACTGGCCCGCTACCAGGATTTGCGGGTTATCGCCTTCCAATCTACTCTCCGCTGGAAAGGCGTGAAGCTTGACGCCCGGGAAGTGGGTCGGGACCTTAACATCCGATTTTTCTTGGAGGGTAGCATCCGTAAGGAAGCCAGGCTTATCAAAATCACGGTTCGCTTAGTTGATACAGTAAACGGCATGCAAGTGTGGGGGGATCAATACCAGCGCCAACTGAGACCTGACAAGCTCATTGCCTTGCAGGAGGAGATTGCCCAGAAGGTAGCGGCGAAAATCGGCAGCGAGTATGGCATCATCCCTCGGAACCTGTCCAAAGAGTCCCGGAAGAAGCCTCCTGAATCTCTCGACACGTATGAAGCCTTCCTCCGGTTCTACCAGCATGTCACCGATCTTGACCCCCGAGACCTTCGAGGAGGCCCTCCGCGTTCTGGAACAGGCCGTTACTCGGGAGCCGGAATGCGGCCTCGCCTGGTCCCTGTTGGCACACCTTTATTGCCTGAACTACACGCTCCAATTCTCTCCCCTCAAGACCCCCCTGCAAAAAGCCCTGGTTTTTGCCAAGAATGGGGTATCGCTGGATTCGCAGAACCAACTGGTGCGGGCCACCATGGCCTATCTCCATTTCCGCCTCAATGAACGGGACTTATTCTTGCTGGAAGCTGAGAAGGCCATGGCCCTCAACCCCAACTCCCCCTTTCTCATCGGCTATCTGGGGTGGCTCCTGGCGCTCTATGGAGAGTGGGACCGGGGGCTGGCTATCCTGGGAAAAGGTATGGAGTTGAACCCCCATTACCCGGGCTGGTTCCGTATGGCGCCGTATTTTTATTACTACCATCAGGGCAAGTATATGGAGGCCCTTCAGGAGGCCCAACAATTCCAGATGCCCCAATTCTTCTGGGACCCGCTGCTGTGCGCCGCGGCCTTGGGCCAGCTGGGGAGAGAACGAGAGGCCGTCCAAGCGGTGGCGGAGTTGCTTCGGTTAAAGCCGGATTTCTCTACCAGTGGCCCGTTCCTAATCGGCTGCTACGTGAAGAGCAACGATCTGTCCGACGCCCTCCTCGGCGGCTTACGACTGGCAGGCCTCAAGACCTGATGGAATAATAGAGGCCCGGAAGAATACCCCCCAATTCGTCTCCTTCTAAGTTCCTAAGAGGGTTCACTTTTCAGATCATAGAAAACAACTTTTTTTCCGCTCAGATCAACAAAGGGTAGAGTTACATTGGCCCTGGGAAAGGCCATCACCGCTTCTCTCTGTCGAAACGGCCCATCGGACGCACGAGCGCCCGGGCCGGCGCGCCGTCGCCTCCGGCGATCTTGAGAGGCAGGCAGACCAGCTGCACTCGACCCGGTGGGACCTGCTTCAGGTTAAGCCCCTCAATGATCCAGATGCCGGCCTTGAGCAGGGTCTGGTGAGTTTCCACTTCATCCGCACGGAAACCCCCCACGGAGAGATAGTCTACTCCAACCAGCCGTACCTGCCGCTCAACGAGATACTGGGCCGCTGTTGCCGAAAGGTATACGAAGTCCTCGGCAAAGCTGTCGGTATCCCAGCAGTGATCGGAGTTGCAGGTCTTGAACAGGACCCGCTCGCCGCGCCGGATGTGATGCTGTACCAGCTCATCGGGCTTAATGGAGGTGCGGTCACGGATGGGGATTACCCGCCCCGAACCGATGGTCGCGTCCAGCGGCATGTCGTCAATCCCTATGCCGCCGCGGACAAAGTGTGCGGGTGCATCCATGTGGGTGCCTGTATGCGCGCCCATCTCCAGGAGCGACACCGTGCACGGGTCACCCCGCTCCATGTCCGAGACCTGGCTGATACGGGCTGGCGGATCGCCCGGCCAGCTGACCATGCCGGTTCTTAGCGTTACCGAAACGTCGATCCAGGGTGAAGCCATCATACCCTCCTTTTCATATAACTCCCCGCACAACTGAACTGACAGCCCTTTCCTGGCAGGGCCGGCCATCTCGCCTGTCCAAGTCAGGATAGATCGTAATATCGGCAAGTTGATAAGCGTCCTCAACCTGACCGATATAACCGGGCCCCTCCCGTTACCCTGCGAACACGTGGAAACCCCATGCCGGCAAGTCCACATAAAGGCCCTGGGTTAACAAATCGTCTCCTTCCCGTTCGTAAGAAATTTCACTCACCAGGTCCTGGAGGATTATTTGTTTTCCCCTGACATCATCCCACGGCAGGCTCACCTGACACTGCCCCTGGGTGGGACCATAATTAACAGTAATCAGCAGCCGTTGTCCTTGCCCCCCTTCCCAGGCAAAGGCCAGGAAGCGGTCCCAGGTGGGGTTGCCCTCCCAGGCCGGGCGAACTTCCAAAAGCCGCCATTGTCCATCCCGTACTTCGGGGGAGGAGTCATAAGAATTTGACTAAGCCGGCCACCGTAAACCGAGAACTCGCATGTTTTAAAACTATCTTCAATAAAGCCATTGTTAATGGAAGGGCAGAGCGTAACCCGGCAGTAGGTTTGAAATTACTCAAAGAGAATAATGAGCGAGACCGAATTCTATCGGCTGATGAGTATGAAAGACTCATGGATAAATGCCCGGATCACATCAAGAATATTGTCAGAATGGCCTATTATACGGCCATGCGACAAGGAGAGATTCTTTCCCTGACTTGGGACCAGGTTGATTTGAAAGAGAAATTTCTTCACCTGCGACCGGAGAATACCAAGACCAACGAGGGGCGGTTCAATCCCTTTGCACGGCTGAACTGATCGAAATGTTTAAGGCCATGCCCAGAGGCTTGCCAAACGATCCCGGTGTTCACATTCCAAGGCAATTCGGTTGCAAGTATCAAGGTGGGATTCAACAAGGCTTGTAAAAAGGCAGGGATTGAGAATTTTGTTTTCCACGACCTGAGACATACGGCCATCAACAACTGGCGGCAGGCAAGGCCATGATTATTTTCGCATCATGGCGGCAAGCGGTCACAAGACCATGAGTGTTTTCAAGCGGTATAATACCGTGAGAAAGGATGAACTTAAGGCCCTGGTCGGGGAGAAAATTTGACGGATAGTCACCTATATGGACACCTAAGCAAAAATGAGGGGTTAGCGAAATTCGCCTAACCCCTTGATTTTCTTGGTGGGCCGTCGGGGGCTCGAACCCCAAACCTACTGATTAAGAGTCAGTTGCTCTACCAATTGAGCTAACGGCCCGTTGTTTGTTGCCTTGATAGCCCTTATATTTATCAGGCAAAATTTGGCTTGTCAAGGGCGGAGGTTGGTGAGATTAAGATTTTGCGCCTTATCGAAAACCGGGAGATACTTCGGGCGGTGCCGACCCCTCCGAAGCAGGCGCTGCGGCGGTAGCAGGATTTCGCCTCCGCCATGAATCGCCTATCCTCTGCCGTGTTCGACGACGCCGAGGCCCTCCCGTTAGCCCGAGGTTGATTGCTGAAACTTTTCAAATGAAACCTGAAAACGTTTTTCCCTCTTCCCGCTTTTCACATTTCCTCTTCGCTCTTCCGCTCGCATTTTAAATAAGTCCCAGGCCAAGCCCCGCCGCGATCAGCAGGAGCATCAGGGCCACGAGGATTTGTATGGTCCGCAGGGTCACTTTTTTGAGCAGCCGGTTGCCCAGGAAGGCCCCTGCAAAGGCCGCCAGGACCGCGGCGGCCAGCAGGGACAAACCGTCGCCCTGCAGCAGCGGCAACCTGGCGCTGTAGACGATGATCCGGGGGATATCCACCATGAGGGTGATGACCACCCCGGTGGCGATGAAGCTTTCTTTGCTCAAGCCTGATTTGAGGAGAAAGACGCTGCGCCAGGCCCCCTGGTGCCCGGAGAGGCCGCCGAAAAAGCCGCTCAGGAACCCTCCCAGGGGCAGGTATTTCTTCTCGACGGCAATGCCGGCAAAACGTGGCAACAGTTCGAACAGGGCGAAGAAGACCATGAGACAGGCCACCACCAGCTTCACTGGCATCACCTGGAACTGCCGGCCAAACATCTGGTAGGTCAGCAGAGGCTGCAGGTGGGAAAGCCACAGGAGCAACTCGGCCCCCAGGACGGCGGCCAGGACCGCAGGCAGGCCGAAGCGCAGCACCGTTTTTTTATCGGCCTGGCGGCCCAGGAGCGCGAGCTTGAAGAGGTTGTTGAGGAGGTGGACGACGGCCGTCAGGGCAATGGCCGTGTCCAGGGGAAAGAAAATGGCCATGGTCGGCAGCAAAATGGTCCCCAGGCCGAAGCCGGAAAACAGCGTCAGCCCCGAGGCCAAAAAGGCAGCCGTGCAGATGATGACGTAATGCATGTCTCTCAACAACCTCCCGGGTGCGATTATGCTCTTCCCATGTCGTTGAATAATTTATTGGCTCAACTAATACAGTATTTCGGGAATTTCAGATTTCAAGGCAGGCTATGAAAAACAGCCGCGCAGGCAGTGTGCCGGACAGGTGCCTGGGGTTAAAGAAATTGTGCTGGGCCTCGAAGCGAACCGCCTCCGGGGCAGCGGCCCGCTCGACAAGTTTTTCAGCTGGGACTCACTCCCTGTGGCAGGAATGGGTATAAGTCTTCCGGGTTATCGAGTCGGTATTGGAACCGGCACCGGGATGTATTCCGGTGGCGTCCGAGGCTCGTAGCGGCGCCCGTCATAATACGGATCATAATTCCCGGTTATAACCTTTGTCATATTTTTTCGCCTGGCCGGGAGGCAGGTCGCGGCCGCGCCAACCGGTCTTTTTTCCCTTGTCCCAACCGGGCGGCTCGTCTTTGGCGCCCCTGTCATACTGGTCATACCAGTCCTGGTCGTAATCTTTGGTTTTATACTTCCGATCTGCCCAACTCGTGGAACTTACAGCCAGGAAGGCCAGGATCAGGAGCATTGACAAGCCCAATCTGAAGTCACCCATGGTCTTCTCCTTTGCGGCATTATGATCTACTGGATCAAAGAGAATTCAGTTACATAATATCGTGCAAATATTATACCGTAAAAGAGGGATGTTCTCAAATGGCTGCTGCCATTATTATGTTATAATATTAACAGATTGGCATAACACCTTTGATTAACCGGTTTTCATTCTGAAAATGATCCATATGGATACATATATACAGCCTTTTTTTACCGAAAACCGCCAACCGCATACTGAAAACCATTTTCCAATGTTTTCAATGCTTGACAGGCGGTTCAATATCCTTATAATTAATATTTTATGTTTACACGACGCGCCTGCCGTGCCGTGCCCTATTAATCTGATGAAAAAGCAATCTGTCCTCACAATTCCCGTTGAGCGGATCACCTGGGAGGGGCTTGATGTCCCGGTATCCCTTGATACAGACTGGTTTGCCCAGTGGCTGCACGAACAGCCGGGATTGGAATTTACCCTGGAGAAGCCCATCACCGGCGCCATCCGCGTGGAACGACATGAT
Organism: uncultured delta proteobacterium; assembly: GCA_963780995.1. Lineage (GTDB taxonomy): Bacteria > Desulfobacterota > Desulfobaccia > Desulfobaccales > Desulfobaccaceae > Desulfobacca. The sequence goes on from CAWAEI010000008.1 coordinate 191,779, forward strand.
GACAATATTCTGGTCCGGGGCCGGCTTCAAGGAGAGTTGAATTTTACCTGCAGCCGCTGCCTTGATGCCTTTGCCGCGCCGCTGGCTGCCGAGTTCGATTTGCTGTTAAAGATCGGCCGGCCTCCGGATCCGTCCCAGGAACACGAACTGGACCCGGAGGAATTGGACGAAGATTATTTTCAGGGTGACGATTTAGACTTAAATGCTATCCTGCGGGAGCAGATCCTCCTGACACTGCCATTGAAACCGTTGTGCCGGGAAGAATGCCGGGGGCTCTGCCTGCAATGCGGCGCCAATTTAAACCGGGAGCCTTGTTCCTGTACCGCCCCGAAATTAAATTTGTCTTTTGCCGCGTTAGAAAAATTAAAAAATGATTGACCATAATTTAGAATTAATCAAGAGGAGTTAGAACCGTGCCTTTACCGAAACGGCGTACTTCGCCTTCCAAAAAAAATATGCGGCGCTCGCATGACCACATAACCCTGCCGCAACTGGCCGTCTGCCCCCAATGCAATGAATACCGGCTGCCGCATCATGCCTGCCCGCATTGCGGCATCTACAAAGGCCGGCTGGTAATTCCGAAATCCGAAGATTAAGAGGCCGGGCATGGATTATTTGCTGACTGAAGAGCAGCGCCTCCTCCAGGAGCTGGCCCGGCAGGTCGCCAATGAGCGTATCAAGCCGATACGGGCCGAATTGGACGAGCACGAAATTTTTCCCCGGGACCTGATGCAGGAAATGGCCCAGGCTGACCTTTTCGGAGTTATCATCCCGGAAGAGTACGGCGGTCTGGGGATGGGCTGCCTGGAAAGCTGCCTGGTGCTGGAGGCCATCGGCACCGCCTGCGTCGGAGTCGGCATTACCTATGCCGCCACTTTCCTGGGCGCCTACCCTTTTATGCTCTATGGCACCGAGGCCCAGAAAAGCAAGTATCTCCCCGTGCTCGCCCGGGGTGAACAACTCGGCGCCTTTGCCCTGACTGAATCCCAGGCCGGCAGCGACGCCGGGGCCATTCAAACCACGGCCGTGCGCGACGGCGACTCTTACGTCTTGAACGGCACCAAGCAATGGATTACCAATGCCGGGGAAGCCTCCATCTATACCATTATCGCCCTTACCGACCGCAGTAAAGGGGCGAGAGGGGCCAGCGCCTTTATCGTCGAGTCAGATGACCCGGGGATTTCATTCGGCAAAAAAGAACAGAAAATGGGTATCCGGGCCTCGGCCACCAGGGAAATCTCCCTCCAAAACTGCCGGATTCCGGCCGACCGGTTAATTGCCAAAGAAGGGTTGGGGTTTATTATCGCCCTTAAAACCCTGGATTATGCCCGTCCCGGCATCGGTTCCCTGGCCCTGGGACTGGCCCAGGGGGCCTTGGAAGAAGCGATCCTGTTTGCCCGGGAGCGCCAGCAGTTCGGCCATGCCATCATACATTTCCAGGCAATTCAGCATATGCTGGCCGACATGGCCACCGGCATCGAGGCGGCACGCGCCCTCGTCTATGCCACGGCGCGTTACATCGACCAGAATCCCAGGGATTTTTCGAAAATTGCGGCCATGTCCAAGCTCTTTCCCACTGATATGGCCATGAAGGTCACCACCGACGCGGTGCAGATACTGGGCGGTCACGGCTATATGCGGGAATACCCGGTGGAGAAGATGATGCGGGATGCGAAAATCTTTCAGATTTTCGAAGGCACCAACCAGATCCTGCGCAACATCATCGGTCTGGCCCTGCACAAGGAAATCGGCAAAAAGCGCTAACCTGACTTCCCCACTTTTCTAAAGGGGGGGGTAGACGGGCTTTTTTAGCTCCTCAGAATGTGGCGGGAAAGCGAAGCATCTCCCGCCGCATGACCAGTGACCCTAACAAGTTTGGCAAGAAGCGGTAGGTTGCTACCGGCTGTCCCACCCTTTTCTAAAGGGGGGTGAGGGGGGATTTTTATGGGCTCCCAATATTGCTCGTGATTTATGAAAATAATCGTCTGTCTAAAACAGGTCCCCGAATCCCAGAATGTCCGGTTAGACCCGGTGACGCATAATCTCCAGCGGGAAGGGGTTGCAAGTATCATTAATCCCTTTGATCTGTATGCCCTGGAAGAAGGTTTGCGGGTCCGGCAGCAGCAGGGTGGCGAAGTTATTGTCCTGTCCATGGGACCGCCCCAGGCTGAAGCCGCTCTCCGGGAAGCCCTGACCTATGGCGCTGACCAGGCAGTTCTCCTTTCCGACCGCGCCTTTGCCGGCGCCGATACCTGGGCCACGGCTTATACGCTGGCCGCCGGCGTCCGCCGTCTGGGCGGGGCTGATCTGATCTTTTGCGGCAAACAGGCTATCGATGGCGACACGGCCCAGGTCGGCCCGGAGATGGCAGCTTTTTTGGATATGCCGCATGTCGCCTGGGCCCGGAAATTAACCTTCAGCAGCCCGGAACTCCTGCAGGTGGAAAGGCTGTTGGACCACGGCTACGATCAGGTGGAAGTGCAGTTGCCGGCCTTAATTACCGTGGTCAAGGAAATTAATGAGCCCCGGCTGCCTTCCTTCAAAGCCAAATTAAAGGCTAAATCGGCTACCATACCGGTATTCAATCTGGCTGATCTGGGTCTGGATGAGAATCAGGTGGGTTTTAAAGGTTCCTACACCAGGGTAGTTAAAGTCTTTCCGCCTCCTGCCCGGGGCCAAAGAGAGATATTGCAGGGAACTCCTGAAGAAATGGCCAGGGACCTCTGGTCCCGGCTGCAGCAGCTGCAAGGTCGGTAAAGGTTTTTCGCACGGGCAGGATGCCCGTGCCGCCAGGGTATGATAGATCCTTCGGTATTTTGGGCAACAACTATAAATTACGTATAAATATTATACTGCTGACCGCTGATCGCTGAAATCCTATATGTCCTTACTCATTGATTTAGAAAAATGCACCGGCTGTGGACAGTGTCTGGAGGTGTGCCCTTTTGACGCCCTGGAGCTTGCGGGGGAAAAGATCTCAGTCTCCGATGCCTGCACCCTGTGCGGCGCCTGCATCGAGACATGTGAATTCGGCGCCCTGAGCCTCCCGGAAGATGAGGCGCCGGCCCGGGAAGTGCCGCGTCCCGATGACGGCATCTGGATTTTTGCCGAGCAGCATCGCGGCCGTCTGGCCCCGGTGGCCCTGGAGCTTTTGGGCGAAGGCCGCCGTTTGGCTGAAATGCTGCATCTCCCCGTGGCCGCAGTCCTGTTCGGGCACGAGGTCCGGCATCTTGCCGACGAACTTCTAGCCGGCGGCGCCGATAAAGTCTATCTGGTGGACCACCCGGCCCTGAAGGATTTTGTGGAAGAAATTTACGCCGCCGCCTTGACGGCCCTGGCCCGGCTCTACCCCCCGGAAATTATCCTGGCAGGCGCCACCTACCTGGGAAGGGCCTTTATTCCCAGAGTGGCTGCAATTTTGGATACCGGCCTCACTGCCGACTGCACGGCGTTTGACATCGAGACTCAGAATAATCTGCTCCTGCAAACCCGGCCGGCCTTTGGCGGCAATATCATGGCCACCATTCTGACGCACCGCTCCTATCCCCAGATGGCCACGGTGCGCCCTCGGGTTATGAAGAGGCTGGCATCGACAAGCGGCCGGCAGGGGCAAATCATTCCAGTAGCTCTGGCTGAACTTGACCGGCCGTTTCAAAGCCGTTTTGTCCGGACCGTGTCCGAAATTACCGAAACCATACCCTTAAGTGAAGCCGAAGTCATTGTCGCCGGCGGGCGTGGTCTCCAGGATGCCAAAAATTTCCGTTTATTAGAGGAATTAGCCGGTCTTTTGGGCGGGACGGTGGGCGCCACCAGGGCCGCCGTCGATGCCGGTTGGATATCATATCAACATCAGATCGGCCAGACCGGGAAAACGGTGGCTCCGAAAATTTATTTTGCCTGCGGCATCTCCGGGGCGGCGCAGCATCTCGTGGGGATTCAATCTTCGGATTTCATCGTGGCGATCAACCGCGATCCCCAGGCCCCCATATTTCAGATTGCCGACCTTGGCCTGGTGGGCGATGTTTTTGAAATAATTCCGGCCTTAATTCAACAGATCAAGAATAATCGATAAGGAGTGTGGCGTGGGTGAGATAAATCGTGTGGCCTTGGTTACCGGCGCCTCCCGGGGCATCGGGAGAGCCTGCGTCCTGGCTCTGGCTGAACCTGGCATGATGCTCTATGTCAATGATGTGGCCAATCTCGAACTGGCTGCCGAAACCTGCGACCTGGCCAGATCCAAAGGGGCCCGGGCCGAAGTTCTGCCGTTTAACGTCGCGGTCCTGGACGAAGTCGGCAGCGCCATCGATGCCATTATCAAGAGCAGCGGCCGTCTGGATATTTTGGTTAACAATGCCGGCATCGCCCGGGATAATCTCATCGCCAGGATGAAAGAAGAAGATTGGGACGTGGTCCTGGACATTAATCTCAAAGGCGCTTTCAACTGCATGAAGGTCGCCTGCCGTCCCATGATGAAACAAAGGTACGGCCGCATCATCAATATTTCTTCGGTGGTGGCCTATATGGGCAATCCCGGCCAGGCCAATTATGTCGCCTCCAAGGCCGGACTTGGTGGGCCTCACCAAGGCGGTGGCCCGGGAACTGGCCTCTCGCCAGATAACCGTCAATGCCGTGGCGCCGGGTTTTATTGCCACGGATATGACCGCGAATCTGCCGGAAAAAGTTCAGGCCGAGATGATGGCCCAGATTCCCCTCAGCCGCTTCGGCACTCCGGAGGATGTCGCCGCCACGGTTGCTTTCCTGGCATCCGAGGCCGCGGCGTATATTACCGGCGAGGTCATCCACATCAACGGCGGTCTGGTTATGGCATAACATCACCCTGAGGCATAAATCGTTTTGAAAATAATTATAACTACGATAAAAATTTATTATTTTACTTGCAATTATTCTGAATTCCCGACATTATTTTTAGGCTAAGATTTAATCTGCATAAGGAGGAAGTTTTAGATGGCAGCTGTTGAAGACAAAGTCATAGATATTATTGCTGATCGTTTGGGTGTCGATAAATCCGAGGTCGTCCCCGAGGCCGCCTTTATCGATGATTTAGGTGCCGATTCTTTGGATCTGGTCGAGCTGATTATGGCCATGGAAGAAGAATTCGACATTGAGATTGCCGATGAAGAGGCAGAAAAACTGAGAACCGTGCAGGATGTTTTGAATTACATCAAAACCCATTCTGCTTAAAAATTCCATTTGTCGTCTTGTTCATGAATTTACCTGCACATTTCCGTTTTAATAGTGGCAGGATGAATGTCAGGTGTGGGTTAACCGGTTATCTTAAGAAAATTTCCTGAATTTCATTCTATTTTCCCTCCCTTCCAGGGAACAGGGTGAAACCGGGGCACACGGAAAGGGCACGGCGCACCGTGCCCCACACGATATTGCATAATTCTAAGAATTACCGTAGTTGGGGAAGTCAAAAGCGAGGCTGTTCATGAGCGTACGGGTCGTTATCACCGGATTAGGATTGATAACTCCACTGGGAATCGGGGTAGAACCCACCTGGCAAGGCATAATTGCCGGCAAATCCGGTATCGGCCAAATAACCAGCTTTGATACTACCGGTTTTGAAACTACCATCGCCGGAGAGATTAAGGATTTCAAGCCCGAAGCCTACATGGCCGCAAAGCTGGTCAAGCGGATGGACCGCTTTGTTCAGGTTGCCGTGGCCACTGCGGTTCTGGCCATGCAGGATGCCCAGTTGGAAATTACTCCGGATCTTCAGCCTCTTGTCGGTTCCATTGTCGGTTGCGGGTTGGGAGGACTGGCTACCATCGAAAAATATCACAAGATCATGCTGGAAAAAGGCCCGAAAAGAATCTCGCCTTTTTTTATTCCCATGCTGATACCCAATATGGCGCCGGGCATGGTGGCCATGCATTTTGGCGCCCAGGGGCCTAATACCTCCACAGTTACCGCCTGCGCCTCAGGGGCCCATGCCGTGGGGGACGCCTTCAAAACCATTCAACGAGGCGCGGCCAAAGCTATGATTACCGGTGGCGTGGAATCAGTTATCACCCCTTTAGGGGTCGCCGGCTTTAATTCCTTGAAAGCCCTCTCCACCCGCAATGCAGAACCTGAAAAAGCCTCCCGGCCTTTTGATCTGCACCGGGACGGTTTTGTCATGGCCGAAGGCGGCGGTATTCTTGTCATGGAAGAGCTTCAATTCGCCAAAGCCCGAAGAGCCAAAATATATGCTGAAGTTGCCGGCTACGGACTTTCCGGAGATGCGTATCACATGACCGCCCCGTCACCTGATGGGACCGGAGCTATCCTCTGTATGCAGCATGCCTTAGCCGACGCCGGCCTGCACCCGGATGACGTTGATCATATCAACGCCCATGGGACCTCGACTCCCTTAAATGACGCCGCCGAAACCATGGCCATCAAAAAGGTCTTTGGTGCACGAGCCTATAAAATACCCGTCAGCGCCACCAAATCAATGACCGGCCACATTTTGGGAGGGGCCGGCGCCGTCGAGGCAGTAATTTCCATACTCAGCCTGATTAATAATATTGCACCGCCGACAATCAATTATGAGACCCCGGATCCGGATTGTGATCTTGACTATGTCCCGAACCAGGCGCGACAGACTCCCATTGATGTGGTGATGTCAAATGCCTTCGGCTTCGGCGGCACCAATGCCGTCCTGGTACTCAAAAAATTTACCGGGTAACCAATGGATTACATATTTCTAGGTTGTGATCACGCCGGTTTTGCGTTAAAACAAAACCTGGTAAAGCTCTTGCAAAGTTTGTCCCTGACGGTTAAAGATCTGGGCTGTAATTGTGAAGAAATCTCGGTCAACTATCCCGATTATGCTTACCAGGTCGTTCAGGCCATACTGACTAATCCAGGGAGCCGCGGCATCCTGATCTGCGGCACCGGCTTAGGCATGTCCATCGCAGCTAATCGTTTTCCAGGAATCCGTGCCGCCCTCTGTCAGGAATTATATACCGCCAGGATGAGCCGGCTTCACAACGATGCCAATTTACTGGTCATGGGTGGCCGCATCGTTGGTCCCGGTCTGGCTCAAGAAATTGTCAATGTGTGGCTTTCTACTCCCTTTGAGGGTGGACGACATCAAGAGCGCCTTAACCAACTTGAAACTTTGCCGCATCTAGCTCAAAAATTTTCTTAAGGTGAATCTTTATGTTTTCGCTGGCTCAGGTCGATCCCGAGATTTATGCTGCCATTCGAGAAGAAGAACGGCGTCAACTCAGTAAGCTAGAGCTTATTGCTTCGGAAAATTTTGTCAGTCCCGCAATATTGTCAGCCCAGGGTTCAGTCCTGACTCACAAATATGCCGAAGGGTATCCCGGTCGCCGCTATTATGGCGGTTGTGAATACGTCGACATCGCTGAAAATTTGGCTATTAGCCGGGTAAAAAAATTATTCGGCGCCGATTATGCCAATGTCCAGCCTCATTCCGGTTCTCAGGCTAATATGGCCATTTATTTGGCCTTCCTGCAGCCGGGAGATGCCATTTTAGGCATGGATCTGGCCCACGGCGGCCACCTCTCGCATGGCGCCTCGGTCAATTTTTCCGGTCAGATTTATAAGCCCCTTTATTATGGTGTTAAAAAAGATACCGGGGAAATAGATTTTGAAAGGATCGAAGTCGTCTTACAAGAATACCGGCCTAAAATGTTGATAGCCGGCGCCAGCGCTTATCCACGGAGCCTCGATTTTGATCGGTTCGCCAGGTTGGCAAAGCAATATGGCGCCTATCTCATGGTGGATATTGCCCATATTGCCGGATTGGTGGCTGCCGGACTTCATCCCTCACCCATTCCCGTGGCCGATTTCGTGACCTCAACCACCCATAAAACTCTGCGCGGCCCCCGGGGCGGTTTGATATTGGCCCGCAATCAGGAAATCGAGATTAACGGGAAAAAACAAACACATGCAGAGCGTTTAGATTTCTATCTCTTTCCCGGTATTCAGGGTGGCCCGCTCATGCACATCATCGCCGCCAAAGCGGTGGCGTTCCTGGAGGCATTAAAGCCGTCCTTTAAACGGTATCAGGAACAGGTCCTCCTCAATGCCCGTACTTTGGCCACCGAATTCCTCCGCCTGGGGTACCAGTTGGTCACCGGTGGTACCGACAATCACCTCCTCCTCATTGACCTTACGAATACGGGCCTCACCGGCCGGGATGCCGAAAAATCCCTGGACTCAGCCGGCATTACCGTGAATAAAAATCGCATCCCCTTTGATCAGAGATCGGCCAAGATCACCAGCGGCATTCGCCTGGGCACCCCTGCCCTGACTACCCGGGGTATGAAGGAGTCTGAAATGCGCCAGGTCGCTGAGTTCATTCATCAGGTCCTCTCGGATCCCGGGGACCAGGACCGCCTCCAACGTCTTCAGGGACAAATTAAAGAATTCTGTCGTAGCTTTCCGCTTTTCGCTCCTGAATGGTACTGTGACTGATGGGACGGGGGGAGGCCTGAGTTGCGCTGCCCCTACTGCCGCAGTCTGAAAACTCGCGTGTCCGATTCGCGGCTGAGTCGGGAAGCTAATGCCATACGCCGTCGCCGACAGTGCCTGGACTGCAAACGCCGCTTTACTACCTATGAAAAGGTAGAGGATATCACTCCCCTGGTGGTCAAGAAAGACGGCCGCCGGGAGGCCTTTAACCGCAGCAAGATCTATGAGGGCATCAAAAAGGCCTGTGAAAAACGACCAGTAAGTATTGACGATATCGAACAATTTTTAGACCAGCTGGAACGAGAACTGCAGGAATCGGGCCGCAAAGAAATTCCCTCCACCTTAATTGGCGAAAAAGTCATGCACCAACTGCATCTCTGGGATGATGTGGCTTATGTCCGTTTTGCCTCGGTATATCGACATTTTAGCGACATTACCGAATTCATGGAGGAGATCAAAAAACTGGCGGCTTCCAAGGATAATAAAAAGGTTAACAAGCCTGAATAAGGTAATACCGGACTTCCACCGAACTGTTGCGGTTTTGCCGACCTTGAGCCCGATAATATTCCTTTCAGTCCTCGCTCCCATGACTTAACCGGAGGCTCATTTTTGTTGAATCAACCTCAATCATCCTTTTCCGCCGAGGATCGCCGTTTCATGGCTTTAGCCTTTAAACTGGCCGCCAAAGCAGGTGGGTATACCTCCCCTAATCCCATGGTGGGGGCCGTGATCGTCAAGGATGGGCATATTGTGGGCCAAGGGTATCACCATGGCTATGGCAAGCCCCATGCGGAAGTCGAAGCCTTGCGCCAGTCCGGGCCCCAGGCCCGGGGCGCCACCTTGTATGTCACCCTTGAGCCTTGTAATCACCACGGACAGACCCCGCCGTGTACTGAAGCGATTCTCGCCGCCGGAATCTATCGGGTGGTCATCGCCAACCCTGACCTTAATCCTCGCGTTGTTGGAGGGGGTGCCGCTTTTCTGAGAAGCAAAGGTTTAATTGTGGATTCCGGTCTCCTGACTGAAATCGGCGCTACTTTAAATGAAGCTTTTTTCAAAGCCGCGACCACCGGATCGCCCTTTGTCATCGCCAAAGCCGCAGCGTCTCTGGACGGTAAAATCGCCACCCGCACCAATGACTCCCATTGGATCACGGGAGACAAGGCCCGCAAATGGGTTCACCGACTCCGCCATCAAGTAGACGCCATACTTGTGGGAGTAGGGACCGTGGTGGCCGACGACCCCCAGTTGACTACCAGACTGCCTCTTGGTAAAGGGAAAGACCCGACGCGTATTATTTTAGACAGTCGGCTGCGTTTACCTCTCAACTCCCAGGTGTTGACCATCAAATCCGACGCCCCCACCTGGATTATCTGCACCGATGCGGCTCCTCCCGACAAAATGGCGGCGATTCGATCCCTGGGGGCCGAACTCATCGTCGCCCCTGCCCGGGAAGATCGGGTGGACCTGGCGGCCTTCCTCGCTATTCTGGGGGAGCGCCGGATCAACAGCCTTTTGGTGGAAGGCGGCGCCGAAGTTCACGGAGCCTTTTTTGCGGCCGGCCTGGTAGACAAATTTCACTTTTTCCTGGCCCCCAAATTTATCGGCGGCCGCAATGCTCCGGGCATTTTAGGAGGCCATGGCATTGCCAACCTCAAAGAAGCCCGTCAGGCCCGAAAATTATCTATCCACCGTCTCGGTCCGGATATTCTTATTTCAGGCTACCTTGGTAATCATCCTTATAGTCCTTGCACAAATCAACCATAAATGTTAATTATATTCTTTTTTAGTTATTTTAAGGGAGCATGCGAATGATCCGAGCGGTGCGGGGCATGAAAGATCTTCTGCCTCCGGAAACTGCCCTCTGGCACCATATTGAAACCGTCGCCCGAGCCGTTTTTATTTGTTACGGTTTTCAGGAAATGCGTCTGCCGCTCCTGGAGCGCACCGAGCTTTTTACCCGCTCCATCGGCACCAGGTACTGACATTGTCGAAAAGGAAATGTATACCTTTCTCGATCGACGGGGCGAAGCCATGACTTTGCGGCCGGAAGCAACGGCCTCAGTGGTCCGGGCCTTTATCGAAAACCGCTTGGACCAGGGCGCCGAAGTTAAAAAATATTTTACCATGGGGCCGATGTTTCGCTATGAGCGCCCCCAGAAAGGCCGTTACCGCCAGTTTCACCAGATCAATTGTGAAGCGTTGGGGGGCGAAGCCCCTGAATTAGATGTGGAAATGATTCTCCTGCTCATGGAGATACTGGGCCGCCTGCAGATTACCGATATTGAATTAGTCATCAATTCCCTGGGGTGCCCCCAATGCCGGCCTGCTTATCTGCTTGAATTAACCGCTTTGTTTGCCCGTGGTTTAAGAGATTTGTGTGATGACTGTCAACGCCGCAGCACGACCAATCCTTTGCGGGTCTTTGATTGCAAATCTAAAACCTGTCAGGAGCTGCTCGCCGCGGTTCCAGCCCTTTCCGACCAGCTTTGTGATGACTGCCGGCAGCATGAGCACCGGGTCGTGGAACTTCTGGAGCGTTTCCAGGTTCCCTTTCGAAAAAATCCTCGCCTGGTGCGCGGTCTTGATTACTATACCCGGACCGCCTTTGAGGTGGTCACCACCCAACTGGGGGCTCAGGATGCCGTGGCCGGCGGCGGCCGCTATAACGGTCTCATCAAAGAGTTGGGCGGACCGGATATTCCGGCCATCGGTTTTGCCATCGGGGAAGAGCGGCTGGCGGGGCTGTTGAGCCAACAAACGGACACCATCCCTCAATTACCGCTTCTTTTCGTGGCGGTCTTGGGTAAAGAGGCCCAGGATCGGGCTTTTGAGCTTATTCAGGGATTGCGGCACCATGGGTATGCCGCGGATATGGATTTTACTAACCGTTCTCTGAAGGCACAAATGACCATGGCCAACCGCCGGGGTGCTTCCTGGGTGCTCATTATGGGAGAACAGGAACTGGCTGCCGGCCGGGCTCCCCTGAAAGATATGCAAAGCGGGGCGCAACAGTTCGTATCCCTTGACGGACTGTCCGAAATTTTAGCTTCCATGGAGGCAAAAGGAGTCTAAGGTGCTGGATTCTCTGGACGGCCTGCAGCGCAGCCATTCCTGCGGCGTGTTGCGGTCGGACGATATTGATAAAGAAGTCGTACTCATGGGTTGGGTGCAGCGCCGCCGGGATCACGGCGGTCTGATCTTTGTGGATCTCCGGGACCGGGAAGGTATTACCCAGGTTGTCTTCAATCCCGACATTAATGACCTTGCCCATGCCAAAGCCGATATGTTGCGGAGTGAGTTTGTCATTGCCGTGCGCGGTATCGTGATTCCCCGTCCTGAAGGCATGGCCAATCCCAACCTCGTCACCGGAGAAATCGAGGTGGCGGTGGAAGAACTGCGGCTGCTCAATACCTCCCAGACACCCCCTTTTGAACTCGAGGATTTTAAACTTGACACCTCGGAAGCCATTCGCCTGCGCTACCGTTATCTGGATTTACGGCGACCGAGCCTGATGCAGAATCTGCTGTTGCGGCATCGTGCCGCTCAAGTAGTGCGAACTTTTTTGAACAGCCAGGGATTTATCGAAGTGGAAACCCCGGTGCTGACCAAAAGCACTCCGGAGGGGGCCCGGGATTACCTGGTCCCGAGCCGGACGAACCTGGGAAAATTTTTCGCCCTGCCGCAATCGCCTCAGCTTTTCAAACAACTCCTGATGATGGCCGGGATGGAGAGATACTATCAGCTCTGCCGCTGTTTCCGGGATGAGGATCTGCGGGCCGACCGCCAACCTGAATTTACCCAGATAGATATGGAGATGTCTTTTATCACCGAAGAAGACATCTATACGGTGGTGGAAGGACTGATGGCGGTTATCTTTAAGGAGATTTTAAACCTGGACGTCAGCCCCCCCTTCCCTCGCCTCACCTATGCCGAATGTATCTCCCGGTTTGGCGTGGATCGTCCCGATCGCCGGTTTGGGCTGGAGTTGGTGGACGTCACCGATCTGGTAGCCGGAACCGATTTCCGCACTTTTGCCGAGGTGGCGGCTCAAGGGGGCATGATCAAGGCCATCAACGGCAAGGGCCTGGCTAGAGTGCCCCGGAAGGAACTGGACGAATTAACAGCTTTTGTCGGCATTTACGGCGCTAAAGGTCTGGCCTGGATCAAGTTGACGCCATCGGGGTGGCAGTCGCCTCTGGCCAAATTTTTTACCGCCGACCAACAACAGGCCATAAATGTCCGGTTAGAAGCTCAAGAAGGCGATCTGCTGATGTTCGTCGCCGACTCGCCCCAGATCGTTCACACCGCCTTGGGCCAATTACGGCTGCACCTGGGGAAAAAAGAAAATCTGGTTCCGCCGGACACCTACGACTTCTGCTGGGTGACCCATTTCCCTCTCCTGGAATACGATCCGGAGCAGAAACGGTACATGGCCATGCATCACCCGTTTACCTCGCCGGTGCACCAGGACCTGGAGTTGCTGGCCACTGACCCCGGCGCAGTCCGGGCCCGGGCCTATGATTTGGTGCTCAACGGCAACGAGGTGGGGGGCGGCAGTATCCGGATACACCAGCGCCAGGTTCAGGAAAAAGTTTTTGCGGCCCTGAAAATTTCTCCGGAAGAGGCAGGGCAAAAATTCGGCTTCTTGTTGGAAGCCCTGGAATATGGCGCTCCACCCCACGGCGGCGTCGCCTTTGGGTTTGACCGTCTGGTGATGATTCTGGCCGGCGCCAACTCGATTCGGGAAGTAATTGCCTTTCCAAAGACCCAGAAAGCTACGTGCCTGTTAACACAGGCGCCGTCGGAAGTGGATGTCGGGCAACTGCTGGAATTGGGCATTCGCCTGGACCAATAAGTTATGAGGGATGCTTGGCAGACTATCCTACTTTGACAAATAATAGTTCCGATAATGTTTATTTAGTACATTAAATTGGAGAACAACCATGGCTCGCTGGAATATGGAGCGGCGGCTCCTGGATCATGAACACTCCAAAAGCTGGCAGCACCGGCTTCAGGAAGTGGATGAGCCCAACCTCATGCGGGAGATTTATCCCTATGAGGAAGTTGCCCGGATAGATTTTGATTATAAATTTGTCATGCCCAACCCTCCCGAACATATGCGGATTACCGACACAACGTTCCGGGATGGTCAACAAGCCCGGCCTCCCTACACCGTGCGGCAGATCGTCGAGATCTTCGACATGTTGCACAAATTATCAGGCCCTAACGGCGTCATCCGGCAGAGCGAATTTTTTCTCTACAGCAATAAGGACAAAGAAGCCAGTACAGCGCTGTCTGGAAAGAGGCTACACCTATCCTGAGATTACCGGTTGGATCAGAGCCAAAGCCGAAGATCTGCCTCTGGTAAAAGAAATGGGTCTCAAGGAGACCGGTATCCTCACCTCGGTGTCCGACTATCACATCTTTTACAAGATGAACGGCACCCGCGGTAAAATCCTGGAGCAGTATTTGAACATTGTCAAAGCTGCCCTGGATCTGGGCATTGCCCCCCGGTGCCATTTCGAGGATGTCACCCGGGCGGATATTTACGGCTTTTGCATTCCTCTGGCCCTGGAACTCATGAAACTCCGGGAACAATCCGGCGTCGACGTCAAGATCCGGCTCTGCGACACCCTGGGTTACGGAGTCCCCTACCCGGGTGCGGCCCTGCCCCGGAGCGTGCCGAAATTGATTCGCGCCTTTATTGACGATGCCGGTGTGCCCGGCCATCTGCTGGAGTGGCACGGCCACAATGATTTCCACAAAGTCTTTATTAACGGCACCACCGCCTGGCTCTACGGCTGCGGCGCGGTCAACGGGGCCTTGCTGGGATTCGGCGAACGCACCGGCAACACCCCTATTGAAGCCTTGATTATTGAATATATTTCTTTCCAAGGCCACAACGACGGTATCGATACCACAGTGATCACCGATATCGCCCATTATTTTGAAAAGGAATTAAATTACCAGATTCCTTCCAACTATCCGTTTGTGGGGAAAGCTTTCAACGCCACCAGCGCCGGCATTCACGCTGACGGCGTCCTGAAAAACCCGGAAATTTACAATATTTTCGATACCGACAAGATTCTGCGGCGGCCGATAACCATAACTATCACCGATAAAACCGGACGGGCCGGCATCGTTCACTGGCTGAACTCCCGGTTGAATCTGATCGGTGATGCCAGAATCGACAAGCGGCATCCCGCCGTAGTTAAGATCAACAATAAAATTAATGAATTATATGAAGCCGGTCGCATCACCTCCATTTCCAATGAAGAATTGGAAAATATGGCGCGGAAATACTTACCGGAATATTTTATCTCCGAATTCGATCTGTTGAAGTCCAAGGCCGAACAGTTAGCCGCCGCCCTGGCCGAAGAACTGGCGGAAAAAGACGAAATCCGTTCCATGGATCCCGCCCGCCAGGAACCGGTGATGCAAAAAACCCTGGATGCCAATCCTTTTGTCCAGTTTATGTATATAACCAATCTGGAAGGCCGTAAAACTACCCGTAATATTACTCATATTACCGATCGGGCGAAATACGAGTCGGCTCACCCGGATGAAGACCTGTCGAATCGGGACTGGTTTATCAACCCCATGAAAACAGGGAAAGTATTTGTCTCCGATTTTTATACCTCCCGGTTCACCAGCGCCCTGTGTATCACCGTCAGTGTGCCGATTCGCAACGAGGAGGACGAAATCCAGGGCGTCCTGGGCATGGATATCCGGTTCCAGGATCTGGCCAAGATGGAGAAGGACGGGGAACTGTAGAGACAGGTTTTCGGTTTTCAGTTTTCGGTTGATAAAGGGCGTCCTTTCGGGGCGCTCTTATTTTTAAGGTCCGGCACCGCTATTAATTTTTTCTTTACATAAATATGTTTTTTCAATTTCCTAATACTGGATACATCATACCTATCGAAATAGGATAAAGGGGCATGATCATGTTGCCGAAAATCGATCCCACCACCACCGTGAGCTGGCAGCGGCTCCAGCAGCATTTTGAGCAGATCAAAGACATGCCAGATGAAAACCTGGTTCGCCCAGGAGCCTGACCGATTCGAGCGGTTTTCCATTGCCTTTAATGATATTCTGGTGGATTTTTCCAAACACCGGATTACGGCTGAGACCATGAAGCTGCTGCTGGACCTGGCAGACGAAGTGCACCTGCAGGATGCCATCGACAAGATGTTCAGCGGCGATGCCATCAATGAGACCGAAAACCGGGCGGTTTTGCATGTGGCCCTGAGAAACCGGTCCAATAAACCCATATATGTGAACGGGCAGGACGTCATGCCGGAGGTGAATGCGGTCTTGGCCAAGATGCGGGATTTTTCCGACCAGGTCAATTCCGGGGCCTGGACCGGCTATACCGGCAAAAAAATCACTGACATCGTCAACATCGGCATCGGCGGCTCGGATTTAGGTCCGGTAATGGTGACCGAATGCTTGCGCCCCTATCGGCACCCGGGCCTGAAGGTCCATTTTGTCTCAAATATTGACGGGACCCATATCAGCGAGACCCTGGCCCAGCTCAACCCGGAGACCGTGCTGTTCCTGATCGCCTCCAAGACCTTCACCACCCAGGAAACCATGACCAATGCGCATACGGCCCGGGACTGGTTTGTCCAGCAGGCCGGGGAGCCGCGGCATGTGGCCAGGCATTTTGTGGCCATCTCCACCAACCGGCAGGAGGTGGAGGCCTTCGGGATTCACCCGGACAACATGTTCGGCTTCTGGGATTGGGTGGGGGGCCGGTATTCCCTCTGGTCCGCCATCGGCCTGTCCATCGCCTGTTACGTGGGCTTCGATAATTTTGTGGACCTCCTCACCGGTGCCCACGAGATGGACCGGCACTTCCGGGACGCGCCGTTTGCTGAAAACATACCGGTTATCTTGGCCTTATTAGGCATCTGGTATACCAATTTCTTCGGAGCCGAAACCGAAGTGATCCTGCCTTACGACCAATACATGCACCGTTTCCCGGCCTATTTTCAACAGGGCAACATGGAGAGCAACGGCAAGTCCGTGGACCGCAACGGCCGCCGGGTTTCTTATCAGACCGGCCCGATCATCTGGGGAGAGCCCGGCACTAACGGCCAGCATGCCTTTTACCAACTGATCCACCAGGGCACCAAACTCATACCCGCGGATTTTTTGGCCCCGGCCATCAGCCACAACCCCATAGGCCGGCACCACCAGATCCTGCTTTCCAATTTTTTTGCCCAGACTGAAGCCCTGATGCTTGGCAAGACCAAAGAAGAGGTAGTGGCGGAATTACAAAAAGCCGGCAAGGAGCCAGGAATATATTGACACCTACTGGCGGCACCGGGTCTTTGAGGGCAATCGGCCGACTACCTCTATCCTGTTCAAGATGCTGACGCCCCGGGTCCTGGGCAGCCTCATTGCCATGTACGAACACAAGATTTTTGTCCAGGGGGTCATCTGGAATATTTTCAGCTTTGATCAATGGGGCGTGGAACTGGGCAAACAACTGGCCAAGCGCATCCTGCCGGAACTGGCAGACGACCGGCCGGTGACGACGCATGATGCTTCAACCAACGGCTTGATTAATGCCTTTAAAAAGATGAGGCGATAATAGACGGAATGACTCGGGCACAGGCAAGAAACCTGTGCCATCTTTTTTTAGCTTTTTGATTTAGCCAATAAAATCCCCTCCCCCCAACTTTCTTGTTTTCTCTTTGGGTAAGTTTGGCTATATTGGTAATGAATCAGTTTCAGCCAATGCGCCGATTTTGCTGAAATTGCCGGAACCTGTAATAGTATCCTTAGGCTAACGTGAGCCGGGGAGGATTATGGTGGGCGATGCCCACCTACATGTATTTGCCGTCTGCGGCAATAGCCGACACAGTTGGCGATGGGACTACCATTAAAGAATTTTGAGGATGAGATGTCGCCATTCATCCGGGAGAGGAAGGAGCGTGTATGTCAGCTTTGGAACGCATTAAGGAGGCGAAAGCCAAATACGAGGAGAAGGTCGCCAAGACTTTGCAGAAGATGCCCGAACGAAAGGCTAATTTCGTCAACACCTCGGGCATCCCGGTGGAGCGGGTTTATACGCCCCTGGACCAGGAAGGCTTCGACTACATGGCACAACTGGGATTGCCCGGACAGTTCCCCTACACCCGGGGCGTGCAGCCCACCGTCTACCGGGGCCGCTTTTGGACCATGCGGCAATATGCGGGTTTCGGTTCGGCCCAGGAAACCAACGAGCGCTATCATTATCTGCTGAACGCCGGCCAGACCGGCCTGTCCGTGGCTTTTGACCTGCCCACCCAGATCGGTTTCGACTCGGACCATGACCTGGCCCGGGGGGAAGTGGGCAAAGTCGGGGTAGCCATCGACTCCCTGTGGGATATGGAGACGTTATTCAAGGGCATTCCCTTAGACAAGGTCAGCACCTCCATGACCATCAATTCTCCGGCCGCCATCCTCATGGCCATGTATCTGGTGCTGGCGGAACGGCAGAATATCAGCTTCGATAAACTGCGGGGCACTATCCAGAACGATATCCTGAAAGAATATTCCTCCCGGGGAACCTATATTTTCCCGCCCCGGCCTTCCATGAAGATTATCACGGATATTTTTGAATACTGTTCCAAGGAAGTGCCGCAGTGGAACACCATCAGCATCAGCGGCTATCATATCCGGGAAGCCGGGTCCACCGCAGTCCAGGAAGTGGCCTTCACCCTGGCCAACGGCTTCGCCTACGTCGAGGCGGCCATTAAAGCCGGTATGGAAGTGGACTCATTCGGCCCGCGCTTGTCATTCTTCTTCAATTCACATCTGGACTTTTTGGAAGAGGTGGCCAAATTCCGGGCGGCCCGGCGCATCTGGGCCAAGACCATGAAGGAGCGCTTCGGCTCCAAGGATCCCCGGACCATGATGCTGCGCTTCCACACTCAGACGGCCGGCTGCACCCTCACCGCCGTCCAGCCCATGAACAACATCGTCCGGGTAGCCTTCCAGGCCATGAGTGCGGTCCTGGGCGGGACCCAGTCTTTGCACACCAACTCTATGGACGAGGCCCTGGCCCTGCCCTCGGAACAGGCGGTGCAGGTAGCCCTGCGGACCCAGCAGGTCATCGCCTACGAAACCGGCGTCGCCGACACGGTGGACCCGTTGGCCGGCTCTTATTACATCGAGAAGCTCACGGATGAGATCGAAGCCCGGGCTCAGGCCTATATCGATACCATCGAAAAGATGGGCGGGCCGGTGGTGGCCATTGAAAAGGGTTACGTGCAGAAGGAAATCCAGGAGAGCGCCTACCGCTATCAGAAGGAAATCGAATCGAACGATCGGATTATCGTGGGATTGAACAAATTCCAGGTAGTGGAAGAAAAGCCCCAAGAACTCCTGAAAGTTGATCCCACCGTGGGGGATCAGCAGGTCCAGCGACTGCGGGAACTCAAAGGGCAGAGGAATCAGTACGAGGTCAGGGATGCGCTGGCCGGGGTCAAAGACGCGGCCAAAAGCGGCGCCAACCTGATGCCGCCGATTTTGGCCGCCGTACGCTCCATGGCGACGCTGGGTGAGATCTGCGACACGCTGCGGGAAGTGTTCGGGGAGTACGAGGCGGCGCCGTTTGTTTAATAAAAGGAGATCACCGAACTCAAACAGATGTTAACCAAATTTATTAAAAAGCTGAAAGCTGATCGCTGACCGCCTTTTAATAATCGAAGGAGACCATATATGTCTGAAAGGAAAATACGAGTTTTGGCTGCCAAGCCCGGGCTGGACGGCCACGACCGGGGCATCAAGGTGATTTGCGCCGCCCTGCGGGATGCCGGCATGGAAGTTATCTATACCGGTTTGCGCCAGACGCCGGAGCAGATCGTCAGCGCCGCCATGCAGGAAGACGTGGACGTCATCGCCATGAGCTGCCTGTCGGGAGCGCATGATTATCTTTTCCCCAAAGTTACCGAACTGTTGAAGGCAAAAGGGGTGGACGACGTCCTGGTATTAGGCGGCGGCATCATCCCGGAAGAAGATGTGCCGGCCCTGAAAGCTGCCGGAATTGCGGATATTTTCACTCCGGGAGCAACCACGGGAGATATTATTAAATTCATTACCGAACATATAAAACGCAACTAATATTTTTTACTAAAAATATCCATATAATAAACCCTGTCACCTGATTCTGACAGGGTTTATTTTTGTTGTTTAAGGCAAGTTCGGCGTTTTGGTTTTGGCATCAAGGATTTTATCAGATAGTTTTTTCCCCGAGAAACAGGAAATAAGACCAGATGCCGCCATAGGCCGGGTAAAGTTGACAGATCTCAGGGCGAAATCGGGATTCCAGCCGGGGTATGAGATGACCCTCCAGACGGACATGATTGAGAGCCATCCAGCGTTTGAAAAGAGAAAATGCGCGATTGGTGAAAATCCACCACGGCAATCAATCCGCCCCGCGTCCAGGTCCCGGTAAGCACAATCAATGGCCTGTTCCCAGCCTGGATTGAACATGGACAGGGAATAGGAGAATACCAGAAGATCGAAGGGCGCCGCAGGAACCAGGGGTTGATCATAGGCCCGATGGACCAAATCGACCAGGCACCCCTGATTTTTTAGTTTTTTCCCGGCTACTGAGAGCATCGCCTCGCTCAGGTCCAGGCCGGTGATTTCAGCATTGGGAAAATTCTCGCACAACCGCAGTAAATTATCGCCGGTGCCGCAACCAATATCCAGGACTCGGGAGGGCTGAGCGATGTCGGAGACAGTTTTCATTAATTCATTGCGGCCAAAGAGGAAGCTCCAGCGGGTAGCATCATAAATCCAAGAATGAAGACGATAATACTGCTCCACGGGATGGTGAATAATTTCGTTAGGTTGACCACTATTGCTTGTATCATTGCTCCTCCGCGAGGTTTATACTGCAGTAGATGCCACCCTTTCATGGTGGTCCAACGGCATGGTTAAGTTTTTCAAACACTATTCTTAAAGTTAAAGGCCAATCATCCCTCTTGATTTTCTACCTTTATCCAATAATTATTTAGCCTTGCGGCTGTAAGAGCTTATCAGCCAGAAAATGTTTTTTATTAAAGAACTAGAAGCTGATAGTTATAGCTATCCCAAGAAAATTTCCACTACACCCAAAATAATGAGCAAGACTCCTGAAATCCTTCCAGCCCATTGGCCGAGCCAGCAATGACCGAGACTCTTACCGGCTCCGATACCGATCAAGAAAGTGAGGATACTGAGGAGACCAACAATAGAGGCGGTAATAAAGGCAGGCAGTCTGAGCATACCGGCTCCCAAGCCATTGGGGATATTGTTTAACATAAGGGCCAGACTCAATAGCAGGCTTTCCTTTAAGTCAATATGACCAGAAGTGTCTTTGTCTGCCAAGGAGGGATCCTTCAAAATATGAGTAATCTGACGCCATAAAGATTTCTTTGTTGGGTCATCTTCACTAGGGGCCGGAATAGGCGGATTCAAGTCCGGATCTTCTCGGTGGCGGCCCCAAAATTCTTGTCCCAGAACCCAGGCACCCATGACCATTAAAATTATAGAACCCGTAAAAACGGCATGCTTGGGTGCTAGGACTGTAACGATCTGTTGTCCGAAAACAATAAAGACCAGAGTGCCGCCACCTGTAAGGATGGCGATGAGAAGGTTTGATGACAATGGGAGCTGGATACCGCGCAAGCCATAGGAAAGGCCGTATCGCGACATTGTCAAGATTGCAGGATAGAGCCAGAAGCAAAACCAGTAGGAGGTCCATCGTCAGTAGTTTTTATCCTGTAACTTTATGTGGTTGGCGTCATAACAGCGCAAATGTAAATGGCATTGACGTTCCAGGGGATGGGGACAGATCGACTCCGCTGGCGTTAGTTTTGCCGGGTTTACCTGACCTCTGCCAGATGCAGACTGCCGTAGGTGCCCACCCTGTCCTGGCTGGTGGAGCGGCATGGTCCGGTCCGAGAAAAACCGGAGGCGTGGAGTCATCTGGACAGGAAAAAGTCGAGATTGATTCCCGCCGACCGCATCAGAATTTTTGTGCCCGGCCGGCTATTATGAAAAATGGTGTTCCATTCTTCTTCAAGAGCCCGGGGTTGTGACAGGCCAGCCAGTCCTGATGGTCCAGGAGGATAAAGTGCGAGTATAGCTTCCCGGGTGCTGTTTTAAAAAATCGGTTATGGTGCAAATGAAGGTTTTGATCTTTAGGGATATTTGACTTTAGCTTCTGGAAATGTTCTTCTTTTAAATAATTGGGGCAACACTCCGGGGTATAGGAGCCGGTAAGATACACTCGCCAGAAGTAATTATCCCGGATGGGCGTCTCAGTCATGACTCTTCTCAACTTTGTCCCGGACAAAACCGCCTAGGCGCCGGGATGGGTCCGATCGAGAAGTCGATCTGCGATTGCGGCACCCCCACCAGGGCCATGCACCAGGGTTGCCGGATCAGCCAGGAAACGGTTTTATTCCATAGCTTCTTTTCCAGTGGTTGATAATAGTACTTCTGCGCCTCAAGGGTTTCACTGTCGAGGAAAGCGTTGAACCAGCCGTCGGGCTGGTTAATCCTCCGCAGAAAGAGCAGTCGGAACAACCAGGCAAAATCCCCCGCCGCACCCCGCCAGTAAAAAGACTTTCTCAGGCCCCGGCCGCTGAAATAAGTGATTTTCCGATCCCAAAATTCTTGCGCCTGAGGCGACAACAGAGCTCGCACGGATTGATAAATTTCCCGATACCAGCCGCAGCCGCCACGGCCGAACATGGCAAAGAGAGCCTCAAAATCTCCTCCGGTATAGAGGGCCATTTTAAGCTCCAGCAGGGCATTTTGGCGGTAATTAACATCGACGGCCTGAATTTCTTTTGGGTTATCCAGCAGGTAGTCGAGGATATTGCACCCGGCGCTGGTGATGACCACAATGTTACTAGCGGAGTCTAATTGCAGGAGGCGGCGATCTATTCTGGGATCTTCCCAGCAGGTGTTATAAATCAGACGATGCCCATGGATCAGATTAAAAAATTGCTCTGCCGCTATTTTAAACAAACTGCCATCCTTTATTATTCCTTTCAAAACCGGGAAATATTATGGCTGTTCCTGGAGCCACAATTTAAGGCGGCTCTCGATCTGGTCCCTAATTTGGCGGAATTTTTCAAGTTTACCGTTTGCCGGACCTTGAAACGCCGCGGGATCTTCAAAAGGCCAAAACAGGCGTTGCCTTACCCCTGGAAAGGCGATAGGGCAGTCCTGTTCGGCTTTGTTACAAACCGTAATAAGATAATCAAAGGTCATTTTCCCCAGATATTCCTGGACGCCCTTGGAATATTGCCCTTCTAAATCAAAGTTTTTTTCGGCCATGACTATTTGGGTATATGGATTGATGCCTTGCGGTTCAAAACCGGCGCTGAAAACCTCAAATTTATCGGCGCCATATTTCTTCAGAAATGCTTCGGCCATTTGACTGCGGGCTGAGTTGCCGCTGCACAAAAACAGAACCTTGGGTTTTTCCATGACTGGAACTCCTGTTCGGTAGGATCATATTGTATTAAATGATATTTCGATTTGGAGAATGTGAGAGACTGGTTTGAGTTTCGTGAATTTATGGGCAGCCCATATTTGGGGCAGGACGAGTCATACAAACGTTTGGCGGTAATAAAAAGGAAAACAGCAGTTCTATAAGTCGATTACGCCGGAGACTGCTGCAAAATTTCTATTTTATCCGTGGCTTCCCACGGCAGATCAAGATCCATTCGGCCCACATGGCCATAAGCCGCCAGCTTGCGGTAAAAGCCGGTCTTGTTCAGGCCCGGAAGAAATCTCAAATTAAAGTTCTTTAAAATGCCAGCCAGGCGAAACTCGCAATACTGTTCCAAAAAGGCAACGATTTGTGAGTCGGGGATCTTACCGGAGCCAAAGGTTTCCACCTGGATACTTACCGGCCGTGAAAGGCCGATGGAATAGCTGAGCAACACTTCGCATTCAGCCGCCAGACCGGCAGCCACGACATTCTTGGCCGCATAACGGGCGGCATAAGCACCCACCCGGTCGATGCGCAGAGGGTCTTTGCCGCTCAGGGCGGAGCCGCTTTGGCGGGAGTATTCCCCGTAGGTGTCAATGGCGTTCTTGCGGCCGGTGAGACCGGAATGCGCGGCCGGCCCACCGACCATAATGTGGTCCACCGGATTGATATAAATCCTGGTTTGAGCGTCGGGTTTAATCTCTTCCTCAGCAAAGGCGTGGTTGATGACGCCCTCCCGGATGTCGTCCGCCAGCTTTGCAGCCGACACTGTAACCGGCCGATTTTGACGGCCAATGATAGTAATACTGTGGATTCGGCTAGGGCGGCGGTTGCGAAATTCCACCCCCACCTGGGTGGCGGCATCGGGAGAAAGATACGGAATGATCTGGCGGCGTTTCGCTTGAATCATTCTCTTGGCCAGCTTGTGGGCCAGCCAGATGGGCAGGGGCATGAATGCCGCAGTATGATCGCAGGCAAAGCCGAAGACCGTCACCTGATGACGGCCCGGCAGATTCTCGATTTCTTCTTCCGAAAGTTCTTTCTCTTTGAAAATGGTAAGTTCATCCGGCGGAAATTCCTGCAGGCTGGTTAAAATGCTGCACGAATTGGCATCAAAATCCTGTTCCACATAGCCGATTTGATTCATCACCTTACGTGCCACGTAAGGGATATCAATCTTGGCAGAAGAAAGGAAGCGGGCGGAAACAAAGAGGATCGAAGTGGAGACGGCACACTCGGCCCGAATGCGGGCGTAGGGGTCCTGTTCCAGGTACGCATCCACAATGGCGTCACTGATCTGATCGCAGAGTTTATCCGGGTGCCCTTCCGTTACCGACATGGAGGTGAACATGTAATCTTTTTTCATCGTCATTCCCAACAGACATAATAAATGAAATTTCTAAGGCCCAGTATTGGCTTCCTGATAACCGACCGATCTCGCCCCAGGTTGTTTTTTAGTTGACTCGTTGATTATTAATGGAGCCACAGACGCACCGGCAATAATTGCTGCATCCAGCAGACCGATGGGGGTCATACCCAAAATTCCGCGCCATCCCGG
This sequence comes from uncultured delta proteobacterium, assembly GCA_963780995.1. Taxonomy (GTDB): domain Bacteria; phylum Desulfobacterota; class Desulfobaccia; order Desulfobaccales; family Desulfobaccaceae; genus Desulfobacca. Next base: position 216,282 of record CAWAEI010000008.1, read on the forward strand.
CACAACCATAGCTAAAACCTGCATTAGGATTGACCCCCCCACGGCAAAAGAGAGCCATCTATTGGGAGGCAAGGTGCCGGAAAAAACAGTATGCCGGTCCGAACGGCAGCTAAATGTATGTAAGAGCTGCCCGATAGTCAGGGCATTAAAGGCCAGAGTGCCGGCCCTGGCACCAAGACCATAGCGCATGATGCCGTAACCGTAGGCGCCAAGAGTTCCGATACTTATAGTAGCAGATTCCTGGGCTATTCTCCAATATTCTGGTCCGGAAAAAATCGGCTCGCCGGTCGGGCGGGGAGGCCGTGTCCAAAACGTCGGTTTCCGGGGCTTCCAGGGTCAAAGCCAGACCGGGAAAGATATCTGAGACAAGATTAATCCAGAGAAGCTGCATGGTGTTGAGAGGGGATCCCAGTCCGGCCGACAGGGCTGCAAACATGACCATGATTTCACTAATATTGGTGGCAAGGAAGAAATGTACGGCTTTCTTGATATTACCATAGGTGGTGCGGCCGTCCCGGATGGCGATGACCATGGCCGCCATATTGTCCTGTTGGAGAACCACGTCTGCCACCTCCCGGGCCACGTCGGTGCCCGAGTGCCCCATGGCAATGCCAACTTCCGCGGCCTTGAGCGCGGGACCGTCATTAATGCCGTCCCCGGTCATAGCCACCACCCGACCGGCGCTTTGCAGGGCCTGGACGATCTGCAGTTTATGGGCCGGACTTACCCGGGCGAAAATATGCACCCGCTGGACCAGAGCTTTAATGGTTTCCTGATCCATGGTGTCCAGGTGGGTGGAGTCAAGAATTTCCAAAGGTTCGCCCTGACTCAGATCCAATGCTTTGCCGATGGCATAGGCGGTCTGGCTCTGGTCGCCGGTAATCATCACGGTTTGAATGCCGGCCCGGTGAAAATCGGCAATCACTTCCCGTATCCCGGCCCGGATGGGGTCGGCCATCCCGGCCAGGCCCAGCCAGGTGAACCCTTTATCCTGCTGATTAAAACCGTTTTCGAGAAAATTGCCGTTCACTTCCCCCTGGTGCCAGGCAAATCCAAGGACCCGCAAGGCGTCATTGGCCATGCGGTCATTCTCCATCTCAATTTCCAGCCGATCCTGCACGTTTAAGGGCAGTCTCACCCCATCTTTGATATGCCAGTTGCACATGGCCAAGACATCCAGGGGGCTGCCTTTCAGGGCCAGAAGTTCATCTCCGGCCGGACATGCGTGATGCGTGGTCATAAAAGGCCGTTGTTCAGAGCGGTGCTCGATCCTCAGGAGAGGGTAGTCTCCCCTCAAAGCACTAATCTTCTCACCGGATTGTATGGCCAGACGAACGAGCGCGGTCTCCGTGGCAGATCCGGAAAGAAAATAATCAGTCCCCTGGGGAATCACTTCGGTCTCATTACACAGCACCCCCACGTGCAGCAGGCGGGAAAGCTCGTGATCATCCGAGGTGGCAGCTTCGGCTACGATGTTACGGAAATCGCTCCCATCAGCCTGGTAAACCCGCATACCGGCAAAAACTCTGACCACGGTCATTTTGTTTTCGGTAATCGTGCCGGTTTTGTCCAGGCAGAGCGTCTGGATCGAGCCCAGAGTTTCCACGGCCGCCAGGTGGCGAATGAGGACCTGTTGCTGCTCCAGGTTTTTCACTCCTAGGGCCAGGGTGGTCGTGGCGACGGTGGGGAGGCCTTCCGGTACTGCGGCCGCAGCCAGGGAAATGGCGGTTTGGGCCATCTGTAAGAAGCGCGAAGCCCCGGAGCAGGCCGATACCGAAGACGAGACCGCAGATGCCGCAGCCCAGCAGAACCAGTTCATCCCCAACCTGCCCCAATTGTTTTTCTAAAGGAGTTTGTGGTGATACCGCCTCTTCCACCAGAGTCTGAAGCTTTCCTAATTCGGTAAAACGTCCGGTGGCTACGACCACTGCCAGACCCTGCCCGCCGGTTACCATGGTGCCGCGATAAATCATGTTGCTTCGGTCGCCCAAAGGGATGTTCGCCAGTTCCAGGGGCTGGATCGTTTTCAGGGCCGGCAGACTTTCGCCGGTGAGGGCGGATTCATCGACACTGAGCCGATCGGCTTGCAACAACCGGCTATCCGCAGCCACATAGGTCCCGGGTTTGAGGGCCAGGATATCTCCCGGAACCACATCCTCCACAGCTATTTCTTCCAGGTGACCGGCTCTGATGATGTGGGCGGTGGGGCGCACCAGATTTTTCAAACTTTGGATAGTGGTCTCGGCGTCGCTTTCGGTTTTATAGGCAATGACGGCATTGGCCACCACCACCCCCATAATCAAACCAGCATCGAGGATGCCGCCAGATATCAGGGAAAGACCGGCCGCTGCCCCTAAAAGGGCTACCGGGAGGGAATTAAATTGTTCTAAAAACATCTCCCAGCGGGAACGCGGTTCAGTTTCGGGCAGGGCGTTTGGTCCGAATTTAGAAAGATTTTCTTGAACAGCTTCGGGGGTTAAGCCGGATATAGGAGAAGTTGACCAGGCGGTCAGCACTGCGTCCGCATCCAGGGTGTGCCATGGTTCACTCGGCTGTTCCTGGCAGGCAGGCGTAAATAGTTGGGATAAATGGCCAAGCGGCAAGGACCAGGGAGTGGAATCAGCAGAAGCCGGCCCGGCCGACTGCTGCTGGTTATCAGGAAGGCCTCCGGGTTCAGGCTCAGGTTGGGTGCCAGCGGTCGCCACCTGGTATTCCCTGACTACCTTTTCCAGCAGAAGAGCGATGGTTTCCGGCGTATTCCCGGTATGATAACAGACCAGGGCATTGCCGGTGAGGGTATTGGCGGAAAATGACCGGATGCCGTTCCCATTGTAGTGGGACAACCTGATCTGGAGAAATTTTTTTAATGGCTCACAGCGGTAGAGGGAAGGAATATTGAAGCGAGCCCGTCCCTCAACCGCGGTATGGATTGCTTGGACCATGATTTAAAGTTCAAATGCGAAGGGGTTAATAATCGTTTTCTCAGCCTGGGTAATCCTTGGCTCTGCTGGTTTCTTTGGCCGTTTTGGGCTTTGGAGTGGACTCGGCAGCTTCTTCTCCTTTAGCGCCTGAAGAGGCCAGAGAACTGGGCAGCGCCGCACTTGCGATATCTTTAACGCCATCGACGACACCCACCAGGAATACCGAGACACTCCGGGTGGCTGCAGTGCCTATCGAGCCGGCGGCTTCAACGGCACCATTGACGGCGTTTATAGCGGCATCACCAACATTACCGCCAATATCACGTACTGCTTCGATAATGCCGTCAACTGCCCGGCGAGCCACCAGGGCCACATCAGTTCCCACATCAGCAGCCCCTTGAACCGCACCCCGAGCCACTTGCCCGGCTGCCGTAATGACGTCGCCGCCGAGGTCGCCAACGCCGAGGACGATGCCTTTAGCAGCATTTTTGGTACTCATGAGGATGCCGTAGCCCACTTCCTCTGTGGCTTTCAGGGTTCCTTTGACGACATCTCGGGTCACTTCCACCACATCCCCAGCCACGGCGCCGGTGGCCTTGAGGGTATCGGAGGCGGCATTACGGGCTACAGTGACGATCTGGTTCTCGATTTCATTGAGCCCCTTGAGGCTGTTCACCACGCCTTCTTTCACAAAGCTCCCGGCATCTCCAATCATTTCTCCCAAGCCGGTGCTTTTTGGTGCATTTTCCGGTTCCATGGTCTCCTCCTGTGAATAAGCTTTGCAGGCAATAATTTCACTGGTCCAGTTGCAGCTAATGGAAATTATAGTTATCAAATATTCTAATGAATTAACGGTGATGGATCAATTTTGACTTATTGTCGCTCTCCGGTTTTCCTGATGGTTATTTGTTTTTGCCAAAGAGAAAAATCATCATGCCTGAGTGCGAGGCACCAATTTATACTTATCCAGGGGCTTTAAAAAGGCAACTGCTGCAACCAGGAATTAATCTTTTCGGTATTGATCTGCGGGGCCAAAATCTGCAGGGCCTCCCCCAAAAGGCGGGTTGAATCAGGAGACTTCAACTCGCTTGGATTGAACAGGACTAACAGACTTCCGGTGAGTGGATTGGCTTCAACATGATGTATGCCATTAATAGCCGAAAATAATTCCGTTATTCTGCCAGCCAAGGCAGTGATTGCCTTTTATCTGTGAAGCCTTCAGCCGTATCCGGCCGGGTATGTAAGAAGATATTTTAATACCGTTTAAGTCCATAACCTGCCTTCCTGAGAGAAATAATGAAAGTCTGCCGCAATCGTTAATTCCAGTTTCACTATAGCATTTTTATCCCGGACAAGAGGTAATTTAGTAAATATTTAGTCATCTTCTAACAAATTAAGACTATTGTGGTTTAAGTAGATTGCATTATGAATAAACAATTAATTTTAACAAAATAATAACATTCCTTATATCTTGTCTTAATATTTCTGTTTTATTCTTTCTTTAATTATATGAATCCCATGGAGGACAAATCATGCAAGTAGCAACCGATTACATACATGCACTGGATGGCCGCTTGCGGATTAGAGTGCCAGAGATCAAAGGCTCTCCGGTCAGGGCCGGGGAGCTGGAAAAACAGGTCAAATGGCAGCCAGGCATCGATTATATTAAAGCCAATCCAACCACGGGCAATGTCCTGGTTTACTATGATTCAGAGAAGATCGGACAAGAGCGCATCCTTAAAGCCATGCAGGAATCAGGTTATCTCCAGTTCTCCAACTCTCAGGCGCTCAATGTTGCAGGGTCGAATGAGGCGAAAACCTCGATCATGGAAAATTTGGTCGCCTCAGTGGCCCAATCCATCATGGAAGTGGCGTTGACCAGATTAGTTACCGCGATCATTTAGAAAAAAGAGTAACTGCAAAAAAGTTTGCGAGCTTTCCACAAGAAAAGAGCGACGGCTGATGGGGATGGCATCTCGATCAGCGGAATAATTGTCTCTTAAGAACAAGTCCAAGAAAAGAAAAGTGGTCCTAAGCAAAGAACTGGGAATCGGACTCTTAATCGCCGATTCCCAGGTTAGCCATTCCCTCCACGGTTGCATGCAACACTTCCGTCTCTGCCAGATCGGAGTTATGGTCATGGTGGGATGGAACATCATAAAGGTCGCCAAGGCAAACCAGAGTAAGTTATACCAGGCCGGCGGGGTGGCCTTTTCCGGAGACCAAGCCTCTGATACCCAGAAAGAAGAGCGTGACCGGCAGCAACACTTTAAGATCTATTCCTCCCAAAGCATTTCCCACCGTAGCATTCAATGATCCAAAGAATTGAGCAATCGACGCCAGCCAGTGGAGCCGGAGAGCCGGAAGTGACCGGACCGGACTTTAAAAACCTCGCTACCTGGGTGCTGTTGAGGTCGGGGGCTACGACTTTCAAGGATCCCCAATATTTGCCGTATGCTCTGTTTAGTCAGGGCCCTCTGCGGCTCGAAAAGAAATCAATACAGCTGCCGGTAACAGGATTACCCTCTACCTGGGTGAAAGCCGGCACCGCCTTCAGATTGCCCGATGATTTCCTTGCATAAGGCCGGGATTATTTTTAAGCCGGCCACACTGCAGACGAATTCTTCCCGGCAGGGCATGCACGAGCTTGATTTCCGGGGCGAGGTTCACGGTCGTATCGGTTAACAAAGCCTGATTAGCTCTGTGGCGGAGGGGTTTCGCCCCCGGCAGCCCGTTCTGCCTTGGCTTCGGCCACCAAGTCACTGATCTGTTCCCCTGCTTCGGCAACATATTCCTGGACCGAATCCGCCAAAGCCATGCCGCCTTTGATGAGCCCCTTAATAACGGGGCGGGCCATAGCCGCTACAGCCGGCAGGACAATGGGAGCAATTATCGCCACCCCGGCAACGACTACAATACTCGACAATGATCCTTTGAGAGCTTCTTTAAAAATACTCATAGGTGTATTTCCTTACAGGTTCCTGTATGGATTTGTAATTCTCTTATTATGTTTATTTCTATCATATTCTTATAGTGCTTTCAAAGTTAGTTTTAGGTTAGAAGTATATTAGCCTGTATGGCTGGTTCGAGCCCATTGCAAACGGTTTCCGGCAGGTTGGTTAGCATCGGCATAGTATGGCCGGCTGTGATACTGCAGGAAGTCTGCCAGGCCTTCTTTGCCCATGTAACGCTGCAACACCTGGTGGGGCGTCTGGAGTAAATCAACCAGGATTAACCCGTCCAGGACATTATTAAAATGGGGATCACGGTTAAAACCCAGGAGCTTGCCCCCCAGTTTTAAATACTGTTTGAGCAGGATGGGCATCCCCTTCTGTTTTGGGATCGACGTCGGCAATCAGCGCCGAGATTTCTTCCACCTCCCGGGTTCCTGCCAAAGCCAGTCGTAAATCCCTGATTCCGGTACTTTTTAACCTGAAAAGGGTTTTTGGGTCGGATGAATTGAGCCAACTCGGGCAGGAAAGTATGCATACTCAGCCACGTGGCCAGTAGCCCCTGGGAAAATTCATTATAGGCATTGCTGATGGAGACCGGTCCGAATAAGATTTGATATTGCGGATTCCGAACCACAAATTGCCCGATACCTTTCCACAGGAGCAGTAACGCCGTATAATTTTTCTGGTACTCCTCTCGAATAAAAGACCGGCCAAGTTCCAGAGCCGGATATATTTCTTTTAAAAAATGCGCCTCAAAATCAAATAAAGTCGTGGTGTATAATCCCCGGCTCCCCAAGCTGGCCATGATCTGGTCGGTCCCTCCCAGGCGATAGGCCCCCACCGCCTCCTGCTTTTCGTGATTCCAGAGGAAAAGATGCAGGTAATGGGCGTCAAACCGATCCAGATCAAAGGCCTTGCCGGTGCCCTCATGAACCTGCCGAAAGGTGACTTCCCGCAAACGCCCGATTTCCTCCAGCAGGTGGGGAATTTGAGCGGCCCGGGCATAACAGACTATCTAGCTTGCCGCTGTGGACCAGGGTCTGGGAGGCAGGCAGGTTGTTGACCTCCTGAGTTAAGAGCTCCGGGTCCAACGCCGGGATAATATTATCAAGCGGAGTTTTTTTCTTTAAAGGGGGCTTGGGCAGAAGGGGATTCTTCCTGCTGCCGGGGGAAAAATTTTCCTGCAACATATAGGTGCGCAGGCGCAGATATGCCGTGACCTGGGCGTCTGACCTCAGATATTGCAGCTTTTCCTGGCCGATCACCCGGCCGATTTTGACCTGGATGGTTTTACCGCTTTTATTGACGGCCTCCCGGGGCAACAGGGCGGTGCGCAACGACGAGTGGATCAGCCCCAGGCATTGGAACACAGGGCCATTGTGCCCGGCAAAAAATAACGGCACGGCTTCGAGCCCGGGATTTTCGGATGAGACCGGCCACGGTGGTACTCCAGGCCGGGTCGGTAATCTTTAGTTGCGGCCAGGTCAGGTGAGATACTTCTCCGGCCGGGAAGACTGCCAGCAACCCGCCTTGCCTGCAGCCAGAGCAAGGCCTTTTTCAGGCTGGCCAGATTGGACCGGGCGGCAGCCTCACCGCCGAACGGATCCACATAAATGAAGAGATCCTGCAGTTCGGTAACCGGTCGCAAAAGATAATTGGCCAGAACTTTTACATCCCGGCGCACCCTCCCCAACAAAGCAGGCAGAATGATGCCCTCCACCCCCCCGAAGGGATGATTAGCCACCACTACCACCGCTCCCCGGGCCGGAATCCTGGAAAGATCCTCCTCGGCCAGATTGTAGTGGACATTTAGTGATTGCAACAGAGCAGTTAAAAACTGCCACTGGTCCGGGGCCGAGGCGGCCCGGGCGTAGACGTGGTTGATTCGGTGGAGGCAGATCAGCTTTTCCAGGGGATGCCGCAGCGCCCGGCATACCTTGTGGAACTTACCCTGAGTAACCGGCAAGCTCAAGCCACGAAAGTCGGTTGGATAATAATTGCAGTTCAAAAGATGTTCTCCCCAAAATAAGAAAATAATTTCTATCTCATTCCGACAATCGATACCTGGGTATTGTTAGACAGATAAATAACTCATATTAGTTTCTCATTAGGACGTTATTAATTGTATTTCTAACAAAAAACTACGCTAAGGAAATAATTTCATAACATTGTCATAACAAAAACAAGTGATAGTGAATATTAATTGCTTAGGTAAAATTAATATTCTCTTCATTATAGTTTGATAATACTTATCTAATGTTAATTACTGTAAAGGATGTCCTATGACAATTAATCTGAAGCGAAGTTTTATTGAAGAACAGGAAAGTATCAGTTTAAATTCTGGCATCTTGAAGGATATTTTTACTTTTGCCAAGCCCTTTGGGCATAAAGAGGACGCCAAAAGTTTAAACCTGGGTTTTGGCTATCTCTATTACGGGTTGGCCAGAACGTTGCGGCCCCAGCATACGCTGGTGATCGGCTCCGGGTATGGCTTCAGCGTGGTCTGTTTTGCCCTGGGGATAAAAGATAACGGCAGGGGTAATCTCAGCTTTATAGACCCTTCATACTCACTGTTAAAGAATGGTCCTTTCAAGACCATCGGCGGGGTGGGATTTTGGGACAACGAGGCCAAGGTAAAGAGTCATTTCCAGCGTTTTGAAGTGGATCACCTTATCAGGCATTACAAAATGCGGAGTGACGAATTTTTCCCTTTATATGAAACCATGCAGTTGGCCCCCCTTGATCTTGCCTTTATTGACGGCAGTCATGCTTATAAAGACGTCAAATATGATTTTATTAAGGTCTTGGAGCGCTCAAAAAAGAATACGTACATCCTGCTGCACGATTCCAATATTTACATCAGAGAAATTCTCCAACATTCCGGGGTAAAGAAGTGGTTGAATACCATCAAGGTGTATAAGGAATTTTTTGAAGTGATAGATTTTCCTTTCTCTTCGGGTATGGCGATAGTGCGGGTGCGCAAGGCTAATGCATGGAAGCACGTATTTTAGCCGGTCTCGGGGTGATCTTGGCCGTGAGCCTGGGGGCCTTCCTTTTCTGGCGTTATATCTGGTTTTTTCGTAATCCGGGCCGGACTATTCCCGGAGGCCAAAACATTGTGAGCCCGGCGGACGGCACCGTGGTGTATGTCAAACAGGTGCAACCCCAGGAAAAGGTTATTGCCATTAAAAAAGGGGTGGCGGTGAGTGTCAACGACATTACCCGGGCCGACCTGGACGCGCCCAAAGTCCTGATTGGGGTCTTTATGAGCCCTTTTAATGTGCATCACAACCGGATGCCCTTGACCGGCGAGATTGAATTTATCAAACATTACCCGGCCGAAGGCGTTAACCGGCACATGGGCCCCATGCATTGGCGCGCTTTACTGAAGACGCCAACCCATCTACGCCGAAAGTCTACACATCTTTACTAATGAGCGGACGGTAACGAAATTCAGGAGCAGTTTCGGCCGGGAGCCGGTGAACGGCTATATCGTGCAGATTGCCGGGAAAAGTGTGCATGGCATTGACAGTTATGTCAAGCCGGGACAGGGCCTTGCCAAGGGTGACATCTTCGGCATGATTCGCATCGGTTCCCAGGTGGATCTGGTGGTGACCTGGGTGCCCGGCATGCGACTGCGGGTCCAACCCGGCGACAAGGTGTATGCCGGGGAAACAATTCTAATCGAATAACCAATGGTGAGTTGTTTTTTTGTGCTGACCACTAACCGCTGATCACTGACCACTTGAGGTGCAGGAGCCTGTCCATGAAAATTGATCTCCATATCCACTCCAAGTTTTCCACCCGCCCTTCACAGTGGGTGTTGCAGAAGCTTGGCTGTCATGAATGTTACACCAAACCCGAACAGCTCTATGCCATCGCCAAAAAGCGCGGCATGGATTGGGTTACAATCACAGATCACAACAATATCAACGGTTGTTTGGAAATCATGCACCTGCCCAATACTTTTATCAGTGAGGAAGTCACCAGCTATTTCCCGGAAGACGGCTGTAAGGTGCATGTTCTGGTGTATCATATCGACCAGGAAAAGCATCGGGAGATCCAGAAACTGCGGGAAAACATCTACTCGATGGTGAACTATCTTCAGCAGGAGAATATCACTCATTCCCTGGCGCACCCGCTCTGGTCGGTAAACGGCCGCCTGAATATCGACCATTTCGAGAAACTCCTGCTATTGTTCAAAAATTTTGAGATCAACGGCAGCCGTGATGAACAGCTCAACCTGTTCCTCAAGCGTATCCTGGGCCACCTGACTCCCGGTTGTTACGACCAGCTCATCAACAAGCACGGCATAATCCCAGGCTTTCCGGAACCCTGGCGGAAAAATCTCACCGGCGGCTCGGATGACCACAGTTCGCTGACTATTACCAGAACTCATACCGAAGTCCCAGGGGCAGCCAGTCTGCAGGAATTTTTTACCGGATTGGAGCATCGAGAAGCCAGAGTCATCGGTTGCGCCTCCAGCCCCCACACCCTGGCCCACAATCTTTACAGCATCGCCTATCAGTTTTACTGCGACAAACTGGGTCTGCAGGACAGATCCAGATATAATAATTTTCTCAATTTTCTGGACAAAGCCCTAACCAATGCCGCGGTTCCCAAAAAATCTTTTCTGGCCCAGGTTAGTTTCGCCTTATTCAAGAAAAAGGCCCCTGCCGCAACCAGCCGGAGTTACCGGTTTTCCTTCCTGGATCTGGTAAAAGATGAGATCACCAAGTTCATCCAGGAAGATCCCCAACTGAAACAATTTTTTCGCACCATGCGTGCCGGTACGAAGGTGAGTGAAGAGGAATGGTATGAGTTCATTAAACAACTGTCCAACAAGCTCATCAGGAAATTCAACCAGCGTCTCCTGGAAGGCATTAGCGGCGCCCATCTCATAGATCTCTTGCAGTCCTTAACCGTCATGGGCATCAGTTATCTGATGCTGCTGCCTTATTTTGCGGCGTTTAACTCTTTTTCCCAGGATAGACATTTTAGCCAGGAAATTTTAAACCGATTCCTGTCGGCAGCCGCGGCGGGAGCGGATAAGCAAGAGGCCAATCTAGCCCATTTTACCGACACCTTTTACGAAATCAACGGTGTGGCCCTGACGTTGCAAAAACAGGTGAGTGAAGCGCAACTTACCGGCAAGCCCTATACGGTCATCACTTGCGATACGAACGGGCATCCCGACTCCGAATGCATTAAAAATTTACAGCCGCTGGCGGTTTGGGACCTGCCGGAATATCAGGAACAAAAGCTTTTTCACCCACCGATTCTGGAAATGCTGGATTTCTGTTATCGGCAGAAATTTAGCCAGATTCTGGCAGCCACCCCGGGCCCCATGGGTTTGGCCGGCCTTTTCATCGCCCGGATTCTGGACTTGCCCATCGACGGAACCTATCATACTTCGCTGCCGCAATACGCCCAGTATCTCACAGAGGACAGCACCATTGAAGATTTGATGTGGCGTTATATTCTGTGGTTCTACAATCAGATGAACACCATCTATTCCCCCTCCGCCAGCACGGCGGCGGAATTGGCCGATCGGGGCCTCAACCCGGAAAAGATCTCCACTTTCCCCCGCGGTGTGGACCTCTATCGCTTCAATCCGGGCAAACGCAACGGCTTTCTGGAGAGCCACTATGAGGCTCCGGAGGGTATCAAGCTGCTCTACGTCGGCCGGGTCTCCAAGGAAAAAAATCTGCAGATGCTGGTCAGGGCCTTCACCACTATCAACGAATCTCGATCGGATGTGCAATTGGTAGTGGTGGGAGACGGGCCTTATCTGGAAGAAATGCAGCAGGCCCTGGCTGACAAACCATGTATCTTCACGGGCTACTTAGAAGGCGAAGATCTGGCCGCAGTCTATGCCTGCAGCGATCTTTTCCTCTTCCCCAGCACCACTGACACCTTCGGCAATGTGGTTTTGGAGGCCCAGGCCTCGGGTCTGCCGGTCATTGTCACCGATGCCGGCGGCCCTCAGGAAAACCTGCTCCCGGGCCGAACCGGCCTGGTGGTCAAAGCCGACGACGAAGCTGAGTTTGTCCAGGCCGCCCTGTCCCTGATCAACGACTCGGTCAACCGCCGGCGCATGGGCCGGGAAGCCCGCAGTTATATTGAAAACCGCTCCTTTGCCACGGCCTTCAACGATACCTGGCAGATTTATCAAGGGATGTAATGGCTAAGGATGACGCCGGCGCCGCTCAGAAATACCCCGGGGCTCCTGGGGCCACCGGGACCAGCATATCCCTGGCCGGGTCAGGTGGCGCTGACCTGGCCGGGGTCCGATCCATTCTGTAGCAAAATCTTTCCTGGAGCGAATCCTTTGCCTGTTGCTCAGCCCAACCGTAGAAGTGTCGCCGTCTTTCTTCGCAAGTACGGCTTGCCGGGCGTGGGCTTCCTCTGTGCCCTGGGACTGGTAATCTATCACAGGGAGTTCTTGACAGCCTGCCGGTCTTCCAGCCTCTGCTTAACCTCCTGTAAAAATCTGCTTCAAGAGTGGGTGCAGGCGGGAGGCTCCTGGGGCCCGGTGATATTCATCCTCATCCAGGCCGCCCAGGTTGTTTTTGCACCTATTCCAGGGGAGGTGACCGGCGTTATGGGAGGGTTTCTTTTCGGCTCCTGGTTGGGTTTTGTCTATTCTTCCCTGGGCCTTGTCCTCGGGTCTGCCCTGGCCTTCTTCGTCGGCCGATTCTTAGGAAAAGTTCTTTTGACGAAAATTATCCCCGAACCTGTCTTCGCTAAATTCGATTTTTTGATGGAGAGGCAAGGGGGGGCCATCGCCTTCCTGTTGTTTCTCATTCCGGGCGCGCCCAAAGATTATCTTTGTTTTCTCCTCGGGGTGAGCAAAATGCCCTGGCTACTCTTTTTGGTTATCGTCACCTTTGGCCGCATGCCCGTCACCCTGGCCTTGTCGGTGCAGGGAGCCCAGATTTCTCAGGAAAGATATCTCGAATTCCTTCTGTTGTGCGGTGCCTGCCTGGTAATCGTCCTGGTCCTCTTTTTATTTCGGGGAAAACTTTACCAGTGGCTGCGAACCGGCTCCCTCCGGGAGCCTCTTGCCAATCAGCCATCCCAAACCGAGCTCAAAAGGTAAAGTTTCCGTCACCATCTCTTTTCTTTCCATTAACAGGGACAGCTTTACCCTAACGTTCTTTACAAATGAAGGTTCATCTTTCAGTTAGGAAAAAAGATACCAATGTCTCTTAATCAACCGCAAAATACTTTCCTCATACTAGATAATAACAAGATCTCTTATAACCCTAACCGCATCTTATAAAATCTGGATTAAATTTGAACCAAAATGAATTCTGCACCATTTGGGAACCGCCTTTTGTCGAATCAGGGACGACTGAAAAGACTTCAATTGCATCATCTCCGCCTCATGTTCCTATGGGTCAGGTGGTTTATAAGAATTGAACATGATGAACACCTTGACTTAACCAGTGGCCCGGTCCTCCTGGCCTTTAATCATAATAACTATTTTGAAACAATTTTAATTGCCTATTATTTACTGTTTCGGAAAAAAAACCGGAAAGTGACATTCCTGGTTGATTGGATGTACAGCAAACTGCCTGTCATCGGCTGGTTGGTCAATCAGGTTGAACCGGTGCTGATCTATAATAAAAAGGCCCGGCTGAGCTGTCTGAACCGTCGGAAACCGTCCTGTCCCCGTCAATATGCCCTCGCCGAGTGCCTGCAAAAACTTCGGGACTTCTGCAGTATCGGCATTTTCCCGGAAGGCACTCGCAATTCGGACCCGCACCGTTTGCGCCGCGGCCGCCTGGGGGTGGGGGAATTGGCCTTGCAGGCCGGGGTGCCCGTTGTCCCGGTGGGGGTGGATTTCCCGTCCCGGCATCGCCTTGGCCGTGTTCCTGCTTTTGGGCGGGCAGTCCTCCGTGTCGGAAAACCGCTTACCTTCCGGGACGAATTAGCCGCGTGCGCCCATCTCCTCCACGACAACCGCAATCCCCTGAAAACTAAGAAAAAATTGGAAAGGTTTTTTGCCGCCCGGGTAACTCATGCCATCATGCTTGAACTTTCCCGGCTCGCTGGCAAAACCTACCCCTTTGCCAAGCCCGCCTATCCTCCGGAGGCGTACGACTATCTTAATTACGAGAGAGGTTCCCATGGCAAAAATTAAAGCGTTTAAAGTGGACTCCGACCAGACCCGCCAACTGGCTTTGCACGTGGTGGAGGAAGTGTATCTCAAGGAAAAACAGTGGATTCAGGCGGCAGATAAGGAATTATCCCTGGATATCTGCCAGGACGGGCGGTATACCTGGTTTATCGCCACGGCCAACGACCAGCCGGCCGGCGTCCTGCGCCTGTTCTACGATCCCCCGCTCATCCTGCCGGCCGAATACCAGGTCACCCTGCGGGAGGGCATCGACTTGCGTAAAATCGGCGCCGAACACAAATTTGTGGAGATCGGCAGGTTCATGATCCTGCCGGAATACCGGCACAAGTATCACATCGCCCTCAGGTTGATGGGGGCGGCCGTCCGGGAGGTGGTGGAAAAGGGCTACACTCATTTCATCACCGACGTGTTTGAGGGGGAACCCCATTCCCCGCTCAAGTTCCATACCACTATGCTCGGGTTTGAAGTCATCGGCAGCCATTTGCATGGGGAATTGAACTGCAGTCTGACCAGAATTATCCTCATCCTGGATATTGTCAAAGCCTATCATCGGTTAAAAGAGCGGCGCCACCGTTTGTATCAAAGTCTTTTCAGCGATTGGCAGCATATTATGGAAAAGAAACTGGCCGCCTGATTCTCTGATCAAGCGGCCATCGTCAAGTATTTCTTTTAGTCGAAGGTTCAGCTTATGGTCGATGGTTGGTTTATTCTTTGCTGGCGCTGTTATTCTGGGGGCTTTGGGGGGTGTTCAGCAAAGTCGCGTCTACCCATTTACCCAGTTGGGCCATCTTCACGGTAGAGGTATTAGCTTATCTTGTAATGGGAATTTTCGGTATGGGGCCTACAGCGCACTCCCACAGCCTGGAGCTCTCTCCCGGATTAACCCCAGCCATTGCCGCCGGCTTATGCGGTGGCTTGGCTTTGTTCTTTTTCCTTAAAGCCTTAGCTTCAGGTCCGGCAGTCATGCGTAATGCACCCTAACGTCTTTATATCCGGTTATCGCAGTGGCATTAGGGGTAACCTTTTCAGGGGAAAGTCTTACGGGGCGTCACCTGGCTGGGAATAATTCTTGCTACCGCAGCAGTCTGGCTCTTGTCAAAATGAAGAACCATCCTTCAGCAGAAAAATAATATCTGCACCATCATAACTGTATTCCACGTAACCGATAGCAGTATTAATAATCTTGATTTGCAGCCAATGATATTGACACGTTACTTGATTTCTTCAATGGCAACAAGGGCTCTTTCTCTGATCTGGGGTGGCAGGCTGCAGTAACCCAACCCTTCGGAAAAGTTCTGGCCTGCCGTGATTCCCCATTTCACGAAGTCTTGCAAAGCCCGGCCTTTTTTCTGATCCGGATAATTGCCATACAGCATGAGCCAGCTGTAGGTCACAATGGGATATGAATCTTCCCCTGGCGGATCAGGAAAAAACATGCGGAGATTTTCCGGCATGTCGTTTTGGGTGTTAATGAGGGTGGCCTGGCCGAATGACGGTGATGGTTCGATAAATTTGCCGGCCTTATTCTCCAGTGCTGCCAGGGCTAAACCCGCCCGGTGGGCAAAGCCGTATTCCACGTAGCCGATGGCGCCGTCGGTAATCTTGATCCGGCCCGCAACACCTTCATTCCAACGCGCCAACATGCCATGAGCCGGCCACTGTACGGTCTTGCCGACACCAGGGCCCCGGTCCCGCCAATCTTTGCTGATGGCGACCAGGTGATTGGTGAAGGCAAAGGTCGTGCCGCTGCTGTCCGCCCGGGTACTGGAATGATGTCGAGGGCCGGCAGGTTCAGTCCCGGATTGGCCTGTTTAATCCTGGGATCGTTCCATTTTTTTATGTCACCGGCGAAGATAGCTACATACACCTCCCGGGGCAGCTTCAAGACCCCGGTTACGCCTTTGAGGTTATAGGCCAGGGCGATAATGCCCGCTGTGGCCGGGATCAGTTTCACTCGCCGGTCCACTTGGTTATTTCTTCGTCGCTCATGGCGGCATCGCTGGCGCCGAAATCAACTTCCTGTTTCAGGAATCTTCTGACCCCTTCGCCGCTGCCCACCGGTTCGTAAAAGATATTTATATCTTTATGGGTTTGTTGATATTCATCAATCCATTTCTTGTACAGGGGGTAAGGAAAAGTCGCCCCCGCCCCGGTGATCTTAATTTCCGGGGGCTTAGTTTCGGTGGCCGGCTGGCTGCACGCAAATTACCAGCCCCAATACGACGTCATCATTATGAACACAGGTATACGTCTCGCCAACATGGGATCACCCTTTTAAGTTTAACTGAATTCACCGCTGACGTACCTGCTGGGTCAATTCCTCCTGGGGGTCTGAAAAAATCCGGGCCGTGGGACCAAATTCCACCAGGTAGCCGGTCTTCTCCCCTTAGAGATATCCACCGAGAAAAAGGCCGTCTCATCCGCCACCCGGGTCGCCTGCTGCATGTTATGCGTCACAATGGCAATGGTGTATTTCTCCTTGAGTTCCAGCATCAACTCTTCAATAATACGTGTGGCAATGGGATCTAGAGCCGAGCAGGGCTCATCCATCAGGAGCACCGAGGGCTCGGTGGCGATGGCCCGGGCAATGCACAGCCGTTGCTGCTGGCCGCCGGAGAGGGACAGGCCGTTATTCCTGAGCTTGTCCTTGACTTCTTTCCATAACCCGGCCCGCTGCAGGGCGTGTTCCACCTTCTCCGGGAGGTTACCTTTATATCGGTTCAGACGCAATCCAAAGGCC
>CAWAEI010000009.1:0-11368 GCA_963780995.1 uncultured delta proteobacterium
GGTCGTCAGGCGGTACCGGGTAATCCGGCATGAAGGACAAATGTTATGGGGAGGGGGCAAAGGGCGAAAGCCCTTTCCCCCTCCCCCAAACCCCCACCCCCAATCCCGTATGTGAAAAAAGCAGGGGCGGACCTGCGTGTCCGCCCCTTCTTATTGTAGGGTGCGCTCTGCGCACCACATGATTGGTAATATTACCTGGGGCGGACCAGCGGGTCGCGCCTTCTTATACGGGTTGGGAGGGGGGTGGGGGGGGAGGGGAGGGCCGTTGGCCTGGCCCTCCCCCCACAATCATGCCTCATCCTTCCAGCACCATCCCCGCATACCCCACGAAGGAATCACCGGGCATGACGTCGTAGCTGGTGTAGTAGTCGATCAGGGCGGCTTTCCGGGCGCCGGCGGCTTTGGCGGCGGCCACGGCGGCCACGGCCCCCCCGGCGCTGCAGGCGCTCTGGTCTGCTTGGGCGGCCTTGAGCATCCCGGGGCCGTCCAGTTTCAGGGCCTGGTCGATAAATTTCTTATCGTTGACCTCTTTGACCCACTTCACCGCCTCGGGGCCGTAGCCTTTGGGGGCGAAGCCGTAGTTGGGGCCGTAGTGGGTCAGGTCGGTGGACCCGAAGACCAGGATACTGACCTTCAGCTCCTTGGCCACGGCGGCCACCGCCTGGCCCAGTTCCATGGCCGTGTTCGAGTGGGGGGCGCGCAGGGCCAGGACTTTGGCCTGGGGGAAAAAGTATTTGACCAGAGGCAGCTGCACCTCGATGGTGTTGTCCCCGGGGGATTCCTCCCGGAGGGGCAGGCGCTTGGCCAGGGGCTGATAGAATTCCGTCGCCAGGGTGAGGTTGCCCAGGGGGGTTTCCCAGGCGTCGTCGGCTACCAGGAGCGGCGGCGAGTTGCCCCCAGGTGGCCGCCGAAAACGCAGACCACTTGCGGTTGGCTGGCCTTGGCGGCCAGAAAAAAGACCCGGGCCGCGGCCTTGCCGGAAAAGTGCCAGCCGGCATGGGGCACGATGCCGCCGTACACCGTGGTCCCCGGGGGCAAGGGCGTCGTCCCCATGGATAAAGTGTTCGATTTCCGCCTTGCAGGCGCTGACGCTGGCGGGATACCAGCCCACGGGCAACATCCGGTCCCGGGTTCGCATGGTCGCCTCCTTTTTTGGGGGGCCGCTCATCAGGGTTGTTGCGGCAGTTTCTGGCGGCGCGAGGCTTTCGAGCGCCGTGCCACCAGTCGGTCAATACTTCAAGTGATGCTGCTTTGAAAGGTTCTCGTAGGGTGCGTCTACGCACCATGAGTTTATGCCGACGGCGGGCACAGAGGCCCGCCCCACCGACTTTTCATGATTTGCGGATAGGCCAACAGGTTCATGAGCCACCACCCTAAGGTTCCAGCCTGATGCTCCCCGGGGCCTGACCGGTCACGGCGCCGATGGCCGCGGCGTGGATGCCGTGGCCCTTAAGGCAGTCCAGAAAAGCCTCAGCCTGGTCCGGGGCCACGGCGAGGAGCAGGCCGCCGTTGGTCTGGGCGTCACTGAACAGGTCCACCAGCAGGGGATCGATGCCCGGCGCCACCTGTCAGGTGCTTGTCGCAGAACCTGCGGTTGGCGAAACTGCCGGCCGGCACCAGCCCCATGGCGGCATATTCTTTGGCCGCGGCCAGTACCGGCACCTGATGGGCGAAGAAGGTGATCTCGACCTGACTGGCGACGGCCATTTCCAGGGCGTGACCCAAAAGGCCGAAGCCGGTGATGTCGGTGACGGCGTGCAGCGTCGCGGTTTCCAGGCAGGCCGCCGGCAGCCGGTTCAGGGCCGTCATGACCCCGATGGCCGCGGCCGTCAGCCTCCGGCGATGCCAGGCGCCCTTTCATGGCGGTGGCAATGACCCCGGTTCCCAGGGGCTTGGTGAGGATCAGCTTATCGCCCACCCGGGCGCCGCCGTTGGTGAGCACCTTGTCCGGATGGACCACGCCGGTCACGGAGAGCCCGTATTTCAATTCCGTGTCATCGACGCTGTGGCCGCCGACGAGCAGGGCCCCGGCCTCATGAATCTTGTCCAGGCCGCCGGTCAGGATAGCCAGGAGCACTTCCTGGGGCACGGTCTTACTGGGGTAGCAGACAATGTTGAGGGCCGTCAGGGGCCGCCCGCCCATGGCGTAGACGTCGCTCAAGGCATTGGCCGCGGCGATCTGGCCGAAGGTGTAGGGATCGTTGACCACGGGGGTAAAAAAATCCACCGTCTGAATCAACGCGATTTCAGGCGTCAGGCGATACACCCCGGCGTCATCCGACGTCTCCAGGCCGACCAGCAGGTCGGGATGCGACTGGATGGGCAGAGCCTGCAAAATTTCCTCCAAAACCCCGGGAGGAACCTTGGCAGCTCAGCCGGCGGCCCGGACCTGCTCCATCAAGGGCTTGTAACTTTTGTCAGTCATGCCTCTTCCTTAAAGATGGTTAAATCGTCTTTTCCGTGCACCTTAGGCCTGAGTTACCAGGCCTTTTGTCCCAAGCTTCCGTGACAAGTCCCCGTCGTGGCGTATTTGACCGCCCAGATACAACGGCTTCGTTCCGTAGCGCCTTGAGCAGCTCAGTATACCAGCTTTATCCATTTGGCGTACAACCCCGGTGCAGCGGTTACGAAAAGTTCCCGTAGGGCGGTGAGCGCAGCCTCTACAACGGCTAAGCCTGCCCTTCATCAGCGCGTCAGCCAGTGGCGGTTGCGCACGGTGAGGCAGGCGTACGGGTAAATCCACTGGAGCAGGAAAAAGGCATAGTAGCTATAGATGACGCCATAGACGAACTCCAGGTCCCGCTCCAGCCAGAGGTAATAGACCAGGTTGAGCAGGGAGATCACTCCCAAGGCGGCCAGGAGTTTGATCAGGATCAGGGGATAGACTGCCACCGACGCCAGCAGCAGCCCGAAGAAGAGCAGGGTCAACGGGTATTCCAGCTGGGCCAGGAAGAATTCCACGATGGGCAGGAGGCGATATTTCTCCCGGTACCGGGTAAAGAGGTAGCCCAACTGGACCAGGGACTCCCGCACGTTGCCCCGCTCCCAGCGCAGGTACATCCGGCACACGCCCTGGTAAGTCTCGGGGACCAGGGTATACACCAGGGCGGTCCGCTGGTAATAGGTGTAGTGGCCGGACCTCAAGATAAAATTGGTCAGGGCCCGGTCTTCGCTGTGGTGGCAGGGCGCCCCCAGAAAGGTCTGATGCCGCCAGGCCGTGAGGTGCGGCATCAGGGCGGTGCGCCGGTAGGCCGACAGCGACCCGGGGGTGCAGACCACCGCCCGGTAAAGGGATTGCGAGGCCCGCAGGTAGTCCAGATTCACGAAGCGCACGCCCTGCATCTTGCCCATGAGACTCTGGTTGCGGTTATAGACCTTGACGTTGCCGGCCACCGCCCCGATCTGCCCGTCGTGCAGCAAGGGGGCCACCAGGTGGCGCAGGGCATCCGGGGCGATGATGCTGTCGGAATCGATGGTGACGAAGACCTCGCCCCGGCCCCGGGTGAATCCGGCGTAAAGCCCCTCCTTCTTGCCCCGGTTGGCGGCAAACCGGATGGGCCGCAGGAGGTGGGGGTAGCGCCGCTGGGCTTGCTCAATATAAAACCAGGTGTCATCGGTGGAGCCGTCGTCGATGCAGATGATTTCCATCCGGTCGGCCGGGTAATCGGAGGCCGCCACCGCGGCGATGGCTTTCTCCACCATGGCCCCTTCATTGTAGGCCGGGATGATGACGGTGAGACGGGGCAACGGCCCGACAGCCGGAGGATACGGCCGGTAGCGAGCCCAGAGGACCGTGCGGCCAAGCTGAAAGATGAGCATCACCAGGGTGTAGCCGGCTCCCAGGGCGGGCAGGAAGGCGGTGTAGGTCTGGCGGCTCAGGAGTTGCACATAGGCCTGAAAGGAGCCGAACTTGACGGCCAGCACCACGAAAACGATGACCAGGAAGGGAATCAGCACCTTGAGTCCCGGGTCGATCCAGGGTAGAGAGCGCCACCGCCCGGCGCGCCAGGGGCGAGGCCACCGGCTGGCGCGGCGGTTGCCAGGATAGGGTCGGGGCGCCGTTGGACATGAGAGCGGTCGATCCTCCTGGCAATCTCTATCAAAAAGTTGGGAAAATGGCCAGCAAAAGCGGCTCGGCTGCAACCGGCCGGGAAATAATTTCTCGGGCCCTCTGGGTAAGACGACGCCGACGGCAGGCGGCGCGCCGCGCCAGCCGGAAAGGCCACGGCCCCGTCATGCAATTTGGCGCTGAGATGCTGGTAGCCGTCCAGGCCAAATCCATGCTAAAGTAAAATTGAGGAAAGATAAATTCTGCTGTTCAGCGATTTTGGCTGATCGTCTCTATGAGACGCCTGGTCCGGCCTTTGGTCAAAAAGTGCGCTTATTGCGGATGAACCAGATGAAATCAATCCAAGGTTCATTGATAACCTTCGGTGGTTTGGACGGAGCCGGAAAGTCCACCCAAATCGCTTTATTGACCGACTATCTGGTCAAGGGCGGCAGAAAGCCGGTTTATATTTGGTCGCGGGGTGGTTACACCGCAGCCCTGCAAGGATTAAAGACGCTTTCCCGGGGCTTTCTTCATAAAAAATTACCTCCTTCGGGTAATAGTCCCCAACGGAGTTATGCGCTCTCGAAATGGTGGGTTCGCCGCCTCTGGTTATCCCTGGCTCTGCTTGATCTGTTGTGGGTCTATGGGGTCCAAATCCGGTGGCACCGTCACCGAGGACGCACAGTCTTATGTGACCGCTATCTGTGGGACACCGCCATAGATTTCCGGTTGAATTTCCCTCAGGAAAAGCTTGATGATTATTGGCTATGGAGGCTGTTGGGGAGAATATCCCCTCAACCCGACGCCGCTTTTTTGATGCTGCTCACCGTTGAAGAATCAATGCGCCGGTCTGAAATGAAAGGTGAGCCTTTCCCTGACCCGCCCGAGGTTCTCAGGCAAAGGCTGGCCCTATACCAGGACCTCATCCTCCGGGTTCCGTTCCACGTTTTGGATGGCAGCCAGCCGATTATGACCTTGTTTAACCAGATTCTCGCTATTCTCGCCCAGGTACAGCGCCATCAGAGAGCTGTTTAGGGTTTAATACTTATGCGCCTCAGTCTGTTATTACCCCGTGAACCCTTCCCGGTTATCTTCGAACAGACCCTGAGCCGGTTCTTGTGGTCCTGGACCGGCAGACCTTACGAAATTCATTGGCGCCCCCAACGGCCCCTCTTGGCATCGCCTGCCCGCCCCGGCGAGTTTTGGCTGGTTAATAGCTATCTTAACGCCATTTTCCTTCCCCGGGCTGACCCGGCGATTTTTGGCCCCGTCAAGCAGGAATTCTCCCGCAGCCTTTCCTGGTGGCGCCGCTGGCCGCAGCGGCTCTATGTGGATATGGCCACCTCACCCCTGACGGCCAAATGGCTGGCCCACGCCGGGGTAAGCCTGACTCCGGCCTTGCCCCAGGCTGAACTGATGCTGATAGTGGCCGGTAACCACAAAATCCGGCTCTTGGATTATGGCGAAAAAACGGTCTACGCTATCCGGAAGAGCGGTTTTCCGGCAACTTTCCTGGAGCGGGAGATTGAAGTCCGCCGGCAAGCCGAAGAACTTGGCCTGCCGGTACCCCGGATCAAGACCGTAGCCGGCGATGGCGCCTGGCTCAGCGAGGCGTACGTCAGCGGCGCCCCCGTCAACCGGCTCCAGGATCCGGCTCAGGCCAGAGCCGCCTTTGCCAAGGCTCATCAGGCCCTCCAGGTTTTACATCAACACACCTTTTCCGAAGTTAATGCAAATCAATATGTTGACCTTCTCGCGACTGAGGCGCATAATCATATCGAAGCCAATGGCTTGATACCTCCCGGCAGCAAAGGTTTGTTCATCCAAACCCTTGATTCTCTGGTGGCCCGGATTAAGGCCCTGCTGCCGGCTTGCGGCAACCGCCTCCCCACCGTGTTGGCCCATGGGGATTTTCAACCGGCCAATATCCTGGTCGATGCGGACCGGCTCTGGCTGATAGACTGGGAGTATTCCGGCCGTCGGCAGGCGGCTTATGATATATTGACCTTTAGGTTGGAATCTCGGTTTACCCGGGGCTTATCCGGGCGTTTACAGAAGTTCATAGCCCAAGGAATTCCGGACGGCGGGTTGTGGCCGGATTTTTCCTGCTACGCCAACGGTTGGCAAGATTCCCGGCACCGCTTATTATACGGGTTATTGTTTCTGCTGGAAGAGATGGCTTTGCGCCTGGAAGAAAATAATAATCCCTCTTTTGTTCAGCTTGATAAGGGGCTCAATATTCTCCGACAAGAAATCAGCCATTGCCTTTAAGAAGTAATGGGGACCAAAAACTTGCGTCAAGGAAGACCAAGGCCCCGGCTCCTGATCCTCAACCAGATGGCCGGTCCCATGACTTGGGAATTGGCCCAAGACCTGAGCCGACAGCTGGGCCCCGTAGCCCTCTTAACCGGCCATCCTGAGACCTTGGCTAAGGGTAGTCAAGGGTCTGTTACTCTTTATGCCTCAGTGTCCTATGATCGGGCCACTAGCCTGAGCCGGGGCCTCACCTGGCTGTTGTACCTGGGACACGCCTTTATCTGGCTGCAACGCTGGCCGGGCCGCATACCCTGTCTTCTCTTTTCTAACCCGCCGCTGCTTCCCTGGTTGGGATATGGGCTGCGCCGTTGGCGCCACCGGCCGTATGCCGTAATGATTCACGATATCTATCCCGATGTGTTGGTGCGCCTCAAGGGTCTTCCCGAACATTCCTTGACGACGCGGGTCTGGCGGCGGCTGAACCGGGTGAGCTACGAACAGGCTGAGGCGGTGATGACCCTGGGGGACTGCATGGCCGCTACCCTGGCTGGTCAATTTGACCCGACCCGCAGCAAGGCGGGGCGCCTCGAGATAATTCATCCCTGGGCCGACACCGCCAAGCTGCACCCCCGCCCTAAAGCCGAGAACTGGTTTGCCCGAAGCCACGCCCAGGTCGGCAAACTGACCGTGATGTATTCCGGCAATATGGGGCTGGGGCATGATATCGAAACCATGCTCAATGCCGCCCGCCGGTTGCGCCCCGCCCGTGACCTCCATTTTATGTTCATCGGGGCCGGTCCCAAGTGGCAAATCGTCGCTGATTATCTCCGCCGGGAGGCTCCCGACAATGTCACGCTGCTGCCCTGGCAACCCGAGGCTGTGGTCCCCTTTTCCCTGGGTACGGCCGACGTCGCCATGGTATCATTGGAGACGGGCGCGGCAGGGCTGGCCTTCCCCAGTAAAGCCTTGTCGGCCATGGCCGCAGGTTCAGCCCTGCTGGGACTCAGCCACACCCCCAGCGATTTGCAGGTGCTGATCGAGCAGTTTCACTGCGGGCTCAATGTAAAACCCGGCGATGTCGACGGCCTCGTTCAGGCCATTCTGACCTTTCGAGATGATACGTCTTTTTTGGCACAGTGCCGCCGGACGGCGCGGTTGCTGGCCGAAGGCACTTTTGCCCGCAGCCGGAATGTCCGAAAGGTACTAGATACTATCGGCATCATGGAAAGTCATAATTCGGTTTTGACCCGTTCCCCGAACTAGTCATAACGTCACAACTTGACTGCTTCAACCGGTTAATGATGATGCGATCAAGCCCTGTCCACCGATATCTGCCGGCCATTGGTTTGGTTTCGGTTTTTTATGGAATCAATATCCTCTTGGGTCTGGGGCGGGACTCCTTATTAGCGGCGAAGTTCGGGGCCACTGAACAACTTGACGCCTTGCTTTTAGGCCTGAACTTTGCAAGAACCTTGGGAATTAGCCTGGCTCTGGCCGTTGCCGGGGTATTGGTTCCCGTTTTTACCCCCCTTATCCTGGCACATGACTCGCGTTCAGTCTTAAACTTAAGCTGCCGCTGGCTCGGCGTCTCCATGATTGCCTTGATTCCCCTCTCTCTGCTTCTGGCTGGTTTCGCCTCACCGGTGGCTAAACTTTTGGGACCGGGGCTTAGTGACGCCGGACTTCAAGAGTTGAGCCGGATCCTGGTTATCCTCTCGCCTTTGCTA
The DNA here is from genome assembly GCA_963780995.1 of uncultured delta proteobacterium. Taxonomy (GTDB): domain Bacteria; phylum Desulfobacterota; class Desulfobaccia; order Desulfobaccales; family Desulfobaccaceae; genus Desulfobacca. Next base: position 8,035 of record CAWAEI010000009.1, read on the forward strand.
ATTATTTTAGCCTGCGCCGGCCTTGGCAAGGCCCTGTCCGAAAGCTACGGGACGTATTTTGCCTATCCCCTCTTTTTGGGATTTTGCACCCTGGGATTGATTGCCGGGGTCCTGCTGGCTTCGTCTTGGGGGGTTCAGAGTGCGGCCCTGGGCATGTTGGGGGGTGGCGTCGCGGGCCTGGGGGTCCAGACCTTGCTCATCGGCCGCCGTTCGCCCCTGAAAAATGCCTGGCCAGCAAAAAATCCGCAGCCGCCGGCAACTGTCCCACCCCCACCCCGGCTCCCCATCAGGAACGTCCTGCTCTTTTTGGGAAGTTCGCTCCTGGTTTTGCTCCAGGGACTGGTGGAGCGGGCTTATGCCTCCCAACTCCCCCCCGGGTCGGTGGTGGCCTTGAGCTTATCCTTAAACGTTTTGGGGGTCCCCTCGACCCTGGTCCTGCCGGCGGTTTCCGCCATCCTGCTCCCGGTCCTGAGCCGCCTGGAGCACCAGGGCCGGTCAGAGAGATTCGGCCTGCCCCGGCGATATTATTTGATCATTATACTTCTAGCGGCTGCGGCAACATTGGTTCTCTTTCTCTCAAGCGACTTTTTAGTACGCCTGCTGTTTCTGCGCGGCAAGTTCACCGAAGAAGCTGCCGCTTTGACGTCGATGATCATAAAATTAACCTCAATATGCCTCGTCGCCTATGTCTTGACCACCGTGTTAAGACAGGTTTTGATCGCCAGACATTTGATGGCCCATGACGCTCTGATCAGCGGCATCACCTTGGTGACCAAAATAAGTTTGCTGCAAATTTTGGTCCCGAGATATGGTATTTTCGGTTTGATAGTGGCCCTGGTTATTACCACCTTCGGAACTTCAGCGCTCTATATCGGCTTGATTTATTACAGCTATCAACCGGAAACGATTTCTTAGAAAGCTCATCAGTTGCGGCGATATATATTCTGATTACCGATACTTGAAAAAATTGGATCATTATTAACTGCTCTCTGTAGTGGGACAATCAGATGAAAACGTTTTATGACCGTGAATTTTCCCAAGATAAATATGCCGTCAAGATCAGTGATCATACGCATCATCCAATTTTAGGTTCTTTTGTTGAGCAGTATCATTTGGAAAATAGTCTGGTTCTCGAAGTAGGATGCGGCCGAGGGGCTTTTCAAGATTTGGTGGCGCACTATGTCGGGGTGGATTTATCGGAGCGCGTGGCTCAATATTTGCATAAGCCCTTTTTCTGCGCCAGTGCCACTGCCTTGCCGTTTCACGACAACTCCTTTGAGGCCATTTGGAGCATTCATGTTTTGGAACATGTGCCTGACCCCGAGTCGGCCTTGCTGGAAATGCGCCGGGTTTTGAAGCCAGGAGGTTTGCTGTTCTTAAGTCCCGCCTGGTATTGCCGCCCCTGGGCCGCCCAAGGGTATGCGGTCAGGCCCTACTCGGACCTCGACCTGGAAGGCAAGGTGGTCAAAGCTTCCATTCCACTGCGCAATAATTTAATTTTCCGGGCCGGTTATGTAATTCCGCGACGATTGGGCCGGCTCATTTCAGCTTGGTTGGGGGCAGAGCAAGGCGCTCTCGAGTATAAAAAACTGTCACCGAATTTTGAGATCTTCTGGATAGAAGATTCCGATGCGGTGAATTCGCTGGACCCGTTTGACGTCATCACCTGGTTCTCGTGGAGAGGGGATCAATGCTTAAACAAGAATACCTGGATGCGTAGATTATTGGTTAGCACGGGGCATTTGCTTTTCCGAATTAATAAGTAAGCCAACTAGCTAAAGTATAGGCAGTTATGGCATGGGGAAATAATCATGGCCGACCATGAAATATCTTTAAGAGGGTCTTCTCAAGGGTCCGAGGTAGTTTTTTTATTCTTGCTCGGCCTGTGGTCCGCCTCTCAATTGATGTCGGTCTTAGGATTCTTGCCTGGCATAGCGCTAGTCATTTTGCACCATTCCAAGAATATCCTCGGCGTTATAGTAGTTACTTGGTCTTTACTTGTCGTATTGTTGCAATTATCTCAACGCAGCCTGGTAAAATTTGATAAAAGTATTTTTATATTTGCTATTTTGTTCCCTTTTTACGTTAGCCTGATTAATATAGTCAGATTAGAAATTAGCTGGAAGGAAATCCTGCTTTACTGGTTCTGGGTCACCGGCGTCTATCTGGCGTTGCCCGCCATGTTGCAAGGCGAACATCTTCGGCGCCGGGCTATCAAGGTTTTATTCTGGACTAATCTTTTTGTCTTGTTTGTTGGAATCTGCTTAGGGTTGTTAACAGGCCGATATTATGTGATTGGTCATGGTGACCGATTAGTATTTAGCTTCTTGCACCCCAATTACTACGCCAATTCCTGGCAGATAGTATTTGCCCTGGCATTTTATTATGCTGTTACGCTTAAACGCAATTTATGGAGAATTGGTGCTTTTGTGGTGATGCTGGGTTCAATTGTATTTATGCTGTTAGCCGGCTCTAGAAATACCTTAGTTGCCTCCATAATATTGATTGCATGCTATTCCATTTTTAACAAAAAGTGGTCTTTTCTCTCCAAATTCACGGCGATATTTCTCACGGTTTCAATGATTATGCTGGCATTCCTCTTTATAAATCCCAGCACCGGTAAAATTGATCAAATTACTACCGGGCGCCTGTCCATCTGGAGGATGACCCTGGAGGCCAATCTTAACCGGGCATCGGCTCTCGATTATCTACTGGGCTGCGGCGAATATAAGGTTAAAGGGTTTCCCGATGATCCGGGCAAAACTTATCCCACCCCAGAGCTGACCAGGAGCCACGTGGATAACGCCTATCTGGATATTTTCCTGCAAAATGGCCTCATCGGCTTCTTATTATTCTTCATTCCCCTGGTAATACTCATGCGCCGAACCCGGTTGAATGGCGGCGGCCGCCGACGAGCCTACCGCCCGGCAGGCCCGCATCGCCTTGGGTTGCTGGGTGGGCATCCTGGTCCAAATGACCACGGCTTCGGTAATTCCTTCCTTCGGCAACGTCATAAATATTTTTATCTTGGTATTTATGGCGCCGATGGCCTTGAAGATTAAAACCGGTCAGCCGGACTCGGTGGAAGAGGCGTCTTCTCGTCTATCTCCGGTGAGGGGCCTCGGGAGATGAGCGTTAATCAGAAAGGCGCCCCCATAAGAATCCACCAGATTCATAAGCTGCCCGCCCCTTACTCGGATTTTTTCTTTCAAGCCCTGGGAGATCATCCTGACATTGACTTTTACGTCTATTACCTGTGGCGGGGGAGTTGGCGGCGTCCTTGGAAATCGGAACTTGGCCGGGGCTACCGCAATACCTTCATGAAGCCCATAGG
>CAWAEI010000010.1:0-36370 GCA_963780995.1 uncultured delta proteobacterium
ATTTTTATCAGGGTTCGTGGCTTGGCATGCTTGGATTTTAGCCAAACTGTAATACTCATCTTTACCCTTCTCCTTTTTCCCTGTTCCTTGGGATCAGCCTCGACACCCACCGCCGGGAGGAAGACTTTGCCAACCCCGAAAGATTAAAGGCTGCTCCTGATAAAGAAAACCACCTTTCAACGTAAAATGGAAAACTATCTTTCTCTTTGCACTTTTCACTGTGGACTTATACTATATGATGGTGAACATAAAAATCAGCCGGCCTAACGGACAACTATTTACTCTCATTATCCTTTGTTTTGCCTCGTTGCGGCGGATCTACCCCACAGTCGGCCCTCTCATGCCCTCTCAACCACGCAAACCTGTCTTTTAACCGGAACCCGGCAGCCGGAAACCGAAAATCGTCTTTTTCAAGACCTGGACCATGCCATTGCCCGAGTGCAACCCCTCCTGGACCATTACGGCTATCCCGCAGTTTTCCTGGCCGTCCTCGTGGAAGGTTTTGGTCTGGTGGCGCCTGGGCAGAGCCTTCTCATTGCTGCCGCCTTAACCGCGGCCAAAGGCGGTCTTAACCTTGCCTGGGTATTGTTCTGGGCTTTTAGCGCCGCCACGTTAGGTAACACTCTGGGATACCTCCTCGGGCGCCGGGGAGGGCGCCCCCTGCTTCACAAATTCCGGGTGAACGAGAAGCATTTGCACCGGTTAGAGGGGTATTTTGCTCGGTATGGCAAAGGCGTGATAATCATCGCCCGCTTTTTCGATGGTCTCAGGCAGCTTAACGGCATAGTCGCCGGCTTGGTGCAAATGCCCTGGAAAGCGTTCATGACCTGCAATATTATCGGGGCCGCCCTGTGGACCGGGGTTTGGGGAGTGGGAACGTACTTTATTGAGAAGGAAATCGCTTCGCTTCATCTTACCGTCCGTCTGGTGGCACCGTGGATTGCCGCTCTAACTCTCCTGGGTGTCCTGACTTAATTGTGTATTTACTGTGGCCCGGCCGGGAGACCAAAAGCTGAGAAAGGTGAGTAATCTCTTCTCAAAAGCGGGACATTGGCTCCAGGTGTCCTTGTGTTTTCACGCTGATTTATTTATCATTTCAGGTGACGTGGCAAGCCATGCGGAGTCTTTTAACATCATTAAAGATGAAACCTAAATATGTTGATTAACCCACGATTAAAAAATTTTTTCAGGCACTATTCCTGCAACAACTATTTTCCTCCCAGCCTTGTGGGGGCCGAAAAAACGGTGGCGGCCGGAAATTTATCTCTTGGGCTGTTGCTCTGTTGCCTTTTCGGGGCCTTCCTTGGCATCAATTCTGCCCAGGCCGTGGCGGCCCAGCACCTTCAGCCGCCTGCCACCTATAAAAATAAATTGGGTATGACCCTGCACCTCATTCCCGGCGGCCTCTACCTCATGGGCAGTCCCCCAGAGGAAGCGGGCCGGTATTGGCATGAAGGCCCCCAGCATAAAGTCCACCTGTCCCCTTTTTATATGACTGACAAGGAAATTACCAATGCGCAATATGGACAATTTTTGACTGCTACCGGGCACGCGACGCCGCTGTACTGGTTGGACAAAAATCTAAATGCCCCAGACCAGCCAGTGGTGGGTGTTACCTGGCAGGATGCCGTTGATTTTGCTAAATGGTTGAGCCAAGTTACCGGCGAGGAGTATCGGCTGCCCACGGAAGCCCAATGGGAAGCTGCCTCCCGGGGTGGTCTTACGGGACAGCCCTTCCCCTGGGGCGACCAGCCCCCGGAAAATGGCCAGCGCTTTCTGGCCAATTACAATCCCAATCCGTATGATAGAGACGGTTTTCGGTTTTCCGCCCCGGTGGGCAGCTTTCCTCCCAATGGCTATGGCCTCTTCGATATGGCCGGCAATGTGGCGGAATGGTGCTGGGATTGGTATGATCCCACCTATTATGCTAATAGTCAGTACAAAGACCCCGGCGGGCCGCCTTCGGGCAGATATCGCGTCATCAGAGGCGGCTCCTGGTATACCCGGGCCCGGGAGTTGCGCTGCGCCGCTCGCCAGTTTTTTAGGCCTTCCCGAGCCGATGGCTTCATCGGGTTTCGACTGGTGCGTCCGTTGCCGCAATAATTTCCCAGTTTTTTACCGATGGTCCTCTATCCTTCAATTTTCCAGCCCTTATCCTTTATACCCGAGACTTCTGGCAATATTTACAGGTTATAAACAAAATAATTGACATATATTTTTTATTTGGCTATACTCGTGTATAGAAGAGAGTTGGTATAGAAATATTCTATGGATTCAACCCCTTAGAGGAGGATTGTACATGGCCGAAAAAGAAGCCAAACCGTTTGATGCGGCGAGCAAATCCGTCGATCCGGTAACTGTCGAGATGTTAAAGAAGGCCCAGGCGGAAGGTATTGAAACCATTTTTGACCGGGCTGAGAAGATGAAGCCCTGCCCCATCGGGGCGGAAGGCTCCTGTTGTAAGATCTGTTCCCAGGGTCCCTGCCGGGTGCCCAAGCCCAAGAAAGAGGGCGAGGATACCAAGGGCCGCATGGGTCTGTGCGGCGCCACCGCCGAGACCATTTCCGCCCGGAACTTTGCCCGCATGGTGGCCGCGGGTTCCGCTTCTCACAACGACCATTCCCGGGGCGTGGCCCTGCTCTTCAAGGAAGTGGCCCATGGTCAAGACCCAGGGCTACCAGATTAAAGATGTGGCCAAACTGAAACGCGTGGCCAAGGACTGGGATGTGGCCATCACCGAGGGTGAAGGCGACGACAAAAAGCCCCGGAGCACCGAGGCCATTGCCCAGGAAATGGCGGACAAAGTCCTGAAGATGTTCGGCCAGCAGGAAGGCGAATTAAACTACATCAAGCGGGCCCCCAAGAAACGCCAGGAGATCTGGCGGGCCGAGGGCGTGGTGCCCCGGGGCTGCGACATCGAGATCGTGGAACTGATGCACCGCACCCACATGGGCGTGGACCAGGAATACCACAACATCATCAAGCAGTGCACCCGTACCGCCCTGTCCGATGGTTGGGGCGGCTCCATGATCTCCACCGACCTGCAGGATATCATGTTCGGCATGCCGGTGCCGGTGTCCGGCGAGATCAACCTGGGCGTTCTGAAAGAAGATCACGTCAATATCATCATCCACGGCCATGAGCCCCTGTTGCCGGAGATGATCTACGTGGCCTCCCAGGAGCCGGAGATGCTCCAGTATGCCCAGAGCAAGGGCGCCAAGGGCATCCAGTTGGCCGGGATGTGCTGCAGCGCCAACGAGATCCTGATGCGCCACGGCCTGCCCATTGCCGGCAACTACCTGCAGCAGGAACTGGCCATGATCACCGGCGCGGTGGATGCCATGGTAGTGGACGTGCAATGCGAAATGCAGTCCCTGGCCAATATCGCCAAGTGTTACCATACTAAGCTGATCACCACGGATAACCGGGCCAAGATCGAGGGCGCCACCATGCACATCGCCTTCGACGAACATCATGCCCTGGACGTCGCCCGGCAGGTGGTGCGGGAAGCCATTGACAACTTCCCCAACCGCAAGGCCCCGGTGTTGATTCCGTCGGGGAAAACTCCCACGGTGGTGGGCTTCAGCTACGAGACCATCCAGTATCTGCTGGGCGGCTCCATCCGGGGTTCCTATTACACCCTGAACGACAACGTCATCAACGGCCGGGTCCGGGGCGTGGCCGGCGTCGTGGGCTGCAACAACTGCCGCTCCACCCATGACAACGCCCACCTGACCCTGGTTAAAGAACTGTTGAAAAACGACGTCATCGTCCTGAGCACGGGTTGTTCCGCCATGGCCTGCGGTAAGGCCGGGTTGCTGACCCCGGAAGCGGCCTCCCAGTACTGCGGCCCCGGCCTGGCCGAGGTCTGTGAGACCGTGGGTATCCCGCCGGTGCTGCACATGGGCTCCTGCGTGGACAACTCCCGGATCCTGATGGCGGCCACGGCCTGCGTCAAGGCCGGCGGTCTGGGTAATGACATCAGCGACCTGCCGGCGGCCGGCGCGGCGCCCGAGTGGATGAGTGAGAAGGCCATCGCCATCGGTCATTACTTTGTCACCTCCGGGGTTTACACCGTGTTCGGCGTCACCTGGCCCACCACCGGCTCCGATCTCCTCACCGATTACCTGTTCAAGGGCATCGAAGAGACCTACGGCGGCAAGTGGGATTTCGAGGTCGATCCCGAAGAAATGGCCAAAAAGATGATCGCCCACATCGACAAGAAGCGGGCGGCCCTGGGTATCGACAAGGCCCGGGAACGTGTGCTCTTCGATATGGAAATGCGTCGTGATATGGCGGCAGCCGCTCACGAGGAATAACAAATAATAGTATTTGAGGACCACCAACAATCCTAAGGGCGGGTGTAAACCCGCCCTTTTTTATTAACTCGAGAACATTGCAAGTTTAATCGCTTGGAACCTATTGTATCACTTTAGGGCCGCAATCATGAAGATAGAAGTAAAAATATCCGATGTTCAGTTTTTTAAACATGGACGCGGTTTTTTTTAGCCAGCAAACTCTCACAATTATCATACTCCTTCCGCCCCAAAATTATTCGCTATCCTGCTCGCGGTCCCGCCAAATGAGCACTAAAAATTATAACATGCCAAAAATATTTGTATTATTAATTAAAATGCCTTTAGTAAAAGAGTTTGCTATGAGTGATTATCCCCAATATTTTATTAAAATTTTCTAATAAAATATTTGTCTGATTGTGAATTAAGATGGACACATTCAAAATTTATTGACGATGTCAAGTTTTCTAACCTCATTGTTTAGTATCCTGAACCTTTCTGGCCGGACCAGCGAAGAAATAATTTTGCATAAAAATAAGATAATTAATTATATTGATAAGATAGCGACACTATCACCCGATGCTTGCTTTACGGCACAGGACTTGCATTTAAAAAATTGACGTGGTTAAGACAAAAACCCCGTTTGGCTGAAAGTGTATCCAATTTGGGAATTTTCGTTGCCCTATGCTTTCTTGAGGGTGATTTTTCAGGTGTAACTACTGATGCTGGTAACTTGAATTCATGGTCACTTGGTTCGAAAAACGCCGCCACCATCGACTAACCGCTGCGCTTCAATTATATTATGAACGCATGGGTTCAGAAGATAAAACACCTGAACCCCACAAGGGGTTTACGGAAAATATAAGCATGGGGGGATTATATTTTATTTGCAATGAGCCACCCATTAAAAATTTGGATGTAGATGATATCGTTAGCATTAATATAAAGATACCCCGCCATAATTACGATTTGTCCTGGACGAACACTTTACAGGCTCGTGGGAAGGTCGTGAGAATCGAGCAATTTCCCGAACGACCGGAATCCTATGGAATTGCCTTAAAATTTCTAGAAGATCTCCGTTTTGTCAATTCCTAAAATCCGCCGCAATTATTAATATCTCCTCTGCCCACCATCCATCTTTGGTAACCTGCAGTAATTTTTAAATTAATAATCTATCTCACTACTTCCTTTTTTTGGTTCCAGGGAATATATTGGAATTAGAAGAAATTTTTCTGCGAAAACAATTTTTCCACCGCTGCCCCCGGACAAAAAAAGTTTGAAGGACAGCTGGATTAGATAAATTGTATGTTAAGAATATTGAACATAGAGTCGTTGCCAAAAATATTGTCTTTTTCACCCCTCATCCTGACCCTCTCCCCTCGAGGCTTGGCATTACCCACAATTGAAGGGAGCGATGGTTAGGGCTTTCCAAAAGTTGTGGATAATAAGCAATTATTTTCCCCCTCACCCTAACCCTCTCCTCCAAGAGGGAGAGGGGATAAGAAATAGAAATATTATATTTATAGACTTATGAGTAATGCATAGCCCTTCGAGGGGAGAGGGAAAAATAAAGGTTAGAACTTTTGGCAATTAGTATCATAATATCAGATATTATTCATGATCTTACAGAATAAGAAAATTGTTGTGGCCCTGAGCGGCGGCATTGACAGCGCCGTGGCTGCGGCCCTTTTGCTTGAGCAAGGCTGGCAGGTCCGAGGTGTGCATTTACTCTTAGCAGAGAAACAGGAAGACCCCACTGCCCTTACGTCTTTAGGTAAATTTTTAGGGATCGAATGCCGGCAAGTGGATTTACGTCAGGAATTTAGCGCTCGGATTATTTGTTATTTCGCCGCCTTATACCGCGCCGGCAAAACCCCCAACCCTTGTGTCCGGTGCAATGAACAGATTAAGTTCGGTCGGTTGCTTGAGATTATCCGGGTCTGGGGTTATAGCTACCTGGCTACTGGCCATTATGCCCGTATCGAAGCTGGCTCAGATGGCGCTGCGGCCTTACTCCGTGGGTTGGACTCCCGAAAAGATCAGTCCTATTTCCTGCATCGTTTGGAATTGGGAGCTTTAGCTTCGATTATTTTTCCTTTGGGTCGATTGACAAAAAGCCAGGTGAAAGAAAAAAGTTCGGCTTTGGGACTTGATCCTTACCTGCCACCCCGGGAAAGTCAGGAACTTTGTTTTATCAACGGCAATTATGCAGATTTTATGCATGACATTGAAGCAGAAGGCCTTAACCGCCCCGGTCACATCGTCACGCGCCAAGGTAAGATACTTGGGAGACATCGAGGTTTGGAACATTATACCGTGGGCCAACGGCAAGGGCTAGGGGTGTCGGCGCCAGCGCCCTATTATGTTTTGGAAATGGTCCCGGAGTTGAATCAGGTTGTGGTGGGGTACAAGGAGGAACTTCTGTCAGCAGCAGTTGAGGTTGAAGACATCAACTGGCTCATACCTGCTCCCACGGAACCGCTGCGAGCCGAAGTTCGCATCCGGTACCGCCATCCGGGGGTGGGCTGTTTAATTTCGCCAGCTAACGATAAGCAGGCCCGAATATCTTTGGATCGCCCTCAATCTGCCGTCACCCCTGGTCAGGCAGCGGCCTTTTACCAGGGCGAACGGGTCCTGGGAGGGGGCTGGATCGTCCGGGGAATTGCTTCGTGACAGGCTGCCAGAGCGTTTCGGCTCAGGGTCGGCGCCTGGGTTTTATAACCTTCGGCTGCAAAGTTAATCAATTTGAATCGGCCTTTATGGCGGAGACCGCCGTAAATTTAGGGTTTAGGTTGTCTTCCCCCGCGGCCGCGGAATTTCTGGTGATCAATACCTGTACGGTAACCTCCCGAACCGATCGCCAAATTCGCCAGATCCTACGGCAGGCGGCCCGACTGGAGTCCCACCCAAAAATTCTCGTTACCGGTTGCTATGCCCAGCGGTCTCCCCAGGATGTGGCTGAGTTTCCCAACGTCCAGGCCGTGTTCGGCAACCTTGAAAAGGCTTTCTGGCCGGAACTAGCGCCCGTCCTCCTGAATAACGAGAAACCGCTCCTCCAGGTGACGGACCCCATTACCTGGACGCTTTTTTCTCCCATGCCCCTGCAAAATTTTAGGGGTCATACCCGGGCTTTTGTCAAAATTCAAGATGGCTGCAACCATTGTTGCACTTATTGTATTGTCCCGTCGGTTCGAGGTCCGGAACGCAGTCTGCAAGGTGATGCCGTCCTGAAGCAGATACAGATTTTGATGGCCGGCGGCTTTAAGGAAATTGTTTTAACGGGTATCAATCTCTCGCGTTACGGCCGCGATCTCCCCGGAGAGGAAAGCTTTTTGGCCCTGGTGCGCCGCTTAAAGCAGATCTCCTGGCCGGTGCGGTTTCGCTTCAGTTCGGTGGAACCTCAGGATCTCAGCTTGGAGATGCTCCGGGAACTGGCCCAGTGGCCGCAATTCTGCCCCCATTTTCATATCCCGCTGCAAAGCGGCTCGGGGGCTGTCTTGACTGCCATGCACCGGGGGTATCAGCCTGACTGGTTTGAAGATTTGATCCAACAGATAGTGACGCTTTTTCCCGCGGCTGCCATCGGCCTGGATGTCATGGTGGGATTTCCCACGGAATCGCCGGCCGATTTTAGGCAAACCCGGCAGTTGGTGGAGCGTCTGCCGATTGCGTATCTGCATGTTTTCCCTTATTCGGCCCGTCCCGGCACCCCGGCAGCCGGTTTACGTCCCCTGACCGGCAGCAGGGAGATTCAGGAGCGAGCCAGGGACTTGCGTGCCTTGGGCTTGCAGAAAAAGCTGTCATTTTACCGGCGCCAGGTGGGGCAGGTGGCCGAGGTGCTGGTAGAAGGGGATTTGGCCGGGAGGTCTGGTTGGCTAACAGGTCTAACGAAGAATTATCTACGGGTGCAGCTACCCGGACCCGGAGATTGGGCTAATCAGTTGATCAGAGTCAGGCTGAAAGAAATGCAAGGCCAGGCCCTTATCGGTGCGGTGCTCACCTGAGGCCTGGCCTTTGGGTAATAGTTTCACGTCTAGCTTGGAACAAACGGCCGGTTAAGCCATGGCAATCCTGAGCCGAAAAGGGTTGGCCGCCTGCAAGGCGGGCCGCCAGGAAGGCTGGGTTTCCGGGATACACAACCGCCAGGTTTCCTGCTGCTGCAGCAGGGCTTGCATGAACTTTTGGTGCAGGGCATGGGAGCCCTTGGCAACGCGGATATGGCCGAGAATGGGCCACCCCAAGAGTGCCAGATCGCCGATGAGATCCAAGATCTTGTGGCGGACAAACTCATCAGGGAAACGTAATCCTTCAGGATTGAGAACGCCTTGAGGATCCAAAACTATGGCATTATCCAGCGAGCCCCCCAGGGCCTGGCCGTTGGCCTGCAGTTTTTGGACGTCTTGCAAGAAACCAAAGGTCCTGGCCGGAGCAATCTCCCGGCAAAAGGCTTTAGCCCGGGGCTGAAAGGTCAGCTGCTGGCGGCCAATACAGGGATGCGGAAAATCTATGGTATAAGTTAGCTTGGATTCTGCGGCCGGTTCAATGCTGATGTACTTATCGCCATCGGAGATTTCCAAAGGTTTTTGCATTTGGAAGAAGGCCCGGGGCCATCTTAAGGCCCTGGCGCCGGCTTTGTGCAATAAGGCGATGAAAGGGGCAGCACTGCCGTCGAGAATGGGTAGCTCCGGGCCTGACACTTCTATCCGGGCGTTATCGATGTTCAAGCCGGCCAAAGCGGCCAGCAGGTGTTCGACGGTGGCGACATACGCCGCCGCGTTGCCCAAAGTAGTGGCCAGACTGCTGTCCACGACTCGGGAGGAGCGTGCTGGTATTACCGGCGAACCGGGCAAATCGGTCCGAACAAAATTGAGGCCGCTGTTTGCCGGCGCCGGATGAATAACGAGGTGAGCTGGCCGTCCGGAATGAATGCCGATTCCTTGACAGGTCACACTTCGTTTGATGGTCTGCTGAAATTGCATGGTATTCCTCCGATGCATAAAACCTTTGCAAACAGCATGCCACAAAAGCAGACTTCAGTTCGCAGATCGATATCATTAACTATATTAACAAATTATATGCTTCTTGAATTTTGGCCGGATCGGTTAGCCAGGACGCCTGTGGAAAATTTAACACAGATTTAAGCTCCATCGGCAAATATGACACATTCCTCTTAAAGACTATAATGTGAAGCCCAGTACAGTTCTCGGAGGGCTGGACCGGTTTGCAAAGCTGTTTCCCAAAGATTTCAAGTGGTATATTATAATAGAGTCATTAATTATTGAAAAATTAACTGATTATTGGAGTTGAATATGTCTCTTAAAAATTCCCAGGAAATCGAGCCCCTCGAATTAACTCCTGAGACTCGTTTTAAATTTCGTTGCCATTTCGGGGTGTCTTGTTTTAACGAATGCTGTGCCCAGACAACCATTATCTTAAGTCCCTATGACGTGTTGCGGTTAAAGCGGCATTTAAAGCTGACCGCCGGAGAATTTCTTGAACGCTATACTTATCAGACTATTGACGATTTCTCCGGTTTACCGTTGGTGGTGTTAAATATGGCCGGCGAAAAAAAGTTCTGTCCTTTTTCCACCCAGGCCGGCTGCGGGGTTTATGATGATCGTCCGGCAACCTGCCGGTATTATCCGGTGGGGGTGGGCAGCCAATTGACCGAAAAAGGCCTGGAAGATTGTTATGTCTATATCCAGGAGGATCATTGTCAAGGCTTTAAAGAAGAAGGCGACTGGACGCTGAAGACCTGGTGTCAAGATCAAGGCCTGGAAACCTATACCGAGATGGACCGGGAATGGAAGTCAATCATGCTGCAGATCGGCGCCCGTTCCGGGAAGCCCGTCAGCGCCAGATTCCGGGACCACTATTATCAGGCGGCCTATGACCTGGATTGGTATAAAGGTTACATTTTTGATACTGATTTCCTTAAAGTTTTTGAGGTAGAACCGGAGTTGCAGGAGCGTCTGCGGACCGACGAGGAAGAATTATTGCGCTTCGCCTTCCGCTATCTGCAATACATGCTGCGGGTGGGAAGCACTCTGAAGGTCAAAATTCAGCAGGCCTGTCCAGGGCAAAAATGTCCCCAAAAGGAGGAATAATGGCTGAGCGTGGCACCGGGAATGGCGGTTTGAACGCTAGCCCGGAGGAAATTACGGCAATCTTGCAACACTACCGCACCGTGGCGGTGGTTGGTTTATCGACTGACCCGCAACGGCCCAGCCATCAGGTAGCAGAGTACCTGCAATCCCAGGGCTACCGGATTATCCCGGTGAATCCCCAGTGCCAGGAAGTACTGGGGGAAAAGTGTTATGCCAGCCTGAAAGACGTCCCCGATAAAGTGGAGGTGGTTGATATCTTCCGGCAGACAGAGGCCATCCCCGGCATCGTGGAGGAAGCCATCGCTGTGGGCGCTAAAGTTATCTGGATGCAGCTCGGCCTGGAGTCTCCCGAGGCCGCAGCCCGCGCTCGATCTGCAGGACTGCAGGTGGTGATGAACCGCTGTATGAAGATCGAGCATGGTAAGCTTATCTAAAGTATTTCCCGGCCTTGACCCATAATATGACTGGAAGACCCAAGCCTTCCGTCGAAGAATGCTTTATAGCTGTGAGGAGTTTCTCATGTCGGAAATTGACATCATTCAGGCCATTGAGCTGGCCATCTCCCATGAGTTGGAGGCCCGCCGGGCCTATTTGGACTTGAGCGAGCAGGCGGATGACCCGGAGCTGCAAAGACTCCTGAAAGAAATCGCCCAGGAAGAGGCCGGGCATGAGGCCTCCCTGCGCAGCCGCCTGCGCCTGTATGAGCAAAAACACCTCCTGCGGGAAACCATTTCCCGTTATGTCAGCCCCACCGTCTGTGAAGAAATCTTAAAAAATCCCCAATTGTTAAAGTTAGGGGGCAAGCGCCAACGGGTGACGGTGCTCTTTGCCGATATCTGGGGTTTCACCAGTATGGCGGAAAGGTTGGCCCCGGAAGCCGTGGTGGAGATGCTCAACCACTTTTTTACCGCCATGGTGGATATTGTCTTTGAACACGAGGGCACGCTGGATAAATTTATCGGGGATAATCTCATGGCAGTTTTCGGGACGCCCCTGGAGATCGACCAGCCGGCCATCAAAGCGGCCCGCTGCGCCCTGGCCATGCACCGACGCTTGCGGGAGATGCAGAGCGACAAATGTCATATCGGCCGCATCGGCATCGGCATCAATACAGGGGAGGTCATTGCTGGCAATATCGGTTCGCATCGCCATATGGACTTTACGGTCATCGGCGACGTGGTCAACATCGCGGCCAGGTTAGAGAGCCTGACCCGGGAGGTGGACGCTGACATCATCGTCGGACCTGAAACCTATCAGGAGCTCTCCCCTTCTTTCCGTCTGGAGCCCTGCCCCCCGGTGGTGCTTCGGGGCCGCAGTGAACCGCTGCTGACGTACCGCTTGTTGGGAGAGGCTTAAAAGTGCAAAATTGAAGGTTTAAAGTTCAAAATCTAAAGCCGGAGAAGTCAGCCTGAAGCACTGGTTGATAACGCTAGGCGCTGCGTCAGGCCATGTCTGGAGATAAGCGTTCAAGTAGCAAATCCATGCTTGCGGGCAATCTTTTTGATCATATGCGCCAATCCGGTTCCAAGGGTGGAAACAGAATCAGTATCGAGATTCCGGTCCGCGGTTTCATCAAAGAACACCTTGAGGCTGGATTCTAAGCCATCGTCCGACAACCAGTAGCAGATCAGGATGGGGACTTTGGGCAACGGGTGCAGGACCACGGAGATATCGGAGTCGAATTCTTTGGCCACCTGCCTGCCGCTGAACAGCTGCACGAGGTCGTCGAAGAACTCGGTATAGCTGTCGGCCACTCGCTGCAAAGGTTCTTCGCATTGCCGGTGAAAAAGCGGATACCGTTCCCGCCCATCTTTTAACTCCCGCAGCGACACCCACTTATTGGCCACCGGGAGCCCCTCCCCGTACAGAATATAGTTCAGAAACGGCACCGCGATCCAGGGGTTGATATGGATATCGGCGCCAAGATTTCCCTGGGAGTCAACGCTGAAGTCTTTGCCGAGAACCTTAAGGGTCAGCTTGTTATCCGAGAAACTCCCCCCCGTTCTTTGGGCGACCGCAGCCAGATCAAGGCGGGCAATCTCAGACTTTAATTTTTCTAAGTACTTAAGGCCTGGTTCAAAGGGAGGGTGGGTCTCGATTTCTCCGGAAAGCTGATCCGCGATGTTTTTGGGCAACTGCGGGCAGTCATAGAGCTTTTTCTGTTCCAGATAGACTGCTCCGGCAAAGGCGAGACAGGTTTTCTCACCACATTTGCGGCAATTCGATTTATCCAGCAACTGATATATCTCTAAGGCATTCTTAGGATTGGAATTCAAGGCTTCCCCTTCTCCGGTCATTTATCGCCGTTTTCGAAAATAATTTCTCATGATCCCGAGATGGGCCGGGAAACCCGGCTTGTTAATCTGCCGGCATTTTTGACTATTCCTATAATATAGTCATTGCAGATTCTCGACAATAGTATTTTCTCAATCGGACGCCAGCCGCACCTTAATTTTTGTGATAAATTTCCTTGACAGTTTTTCGTAAATCTGTTTTATTAGCACATTAAGAAGCTCGAGGGAAAATTCACATGCACGTTCGTCAGGCAGGCTTTTCTTTTTATTATTACTTTTATTATCCCCGGCCCTGACCCTGCGCCCTCGCTATGTAACAAGTAACTAACTGAAATAAATAATCAAAAGCTGTGGCGCAGAAAAGGCGACCACGGCTTTTTTATTTTAAGCTCCGGGGTTAACCTCAAAATCAAGACGCTGCGGCAAACAAGGAGACCTGTATGATCGGCAAAATGATCCGCCTGGAACGCATCCTGAATCGTGAAACCGGACGCACGGTGATTGTCCCCATGGACCACGGGGTTACCGTGGGGCCTATTGATGGCCTGATAGATATGAAAACCACGGTGAACAGTGTGGCTATGGGCGGGGCCAACGCCATCGTTATCCACAAGGGACTGGTGGGCAGCGGCCACCGCCGTCGCGGCCGGGACGTGGGCCTGATCGTGCATCTATCCGCCTCCACCAGTCTTTCTCCCTTCCCCAATGCCAAAACTCTGGTGTGCAGCGTGGAGGAGGCTATCAAGCTGGGAGCTGACGCCGTCTCCATTCACATTAATATCGGCGACGGCACCGAACGTGAGATGTTAGCAGATTTCGGGCAGGTAGCCCGGGATGCCCGAGATTGGGGGATGCCGCTTTTGGCCATGATCTACCCCCGGGGGGAAAAAATCAAAGACGAATACGAACCCAGGGTAATAAAACATGCAGCCCGTCTGGGTGCCGAGATCGGGGCGGATATTGTTAAAGTCTCCTACACCGGCGCTCTGGATACCTTCCGGGAAGTGGTATCCGGCTGTCCGGTGCCGGTGGTCATTGCCGGGGGGCCCAAAATGAATTCCGACCGGGAGATCCTGGAGATGGTGAAAGGCTCCGTTGAGGCCGGCGGGGCCGGGGTCTCCATCGGTCGTAATGTTTTTCAACACCGCAATCCCACCCGCATGGTGGGCGCCATCAGTCTTCTGGTCCATGAAAACAGCACGGTGGAAGAGGCCTTGGCCTTCCTGCAAACCCCGGAAGTGGAGCGCTAAGATGAAGCAGGTATGGGTTAAGGTAGATCCCTGGGATAAAAAACGGGTGACCACGGCCCTGGAGGGAGGCGCCGACGCAGTCTGGACCCCTCCAGGCCACGCTGCGGAAGTCAAGTCTCTGGGAAAAATCAAGGTTATTGCCGAAGACGGCGATCTTCTCCCGGGGGTGGATTTGTTCGAATTATCTTTGGAGAGCATTGCGGATGAAGCCGCCATTGTCAACCAGGCCAAGTCCCACCCCGTGGTCATCCGTTGTGCTGACTGGACCATCATACCCCTGGAAAATCTGGTGGCGCAATCGCAGAATCTCTTTGTGGAAGCCGCGACCGTGGAAGAGGTCAAGACGTTTTTGGGCATCCTGGAGCGGGGGGTGGATGGTCTGGTCATCACCACTTCCGACCTAGGAGAACTGAAACGGTTGCTGAAAATGGTGAAGGAGATCTCACCCCCGGTGGAACTGGTAGCCGCCACGGTGGCTGCAGTGAAGCCCCTGGGCATGGGTGATCGGGTCTGCGTGGACACCTGCACCCAGATGGGACCAGGTCAAGGCATGTTGGTGGGCAATTCTTCCGCGGCCTTGTTTCTGGTGCATGCCGAGTCTTTGGAGAACCCTTATGTCGCGGCCCGTCCTTTTAGGGTCAACGCCGGTCCGGTGCATGCCTATATTCGGGTGCCGGGAAATAAAACTCGCTATTTGAGCGAACTGACGGCGGGAGATGAGGTTCTGGTGGTGGATCACCACGGCAAAACTCTGCCGGCCACGGTGGGCCGAGTCAAGATTGAAAAACGACCATTGATGCTGGTGAGTGCTACCCACGAAGGGAAAGAATTCACCACCATCGTGCAAAATGCGGAAACCATCCGCCTCACCCGGCCCGATGGCGAGGCCGTCTCAGTGGTGCAACTCGCCCCTGGTGATCAGATTTTGGTGGCTTTGGAGGAGGCGGGTCGGCATTTTGGGTATAAGGTCACGGAGAGTATTCTGGAGAAATGAGGTTTCCGGTTAAAAATGTATCGTATCATTGGCTTGAAAAAAGCTGATGGCCTCATTTAAAAACCCCTTCTAGGCAGCCAAGGCTGGATCTGGGATTTTATGATCGACAAAAAAAGTGTTCGGCAAGAGATTGACGCCACCGATGAGCAGTTATTGGCTCTCATCAATCAGCGTCTGAAACTGGCCCAAACCATCGGGGAAATCAAAAACCGGGAGGAACTGGCCACCCTGGACCCCAAACGGGAACAGGAGGTCCTGGACCAGCTGCGGCGGTATAACGCCGGGCCGCTCACCGAGGATGGTTTGCGCAATATCTTCCGGGAAATTATTTCCGCAGCTCGCCAGGTGCAGCGGCCTCTGTCAGTGGCCTTCCTGGGACCGGAGGCCACCTTTACCCATCTGGCGGCCATCAAGAAGTTCGGCCGCTCCACCCTCTTCAAGCCCCTACCCACCATACCAGAAGTCTTTATTTCCGTGGAAAAGGGCAATCAACACCTGGGTGTGGTTCCCATTGAGAATTCCACCGAGGGCGTGGTCAACGAAACCCTGGACCAGTTTGTTGACACCAAACTGCAGATCTGCGGCGAAGTCTATCTGGAGATATCCCACGACCTGATTTCCCGCTCCGGCCAGGTCCATGATATCGAAATTATCTACACCCACCCCCACGCCCACGGGCAGTGCCGGCAATGGCTGCAAAGACATTTGCCCCACATTCCGGTCCTGGAAGTCAGCTCCACCGGTCTGGCCGCCCAGAAAGCGGCGCACAACCCCAATTCCGCGGCCATTGCCAGCGGGTTTGCCGCGTCCCTCTATGAGTTGCGGGTGGTGGAGTCCCGCATCGAGGATCACCGGGAAAACGCCACCCACTTTTTTATTATGGGTCCGTATGCTCCCGGGGCCACCGGCGCGGATAAGACCTCCATCATCTTTGCCGTAACCGATACCCCCGGAGCCCTGTACACCATGTTGCGCCCGCTGGCCGAGCGGGGCATCAACATGACCCGTATCGTCTCCCGCCCCATGAAGACTATTGCCTGGCGCTACTTGTTTTTCGTGGATCTGGACGGGCACCGGGAAGAACCGGCTTTGAGGGCCTGCTTGCAGGAAATGGAGGAGATGAGCGCCTTTTTTAAGATATTGGGATCATTCCCCAAGGCCGAAACCGTCGAGAAGATCAGTTGAACCTCCCCCGAATCTGCATCCCGGTCGTGGCCACCGACAACGAGGGGGCGCAGCAAGCCCTGGCGCAGATACAGACTCTGGGCTACCTGGCGGAGTTACGCCTGGACTATCTGGTCCGGCCGGATGTGGACCGGCTGCTTCGGTCTCCCCACGGCCCCCTTATCGTCACCAACCGACTGCCCGGGGAGGGGGGGCGTTGGCAGGGTGACGAAAGAGACCGCCAACGCCTGTTGGAACAGGCTGTGACTCTGGGAGCGGACTACGTTGACGTGGAATTTAACGCCGATCCCGCTTGGCGCCGTGATATTCTGGCCGGACGGGGCGCCAGCAAGATTATCCTGTCCTGGCATGATTTTAAAGGAGATTCAAGTCCATACCGGTTGGCAGACACGATGGTGGCCATGATGGAGTTGGGCGCCGACATCATCAAAATGGTGGTGTATGCCCACAAACCTGCCGATGGTCTGGCCCTCTTAGCGTTGATCCCCGCCGCCCTGGAACGTGGGCAAAACATTATCGCCTTCAGTATGGGGCCGGCCGGTAAATATTCCCGGGTTATCGCCCCGCTTCTGGGCGGCTACCTGACCTTTGCGGTTCTGGAGGCGGGACAGGAGTCGGCTCCCGGGCAGCTTACCGTGCCGGAATTGCTTTCTACCTGGGAGATTCTGACATGATTACCGGCGCCTCCAGCGTGTTTGGCATTTTAGGCCGGCCCGTCGCCCATTCTCTCAGTCCGGCCATGCACAACGCCGCGTTTGGCGCCCTGGGTCTCAACTCGGTCTATGTGCCTTTTGCGGTGCAGAATCTGGCCCAGGCCGTGCAGGGCCTCAGAGGTTTGAATATTGGCGGAGTGAGCGTCACCATCCCCTTCAAGGAAGAAATAATTTCCCTGCTGGATGAGGTTGACAATCAGGCCCGAGTCATCGGCGCGGTGAATACCGTGGTAAACCGTGAGGGCAGGCTTTGGGGGACGAATACCGACTGGGAAGGCGCGTTGGCAGCCTTGCAGAACCAGACCGGGTTGGCCGGGCGTCACGTCTTGGTGCTGGGCGCCGGCGGGGCCGGCCGGGCCATTGTCTATGCCCTGCGGCAGGCCGGAGCAGAGGTTACCGTGGCTGATGTGGACGAGACCAGGGCTAAGACTCTGGCTCAAGAGTTCGACGCCGCATTCCTGCCCCTGGACAAGGCGGCCCAAAGCCCGGCCACAGTCCTGATCAACGCCAGCCCGGTGGGGATGGCCCCCCAGGAAGATGCGATCCCGCTTCCTCCCGACAATTTAAAGCGCTTTCAGGTCGTTATGGATATTGTCTATAAGCCGCTCCAGACCCGCCTGCTGCGAGAGGCTGCGGCCCAAGGGAGCCGCACTATCGACGGCCTGCAGATGCTCGTGTACCAGGGCGCCCGCCAGTTCGAGCTGTTCACCGGCCGTCCGGCCCCGGTGGAGATCATGCGCCGGGCGGCACTGGCAGAGGTGGAAAAGGGACTAGTGGTCAACTTTTTACTTTCAGCAAAAGCGAAAAAACAAGTAAAAATTAGCATTTCTAAAGGCCTTCTAGTTTATGCAGAAAGAAATTCTTCCCGTTAATACGATTGACGCCGTTATCACTCTTCCCGGCTCTAAGAGTTTCAGTCACCGGGCTCTGATTGCCGCGGGTTTGGCCGCCGGACGCAGCACTCTGAAAAATCTGCTCCGGGCCGAAGACACCATTTATACGGCCCAGGCGCTGAGGCAATTAGGGTGTATCATTCTCTGGGATCAGGACATCTGTCAGGTAGAAGGTGTGGGTGGCAACCTCAGCCTTCCGGACGTCCCCATCTATTTAGGCGATTCCGGCACCTCCATGCGTTTTCTGAGCGCGGTGGCCGCCTTGGGCCATGGCCGGTATGTCCTCACCGGGTCGGCCGCGGCTGTGCCAGCGGCCGATTCAGGACCTGTTGGACGCCCTGGCCCGGTTGGGAGTGGCAGGGGCCAGCGAACATCACAACGGCTGCCCGCCGGTGATCGTCCAGGCCCGGGGTCTGGCCGGGGGGCCCACCAAAGTCTCCGGGACCATCAGCAGCCAATTCTTGTCCGCCATTCTGCTCATCTCGCCCTTTGCCGCTCGGGATGTGGAAATAGAGGTGGTGGGGGAGCTGGTGTCCCGGCCTTATGTGGACATCACTTTGAATGTTATGGAAGAATTCGGTATTGCCTATTACCGGCAGGGTTACCAATATTTTGCCGTGCCCGCCGGCCAACGGTATCAGGCCATGGAATACGAGGTGGAAGGGGATGCCTCCAGTGCCTCGTATTTCTTAGGCGCGGCGGCTCTCACCGGGGGGCGCATCACCCTGACGAACCTCAATCCCCAATCCTGCCAGGGCGATATCGACTTTATCACGGTTCTGGAACAGATGGGCTGCCTGGTGGAGCCATCTCCGGCCGGAGTAGTGCTCCGGGGCAGACCGCTGACGGCCACCCAGATCAACATGGCCCACATGCCTGACCTGGTCCCCACTCTAGCGGTGGTGGCCGCCTTTGCCCAGGGGGAAACGGTGATCACCGGGGTCGCCCATCTGCGGCATAAAGAATCGGACCGCCTGCAGGCCGTGGCCACCGAGCTGACCAAGATGGGCATTGCCGTCCAGGAAACCAAAGACGGCCTGACGATTCAGGGCGGCCAGCCCCACGGCGCCGTCATCGACACTTACAACGACCACCGCATCGCCATGAGCTTCGCGCTGGCCGGCCTGAAAACCCCCGGGGTTATTATCGCCGACCCCGAGTGCGTGGCCAAATCCTTTCCCACCTTCTGGGATTATTTCGAATCTTTGGGGTAAGGGGGGGACTAATTTAGGCCTGAAGCAATCTTGGTCCGTTTATTTGTGGATTTAGGAGGACTTGCACCTCCAAGTGGGTGCACCCCCCTGCCGGGCGCACAAAAAAAAGGCAGGATCAGCCTGTGACCCTGCCTAATATACCAATGATAAAACCGGCAGTTAGGATTTCATTTTCTTTCTCAGACCCACCAGACCCAGCACACCGGAAGCCAGAAGGAGCAGCGAACCGGGGACGGGAGTGGGCGTCACGCTGTTGAAACGGAAGGTGTCAAAACCGATATTGCTGTCGTAAAAATTAGCATCCCCATCAGATTCATCGATGATAATCTTGGCGATATCCGCGGTATCGGAAACAAACCCCCAAAAGTCTGATCCTCCCCCGCCACTGTTTGCTGATGCAGGGATCATATTATTTGTTTGATCTGGTGAATAAAGAAAATCACCATTGGGCTTGAATATCTTGATACTGGTTAATGAGTATCCGTCCAGCGACTGATACAGCAGGTCGAACCCAAATGCCTTAACCGGATTGGTGAAAATCAAGGTCAGGTCGTCGTTCTCCACTGCAGGATTAGGGCCTAGAGACATTACAATGCCGCCCGGGGATAAAACATTCTCACCAGAGGTGGCAAAAAGCCTGTAGGTGAAATCTGCAGGAGGTGTGTACGTTTCAGTCGCTTGAACCACGAACAGTGGTGCACCGGGACCCTGAAAGGTGACGCCTTGGATCGTTGCACCGGTAATATTTGTGTCTTTGGGTATGTTGTCAAAGTTAATGGCGACGGGCGGATTACCGGCCGCGGTATTGAAGCCCGATAAATCATTATGATATGGTGTAATTGCGGCCAGGGACGGTTGGGTGCCTTGCAATTGCACCAAGCACACTACTGCCAACCCTGCCAAAATAAATACCAACTTTGATGGACGTTTCATTCTATGCACATCCTCCTTTTAGGTGATTGATGATATAAACATATGCAATTAAAATACCATAAAAAAATAGATAGTTATTTCAATAATATACTTGCATAGGAAAGACATCTCATCAATTTATGTTTCGGTTTTTGAACACGACCAATTTTTTATTATATAAATTTATTTGTCATTTCAATGTGTTACTAACTATTCCATATTATTGTCAAAGTTCAATAATTTTGTCGAACCTCTTCATGACGCCAGGCCTCACTCACCGCCACTGCCAGGATATTCCCCAAAAAATCGGGGCGGGCCTTTTCAGGTCCGCCCTTCAGGGACACAACAGAGGAGTGGTTCTAGGGTTAAGGGTTTCAGGGACTTCACCCGGCAGAGTGAAGGTATGCTAACGGGCGCCGGCAGCCGTACCGGCGCCCGATTATTTTTGCCGGCTTACTTGGCTGTGGTGACTAGATTGCCCCTGGCATCAAAGACATCGATTTCCACAACGCGACCGCCATCCAGGCGGTGAGTGGCGCAGCTCAGTCAGGGGTCGTAGGCGCGCACCGCCATCTCCACCTTGTTCAGGGCCTCTTCGGTGATTACACCGTTGTGGATGACGCTTTCGGCGGCCTGGCGGATGCTCATGTTCATGGGCGCCACGTTGTGGGTGGTGCCGACGATGAGGTTGGCCCGGGAGATCAAGCCGTTGGCATCGGTGGAGTAGTCATGGATCAAGGTCCCCCGGGGGGCTTCGACGCAGCCGATGCCCCGGCCGGCCTGAGGGGTCACTTCGTTGCGCACGTGGGGATCGGTAATGGTCTCATCTTCCAGCAGCTCGATGACCCGCTCACAGGCATAGACCAGCTCGATGAGCCGGGCCCAGTGGTAGAGCATGGTGGATTGGGCCGGGCGGCCGAATTTGGAACGGAATTCATCCAGTTCGGCCTGGGCATAGGGTGTGTTGATCTTGTCACAGACGTTCAGACGGGCCAGGGTGTTGACCCGATAAATGCCTTTGGGCTGCTTCAGGTCCATGGAGAACCCCTCGTCCCAATTCCGGGCATAGGGGAATTTGCAGTAGGACCAGTCTTCGATGTGCTCGCCCAGGAAATCCACGTACTGGGCGTAGTTGAAGTCCTGGTAGCTGCCGTCGGGCTTCATGAGGCGCAGCACCCCGTCAAACAGGGTCAAAGAACCGTCTGCGGGTTTCACCGTGCCCAAAAAGCCGGTGGTGATTTGCCCCAACTGCAGGGTGGCGGCGTCCAGGTTGTAGAAGATATTTTTCTTGGCAAAGTCGATGCAGAATTTGGCGAACTCCAACTGTTCCCGGCTTTTGGCCAGCATTTCCTGACGTTCGTCTTCCCGCATGGGCTTGGCAAAGCCGCCGGGCACCACGACGATGGGGTGGATGACCTTGCCGGCGAACTTTTCAATCATCATCTGACCCATCTGGCGCATCTTCACCACCTGGGTGGCCAGTTCCGGCGCGGCCTGAATGATGCCCAGGACGTTGCGGACTTTGTAATCGGCGCCGGCGCCCAGGACAAAGTCCGGGGCCGCCAGGAAGAAGAAATGCAGGATCTTGTCGTTGATCTGGGCCATGACCTGCATGAGTTCCCGGAGTTTAACGGCGGTGGGCGGCACCACGGCGTTGAAACAGCCGTCTACGGCCTTGTTGGCCGCAGTGTGGTGCATCCAGGGGCAGATGCCGCAGATGCGGTTGACGATCTTGGGCACTTCCTCGGCCGGCTTGCCTTCGATAAATTTTTCAAAACCCCGCAGGGACATAATATTGAAACGGCTATCGGCCACGTTTCCCTGATCATCCAGGGTGATGGCGATGCGGGCATGTCCCTCGATGCGGGTAATGGGCTGAATATTAATTACTTTACGATTCGGCGCGCCATGGGTCATGGTCTGGTCGGCGCCGGTATCGATGACGGTTTGAGCCATATATCCTCCTTAACGCCCTCTCACGGTCTTGGGCCGCAAAAGACCATGGGCGCCCGAGAACTCCAGCAGCGTGGATTTCTCCGTAATGGATTTGATGTCTATCTGGTTGCTGGCCAGGGCGTTCATATAATCCAACAACTGGTTGCCCTCCTGCTGCACCGGGCCGAAACAGCCCTGGCAGGGCACCCGAGCCAGAATACAGCGGGGGGCTTCGCCGGTTTTGCCGGAGCAGCCGGCCCGGGTCACCGCCCCCATGCACTGCAGTCCCTGCTCCAGGAGGCAGTGCATGTCGCTCACCGGCTGGCTGGGATCGTAGTGGGCGTTGTGGGTGAAGCGATTCATGTGCTTCAGGTTGCCTTTGCCGGTCTTGATGGTGGGGCAGGTGTCGCAGACACTCTTCGTGGGCAGCTGCGGCGCCCGGCCTTCCAGCAGGGCCACAATGGCCTCACCGATCCAATCCGGATGCGGCGGGCAGCCCGGCAGATAGATATCCACCTTGATCTTTTCGTCCAGGGCGTAGGACCGGTCCAGGCAAGCCGGCAGTACCGGATCGCTGGGCGTGGCCTGGGCGTCGGTGGTCTCCGAGGTCTGGTAATACCGCTCAAACAGTTCTTCGTTCTGCCATTGATTGATCAAAGCCGGGATGCCACCGTGGGTAGCGCAGGTACCCAAGGCAATGATGACATCGCAGGATTTGCGCATGGCCTCGGCGATTTCCAGGTGTTCCTGGTTGCGGATGCCCCCGGTGATGATACCCACCGTGGCTTTGGGGATGTCGATGTGGTGGGTGTCGCCCTCCCCGGTCTGGCCGAAGTATTTATGGTCCATGAGAACCGGAATATGGACGAATTCCAGGTGGGGCAGGACCGTAAGAGGGTCTCGCCCAGGTTTAAGATGGCAATCTCACACCCGGAACAGGAATTTAACCATTCTTCTGCTACTTTAACTGGCACGTTGACTTCCTCCTAGCCCAGCACCCGCACCGCTTTTTTCTCCAGCTCCTGGTGCTTGGCGGCCGCATTCTGCTTCTTTTTTTCGGACCATTCGATGACTTTTGCCAAAGCGTCGGCCGCGTAACTGAAGTTGTCCCGGTAATCGTAGATCTCGATGTCGGTTCCCTTGGAATCGGCCAACACCGCCCGACCCAGAGGGGTACGGGTGATTACCGTGGTCCAGCCTTCTTCGGCGCCGATGCCGCCGAAGGAAATGTCGGCATACTCCGCGGCATAATCGTCGCAGTACTGGCAGGCGTAACGTTTCAGGAAATCTAGCTGATTCAGCTCAATTTCCAGAACTTCTTTGCTCTTGAGGTGAATCATGAGGTTCTCTTTGACGTTGACCTTGGCCACATCATCCCAGGAGAACCCGCCCAGTTCTTCCAGTTTCTGCCGCTGCTCCGGACCGAAATGGAAGTTGCCGGTGCAGAACAGGCCGAAATGGTATTTGATGGTCCCCGAAGGCACGATGCCCATGACTTCCATGCGCCGCAACGTGTTGATTTGGCAAGGGGTGCCTACGAAGGCCACCCGGTTGAGCCGTTTTTTGGCCACCTCGCCCAACTCCAGGATGGAGGGGGAGAAGGTGGAGTAGAGGCTGGAGTAGACCTTGGAAAAGTGGGTCATGCCGTGCATGGTGTCGAAATGAAAACCGGCCGCCTCCAGGATCTCGTCCCGGGTGATGGCCAACCAGGGCCAGCGGCGGAAGGGTCCCACCTTGCGGCTGACAATGGCGCCGTCGATGCGGCCCATGTCCAGCAGGTGCAGCAGCAGGGCGGTGACCACGCCGCCGTCGGTGCCGTGGGACCGAACCTCCAGGTCTTTGGCCCGGGCCACCGTGGTCTCGATAACCCGACCGATGGGGGCGCTCCAGGAGAGCTGACGCTTCATTTCTTCGTCCAGCTCGGCGACTTCCGGGCAGATTGAGTGGCAGATGCCACATTCAATGCACTTTTCAATGTCACTGTAACGGGGCCGGCCGTTTTCGTCCAACTCCAGGGCCCCATAATTAATAGCCGTGCAGAAGGTGACACAGCCGCCGCAGTGATGGCAGAGTCCCGGCTTTTGCACTTCTTGAATCAGGTTAAAAAAAGTTTTCATCGCTCCTCCCTCATCAAGCGGCCATGGCCTTGGACTCCCTGACAGGATTGGGGCCCAGTTCCCGGATTTTTTCCGTAAATTTGGTTACCAGTTCCGCAAAACGGGGTGCCTCGGCTGACGATACCCATTCGATGGCGAAACGCTCCGGGTCAATGCCCATGTCTTCCAGAACCAATTGAATTGCTTCACTCCGGGCCAATGCTTTGTGATTACCATCCAGGTAATGACAATCGCCCAGGTGTCACCCCATGACAATGACGCCGTCGAGCCCCCGATCCAGGGCGTCCACCACCAACCGGGGATGCACCATCCCGGAACACATAGTCCGGATGACCCGCATATTGGGCGGATACTGCAGCCGGGAGACGCCGGCCAGATCACCGCCGGCATAGGCGCACCAGTTGCACAGGAAACCGAGGATGACCGGTTCAAATTTGTCTGACATATAAAGCCTCCTCAGAAAAAACTTGTTATAGATTGGGCAGGAGACCAAGGCTTATCTACCCCGAAGGCCTCGGCCTCCTCACCCGCTGATAATCTTGATTACGCCGCACTCTCCACAATCGCCACCACTTCATCCACCTGGGCCTGAAGCTGATCCATGGTGAAGCCGTGCACCACAACGCCGCCTTTGGGGCAGGTGGCGGCACACAGGCCGCAGCCCTTGCACAAGGCTTTGTCGGTGGCGATGCGCCGGTGGACGTGGCCATTGTCCTTGTACTCTTCGAGCTTGATGGCCATGTAGGGACAGACATCCACACACAGGGCGCAGCCGTCGCAGCTTTCAGTGGCATAGGATTTGATGGCGTCCAGGGACATTCGTTCCTTGGCCAGAATGACCCCGGCCCGGGAGACGGCCGCCATGGCCTGGGATACGGATTCATCGATGGGTTTGGGATGGTGGCACAAACCGGCCACGAACAACCCGTCCACGGTCATATCCACCGGCCGCAGCTTGGGATGCGCTTCATTCATAAACCCGTCGGTATTCATGCCGAATTTGTAGAGCTCCAACAGATTTTCATTGCTCCGGGGAACGATGGCCGAAGCCAGCACCAGGTAATCCGCACTCAGACGCACCGGCAGTTGCACGATGGGATCCACTACCTCCACCACCAGGTCGTCCCCATTTTTAAACACCTTGGGTTTATTTTCCAAGTCATAACGGACGAAAATCACGCCCAGCTCCCGGGCCTTGGTATACAGATCTTCCCGTTCGCCGTAGGTGCGAATATCCCGATAGAGCACATAAACCTGCATGTCAGGGCTGAGTTCCTTGAGCTTGACGGCGCTGTGCACCGAGTGGGTGCAGCAGACCCGGCTGCAGTACATCCGCTGCGGCTCCCGGGAACCCACGCACTGGATAAAGACGGCGCTGCCGGCCTTGGCCACATTGGCGGAACGCTCCCGCAGTTCGGCGTCAAACTCCAGGTGGGTCAGTACCCGGCCGTCCTGGCCATACAAATATTCCTGGGGCTTGAGTTCTTCGGCGCCGGTGGCCAACACCGCAATGCCGTAGTTTACGGTCTTGGTCTTGCCGCCGGCCTCGATGTCACTGGCAAAATTGCCCACCGAGCCCTCGACGGTCTTCACTTCCGCTTGTTTCAGGATATTGATTTTGGGATGATTTTCCACCTTGGCGATCATATCCTGCAAGTTGGCCCGGATATCTTCGCCCTTCCAGGTCTTGTTCAGGTTCCAGGCGTTGCCGCCCAATTTGCCGGTTTTTTCCACTAGCACGGTCTCATAACCCCGGTCTGCCAAATCCAGAGCTGCAGTCAGGCCGGCCAGGCCGCCGCCGATGACCAGGGCCTGCTGCGAGACCTCCACCGACAGGCGTTGCAGCGGAAAATTGCGGATGGCCTTGGCCACCGCCATGCGCACCTGATCCTTGGCCTTGACCGTAGGCAGCCCCCGGGCTTTGCTGATGCACCCAGGAATTCTGGTTGCGGATGTTGGCCATTTCCAGCATATAGCCATTGAGACCCGCTTCCCGCAGGGTATCCTGGAACAAGGCTTCATGGGTCCGGGGTGTGCAGGCGGCCACCACGATGCGGTTCAGGTGGTGTTCTTTGATCTTTTCCGCCATCATCACCTGGGTGTCGGTAGAGCAGGAAAACAGGTTGTTTTCCACGAACTGCACAAAGGGCAGGGTCTTGGCGTATTCCACCACTTCCGGAACGTTCACGGTGTTGGCAATATTGATGCCGCAGGAGCAGACAAAAACACCCACCCGGGGTTCTTCGCCGCTGATATCCCGCTCTGCCGGATAGGTTTTTTCCTTGGTCAAAGATGCCTCTGGCCTGGACCAGGTTTTTAGCGGCCGCCGAGGCCGCGGCCGAGGCCTCGGTCACCGAACGGGGAATGGCCTTGGGGTTCTGGAAGGCCCCGCAGACATAAACTCCGTCCCGGTTGGTGGACACCGGGGCAAAACTGGGCGTGTCGGCAAACCGGTAGTGATCCAGTTCAATGCCGAACTTCTCCGCCAGCTCCAGGGCGTCCTTCGGGGCCTCCAGACCCACGGAAAGCACCACCATGTCAAAGTCTTCCCGGAGCTGCCGGCCATCTTCGGTCATGTAATAAATTTTGGCGCCGATATTCTTGTCGCCGGGGTCGATACTGTGCGGCCGGCTGCGAATAAAACGCACCCCTTTGGCCGCCGCGTCCTGATAATAACGCTCAAATTCCTTATTATGGGAGCGTAGATCCATGAAGAAAATGGTCTGCTGCACATCTCCGCCGTGCAGGTGCTCCGCGGTCACCAGGGACTGTTTGACCGCATACATGCAGCACACCGTGGAGCAGTAGCCGTTGCCGCAGGCCTTGTTCCGGGAGCCGACACACTGAATCCAGGCGATTTTCTTGGGCTCCCGACCGGTGGAGGGCTGCATCAGGTGACCCTGGTAGGGGCCGCTGGCCGACAACAACCGCTCGTACTCCAGACCGGTGACCACGTCGGGAAGCTGATCGTACCCGTAAACGTCCAGACCGCTGGGGTCAAATGGTTTGTAACCCGGGGCCAGGATGACCGAGCCGACATTGAGGGTGACTATTTCTTCTTTATCATCGAAGTTGATGGCCCCGGTGGGACAGAATTTTTCGCAGGCCTTGCACTTGCCTTTGACAAAATAAATGCAGTGTTCCTTGTCGATGACGTATTTCAGGGGCACTGTCTGGCTGTAGGAGATGTAGATGGCCTTCCGCTGGCCCACCCCCACCTGGTATTCATCGTCCACTTTTTTGGGACATTTCTGGGAACACAGGCCGCAGGCGATACACTTGTCCATGTCCACATAGCGGGGCTGTTTCCGGAGGGTGATCTGGAAGTTACCTTGTTGTCCGGTGACTTGTTCGATTTCGGAGAGAGTAAGAAGCTCGATGTTTAAGTGCCGACCGCACTCAACCAACTTGGGCGAGAGAATTCACATGGCACAATCGTTGGTGGGATAGGTCTTATCCAACTGGGCCATTTTGCCGCCGATACCGGGGCCCTTTTCCACCAGGTAGACGTAATAGCCGGAATCGGCCAGATCCAGGGCCGCCTGGATGCCGGCGATGCCGCCGCCGACCACCATAACGGAGCCGACCACTTTATCTGACATGACTGCCTCCCTACTAAATGTTATTGGCAACCTGCTGCCTCTTTCAGGTTTCGGTATTGCTGATTCAGGATCTGCAGACGGAGCGGAGGTAACTTCACGCCGGGCCGCTGGAGCCATGGTGGCCAGCTCCCGGGGATTCAAAGAGGCCGGGTCCAGGGCGAAATCTTCGCACAACTGCAGGAAATCTTCCCGGGCCAGCATCAGCCCCCGCCCCGGCGCCGGGCGGGCGGCAATTTTGCCGGTTTTCACCCAGTTCCGGATGGTGTTGCGGTGGACCCCCAACTGCTCCGCCAGGGTTGTTATTTGGATCAAGATCATGCTGCCCCTCCTATCCGGGCCAGGGCCCAGTCGCAGGCTAAAGGAATGGCCGCCGCCACCGAGGCGGAAAGGCCGGCTTGGATTTCTTCAGGCAGGCATTCCACCTGCACCGTCAACACCCGCACCTCGACGCCGGAGGATTCCGACAATTCCTTGAGCAGATTCAGGGACGGAAAATGATGCACCGAAAAATCATTGACTTTTTCTAAAGCTATCTGGTCCACCGGCAGCTCAAAAAGCTCTCCTGGAGGCCGCCCGTCCTGCTTGGCCGCGTCAATAATGAGGATCATCTTAGGTTTCTGTGGCGCGAGCAAGAGATCGAAGAGAATGTCCCGGATGCTGGTGCCCACATCTTCGACCCAAACCGAGGCGGGGAGTGTGCGACAGGTTTGCAGGCGCTCAATCACCGCGGGACCGAAACCGTCATCACCCATCAGGGTATTGCCGCAACCGAAGATCAGGACCGGGGCCTCGTATAGGCTCAGGGGAGGTGAAGAGGAGTTTTTTTGACTGTCGGGAGTGTGCATATTGTGCTTAAAAACTTCTTGTTCATTTTGTGCGTAGTGTGCATTATATCGGTGCACAATATTCTGTCAAGCAAAAAATGGGGGATGATATTAGAGAAGAAAAAATGTGAGACGAAGAGCCGGCGGTCCATGCAGGGCGGGTACGGCCCGCCATTATTAAGGATTTTTTTGTTGTTCTGATCTGGAGGTCACATTCCGAAGTGATTTTCGAGACTTTGACTATAATTTTTTAAATCGGGAAATGATCCGAACCTTTTTAAGCTGACAGCCGAAAGCTGACCGCTGACCGCCTTTTATCAAAAATACGCCAAACGCGGAAAGGCCTTCTTCAAACCCTCCGGCAGGGCCGGCCGCTGCTCCGTCAGCCGCTGCAGCATCTCCAGGGCGTTGGCCACACCCTGGCCCCGGGGGTGATTGTTGAAGATCAGGTAGGTCTCGGCGGTCTGGGCCGTCAGGCTCCGGGCGCGCCCCGCCAGCTCATCCATCTCCTGGGCCGAATAGAGATAATCGTACCGGGTCCCGGCATCGTCATTTTTGGCAAACCAGTTCTGCCGGTTGCGGCCGTGCAGCCGCAGGTAGGCCAGGGGGCCGCTCACCCAATCGGTTTCGCCCAAGGCATACGATATCTGTGGTTGGTCGATGTTGCAGAAGGCCAGGTTATGGTCCGCCAGAAACTTCCGGACCGCCGGCTGCTGCCAGGACCGGTGCCGCACCTCGATGGCTAATGGGTAATCCGGGAAACGCTCCCGCACGGTCACCAGATAGCCCCGGTTCTCGGCGGTATTGTGAAAGGAATAAGGGAATTGGGCCAACAACGCCCCCAGCCGCCCGGCTTCCAGCAGCGCGGCCAGCCCCGACTTCACCGCTGCTTCCTCCTGCCAGGGCGCCATGGTGCGTTCGTGGGTAAAACCCCGGAAGAGTTTGGCCGTGAACCGGAAGTCCGGCCGTCCTACCACCGCCTCCACCCAACGCTGGGCCAGGGTGGCGGAAATGGGCCGGTAAAAGGTGACGTTGATCTCGATGGTCGGGAAAAATTGGGTCAAAAAAGTAAGTCGGTCCGTCCCCTGCACCCGGGTCGGATACACCACTCCCTGCCAATCCTGATAATCCCACCCCGCCGGCCCGATGCGGATCATGGCTGCCTTTAAGGCTTCCAGACTAAGAGGTAATGATCGGGATGCTTCAAGGCCTCGAGTTCGCTGTCAGCGTCCAGGTTGGGCCAGTGCAGTTGCTGAGAAGAAATAACTTTCATATTTACCAGTTGCTGGACGGTGAAGATTGACATCGAAAATTGACCCCACTGGTTAGCGAACAAAAGAGCTGGCAGCGATAGAGCCTTGGCTGGGAAAAGTTTTTTGGGTGCCACGAGAGGCGAATTCGAACTACCCCGCATGACCATGGTGCCGGCAGGCCGGATCTGCTTCCCCATTTCGGGCCGGTAGAGGACTTGCACCTCAAGTGGGTGCGCCCTCTGTCGGACGCACAAAAAATAGGGTGTGGCAAATATTGCCACACCCTTTTGGTATGAAAAATTAGGCTAAATTAAGAAGTTTGATATATTAACAAACTTTCTTTTTCTTCTTAATTCTTTTCTTCTTTGGCGGACAGTACGGTTTTACCGAAGCCATAGCGGCACAGACTTCATCGGCTGCTTTTTCTGCACGCATTGCAGCCGTTTCGGCGCGATTAGCAGCAGCTTGAGCTTTTGCTATCGGTTGTTTAGCAGCCTGTGCAGCATTGTCAGCGCTAGTAGCAGCGACTGCGGCTCGATCGGCAGCTGATTTGGCCTGCTCCATGTACATTTTGCATTCATCATTGTACTTTTGGCAGCAACCAGAAGCTCCGACCACTAGGGCAAAGACCGCGAGGAGCGCCAAGGCATAGCCTTTTCTTAATAACGCCTTCCTCATCGATTACCCCCTTCTCGGAGAGGCACCTGCTTTGGCATGGTTATTCCCCCCCAGTAAACTTTGTCAACATCGTGCACAGACTTACTTACGCATTCTCTTCATCAAGCAAGCTTCTGCTTTCGCAGCGGCGGCTTCAGCGCGATCCGCAGCGGCTTCAGCTTTGTCTGCAGCTGCCTTAGAATCGGCGGCAGCGGCTTCAGCGTTCCGAGCTGCTGCTTCAGCCTTAGAAGCCGAAGCTTTTGCTTGGTCGGCATACATCCTGCTTTCATCCACGTACTTCTTGCAGGAGTCACAACACCCCGCTCCCATGACGAGGACGAACGCCATGAGAATGGCAAAGGCAAAACCTTTACGTACCAAAGCTTTCCTCATCTTTATCCCCCCTTTTCAAAGTAATTGTGTTTCGTGAACACATTTATACGTATTAAACAACAAGACAAACAAAATATCAAGTAAAAATTTTCGATTAAGTAGTTTTTTTTAAAAAAAAAGTTGCCCTCATGGAAAAAGCAATTTTCTTTTCGGTCGTTATATCCGCCAAGGCCTCATTTCACCAAAATTTTTACCTGCCTGAATATCTACTAATAACGGTATGTTAAGGCAATCAACCCCCTCCATAGCCACCC
This sequence comes from uncultured delta proteobacterium, assembly GCA_963780995.1. Lineage (GTDB taxonomy): Bacteria > Desulfobacterota > Desulfobaccia > Desulfobaccales > Desulfobaccaceae > Desulfobacca. The sequence goes on from CAWAEI010000010.1 coordinate 30,893, forward strand.
GCAGACACTCGACTGTGTCAGCCACTTCATCCTGCGGCGCCTCAAGTAAAAGTTCATCATGAATCTGCAATAGCAGGTGACCTGATAACCTTTGTTGGAATAATCGGGCTTCTACGGTAAGCATAGCTTCTTTGATTAAATCGGCCGCTGATCCTTGTAGGGGTGTATTCATGGCGCTGCGCTCCGCCTCTTGTCGCAGATTGCGGTTGCCACTGTGAAGATGGGGTATGGGACGACGGCGCCCCCGCAGAGTGCTGACCCATCCCTCCTGCCGGGCAGTCGCCAAGACCTCGGCCAAATACTGTCTTACCCCGGTATGGCGGTTAAAGTAGCGATTGATAAAATCCTGGGCCAGACGCTGGCTGACACCCAACTGTTTGGCCAAGCCAAAAGCGCTCATGCCGTAAATAATGCCAAAGTTAATGATCTTAGCCTGGCGCCGCATCTCCGGACTCACGAATTCCGGGTGCAGACCGAAAACTTCGGCGGCAGTTTGTCGATGGATATCTTCCCCCTCCCGAAAGGCCTGCAGCAAAATAGGATCTTCAGAAAAATGCGCCAGCAACCTCAGCTCGATCTGAGAGTAATCGCCGCTAATGAAAATATTTTCGGGCCCAGCAACAAAGGCCTGTCGCAGTTGGGACCCTTGTTCCCCCCGCACCGGGATATTTTGGAGATTTGGCTCCCGACTGGAGAGCCTGCCGGTGGCGGCCGCTGATTGGACGAAGGTCGTGTGAATTCTACCGGTCTTTGGATTCAGTTGTTTGCGTAAGCCATCCACATAGGTAGCCTTCAGTTTTCCCAGGGTGCGGTAGGCTATGACTTTGGCCGCAATGGGGTGTGCCGCCAAGGTTGTCAAGACCTCGTTGTCAGTGGAATATGCCGTTCGTCCCCGGGTTTTTTTCTGGGTGGGCAGGTGCAAACGGTCAAACAAGACGTGCGCCAATTGTTGGGGGGAATTAATGAGAAAGGACTCTCCGGCCAACTGGAAAATCTCCCCTTCTAACCTGGCTAACTCCTTTTCCAAATCATGCCCGAAGGAGTCGAGAAAATCCGCATCAACCCCAATTCCCCGAAATTCCATGGCGGCCAGAACAGTTAAGACCGGCAGTTCCAACTCTTCATACAATGGCGATAGACCTGCCTGACGGAGCTCTTTCTGGAGCCGGGGCCAAAGCCGCCAGGCGGCCTCGGCCCTGCCGCCGGCATAGGTAACGGCTAACTCCAGGGGAAGTTCCGCCGCCGCCAGGGGCCGCCCGGCTAATTCCTTAGGCTCTAAGAGATTGAGGCCCAGATGATGTAAGGCGATATTCTCGATGGTCTGATCAAAACGGACCGGATTCAGCAGATACGATGCCAATAAAATATCACCGACAATACCGGCCAGGGGTTGGCCCCAGCGCTCCCCCCAGATCCAGGCGTTTTTCAGGTCAGGACCAATTTTTTCGATACCTTTAGCCGACCATAGTGGCCCCAGTATCTCCCAGATCTGCACCGGCTTGAGTTCAGTTAGGAACGGCACGTACGCCGGCGCGCCCGTCCTCCCAGGACAAGCCGACTCCCGCCAGGTCCGCCAGCATGGGATGCTGCGGCCCGCCATGACAGTATAACGCCAGGCGCCCCGTGGCCCGAATTGCCGCCGCGGCTTCCTGCAAGGCAGATAACGTGTCCAGCAAGCGAAACTCACCAAAAGTCTCACCAAGGCTGATTTCTTTGGCCAATTTGCTGAATTCCAATTCAGAAAACAATTCCCCCAAGGTGGCCCGGTCTCGCGGACCCGGCTGCAAGCTGCCCACGTCAACCGCCAGCGGCACCCGATCATCCAGGCATAATAACCTCTGACTCAAACGGGCCTGCTCTTGATACGTCTGCAGTCGATCTCGCAGCTTTTTTTCCTTTACTTCATCCAGATGCGACAACAACTGATCCAAACTATGAAAGCGGGCCATGAGTTTCTGCGCCGTCTTGGGGCCGATCCCCGGCACCCCCGGGATGTTGTCGCTGGGGTCACCGGTCAGGGCGCGCATATCCACCAGGCCTGCTGGGGGCAGACCGAATTTCTCTTCGATCACCTGCGGGGTGAAATACACCTCACGCATGGGTTCCCAGATTGTCACCGCCTCGTCTGCCAGAGGCAGCAAGTCCTTGTCCCCGGAAATAATTTCCACCTTCATCCCGGTCTCCCGGGCCAGCCTGGTCAAAGTGGCGATAAGGTCATCCGCTTCATACCCTGCCAGCTCCAGGGCCGGTAGGTTCAGCGCTGAGATTATCCGGCGGAGATAGTCCAACTGCTTCACCAAATCTTCAGGCATGCCGGGGCGGTGGGCCTTATAAGCCGGATAAAGATGATGGCGAAAGGTGGGCGGTTTGGCGTCAAAAACCAGGGCCAAGTGCGTCGGCTGCCGATCCCGCAGGACCTTCAGGAGCATGTTGGTGACCCCATAAATGGCGTTGGTGGGAAACCCCCCGGAGGTGGAAAGCTCTCGAATGGCGTAATAAGCCCGGTAGATATAGGAACTGATATCAATGAGAAATAGTGTTTCCAAGGGGGGCAGGTCTTCCTTTGCTTGAATGGACGGCGGCCAGTCTCAGATTAAGTCTTGCTTGGTGAATTATAATTGCTATGATGCTGCTTGTATATCATAAAAAAAGCCCGGTCTCCTTTTCAACCAGGCTTGTACGGATACCTACAAGCGGCGTTTCCGCCTCCATCGCCCCTGATCATTCCACCTGCAAGGCCGGCGCTAATTTGGAGGCGGTGACCGCCGCAGTTTGGCTCGGGGTCATCCTGGACCACCTCGGGGCCTGAAGCGGGAAAATTGAATTAATTTTTTTAGATGACTTTATTATTGTTATCATTAGTCTTTTTCGCATTTAAAACCATTTTTCCCGCGAATTTCCCACTTTTTTCCCACTGCCGGGATGACCGCGGCATGAGAGTTTCGCGCCTGCGTGGAATATTTTTTTCGCATACCATATATTCTTGATATTTCTCATTAATATTATTAGGAGGGACGTTTTTCGCGCTAATTTCGCGTTAATTTCGCGCTTGTTTGGCGAGCGGGTGGCGGTGGCCGCCAAAGTTTGGGTCGGAGTCATCCTGGACCACCTCCGGCCCTGAAGCGGGAAAAATGAAATAATTTTCCCTAATGACTTTCTTATTGTTTTCATTGGTCTTTTTCGCATATAGAATCATTTTTCCCACGAATTTCCCACTTTTTTCCCACTTATCCGTTTTTTGGGGTTTTACCTTTTAATAATCAAGTTTGGTTTGATGATGAATTTACGGTTAAGGCCAACTCCCGGCGCCCTGGCCCGGAGGCGAGTCGCCCCGGAAAAACTCCCCAGAGGCCAAGTCCGGGTTGACCAGATGATAAGGGGAGCATAACGAAAGCGGCTAAAAAATGGAAGAACGCCTGGGACAGATGTCATGAAAACTAGGATGGGGATGTTGAGGGTTAAAGGAAGGGATGAGGGTTAGGGTTAGGATGGGGTCGAAGCTCAACGGCATTTATTTAATGGACAAATCTTTTTTAACTTGTTCCCAGGGTATTGAAACCCCAGGTTCCTTGAGGGCAGCGTCAGCGGCGGCATTATCCAGTGAGTCTTCCAATTCCGGGAAGGACTGCAGGTCTTCGAGAGAAAACGGGTTGAGAAATTTTTCCCGCGGTATGATCCCGTCTCATACAATTCACCTGGCCTTGAATGATGTAATTCCGAGGAGATTGCCTAATATGCTTCACCAAATCGTTGGAATCAAATTCGGCGTAACCATGTGGCAAATAAATCATCGGCATGATAATGCTCCAGTTGTTGAAAAGGGCATTCAGAGTCATTCATAATGCGTCCACATCCGAATTACTTTTACCGTCTTTTTCTCTTCAAAAATTTGATAGATCAGTCGATGTTGTATATTGATGCGGCGGGAATAAGCCCCGTTTAAGTCTCCCACCAGCTTTTCAAACGGCGGCGGATTTTGCCAAGGGTTTTCTTTGATGATTTCTATGAATTTTTTGGCAGCAGACCGCAGTCCAGCCTCGGCTATATTTTTGGCGTCCTTCTGGGCCTGCTTGGTGAAGACAACCTGCCATATCACCAGTCGAGCTCTTTAAGACATTCCGCAAGCGGAGTTTGTAGGCCTTCTCGAATGGATTCCCGCATCCAGGAATTCCCAGCAGATAGAGAGTTTCCTGAATAGCCCGCCAATCTTCCTCCGAGACAAGCACCGCGTTAGACCGTTTGCCAGTAATTAGAATCGGTTCATGGGTCGCGGCGGCTTCATCCACCAAACGGTAAAGCCGCTCTCTGGCCTGACTGATCGTAAGAGTTGCCATGTTTACCTCCAGAATCCAATCACTTTAGAATGTACGTTATTATGTACGTTATGTCAAGGACGTAAAAAAACCCGGTCTGTTACCAGACCGGGCTGATAAATTAAATTCGGCGGCGTCCTACTTTCCCATGCGGCTGCCCGCATAGTATCATCGGCCCTACGGGGCTTGACTTCCGGGGTTTAGTATATTAAATAATTCTCGTATATCCTTATTCTTGAGAAAGAATAAATTCTACAAATAATTTTCCAAATTCATTTTTAGTAGTCTGTTACCCCGCCGCCATACCCAGAATTCAAATCTAAAAAGCCACAGTTAGCAAGATTTTGAAAAACTAATGGTTGTAAAATATCATGAGTTGTGTCAGTGGGTGTTTCCATTAGATAATATTTTTTTAATTCTTTTAAATTACGGATAAAAACATGATCAATACCAAAATTAATTCTCTGTAGTTGATTTCCATCAATTTTGCCATCAAGATAACAATGAAACGCCTTGGCCATTAGTGCCGGCTTTTGCATATCATCCATCCTATCTAAAAGCATGATAATATATTCTTCGGTATTTTGATTAAAATCTTCGTCTTGACTTCTATCTTATGCATTAGTTTTTGTCTCTCTTCACGAACTAGCAGGCTGTTGAAAAAGCATTGTAATTAGGCTGTGTATCCTCTTTGGGGGCAATTAGAGTAACCTTATGTCGGGCAAATTATCTGGAAAACTTGGGCTATTTCCTCCATCGGCGGTCAATGACCAGCAGAATTATCCTTTCTCAGAGAGCTCCTTGGGTTCAATGAGAAAGAGCTGGCCTCAGGTTGCGGATTCGCACCAGATTGTAAGCCGCGGCAGTAAGCGTGAACACCCAGCCCACCCGATCCTTGCCTCGATGCCGTGTCTTTCGGAGATTCCCAACGGTCTTCATCCAGCCGAAGATCTCCTCCAACCTTTTGCGCAGGCGCTGGCTGACGGCATACCCTGGATGGCGGGTGGTGCGGCCGTCAATGGCGGAGCTTGTCGCCGTTACAGTTCTGGGCCACATGCGGCGTGGCCTTAAGAGTTCGCAGAGATTGGACAAAGTCCTGAGTGTCATACGCCTTATCAGCCCCTATGGTAATGCGATGCCGGCCACGCAGGTTTCCCACCATGTC
>CAWAEI010000011.1:0-150214 GCA_963780995.1 uncultured delta proteobacterium
GGTACCTCCTTACTGGTGCGGGCGCGCCTGATAATTTGATCCGACCAGACAATCGCGCAACTGGCAGCCCAAATCCAGCAATTCACCTTACCATCGGACGCAATAAAAATTCTCGTTTGGCACCAGGGCGCCTTAGGTGATGTCCTCCTAGCCGGACCGGCCTTGCAGGTCGTCGCGGCGCACTATCCTGGGGCTCGAATGACGCTCGTGGGTGGACCAGAACAATTAGGCCTGTTGATGACCGGCTTGCCGGTGGCGGATGTCTGGAATGCGCAAAGAGCCATCTGGCTGGATCTCTTCCAGGGCAGTGGGCAGATTGCTGACCCATTGAAAAACCTCCTTTCCCAATTCGAATTTGGCCCTGGTTTTTGCACCACACCGGCGGCCTGAATTTCTCGACCGCTTCCGGCTGGCAGGGATTGGGCAGGGTGTTTTGGCTGCCCAGTTTTCCAATACAGGCCAGGGTGCCCATCAGACAGCTTCAGGCAGAACACCTGCAAACTGGCGGAATGCGGACGCCCCTAAAACCATTTCGGCTGGCTATACCTGAACCAGGTATTACTTCAAAAAGCCCGTTCCTGGATGCAGAACCGGTGCCGTCCCGGGACTCCTCTGGCGGCTTTGGGACCGGGGAGTGGACATGCCAGGAAGAATTGGCCGTTGGACTCTTACGCCGAACTGGCTCTGAGCCTGGAAAAGCATTACCGGGTCCAGGTCTGGTGGGTTCTCGGCCCGGCCGAGGCCGGGGCTAGTAGGCGGAGCTGCAAAAAAAGTTTCCTCATCAGGAATTGCGGCTCTTAAAAGATTTCCCCTTGAGCCGGCTAGCAGCCACCTTGGGGGGATTTCAGCTTTATGTGGGCAACGACAGCGGCGTCACGCATCTGGCTGCGGCTTTGGGACAGCCAGCCGTGGTGGCAATTTTTGCGAACCTTCCCCGATCCGGTGATTTGGGCGCCGCCGGGCGCTGGGACCACCGTAATTACTTCACCTCAGGAGTCCGCGCCGTGTACCAGACAGGCCGAGAAATTCACTGTCCGGAAAACATCTGTCTGTCATCCCTGCCGCCGGAAAAAATTCTGGACTCGGTCAACCGGGTTTTTCAGAGGGGAGCAGGGGATGAACTATAGAAAGCTCCTGAAAATTCCCCATCCTTATTTGTCATTCTGATATGGTTGAAAGTTGTCAAGTAGGCGCAAGAGTCCCTTGTTTTTTTGGTTAAGCTGCGAGATGATTCTCAGGCCCCAGCGGGGCGGGACGCTTTAGCGACGTTTGATCACTCTGATATACGCGGGTTGGTTACCGCCTGACCTGGCTTCGTCACGGAGCTGCCTCTCTCTAAGGACGGGAGTTTCGGCTGCGGCCTATTCCCCTAGGATGAACGAGGGCTCTCCTTACCGTGGTCGCGCCCCGGTGGGGCCTGAGAATTTTTTTATTTTTTTCTTTAACTGCGCCTTTGCTTTTGATTTTTGTTTTCTTTTAAGCCGTTACGGGCTCCACGGCCTGGCCGATGGCCCAGAGAAAGGCCGCCAGTTCCCGGGCGATGGCGGTGACAATGGTTTGCTTGGCCTTGCCCCGGGCCAGGAAGCGTCGATAACGGGCGCAGAGCCGGAGTTGCGCCTTCCAGGCGATCTGCCGGATGCTCTCCGGCAAGCCCTCCTGGCGCTGGAGCAAGGGCCGGGTGACCCGGGCTCGCAAGCGGTAGGCCCAGGCCGCTTCCACCAGGACCCGGCGGGCATGGCCGTTGCCGGTTTTGGTGATCCGACCCCGGCGCACCGAGGCGCCGCTGGAGTGTTCCGAGGGTACCAGCCCCAGATAGGCCATGAGTTCCTTGGGGTTGTGGAAACGGCTCAGGTCCCCCACTTCGGCGACTACGGTGGCCGCCACGATGAGGGAGACCCCGCGCAGGGCCTGGTAGGCGGCGACGAAGGGCGCCCGGCGCCATTGGGGCATGAGCTCCCGGATCTGCCCGGTGAGGCGCTGCACCCGGGCGCTGGCCTCCCGCACCGCGTCCAGGTATTCCTGGAGGACGATCTGCTGGGCCGGGTGCTCCATGACTTGTTGCAGCAGCCAGCGCCAGTGGCCCCGGCCCCAGGTGGTCTTGCCCGGATAGCGGCGGCCGTGACGCAGCAGAAAGGCGGCGGTGCGCTGCTTGGCCCGGCGCTCCACGCTGATGGCGTCCTCCCGGGCCCGGGTCAGGTCCCGCATGGCTTCGTCGTCGACGTCGGGCACCTTAATCGGCGTCAGTTCCCCGGCCCGAAACAGCCGGGCCAGGGTCAAGGCGTCCCGGCGGTCGTTTTTTATACGGTCGCCGGGGCGCCGGGGGATCAGAGCCGGGGCGGCCACCAGGCAACTATAGCCTTGGGCCGTCAGATGCCGGTAGACCTGGTAGCCGCAGGGACCGGCCTCATAGGCGAAGTGCAATTCGGCTCCCTTGGCCTGCAGTTTGCGGGTCACCTTGTCCAGGGCCTCCAGGTCGCCGCCGATGCGGCCGTAATACCTGACTTCGCCCGGGTCCGGCTTCGGCAATGGCTACATCCACGGACATTTTATGGACATCCAACCCCACATACAGTACACTTTTTCCCATGGCCTGCCTCCTTGGTTGTGGCTCTGTGCTGTTGGTCCTTGCGCTCACAGCTTAACCCACGTTGCAAGGTTCGCAGGCCTTTAACTTTCAACCATTATGTCTGAGCGTAGCGAAGAATCTAATGGGGATCAAGCAGGTTAAGATCCTTCACTTCGTTCAGGATGACATAGATGATTATCGTCTGCTTCTGCCCAAGAATCGATTGATCGTAGATATTTATACTAATTGCCAAAAGTTTTGTCCTTTATTTTCCCCTCTCCCCCTTGGGGGAGAGGGTCAGGGTGAGGGGGTAAATCAGACATTACTTTTGGCAACGACTATAGGGAAAATATGTTAGCTTCGACCTAACCCAGCGGATACTCCAGCAGGATATTATAGAGCAGCTTTTCCCGGCCGGCAAAAAAATGGCTGGCGCCGCTCACCACTTTGATTTCCGGGCGTCGATCCTCCGGTTGCTCGTCAAACATCTTTTCCAGCTGCGGCAGTGGGCAGAATTCATCCCGGTCCCCCACCACAATGAGGCTCAGTCGAGGCACCTTGGGGAGAAAATTCATTTCCATCATAGCTATGGGCGGAGCAATCATGATGATACCGGCCGCCGAGACTCCCTGGACCAGGGCCCTTCCGGCCACGGCCGCCCCGAAGGAGTAGCCCACCACATATCGGGACCGAACCTGGCGGGATTCCAGAAAGGACAGGGCCGCCTGCACATCCGCCAACTCCGCCAGACCGTCGCCGTATTCCCCGGAACTCAGGCCCACCCCTCGAAAGTTAAACCGCAACGTGGTCCAATGGCGGGCCTGGCAGGCCCGGGCCGCGGTCCAGACCACATTGTTATCCATGGTGCCGCCATACATGGGGTGAGGATGAGTAATGATCGCCCCTGCAGGGCCGTCACCTGCTGCTAAGCGGCCCTCCAAATTGACATCGGCCCCGGCAATAGTTACTCTCTCTTCCAGAACCTCCGGGATTCCACTCGATCTGGGCATATGGTTTATCCTTTTTGAAAAAGATCTTTTGTCTTGCCGCATTATAATAACTTTTAATTATATCATTTTAGAATTCACCTTAGACAAATAAGTTTGTATGATATTACCTATCGAAGTAGTGTCTGAAAAACTGAAAATAACCCAAACTCTCTTTGAGCCCCCATGTTCTTAAAAAACAAAGTCGGCCTGAAATTAATGGGCGTCAATCTGGTCTCACTGCTGTTCGCCCTGATCAGCCTGTTGATTGTCATCCAATACCTGGCTAAAAAGGAAATTTTAGCCTGGCACCGGCAGCAGGTGGGCTTGGTGGCCAATCTCGTCCTGGCCGAATACCAGGGAAAAAACCAGCGAGTGGTCCAGTATGCCGATATTTTAGGCAATAACTACAATTATGCTGAACTCCTCAATAACAATGATCTGGAAACTCTAGCCCGGCTGGCCGGTCTCCAGATGCGGGACGCGGGGCTTAATATTCTCACCATTACCGACCGGAAAGGCGTCATCGCGGTGCGGGTCCACGCCCCGAAAGCCATTGGCGTGGATATCTCCGGTAACCCTCTCGTCAAATCGGCCCTCAAGGGCAAACGTAGCAGCCGGATGACCCAGTGGAAAGACAGCGTCTTCCTGAGCGCCGCCGCGCCTCTCTATTACGGGGATGAAGTAGTGGGTGTGGTGCTCACGGGCATGCTGGTGGATAAGAGCTTTGTGGAATCCCTTTCCTGGGGCACCGGAGCCGAGGTGGCCATTTTTTTCGCCGACCATCCGGTGGTAAATTCCTTTAAAAATCTGCCTGAGGACGCCTTCCAGGTCTTGAAGTTCGGCAAAAACCGGGCTGCCGTGGGCTTGGATCTGTACTCAAAGCCTTTCCCTGGGTGGCAAAAACTACACTCTGACCTTTTTACCCTTGGAACAGGAAGAGAAACCCTGGGAAAACCTGCTGGTTGTGGGGGTCAGCCAGGAAGAGGTCAGCTCCGCCGAAAGAGCCCTGCATCTGGTGATTTTCAGCGTCGGGGGCGGTGCGGCCCTGGTAGGGATGTTTTTAAGTTTCATGCTCTCTTTGGGTATGCGCCGGCAGATCTCCCACCTGGCCGAGGGCACCCGTCAGGCGACGCAGGAAGAGCTAGCCGGGGATATCCCGGTGACCAGCACCGATGAGCTCGGAGAGTTGGCCGAGTCCTTCAATACCATGACCCGGTCCCTGCGGGAAAAAACCCGACTCCTCCAAGAGGAAAAAGATCGCATTGCGGCCAATGCCGATTTTCTCTCCATGATTGTGCATGATATCAAAGCCCCTCTAACCGGGGTGAGACTAACCATTGAAACCTTACAGGATGAGACCCTGCCTGCCGATATCAACCATAAACTCCAAGGCATCATCGAAAGCAGCGAAGGGTTACTCCTGCATCTCCATAATGTCCTGGATATTTCCCGACATGAACTGGGCCAATTAAAACTTCAGCCCGAAGAGGTGTATGTCGGCTTTATCATCCAGCGATTATTGAACCACTACACCGAGATGGCCAAGAATCAGGGGATCTCCTTGACTGCCCTGGCGGTTCCAACCTTGCCACCGGTGTGGGCTGATGAACGCTACCTGGATCGGGTCTTGTTCAATCTGATGGCAAATTCTTTGGAAGCAACGCCAGCCGGTGGCCACATAGAAATTTTGGCCCAAGTCGGCAGTCTTGTGGGCGCGCCGGCCGTGGAAATCATTGTCGCCGACAGCGGCTGCGGCATCGAGCCGAAAAATTTAGAAAATCTCTTTGAAAAATATCTAAAGCGAGGCAGTCACCGGGCCGGGGGCTCAGGGTTGGGGCTTTACATCTGCAAAACTATTATCGAAGCACATCATGGGAAAATTTGGGCCGAAAGCCAGCCTGGCCAGGGAACCCAAATGCATCTCCTCATCCCTCAAAAGGAGAAGTCGATTAGGAAAACCCCAACTAGTTCTCATCCGGGAACTATAATGAGAACTAATGTAGTTTCTGATCTGGAAACGAGATATTTTCTGCAAGATCAAGGAAATCAAAGGCTTTTGCGGAGGCGAACATTCGTTCGCCGCACAAATAAGCCTGCAGATTGACGCAGCTATTGTAAAAAATAGCCGTTTCCGGACAGAAACCAACTAAGATTTTTCTTAAGGTGAGATTAGTGCCCAAGCTGCAGCAGCCGGTTTCTCAAAAAGATAACCAGCGGGTGATGGAAATTCGCTCGCAGCCGGATTTGAAACCCTTTTGGTGCACTTCCTCTTTCTGGCATCTTGCTTGCAGAAAATATTTTTATTATTATTAAAGGCAGGGGGAGGAAAGTTGTGGCTTGCAAGGTTCTGGTAGTTGATGATGACCAGCGGACCCGGGAGGCCCTGGTGGAGATTTTACAACGGGCCGGATATGATGTAACCTCTTTGGCGTCGGGAGACGGGATGGAGGATCTGTTGGTCCGGAATGATTTTGCCGCCGCCATCATCGATTACCACCTGCCTTCCCGCAATGGCCTGGAAATCGCCCAAATCCTGCGAAATAACCTGCCAACCTGCCGTATTGTCCTAATTTCTTCCGAATACCAACCCCGACGTCAGCCTTACGACCTGCCGGTGGATCGGTTCCTGGCCAAACCCTTCTCCAAAACGGCCCTTTTGAATACTTTGCTGGAATTGTGCCCGGCGCCGACTTTCATCCCTGGTTAACCCACGGGACCAATCCTTTGACCAGTTCTCTCCTCCAGCAGGTTCTTGCCTTTATTCGATCCCACGCATTGATTAAACCCCATGACCGGATTTTGGTGGGCGTCTCGGGTGGACCAGATTCCACCGCCCTGCTCCATCTGCTGCACCGGTCAGCCCACCTTTGGCCCATTACTTTGGGGGTGGCCCATTTTGATCATACCCTCCGAGGCGCTGCTTCTCGCGCCGACGCGCTCTGGGTAGCCGACCTGGCTGCCTCTCTCAACCTCCCTTGTTATTTAGGGTCGGACGATGTGCGCCGCCACCAGCAGGAAAAGAAAATTTCTCTCCAAACCGCGGCCCGACAGCTGCGTTTAACTTTTTTCCGGGAGATCAAGCAGCAGCACCACTACCATACTGTGGCCTTGGGCCATACCGCTGATGACCAGGTGGAGCTTTTTTTTCTGAGACTCCTACGGGGCGCGGGGCCGGAAGGGATGAAAGGGATGTGGCCGAACAATCGTCAGGGTATCATCCGGCCGCTCCTGGGAACCTCCAAAGCCCAGATTGTTGGCTGGTTGGAATCGGAGGGCCTCTCCCACCGTTTGGACAAGAGCAACTTGAGCCGATGTTACCGTCGCAACCAATTGCGCCTGGACCTTTTACCCCGGCTCCAAGCCTATAACCCCCGACTGGGTGAAGCGGTGACTCGTTTCCAGACCCTGCTGCGAGAGCAGGAAGACTATCTGCAGCAGGAAACCTCCCATGTCCTATCGGGCCTGAGAATGAACGGCGACGACGAACTGCTGCGCCTGCCGGTGGCGAGATTGCTGGCCCTCCACCCCGCCCTCCAAAAAAGGGTGCTGCGCTTAGCCTGCGCCCAAGCCGGGGTGCCTTTAGACCTTCTGACTTTTCGACATGTGGCCGCGGCCCTGCACCTCTGTCAGCGCCCCCAGCCGGCAGGAGAAATCTCCCTGCCGGGCAACTGGCGGCTGGTGCGGGAAGGTAATCAGGTCATCTGGCAGATCGAGCCCCCTCCTCTGCCCCCCGGGTCTGAATATGTCAGGCTCGATCAGGCAGCCGGCGCCGGCACATTCCTGAATTGGACCTTCACTTGGACCACCGGTCCTGCCACCGGCCAGGAAAAATTAACCACTGCCAACCCGTGCACTGCCCTGATGGACCACCAGCGGCTGCAGTTTCCCCTGCGCCTTCGCACCTTTCGGGCCGGGGACCGTTTCCAGCCCCTGGGTATGACCGGAATCAAAAAGCTCCAGGACTTTTTTGTGGACGCGAAAATTCCTCGGGCCCAAAGGCCTTTTATTCCCCTTCTGTTGAGCCATGACCAGATCGTCTGGGTGGTGGGTCACCGCCTGGCTGAGTCGGTAAAAGTGACTCCTCAAACACGCCGCCTGCTGAGGCTGGAGGCTCTTCCTCCTGCGGACGACCCTGGTTCTGCACCACCACCATGAGCTCGGCGGGAGTCCGTAAATGCACATCCCGCTGGGGAAACGGAAAGGAAATGTCGTGGGCCCGAAAAGCATCCCAGATATCAATCTGGATGGCGCTGCACACGTTGGTGATGCCATTTTCAGGGTCGTTGACCCAGATCCGTAGCTCCAGGTTGATGGCGCTGTCGCCGAAACCGATCAGACGAGTCACCGCTGGCGGATGTATTCAGGACTCGGGGATGTTTCGCGGCCGCAGCCAGCATGAGCTCCATGGCTAGATGAATATCCGAGCCGTAGGATATGCCCAAAGGTATTTTCAGCCTGACATTAGGGTTGCTGAAGGACCAGTTGATCACCTTGTTGGTGACCAGTTGTTCGTTCGGGATCAGATGTGATTTGCCGTCCCGGGTAATCATGGAAACGAAGCGGCCGTGCAGTGATTCAATCCAGCCATATAAGCCGTCAGTTTCAATTACATCTCCCGGTCGGATGGATTTGTCCATCAAAATGACGAAACCGGAAAATAGGTTGGAGATCACCCTTTGTAAACCAAACCCCAAACCCAGCCCGAAAGCGCCGCTGAACACCGACACGAGATAAAAATCCAGGCCGACGCTGTCCAGGGCAATAACTACCGCCAGGGTATACAATATCAACCTGATTGTTTTTAATAAAAGTAACTGCTGCCGGGGACTAAGTTTAGAAGTCTTGGGCAGGTTGGTTTCCAGAAATTTACAGAGAAAATTGATGAACAACAGCAGAAAGGCGGCCAGAATGGCGCCCTTGACAAGGCTCAAGAGCGACAAGCGGAAATTGTCCAATTGAATACCGAAGCGGTCTAAAAAGTTGGTCAAGGGAGCTAACAGGCCTATAATTTCCAGGGCCAGGATAAAATAGATGATCAGGACCAGGATCCGAGAGGGTGTTCCCTTAATCACGAAGGAGGTAAACAACCGCACCAGCAGCCAAGCCCAGGCCAGCTTGGCGCTGATAACTATCAAATGGCAGTGCGGGAACTCTTCGCAAAAAGCTAAAACTGCGATTTCCAGAGCTATAGCTGTGAACAGCGGCAAAATATATCCGGCGCATTTGTCCGCCAGAGTAAACCACAGAGAGTCTTCCCCCCAGTGCTGTCGCAGCCGCGGCAAAGAAGCACTGATCATTATCCAGGCCAGGATAAACGCCAGCAGCATAGCCCCCATGACAATAAGAGCCTGTTTACCGACTTCAGGGGTAAAGATACCCTGATGTAGCAATATCTTGGCCTGCTCCAACGAATTATGCCAGGAATTATAGAAAAAATCGACCATCCGCCACCTCAAAACACTAAGAGCTACTTCGCTGAAAAATCATAGACTTTATCGTCACAACCGACCTTTTTCTTTAAAAACCTTTTTTATTCAAAGTCTATAGTATCATAGCGTGTTTAAACACATCTGGATTTTTTCTCATTGCTTTACAGACTAAAATCCATGGCTCCGGTCCGGAATAATGTTTTGTCGGCAGGCTAAGCCGTTGCCAGAAGCCGGGAAAAATGTTTTAATGATGAACCAATTCAAGAAAGTTTTCAAGCCATATGCTCCACTATCTAACTAATCGCCTCTTGCTGCTGATTCCCATGCTTTTAGGGATCACCCTGATTTCCTTTACGGTGATCCATTTGGCCCCCGGTTCCCCCACGGACCTTCAGACCATGATGAATCCCAAGGCCTCCCTGGAAGCCCAGAAGCGGTTGCGGGAACTGTATGGACTGGACAAACCCCTGCATGTGCAATACCTGGATTGGCTTTCCCGGCTGGCGCGCCTGGACCTGGGACGGTCTTTTTCACCGGATGGCCGGCCGGTTTGGGACAAGATCAAGGAACGGCTGCCCGTCACTATTACCATTAACCTTCTGGCCATGCTGCTGATCCTGGCGGTAGCCATACCCATCGGGGTTATCGCCGCCACTCACCCCCATTCCTGGTTTGACCGGGGCACGACCTTGTTTGTCTTCCTGGGCTTTGCCATGCCCGGTTTCTGGTTAGCTTTGCTACTGATGATGTTATTCGGGGTGCACCTGGATTGGCTGCCCCTGTCGGGATTGACTTCCCTGTTTTTCGATCGCTTGACCTTTTGGGAACAGGTCCGGGACCTGGCCAGACACCTGGTGCTGCCGGTACCTGGTCTCCGCCTTCGGAGGCCTGGCCGGCATGTCTCGCTACATGCGGGGCAACATGCTGGAAGTGATCCGCCAAGATTACATCACCACGGCCCGGGCCAAAGGCCTGGCCGAACCTACGGTCATCTTTAAACACGCCATGCGCAACGCTCTGTTGCCGGTGGTGACCATCCTGGGCTTGTCGGTGCCGGGTCTGATCGGCGGCAGCGTCATTTTCGAATCCATCTTTGCCATCCCTGGCATGGGACAACTGTTTTACGGCGCCGTCATGGCCCGGGATTATCCCCTGGTCATGGGTGAACTGGTCATCGGGGCAGTGTTGACCTTGTTTGGTAACCTCCTGGCTGATATTTCTTACGCCCTGGTAGACCCCAGGCTCCGGGTGGGTTAATTTATGGCAGGCACATTTTTAAAACGAGAATTCTGGCCCCGGTTTCGGCGCAACCGCCTGGCTTTAAGCGGCCTGGTGCTGGTGGCGGGTCTTTTCCTCGTGTCCCTGCTGGCCCCCTGGCTGGCGCCCTACGACCCCAATTTCATCGACATCCAGGCCATTCTCGTGCCGCCCAGCAGCATTCACCTTATGGGCACCGACTCTCTGGGTCGGGATGTCTTTTCCCGTATTCTCTATGGTTCCCAAATTTCCTTGAAAGTAGGTTTTGTGGCCGTCGGTCTGGCCACGCTCATCGGCGTCTTTCTGGGAGCGGTGGCGGGCTATTACGGCGGTTGGGTGGACAATCTGCTGATGCGGGCGGTGGACCTGATGCTTTGTTTTCCCACCTTTTTCCTCATCCTGGCGGTTATCGCCATCTTGGAGCCCAGCATCTGGAATATCATGATCATCATCGGTCTCACCAGTTGGATGGGAGTGGCGCGTCTAGTCCGGGCCGAGTTTCTCACCCTGCGGGAACGGGAGTTTGTCCAAGCGGCCAGGGCGTTAGGGGCCAGAGACGGCCGCATTATCTTCCGGCATCTCCTGCCCAACGCCCTGGCCCCGGTCATGGTCTCCGCCACCCTGGGGGTAGCCGGCGCCATTCTCACCGAAAGCGCCCTGAGCTTTCTGGGCTTGGGAGTTCAACCCCCCACCCCCAGTTGGGGCAACATCCTCACCGCCGGCAAGGACAACATCGAAATCGCCTGGTGGCTTTCCGTTTTCCCCGGCCTGGCAATTCTGATTACAGTTATGGGTTACAATCTGTTGGGAGAAGGGATCAGGGAGGCTATTGATCCCAGATTGAAAGAATGACTAAATGAACGAGGCAGGACCGCCTTGGTGGTCCTGCCTCGTGGGTCTTTCATACAGGATTTTTGTTGATCCCCCAGCCAGCCCTATCTTTGCTACTGGGATATCCAAAAACTGCTTAGTCTCAACTAACTTACCGTTAGTCTTGGGGCTTACAGCAACCGCGCCCCTAATTCGGCGATCCCCGACCGCTCTCCTTTAACCAGGGTCACATGCCCGGAGATATCTTCCCCTTTAATACGGTCCACCAGGTAACTCAAACCATTTGAGGAAGCATCCAAATAGGGATGGTCGATCTGCTCAGGGTCGCCGGTAAAAACGATCTTGCTGCCCCGACCCACCCGGGTCAGGATAGTTTTGACGGCGTGGGGGCTCAGATTTTGGGACTCATCGCAGATGATTAATTGGCGGGGAATGCTCCGGCCCCGAATATACGTCAGGACCTCCAATTCGATTTTGCCGGTGTTAAACAAATATTCCACACAGCCGTTGGCTTGGATATGCTCATTGCATAAGAATTCCAGGTTGTCATAAATGGGCTGCATCCAGGGACGGATCTTCTCTTCTTTGTCACCCGGCAAATATCCCAGATCATTACCCAGAGGCACAATGGGGCGGGTGATCAGCAACCGGTTATACCCCGCGTTTTCTTCGAAAACCTTTTCTAATCCTGCCGCCAGGGCCAGAATGGTCTTGCCGGTGCCCGCCTTGCCCACCAGGGTGACGATCTTAACATTGTCGTCCAATAATAATTCCAGGGCAAATTTCTGCTCTTTGTTCAGGGCCTTAAGACCATACACCGGACTATTTAGGGTCAGTTTCAGGAGTTTGCCCTGGTTGAAGCGGGCCAACGCCGATTGGGAGGGATTTTCAGCCGTTTTCAGAACACAAAACTGATGCGCCATCAGGCCGTTGTTGCGGTATTCCAAAAATCCGTGTTTGTAGAAGCTGTCCAGTTCCGACTCAGTCACCGTCATTTCACTGACGCCGCTGTACAACTTGTAATAATCAACCTTATCGCTGTAAAAATCCTCCGCCTTCACTCCCAAAACGTCGGCTTTGATGCGCAGGTTCAGGTCCTTGGTGACAAGTATGACTGGTTCCCGGGCATTTTGCTGCAGATAGTAGGCCATAGCCAAGATGCGGTTATCAGTGGTATTAAGATCGATATCATAAGAATTTTCGAAGGTTTTGCGGCAATTCAATTCAATCCGGATGCTGCCGCCTTGGGGAACCTTCACCCCACCTGACAGTGGACCAGAACTACGCAAGGCGTCCAGTTGCCGGGAAACTTCTCGGGCGTGGCGACCGATCTCATCGCTCCGGGTCTTTTTATGGTCCAATTCTTCAATGACCGACACCGGTAAGACGATATCATTATCTTCAAAGGCGAATAGGGATTCCGGGTCATGCAGCAGGACATTCGTGTCTAGTATGTAAATTTTTTTCACGTTACCATTCATCCCCCTTACTGCCGTGTTTTTGGAACATCCCCTGGGTTGCTCATAAAAGCTCACCCTGGGTTTTCCCACACATATCTTTGTACTAATTCTTTACCTGGCTGAGATCGAAGCAGAAACGAAAGGGCACTGGCACGTCTTGTTTTTTATTTTACCAGGTATTGGTTGGCGAGTATATCGTTTTTTTATGAGGCAAGTGTTTTGGGGATGTTTAAACTAGCGATAACAGCTTATACTAAGGTTGGTTTGGGATGAAACCAACTTAATCTCGAACCAATTGATAATAAAGTTTTTTTAACCGGAAACCGGAAGCGGTATTAGAATAGCATACAGCTTTTAGATCTGGGTCTTATCTCATGATTTTACCCCCACCCATCTGGGAAACGGCCAGCGATTGAAAACAGGGAAAAAATAAAAGAATAAACTTTTGGCGAAGTTATAACTGGCAGGGGGCAGTTAACGAAATTGTCTTGGCTGGAAGCATCACCAGTTTTCAGTCCTTTTCACCACGCGAGCATTTATTATATAATGAAGTCGGGCAGAAAAATTTTCTGGAGAAACCAACTATGGGTATGACGCTGGCTGAGATAGTCTCCGGGGCCATCGGGCCCTTTGAGAGGTTCTGTGATGGTTACGGGAACCCCGGCGCCAGGGGTTTAGGTTATCTGGCAGTTTTAAAGTTGGAGATCGGCGAGGCCCCGCTGGGTGACATGGACGAGGTCCTGGCAGAGATCGTCTCTTATGACAGCGCCGAGACCACTGGCGCCTATCTGGGCCAGATCAATGCCGTCACCGCCTCCTCCTTCTGCGGCCCGGGCGGCGCTTTGTGGGGTTATGATGTCGCTCCCGCCCCCCAGATCGCCGACGGCTCCCTCTTGCCCATACTTGTATCAAACCCGGGGCGATGGGGTGGAGATCCCTATTTACCCCTTGGAGCCGCTCCTGGAGGCGGGGCAAAAGCTCCTGGGAAGCCGGGATCGCCGGCGTTTCCCGGTAATCCCGGGGGCCTCGGTCACCTGTGCCCTTAAAACCCGTTCCGTCCAGGGACCTAACTCTGTCTGGGCCGCTCTGGCAGTAGCCATCGCCGAGGATCGCACCAGGGATGCTCACCTGTTCATCGAGGATGTCGGCGAGGCCATCCCGGCTGCCGATGAATCGGCCCGGGAGACTTATTTAGACCAGCTCCTGGAAAAAATCACTCTGAGTATTCTGCGCTGTGGGGACAATTCCCAAGTCCGCTACAAAGAAATCTTCGTCGGCTACAAACACGCCTGGATCGAAGCGGGCTACGTGGGTTGCGCCCTGGCTTGCGTTCCTTACCTGGTACTGGCCCAACAGGCCGTCCCCGCAACCGGTCCGGCTTCCCTCCTTTCCTTGACTCTGACGGAATGGGAAAAAGCTGTGGGGTATCATCCCTGAAAGTTTAGTGAATGGAGTTCGATGCCCCTACCCCGACATCCTGCCCCCAAGACTCCGTTATCCCCAACTCAGCGGCCATGCTGTCCCAGTCCAGGAAGGTTACGATCCGCTGCAGCGCTCCCTCGTTGCCAGGCGCAAAGAGGACCGCCCACCAATAAAAATGCCCTTCCCGATCCTCCAGCAGTTTGTTGCTGCCACATAATCCCTGCCAGGTCCTGATCACCCGAGCTTCCAGATAAATAGTTCCTTCCCAGGAGTCCTCAATGATCCACGTCTGAAATCCTCTTTCCTCAGCCATGGTGTCTTTAAAATTCAATCGTGCCATTGTAGATCTCTTCCATCTGTTCCAGGGTCGGAAGCATCATCGGGTCTCCGCCGGTGACCTGCAATATAAAGTTTAACTGTTCCAATTCCCGGGCTGCTTGCCGTTTTACTACCCGGAGCACCACCGCATCGGAAAGCTGATCCATCCACAGGACCTTACCTGGACCCTCCCCACTCTGAGATCGGTTCGCCTGCCGCCTTTTTCGCTGATCCAAGACGATGACTTCCATGTCTGCCCCTCCTGATCTTTGTATCGATTTTTTTAACTTGTTATAGTTAATTAAGGCCCAAAAAACCAACACACATAGGACAAATGTCACAAAACCGGAAGACTCTGCTTGTTTGGGGGGTTTTCTTCTTTCCGGGCTCGGTGAGATGAGTGTCTGTAGGGCGACAGTTCTTTTTTCCATGACGTTCAACAGAGACTCTACCTGAATAATCATCATGGATGATCGAAAACATTTTAGAATAATTAAGCAAACTCCGATAAGGAGTAGTGAGGCAACCTCTGGCAATTATTCCCTTTCAACCGGGCAGAACATTCTCGGCGGAGGGATTTATTGCGCAAATTCAGCAGGGGGAATACCGGACGATTTGGCCCAGTGATATTGCCGCCAGTCTGGTTATCTGGCCGATTCCTAAGTATCCGGCCCCGGAGGCTCAACCTTGAAGGGTTTAAAAAACCTATGGAAATTGCGCCACAGCAGCTTAACCAATAATATTGTGGTTCTCTTATTGGTTTTCGGTGTTACCCCTTTGGCAATATTGTTCTTGGTCTTTCAACACGTTTTCATTTCCCACGAAAAGGAGGGCATCGAGAGTCTTCAAAGAGAAAATGCGGTTCGGGTGGCGGATAATATCTCGTGGTACGTCAATCAAAGCCTGACTCAGGTGAAGGTGTTGAGTGGAATCTTGGATAACGGATTGTCTAATCAAAATCTTTTCTATAAACTTGATGATTTTTTAGCTCAACACCCCGAATACGATAAAGTTACCGTCCTGGATTTTCAAGGCCGGGAAGTCTGCAAGGCAGCCCAAGATTATACTTATCTAGCCTCTGAATTAGAGGACCGCAGGTCTGATCCGAGCATCCAAAGAGCATTGTCGGGCCGAAGCTTAATCACGCCCCTCGAATTACTCCCCGGTAGCCGTATCCTCAGAATGAGGCTCCTTTCCCCCATCTCAGATGCTCAAGCCCGGGTTATCGGGGTATTGGAGGCAAGGATGGACATCATGCCTTTATGGGAATTGATTTCCAAATCCAATATTGGCGGGGATTGTTCTGCTTACATCATAGATCAGGACGGACGCCTCATCGCCGGTCAGGACTTTTCTCCGATGCAGGTTAATCAAGACTTAAGCAAGTTGCCCATTGTGCAAGCTTTTACAACCGGTAATACCGGGGTATGGGATTACCGCGGCCTCCATGGCCAGCACGTTATTGGCGCCAGTGCTGTCGTACCTGCCACAGATTGGGGCGTTATCGTGGAGAAGCCCCGCAATGTTGCTTTCGGCCAAACCTATAGAGTCGTCACCTTCTTCCTCGGCCTCTTTGCTTTTACCCTGACCGCTGCAGTCTTACGCGGCTTGATTTTTAGTCAGCATCGTATCATTGGGCCGGTTAGAGCATTGCAACAAGAAATCGAATCCTTAAGCCAGGGGGTTTTTCCCCAGAGTCTCAACGTCTCGGGCAATGATGAACTGGGCCAACTTTCTCGAGCCTTTGATCAGATGGTGCAGCATCTTAAGAAAACCATGGTGTCCAGAGATTTTCTAGCCCGGGAGGTGGCGGAACGAAAGCTGACCGAAGCGGCGTTGCGCAGCCAGGAAGCAACCCTTAGGAGTATTTTTCTGACTGTGCCCTTAGGCATTGGCTCTTTGCATCAATGGATACTGGTTGGAGGCAATGATTTTTTTTACAAAATAACCGGCTGTCCGGAAGAAGAGATACGAGGCAGCAACCTCAGCAGGCTCTTTGTGCACCAGACCGAATATAGCAAAATGATGGAACAACTCCGCCAGTCACTGGGCCATGAAGAGACTGCAGCAGTAGAAACGCAATGGCGCCGCCGGGACGGTCAGGTGCGAGATATCTTTTTAAAGTTTGCAGCAATTGATAAAAATGATGTGGAAATGGACCTTGTTTTCGCGGCCATGGATATTAGCGACCTGAGAAAAATGGAGCAGGAACGCCTCAGAATTGACAAATTGGAGTCCCTGGGCATCCTGGCTGGTGGTATAGCCCATGATTTTAATAATATTCTGACGATCATTCTGGGAAACATCGAACTGGTGGGCCTGGAAATGAAAAAACAAGATAAAAGTCTTGACCGCTTGCTGGAAGCAGAGCAGGCCTGTCAACGAGCCCAGCATCTGGCCAAACAACTTCTCACCTTTGCCAAAGGCGGGATGCCGGTTAAACAAATTGTCATTGTCACAGAATTACTCCATGATGTGGTGCCTCTGGCGCTGAGCGGCTCCCAGTCGGCGGCAGAAATTATTGTCGATGAGGATATCTGGCCCATCGAAATTGATGCAGATCAAATTCACCAGGTGATTAATAATATTTTAATTAACGCCGATCAAGCTATGCCCAACGGCGGTCTGGTCACCATTGAGGCTAAAAATCTACTTGTAACTCCATCCATTGGCGTGCCCTTACAGGATGGCAAATATGTCAGATTTTCCTTCATCGATCAGGGGATCGGCATCATTCAGAAAGATTTAGATAAAATCTTCGATCCATATTTTACCACCAAGCCCTTCGGCAATGGGTTGGGCTTAACTGCAGCTTTATCAATTGTCAAAAATCATCAGGGACATATCACCGTTGATTCTAAGGTCGGGCAAGGGACGAGTTTCCATCTCTACTTGCCGGCAGCCAATACGGTTGCCAAGCCAAGTTGTGCTAAGGTTTCAACCATGCCTGTGCGTGGCCATGGCCGTATCCTCGTAATGGACGACGAGGTCTCCATTCGAGAGGTGTTAGGCCACATGCTCCACAAGTTGGGCTATGAAGCGGTCTGTGTCGGAGACGGCGGTCAGGTTTTAGAAGCCTATCAACAGGCCAGAAAAAAACACAAACTATTTGACGCCATCATTCTTGACCTGACCATTCCCGGCGGTCTCGGCGGCAAAGAGACCTTAGAACTCCTCCTGCAACTCGACCCCCAGGTACAAGCGATTGTCTCCAGCGGCTATGGCAATGATCCAATTATGGCTAATTACGAAAAATTCGGCTTTACCAGCGTTATCGCTAAACCCTACAAGATCACGGATCTCAGTGTGATATTACACCAGGTATTGTCCAAGAAGAAAACACCCCCGAACAGGATCAAAAACCATCCACCGCCAGCCGTTGGCAGAGACAGCTATTGAGAAGCATTTTGTAAAGATCTTATTTTTGGTAAGCTGATTAATTGTAAACCTCCTTTTGACAGGAAATTAAAATTGTAATTTTTCCGGTTTGAGGGGCAGGGCCATCAGGACCACATCGCACAGATCGCCATTCCGGCAAAGAAAATAACTTTCTAAAATAGTCTTGGTTTCAAACCCTTTGTTGCGAAAAGCCCGGATAGAATTTTTCAACTCGGTGACAATCTTCGCCGTCAGACAAACCATGTCTACTTTGCAGGCCAGGTAGATACACTCGTCCAATAACAGGGACCCCAAACCCACTCCCTGGAAGGGACGGGCCACGAAGATACAATGGATCTCGCCGATATGTCTGGTCGCTCCCTGGCCTCGGGAGAAAAAAGCCGCGGCAATAATTCTCTCCTTCTCAAGTTCCACCGCAGTCAGGGGAATCTTTTCGAAGTAATCGACGTGATGCAAAAACGAGTCAAGATGCCGGGGGTTCGCGGAAAAATAATTTAGGTAACGGGTATCTTCCGGGGGGGCCGTTTGAAAAAGCCGCATTAAGTTTGCCTGATCCCCATCTTTGAGAAAACGAACCAGGACGCGGCTGCCGTTCTTGAGGGTGACAAACTTTTTGTAAGAGGCTAAGGGGAACATGGCGGGTCTCCTTCAGGAAAATCACGGCTGATGTTAATGAGCAAAATTACATAATTTAAATTTGCTGTTACCTTTGATGTGTTAAAGGTTGAAAGCTTAACGGGTTTGGGGTTAGGTTTGAAAGTGGTTCTTTGATTAAACTGACGGGGTTTCATGCTCCTTACCTCACAACGATAAGATGTTAATTAAAAATGAAAAATATCTAATCACACAATATATTTCTTTGAAAAACTTTTTTTAAAATTTAAACATTTATCAAACTCTTGTCAATCTGAAACTCTAGGTAATAATCAGATAATAAAATTATTTAACTAAGTATTTTATCTTATTATAAATTTTGCTAATCATATCAAAGTGGCGGTTAAACCGGGGCGTCTGCAATTACCACAGGTTCTGCTCCGAAAATTTCTCCTCTTCCGTAAAGCGGGAAAGCTCAGCGCCTCCCGCCTGACGGAGAGCTGTGAGTCCGTCTCATTAATATTCCTGGAACTTTTTATGACTTGCCGGTGAGTTGAAGGCTCAGTTGCAGGGTGAAAAATGCAGAACTTTGGGCAACGACTAGAAATATACCAGGGCGGCCTCCGCCAATACGGAAACCGCCCTTTCTGGGGTACGGATTTTATGCCAGTTCAGGTTGAAATAGCCGCGAACTCTAAAAAATTTTAACCGGAAACCTCAAACCGGAACCTGTAGTTAAATGGCTTTCAACAGCGACTCGAATTGCGGGTTCTTGCTGTGTTTAACCTCAATAGCCATGGCCGGGCAGGTGGCGCAGCAATTGCCGCAGCCGTGACAGGAGGCCGGGTCGATGGTAACGCGACCCAGTTCGTGATCGAACTTCGGCACCCCGTACGGGCAGGCCCGCAGGCAGTTGAGACAGCGGGCACAGTCGTCGGGGTTGACGTAGGCCACCGCGCCGCTGATCTCCAAAGTTTCTTTGGCCAGGACGCCCAAAGCCCGGGCCGCGGCCCCTCTCCCCTGGGCAATGGCCTCCTCGGTGAACTTGGGAGCATGGGCCATGCCGGCCAGGAAAAAGCCGTTGCTGGAAAAATCTAACGGCCGCAGTTTGACATGGGCCTCCAGGAAGAACCCGTCCATGTCTGGGGGTAGCTTATAAACATGGGCCGCCTCGGCCAATCCGGGGCTGGGTCTAAACGCCGCCGCCAGCACCAGGTAGTCGGCCGGTAACGCCACCATCGTCCGGATATTCTGGTCAAAGACTTTGACCTGGAGCCTGCCCCCGGCAATTGTAACCTCAGGCTTGCTCTCCAGTACAAAGCGGATGAATCGCACTCCCAGGTCCCTGGCCTTTTGATAATAGAGTTCGTTGAACCCGAAAGACCGGATATCCCGGTAGAGTATGGTAACCTTGGCTGACGGATCTTTCTCTTTGATCCGGATCGCGTCGTTGATGGAATTAGTGCAACAGACCCGGGAGCAGTAAGGATGCTCCGGTTCCCGGGAACCCACGCACTGGATCATGACCACGTTGCTGCCCGTGGAGAGTTGCTCCCCGGCGGCAAACCTTCCCTCCAGATCCAGATGGGTCATCACCCGGTCGGACTGCCCAAAGAGGTATTCCTCCGGCTGATATTCCACCGCCCCCGGGGCCAGGATGGCCGCGCCGTGGGGCACTTCCAGACGTTGGCCAGCGCCGGTCTGCACAATACTAATGAACTTACCCAAATGGCCGCTGAAGTCCACTACCTGGGCATCGGTCAGGACTTGAATTCTGGGGTTGGCATTCACCTTCTGGATCAGATCTGCCATAAAGGTGGTGACCAGTTGACCATCCCGGGTGAAGTGAGGTCGGCGGGCCAGTCCCCCGAGTTCCACCTCTTTTTCCACCAGAGTGGTGTCATAACCGGCTTCGGCCAGGGTCAGGGCTGCGGTCAGGCCGGCCAGACCGCCTCCCACCACCAGGCCGCGCTGCACCACTTTAAATTGGGTCTCCTGGAAAGCCTCCAGTTGGAGAGACCGGCCAATGGCCATTTTGATAAGGTCTTTCGCCAACTCGGTGGCTTGTTCAGGTTCACCCTGGTGCACCCAGGAATCCTGGTCCCGGATGTTGGCCATTTCAAAGAGATATTTATTCAGACCAACCTGCCGCAGGTTGTCCTGGAAGAGCGGTTCGTGGGTCCGGGGGCTGCAAGAAGCCACCACCACCCGGTTAAGCTTATGCTCCTCGATGATCTCTTTCATCTTTTCCAGGGAATCGGTGGCGCAGGTGAAGGTGTAATGATCGGCATAGGCCACATGGGGTAAGGTCTTGACGTACTCGGTAACCCCAGGGATATCCACAACCCCGGCGATATTGATCCCGCAATGGCAGACGAAGACGCCCACCCGGGGTTCTTCCTGCGAGATATCCCGCTCCGGCGGATATGACTTCTGTGACAGCAGGGTGCCTTTGGCGTCGGCCAGGATAGCAGAGGCGGCCGCCGCCGAGGCCAGGGCCTGGGCCACGGTCTCTGGAATGTCCTTGGGAGCCTGGTACACGCCGCAGGTAAAGATGCCTGGCCGGGAGGAGGCCACTTCGTCATAAGGCTGGCTCACCGCGTAATTCCAGGCGTTCGTCTCGATCCCCAGGCGCTTCCCCATGGCCACGGCATCAGGGTGGGCATCCAGACCCACCGACAACACCACCAGATCAAATTCTTCCAGCTGAATCTTGCCGCCGGCATCCACAAAAGAGATTTCCAAATTCTTGCTTTGGGGCTTTTCGGCGACCCGGGAGACCATGGAACGGACATAACGCACGCCACTTTCTTGGGCCCGCTCATAATACCGGTCAAAGCCCTTGCCATGAGCCCGCATATCGATGAAGAAAATGGTCGATTCCACACTGGCATCGTGTTCCCGGGCAATGATCGCCTGTTTGGTGGCGTACATACAGCAGACCGAGGAACAGTAATCCCGACCGATGGATTTATCCCGGGAGCCGACACACTGAATCCAGGCGATTTTTTTGGGGTCCTGACCATCTGACGGTCGCTGCACATGCCCGTAAAACGGGCCGGTGGCGGACAGGATTCGTTCAAATTCCAGAGCTGTGACCACGTTGGGATACCGCCCGAAGCCGAATTCAACTTTTTTCCTGGCATCAAAAGGCCGGTACCCGGGGGCCAGAATCACCGCGCCAACCTGCAGTTCCATGGTCTTTTCTTTCTGGTCATGGACAACAGCACCGGCCTTACAAGCCTGCACACACTGCATGCATTCGGAACATACGGCGCAGTTAAGACAGCGTTCGGCCTCCCGTTTGGCTTGTTCTTCGGTGTATCCCTTTTTTACTTCATCAAAACAGGCACAGCATAACTCGGCCTCTAATTGGGGCATTCGTTCCCGCACTTTCTTATCTTCATCCAACGGGAGGTCCACCCAGTTCTGCATGGCCTTGGCCTCTTCGCTCATCCCCCGGCCGGCCGCCATATCCTTACCCTGGAGAAAACGATCAATGGATTCCGCCGCCTCTTTTCCGCCGGCCACGGCCCCGATGGCGATCCAGGGGCCCACATGGACATCGCCGGCCGCAAAGACACCGGCCCGGGAGGTCATATAGGTGACCGGGTCCGCTTCAATGGTCCCCCAGCGAGTGGTGTTGATACCGGCTACCCTCAATACATTCCAGGTTTGCCCTCTGCCCGATGGCCGGGACAATCATATCGCAGGCCATCGTAAATTCTGAACCAGGAATGGGAACCGGCCGCCGCCGGCCCGAGGTGTCGGGTTCCCCCAACTCCATCCGGATGCCGCGCAACCCCGCCACTTTGCCGTCCTTGACCACTACTTCCTGGGGGGCCACCAGGTATTGAATGGGAATGCTCTCGCATTCGGCTTCTTCGATTTCTTCGACATTGGCCGGCATTTCCGCCCGGGTGCGGCGGTAGAGGATGCTTACCTCCGACCCCAGACGTTTGGCGGTCCGGGCCACATCAAATGCCACATTGCCCCCGCCAATGACTACCATTTTTTTGCCCACCTTGGGTGTTTGCCCCAAAGCTATTTCTCTCAGTAGATCAACCCCTTGAACTACCCCTGCAGCCTCTTCGCCGGGGATGCCCATGGGACTGCCCACATGGCAGCCCAAGCCCAAAAACACGGCCTTGTACCCGTCCTTGGCCAGCCCGTCCAAGGTAATATCTCTGCCCAGAGCCGTATTGGTCTTAATTGCTACGCCCCAGCGCTTAATGTAGTCAATTTCGCTATCCAGGACGGTTTTCGGCAGACGGTAGTCGGGAATGCCGACGCGAATCATGCCTCCGGCCACCGGCAGAGCTTCGAAAATTGTGCACGGATAGCCTCGCCGGGCCAGATGGTAGGCGCAGGACAGACCGGCCGGGCCGGAACCGATAATGGCAACTTTTTTTCTTTTCTTGGTTACCTTGGGGATAGCCAGCTTGGCAAGATCCACCTGATCTGCGGCAAAACGCTTCAAGTTGCAGATGGCGATGGCTTCGTCCACCTCTTGCCGACGGCAGGCGCTTTCGCACGGATGGGGACAGACCCGACCTATTACCCCGGGTAAGGGCAGGTCTTCCATGATCAATTTGACTGCTTCTTCATATTTCCCCACCTTGATCAGCTGGACATAACCCTGGACGCGAAGGTTGGCCGGGCAGGTTGTCACGCAAGGGGCCCGATCCAATTTCTTGATGGCGAACTGCGCCGGAATAGTCTGCGGGAAATGTCGATACGCGGCCTGGCGCACCCCCATGCCTTCATCAAAAGCCGAGGGCACTTGCACCGGACAGACCTTGGCGCAGTCGCCGCAGGCGTTGCATTTCTCCATGTCAATATAGCGCGGCTGTTGGTTCAGGGTGACGGTGAAATTACCCGCCTCCCCTTCCACCTTCTGGACATCGGCCTGGGTGATGATCTCGATATCCGGGTGCATGGCCACTTCTATAAGTTTTGGCGAGATCATACAGGTAGAGCAGTCGTTGGTGGGGAAGGTTTTGTCCAGTTTGGCCATGATGCCGCCCAGGGAAATATCCTTTTCCACCAGATAAACCTTAAAACCGGCATTGGCGGTGTCCAGAGCCGCCTGCATCCCGGCAATGCCACCGCCAACCACCATCACCGCGCCGATGGTTTGTTTTTCTGCTGTCGCCATATAAGATCCTGTATTTATAAAATGTTATCTATACCGATTGCCAAAAGTTATGTCCTTTATTTTTCCCCCCTTGAGAGGAGAGGGTCAGGGTGAAGGGTAAATCAGACAATATTTTTGGCAAGGACTATAATTATGAGCAAAATCGCCTGAATCTTGGGCTCAGTCAACCTACAACAAGCCCTTCCGCTGGAGAAGCGGCAGTGGATCGACAAAATGCCGGCTAAACCAGGTCTTAACGTCCGGATGACCCAGGGCCAGGCCGATTAGTTCGGTAAAATAGAGTATTGGCAGATAGTACTGTTTACCGGCCTTTTTGCCGATGCGTTCCTGGGGGATATCCAGGTTGGCCTGACACATCTGGCAAGAGACCACAATGCATTCCGCCTCAGCCTCCAAGGCCCGGTCATAGAGCTTTTGCACCAAAGTATCAATGATATCCGGCCGGGAAATGGTAAAACCGGCCCCGCAGCAGTCGGTTTTGTAGGACCAGGGATACGGGTTGGCGCCCAAATCTTTGAGCAGCCTGTCCATATTGGTGGGATTTTCGTAATCCGCCAGGCGATTGGTGATTTTGGGGGGCCGGGCCACCACGCAGCCATAATAGCAGACCGTTTTGAGCCCTCCCAGGGATTTTTTCAGCTTGTCTTTAATCTGGGCCAGCACCGGCTCCTGGGTCAGATAATCCAAAAGATCCCATACTTTGATTTTACCCTGATAATCCAGTCCCAAAGTTGCCGCATCCGGTCCCAGCAAGGCGTGTTCCGCCACCTTCAGGCGGTTAAAGCACAAGGCGCAGGGGACGACCACATCATGGCCTTGGGCTTCGGCATTCACCAAATTGCGGGCCGGCAGAGCCAGGGCCAGGTTTTCATTGATACTATGCGCCGCCGTGGCCCCACAACAGTTCCAGTCCGGGACTTCCTCCAGCTGCACGTCCAGCAAACCAGCCACGGCTGCAATGGACTCCTCATAATCTTTGGCACTGTGCTCCAGGGAGCATCCGGGATAATAGGATACTTTCATCAGCTCATCCTATGACTTCGCTTTTTTAAAGAGGTTTTGGATTTCATCAATGACCTGCACTTTTTGGGGAGGCTTGACACTGAGGCGGCCTTTCTTAAACATCTGCAGGCCCAGCTTGACGTCTTCTTTGAGCGTTCCGGTTTTGAATTTTCTCAGGCCCTCACCACTGCGCAGCATAAATATTCCCAATAACAAGGGTTCGTTGAGACGCCCGCCCGAAAGCCGGACATCGTCAAGAAAGGCTTTATGGAAGGCCAGAACGCTTTTTTGGGGCACCGCCCGGCCGGATTTAACCGCCCGTTCCTTGAGATAATCCAGGACCCCCATGATATCGATGTCATTAGGGCACCGGGTGGTGCAGGTCTCGCACGCGGAACAGGCCCATATGGTATTGCTGTTTAATACCACTTCTTCTTGCCCCAGACCCACCAGGCGGATAATCTCGTGGGGCAAAAAGTCCATGGCAAAGGTGAGTGGGCAGCCCGCTGAACATTTCGCACATTGATAGCAATCGGTCACCGCAATATGGCGCTCTTTTCGAATTTCATCGCTAAAATCAAATTTGGGCGCTAATTCCTTGGGTATGCTTGCTTCCATGAGCGCTCCTTGTTTTTTAAACTAAATTATATCATATGTGAAAAAACGGCACAAAGGCCCGTTGTTATTGTGAATATATTCACTTCTCCCAACCCTATAATGAAAGCGGATTTGTTGTCAAGTTTTTAATCATATGATCGAAATTTTGCACTCTTTCATGGCTGCCCATTTATACTTTGATGTGTTTTTAAACAATGAGTTTTTTGGGCAATGGTCAGACAATTGCCCTCAGCCTTCTTTGGTCTGGATTTTTTCCAAGGCCTCCTCCAGAGTCTCCCGCAAATCCGGTTCCACCGCACCCGCCAGGGCTGTTTCCAAAGGCTTAATCCAGGTTCCGTCCCCCCATTCTCCGATAAGATAGATAATGTCGCCTTGCACCGGCATTTCACTGGTGCCATACTCCTGCCAAAGCCAGGGCAGGGCCGCCGCGGTCAATAAGGGCTTTTCTTCCCCCACCGTTTCCATGACCACCATAGCTCCCAGGCGAATATTAATCTCCGGGTGGATTAACAGCGGCAGGAAATTGGGGAAGATCAATCCTTTTTCCAGCATGAAGCCCCCCAGGACACCCGCCTGGCCTTCTGTGAGCATTCTCTCCAGGACCGCAGCCGGTAGTTGGGCCGCGTCGGTCTTCTCCGCCAGATCCAGCAAGTCGCTCAACTGAAAGGCCCCGGTAAGGCGATAGACGCCGTTGACGATCACGGTGGGCACCGCTTTAATCTCATGTTCCCGGGAGAGTTCGGTAAAGAGACTGGCATCAATCAGAGTAACCCCAGCCTTGGGCGGCGTCACCGTTAAAGGAATCAGTTGGCGCACCATCTGAGGGCAAAAGGGACATTGGGGCGCAATGAAAATGGTCAACTCTGGGGCCAGGGGCAGCTTTTCCCAGCGGCTTTGCACTGCCGGAGACAGCGCCGGCGCCTGGCCGTCCAAAGCCAGAAAAATCTCGCCCAGCATTTCCAGCTTTTTGCCTTCCGGGATCGCATGAAAGCGCCAACCTTCTCCCAGAGCCAGGCCGGGTAGCTCTGTCTCCGGGATAGATTCGGTCATTACCGGCACCTGGGGGGCAATCTTTTTAAAAGATTCCAGGAACGAGACAAATAAGTCGCCCTCGGGGCGCTGGTTCTGCAAAAATCGCAAGATTAGAGGACGGGTTATTTGGACCTGCCAATTTTCCAAATAGCGTTTATCTGCTTCTGCTAATGCCATGCCTGCCAGCCTTTCTGAAAAACTCTAATTTTATAATGATGTGCTTCCGGAAATTACCCAAAATATTAACCGAAAACCGAGAACTGAAAACTGTATTTAAGGCCGTCCGCAGACATCCAATTGGTGAGCCATGAAAATGAGCTCTCCACTCTCTATCTGGGCCCGACGCCGGGTCAGCCAAGACTGAAATTTTCCCTTGTCCAGATCCGGGTGGGAAGCCACCGCCCGGTTTATAGTTTCCAGCACATAGTGTAAAAAATATGTTTCGTCGGCCGGATATGTCCCCTCTGTCGTTGGCCATACCACCCAATCGGAACTGCCCGCAGCCAGAATTTCACGTGCGCTCCCACGGAGTGCGCCCAGCAACCGACGTCCAGTCTGACTATGGCCGCCGCCCCCTCCTTGCCGCTCATCCATGCTTTGATGGTAAAGCTTCACTACCTGGTCTTCAAAATGAGAATCAACCGGCGGTTGAAAAATCGTCTTCCCATCGAAATTAAGGGTAAAATAATACAACCCTCCCGGCGCTAACAGAGAAAAGAGGCGGGGCAAACCGGTGTCGAGATCCACCAAGTCCAAAAAAGCATGGGCCAGGAGGAGATCCCAGCCGGATTTACCGGCCTGGTATTGACAGAAACCCAGAAAATCAATGGCTTTAAGGGTAATCAGCCAGTCTCGCCCTCCTCCCGCCAAACGGATGGACTCTGCCTTTTCTGAGAACGCCAGGTGACGGCAGCGGGCGAACGCTTCCAGCCTCACCCTGGCCTCGGCCAGGAGTGCCGGATCCTGGTCAATGGCGGTGTAGGCTGCCTTGGAAACCAGACCCCAATCCCAGAACCTTTCTACCAAGGTCCCGATACCGCAGCCTATTTCTACAATGTTGAGGGGAGTTGCACGATTCCCGGCGTCCAAGGCCTCAATCAACTTCTGATAGACCCACAGATTCAGACTGCGGTCATCCACGCTTTTCTTGGCGCTTAAATATCGACTATAGTTGTCTGCCCCTATACCATTCACTTATTATAATCCATTTATTTCTTTCATCATTCCTAACCTCGTTCCCAAACTCCCGCTTGAAAACGCAATTTTCCGCCAAGCTCCAGCTTGGCAGCATTTAGGTTTTTGAGGTCAAACTGATGCACCCGCAGTAACCGTCTGCAGAAACTCCCGGATGGTGGCGCCGGTCTGTTCCCAGGTAGGGTGGCGGGCAATCCGCTCCCTGGCAGCCAAACTCATGTTTAAAAGTTTCCGACCATCCCCAAGAAGTTCCCGAAGGCTGGCCGTCAAAGCCCCCACGTCCTTGGGAGGTATTAAGAATCCGTCTCGCCCCGAAGTAATGATTTCTCCAGCCGCACCGCCCGTGGAGGCCAGGGGAACCAACCCATAATACATGCCTTCCAGATATACCAGGGCCAATCCTTCCATGTACGAGGGCACCGCCAGGATATGGCTTTGGCTGAGGCAGGTGATCAAATCCGCTCCCAGCAGGACTCCAGGCAAACGAATCTTGTGGCTCATTCCCAAGTTACTTATGAGTTTATAAATTTTCCGGGCATACTCCGGGTCGGTGGTCAGACTGCCGACAACGGTTAACTGCCAGTCTTCGTTTTTGAGCGGAGCCAGGGCTTGCAGGAGTACATCCAATCCCTTCCTGGGGATGACCGCCCCGAGAAATAGGATCTGCCGCGGACCTGGAGCTGCAACGCGTGCCGTTATCTGCTCCGGAGTCAAACCGCCCAGCCGATCTCCGGCCGAATAGGCCACGGTATAAGGCTTGCCTGCACCCGCCAAAGATTCCACCACTTGCTGGGTGTGGCGGCTGATGAATATAAAACCGTCCACCGACTGCAAATACCGGCGCTCTACTAACCGGTACAGTCGATTCTGCCAGGTCGGCCGCTCCTCAGTAGCCCTCAGCAGATGCACCAGACTAATGATGGGATAACTGATGTGGGATTTTATCCGTTGATTTAGCCAAAATAAGGAAGGGTGAGTCAATTCATCTTGTATGACCGCATCGAAACGCCCCTGACGCAGGCGACGCCCCAAACCGGACCAGGCATTATGCCAGAGCCCCAAAGCATAAGGGTGCCAGGGCAAGGCCAGGATCTCAACTTCGTCGCCTTGCCGCCGCAAATAATCGACCACCAGTTTGTCAAAAAGAAAGCCGCCGGTAATGATGTCCAGGTTGCCATAAATAACCAGCCCCAGACGCATCAAAATTCCTCGCGGTAGGCGGTCCAGGCAATTTCGTTTTCCCAGATGGTCACCTGCAGCGCCGTCAGATTGGGGGCCTGCAATCGCTGCCGCAGTTGTCCACAGAACCGGCGGGCAAAATGCTCAATACTGGGATTCAGTCCTTTGAATTCCGGCAAATCATTCAGGGTCTGATCCCGGTAGTACCCTAGGAGCTCCTCCAGCCGGGCCTCAACCTCGACAATATCCAGCAGATAACCATGTTGGTCTAACTCTTTGCCGTGCAGTTGCACCTCTATCTGGTAATGATGCGAGTGCCGCTCATTTTCCAGGCCCCAGTCACCTCCTACTAAATAGTGCTGGGCTATCAGGCTCCGCTTCACGGCCAGGGTAAACATCTTCAGACTCCTTGGAATAGTGTACAGCTAAGCTAAGGCTCGCTTAGCTTTTTCCCAGTAGGCTTCACGGTCCTCTAAACCATTCACACCGCCGTTGATCCGTCTAGTGATCGTGATAAAATCATCTTTATCCGCAAAATAATTCAAGTTCCGGGTCCGCCAGTACCAGGCGGCAATGCGGGCGCCTACATCCATGCTTTCGGCCTGTTCCGGGTTGTCGATCAGGTCGAGTCCCAATGCTTGGCCAGCTTTTTCATAATTATTACGCCCGGTAATTTGAATGAAACCACGGCCGCGGAAGCGGGGACCGTCGTCTGGTTCGGTGTTGCCCAGGTCTTCCCGACCATCATATTTTTCAAAGTACTGATCATTGCCAAGTTCCCGAAACCATTTGAAACCTCCGGTTTCGTGGGCGATCTGGGCGATAAAGGCGGCCTGCCGCTGCATAGTATTGATTTCTGCCTCTTGCATCGCCTGATTGATGGCCACGGCTAATTGTGCTGCTTTGTCAGCGCTGAGTTTGGAAACAATTTTTTTCAAAGCCTCCGGCGAGCAGGATGAGGCAAGAGGCGCAGCAGACGGGGTGGAGGCAGTATGCGTTGTATTGAGGTTGGCAGCATTATCAGGAATCTTGATTTTCTCACCGACTTTAATCAGATTGGGATTGGTGATGGCGGGGTTGACCGCCAAGACTTCCTCCAGGGTTATGCCGAATCTTTTGCTAATACCAGAAAGAGTATCACCAGACTTGATCGAATACGTTTTCATTTTATTCTCCCCGAAAATTTATTAATGGGTTCATTTAATGAAATTATATCAATTGTAAAAAAGGCAACTGGTGAAATACAGCTTTATAAAACATTGTAATAAAATTTAATAGCTAACTCAAACGTTATTTGGATCACATATCAAAATATTTTATGGAATCACGAAAAACTCACTAGCGCTGCTTCGACAAGATTGCCGATAGAGAGGAAAGAACTATTTTTAATAGGTCAAGAGCACCTGAATGGCCTCCCCGGGATTTTTATCCAGCAGTTCGTAAGCGTCAGGGGCTTCGGCGAGCTTAAAGGTGTGAGTTATTAAAGGCTCCGGTTGAATTTCCTGTAACATCCGCCAGGCCAGCCCCAAAAGCCTTGGTTTAGACCAGCGGCCGGTCAACTCCGGGTTGATGCTGCTCACCTGGCTGCTCAACAGGCGAATGCGGCTGCGGTGAAAGGCTCCGCCGAGATTCAGTTCTGCCTTTTTCCGGCCGTACCAGGAACCGATTACCACCCGGCCATGGTATCCGGTGATCGCGATGGCTTGGTCCAAGGCCGCGGGATGGCCGGATACCTCATAGGTCAAATCCGCGCCCGCATAAAACCACCTATCCGGCAGCATGGACCTTAACTTTGTCAGGATCTGTGATGCCGCCGGGTCCAAACTGGCGTGTGCCCCCAGCCTTTCCGAGGCCAGACGTCGGCGGGGAAACAGATCCAGGGTCAGCAAACCGGCCAGAGGCATTTTCGCCAGCAAGGTAGTCAACAGCAACCCGACTATCCCTTGCCCGAACACGACCACTTGTTCTCCCAGAAGCGGCGCCCCGTCCAGAATAAAATTTGCCGCCGTTTCCATGTTGGGCAACAGCGAGGCCACCTCAGGTGTAACTCCTTCCGGAACCGGCAGCAACTCCTCCGGGGTGGCCAGAAAGTGGCTCTCGTGGGGATGAAAGGCAAAAACCAACCGGTCCGTCCACCCACCCGGAACCTGAGAACCGGAAGCCATTACCCGACCGACGGCGGCATAGCCATATTTTAAAGGATAATGAAAGGCGCCTGCCAACGACGCGATCGTGGCATCAACGGACACTTCGGCGGGAAACTGATTCCGATAGACCAGCATTTCGGTTCCCGGGCTGATGGCGGAAACCAGAGTTTTCACCAAGACCTGTCCCGGACCAGGCTCGGGTAAAGGTTCGTTCCGCACCTCAACCTGGGCCGGACCTAAAAAATAGAGGGCTTGTCGTAGCATGTCCACCAGGTTCAGTTTGTCTTGCCACCAAGGCAATATCTAATTATTAATAATCCAGTCTTTAAGCATTAACCGGAATCTGAAAACCGATCTTAGATGTAGGGTGGGCACCGCCCACCATAACCTTTAACCGAAAACCGAAAACTGCAAACCGGAAACCGATCTTAAACCGTCCAGTCCGGCTCTCCACGCACTACCAAATCTTCGCCGATCCTTTGGTAATCTACGTTGCTGAGTCGAGGGAAAACTTTTGGCCGGGGCTGGTGGAGAATGTCCAGGGCGCGAACCCCTCCCACCAAAACCGGCGCGATGGTGACAATTATCTGATCCACTGCCTGAAATCCTAAAAAACTGGTAATAATCTGGGCTCCCCCCTCCACCATCAGGCTGTTGATGCCCATTTCCCCCAGCCTCTGCAGCACTTCCTTTAACTCAATCCCCCCGTTGTCACCGGAGGGTAGGCGATATACTCTGGCTCCCAGACTTTCCAAGGCCGCCTGGCGTTCCGGTTCAGCTTCGGTGCTGGTCATGATCCAGGGGAAATGGTTTTGTTGCCGCAATAATTTTGAGAAAAGCGGAAAACGCAGACGGCCGTCCAACACCACCGGCTGCGGGTTCTTCCCAGACACCAATCGCACCGTCAGACTGGGATTATCTGCCAACACCGTCCCGATACCCACCAGGATGGCATCATGGTTCGCCCGTAAGACGTGGGTCATGGTCTGGGATTCCCGGCAGCTCAGGGCCAGGGGATGACCAGGTCGGGCCGCAATGGCCCCATCCAGACTTTGGGCATAGGTCAGGGTTACATATGGACGCCCAGTCCGCCGGCAATGTGAAGCGCTCTTCTCCGCCAAAGTGGCCGCCTCTTCCATAAAACCCATGGTTTTTCTCCAGATCGACAGCGCTAGTTGCCACATTCGAGGCTAATTTTGAAAGTTCACTGAGGGCCGATTTATGGGCTAGACCATTTTTTCCCAAGCATCTTATGGCAAATTGGTCATAACGGTGTCAGCTCTCGAAACCGGCCACAGGCACAGCAAAATTTTACCGCTATCTTTTATCATATTGAAGTAAATGATAATATAAAATAAGATTTGAAACAAGACACTGAGCCGGGGAACTCCCGTGATCACAAAATCGTTGCTCCCAAACGCCGGATGCCTGACTTTTTGGGGTTATTACTTTATGAAGCCTTAATTTCTATGACAAACACATTGAATGGAGCACAGGCGCCCTCGCCTGTGCACGTTTCGTACTTCGTTCTAAAGGTATTGAATTTTTATGAGAACATCTTTCTTCTCTTTAAAGGCTCCGTACGGAAAAAAAATAGCCCTGCTTATCATCGCGGCTCTCATCGTCCTGGCCTCATTCTGGCTCTGGAGTGGAAAAAATAACCCCTCTGCTTCCTTCCGGTTTGCTGCCGTGACCAAGGGCGACCTGGAGGTCACGGTCGGCGCCACCGGCACGGTGGAACCCGAAGAACTGGTGGATGTGGGGGCCCAGGTGGCAGGCAAGATCGTGGCTTTTGGGAAAGACAAAAACGGCAAGCCCATAGATTACGGCTCTGCCGTGGAAGCGGGCATGGTTCTGGCCAGGATCGACGATTCCCTCTTTGCCGCCGAGGTCTCCCAGGCCAAAGCCCAACTGGCCCAGTCCCGCGCCAACGTCCAACGGGCCGAAGCTGACCTGGGCCAACTCAAGGCCAAACTCATCCAGGCTGAAAGTGACTGGCTCCGGGCCCAAAAACTGGGCCCATCCGAGGCCCTGTCGCAAAGTGATTTTGATGCGGCTCGCTCTAATTATGACGTTGCCCGGGCCAACCTGAAAGTGGGCCAGGCCGCCCTGCGTCAGACCAAAGAGGCGGTGGCCCAGTCCGAAGCCGTATTAAAAAAGGCCAATCAAAATCTGGATTATTGCACTATCAGATCCCCGGTCAAAGGCGTCATCATTGACCGCCGGGTGAACATCGGCCAAACCGTCGTGGCCAGCCTCAGTGCCCCCAGCCTCTTTCTTATTGCCAAGGATCTCAAGCGGCTGCAAATCTGGGTCGCCGTCAATGAAGCGGATATCGGCAATATCCGGGTTGGGCAGCCGGTCTCTTTTACCGTGGACGCCTTTCCCCGGGACACCTTTGCCGGCACAGTGGGCAAAGTCAGACTCAATGCCACCATGACCCAGAACGTGGTAACCTACACGGTGGAGGTCATCACCGACAATCCCGACGGCAAGCTCTTACCTTACCTGACGGCTAATGTCAAATTCCTTCTGGCCACGCGCCAAGATGTTTTCTTGGTGCCCAACGCCGCCCTGCGCTGGTTCCCTCAGCCGGACCAGCTAGCCCCCGAATTTCGCGACCAGTATGCGGGCCTGGAAGGCTCTGGAACTGGCGGTGCCACCGCTGCCAAAGATCAGAAACAGGGCCGGAGCCTCGGAACCTTGTGGCTACCCGACGGTTCGTACGTCCGGCCTGTTCAGGTCCAGGTTGGTTTGAGCGATGGCAGCCTGACGGAAATCCAGGGTTCCGAGGTCAAAGAAGGACTCCAGATAATCGTGGCCGAGGAACAGCAGGAGGGTGCGCCCGCCAGCACTTCCAGTCCTTTTACTCCTAAACTTTTCCGTGACAAAAGACCCTCGCCGCGCCAATAGGCTTAATCGAAAATAAGCCGGCTTTTTGGAGAACCAGCTTCCGGCGCTGCTTTAGAGGAT
Organism: uncultured delta proteobacterium; assembly: GCA_963780995.1. Classification (GTDB taxonomy): domain Bacteria; phylum Desulfobacterota; class Desulfobaccia; order Desulfobaccales; family Desulfobaccaceae; genus Desulfobacca. Next base: position 33,569 of record CAWAEI010000011.1, read on the forward strand.
AAAAACAGCAGCTCAGATTTTTTATGAAACTCATAGAACTACGCGATATCTATAAAACCTATCAATTGGGTCAGATCGAAGTCCCGGTGCTCAAAGGTGTCTCCCTCGATGTCTCCCAAGGAGAATTTGTGGCCCTCATGGGGTCGTCGGGTTCGGGTAAAACCACCCTCATGAACATCCTCGGGTGCCTGGACCGGCCTACTTCCGGTCACTTCTGGTTGGAGGGGCAGGATGTCACCATCCTCGCTTCTGACGAACGGGCTCAACTGCGCAACCAGAATCTCGGCTTTGTTTTCCAGACCTTTAATCTGCTGCCTCGCACCAGCGCCCTGGAAAATGTCATCATGCCCCTGTCGTATAACGGCGTTAACCTGTCAGACACCGAGGCCCTGCAACGGGCTCAGGAACTGCTCCGTCGCGTCGGCTTAGGGGACCGACTGGACCACGAACCTTCTCAGCTTTCCGGGGGGCAGCAACAGCGGGTGGCCATTGCCCGGGCCCTGGTCAATAATCCTTCCGTCCTCCTTGCCGATGAACCCACCGGCAATCTGGACTCCAAAACCAGTGCCGAAATGCTGGAACTATTCAGCCAACTTAATGACGAAGGCGTGACCATCATCCTGGTCACCCACGACGAAGCCGTGGCCCGTTGCGCCAAACGGATCGTCCGCGTTAATGACGGCTTGGTCGAAACCGAAGAAAAATCGCCGACTCTGGCGGCGCCCGAGCCTGCCGACTCTGAGCCACCCGAACCAGCCAAACGGTTACATTGGGCCCTGCCCCGCCTGCGTTGGATGCTCCGCACCTCTCTGCACGGCCTGCGGCGCAATATCATGCGGGCCGCGCTCACCGCCCTGGGCATTATCATCGGCGTTGCCGCGGTTATTGCCATGATGGAGATCGGTCGAGGTTCCGCCTCGGCCATCAACCGGACCATCTCCAGCATGGGCGCCGACAACCTGCTCGTCTTGCCCGGCACCGCTGCCAGCGGTGGCGTCAGCTTCGGGGTCGGCACCGCCGTGACCCTCACGCCCCAGGATGTGGAGGCCATCTTAAAGGACTGTCCGGCCGTCAGGGCGGCCGCGCCTGTGGTCCGGGCTCGCATCCAGGTTGTCTACGGAAACCGTAACTGGGTCCCCATCTACATCTACGGCACAACCCCGGCCTTTCTGGACGTCCGCCAATGGCCCCTGGCCGCCGGTGAGGCCTTTACTGATCAGGATGTGCGTAATGCCAGCAAAGTCTGTGTGCTGGGTCAGCGGTTGGTGCGCGAGCTTTTTCAGGGAGAAGACCCCCTGAAAAAGGAGATCCGGGTGAATAACATTTCCTTCCAAGTTATCGGCATCCTGAGCTCCAAAGGCGCCAACATGATGGGCATCGATCAGGACGATATCCTGCTGGCGCCCTGGACTACCATCAGGTACCGAGTCACCCGTGCTTCTGTGTCCAACGTCAATCAAAGCGCCCAGCAGACCACTTCCGATTCCGGGACTTCCCAGGTCAATACCCTCAACCAACTGTATCCCAACACCAAAATCAACCTGTATCCCGTGCCCTCGGCTTCCCAGGCGGCTAACAATCCTCTGCCCGTCAGGTTTGCTAATGTCGACCAAATCATGGTGGCAGCCCGCTCTGCCCCGGAGATTCCCCTGGCTATCCAACAAATCACCCAGCTCCTGCGCGAACGGCACCGCATCAAGCCTGGTGAACCCGAGGACTTCCAAATTCGGAACATGACCGAGATGACCTCGGCCCTCTCCTCCACCGCCACGTTAATGACCAAGCTGCTCCTGGCCGTGGCCTTGATCTCCCTGGCCGTGGGCGGCGTCGGCATCATGAACATTATGCTGGTGTCAGTCACCGAGAGAACCCGGGAAATCGGCCTGCGGCTGGCCGTGGGGGCCTGGAGCCGGGATATCCTGCAACAATTCCTGACCGAAGCCGTCTTGCTCTGCTTTTGCGGCGGCATCGTTGGCATCCTCTTGGGCCGGGGTATTTCCACCCTGATCAGGGTTCTCTTCCAGTGGCCCACGGAGCTGTCTCTGGGAGCCATCCTGGTGGCTTTCGCCGTTTCCGTGACCGTGGGCATTATCTTCGGCTACTACCCGGCCTGGAAGGCCTCCCGTCTGGATCCCATCAATGCCTTACGCTATGAATAAAAATGGAGCACCGGCGCCCTCGCCTGTGCCCCGATTCTTCCCCTGGTTCCCAAGCTCCAGAAATGTAGGGCGGGAAAGCACCCGCAGGGCGGCGAAGCCCAAGCGCCTCCCGCCTTCGGCAACATTTTCCTACGTTACTGGTGGACCAAAGTAAATGTAGGGTGGGCACCGCCCACCATAATTTCATTTGATCCCTGGTTCCCAAGCTCCAGCTTGGGAACCCCATTGTCAGCGAAGCTCCAGCTTCGCCTCACAATAAGGTAAGTGGTGAATAAGATCTCAGTTTTGACAACGACCATATTGGGGCAGGCATTCAGACCTCTCGGTATCTTCTCCGTACCGGTCCTACTCCTCATCTTCGCTGCTAGGCTGCGCCGTCGGCCCTGACTATCTGCCGCCCCGGACCGACGTCCCCTCCACCTGGAGCGCCCAGGAGGTCGTCACCCCAAACCAGCCCAGCCAGACCACCACCGATCCGGCCACGTTGGTGGCCTGGTGGCGGTCCTTCAAGGATCCTACCCTGACTTCCCTGGTGGAAACGGCCATCGGGGCCAACCTTGACCTGCTCCAGGCCGAGGCCCGCATCCGCCAGGCCCGGGCCGCCCGGGGGGTGGCCGGCGCCGGTCTCTGGCCCACCATCGATGCCCAGGCCTTTCACCAAAGAAGCAGCGGCTCCAGTGCCACCGTCGGCTCCGGGGGAACCCCTTCCTTTACCTCCGCCGCGGCTATCCGGGATTTATTCCAGGTGGGTCTGGATGCTTCCTGGGAACTGGATATCTTCGGGGGAACGCGCCGGAACCTTGAGGCTGCCACCGCCGACCTTCAGGCCGCCGTCGAAGACCGCCGGGACGTCCTGGTTACCCTGGCGGGAGATGTTGGCAACAATTACCTCAGCCTGCGGGGCTTCCAGCAGCAGCTGGCCATTGTCCGGCAGAATCTGGAAGCTCAACAGAAAACCGCCCGAATCACCCACAAGCGCTTTGAGGCCGGCTTTGTCAGCCGTCTGGATGTAGCCAACGCTGACGCCCAGGTTAATACCACCGCCGCGCAGATACCGGTCCTGGAGTCCTCGGCCCGGGCTGCCATCTACAGTCTCGGTGTGTTGCTGGGCCAAAATCCCGGCGCCCTGGAACAAACCCTGGCCCGGCCCCTGGCCATTCCCACCACTCCCCCGCAAATCCCGGTGGGGCTACCCTCCGATCTGGTCCGTCGCCGCCCGGATATCCGCCGGGCCGAAGCCCAGTTGCATGCCGCCACCGCCCGCATCGGTGTCGCCACCGCCGACCTCTTCCCTAGATTTTTCCTGACCGGCAATGCCGGCTTCTCCGCCAGAGACATAGCCTTATTAGGCACATACGACAGTAAATTCTGGTCCTTCAGCCCCAGCGTCACCTGGCCGGTCTTTGCCGGCGGCCGCATCCGCTGGAATATCGAACTCCAGGATGCCCGTCAGCAGGAATTGTTGCTTAATTACCAGAAAACGGTTCTCACCGCCTTGAAAGACGTCGAGACCGCCCTGGTGGCTTACGCCAAAGAACAGGAGCACCGGCAGTTTCTGGTCCAGGCCGTGGACAACAACCGCCGGGCGGTGGACCTGGCCATGCAGTTGTATCTGGCCGGCAAAACCGATTTTCTCAACGTCCTCATCACCCAACGCGCTTTGTTCGTCAATGAGGAGGCCCTGGTCCAGAGCACCCGCACTCTGGCCACCAATCTCATCGCCCTCTATAAGGCCCTGGGCGGCGGCTGGGAAAAAGCAGGGTAAGTAAGGAGAAGGTCCAGACCCTCACCGAAAAACTGGCCAACTCAAGAGCCACCAGGAAAAGATCAAGGCCCTGACCACCGGATGAAATTTTGCCCAAACGCCGCCGGGGCGAGTCTCAGACCCGCCCCGGCAGTTTCTTCCTTACCAGTTATAATCATACCTGAAGGCGTCACCCTTGAGTTTCCCGTCCGGCTGCATCATCTGCTCGCCGGTGCCCCAGCAGAACAAGAGGGCCGCCAGCACCAAGGCCACGACCAATACCAGGACTAGCTTCGTTTCTTCTTTGTCCCACAGGTCACGCAGGAGCTTTTTCACGTGTGTCCACTCTTTTGTGGAAATCTTGCCCGCCACCCAGGCAGTTAGGCTTGCATTATTGCCTTTTCCTAGCATCTAACCTAATAATAACAATTATTATCCCAAAATCCGCAAAGTTTCCGCCTTCTTTCCTCAGGTTCCAAGGACTGTAGGCGGGAAAGCAAAGCGCCTCCCGTCTTTTGAATCCATCGGCCGCTCAAAGCATCCAAAAACCTTGGCTTAGCCATCAATCCATAGACTCTTATCCTATTGTGTTTGCAAGATATTGGCGCTATTAAAAAACACCTCATCTCCCTTTTATGATTCCGATTTTGCGACATCCGCCCCAACTGTTCTTTCTTTTTCCTGCCTCTTGGGCTATGATCCTGCTATCGTCTGGATATCTGGCATTCACCCCGGAGCGGTTTTTTGGGGCAATCCAATAGGTGAAAAAAAATGGCTACACCACAAATTAATTGGCGGTTAATGAAAATAGTCACCGGAAAAACCATTGGGATATTAGCAGATCTAGATTTCCCCGTCGGCTCTTGCCAAACTATCCCGGATGGGGAACCTCCGGCCCGGATTGCAACTCTCCTGGCGTCCAACGGCAAGCCGGCGGTGTCCCAGCGAAAAATAAGCGGGAAAAAAGTGGGAAATTAGCGCGAAACGACCGCGAAATTAGCGCGAAAAAGGCGCGAAAGCAATGAAAAACCAGCGCGAAAAAGACAATATTAAACAATGATATCGGTTAGTTCTGTAATGATAAAATTTTTCGCCAAAATTTTTCCACATCAGCAACAAATGGTGGGCCGTGCCCATCCTCACAGTTACCGTTAACTATATGAGGTGACTCCATGAAATTGTTAGGCCTTCTTTTCCTCATGACGTTGGTCGCGGGAGTTACAGTCATGCACGCCGCCGCACCCTTCCAAAAAGACCTTATCCCCACCGCGGCCGGTCCCCTGGAAATCACCTGCATCGGCCACGGCACCCTGATGTTTACTTTTGGGGGCAAGGTCATCCACGTGGACCCGGTGGGGCAGTATGCCGATTACAGTCAGCTGCCCAAGGCCGATTTGATCCTCATCACCCACCAGCACCGGGACCACCTGGACCCCAAGGTTATTGACCTGCTGCGCCAGGCCGACACCCAGATCGTGGTGAACAAGGTCAGCGCCGACCAAGTGCCGGGGGGCGTGGTGATGCCGAACGGTGCGGTCAAGACCGTGGCCGGTTTTACCATCGAGGCAGTGCCGGCCTACAACCTGGTGCATAAACGGGAATCCGGCGAGCCCTTCCACCCCCGGGGCCGGGACAATGGCTATGTCATCACCTTTGGGGACAAGCGGGTCTATGTCGCCGGAGACACCGAAAACACCCCGGAGATGAAGGCCCTGAAGAACATCGACGTCGCCTTTCTGCCCATGAACCTCCCTTACACCATGACCCCGGAGATGGTGGCCGACGCGGCCCGGGCCTTACAACCCCAAATCCTCTACCCCTATCACTTCGGCCAGACGGACCCGGCCCAACTGGTGGCCCTGCTCAAAGACCGCCCGGAGATCGAGGTGCGGCTGCGGCGGCTGGAGTAGGCCGAGGCTGGCGGAAAATAAGCGGGAAAAAAGTGGGAAATGCCGGGAAAGAACCGCGAAATGAGCGCGAAAGCGGCGCGAATTAATCGCGAAACCACCGCGAAAATAGAGAAAAACCAGCGCCAAAAATGCACCCCATCGTATTTATCACCATTAATTTCATTATGTTATATAACATTCAAAATTTTTCGCGCCCTCGCCTGTGCGGCTTTCATACTTTATTGCGATTTTCATCCTTGCTGGCTTTGACCGGAGCTTGTATTTGCTCTTCCCCCCTGGTCCAATAAAATTTATAATAATCTCATAGTGCCCAAGGCTCGATTGCCAAGCTTTCATTGCCCCAATTCCTTTAACCGAAAACTGAAAACGGTATTTTATGCGCCCTTCCTGGGATGAATACTTCATGCTCATCGCCAAGCTGGTGAGCACCCGCTCCACCTGCAACTCCCGGCCCACCGGCGCGGTGCTGGTGCAGGACCGGCAGATTTTGGCCACCGGCTACAACGGCTCCATGCCCGGCGCGCCCCACTGCACCGACCAGACCATGCCCGACGGCAGCCCTTACTGCCACCGCCGGGCTATGCAGGTGCCGGACGTGGACAAATACAACTTTTGTCGGGCCTCCCACGCCGAGGCCAACGCCATTGCCCAGGCAGCCCGGCACGGTGTGGCCATCAAGGGAGCCTCCCTTTATGTCACCCTCGAGCCCTGCTACGTCTGCATCAAACTCCTGGCCACGGCCCAGATCGACAAGGTCTTTTTCGAATTGGGCTACGACTCCAAAGACGCGTCCCGGGACCGCTACTGGCGGCAGGAAGCGGTGAAAGAAGCCGGGTTTTCCATGTATCAACCTCTAAAGGTCAGCCCCGTCACCCTCCAGGACGTGGTGCCGGCCCTGATGGAAATGACCTCCCGGCGGCGTTTGCTTTCAAAGTAATCCACCCACTGTCGGTCTCAGGGTGAGTGCTCCCGAAAGCATCCCGGGATGAAGACCCGCCGACTTTTTCTTCCCGGCTGCTGCGGCCCCCCCTTGACTCCCGCCTGCTTCATGCTTACATATTTGTATAATATCAAGCTGAGTAATTCACTCAAATTAAACTATCTTAACTTTCATGAGGAGGGTAATAAAGCTATGCCGTGGTATACCTTTGAACCGTCCTGGGAGTCTTTTCGGGAAATGGACCAGCTGCGCCGGGACATGGACCGCCTCTGGGAACAGGCCATCGGACCGGAGCGTTCTCGCCGCCGGGCCGGCGTCTTCCCCCTGCTGAACCTTTCCGAAGATAAAGATCATGTCTATGTCCGGGCGGAATTGGCCGGCGTCAGACCGGAAGATATCGACATCACCTTGGAAGACCAAAAGCTCGTGCTCCGGGGCGAACGTACAATTCCCACCGAGGAAAAAGTTGTGGGCTATCACCGCCGGGAGCGGGAAGCCGGCTCTTTCCGCCGGGTGGTCAGGTTGCCGGAGCGGTTGGACGCCGCTAGGGTGGAGGCCATCTTTAAAGACGGCATCCTCACCATCACCCTGGCTAAACCCGAAGAGATTAAACCCAAGCAGATCACTGTGAAATGCGCTTAATTGGAGGTGAACTGTATGGCTGACAAAGAACTGCAACCCAAAGAAAAAGAAACTGCGCCGGTAAAGAGCGAAGCCACCAGACCGGGTAAAGTTTTTCTCCCCGCGGTGGATATTTATGAAACCGCGGAGGCCATCGTGGTTCTGGCGGATATGCCCGGAGTCCCCCCGGATAAAGTGACCATCGACGTCAAAGAAAGCCAGCTGACTATCAGCGGCGAAATCACCCCGCCCCTGGGAGACCAGGAACACCTTTTGGTGCGGGAATATGACACCGGCAATTTCCTAAGGGAATTTACCTTGGGTCAATTGGTGGATCAGAACCGCATTGCCGCCGCCATGAAAGACGGCGTCTTGCGGCTGACCCTGCCCAAAGTGGAAAAAGCCAAACCCCGTAAGATCGAGATTAAAACCCTTTAACCCATCATCCCATACCTTGCCAGGGAGGCCTTTCGGCCTCCCTTTTTTTTACCCTGCCGAGCGTGTGATATTCTATACTCTAGCCATTGCCGATAACTACGAACCCCAAAGGCTGATAGCTGACGGCTGCAAGCTAATAGCTAATAAATTTCCCGGCCCCGCGCCGGATTGCCCCATTTCAGTTGTTTTATAAGTATAAGACGATGATGCGTCTTTTACTACAGGAGCCAGCCGCATGGAATGCCGCAAAATTCAAGAATATTTTTCAGCCTATCTGGATGGCGAGCTCCCTGGGACCCAGGAAGAGCTCGTGTCCCGGCATCTGGAGGTCTGTCCTCGCTGTCGGCGGGAATATCAAGCCTGGCAACAGCTCTGGGACGCCTTGGCTGCGGAGCCGGTTCATGCCCCCCATGACTTGGCCGCCCAAGTTTTAGCCCGCCTGCCGGGGCGCTCTCAGCCCCGGTGGCGCAACCTGGCCCTGGCCGCCTCCCTGCTTGTGGGCATCTTTTTAGGCGGCAAGCTCGGCCTGGAGATGCATCAGACAATCCTCCCGGATCAGTTGGAAACGGCTCAACTCACCTGGGAAGGTTTCGAAGAGGCTCCTGCCAACTCCCTCACCATGCTGGCCAGTTATGACTTGGAAAACGGGGACGGCTCATGAAACGTAACTGGCTGCTCTATCTCGTGATCTTTTCCCTGGCCCTCAACCTGGGCACCATAGGGGCGTTGGTCTATTTCCGCTTCCAGGCCCCTCCAGGCCCTGCACCAATGGCCGAAGACAGACTGCACGGGGGTTTCGTTAAGTTCCTACAATCTTTAAATCTCGATGCCCAACAGGAACAGATGCTGAAGCAAACCTTTCCGCCGCACCGACAGCAGATCAAGGACCTGCGGCAGCAGTTGCACCAGCAACGCCAACAGCTTTATGAACTCATCAACCAGCCGCAGCCTAATGAAGCTGATATCGCGGCCCAAATAACCGCGATCAACAACGTTCAAAACGCCCTGGAGCAGGAGATGGCCCGTTTTCTCCTGGAATTAAAGCGTAAACTCCGCCCGGACCAGCAGGAATTGCTCCTGCAGAGGGTGGGACAGCGCCTCTGCGGCCCCGGCTGCGGGCCCCCTTCAGAGCGCCACCGGGGCCGGGGCCGGCATCGACCTGGCCCGCCGGAAAGATAATCGTTTTAACCACAGGAATTCAATGAAAAGCAGGAACTACGCACGTTAACCCCGAATTCCTGTGATTAGCCTAAGCAGGCAGCAAACCTGCATAATATCGTAAAACCCAAAGGAGATTTTAACATGAAAAGCAAGCAATGGTTCTATGGTCTTCTGGCCGCATTCTTTGCCCTCAGTCTGGCCGGCGCCGATATCGCCTCGGCCCAGGGTCGGGGCGGCGGTCGCGGGCAGGGCGGCGGTGGCACCTGTCCGATGAATCAATCCGGCCAGGGTCAGGGAATGTACCAATCCGGTCAACAGGGCCAGGGTCAGGGCCAGGGAAGAGGCCAGCGCCGGCAGCAGCGCCTGCGGGATGGCAGCTGCGTTAACAATCCGAACACTCAGGCCCCAGCCGCCACCCCGGCTCCAGCCCCCTCTAACTAGTTCTCATCCGGAAACTATCATGAGAACTTGTGTAGTTTCTGATCTGGAAACGAGATATTTTCTGCAAGATCAAGGAAATCAACGGCTTGTGAGGAGGCGAACATTCGTTCGCCGCACCAATAAACCTGCAGATTGACGCCGATATTGTGAAAAATAGCCGTTTCCGGTTCCCCCTGCCCCCCTCTAATAAAGGGGCGTAGGGGGTTCTGGGGAATACTATCTCTCATGAACGAGGGCAAAAATGAACAACGTTCTCAAAACTTTGCTGCTCTTCTCTCTTATCTTGGCGGTTCCGGCTTGGACCTCAGATTCCTGGGCCCAACTCAAGAAAGTTTATGATCCCCATAAGGTCGTCACCCTTCAGGGCCAGATTGAAAAACTGGAAACCATCACCCGCCAGGGACGCCAGGCCAGCAATGGCCGCAAGACCCAGATCGCGCACCTCAAGACTGATCAAGGCGCGGTCGTGGTTCACCTGGGACCGGCCGAATTTTTGGCTCAGCAGCAATTTCGGCCTAAAGCCGGAGACGTCCTGGAAGTAACGGGCGGCCAAGTCAACACCCGCAAGGGTGAAGTAGTTCTGGCAACCACCATTAAATCCAATGGCAAGACTTTTCAGCTCCGGGATGCCCGGGGAGTTCCGGTCTGGTCTGGCCAGACCCCTGGTTGCTTTGGTCCGGACCCCGCCCAAACTCCCGCCCGGTCCTGATGATTTTAAAGTCCCGGCTGCAATGATCTTCCTTGACTTCCACCTCTTCAGACATAAAATTATGGCATAAGGTATGAAGTACGAACTTACCTTAAACAATGACGTTAAAATTCCCCTGGAGGAAAGTATGAGCACAAAATCATGGTTCGGCGGCGCTTTAGTTCTGAGTGCCGCCCTGAGTTTGGCAATTGCCGGCAGCGCTTGGGCTCAGTCCCAGGAGCGCGGCTCTGGCAAAGGTTCGGGCAGCTATGGCGCCGGTCAGGGAACCGGATCCGGGTCCCAGTATGGCAAACCCCAAACTCCCCCTGCCGCCGGATGTAAGGCGGATGATCCGATGGGAGTATGCGCCCCCCCAGCCGCTTCGAAGAAACCTAAACCTTCGGCGAGTCGTAGTCCGGAACCGGGAACCTCAAAATAATACCGTTTCCCAAGGAATTACCCATGAAATGGCTGAAGCAAGCACTCCTATTGTTGGCCGGCCTGATGCTGGCCCTACCCGCCTGGGCCCAACCCGGACGTCATTATGACCCCAAAAATGTGGTCACGGTTCAGGGCCAGGTGGAAAAAGTGGACCGCCTGTCCCGGCCAGGCCGCCGGGGCGGGGCAGGTAAGCCCGGCCAACAGACACAGGTAGTGCATCTGAAAACGGACCAGGGCGTTTTGCTGGTCCACCTGGGACCAGCCAGATTTCTGGAAGAACAACAGTTTGCCCCCAAAGTGGGGGATACTATGTCAGTAACCGGCTCTAAACTCACCACCGGCAAAGGCGATGTTATCCTGGCGGCCCAGGTGAAATCCGGCGACAAGACCGTTACCCTGCGGGACGCCCAGGGAGTTCCGGTCTGGCCCGGTCAGGGTAAAAGCGGCCGGCAGCGTTTTCTCGGTCCCAATGCCCCGGCTCCGCCCCAATAATCCACGGGCGCGGATTTCAGCTTTCCCGGCCAAAAATACTTGCCAAAGCCAGGGCTTCATGTTACATTTAATCTCAATAACACGGGCGGTTAACTCAGCGGTAGAGTGCCATCCTCACACGGTGGAAGTCACTGGTTCAAGCCCAGTACCGCCTACCATGAAAATCAAGGGGTTACGGTTTCTGGCCGTAACCCCTTCTTGGTTTGTGCTACCAGATTACTTATAGTCGTCGCCGGCCAGATAGCCTATTTGCCTCCGGCCAATTCTTCAAATTTTTTTATGACCTTGTCGGTGATATCAGTGGTCTTATCATAATAAGCGACCTGCTCGGTGGTTAAGATCACCAGGAATTTCTCTTCCTGGCCGATAGTATCAACGACCTTCTTGAGCTGTTCCAGCACCTTCCGTCTCAATTCCGCGGTTTTCTTCTTCACCTCGGCATCGGAGCCGGCCAGCAATTTCTGAAATCCATTCGAAGCCCGCTTCAGTTCTTCCTCTTTCGCCTTATTCGGGTGCTCTTTGAGGTCCTTTTCCAGCTTCTTGATGGTCTCCTCCTGCTCTTTGAGCATGGCCTGTTTTGCTTTTACTAAAGCCTCAACCTCGGCGTTTGCCTTTTGGCCGACCGTAGTGCCGTTCACCACTTTAATCACATCCACCACGCCGGTCTTCGGCGGCTCGGCCTTGCAACCGATGGCGCTCAGCAGGAAGATTCCCAGGAGTACAAAACCCAATCTCTTCACATAGCTCTCCTTTTTAATATGCTTATCTAACCTTGTTGCCAAAATTTTCGAACCTCTGTTGCCCATGTCCCCGGTCTATTCCAGAAAGGCTGAAGGGGCGAGAGCGGTCGAGCAGATTTTTTCGATGGCCGCTTTGAGCTGGCAGGCGCGCCAGCCGAAATCGGTGAGGCAGGCAACGCCTGCCTTGATAAAGTCCGCATCATACGGATCGCGCAACAGGTCAACCACCAGCTCTTTGGCGGCAGCCTGGATCGCCTCCAGTAGTTTTTTGTTGGCGGCATAGAGATGGGCGTCGTAGCAGAAGAAGACGGTCAGGTCCGAGTTGGTTGCCAGGTCCACCGCCTGTTGAATCTCTGTGTCCGCCGGTTCGATGGCGACAATCTGAATTTCGGGAGTCAGGCCGAATTTCTGAAACTCCTGGAGGAGGAACTCCTTTTCAGCCAACACTTCCTTTTCAATCATGATCTTGGCATCGAGAGAGGAAAATTGGGGAAAGATGACGCCGATTTTTTGGCGGTCGCGCCCGCATGGCAGGTACTGTGCGCTCATCCTGGAGAACCCGGACTGAGGCGCGGCAGATTGCGGCCGCCAGGCCGGCGCCGGCCGGTTCGGCCCCGGGGTCTCCCGCCGCAAATCTCTTTTCCCGCTTTAATTTCAATTGCTTGATCCGCTCCACGCTCTCTGCCAATTCGTCCCGGGAAAGTTCCCTGCTTCGATAGGCCTCCAAAAGTTTATGGTACACCTCTTTCTGAGCTTTCAGGTCATGGCAGACCAGGAGCAGATCATGTCCCGCCTGCGTCGCTAAAACCCCCGCCTCGCCGATGGGGCAGATGGCCGCAATAGCGCCCATTTCCAAATCGTCGCTGGCAATGACCCCCTGGAAGTTAAGCTCCCGGCGGAGGCAATCGTCAATGATTCTGCGGGAGAAGGTGGCGATCTTTTTGGGATCAGGATCAAGGTTGGGATAGTACGGATGAGACGACATCACCAGATCCACGCCGGTGCGGATTGCCTGGATAAAAGGCTGCAGATGCACCTCATGCATCTCTTGCCAGGTGGATTGAATAACCGGCAGCCCCAAATGGGCATCCACGGGAGCATGACCCTTGCCGGGAAAATGCTTGGCGCAGGCTGACAGCCCGCCCTGTTGCATGGCGGCCAGGCGCGCCGCACCCATCCGCGCCACTACCCGCCAATCCTGCCCGTAAGAACGTATGCCGATGTTCGGGCTATAGGCCTCGGTCAAAACATCCAGCACCGGCCCCAGGTTCACATCCACTCCCAGGCGGCGCAGTTCTTTGGCCTCGATCTCACCCTGCTGCCGGGCATAGTCCAGGTTGCCGGCCGTCCCCACCGCCAAATTGTCCGGAAAAACGGTGATGCCCTCCCGGAACATGATGACCCGTCCACCTTCATGGTCCGCCGTCACCAGCAGTTGGCGACCCAGAGCTTCTTCCAGATCGGTGATCAACTTTTTCAGCTGGGCCGGCGAGGCAAAATTGATGCGGTAGAGAATCAGCCCCCCAGCCTGCAGCTCCTGAAAATGACGGACAATCTCCGGAGTGATCCTGGTCCCGGGGATCCCGAGGACCATCTTTTGGCCCACATATTCTGCTAATTTCATAGCGAACCATTTTAACAAAGATCGTGAAATTTTGATACACTATAGCCGTTGCCCAAAGAAATTTCTGTTCCCCCTCAGCCGCTTGTGGAGTTTTGAGTTGCGAGCCATGGAAATCCCAACCTTTTTTGCCGTCAGCAGCTTAACCTGGCAGGATTACGCTGTGGTGGGTGTGCTTCTGGTGCTGTTGATTTTTGTGGGTATGTACTCTGGCCGCCGAGAAGAATCAACCGCGGACTTTTTCCTGGGGGGAGAAAAATCCCGTGGTGGGCGGCTTGTCTGTCCTTTGTGGCCACGGAAATCAGCGCCGTCACTCTGATCTCGGTGCCCGCCATCGCCTATATGGAAAACTGGGAATATGCCCAGTTTTTTATCGGCTCGTTTCTGGCCCGGCTCGTCATCGCCTTTCTGTTTATCCCGGCTTTCTTCCACTATAACTGCACCTCAATTTATGAATTTCTCAAATACCGGTTCGGACCGGAAACCCAAATCGCCGGCTCCATCCTGTTTTTCATCACGCGCCTGCTGGCTTCCGGCGTCCGGTTGATGGTGGCTTGTCTGGCGGTAAGCATCTTAATCGGCTGGCCCATCATTCCCACGATCCTGCTTTTTTCTGTCATCTGCATTATTTATATCGCCTGGGGTGGGATTAAGGCGGTGGTCTGGACCAACGTGGTGCAGGCCCTGACCTTTATGGTGGCGGGCGTGGTGGCCATCGGTTTCCTGCTCTCTCGCCTTGACGGCGGCGCCGCGGCCGTGGTTGCTATTGCCGGCCGCGCCGGCAAAATGCAAATCTTCAACTGGGGCCCGGGCCTAACGGCCTCCGGACCGGGCCAATTCCTGCAAAGCCTGTTTACCGACCCCAATGTTTTTGTACTGGCAACGTTAAACGGGTTTTTCGGCTCCATGGCGGCCTTTGGCACTGACCAGGAGATCATGCAGCGCCTCCTCACCGTGGAAACCAGAAAGGAAAGCCAGAAAACCATGCTCTATACCCCCATCGGCAGTTTTCTGGTTATGTTCATCTTCCTGTTTATCGGCGCCTGTCTGTATACCTTTTATGCCCAGCATCCCGGGGTGGCTTTGCCGGCCCAACTGGACAAAATTTTTCCGCATTTTATCGAGCAGCAGATGCCCGCCTTGATGCGCGGCCTGATGCTGGCAGCCATTGTCATGGCCAGCATTGACTCACCTTTGGGTTCCCTGACCACGTCCTTTGTCACGGACATCTACCGTCCGGTGCTTTTTCGGTCGGGCACGGAACGCCATTATCTCTTCGTTTCCAGGGTTGGGGTGGTGGTGTTTGGCATTATCCTGGCGTTCATCGCCTACGTTTTCAGCCATTTTGAAAAATTTCTCTGGCTGGCTTTTAAAATCGGCGGGGTCACCTACGGCTCCCTGCTGGGTGTGTTTCTCCTGGGCCTGCTCACCAAAAGGCAAGGCAACCGGGTCAATGTCCTAGCCATGACCCTGGCTGCCCTAAGCATGCTGGTGCTGTTGATTCTTTCCGAGAAGAACATCGTCCCCTTGGGATGGACCTGGCTTTTGCTAATCGGCACCTTTTTGACGTTTACCATTGGTTGGATTTTTGGCACCAAAGATGCGAGCGCCGCGGCAAGCTCCCGGTAGGACGGGAAAGCCACTCACCTCCCGCTGGCCGCGGCGAAGGAATCACCGCTCACTATGATCCCAGTCACCCAAGGCAGAATCTAAACTAGATCCCTATTGCTTTCCATTTCAATCAGATAGCAGGAGCAACTGCAAAGCAGGAAGCATTGCGACGGTCCGGGACGTAGTGAAGCTAACCTTATCCACCCTGCCGCAATCCGAACCCAAGGCGATGGCGTTATCCTTGCTATAACTCCATTTCACGATGTGACTGCCGGCCGGGATGGGGATGGTTTTCTGCTGCCAATCTACCTCACCGCTGATGGTTCCTGATTGCAGCACATCATCCAGAAAAACTTCCAGGAAATCATAATTCACTTCTGAGGAAACCTTCCAGTGGAATGACAGAGTGCCCGGCCCGACCACCGTGGTCTGCAGCCAGGAAGATTGGTTGTTGCCCAAGGCCCCGGTCTGAGCCGAACTGCCGCCAGAAAAGCTCACCGCCGTTTGTCCTGACCAGATAGCGTTGCCGCCGGTCAGAAAAGCCAGCTTATTGTTGTCCAAGGCCTGGTTTAAGGTAATTCCGATTGAGTTCTGGACAAAATCGATCCCCCAAAGATTACCGGTGGCGGTGTTTTGATCAAGGGAGGTGCCAGTGCTGACAGTTTTTGGAAAAAAGACAAAACCCGCCTTACTGGCGGTAATGGTATAGGTGGAAGCGGCCGGAATTTTCGCCAGGGCATAGATCCCCTGGCTGTTGCTGGCGGCGGTGTAGCTTCCGCCGCTCGTCCGGGTGGCGGTTATCGTGGCGCCGCTTACTGGTTGGCCCGCGGCATCCAGCACCCGCCCACTGATAATCTCTCCGGAGCCTTGGGGGAAAATATTATACACGGATTCGATCACGGCATTGAAATTATAAGAGCCGGCGCTGATCGTGGGCAAATTATACCAGGCGTCCGCGGTCCCCGCCCAACCCAGGTTGAGGTGATGGTATAATGTCGAGACGTTGTACCCATAGCCGTCCACGACGATCTCGTGCCCGTTGCCGATGGCATCGGTAATCCCCAAAATGGCTGGAGACTGAGCGTCCAGATTGGGGTTGATCATGTTGTTCAGATTCGCGCTGGGTATGCTGTAGCTGCCATTATAGCCATAGCGGGCATTACTGAATCCAAAGGTGCTCGTCAGGGCGATGGGAACATATCTGGTATAAGCACCCGAACCCGCAGACCCGTAGTTCATATGGACCGCTGCCCCGGCATCATGGGTAAGGGCGCCGATGGCCTGCCGTTGGATATCAAAAGTGCTGGCGTCCGGGTCCAACACCATGTTGCTCCAGTCATAAGCCCCACCGTAACCGTCGCCGCCGCGCAGCCAGGCAGTTCGGGATATGCCTTCCACATAGATGGTAAAAGCCGTCATCCCCACCGGACCGCTGGGCAGGGAATAATGGCGCAGAATCTGGGCCAGCGCCGTGGCGACACAGCCCGAGAGATAATTATAAGGAGTATAGTAGTTGTAGCAGAACTGGGTTCCCTCATAGCCTTGGCCCCACTTGCTCTGCACCAGGGGGTCCACCCGCAAGTCTGAGACGCTCGGCAGGCTATACAGTAAGGTGGGTTGCAATGTCTCAGAGCTTTGCAGCCTCTCCCATTTCCCCTGGGCCCGCCGCTGCAGTCCCTTGGGGATGAATTTCTGCCCCCGCATCCGGGCCTGGTCCTCTTTTTCCCTCACCTCGGCCAACCTGCCGGGCAAATCCCGACTCAGCAGGACATACAGGGGATTTTGCGGGCTTGCGTCGAAGCTCCCTTGGGGCGCAAAGGCAATGATCGGTTCCAGCAGATCATCCCCGGCCACGACGACAAAGCCGCCCGGTTCCAGGTTAACCACAAAATACTCGATATTTCCCGTACTATCCTTAAAAGCCTTGACCTGGGTGGTTTTTGCCCCCATTTGGGCTCGCAGGGGTCTTTGATCCAGAGCCAGCCAGCCATTGACGCTGCGCTGGGCCTCCACGTCGGTGGTCGGCCTGGCCCAAGCGGGCAGCGGTCCCAGCAGCAGGACCAGGAAATAAACGATGCCATGCTTAACTATAGTCCCCATGATTATTGCCCTCAGAAATAAAATAAGCTTTCTCAGGCTCATGTCAAGAATCCTCTGCAATGGTTGCCTGTATATACATTATTTTATCTAAGTAATCCCCAAAATGCAATAACCAACGGGTACGTGCGTCACCTTATCTCAACCGGCCAGGGCCGCGCTGACAATCTCCCGGGCCTCGGCAATAATCGCCTCCAGATGCTTCTCATCTTTAAAGCTCTCCGCATAGATCTTGTAGATATTCTCCGTGCCGGACGGCCGGGCCGCGAACCAGCCATTGGCGGCCACCACTTTAAGGCCGCCGATGGGGGCGTCGTTGCCGGGGGCCTTGGTCAGCTTGGCCGTGATGGGCTCGCCGGCCAGGGTCCCGGCGCTCACCGCCTCGGGCGAGAGTTTTCCCAGCCTGGCCTTTTCCTCGGGTGTGGCTGGGGCATCCAGGCGGGTATAATACGGCGTGCCAAAGGCCGCGGTCAGTTCCTTATAGTGCTCGCCCGGGTCCTTGCCTGTGCGGGCGGTGATCTCTCCGGCCAGCAGGTTCGGGATTATCCCGTCTTTATCTGTCGCCCAGACGGTGCCGTCCAGCCGTAAAAACGAGGCGCCGGCACTCTCTTCACCGCCGAAGCCCAGGGAGCCGTCCAGAAGCCCCTCCACAAAATATTTGAACCCCACCGGCACTTCCACCAGCCGCCGCTGCGCTCTGGCCGCCACCCGATCAATCATGCTGCTGCTCACCAGGGTCTTGCCCACCGCTGCCCTCTCCGACCACCCCGGCCGATGGGCGAATAAGTAGGCAATGACCACCGCCAGGTAATGGTTCGGTTGCATTAAACCCTGGCGAGTTACAATCCCGTGCCGGTCGGCATCCGCGTCGTTGGCAAAAGCCACGTCGAACCGGTCCTTGAGGCGGATCAGGCCGGCCATGGCGTATACCGAAGATGGGTCCATGCGGATTTGCCCGTCCCAATCCAATGTCATGAAGCGGAAGGTGGGGTCGACGCTGTGATTGACCACCTCTAAATTCAGGCGGTGGCGCGCCGCGATGGCATCCCAATAGGCCACGCTGGCGCCGCCCAGCGGATCCACCCCCAGGTGGACTTGGCTGTCCCGGATGGCCTGCAGGTCCACCACTGCCGGGAGATCGTCCACATAGGACTCCAGATAATGATGCCGGTGGGTGGTGGCGGCCTTCCGGGCCCGCTCCACAGGCACCCTGGCCACCTGGCTTAAGCCCTCGGCCAGGAAGGCGTTAGCCTGCTCCTCAATCCACTTGGTCACCGGGGTTTCCGCCGGTCCGCCATGCGGGGGATTGTATTTAAAGCCGCCGGATGGCGGCGGGTTGTGCGAGGGCGTAATGACGATACCGTCCGCCCAGCCCTGAGTGCGGCCGCGATTGTAGCCCAGAATGGCATGCGAGATCACCGGGGTGGGCGTATAGCCATCCTCGGCGTCCACCATAACTTCCACCCCGTTGGCCGCCAACACCTCCAGGGCGCTGGCCAGGGCCGGCTCCGAGAGAGCATGGGTATCGATGCCCAAAAACAGCGGTCCGTCAATTCCCTGTTGCTTCCGGTAGAGACAGATAGCCTGGGTGGTGGCCAAAATATGTGCCTCATTAAAGGCATTGTCTAACGACGAACCCCGATGCCCGGAAGTTCCGAAGGCAACGCGCTGCGCCGCTACCGACGGGTCCGGCTGCCCCGTGTAATAGGCGGTTATCAGCCTGGGGACATTGATCAATTCGGCCGGATCGGCCGGCTGGCCCGCGTTGGGGTGGACTCCCATATTTGCTCCTCCTCATTTTCATCCGCTGGGATGTATACTGGTTCTCGAAAATAATTTCTTATCGTCGGGCATGGCGTGCCGTGCCCCTTGAGGCCAATGGGAAAAAACTTTCGAGAATCACTCTAATCGCCTTTTGATATTGGTTATAATAATAACATTATGGCTTTGAATCAAGGCGGATCATTTGCCGGCCTCTAACGGCCGGCCCCAAGGGGTATCGTATGGCAGAAAAATCAATAACCAAAACCTGGCAGAAGGAAACCCTGGCCATTCACGCTGGCGGCCTGCAAAATTCTGTTTTCGGGGAAGTGTCGCCCCCCATCTTTCAGACCTCCACCTTCTCCTTCCCCAGCGCCGAAGCCGGCGCGGCCCGGTTCTCGGGGGAGCAGCCGGGCTATGTCTATACTCGCATGAACAACCCCACCGTCAACGCTTTGGAAGCCGCGGTCGCCGCCCTGGAAACCGGCGCCTGGGCCGTGGCCGCGGCCACCGGCATGGCCGCCGTCAACGCCGTCCTCTACAGCCTGTTGAGTCAGGGTGATCGTCTCCTGGCCGGGGATTGCCTCTACGGCCCTTCGCACACGGTCATTGCCCGGGAACTGCCTCGTTTCGGCCTTGCCACCGCCTTTGTGGATACTTCAGACCTTAAGCTTTTAGAACAGGCCCTGGCCAGCCGTCCTCAGTCTGCTCTTTCTGGAAACGCCCACCAACCCCACCATGAGACTTACCGATCTGGCCGCAGCCTCCCGCCTGGCCCGGACCGCGGGCGCCCTGTTGGTGGTGGACAACACCTTTGCCACTCCCTACTGCCAGCGTCCTCTGGAACTGGGAGCCGATCTGGTGGTCCACAGCCTCACCAAGGCCCTCAACGGCCACAGCGACGTCCTGGGGGGCATGATTGTAGGGCGGGACCCGGACCTGTACAAAAAAATCAAGCGCTTTGTCACCTTGAACGGCGCCACCATGGACCCCCACCAGGCCTGGCTGATCCTGCGGGGGTTGCGCACCCTGGCTCTGCGCCTGGAAAGGTCCCAGGCCAATGCCCTGGCCTTGGCCCAATTTCTGCTGGCGCACCCCAAAGTTACCTGGGTCCGCTACCCCGGCCTGCCCGACCATCCCCAGTACCAGGTAGCCCGGCAGCAGATGGACGACTTCGGCTTCATGCTCTGTTTCGGCGTCAAAAACGGCCTGGAAGGCGGCCGCACCCTGTTAAACCACCTCCAGCTCATCACCCTGGCAGTCTCCCTGGGCGGCGTCGAGACCCTCATCCAACACCCCGCCTCCATGACGCACGCCGGCGTCCCCCGGGCTGAGCGGGAACAGACCGGCATCACCGACGACCTGGTGCGCCTGTCCGTGGGCTGTGAAGCCCTCATCGACCTCCAGGCCGACCTGGACCAGGCTCTGGCCGGGATTTAAGCCGCCGTTTGTAGAGATGTATACCGCATTGCCAGGATTCCCTGAACATTTTCGAGATTGTTTGGCGTGCCGCGCTCCGGCGTTATTTCACGCTTGACGTGGCATCTTTGACATGATAAATTGCAGTTGTGATCAAATCCTTCCAGTGCAGGGAAACTGAAAAGCTGTACCGCCGGGAGATGTCTAAAAAATTCCCCGGCCCGATTCAGAAAGTGGCCCTGCGGAAACTCTGGATTTTAGATGCAGCCGAGATTCTGGAGGATATGCAAAGTCCCCCGGGAAATCGGCTGGAAAGCCTGAAAGGCGACAGACAAGGCCAGTATAGCCTTAGAATCAATGACCAATTCCGTCTCTGTTTTATCTGGCGGGAGAATAATGCCTATAACGTTGAAATTGTCGATTATCATTAATGGAAAAAACCATGTCTACACGTAAGCTGTCGCCCCCGCATCCAGGAGAAATCCTCCTGGAGGAATACCTCAAACCTCTCGGTCTGAGTCAAAACAAACTCGGGCGTGATCTGGGCATCCCGGCGCAAAGAGTCAATGCCATTGTGCGCGGTCAGCGCACCATTACCGTTGACACCGCCCTTCGTCTATCCAGATATTTTAAGACCACCCCGCAGTTTTGGTTGAATCTGCAGAACCACTATGACCTGGAGATGGCCCAAGACTCCCACCTGACGGATCAGATCAATAAAGAAGTGCGCTCCCTGGAATTATTTTAGAAGAGATTTCAACCCTATTCCCTCGGTCCACGTGGGAACGGATTATCCCTCCCCGATCTCTTAATTATGGAGCCCAGGCGCCCTGCCCCGGGCAGATACGGTCCACCATCGTTTGAAAATCAATAAAGTCCTTATCTCCTAGCCAACCGGTGGGCCTCTTGGGATAGAAGACCCGGCTTGAATACTTTGCCAAGTAGGTGAAAAGAGACCAGACCCCGTCCCGGTAGCCCCCGGCGTGACGTTGCGGCGCCTTTTGGGAGTATGACTCTTCCAGTGGGTCAATCAAAGAATTATCACGCTTGATGGGTTGATCCGGCTTCCAGTCCTCCAGCAGACGCATGAGTTCTTCATCCCCGGCATCGAAGACAGCAAAGATTGATTTGCCAATCTCTAAGCCTGTTTGAAGCTCGCTGGATACCCAGGCGGAGCCGATGGAGGTTCGAGTCAGGAGGCCGATGAGACCAAAGCAGGTATTCATACCGGCACGCACCGCTTCGAAGATAGTGTCCCCCGTTTTAATTTGGTCAAGGTATAGCCAGCTATAAATGCCCTGCTCGGCCAAACTTTGGCGCACCTGGATAGCCAGTTCCAGATCAAGAGAGCAAAACGAGATGAATAGTTGCGGCGCCCCTGGGGGCAGCTCTAAAGGCTCAAGTTCTAGAGGCGCATCCAACCGGAAAGGCTCCAAGTGGACTTTGTCCAGAGGCCGGACGCGCTCGATATGACCCCAGAGTCGGGACAGGTTGTCCTGATGGGGATATTTGGCCGGACGAATATGGCCCAACTGGGCGCGCTGCCAACGGTGCAGGAGGGCCTGTTCAATTTCCGCCGGACTCCTTGGAATGCCACTCCACTTTTGAATTTCTTCGGCAGTCATCCAGCTTTCTTCCCGCTTACTCGCCTCTTGGGCTGTTGGCAAGGATTGCAACTTCGAGGCTAATTTCTCGAAAAACTCATTGTTGAAAGCGTCCATAAGGTTTCCCCTCCTGTGCTGATAGGACCATGTGCTGGGGCACTTTAAATCAAGGCGTTTGCCTTTGTTGCCAAACCTCTTCGGAGCACCGACCCGAAACTTCCCGGCCACCGGCCGGGTGCCCCCCTATCAGTTCCCCATCTTTTCCGCCAGCAGGCGCTGGGCCACCTTTTCTTCCAGGTCTCGAACCATGCTGCCCAGGGCCCGGCTTTCCCGGATGGGGCCGGAATTGTTCCACCCGTCCCGCAAGGCCTGCTCTTTCTTGCCCCGGAATTCCTCCACACTCACCGCCAGATCCTTCCACAACAGCAGCTTCTGGAGAATATGGCGCTCCGGCGCCGATAAATCTTTGCCCGTGTCTACGACCGCGCCGCTTTTTGTGGTCATAATCATCGCCACCCTTCCTTTATAAACGGCTTTAACCTTGAGCCGCCACCGCCTGCAATTCCGCAAAGGCCGCCTGGCCGAACGCCTCGCTTTTCTCGTTGCGGTATTCGGCGGCCGGACCCTGGGTCACCCGCTGGGCCGGCGAGGTGTCCTGCTTCACCTTGTCCACCTGCATCTCCCAGACGGCCATGGCCGGACTGCACTCCATAGGGTCTTTGATCAGCCGGATAGATCCCGCAATGCCCATGACCAGGTCCTGAGGCCCGATGATCTGGAGCATTACCCGGCCATTCTGACTCAAATTGGCCGACGTGTTGCTGTTCCGGAGCAGGCCCAACAGGAGGGTCCGGTCATCTTTGGCGTAAATCAGGGTGACGGGGCAGGTGTTGGGGGCGCCGTCGGCGCTCACCGAGCCCGCCACCACAATAACCCGGTTGGGATTCTCATTGAAAAGCTGCCTCAGGTCAACAATCTGTTCCTCTTCCGGCTTGCGCCCAATATTCACCCGCAGCCGGTCTCCCACAATTCTCGTCATGCTGCACCTCCTGATTGTCAGACATCCAGGTCGGAACTGGGAAGCCAGAACTCCCCGGACTTTCAACCTCCCCTCCCTGGATTTCTTAAAGATATCATATCAGCAACTATTTGAATAATTGATTAAGCTTTCTGTCTTGGCAATTTTTAGAAACTCTTGTTTCCCAGGTTTCCGCTTTCCTTTGGCAAACCATCTCTGCTTGACTTGAACCTCATCTTAACTTAATATTTGGCATAACTGTTGGGGTAGGTCAGAACCGGGGTGGTCCTGGAACTGCAGCAGGCCTTCGGTGAATTTAGGCCGGTCCCCGCCATCCAGGAGGGCTAGGCGATGGTCCGGCTTAAAGTCATTACGGCTGTTACTGGGGCAGTTCTTCTCCTGTTCCCCTTGCTTGCCTTTGCCCAAACCTGGGGCTCGCGACCATGGGATGAGCCTGTTTTATGCCCCAAGTGTAATTCGGACCGTGTGGTCTATATCCTCTATGGCGAGCCGAAGATTGATCAAGACCTTCAACGCGCCCTGGCTAGCCACAAGGTTGAACTTGGTGGCTGCATAATTACCTCGGATAGTAAGCGCTGGGAGTGCCGGAGTTGTGGGCATAGTTGGGGAAATGTCGGTCATGCAACTGGCAACCCACCATGAGCCGAGGCAAGAGTGAAATTGTCGCCCCTCGCCTAATTTCGCGCCATTTGCCCCAGGTGTTCTTTCCTTTTCCGCCCCTATATTGTATTATCCCGATCTATGACCCGGATACTATTTTCTTGAGAAGGATCTCTGACAACGATAAATTCCCCAGGGAGATCCTTATGATCGCCATTGTCAGTCCCTCGGAAAATCGGGCGATACAAACCGAAAACCCGTCGCGAATCATTCGCGAAATTACCGCGAAATTAGCGCGAAATTTCGCGGCTGAAAAGATTATTAATAATATATTAAATGAGTTATGCAGTGGCAAAAACTTCCGCCGTTTATTCGCGAAACCACACCGAAAACCTGTCGCGCCGCAATCGCGAATCATTCGCGAAAAAAGCGCGAAATTGGCGCGAAATTGCCTCTTTCAAAAACATTATTTTATATGATTTCAGTAACTTAAACTAGTTAAAAATATTTTTCGCGCTAACTTCCAACCAAGTGGGAAAAAAGTGGGAAATTACCGGGAAATTCGCGCTGCCAGAAAATATATTCAAATCTTATCAACAACATATACCATGAAATATTTTTTTCCCTTTATCCCGCTCGACCTCACGAGCCACCAAGGGGAGCGAGAAACCAGGATTTGCCCCCTGGTCCCTATTCCCTGCCCTCCGGCCCCTGCCCCCCTTTCAGAAAACCCCGGCCAGAAATCATAAAAATCTTGACAGGGTGGGGTAGTTATGAGACATTTTTATATCGCCGGGCGATTCAGGGGTGAACTATCGTTTCTCGCCCGTAAACCCAGACGAACCAGAACCAGCGGCACTAGCACACATTTGAGGTTAAATAAGTGCATCTGGCGTAATGCGGTCGGTTACGGAAGATGCTTTTTTTTATGATATGATATATTCATGGCAGTGATACAGGTACATATCCCAGGCGGCGACGGCCGTCAGGTGGAAACCGGCCTCAGCGTCGCCGAGGCCCTGAAACAGCTCGGTCTGGCCAGCGACCACGACGTGGTGGCAGCCAGGGTGAACGGCCAACTGGTGGATTTGAGCGCGCCGCTGCAGGTCGACAGCGACATTGCGCCCATCTCCCAGGAGTCCCCCGAGGGGTTGGACATCGTCCGCCACAGCGCCGCCCATATCATGGCTGAGGCGGTGCGTTCCCTCTTCCCCGGTGTCAAGATCACCATCGGTCCGGCCATCGAAACCGGGTTTTATTACGATTTTGACCCGCCCCAGCCTTTCACCCCCGAGGACCTCGAGCGCATCGAAGCCCGGATGCAGGAGCTGGTCCAGCAGGACCTGCCATTCTCCCGTCGGGAAGTCTCCTGGCAGGAGGCGGTGGACTTTTTCCAGGGCCAGGGCGAATCTTATAAATTAGAACTGCTCCAGGATCTCCAGGACCAGCAGGTGAGTCTTTATAAACAGGGCGAGTTCGTGGATCTGTGCCGGGGGCCG
Organism: uncultured delta proteobacterium; assembly: GCA_963780995.1. Lineage (GTDB taxonomy): Bacteria > Desulfobacterota > Desulfobaccia > Desulfobaccales > Desulfobaccaceae > Desulfobacca. Next base: position 58,595 of record CAWAEI010000011.1, read on the forward strand.
CATATCCCGTCGGCCGGGTACTCGCGCGCCTTTAAGCTCACCGGCGTGGCCGGGGCCTACTGGCGGGGGGATGAGCGCAACCCCATGCTCCAGCGCATCTATGGCACCGCTTTTGCCACGGCCGCAGAACTTGAGCAACACCTGCACTTTCTGGAAGAGGCCAAACGTCGGGATCACCGGCGGTTGGGCAAGGATTTAGGGCTTTTTGCCATCGAAGACGAAGCCGGTCCCGGACTGGTCATTTACCATCCCAAGGGGGCCCGGCTCCGGGTTTTACTGGAAGATTTTGAACGGCGGGAACATCTGCGCCGGGGCTATCAGATTGTCATGGGCCCCACCCTGCTCAAGCTCGATCTCTGGAAACGGTCCGGTCATTTCGAAAACTACCGGGAAAACATGTACTTTACCGAAATCGATGCCGTCGACTACGGTATCAAGCCCATGAACTGTCTCGCCCACATGCTCATCTACAAATCCCGGATCCGCAGCTACCGGGAATTGCCCCTGCGCTACTTTGAGCTGGGCACCGTGCATCGGCATGAACGCTCCGGGGTGTTGCATGGGCTGACCCGGGTGCGGCAGTTCACCCAGGATGACGCCCATATTTTGTGCCGCCCGGACCAGGTGGAAGCCGAAATCGCCGGGGTCATTGACTTTGTGGCCGACGTTATGGCCGTCTTCGGGTTTGAGTATGAGGTGGAGCTTTCCACCCGCCCGGAAAAGTCCATCGGCGCCGACGAAGACTGGGACCGGGCCACCGACGCTCTGATTAATGCCCTCCAGGCCCGGAATCTGCCCTTTGACGTCTGCGAGGGCGAGGGCGCTTTTTATGGGCCTAAAATCGACATCAAACTCAAGGATGCCATCAACCGGCGCTGGCAGTGCGCCACCGTGCAGTGCGATTTCACCCTGCCGGAACGCTTTGATCTGACCTTTGTGGGGCCGGACGGCAACCCCCACCGGCCGGTGATGCTGCATCGGGTGATTTTGGGTTCCTTGGAGCGCTTCCTGGGGGTGCTCATTGAACACTATGCCGGGGCCTTCCCGGTCTGGCTGGCCCCGGTGCAGGCCATCATCCTGCCCGTCACCGACCGGGCTCATCCCTTCGCCCTGGAAGTGGCCCAAAGACTGCAGGAGCAAGACCTGCGGGTGGAAACCGATCTACGCAACGAAAAGTTGGGCTTGAAGATTCGGGAGGCCCAACTTCAAAAAATTCCTTATATGCTGATTGTCGGCGACAAGGAAGTGGCTGCCCAGACTTTGTCGGTGCGGCAATTGGACGGGACCGAGACCAAAAACGTGCCTTGGGAGGAGTTTGTCGGGCGTCTTGAGGCTGAAGGCCAGATGCCCCGACTCGGCAAGAAGTAAACACCAGCCCGGGAGGACTGAACTATCCAGAAACAACCAAAAGTCAACATCAACAGGATGATCAGGGCTAGCGAAATACGGCTTATCGGCGCCGACGGCGAACAGGTGGGCATTATGCCGCTGGCCGAAGCCCTGAGTCGGGCCGCCGAGGCCCACCTTGACCTGGTGGAAGTTGCCCCCCAGGCCAATCCACCCGTCTGCCGAATCATGGATTATGGTAAATTTAAGTATTTACAAAGTAAAAAGACGCAAGAGGCCCGAAAAAAACAGACCGTCATCCAGGTCAAGGAAGTAAAATTTAGACCGAAAATTGAAGACCACGACGTCGGTTTTAAAGTAAAAAATATTCGCCGGTTCTTGGCCCAAAAGGATAAAATCAAAGTCTCCCTAATTTTTCGGGGCCGGGAAATCGCTCATCCCCAGATCGGCATTGATTTATTAAAACGGGTTGCCGCTGAACTGGAGGATATCGGCACGGTGGAACAGGCTCCCAAGATCGAGGGTCGCAACCTGACCATGATCATCGCCCCCAAATAACTGTGGGCCTTTTGGAAGGCCGGGGACCTGGTCACAAAGATTTATTACAGTTTCAATCGGGTGATGATGTTTTTGAGAACCATAGGCCGTGGGAACAGCTATCAGGCCCTTAGCTGACAGCCCTGCAGCCGTTAATTTTTTGCTCCAAACTCAAAACTCGAAACTTCATAAAAAGGGAAATGGTATGCCTAAAATTAAAACCCACCGTGGGGCTGCCAAGCGGTTAAAGCTCACCGGTACCGGGAAATTTAAGATGACCAAATCAAACCGACGTCATATCCTGACCTCGAAATCGTCCAAACGCAAACGCCATTTGCGTAGTCCCGAGATGGTGGCCAAGGCCAACGAAAACAACTTAAGAAAGCTACTTCCGTATCTTTAAGTGAGGTTTACTCATGCCACGCGTTAAACGAGGTGTCCGGGCCCATGCCCGTCACAAGAAAGTCATGAAAATGGCCAAAGGCTACCGGGGTGGCCGGCGGCGTCTCTACAAGTCAGCCCGGGAGGGCGTGGATCGCGCCCTGTGTTTCGCCTTCCGGGACCGGAAAGTGCGCAAGCGGGAGTTCCGGAATCTCTGGATCATTCGCATTAATGCCGCCGTCCGGCCTTTAGGGTTGTCCTACAGTCGCTTTATCAACCAATTAGGTAAAGCCAACATCAAGCTGGACCGCAAAGTCCTGGCCGATCTGGCGGTGTATTATCCCGAAGACTTCTCCCGTATTGTGGAGTTGGCCCAAAAAGCTGCCTAGGTGCTTCCGAATCCACGTTTGACCTCAAGCTCCGGCACATAAGGATTACGCCACGTGACCCTGGAAGAATTGCAACGGGCGGCCCAGGCAGCTCTGGATGAGATTACTGCGGCCAGGTCCGGGGAGGCCCTGGAACAGGCCCGGGTGAAATTTTTGGGTCGCAAAGGCCTGATCACTCAGGCGTTGCGTTCCCTGGGTAGCCTGCCGGCCGAAGTCCGGCCGCAATTCGGGCAGGAGGCCAACCGCCTGAAAAAGCTGCTGGAGACGCATCTGGAGGAAGCCCACGATCGCCTGAAAAAAGCGGCGCTCCAGGCCGAAGCCGCCACGGATTTGGACGTTACCTTGCCGGGCCGGCGGCTCGATCTAGGCCGACTCCATCCCATCACTCAGATCGCCCGGGAGATTTGCGATATCTTTATCCGTATGGGCTTCCAGGTGGTGGAAGGGCCGGAAATTGAAACCGATTATTATAATTTCGAGGCCCTGAACATCCCCCGGGACCACCCGGCCCGGGATATGCAGGACACCTTTTATATCTCCGATAACATTGTCCTGCGCACCCACACCTCTCCCCTGCAGGTGCGGGTCATGGAACAGCAGCAGCCGCCGGTGCGGATTATCGCTCCCGGCAAAACCTTCCGGCGGGACTCCGATCTGACCCACACTCCCATGTTTCACCAGGTGGAGGGTCTTCTGGTGGATAAAGACATCTCCTTTGCCGATCTTAAGGGGGTCCTCACCGTCTTTGTGCACGAGATGTTCGGGTCCGAGGTCAGTCTGCGCTTTCGCCCCAGCTTCTTCCCCTTCACCGAACCCAGCGCCGAAGTTGATATCCAGTGCGTCATCTGCCGGGGGGCCGGCTGCCGGGTGTGCTCTCAGACCGGCTGGCTGGAAATTCTCGGCTCCGGTATGGTTGATCCCGAGGTCTTTGGCTTCGTCAACTATGACCCCGAGGTCTACACCGGGTTTGCCTTTGGTATGGGTATCGAACGCATTGCCATGCTCAAATTCGGCATCGACGACCTGCGCCTGTTCTTCGACAACGACCTACGTTTTTTGAAGCAATTTTAAATAGTTAACTATATAAAGAGCGCCGCCCGGTCATTACCGGCCCAGTCTTTGCTTCCTGCTGGGGCTCGATGCTCTTACTTAGACTGCTTGCTCACAGTCCTTACTTTGCCCTCTTCCCACGATGGGAGCAGAACCTTTCTTTCACTAACCACTAACCACTGACCACTAACCACTCAATATGTGGCGACTCCTTGATCACGGTCCCGGTTCTCCCCGCTGGAATATGGCAGTAGATGAAGTGCTGCGGCGCTCCCATGCCGAGGCCGGCGGTCCTCCCACCCTGCGGTTTTATCAATGGTCCCAGCCCACCCTGTCTCTGGGTGCGGGTCAGAAACTTCCGAAACAGCTTTCTCTGCAACAGTTGCACTCTCTGGGTCTGGCTGTGGTGCGGCGGCCCACCGGGGGGCGAGCGGTGCTGCACGGGGGCGATCTCACCTACTGCGTGGTGGCTGGAGAAAAAGACGGCTTTCCGCCTTCGGTGAGTGCGGTCTACCAGCGCCTTTGTCGGGGCTTGCAGGCCGGGCTGGCCAGGCTGGGCGTGCTCGCCTTTCCTGGTACTCCCCTTAGCCCCCATCGTCCCGGCTTCAATTGTTTTGCCGGGGCCGCCACTGGTGACCTCATCTGGCAGGGGAAAAAGTTTGTGGGCAGCGCCCAAGTCTGGCAGGGCCGTTCTTTTCTGCAACATGGCGCTATACTGCTCACTTCCCAGGCGGAAACCTGGCGGCAACTCCTGGGCGCCTCAGACCAGGAAGCGGCTCTCCCGGTGATCTCTTTGACTGAGATCTTAGGGGCGCCACCGTCTCTCCGCGGGCTCAAGACCGCCTTGCAGCAGGGCTTCCAGGATGAACTGGGCCTGACTTTCCAGACAGGCGAACTCACCCCCTGGGAAAAAGCTCTCCTGACGGCAGAGTTCGATGTAATTAATCATGACCGTTTGTTGCTTTAGATCTCTGACGGAAACATACCGGATAACACACTAGATATGAATCACACACACGTCTTCAAAGCCTCCCAGCGGTTGCCGCTGAACCCGAAAGAGGTCTTCCCCTTTTTTGCCGAGGCCGCCAACCTGGAGCGCCTCACCCCGCCGGAGTTGCAGTTCCATATCATTACCTCCCCGTCCATTACGATGCAGGTGGGGACCCTCATTGAATATCGCCTGCGTCTCTTCGGAGTTCCCTTTAAATGGCTGACCCGTATCTGCCGCTGGAACCCGCCTCATGAGTTTGTGGACGAACAACTCCGGGGGCCGTACCGGCTGTGGGTCCACACCCACCGTTTCTGGCCCGAAGACGACGCTACCCGCATGGAGGATGAAATCCACTACCGTCTGCCCTTCTTTCCGTTGGGAGAAACCGCCTACCCGTTGGTCAGCTGGCAGCTCCGGCGGATCTTTGCCTTTCGGCGGCAGGCCATTCCCAGGTTGTTAGGCAGGCATCACCTAGAGCACCAAGAATAAAACGGGGCGTTTACAGACTCAGAAGCATCTGGATATGATCAAAGACGCATTCTTCCAGAACAGCCAGGTTATAGCCGCCCTCCAGCACCGTGATAATGCGGCTGTCGCAAAAATCCTTGGCAAAGGAGCCGAGCAGGGCCCCCATGATCATGTAGCCTTTTTGGGTGAGATTCATATGAGCCAGCTGGTCGTCCCGGTGGGCGTCAAAACCCGCGGAAATCATCAGGCAGTCCGGCCGGAAGGCTTCCAGGGCCGGCAGCACCGACCCATCCATCACCTCCAGATAATCCTGGTCCTGGCTGTGGGGCGGGAAAGGAAAGTTGAGGGTGGCGCCTTGGCCCGGTCCCTTGCCGGTCTCGGTTTTCCGACCGGTGCCGGGATAACAGGTGGTGGGATCCTGGTGCAAGGATATATAGAGCACGGAGGGGTCGGTTTCGAACAGATGTTGGGTGCCGTTGCCGTGATGGACGTCCCAATCCACGATGGCAATACGCTCCAGGCCGTGCTTTTCCTGGAGATAACGGGCCCCCAGGGCCACATTGTTGAAAAAACAGAAACCCATGGCCCGGGAACGTTCAGCATGGTGCCCGGGAGGACGCACCGCGCAGAAGGCGTTGGTGACGACTCCGGCCATGATGGCGTCGCCGGCGGCAAAGACTCCACCCACAGCCAGCCGGGCAATTTCAAAGGACTTGGGGCAGATGCCGCAATCTGCGGTGTCCAGGATCTCCTGGCCTTTTTGACAGGCCAGCTGAAAACGGGCGATATAGTCCGGATCGTGCAACTTTTCGATCCATTCCAGAGGCGCTTCAAACGGTTCCAGGCAGGTTAATTTCTGAATCAAGCCGGAAAACACCAGCCGCTTATGGATGACCCGAAGGCGGTCCGGCCGCTCCACATGCCAGCTGCCGGGATCATGGAGCAGGTAGCGTTCATCATAGACATAACCAGTTTTGGCCATGCGATTCTCTCCTTTACAATAACACGCCGTCAGCCGGAAACATTGGCCACCGGAAAAATCCCGCCAGAATACTTTCTTTTTTGTGATTCTGGCAAAAGATTGAATCTTTTTTTAAATCAGTATATCCTTTACTGCCAGTATGACGGATGTTCAAAGCCAGGCGGAAGACCAGGATGCGGTTTCGGCAAGACTGTGGCCTCATCCGGCTTAGCCGTCCCCTTTGTCGGACCCAGGGAGGAAACCAGATGTTAATCAGAAATTTCATGACCAAAAATGTCATCACTATCGATGCCGAAGAATCCATGCCCAAGGCCATTCAGCTTCTCAAGCAGCATAAAATCAACATGATGCCCGTGACCCGCCAGGGCAAGCTCGTGGGCGTCATCACCGACCGGGATCTGAAAAAGGCCTCGCCCTCCGAGGCCACGGACCTGGATACCCATGAGCTTAAGTATCTCCTGAATAAAATCAAAATTAAAGACATTATGACGAAAAAGGTCGTAACGGTGCCGCCGGATTTTACCATCGAAGAGACGGCCGAAGTGTTGATGAACCAGGATATCTCCGGGGCCCCGGTGGCCAATGAACAAGGGGAAATGGAGGGCATCATCACCAGCACCGACCTCTATAAAGCGCTCATTGCCCTGAGCGGCCTGGGTCGCCGAGGGATTCAATTCGCCTTTCAAATAGAGGACCGGCCCGGGAGCATCAAGGATTTGACCGATATTATCCGGGCCGCCGGCGGCCGCATCGCCAGCATTATGAGTTCTTATGACCGAGTGCGGGAAGGCTGGCGCAATGTCTTTATCCGGGTCTATGACATTAATCGGGAGACTCTGCCGCAACTGATCAAAGACCTGCAAAATCAAGCCACCATGCTGTATATGGTGGACCACAAGGAAAATAAACGCCAGATCTTTCCCGGGCCGGCCCCGGTGGGTTTCAAGCTATAAATTTTGCGGGCAGTCGTGCTCAGGGTGCGACTGCCCCGGCCTGCAGCTAATGAGCAAACGCTGATCTCAAGCCGGCTAAACCCCCAATACAGATAATCCTTGGGTAAATCCCATCTCTGGTCGAGATCCATCCTCATGGGCGGGGGTTCCGTTCTGGCCCACGACTCAGTCCTCCTCCGTTTATCCCCATAATACTAATTCCGATAATGAAACAAAACTTAATCTCGAACTATCAGATATTACAATATCCTTTAACCGAAAACTGAAAACCGGAAACGGTAAAAAAAGCCGTTCTCACATCGGCGCCTCTAAAAACCGAAACGGCAGTTTAATGGTCACGGTGGTGCCTACCCCGACCTCGCTCTCCAGGTTCATGGTGCCCCGGTGTTCGTCCACTATCTGGCGCACGAACACCATGCCCAGGCCGGTGCCGCCCACCTTGGTGGTAAAATACGGTTCAAAGACCTTGGTGACCACTTCCGGCGGCATACCTTTGCCCGTATCCTGAAGTACCAGGGTGGCATAGTCTTGATCCAGGGACGTGGTGACGTGAATCTCTCCCTGGGGGCTGGTAGCCTCCAGGGCGTTGCGCACCAGGTGGGCTACGGCCACCTTCAGGAGATGTTTATTTAACTGGGCGTAGACGGGATAGGGATGGTAGCCGGTGACCAGATGAATGTGCTTGCGGTCGAAATCGCCGTGCAGCATCTCCAGAATCTCCCGGACTACTTTGTTCAAGTCTTCCTGGGAAAAGAAGGACTTTTTATTCTGCGCCAGGTTTTCGAACTTCTCCACCATCTCCTCCAGGCGCTTGGCCGCTTCGGCGATGGCCAGAGCCCAATTGCGGGCCGGGTCGTCCGGCGCCGTTTTCCGGACCAAACGGTTGCTAAAACCCCCGATGACATGCAGGGGGTTCCTGATGCCGTCGGCAACGCCCAGGGCCATTTCGCTCATGGTGCGCTCCATCACCAGGGCCTCCATCTCCCGATTGAGGGCCAATATCTCCTGGCTGGTGGCTTCCATATGACAGTGGTCGGCTGCCATGCGGCGGTATAATCTCTGGATATTGTGGAAAAACAGGGTGACGGAAGCGATAACGATGGAGATGATGGCATTCAAGCCGCCGCTGTAAGGCCGCACTTGTTTCCACAGGGCTTCCTGACCGGCATAGATCAACAGGTGGCCGACGATATGCCCCAGGGCCCGGGAAACGCCGAAGGCCAGCATGGCCAGGGAGAGCCAATAGAGAAACAGCCACAGGGCATTGTCCATATCCCGGGCCACCAATTGCCGGCAGCGCCGAAAAGCGGCCCAACCGAGGATGAGGACCAGACCGGAGCCCACAATATCAATCAGCTGAATAAATAAGGGCATGGCAGTCACTGGGGTCTCACCTCCGGATCTCTGCTAAAGGCCCTGATTCCCAGGTAGAAAAAGAAGAAAGCGGGCACCAGCAGCAGGTGGTCTAGTTTGGTGAGATAATACAACCAGTGGCCCACCCCGGTCGCCGGCAGGTCCGGGACCGCTCCAGTCGTTAACCCTGTTCCCCCTTGGAAGTTCATGAGCAGGTCGATAAATTGCCCGATGAAGCAATCAAAATTCCACAAGGCAAAAAAGATTCCAGCCCACACCAGGCGCCGGAAACCCCGGTGTTCTTGCACCTTTTCCTGTCTCAGGGCAAAGATGAAAAAAACCATGGCCAGGGCCCAGAAAAGATAGGCGAACTGCCGGATGAAAAATGCCTCCCGGGGGTCCCAATGCGGTATAAAGGCCCAGGCCGGAGAGGGTAAGATGAACAACCCGATCAGAAAACCAACCATCCAGGGCAGCAACCGCCGATACCGGTTGTTAGGGCGTGGATTCCCTTGTTCCATGGTGTTCCTCTCCGATTGATATTCTTGAATAATCTTATGAGCACTCTTTGGTTAATATTAATATATGTTATCTGTTTGGGTTAAACCAGGCTTTTTTCTTTTTGCCTGGCGGAATATGAACGTTGTGGAAAAACGGTGAATTTGTCAAGTCGTTGATGGAATTTTCAAGTTCACTCATAAAATTATCAATTTTCTTAAAATATCTTGACAATTATTTATCATTGTGCAAAAGTTCGTCAAAAAAAGGAGGTATGGGGCAAAAAAAAAGCACATTGAAAAAACTGTGGCGCGTTGGAAATCATCGGTTCACTAACCCCAGAATACGAACTAGGAGATATATATGCCTAAGAAAATTATTATCAGTCTGGTAGTATTATCGTGTTTTCTGATCGGCGCCACCCTGGCTTTCGCCCAGGCCAAACCCGAAGATGCCCAGGGTTGGGTGAAGAAGGGGATCGAATTTTTCAAAGCCAATGGGAAAGATAAAGCCTTAGCTGCTTTTAATGATGCCAAAGGGCAGTTTGTCAAGGATGATCTGTACATTTATGTCTTAGATCTCAACGGCAAGATGCTGGCCCATCCCAATGCCACCCTGGTGGGCCAAGATTTTATGGTGAAGAAAGATGCCGACGGCAAACTCTTTGCCGTGGATATTGTCAAAACCGCTAAGGAAAAAGGCAGCGGTTGGGTTGACTACAAATGGGAAAACCCAAAAACTAAAGCCGTGGACCCCAAAACCGTGTATTTTGAAAAAGTTGACGACCTGATCATTTGCAGCGGGGCCTATAAGAAATAGGTTTCCTTATTGAGAGGAAGGCAGGGACGCTTTCCTCTACCCACGCTCTTGCCTTTGCCCAACCCTGCGGTGCGGACCTTCGATCACTCCTGGTATTGACAACCCTTCCGGCGCATCTTATTATATTATTGATAAATTTAAGCTTAGTATACTAATTGCCTGGTCTCAACACTATTTCCCCAGGAGGAAATTTCATGTCCAATCAGGTCAAAACCGTCTTGCTGTTGGGAGCGCTCACCGGCCTCATCCTGTTTTTCGGCAAGCTCATAGGTGGGACACACGGTATGCAGATTGCTCTCATTATAGCTGCGGCCATGAACTTCTTCAGCTACTGGTTTTCGGACAAGATTGTTTTGCGAATGTATGGCGCCCAGGAGGTGACCGCCCTGGAGGCTCCGGAACTGCACGCTATGGTGGCTGATCTGGCCAGACAGGCCGAAGTGCCTATGCCTAAAGTGTATATTATACCAGAAGAAAGCCCCAATGCCTTTGCCACCGGCCGCAATCCCGAGCATGCTGCCGTGGCCGTCACCCAGGGTATTCTGCGCCTCCTCACCCCCACCGAACTCAAGGGCGTTTTGGCCCATGAAATGGGTCACGTTCGCAACCGGGATATTCTTATTCAGTCCATCGCCGCCACTTTGGGCGGCGCGATTATGGTTTTAGCCGATATGGCCCGTTTTTCCGCCTTTTTTGGGGGTAGCCGGGATAATGAGGAAGGCGGCAGCAACGCCTTTGCCACTCTGCTCTTTGCTTTTCTAGCCCCCTTTGCCGCCATGCTCATCCAGATGGCCATTTCTCGCTCCCGAGAGTATATTGCCGATGAGACCGGCGCCCGCCTGTGCCATAACCCGGACTCTCTGGCCAACGCCCTGGAAAAATTAGCCTATGGCAATCAACAGATCCCCATGCAGGCCAACCCGGCCACCGAGAACATGTTCATCGTCAGCCCCCTCACCGGCGGCGGTTTAATGAGCCTGTTCAGCACCCATCCGCCCATCGAAGAGCGGGTGGCCCGCCTGCGGGCCATGCGGTTCAGTTAAGCCGTTAGCGGGAGATTTTTAACCGTTTTCACAGGCCATCTGGTATAATGCCGGTGGCCTTTTTTATTTTAGGGGTCAGGGAGCAGTGGTCAGTGAGAGAATTGCTGAATTCGGGTAATAATAAGATTGCTATATTATGCTTTTTGCCAAAATTTTTTCCTTCATCCCCTCGCCCCGCTTGCGGGGCGAGGGCTTGGGTGAGGGGCGAATAAGACAATACTACTGGCAACGACTATATCGGGGGAAGCTCATGAAAAGAATCGGCGGCTGGTTGGGTGTGGTGCTTTTGGTACAGCTCTGGTTCATGTCTGCTGCTATGGCCGACCAAAGTCTCCTGGAACAGGGGTTGGCGGCTTTCAAGGCCCAGAATTACGGCAAAGCCGTGGAACTTTTCGGCGACTATCTCAAGGAGCAGCCTCAGGCCGTGGAGGCCCGGCGCTATCGGGCCCAAGCCCTGATTCGTTTGGAAAGGAAAGAAGAGGCCTTGGCGGAAGTGGAGGCAGGTTTGCAGCATCACCCCAAGGATGCCAGCCTGCTCCTGGTCAAAGGCGGCATTCTGGGAGAACTGGGCCGCCGGGAAGAAGCCATCCAGGTTTTTACGAAGGTCTTGCAGATGGATCCGCAAAATGCCGAAGCCCTGAAGGAACGGGGGGTTAATCTGGCCAATGAAGGCCGGGTGGATGAGGCCATGGTTGACCTCAACCGGGCTGTCAAACTCCTCCCCAAGGACCCCTGGGTCTTTAACCACCGGGGGATGGTCTTTTTTTGCCAGAACAACCTTAAAGCCGCCGTGAACGATTTCGCCGCCGCCATCAAACTGCGCCCCGACCTCCCCCATGCCTATTTTTTTCGGGGCAACCTCTACCGCTACCACTTGAACCAGCCGGGAAAGGCCCTGGCCGACTTTAAGGAAGGCTGCCGTCTGGGGCACCCCCTCTGCTGCCAGGAAGCGGAAAAACCTGAAGCGGGGAAAAAATAAAGCGTCCACTCACTCTGGTAATCGGAGCAGGCAAGATTCCCAGGTTTCGCTTTTACTCCAGTAGGTTTTTTAAGGTGTTATCTGAAAGGTCGCTTCGGGAATGGCGGCGGGTTCGAAGGCAGGGTCCAGGATGGCCAGAAAATCCACCAGAATTTTAGCCGTAGCTCCCCAGATGGTGGTTTGGGGCATTTGACAGTAGTAGACTGTCGTGCGCTTGCCCTGCCACTCATGGGGACCGGTGCGCCAGCGTTGGGGTTGCAGCAATTCCCGCACCGGCAAGGAAAGGACGCGTGCCACTTCCCGGTCATTGAGGCGAAAATCATAGGGATGGGGAATCAGGCCCACAAAGCTGTGCACCAAAAAACCAGTGATGGTCAGGGTGGAATTTAGAAAACCCAGGACGTCCACCTGTTCCGGGGCCAGCCCGATCTCTTCCTGAGACTCTCTGAGGGCCGTGCTCAGGAAGTTGTCGTCTTCGGGATCGTGGACGCCACCGGGAAAGGAGATCTGCCCCCGGTGATGTTTCACCAGATAGGTCCTCTGGGTAAACACCATCATGAGTTCTGGCCCCTCATAAAATAAAGGTATTAGAACGGCCGCCGGGATACCGGGAACGGACGCCGTATCTGGAGGTAAGACGTTGGCAAAAAGCTGGTGCAGATATTGGGGGGTCATTTTACCATCAAAAACGCTTGGCAGGAATTGCGCTTCCTTCGTAGACTAACTATATTGTAAATAATGGTAATCGGCAACCGGATATCATTGTTAGGAAAAGATTTCTTAAGAGAGAGGAATTGACCATGGCGGCGAAAGAATGCCTAATTCTGAAGGATTTGCAGGTGGCTATCCAAATGGAGCAAGACGGCAAAAAATTTTACGAGGAAGCCGCCCAGAAAGCCAAAGACGAGGGGACGGCGGAGATTTTCAAATATCTGGCCAGGGGAGAAGTCTACCATATCTTACGAATTGAGGAAATTTATGAGGCTCTCCAAAAGCACCCGACCTGGACGGAAACTCTGTGTGAATTCAGCCCGCCCACGGTAGACCCCAAAATCTTCTCGGCTGCCTTGGCCAAAGGGAATATGGGCACTGGCGATGCCAATGATCTTAAGGCCTTAGAAATCGGCATGAAAATGGAAACGAAGAGCATCGAGTTCTACCAGAAGCTGGCCAAACAGGCCCAGGATCCCATGGAACGGCGCTTTCTCATGAGTCTGGTAAATGAAGAGCGGGGGCATTACAACTTCCTGGCTGATTACCGCAACTATCTGGTGGATCCGGCCGACTGGTATTACATCAAAGAGATGGGCCACGTGGACGGCGCCTAAGATACCGGCAGGATTCTCGTGGAAGTCATTATCATCGGTTCGGGAACCGGGGTGCCGTCCCGGCGGCGGGGCTCGCCGGCGGTGGGGGTTAAGGCCGGCAAGTATTTCGTCCTCCTGGATATCGGCTCGGGAACCCTCCGGGCCATGCTGAATTATGACCTAAATTTTAATGATATCGACGTCCTCTGCCTGAGCCATCATCACCCCGATCATGTGGGCGACCTGGTTCCTTTTCTCTTCGCCAGCCGCTATAGCCTCGGATATACCAGGCAACTCCCTTTCTGGCTTTTGGCGGCCCAGGGGTTTAGCGCATTCCAGCAGAATTTGAAAAGCGTCTGGGGGGAATGGGTTGAGCCTCCCACCGGCCTGATGCAGGTGCAGGAATTGGCCCGGGACCGGCCGGACACCTTCACGTTGGCCGATTTGACCATCAAGACTGCTCCCGTCAATCACATCGCCACCAGCCTGGCCTACCGTTTGGAGTCCGGCGGCCGGGCCCTGGTGTATTCCGGGGATACGGACTGGAGCGACACCCTCATCGAGCTGGCCCGGGGAACGGATCTCTTCATCCTGGAAGCATCAAACCCCTTTAAGGTTCCCGGCCACCTGACGCCCTTGGAAGCCGGCCGCCTGGCCGCGCAGGCCGGGGCGCCGCGGCTGCTGTTAACCCATATTTATCCCCCTGGTGATGAAGTGGATATGGCGGCGGCATGCCGCCGCGCCTTTTCCGGAGAAATCATTAAAGCCGAGGATGGCTTGCGGGTCCAGGTTTAAGTCGATTTACCACCAAAAGGAGTGTCTATGGAAGATTTATTTAAGAAAACCATTAGCTTCGGTCTTGGCCTGTTCGACTACACCAAGGAAAAAGTGGAAACTCTGGTGGAGGAGATGGTCAAGCGGGGTGAACTCAATAAACAGGACAGCTCTCAGGCAGTGGAGGAATTGTGGCGAAAAGCCGAAAAAGAACAAAGCGCTTTCTGGGAGAAGGTCAAGGAATTCACCAAAGGCATGGTCGATGAGATGCCCTACGTACGTCGTTCGGAACTCAAGGCCCTGGAAGAACGTCTGGCAGCCTTGGAAAAGCGGCTGGGGGACCGCCCGTAGCAACCCGTGGAAGACGACGCCCTCAGGCAGTGCGGTTGTCTAAAAAATCGGTGATTTCTAAAAAGAGGGTTTTCTCGGGGGAGGCAGGAAAAGCTTCCAGATTTTTTTGCGCGGCCAGGGTGTATTGCCGGGCCAAGCCGCGGGTGTAATCAATGGAGCCGTATTTTTTCAGCAGGGGCAGCAGTTCCCGGGCGAGTTTGGCAACGTCGCTTTCTTTGACTAAACGCCGCAACTGCTCCTGCTCTTCTGGCCCTCCCTGGCGCAGGGCGTGAATAAAAGGCAGGGTAATTTTACCTTCTTTCAGGTCATTGCAGACCGGCTTGCCCATTTCCTTGGGATCGCCGGTAAAATCCAGGATATCGTCCACCAATTGGAAGGTTATGCCGAGATTGAGGCCGAAATCTTCCATGGTCTGCTCCAGCCGCTCTTCCACTCCCCCCAGGAGGGCGCCGATCTGACAGGCCGCCGACATGAGTTTGGCGGTTTTGCGGGTGATGACGTCGAAATATTCCTCCTCGGTCATATCGAGGCGGCCGGTGTTCACCAGCTGCAGCACCTCTCCCTCCGCCATGTAGGTGGTGGTATGGGCCAACACCTCCATCACCCGGATATGCTTGGTGGCCACCGCAATGCTCAGGGCTTTGGATAACAGAAAGTCCCCCACCAGGATTACCGCCTGATTGCCCCAGATGGTGTTGGCGGAGGAATGCCCCCGACGCACCGTGGCGGCATCCACCACATCATCGTGCAGCAGGGTGGCCGCATGCAGATATTCAAAGATGGTGGCGACTTCCGGAAGATGATCTTCCCGGCAGCCGCACATTCGGGCGGCCAGCAAGAACAGCAGGGGCCGGATCCGCTTGCCCCCGGAAATAAGTATATGATCCCACACCTGGGAGATAAGCCCGACATGGGTGGCCAGGTTCCCCGACAAAGCCAGATTAATGCGTTCGAGGTCGGGCTCCAGACGTTTCAGGATCATTTTTTGGCGCAATTTCACAAACTTTACCTCAACTTTGAAATAATATCTTTTCAACCGCCGCTTGTCAATTTTTTCTCATATGCGCCTGCCTATGTCGAGCTGCCCACAATCTCCCCCAAAAGATCATACGTGTAGGTTTTAATGATTTTCACCGGTTGGATCTGACCGACCTCACCCCAGCCGGCGTTGAGGTAAACTTTGCCGTCCACTTCCGGGGCCTGGCTGGCCAATCGGCCCTGGAGCAGCAATTCCGTCTCCTCGCTGTAACCTTCCACCAGCACTGCTGTCACTGTGCCTTTGAGCCGACGCAATTTTTGCCGGGTTAGCTTGGCCTGCAGCGCCTTGAGCCGCCGAGCCCTTTGGTTGGCCTCCTTGACAGCCACCTGCTCCTTGAGTCGAGCTGCCGGTGTGCCCTCCTCTGGTTGAAAGGCAAAGACCCCCAGATGGTCGAATTCCAGTTCCGCACTCACCTGGCACAATTCGGTAAAATCATCCTGGGTCTCACCCGGAAAGCCTACAATTACTGAGGTTCTCAGGGTTGCCTGGGGCAGCACCCGGCGAATTTTGGCCACCGTGTCCCGAATCTGTTTTTGGGTATAGCCCCGTCCCATCCGGCGGAGCAGCCGGTCGTTGACATGCTGGAGCGGCAGATCAAAATACGGGCAGATCTGGGGATGGGCCGCCATGACGGCCAACAGCTCCGGGGTGACCCCGGCCGGGTGGCCGTAGAGCACTCGGAGCCACTGCAGGCCCGGCACCGCGGCCAGGACGCGTCAGCAAGTCCGGCAGCCGGGAGACCCCTCCCTGCTCCAGGCCATAGGCAGTGGTATCCTGGGCCACCAGGTTCAGTTCAATAACCCCGCGTCCGGCCAACTGCTCGGCTTCGGCCACTACCGCCTCAACGGGGCGGCTCCGATACGGTCCCCGGATGCCGGGGATGGTGCAATAGGTGCAACGGTGGCTGCAGCCTTCGGCTATTTTGAGGTAGGCGCTGTAAAAAGGCGTGGTCAACCGCCGGGGCCAGACCCGCCGGTACTCGAGCCACTCGTCCTGACAGACCACTTTCTCACTGTCGGGGCCAGATTCTGCCGCCAATATCTTGATAATGCGAGGAAAATCGTTCACACCCAGAAAAATATCCACCTCAGGCAACAGGCCCGGCAGGTCCTGCTGATAGCGCTGCACCAAGCAGCCCGCGGCCACTAATTTGGTCCCGGGCCGGCCCTGCTTGACGGCAGCCAGTTCCAGGATAGTGTCTATGGCCTCCTGGCAGGCCGAGGCGATAAAACCGCAGGTGTTCACCAGCAGGAGGTCGGCCTGTTCGGGCTGGGAAGTTATCTCCCAGCCCGATTCCTCCAGCAGCGCCAGCATGATTTCGGTGTCCACCCGGTTTTTGGCGCAGCCCAAACTCACGGGGTAGACCCGGAGGACAGTATCTTTAGTCTTTGACATAAGCAATGATTTATTTAACCCTCAGTCTTATCGATGAAGTTTCGATTTTCAAGTTATGGGAGTTGCCTAAAGTAATTTATCTTTTCTTCACCCTGACCCTCTCCCTTCAAGGCTATCGCTCACCCATAACTTTATATCATATTTGATATCATAATTTTAATCCCCTCTCCCGTTTGGGGGAGGGGGTGAGGGTGAGGGGTGAATCAGACAAATCTTTTGGCACTTATCAGTCTAAGATTAATCATTTTTTTTAGCATCTCAGAATAATTCTTCCTTCGATTGATCGCTGATCTATGCTGCTATGAGGCGAAGTCTTTTTAATGAAATTTGTTATGATTTAATATAAAGTTATTGTTATTTTTATTAAATTGCAAATGTCTGAGAAACCGGGAGAGGACCAGGGGGACAGGCTGAACCTATGGAAAGATCCTCAGCGTAACGCCAAAGAATATTCTAAACGGAGACCATATGGCGACACAAATCCGTATATTAGGCCTTGATTTAGGAGAGAAGCGCATCGGGGTGGCGCTAAGTGATGCTTTGGGTTGGACGGCCCAGGGGTTGACGGTGTTGCAGCGGCAGGGGCGGAAGCTTGACCTGGACCAGGTGGTGGATTTGGTCAGAAAGCATGAAGTGCAGGAGATCGTCATCGGCCTGCCCCGGCATATGGACGGGCGGTTGGGGGAAGGGGCGGAGGAGGTGTTGGTCTGGACCAAGGAACTGCAGGAACGATTGGGCCTGCCAGTACACACCATAGACGAGCGACTCACGACAGTGCAAGCGGAGCGGGTCTTGCTGGAGGCAGACGTGAGCCGGCGCAAACGGCGACAGGTGATCGACAAAATGGCGGCCGGGCTGATTTTGCAGGCCTTTTTGGATAGTCGGGGTCAGTATCCGGGAGAACTAATATCTTCGGAAGAGTAGGAGCGTATTAACAGTCGAATCTTCTGTCGGGGCGGGTCTCAGACCCGCCCCGACAATTGTTAATGGGGCACACCCCAAAGGGCGTATTCTAAACATTGTTCCGCGACCAGCCAGGGGAATTTTTTCTCCAGGCCAGCGATTCTCTTTTTAAGGTATTTGGTGCGGACCTGAAGTTCGGCATCGGCGCTTTGGGTTAGTAACTTCTCCTCAGTTTCCTCCAAAAGTTGCCGGAGTTCCAGGTATTCCTGCTCCAGAACCTGGGTGAATTTTCGAACCTGACGATATTCTTCGGGAATTTCATCATAAAACCACGTCAGAGTCAGGTCTTTTTCCTTTTCTGCGGGGATGTAATTGATGCCTGCCATGGCTTCTCCTGCTTAAATAGGGTGCCGGTGCCTACCGCTCATACCGATTGCCCAAAATTCTGTCCTTTATTGTTCCCTCTCCCCTCGAGGGAAGAGGGTCAGGGTGAGGGGTGAATCAGACTTTACTTTTGGCAATGACTATAACCCGGTTCACGAAATCATTGGGATCCCATAAGACGCAGAATATCCTGGTAAAAAACAAAAAACATCAAGGTTAGCAGGGCAGTCAGGCCGATGGCCTGAGCAATTTCCCGGTGTTTCATGGGGATGGGTTTGCCCCGCACCGCCTCCACCATGAAGAAAAGCAGGTGTCCACCGTCCAACATAGGGATAGGCAGGATATTCAGGAGCGCCAGGTTGATACTCAGGACGGCCATGAAGTGAACCAGGTGGGAAACCCCTTGCTCGGCCTGTTTCCCGGCCACCTGGGCGATCATAATGGGTCCGCCCAGGGAATTTAAGGGCACTTTCTGGGTAATAAGTTTGCCGAAGCTGACAACGGTTACTTCCAGGATACGGTAGGAATAAGTTAACCCATGCCACCAGGCGCTCAACGGACCAATTTTTTCAACCTCGAATTTTTCGGGAGCAGAGACGCCGATGAGCATGGCCGAGACTTTTTCCCCGAAGATATTGGAGGTCTCCATGGTGCGTGGTTTCAGATTAACTTGCCTGTCCTGATCCCCCCGGCGAAATTTAATAACCAGGGGTTCCTCGCCGCTGGCGCGGATGATTTTAGAGAGATCTTCCCAACGTTGCACCGGCTGGCCATTGATACTCAAAACGAGATCACCTTTTTGCAATCCAGCTTCTGCAGCGGGGGATTCTGGCTGGACCCCCCCGATTTCGGCATTGAAGTAAGGAATGCCCGAGAAAGTAAACACCAGGGAAAGGGCGATGACGGCGAAAATCAAATTAAAAAAAGGCCCGGCCGCGACGATGGCGAACCGTTGCGCCAGTGGGCGGTGACTGAATGAACGGGGCTTCAGTTCCGGAGGAATTTCTTCCCCGGGATTTTCTCCCACCATTTTCACATACCCGCCCAAAGGTATGATGGAAATGCGGTAGTCCGTCTCTCCCACTTTTTTGTGGAGCAGTTTCGGTGGAAAGCCTAAAGAAAAAACCTCCACCCCCACGCCAAAGAATTTAGCAACCAAAAAATGTCCCAATTCATGGACGAAGATCAAAACGCCGATGACCACCAATGTGGCCAGAATAGTTTCCATGTAGTGGTTTACTCCCTTTGCTGTGAAATAATTGTGCTGGCTGCCTGCCGGGCTCGTCTATCCACGGCCAGTACCTGTTCCAGGGAGGTAAGGGGTTGGACGGCATGAGCGGCCATCACCTGTGAAATAAGGCGCGCAATATCTGGAAAAGAAATGACCCCCTGGAGAAAAGCTGCCACGGCTACTTCATTAGCCGCATTGAGGACGGCGGGCATATCGCCCCCGGCCTCCAAGGCCTGGAAGGCCAGGCCCAGACAAGGAAAACGTTCCAGGTCAGGAGGCTCAAAACTGAGCTGGCCCACCTGAAAAAGGTCCAGCGGGGGCAACGTTAAAGGCAGTCGCTCGGGATAGGCCAGAGCGTAGCTGATCGGCACCCTCATATCGGGGATGCCTAACTGGGCGATGACCGAGCCGTCGATGTACTCCACCAGGGAATGAATAATACTCTGGGGATGCACATGCACTTCAATGCGTTGGGGAGGGAGGTTAAAGAGGACGCTGGCCTCGATAACCTCCAGCCCTTTATTCATCAAGGTGGCGGAGTCAATGGTTATTTTGGGCCCCATACTCCAATTGGGGTGTTTGAGGGCTTCCGCCGCAGTGACCGAAGCCAACTCCTCCCGAGTCTTCCGTAAAAACGGCCCTCCCGAAGCAGTGATCCACAAACGGCGGATATCTTTGGTTTGGTTGCCCTGAATGGCTTGAAAGATAGCGCTGTGTTCGCTGTCGATGGGAATGATGGGGACCTGATGTCGCCGGGCGGCGTCCATGATCAGGGCGCCGGCGGTGACCAAGGTTTCTTTATTGGCCAAAGCAATGGCAATACCCTGCCGGATAGCGGTTAGCGTCGGCTCCAAACCCACCGCTCCCACCATCGCCGACACCACCAGATCGGCCTGAGTCGCCCCGGCGACTTCTTGGGCTCCGGCAATGCCGGGGACAATCCTGACCTGGTTGTCCGACGCCAGCATCCGAGCCAGTTCCCCGGCCAGGTCTCTATCTTGAACAGAAACCACGGCGGGACGGAAATCGCGTATTTGTTCAGCTAACACCGACAGATTCCGGCCGGCGGCCAGACCGACAATCTGAAATCTTTCAGGAAACTGCCGGACTACATCCAAGACGTTTCGTCCGATGGAGCCGGTGGAACCCAATACTGCCAATCGTTTCAAAAGAGCAACCTCTTTGAGCAGGCGTTCAGCTGTCAGCGGGATAGATCAGCTTTAGGCCGACTAGTCTTCTTATCGGTATATTTATAAATTAAAACTGATCTATCAAGAAATAAAGAGTTTGGCGTAAAAAAGTATCGCCCCCGTGAAGGTCAGGCTGTCCAGCCGGTCCAACAGGCCGCCATGGCCAGGCAAAAGGCTGGAGGCGTCTTTCACCTGAGCCCGACGTTTCAGCATGGATTCGAAGAGATCTCCGAACTGGCCGACCACAGCTGCCAGAAGAGCCAGGCCGATAAGAACCGGCAGGCCGGCGCCAAGCGGCAGCCAGAGGCCAAAGCCTAAGCCAGCGGCCAGGCTGGCGGCCAAACCGCCCACGGCCCCGGCCACCGTTTTGCCGGGACTCACCTGGGGATAGAGTTTTTTTACCCCAAACCAGCGTCCGCTGTAATACGCGCCGGTATCCCCGGCAAAAATTACCAACAGAAACCAGAGCAGCCAAAACCGGCCCTGAGGCAGTTGCCAGAGCCAGAAAAAGTGGCCTAACAAAAAGGGCACATACAACAATCCCAAACAGCTCAGGGCCAGCTCCGGCAGTAAGTCCGGAAATTGTTCATATTTGACAAGGTAAAAGAGAAAATACCCCAACATTCCGAAGACGAGAAAAAAGCAGGGTAAATAAGGTCTGGCCGTGGAAAAACTGAGGAGCAGCAGCAACCCCAATACCAGGCTGAAGGTCTTCTCCAGGGTGGTTCGGCCCAGTCCGCAGATCATCAGGAATTCCCAATGGGCCGCGCTGCTCACCAAAGCCAGCAGCAGCATGAAACTCAGGGAAGACCCTTTGAGCAGGACATACAAGAGAATGGGCAGGGCAATGAGGCTGGTCAACCAACGTTTCAGGTGCATGGGCAAGCCATCGCAAAGTGGAAATTGCCCGGACGGGCAGCAATTATGTATGATGTCACGGTATCTACCATTTGTCGAAAGTTCTGTCCTTTATACCAATTGCCAAAAATTCCATGCTTTATTTCCCCCTCTCCCCTCGAGGGAAGAGGGTCAGGGTGAGACCCTTAGGGAGGGCAAGCGAAGCGCCTCCAGCCTTTGGGCTGAGGATAATCATAGTTGTTTTGTTGGGGAAGCATTCTCGTGCTTCGTGGTGATTTTCAAACACAATAACTTTTCCAAGAAGCAAGGCCGACTCAGACTGCCGGGGCGGCTTTAGCGGCCCGGGAGCGCCAGAGAAGAAAAAGGGCGGCGCCCAGAGCCAGGCTCAAGGCGATCACCTGCGTACTGGGCATACCTAACAAAAGCACCGGCCCCCGCTCATCACCGCGCCAGAACTCCACAACAAACCGCACGACCCCGGCCAACAGCAGATAGGTCCCTAAAATTTGACCGGGAAATCTTTGCCGGTGTCGAAACCACAACAGGAAAAAAAAGACTCCCAGGGACAGGAAGGATTCGTAGAGCTGAGTTGGATGCAGGGAAACTCCGGCCTGAGCCAGAGTTTCAGGGTGATTAAATGTCACAGCCCAGGGTTGGTGACATTCCTGACCATAGCAACAACCGGCCATAAAACAGCCTAACCGGCCAATGAATTGTCCCAAAGGCATGGCCACTGCCATGATATCCAGGGTGGTCCATAAGGCCAGGTGATGCCGGTAACTATAGAAAATGACGGTCAGTAAACCAAAAATGAGACCGCCTTGAAAGGCCAGGCCGCCTTTCCATAACATAAAGATGTCCAAAGGGTGAGCGAGAAAATATTGCCACTCCAAGATGACGTGCAGCACTCGGGAGCCGATGATCGCGGCGATGATGCCATAAAAGCTCAGATCATAAATCTGCTCGGCCCGGCCGCCTCGCCTTTTGGCCTCTTGGCCGGCCACATACATGGCACAAAGAAAGGCCAGGGCCAGGAAGAAACCATAGGTAAAGATCCGGAACGGACCATAGCTAAACAGGACGGGGAACATCCTTTTCTCCTTCAGAGCGCCACATGGCCAAGACGAGGAAGCCGGCGCCCACACAGATAAGGCTGTCCGCGACATTGAAGGCCGGCCAATGGTGGCGTCCGACATAAAAATCCAAAAAGTCCAACACTTCTCCGTAGCGGACTCGATCGATGAGATTTCCCATCGCCCCGCTGAGGAGCAGACTGTAACCCCAGAGGAAGAGCGGGTATTCTTCGGCAGTGCGCCAATACAGGTATCCCAGGACAACGACTATGGTCAGATTGGTGCCAATAAAAAAATATCTGACAAATTCCGGTGACCAGGTGGATAAGAGCCCAAAGGCGGCCCCGCGGTTATAAACATGGACCAGGTTGAAGAAGTCCGGAATTATCGGGATGACAGCATACTTGGGAAGGGTTTGAGAGATCAAGTACTTGGTAAATTGGTCCAGCCCCACGCCTAGGACCAGCACTACTCCCAGTAAGAGGAATTTATAAGCTGATGAATTTTCGAGTTTCGAGTTTTGAGTTTCGAGTTTCAAATTATTTTAAAGCCTGTCTTCCTTGGAATTATCGAGGTTGCGGTGACCTGTTAGGATATTGGCTCAGGCGGAGAGAATCTGCCGGCAACGGGAACACAGTTGCGGCTGCGTCTCGTCTTCACCGACGCTGGGCAGGTAAAACCAGCAGCGCTCGCATTTATCGCCGGGGGCTCGTTCGACCACGATGGTCAGTCCGGGTAGTTCCTGGCTTTCCAGGCCCGCCAGCGGCCCCGGCTGAATATCCAGCTGGGAAACCATGGTGAGGGTTACCAATTCGGACTGCTGGGCTTTTAACCGGTCATGTAAATCGGCTCCAACCCCGATGGTAACCTGAGCTTCCAAGGCATTGCCGATAAGTTTTTCTCGCCGGGCCTGTTCCAGAGCCCGGTTGACTTCACTCCGGACCTTGAGCAGCAATTCCCATTTTTCCAGGAGGGCGCTGTCCGGGTAACCTGCTGGTGGTTCCGGAAAGCCACTGAGCAACACGCTTTCGGGTTCTCCAGATTTGGGGAGATAGCCCCAGATCTCTTCCGCGGTAAAAGAAAGAACCGGCGCCATCAACTTGACCAGGCTGAGCAACAGATCATAGAGAGTGCTCTGGGCGCTGCGACGCTCAGGCGCATCCGGTCGGGAGACATAAAGGCGGTCTTTGAGAACATCCAAATAGAGGGCCGACAGTTCCACGGCGCAGAATTGATGCAGGCTGTGGTAGACCATATGAAACTCGAACCTTTCATAGGCCTCCCGAACCCGCTGGATGAGCTTGGCCAGCCAGGACAAGGCCAGCCGGTCTAATTCCTCCCGTTGGCCGGGTGGCAAATAATGCCGGCCAGGATCAAAGTCATAAAGATTGCCCAAGAGGAAGCGCGCCGTGTTGCGCATGCGGCGGTAAGCCTCGGTGAGTTGCTTTAAGATCTGATCGGAGAGACGCACTTCATCCCGATAATCCTCGCCGGAAACCCACAGCCGCAGGATTTCGGCGCCGTATTTTTTGATGACGTCCTGGGGGGCGATGATATTCCCCAAGGATTTCGACATCTTTTTCCCCTCCCCGTCCACGGCGAAACCATGCGTCAGGACGCTGCGGTAGGGAGCCCGATGGCGGGTGGCGACGGCGGTCAGGAGGGAACTGTGGAACCATCCCCGGTGCTGATCCGAGCCTTCCAGATAAAGGTCGGCGGGGAAGCCCAATCCCGGCCGGGGTTCGAGAACGCAGGCATAGCTGACGCCGGAATCGAACCAGACATCCAGGATATCCTTCTCTTTCTTGAATTCGGTGCTGCCGCACTTCGGGCAGCTGGTCCCCGGGGGCAGAAGTTCCGCCGCGCTATGGCTGAACCAGACGTCGGCCCCGTCGGCCCGCACCAGGGCAATGATGCGGTCCAGGATTTCCTGGGAGAGGAGCACTTCCTGGCACCCCTGGCAATGGAAGGCGACGATGGGCACCCCCCAAGCCCGCTGCCGGGAGATGCACCAATCGGGACGGTTTTCCACCATGCCATAAATGCGTTCCCGCCCCCAACGGGGAATCCATTCCACCTGATTAATGGCTTCCAGAGCTTTGACTCGGAGGTCGTTGGCCGGCATGGAGATAAACCACTGCTCGGTGGCCCGGAAAATAATTGGTTTCTTGCAACGCCAGCAATGGGGGTAACTATGGCTGATATCCTTGCCGCCCAGCAGCGCGCCCCGTTCTTTTAAGAGTTCAATGATGCGGGGGTTGGCGTCCCAGACCTTGAGACCGGCAAATTCGGCGACTTCGGGAAGGAAGCGGCCATTGTCGTCCACCGGCGAATAGGTCTCCAGGTTATAACGGCGGCCGCTGTCATAGTCTTCCTGGCCGTGGCCGGGGGCAATGTGGACAAGGCCGGAGCCTGCCTCCAGGGTGACATAATCCGCCAATATCACCTGCGATTCCCGCTCAATCCAGGGGTGCCGGGCCCGGCGGCCTTCCAGACGGCCGGCCGGAATGACCGCGACTTCCTCTCCTGGCAAACCCAGCATTTCCAGGATCCGGGGAGCAAGATCCTGGGCCACAATATAGACTTCCTGGCCGACCTGGAGAGCGGCATAATTAAATTGCGGATTCACGGCAATGGCCAGGTTGGCGGGCAGAGTCCAGGGCGTGGTGGTCCAAATGACCAGAAAAACGGGCCGGCCCGCCAGGGCCGGAAAATCCTGGCTTAAATCATCCAACAGCGGAAATTTGACAAAAATGGAAGGCGTGCGGTGGTCTTCGTATTCCACTTCGGCTTCGGCTAAAGCCGTGTGGCAGGTGGTGCACCAATGCACCGGTTTTTTGCTGCGGTACACCCCTCCGGCCAGGGATATCTTGCCGTATTCGGCGATGATCTGGGCGGCATAGTCATTGGACATGGTCAGATAAGGGTTAAACCAGTCGCCCTGCACCCCGAGTCGCATAAAATCCTGGCGCTGAATATCGACAAACTTCATGGCATATTCCCGGCAACGCTGCCGCACTTCCAGTTGGGAAAGTTTCACCCCTTTTTTCTTGAGTTCCTTATCAACCTGATGCTCGATGGGCAGGCCGTGGCAGTCCCAGCCCGGCACATAGGGACATTCGAAGCCGCTCATTTGTTTAGACTTGATAATGATGTCTTTCAGGATTTTATTGAGGGCATGGCCCAGATGAATATTGCCGTTGGCGTAAGGAGGGCCGTCGTGCAAAATATAGCGGGGCCGATCTTGACCCTGGGCGCGCAGTTTGCCGTACAGGTCCATGTCGGTCCAACGCTTCAGGATATCAGGCTCCCGGCGGGCCAGATCGGCTTTCATGGGAAATTCAGTTTTCGGTAGATTGAGGGTGGCCTTGTAGTCGTCAGCCATGCAGAGACTCCGGAATATGTATTAAAATAATAATAATATAAGGATATTAAAAAGAAGTCAAGCCTTTTGCCCCCAATCTCCAGACCCGGCTTGGCCAGCAGGGGTGCTAACCGTGTCTGCTTAGGCCCCCGTCTACATAGGGTGCGCTTGACCGGTGCTGGCCAGCACCTCATTCCACAACCGGCCGCCAGGATCTATGCGTTTACGGGCGGAAACGGCCAGGGAAATGGGGACATGGGTGAATTGGCCGTTCCAATAGCCGATTAGCATGTTGGTGAAGCCTGACATCCCGGCATGGGCCGCATGGTGCCCCAGATTTAAGCAAAAATAAGAATCATACGGATTGGCCCGGACACTGCGGATGGTGTAGCTCGGGTCGATGTATTTTAGGGTGATGTCCATGCCGATTTCTTTAAAATGGGCGTTGATCTGCTCCTTTAAAAACACCCCGATATCGCCCAGACGAACGTTGCCGGAGGGATCGGTTTCGCCGGAGTGCTGGAAAAATTCCTGGCCAGCGCCCTCGGCCGCCAGTAAGACACAATGGCTGCGGCGCTCCAGTCGGTCATGGATTTCAGTCATAAGACCTTCCAGGGTGAAAGGCACCTCCGGGACCAGGCATAAATTGACATCAGCATTGGACAGGGTGGCGTAGGCGGCGATAAAACCTGACTCCCGACCCATCAATTTCACCAGGCCGATGCCGTTGCGGGCTCCCAGGGCTTCGATATGCGCGGTGTAAATCGCGGTGCGGGCCTCGGAAACCGCGGTAATGAAGCCGAAGGAGTTTTGCACAAAGGAAATGTCGTTGTCGATGGTTTTAGGGATGGCCACCACGCCGATTTTTAATTTCCTTTTTTTAATTTCCTGGGCAATGGCCCGGGCTCCTTTCAAGGTGCCATCGCCGCCAATCGCAAAAAACAGGCCCATGTTCATCCGTTCCAGGGTATCCACCATCTCCCCGACATCCTGGCTGCCCCGGGAGGAACCCAGGATGGTGCCTCCCTGGACATAAATATTGGTCACCACCTCCGGGGTCAACTCCAGGGGGGCATGTTTATATTTGGGAGACAATCCCTCAAAGCCGTAACGGAAGCCAAAAATAGAACGGACGCCGTAATGATAATTAAGTTCCATCACTATGGCTTCAATGACATCGTTAATGCCTGGACAAAGGCCGCCGCAGGTGACAATGCCGCATTTAAGTTTGGAGGGGTCGAAATAGATTTTTCGCCGGGGTCCCGCCATCTCAAAATACGGGGGTGTCCGCCCGGACTCGAAATAGGGCTGTAAGTCTTTGAGTTGATATTCGTAGAGAACATGCTCGTCCTCGTTTATAAAGCGGGCGTTAACTATGGGGGTGTCAATGCGTCTCTCTCCCAGGTTTTCGATCTGAAAATCCTTGATGTCCGGCGTCATAGCAGGGCTCCTTGGGGCACTAATTCTTATAATAATCCCAGTGAAAAGGCTTTTGGGGCTTTTTCGGCGATCTTTACGTTAAAACCGGTCCCTCAGGTAGTTCAATAAATTTCCCGGTCTAAGCCAACTAACGCGGGATAGTTAGAAACTGGGCTACAACACCGGCCCTCAGCCAGTTTAGACTTTAAAATTAATTTGGGCCAGAGTTATTTCTTCCAGATCCACGGGGCTGGGCTGGACCCGCCAAATATTCTGGCAGTATTCCCGGATGGAGCGGTCTGAAGAGAACTTACCCATCCGGGCCATATTCAGGATGCTCATGCGAGTCCAGCGGGTTGTATCTTTAAACAACAAACCGACCTCGTCTTGCCGTTCGATATAGGACTGGTAATCGGCCAGCACCAGATACTCGTCCGAAAAGAGGAGCGAATCCACCAGGGGTCGAAACAGCTCCCGGTCGCCATGGGAGAAGAATCCGGAACCTATCAGATCAATAACCTCTTTGAGGTGCTCATTGGTCCGGTAATGATAGTGCGGGTCGTAGCCCTGGACCTTAAGATTTTGGACTTCTTCCACGGTATGCCCGAACAGGAAGAAATTTTCCGGGCCCACCTCTTCTCGTATTTCAATATTGGCCCCGTCCAGGGTGCCGATGGTCAGGGCGCCGTTTAAAGCAAACTTCATATTCCCGGTTCCGGAAGCCTCCTTGCCGGCAGTGGAAATTTGTTCCGAAAGGTCGGCGGCTGGATAAATCTTCTGGGCGTTTTGGACGTTGAAATTGGGGAAAAAGACTATTTTGAGTCGATCTTTGATATCAGGGTCCCGGTTTATCATCTCGGCCACCGAGGTAATCAGTTTGATGATGAGCTTTGCCATAAAGTAGCCCGGCGCGGCCTTGCCGCCGAAAATAAAGGTGCGGGGCGGGATCTCCATACCCGGGTCTTTCTTCAAGCGCAGGTAAAGGGTGATGATGTGGAGCACGTTGAGATGCTGCCGCTTGTATTCGTGCAGGCGTTTCACCTGGATGTCAAATATGGACTGGGGATCGACGCCGAGGCCGGTGCGCTCCTGGATAATGGCTGCCAGCTCCCGCTTGTTAGCTAGTTTAACCTCCTGCCAGGCCTGGTGAAAAGCCGTATCCTCGGCAAAGGCCTCAAGACGCCGGAGTTCCTGCAGATCTTTAATCCAGGCGCTGCCGATTTTGGAATTAATCAAAGCGGTTAACCGGGGGTTGCTCAGGACCAGAAACCGACGAGGGGTCACCCCGTTGGTGATGTTGTGAAATTTTTCCGGCCATAGTTCGTAGAAGTCTTTCAGAATGGTGGATTTCAGTAATTCGGTATGCAACTCGGCCACCCCATTGATGGCCTGGCTGCCGACACAGGCCAGGTGGGCCATACGGACATATCTGTCGCCCATTTCATCGATCAACGAGAGTCGCGCCACTCTGGCCTCATCGCCGGGATATTTCAGGCGGACATCGTCCAGGAAGCGACAGTTGATCTCAAAGATGATCTCCAGTTGCCGGGGCAGGACCCTAGCAAAAAGCGGCAGCGGCCATCTTTCCAAAGCTTCCGGCATAAGGGTATGATTCGTGTAGCAAAATACCTGCTGGGTAATATTCCAGGCCTGATCCCAGGGCATCTGGTGTTCGTCCACCAGCAGTCGCATCAGTTCAGCTACGGAAATGGCGGGGTGGGTGTCGTTGAGCTGCACTGTCCAGAGTTGGTGGAATTCATCCAGATTTTTGTACATCATCAGATGCAATCGAATCATGTCCTGGAGGGAGCAGGAAGAGAAGAAGTATTGCTGTTCCAGACGGAGTTTTTTGCCTTCCAGACCCTCGTCATTGGGATAGAGAACCTTGGTCAGGTTTTCGGAAACCAGCTTTTCTTCCACGGCATCGTAGTAATCGCCCTGATTAAAGGCATGAAAATCAAAGGATTCCACTGCCTCCGCCGACCACAGGCGCAGCAAGTTGCAGGTGTTGACCTGGTAGCCCAGTACCGGCGTATCATAGGCCACTCCTTTGACCACTCGCTCCGGGATCCAGCGCACGGCCGGCCGGCCTTGCCTGTCGGTATAGAATTCAGTATAGCCGCCCAGCTTTACCTCAAAAGCCACTTCTGGACGGTGAATTTCCCAGGGGTTGTCCCAGTGCAGCCATTTATCGGTGCGTTCCACCTGCCAGCCATCCCGGATTTCCTGATCGAAGATCCCAAACTCATAGCGTAACCCATATCCTATATTAGGGATTTCTAAAGTCGCCAGGGAATCCAGATAGCAGGCTGCCAGCCGACCCAAACCGCCGTTTCCCAATCCCGGCTCCTCTTCCTGGTCCAGGAAGCGGTCCAAACTGCCGCCACCCTCCTCAAAGGCTTTTTTAACCATCTCGAAGACGCCCAGGTTAACCAGGTTATTTCCCAAATGGGGACCTGGGAGGTATTCGGCGGAAAAATAGCAGACCACCTTGGCATTTTGTCTGGTGTAAAACATGGCGGTGTTGATCCACCGGTGCAGCAGGCGCTTCCGCACCGTCAGGGACATGGCCTGATAGATATCCTGAGCAGTAGCCCGCATCGGAATTTTGCCGCTATAATAGAAGAGAATTTCGCCCAGGTCTTGACCCAGGCTTTCCAGAGTTAAGCCATTTGGGGTCTCTGGTTCGATATTCGACAAGGTCAGGTGCGTGCCCATATATTATTCCTTTCCCGTGCCAGTATTCTTTTTGGCAAAAGCTAACGCGATGTTTCCGCCGGAAATGTTTCCCGCTTGCTGCTCAAGGGCAGCAGGTGGGATTTTTTATCAAAATTATATCCGATTTCGGAGTTTTTTCCTATTAACACTCTGGTACAATTCTATTATTTTTAACATGAGACTTGCCCGGGCGCTAGCAATGAGATGGGAAAAGATTTTTAACTGGAAAAGTGGATGGGATCAGAATGACGGGGGGGAAACCAGATGCTACAGGCATAATGGCGGTTCTGGAATATCACATGATATCGGGGAGGAATGAGTTAAGGGAGCACAAGCCGAAACCAGGTTTGACCAGGGTGGCTTTCAAATGTGACCTCTCCCCCATAGGGGGTCAGCAGTTGCCGGGCCAGAAACAAGCCAAGCCCGGCCCGGGGTTTTTCCGGGGAGCTTTTGGTGCTAAAAAAAGGGCTAAAAATCTGATCTTGAATTTCCTCGGGTATCCCCGGTCCGTTGTCGCCCACAGCGATAACCCGGCGCCCGGATTTCAGACTGGTGCTAATGGTTAAAGTGGGTTCTGGGACCTCTTGCAGTGCTTCCAAGGCATTGTCCATGAGGTTACAGAAGCTCTGGCTAAAGTCGACGTAAAATCCAGAAACGGGTGGCAGCCGGTCAAGCCACTGGAAGCGTTTTGCCACCCGGTGTTTATAAAACTGCTCCGCCTGATAACCTTCCAGCTCCTCCAGCAACAATTTGTTTAGGTCGATTTCCTGGCTACCATGATAATCTTCGTGGAAGGTTCGATGCTTGAGCCAGTGGACCAGTTGCTGCAAATTGGCTGAGACCTCTTGCAATTGCCGATTTTTTTTCTGGCGGTAGTCAAAGAAGGCCCGCCATTCAGGATGCAGAGCGGCCGGCAGGTTCTGGGCAAAGTTGTCCTGTTCTTCTTTGAGTTTACGTTCCATCAATTCGGACTGCATCAGGATGGCTTGCAAGGGGGTATTAATATTATGGACGATCCCGGTGATGCGGCGTCCCACGGCAGCATGCCGGTAGTATTTGATTAACTCTTGAAACAAGCTTTCACATTCGTCAGCACCGACGGGCCGGGTTACCATGTTCGGTTTTGCCTCCATCCTTATCGAGACTTGTCAGGTTTAGGCAGGTTCGGTTTTGTGCTACCTTGGCAGGGAGCCGACTAAGATTTTTCCCCTGCGTTAGCCCATAGAAAATAATTATATATCAGATCGTGCCGCAGTTAGCTGTGGGAAATCAGCGGGGATTTTCTTGTAGCCATTCAGGGATAGTAATTTACTACTAAGATTCTTTTTTAGCAGGTCGAATTGCTGGTCGGATAAAAGTTGCTGGTCGGTTTCCAGGTCTGCGTCCGTGCCGCATATTTCGTTGGCAGTCAATGGTTTGCTCATGATATCGACAAACTGCCTGGCCAAGTCGGGGTCAAATTGAGCGCCGGCATGGGCGGCAATCTCGGCCAAAGCCTCCTCATGGGTTCGGCGTTTCCGGTAAGGCCGATCAGAGGTGATGGCGTCATAAGAGTCCGCCAAGGCGATAATGCGTGAAAGAAGAGGAATATCTTCGCCTGCCAGACCCATGGGGTAGCCTTTGCCATCCCACCTTTCGTGATGGTGTAAAATGAGCCCCCTTTCCCGGGGGAGCAGATTTAGGGGCGCCACGATGTTATCGCCGATAACAGGATGCTGCCGGATAATTTCCGCCTCCTCAGGGGTTAATTTGTCCGGTTTAAGGAGGACGGCGTCGGGTATGCCGATTTTGCCGATGTCATGCAAGGCTCCAGCCAGTCTCAGAGAATCGACCAGCCGAGAAGATAGCTGTAATTTCTCGGCAAAATTAGCGGCGATATGGGTTACCCGCACCGAGTGGTGACGGCTATAAGGATCGCGGGCCTCCAAAGAATTGATTAAGGCTTTCAGAGTATCATATAAATTTGAAAAGACGCTTTCATGCAGGGTCAAATTCTCCAGGGTCAGAAGGGACCGATCGACCAAGATTTGCAGACGGTTGATAACCTCGGGTTCAAAGTTCTGACCTGGCTGGCTGTGGACATGGAGCACTCCTAAAAGTTCACCTCTCAGATTGAGGGGCAGGCTGAGGCAATTTGGCAGTAATGGGTGTTGCGACTGCGGACCGGCAGGGGACAGAGAAAGAAATTGATCTCCTAGCATAGTTTGATATGTTGTGGGCAGATCCAATTCCACCCCAGGTTCCTTGTCAGTTTGGGAAACCAGTTGCAATCGGCCCAGTCCCTGGTCATAGAGGAAGAACGCTGATTGAGACCCGCCAGTGATAGTCAAGGCCAAATTGGTTAAAAAAGGATACAATTCTCTGGCACTCCGTATGGCCCCTAATTTTTCGCTGAGGGAATGGAGAAAATGCTGCCCCTGGATTTTATCGTGCGTCTCTTGAGTCCGGACCTCTAAAGTTGACTCGAGGCTCTGACCCGTTTGGGCCGGCTGATTTTCCGGGCGTTTTTTTCCTTCCTTTAATTTAGCCAAAATCTTTCGCAGCTCAGCCAGTGAAATGGGTTTAGCGAGAAAATCTGTGGCCCCCAGGCGAAGGGCTTCGAGGACCATTTTATAAGATGGCTGCCCTGTGATGACCACCATCATCACATCGGGATATTTACCCCGA
The DNA here is from genome assembly GCA_963780995.1 of uncultured delta proteobacterium. Classification (GTDB taxonomy): domain Bacteria; phylum Desulfobacterota; class Desulfobaccia; order Desulfobaccales; family Desulfobaccaceae; genus Desulfobacca. Next base: position 91,058 of record CAWAEI010000011.1, read on the forward strand.
GTTTCTTTGAGTAAATCAAAACCATTTAATCCTGGCATAAAGATGTCAATCAGGGCCAGATCCAAAGGCAGGCTTTGCAGCATATGGAGAGCTTCAAAACTGTCGGCGGCAGAATAAACGACGTACTCATCTCCCAGGGCCAGGATCAGGTCTCTCAAGATCCCCCGGACCGAAGATTCGTCGTCAGCCACCATAATTTGATATTTTTTACCCATAGCTGTCTAAGTCCTGTTTTTCCTGCCGAGGAACGCGAGCAGGACGGGGCAATTGGCAATATCTATCCCCCGTTTAGGAAATCCAAGGAAACACCTTCTCTATTTTTTTATCGGTTATTTTTCGGGTTACTTGAAATTCTACTGACAGGCGCCACTGTGGGAGCTAATGGCCCGTCAAGTCGTCTTTTGCATCAATAGGCACAGGAGATAGATCTGATATCGGAGGTCGAGAATGGCTTCCCGGGTGAGGGCAGGTTAGGGTTGATGGGGAAAGGTATTCTTTTCCCTTGACAATAAAACGTGAATTGAAGAAGTACAATTAGTTTTGATGTTTGAGGATAAATACGATGGCAGGAAAAAATCCCCTACATTTCACCGACACCACTCTGCGTGACGGGCATCAATCCTCCCTGGCCACCCGGATGCGCACCGAGGACATGCTGCACCCGGCCGAACGGATGGATGACATCGGTTTCTTCGCCATTGAGGTGTGGGGAGGCGCCACTTTTGACGTCGCCCACCGTTTCCTGGGTGAAGATCCCTGGGAACGTCTGCGGGCCATGAAAAAATATATCAAAAAAACTCCTCTGAGCATGCTGCTGCGAGGCCAGAACCTGGTAGGTTACCGCCACTACGCCGATGACGTGGTGGACGCCTTTGTTAAATACACGGCCGATTGCGGTATGAACGTTTTCCGGGCCTTTGACGCGCTCAACGACACTCTAATTTCGATGGATGTCAACCAACAGCATACTCAGATATACTTGTAGCAATTAGTCTATCTAGCCACCAAACTGCGGGTCAAAGCCCCTCCTTTGTTAGAACGTCAAATCGGCCAGGGTTTCTGGGAGTGACGCTAACAAACTATTGTATCGTTATTATTGAGAGGGAAACCGTCATTTGAGAATGGTATCAGAAGGATAATGTTTTCGTGGCAGATTGCCGCAAAAAGGAGATTGACCGATGGCGACGACGAGAAAGATTCGCAAAGTTTTGAAAAGTAAGCCGGTAATCGAGGGTGCGGGCGTGCATCTCAAACGAGTCTTTGGCTTCAGTGAAGTTCCCCTGTTTGATCCATTTCTGCTCCTGGATGATTTTCGGGGCGAGCGCCCGGAGGATTATCTCAAAGGTTTCCCCTGGCATCCGCACCGGGGAATCGAGACGATCACCTATGTTCTGAAGGGAGAGGTGGAACATGGAGACAGCATGGGCAATAAAGGGGTCATCGCGGCGGGAGAGGTGCAGTGGATGACGGCCGGCAGCGGTATCATTCACCAGGAAATGCCCCATGGGGACCCGGACGGGCGGTTGTCGGGATTTCAACTCTGGGCCAATTTGCCCAGGAACCACAAGATGATGACACCTCGGTACCGGGGCCTCAAAGCCGAGGACATACCGACAGTCAGCCTGGACAACGGAATCACCCTCAAAATTATCTGCGGCAGGTTTGGAGAGGTCCAGGGACCGGTGCAGGATGTGGTTATTGATCCCCAGTATCTGGATGTCAGCATCCCGGCCCAGACCAGCTACCGGCATCCGACTCAAAAGGGACATACGGTATTTGCCTATGTTATCGAGGGGAAAGGCTTCTTTTGCCAGGAAAAGACTTTTTTTACTTATGAGGTGGCCGGCAGCAATTACTTTGATATGAACAAGGAACCCTTTGTGGGCAATGGCTCCCTGGTGCTCTTTGAGGATGGGGAAGAGATCTTGGTCAGCACTGAGGCTAGTCCAGTCAGGTTTCTCCTCATCTCGGGCAGGCCCATCAAAGAACCAGTGGCCTGGTATGGTCCCATCGTCATGAATACGCAAGAGGAACTGCGTCTGGCCTTTGAGGAATATCAGAACGGGACTTTTATTAGACCCCGGTAAGACGGCAGCAGTGTTCTTAAGTAAAGATGTGGAGGCCCAAGGTCGAAAATACTTCAGCCCCCAAGGGTTCATTTTGGGGGCTGAAGTTGTTTTGCTTATGACTCGTCAAATTTTTATCTTAGGTTTGTCAAGTCTATTATGGTGCGGTAGGAGGAGCAATTTCAGGGGCCTCTTTCATCCGTTCAATGCCGAAAGCCTTCAGATTCAAGACGTTGGGATTCGTTTTTTTCAGCAATTGAACCTCGGTATCGCTTAATTCCCGGGGGATGCCAGTCTTATCGACCACCGCGAATTTTTCCCCTTTGGCCAGGCACTGACCGACGGTGGTTTCCCCACCCATGCCTGGAGCGGTAATGCAGATCAATTTGTCGGCGAAAGCGGTGCCGGCCAACAATCCAATTGCCACCGCCAGAACAAGGGCCATAGTTAACTTAGAGCGCATCCTATTTCCTCCTTTTATTTAATTAACATTTACAAGCAGGTTACCACTGAAAAGCAGCTTTATCAACACTAATTTTGATGTTAACCACAAAAAAATATTTGTCAATTGTCTAATACATAAATTTTCCCACTTTACCGCGAGGTTTTGCTTGAACATGGTTGCTCGAACCAACCTCAGCCATCGATACGGTTAAAGAGTTCGGTCTGGTTATCTTGGCGCAAAACAGAGTCGGCCCGGGTCTCGACGTTCAGGCGGAAAACCGGTTCGGTGTTGGAACGCCGCAGATTGAACCGCCAGTTTGAAAACTCCAATCCGAGGCCGTCGGTCCGGTCCAGGCTGAAAAGCGTCTCTGGTTGAGAGCCAACGTCCTAACTTTTACCTCCCACCGAGAAGCGTTCCCGAAAGGCATGGATGGTGCGGGTCAGTCCCTCGACGAGGGATACCTGGGGCTGCCAGTCAAGCATTTTCCGGGCCAAGGAGCTATCCAAAGCGCTGCGGCGCTGCTCTCCGGGCTTGGCCGCCCCGTGCACCGGCCCTTGGCTGGAGCCGATAATTTTCTGCAGCTGCAGATAAATGGTCAGGATGTCGGTCTCCTTCCCGGTGCCGATGTTAAAGATACCGGCTCGGGGATACTCCAGGGCCAAAAGGTTGGCTGCCACCACATCCCCGACATAGACAAAGTCCCTGGTCTGGAGGCCATCGCCGTTGATGACCGGCTGCTCCCCGGCCAGAAATTTCTCTATGAAGATGGCCACCACCCCGGCCTCTCCCAGGCCGTTTTGCCGGGGGCCGTAAACATTAGCGTAACGCAGCCTGAGGGGGATAATGCCATGCTCACGCTGATAAAAGTGCAGATAGTGTTCCACCGCTAACTTGGCGATACCGTATGGGCACTCAGGCATCTCCCGGTCTTCTTCCCGGGCCGGGACAGGCGCCTGGTCGCCATACATGGCTCCGCCAGTGGAAGCAAAGATGATCTTCTCTACGTTGGCTCGGGCGGCGGCTTCAAAGAGGTTCAAGGACCCCAGGATATTTTCCCGGGCATCCATCACGGGATCATCCACCGAAACACGAACGCTCATCTGGGCGGCATGATGCACCAAGACGTGCGGGCGCCAGCGGCAGATGAGGTCAAAGGTATCGCTGCTTTTAATGTCAAAAGGGTGGAACTGGGCGCCGGCCGGGACATTTTCCTGACGCCCGGTGCTGAGATTGTCCACTACCGCCACCTCAAAGCCCGCGGCCAGAAAGGCATCGGCCACGTGCGAGCCGATAAAGCCCGCCCCTCCGGTAATTAGAATGCGCTTACGCTGTGACATAAGGAATTACTCCAATGCACTTGTGAGAGATTAATTGCCGATCATCGTCAGCGTCTCGGCTCACCTTGGGTGGCCTCCTGGATCAGAAAGGCGCGGTAATTAATAATAAACTCATCCAGATCATTTTGCCAGGGACGCATCAGATTGATGCCTTGGGCTTTAAGTTGGTGATTTTCCAGAATGGAATTTTTCGGCCGGCGCGCCGGAGTTGGATAGTCGGCCGTGGTGCATGGTTGTATCGGAGTGGTGATTCCCATCTCCTTCAAAAAGTAACTGGCCACTTCAAACCAGGTGGCATAACCTTCAGGAGCTAGCATGATAAATGCCCCGACCACCCGCTGCAAGTATTTTGGCAAGTTGTTCGGCCAGCCGATATGTCCAGGTAAGCGAGCCGAACTGATCGTTTACCACTTTGATTTGGGGCGTCGGTTTACACAGGGCCAGGCGAAGCATGGTCTTCAGAAAATTTTGGCCGTTAAGGCCGTACAACCAGGCTGTACGCACAATGATATAGCGGTCCAATTCCTGGATCACCGCACGCTCAGCCTCAACCTTGGTTTGGCCGTAATAAGACAGCGGGGCCATTTCATCGTCTTCCCGATAAGGCTCAGGGACAGGCTTCTCCCCATTGAAAACATAATCAGTGGAGATATGCAGCAGCATGCCGCCATGACGAGCCAGACTGGCTGCCAGATGGCGCGGACCGGTGACATTGATGCGGTAAGCTAAGTCTCGCTCTTGTTCACAGGCGTCAACCTTGGTAAAAGCCGCGCAGTTGAGAATGACCTCCGGATTTAGACGCCGCACCGTCTCCTCAACCTGGATAGAATCAGTAATATCTATCTCTTTATCACCCAACGCCACCAGATCATGGGTTTTACTAAAAACCTGTCAGGCAATCACTGCCCAGTTGCCCGTCTTTACCGATTAATACTATTTTCATGTTAATACCACGTTGCAATCAAAGTGCTATTAATCCCCCCCCTCACCCTAATCCGCAATGCTGTTGCATTAAGCGCAAGGAAAGATTATTTGTGGTACAGACTGGAAAGCCTCTGCCACCGCTATTTGGTCGCCAGGGGATACCGCTAATCCGGGTTACGGCAAGGTTGTTATTTGGGGCAACAGGGCCTCCGGGACATCTTTGAGCGGCGGAAATTTCTCGTCTTTGTCCGACAAGATGGCTTCGGTCAAAGGCCAATCCAGGCCAAGGTTCTTATCATTCCAAATAATACCGTATTCATCCCCCGGATTATAGTAATCCGTAACTTTATAAAGGACAGTGGCCGTTTCACTGGTGACCGCAAAACCATGCGCAAAACCCGGGGGGACATAAAGCTGGTGATGATTATCGGCAGAAAGCGTATTTTTCGACCACTTGCCGAAGTTCGGGGAACCCAGACGAATATCCACCACCAGGTCAATAACTTCACCCTGGAGCACCATGACCAACTTCCCTTGCGGTTTCTGCAGCTGATAGTGCAACCCCCGCACCACTCCTCGGCGTGAAAACGACAGGTTATCCTGCACAAAGTCAGCGTCGATGCCATGGTCCGAGTACCTTTGAGCCTGGTAGGTCTCAAGAAAATACCCTCGTCGATCCTCAAAAATTCGTGGTTCGAGAAGCACAATTTCTGGCAGGTCAACTGGAATAATTTTCATGTTCCCGGAAACTCCCTTCGGCTTATAACATCAGGAAATGACGCCATACTGTTGTTGCAACCATTGTCGGTAGGCGCCACTGGTGACAGATTCCACCCACTGAGGATTATCCAGATACCAACGAACCGTCCGGGCTAAGCCGCTTTGAAACGATTCCTGCGGGGTCCAGCCCAACTCTTGCTTGATCTTGTGAATGTCCATGGCATAGCGGCGGTCATGCCCAGGTCGGTCAGGCACAAAGGCGACTAAAGATGAGTGCGGGGCGAACTCAGAATCGGGGAATAATTCGTCTAATAGGTCACACACGTGAGCAACCACTTGCAGATTGGTCTTTTCACATTGACCGCCGATGTTATAGGATTCACCAATTCTGCCCCTTTCCAGCACTAACCGCACTGCCTCACAATGATCGGTGACATATAACCAGTCGCGCACATTTTGGCCGTCACCATAAATGGGCAAAGCCTTGCCCTTGAGGGCATTCAAGATCATCAAGGGGATAAATTTTTCTGGAAATTGAAACGGACCATAGTTATTGGAGCAATTGGTTATCAATACTGGCAGGCCGTACGTCTCATGGTAAGCTCGAACCAAATGATCGCTGGCTGCCTTGGAGGCCGAATAAGGGCTGTTTGGTGCGTACGGCGTGGTCTCAGTGAAGGCAGGAGCATCGGGGCCCAGGGAACCATAGACCTCATCAGTAGATATCTGGAGAAAACGAAAAGCTTCCCTTTCCTTTTGAGGCAGACCTTCCCAATAATGCCGGACCTCCTCCAACAGGCGGAAGGTCCCCACGACATTTGTCTCGATAAAAGTCTCGGGACTGTGAATGGAGCGATCTACATGAGATTCCGCGGCAAAGTGGATCACGGCTTCGGGTCGGAACTGAGCTAAGAGACTGTTAACCAGGGCGCGATCGCCGATATCACCGTACTTAAAAATGTGGTCGGTATGGTGCTGCAGATCGACTAGATTATTCAAGTTCCCAGCATAGGTTAGTTTATCAAGGTTAATAATGCGGGCAGCATTATCATGCCGCTGCTGCAGGACAAAATTAGAACCGATAAACCCGGCTCCACCGGTAATAAGCCATGTTTTCATAGTATCTGGACCGTATTGAAATATTCTCTGTACTTAATCATTTTGAAATTATTAAATCTATCTTTTTAATAACAGTCAACCTCAACCAGCATTGGTTTAATAATAAAAATTCCCTTGTGGCAGGGAATTATGATAATCATCGTTCTAGGAACTTCTATCAGGGGAGCCATGCCGCCTCCTCCGGCAAGGCCAGGGAGGCGGATCATCTGCAGGCCGACGGCAGAGGACACATTATCCAATCTATCCCAAATAATGTCAAGGGTCTCAAGGTGTTTGAGAATTATAAAGATTCAGCAACGCCTAAGATGGATAGTGGGGCAGTATGTTGTGGCGCTTAACCGGCCAGGGTCGAAGGCCTGTTTATGGATGAGATTGGGAATCTCATGACGGGCCCGGCCTCGGCCGGGTGGGCCGCCATTATTGCCGCCGTCATTGTCCTGGCCCTGGCCCACTTCCCCCTGGCCATTCCCGCTCTGGTCACTGCTCCCGGCATCATGGCCATCGCCGCTGGTTTTCATTGGTCTTTTTCGCCTATAGAATCATTTTTCCCGCGAGTTTCCCACTTTTTTCCCACTTCCGGGATGACCTCTGAATGAGAGTTTGGCGTTGGCGCGGAATATTTTTTTACACACTATATCTTGCTGATATTGCACATTAATATTATTAGAAGGCACGTTTTTTCGCGCTATTTTCGCGCATTTTTCGCGCTTATTTGGCAGGCGGGTGGCGGTGGCCAACAAAGTTTTGGTCGGAGTCATCCTGGACCACTTCCGGGCCTGAAGTGGGAAAATTGAATTATTTTCTCTGTCGTCTATATTATTGTAACTATTATTATTTTTAGCAAATAAAATCATTTTTCCCGCTCATTTCCCACTTTTTTCCCACTGCTCCTTTTTTGGTGTTTTACCTTTTATTAATCATGGTTTGGTTTGAGGATGGAATTACGGTTAAGGCCAACTCCCGACGCCTTGGCCCGAGATGCGAGCCACCCCTGAAAAACTCCCCAGAGGCCAAGTTCGGGTTGATCAGATGGTAAGGGGAGCATACCGAAAGCGGCTAATAAATGGAAGAACGCCTGGGGCAGATGTCATAAAAACTTAGGAAGAGGGATGTTCTGGAGGTGTCTAAAGTGAAAGGTTGATGGGTCCTGAACATCCTTGAACGCGACCATGAGTTCATCACAGATTTGCTTGATCCCGATTGTCTACTCTGTCCAGGTCAATGTTACTTTGCTTGGACAGTCGGCGTTACTTTGCTGTCCACCGGTCCAGCCGGTTTTTGTCCACCCCGTGAAGTGCAGGAACAAGGAATATCTGGTTTTTTATCAGCCTCTCTATTACTTTGGGTTAGCTGGTCTAAACAACCACAGGTTGTAACAATAACGCCCATCAACAAGACGGCTATAAATTTTCTCATAAACCATTACCCTCGAATAATTTTCACCACAAGAAAAATGAAGCCTAAAACATCCCGGCCCCTATTGCACCGGCCAATCATCGCTTAAACATCGTTCGCAGATGATACTTGAAGCCGTTTCCACAAAAAAGCTCCCCACCGTCGCCGTGTCGCTTGCAGTATGCCACAAGGTGCAACCTCCGGCATCTGGCTCCTGGTTCCACCTGGATGCACCATTCTCCTGCAGGGTCCTCTGACGCTGGAGGCGGCCATCTAATTCCTGCGTCTCGTCCAGGTTCACGGCTATTTTTCACACTATCGGCGTCAATCTGCAGGCTTATTCGGAGGCGAACAAATGTTCGCCTCCGCAAAAGCCTTTGATTTCCTTGATCTTGCGGCATCTGGCTCCTGGTTCAGATCTGGTTTGCACCAATCTCCTGCAGGGTCCTCTGACACCGGAGGCGGATCTAACTATTGTATCCGCGAGGCGCGACGTTACATAAACATGCAGATCTTGCAATCCTTGGCATACTCAATGAACTGCGGCGGCCGGCCAGACTATGCTGCCTTCGATCAACTCACTTTCGTCTAATCTCCATCATATCCAGAGTCATCCGGCAGACAATGAGCTCGACGCCCTCTATCTGAGCCATTTCAAGCAACTCATCTAAGGAGGGAATTTGGGCTTTGTCCATTTTCTTTTTCATCATGCTGGTGGCCAGGTATGACATGCCGGGAATGGCGCCCATAGGGCCGGTGGGAACGAACTTGGACTTTTCATACCCACCCTTTTTCGCCAGGTTCATACCCATAAAAGTGTAAAAAACCTTGGCCTCCATGCCTTGGCGGGCGCAATTGATGGCCAGAATGAGCGGCGGATAGGCCCCATCAAGGGTGTCCCGGGAGCAGATAAAGGCTGCCTTGTCTTTCTGTTGTTCTGCCATGGTTATTCTCCTGTAATTTAGGTTAATGAGTAGTTCACTTGCTGAGGTTAAATAAAAATACTCTGTGGTGAACCTTATCGGCCCTGGATTGGTTAGCCGCCGATAAACTTGGTCAACACGCCGAGAGTCTCGTCTAACTTGGCCCAGACCTCCTCGGGAGTCGGTTCTTCCCCGATGTCGCTAAAACATTTCACCAGATAACTTTTTAACATCAGATTACTCACTGATTTTAAGGCTGACTGCGCGGCCCGCACCTGAACGAGGATCTGTTCACAGGGTTTGCCGTCGCCGATCATATGCTGCAGGCCTCGCATCTGGCCTTCGATCTTTTTCAGGCGCAAGATGATGTTCCGTTGCATCTCTTCCTTTACATCATCCGGGAAATACATCGCCACCTCCAGTTCGTCCTTGACCTATTCTTTGCGGCTCTTCCGAAGCGATTTGTACATTTAGGCCAGAGGTGCCTCACCGTTAATTTAGAACCTCCAGGTCAGGCCGAAATCAATGGAGTTTTCGTACAAAGCAGATGAGATAGTCGTCGGCTGACCAACGAAGTTGGTGCCGTTTGAGGAAACCGTGTTTCTGAAGGAATGGACGTAGCCGGCGAGAATAGTGAACCGGTCAGTGACATCATAGCTGGCCCCGAAGGTGAGATGATGCTCCGTAATCGCCGGAAAACCGATGATCCGAAACGTTTGATAGTAATATGAGGGGATAGCTTTTCCCTGGACGCTAGTGACCTGTCCAAAATTGCCGTTGAAATTTTCTCCTTTTAAGGGGTTATTGCCGTAGTTGTAACCCATCCTCAAAGCCATCTTTGGCATCGGCCGATATTGGGCGCCAACCCCCACCACGATCTGATCTTTCCAGCCAAAATCTCCGTAGCCCTGGGCTCCGCTCCAATTGAGCCACTTGACGTCGACCTCAAATAATAATTTTCTGTATAACGGTTCATAGGCAACACCAAAACCAAGGGTATGCGGCGATTCTAACTTCAGATTATCCAGGGTGCGGTTGCCGTCGAAATCCAGCACGTTTCGATAATTAACGACCTGCGGCGTAATGTACGTCAATCCCAACGAGACCTGCTCATGTGGTTTAACAATGACCCCCAACTGCGCCCCCCAGCCATAGTTGGCGCCGTTCCCGCCCCCCAGGTCCAGGGTGGAATAATCTACATTGAAGGCCGCTCCCAAGGACAGCCAGTCAGTTCACTTGATACGCCGCCGTGGGCGCAAATTTCATGATCATCAGATCACTATACGTTCCCGCGGCCAAGGGGGCAGGCCCAAAAAAATTCTGTTGGTCCAGGGAGGTGCCCTTGTAATTCACCCCCAGACCGGAAATCCCGTAGGCCCCCACGCCAAACCGCCATTTCGGCAACTCCGGGAAATTAAAGGAGACAGCCATAGCCGGGATAGGATAGACCCTGCCCTCGCTTTTGGCGCGTGAAGGTCTGGCTTCCCGGCGGTAATACTTCCTTTGACGGTGGGCATAAACATGGTCCCGCCGAATTCTACTTCGGAACTGGGGCAGAAAGCACTGAAACACATGGCCGCGGGGTTGGAAAACACCGCCCCGACGGCATCCTGGGGCTGGGCGATCCCCACGCCGCCCATGGACCGGGAGATTGGCCCGATCCCGATCAAGTTTACCCCGTTCGTTGCCAGCGCCATCGCCGGCGTCAGCAACACCAGGGCTGCCGACCATTAACCAATTAACCCATCTTCTTTGCATACCCATACCTCCTATAAATATTGAATTAATATAACCAGGCTGATGCCTGACGTTCTCAACCGGTTATATATAGGATAATTACTTCAATTAGCTAAGGACTAATTAATAAATACCTTACCCAGGTATAGTTTTTATTGTCAAGGAATTTATTGCGGCTAAGCCCAAAAATTTTGGAATCTTGCTTGAGAATAGTAACTGTCTTATATTATTTAAAATATTGTATCATGCCACAGAACTCCTAAGGCATTCCTCCAGAAAAGCAACAAGGAGAGTTTTTTGACCGTCCCTTGACAGACCGTGACAGCCCTCGCAGAAGTCAATTTATTTCAAGAATCCTCTTGACAGCTAATCGCTCAAGCGATATATATGCTATTAGCATTAATTGACAGGAGCATATAAAATGCAGGGCCCTCCGGAAAACCATACCATCCCCCCCTTGATTGGGTTGGTGCGCACCCTGCGGGACTGCTGCCAGCGACAAGAAGGGGAAATGTGTCATAAGCTATCCCTCACCCCATCCCAATTTACCTGCTTGTTGGCCATGCCGGAGACCGGTGATTTAACTGTTCACCAAGTCGCCAAGGTCATGGGGCTTTCCCCCTCCCGAGCCAGCCGCATAGTCGATTCGTTGGTGCGCGACGGTTTACTTGAGCGCCGAACCACGGACAAGGACCGACGCCGGCAATTCTTGGCGTTGACCACTGCCGGGCGCGACGAAATGGCAAACCGCGCATGAGCTTCTGGTTGGGTGCGAGCAAAAGCTGTTATCTCATCTGTCAGCGCCACAATCCCGGGAATTGGCAGAAGCCTTCCAGATGGTGATCAACGCCTTGATACAAGGAACCCAGATTAAAAAGGTAGTGAACGGATCAGCCGTTGCAGTCTAGCGTCACATAATTTCCGCAACGTGCGCCTATCGGGATGTGAACCATGAAAAAACTGAAACAACTGTGGGTTTTCGCCCTCATTCTGGTGCTGTTGTCCCTGGGGGGGTATCTCATCTATGAGAAGCAGGCCGGAGCCCGGCGGCAGGCCCCGGAGCCGGAATTTACCAAAAAAACGCGGGTCCACCTGGACCATGCCGCGTATTTCTCCAAACCATTCACTAGTCCCCAAGAGGTCACGCGAGCCTGTCTGGAATGTCATCCCCAGGCAGCCACGGATTTTATGAAGACGGCCCACTGGCAGTGGGTCGGACCCGAGGAAAAAATTCCGGGCCGGCCCGAACCCGTACGAATCGGCAAGCGCAATTTGCTCAATAATTTTTGTCTCAATATCGTGGGCAACTGGTCCTCCTGCACCAAGTGCCATGCCGGCTATGGCTGGGATACAGGCCGACTTTGACTTTGCCAAGAAGGACAATATCGACTGTCTGGTCTGCCACGATTGGAGCGGTTCGTATGTCAAAGGCCCCTCCGGCCTCCCCGAAAAAAACGTGGACCTGTTAGCGGTTGCCAAGAGCGTCGGCTATCCCAAACGGGAAAATTGTGGCACCTGCCATAACTTTGGGGGTGGCGGCGAGGCCGTTAAGCATGGCGACCTGGATACCTCCCTGGATAACCCCTCCCCGGAAGTGGATGTGCATATGGGCAAGGCCGGTTTTCTCTGTATCGACTGCCACCGCACCGAGAACCATCAAATCCCCGGACGCGCCTTTTCCGTCAGCACCGAGCATGCCAACGGCATCGGTTGTACCGATTGTCATAGCCAACCGCATCAGGATGAACGTTTGAACCAACACCTGACCCGGGTGGCCTGCGTCACCTGCCACATTCCCTTCTTCGCCCGCAACGTCCCCACCAAAATGGAATGGGATTGGAGCAAGGCCGGGGATAGCACCCGCCCCGAAGACCCCCATCATTATCTAAAGATTAAGGGGGAATTTACTTATGACAACAATGTCATTCCCGAATATCACTGGTTCAATCTCACGGTAGACCGTTACTTGGTGGGCGACAAGACGAATCCCAGCGGTCCCACCGATATCAATCGGCCCCTGGGCGGCCGGGATGATCCCACGGCTCAGATCTGGCCGTTCAAAGTCCATAGGGCCAAACAACCTTACGACCGAATGAATGACTACCTTTTACCGGCGGTAACTTCCGGACCTGGAGGGTATTGGCATGAATTTAACTGGAACAAGTCCCTGGACATGGGCGCTCGTCTGGTCGGGTTGAATTATAGCGGCAAGTACGGGTTTACGGAAACCCGCATGTATTGGCCGCTGACGCATGGCGTGGTCCCCAAAGGCCAGGCCCTGACCTGTAACGAATGTCATGGCCCCAACTCCCGCCTCAACTGGCAGACTTTGGGGTATGGGATGGATCCCATGAAAAAAGGAGGACAGTTATGATGCAGATGAGTCGCACCATGCCTTGTCTGATCTTAACCGTAATTCTGGTCCTCGGGGCTGTGACGCTCAGCCCTGCCGTGCCGCCGCCCAACCCCATACATCCGTCCTTCCAGCTCTTGGATGCCCAGGGCAAAATAATCCGGCAGGCCGGGATAGAGCCCGACCAGGATAAAACCTGCGGCCAATGCCATGACACGGCTTTTATCGCCGGGCACACCATCCCGGCGCATGAACAAAGAAACATCAGTTGCCTGGCCTGTCATTTTGAGTGCGACAAACCGTATGAGTGCGGCAAAGTAACGTGGACTGCCGAGGCCTTCGAGCCGGATGGGATGCTGAAACGCCAGTGGCTCCGAATTTCCAGACCCGCCGCCACCAATTGCGGTACGTGTCACGGCTTGACCACCCCTCCGGATGGCCCGGTGGCGATACCCAAAGATTATCGCACTGCCGCTTACCCCTTGGGCCGCCAGAGCTCCGAACACCACCAGTTGACTCGCACCGAAGGTTCGATTTTTTCCGGCCAAGATGTCTCCGAGGCTCTCATCAATCTCGCCGGCAGACAAAACCTCCATTTCCCCTGGGATGTGCACGCCCGCAAAGTGCTGCAGTGCACCGACTGTCATTATGCTCCCAATAATCCTCAGCGCCTGAGCAGTCAAACCAAACCGGCGGCCTTACTGCGGGGCGAACCCCGACGGGAAAAGCTGAGCGAGTATGTGCAGAAGCCTGATCATCGGCTCCTCACCGCCAACTGCCAGACCTGCCACGATCCGAACCAGGGGCATGACTTCCTCCCCTACCCGGCCCGTCATTTCGAAGCGGTGGCCTGCCAGTCCTGTCATATTCCCAAACAGTTGGCCCCGGCCGAGCAGATGGTGGATGCCACTCTCCTGGATGAATCAGGCGCGCCTTTGGTGACCTACCGGGGATTTAATGGTGAACCCGCCAATCTGAATACCGCTTACACTGAAGGATCGGTGCCGCCGCTGCTGCCGTTAAAGGTATCCGGCAAATCCGGGACCACCGTCCGCCTGACGCCGGTCAACCTGGTGAGCCGCTGGTATTGGAGCTCGGGCGACAGCCAGGAGCCCATCTCCCGGGAAATCCTGCAGCAGGCCCTGATCAAAAACGGCAAGTTCCGGCCTGAACTCCTGGCCGCCCTGGATCAGAACCACGACGGCAAACTGGCATGGTCTGAACTCAAATTGGATACGGCGTCAAAGCGCCAGGTGGTGGAACAGTTCCTGCTGGCCGCCGGCGTCAAAAATCCCACTATCCGGGCGGAGGTGCAGCTTCACCCCATCGGTCACGGGGTCACCGGACGCAGCTCAGGCCTTGTCAGATTGCGCCGCCTGTCATGGGCCCAATTCCCGGCTGAAAGATAACGTCCTGCTGGCTTCCTGGGCTCCGGGCGGCCAGGTTCCCCCCTGGGAGGATGGCGGCGTCGTTGCCGGGCGTATTGAAACGGCCGCCAACGGCGCCGTGGTCTGGCAAGCAGCACCCGAGGTCCAGGAAAACCTTCATATTTTCGGCGTTACAAGCAAAAACTGGTCCGACCGCTTGGGGCTGCTCATGTTGCTTGGCGTGGTCTTAGGCGGTGACCGTGCATGGCGGTTATCGCCTGGTAAACCGACGCCGCCATCCCCCGCAGCCTCACCCCACCCGCCGGGAGTATATCTTTACGGCCTATGAGCGGCTCTGGCATTGGGTCATGGCCTTGAGCGTCATCGGCCTGATTCTCACCGGCCTCCAGATCCATTACCCCGGCCGGATCAATCTGTTTGGCGCGGCCCGGGCCGTCTCGATCCATAACTTCTTTGCGGTGGTGTTGATGCTCAATGCCTTCCTGGCCCTGTTTTATCACCTGGCCACTGCGGCCATCCGCCAGTTTCTGCCCGACCGTGACGGTTTGACCGAGGAGTTAACCCGGCAGACAAAATATTATTTACGTGATATTTTCAAAGGCCTGCCGGCGCCCTTCCGGCGTTCTGCCGATCGCAAGCTTAATGTCTTGCAGCAGATCACCTATCTTATGTTATTGAATGTCCTTTTCCCGCTGCAAATTATCACCGGGGCCATGATCTGGCTGGTGGGCACGTATCCGTCCTTCGCCGCGGCGGTGGGTGGCTTGCGCCTCATTGCCCCCCTGCACAACCTGGGCTCCTGGATGTTCATCAGTTTTCTGGTCATGCATGTCTATCTGGCCACCACCGGACACACGGTCCTGGCCCATGTGCAGGGCATGATCGACGGCTACGAAGAAGTGGAAGTGGCTGATATTCCTGAAGGAGAAAGAGTATGAACGGTACTGGCTCGTCCTTATCTGAACCCCTACGTGGGGGGCGCCCTGCTGGGAGTCGTCCTGTTTTTGACCTACTTCATCACCGGCGGCGGCCTGGGAGCCTCGGCCGGGTTGAACCGGGTGCAGGTGGCGGTGTTGGATCTTTTTGTTCCGGCCCACGTGGACCGGGTCGGCTACATGGCTGAAATGGGCGGCGGCAGCCGCAACGCCCTGAACAATTCCACCGTCTTCCTGTTCTTGGGCGCGATCCTGGGCGGCGCTTTATCCGGCTGGTTGAATGGCCGTTTCAAGGTGGAAATTCGCAAAGGCCCGCACATCAGCAATGGCACCCGCCTGGTGCTGGCTTTTATCGGCGGGCTCATCATGGCCTATGGCGCCCGCCTGGCCCGGGGCTGTACCTCCGGGCAGGCCTTGAGCGGCGGCGCCGTCCTGGCCGCCGGCAGTTGGGCCTTCATGTTCGCCGTCTTTGGCGGCGCCTACGGGTTGGCCTATTTTCTGCGGCGAGTGTGGAATTAAGCACGAGGGTTCGGTGCGAGCGCCCCAGCCGCTCTCAACGGAGGGATCCAATGGCTCCTTATAGCAATTTACTACCACCTGGCAGTTTGATATATTTCTTGGTTTTTCTTTTCCTGGGCCTGGGATTTGGCGCCGTCCTGGAAATGTCCGGTTTTGGCGATTCCCGTAAACTTGCGGCCCAGTTCTATTTCAAAGAAATGACCGTGCTCAAGGTGATGTTCACCGGCATTATCGTGGCCTGCGTGCTCATCTTCCTGTCCAGCAGCCTGGGCCTGCTCAATTATGACCGGATCTGGGTGAATCCCACTTATCTGTGGCCGGAAATCGTCGGCGGCCTGATCATGGGCGTGGGCTTCATCATCGGCGGCTTCTGCCCGGGCACTTCCCTGGTGGCTGCTGCCACCCTCAAGCTGGACGGCATCTTCTTTGTGCTGGGCGGCTTGTTCGGCGTCTGGGCTTTTGGGGAGAGCGTCGGATCTTTCGAGAATTTCTTTTACTCTTCCGACTATGGCCGCCTGACGCTCTATCGACTGGCTGGGAATTCCGGCCGGAGTCGTGGTTTTGCTCGTGGTGCTCATGGCCCTGGTCATGTTTTATTTCGCCGAAATCGCCGAAGCCTATTTTGGCGAGCCCAAGCGAGAAATCTCCTGGCTGCCGCAAAACCGCTCTAAAATGTTGGCCGCGGCCTCCCTGGTCGCGGTCAGCGGCCTCGTACTGGTGCTGGGACAACCCACGCCCCTGGATAAGTGGAATCGCCTCCAGAGCAACTGGTCCAAAAACCTGGACCGATCGAGAGGTCTATGTTCATCCCGGCGAAGTGCTGGAGTTGAAGAAAAATGCCTCCCTCGCCTTGCGCATCCTGGATGTGCGTTCCGAAGCGGATTATAATCTCTTCCATATCGCCGGCGCCCAGCGGCTCGATCTGGAGGAAGTTTTCAACCCGGCCACGGTGAATCGGCTGGTGTCGGCTCCGGGAAACATGGTCTTTTTTCTGGTTTCCAATGGCGAGGAGGCCTCTACTCAGGTCTGGAAGGCACTGAAGGCCAGCGGCGTCATGAATCTCTATATCATTGAAGGCGGGATAAATAAATGGTTGGAGGTCTTCCCTCCGGAGCCCTGTCTGCTTGGCGATGCTGCTGATAAATCTTTAGGAGTTGAACACCTGCAGTATAACTTTCGTTATGCCGTGGGAGACCAAACCCGGGCGGCCCGTCCCGAATCAATCCGAACCCAGCCATGGTTAAAATGCCCGGAGATAACCCAATCCGACGCTGCCACCGTCGCGAGCTGGTCGCCGACCTCCAAGTGGTTTGCCCCCCCGGTTTATGAGAAAAAAGTCAAACTGCAACGCAAAGTTGCCACCAAGGGGGGCTGCGGCTGATGCAAGGCCTGGCCGGCTCTAAAAGTTAATGAGGAATTTTATCTTTTTGATATTACTGGTCGGGACGGGCGGATTTGAACCGCCGGCCTCCTGCTCCCAAGGCAACCAGGATAGCAGGAATATGACAAAAAAGCCAGTAATTTAAATATACTAAATTGGACAGAGTGGCATTAAAACGGCTTGTTTTTGCTGCAACCTACTCCGCCATCTACTCCACCAATTTATGCCCTGAAAATCTGATCATTTAAGGGAACTTTGGATTTTGTTCTCCGCCCTCGGCTATGGAAGAGGTTGTCAATAACTTTTCTTTTCGGTAATCAAACGTATTTTGCCCCCCCTTTCTAAACATTACCTACCTGAACCTGAAAACAAAAACGCTGGGGATCGGTGTTCATGGCGCCGATAGCCGTCATTGATAAATTCCTTTGAAAAGACCTTAAAAGACCTTATAATGGAAGCATTGGAGGACAATCCCCATGAGCAACATTGACATCTCCCCAGATTCCGCCTCTTCACAAGGAAAGCCAACGAGGCTGACCGAGGCCGCCGCCACCCCCCTTTTGGTCACCGATCTTGACTGGAGTGCCGAAGAGGCAAAGGAAACTCGAGCCCGCTTGGCAGCCTTGGAAGAAGACTGGGACGCCCCGGGCATGGAAGCCTATGATCAGCTATAAACGAGGAGAGGTGATCCTCGTCAAGTTTCCCTATTCTGACATGGTCAGATATAAAAAGAGGCCTGCCTTGGTGGTCCAAGACGATTCCGTCGAAACCGGGTTGAGTCAAAGAGTGGTGGTTCAAATCACCTCCAACCTTGACCGGACCGGAGACACCAGAGTTCTGGTCAGGAAAGATAGCCCTGACGGCCAAGCCATGGGGATTCTCTCGGATTCCGTCATCGTGGCAGATCATCTGGCCACCGTCCTGCCCAGGGAAATCGATAAGGTAATTGGCCGCTGTACCTGCATGCCAGAGGTTGAAAAAGCCTTGAGACGGGTGCTCGGTCTCTGATTTTTGTCTTTTCCCGCAGCCTCACCGTAATTTTTCCGACGAACCTTTGGATAACTTCATTTAGCCTCTTCCAAGTATACTTTTTCCCTTAAAAGTATAATTTATGGTCCAAAATGCTAAGCTTGGTATGATTTGAGAAACGGGATCAGATATTACTGGTCGGGACGGGCGGATTTGAACCACCGACCTCCTGCTCCCAAGGCTATTTACCTCAAATATAACGCGCTACAATCCCAGTATATCAAGGGTTTCCATTGAATCAAATACCCTTAATAAATCCTTTTTCAGACTGAAACCCCGCACGAAACCCCGCACGGAAATATGGACTTACAGCGGCTTCCAGTGCTACTTTTCCTGATATGCCGATCTGGATGAAAACCGCTTGCGGATTCACCTCTGCTTAGGGAACGGCAAAAATTCGTCTCACAAATAGTTGAGGGAATCAATCTCTCCCAACCCTTAATATCGGACCGCGGATACTAATATGGAAAGGGAGATATCAAAAAGCTTTGTTTTTGATGCCACCTACTCTACATACTCCGTTAATTTTGCCCTGATATTCTGATCACAACAGGGATCTTGAGAATTTGTTCTCCGCCTTTGGCTCTGGTTTTGATTGCCTCATTGAATTCTCCTGGCTTTTAGAATCTTCCTGCCCACGCGGCCGGATGGAAAGGATTTTGGTGATATTCGATAGCCTACTTTATTTTTTGATTTACTGACCTTTTTGAGGAGATCGTCCAGAAACCTTTTTGGAACACAACCTACTCGCCCTCCCCGAGTAGCTTACACTCTCCCTTCCGCCTCTAATAGTCAAGGCAAAGGACCCTGCTTGCCTTTTCAAGATTCCTCCCGATGTGTGTGAACATATTAATAATTCATATCAATTGTTTCTAATAGCGAATAGGTGCGATTTTATTTCTTAGTTGTGATTACATTGAAAAGTTTACATAAGATTATTATGTTTAAAACTAAATGATATTGTAGCATTTTAAACCATGATGGTCTCTTTTAGGCCAAACAACAATTCCAGATTAAAAGGAAGTATCTTGACGCCGGGGTAAAAGCCGCATGATAAATTTCCGGACATTGCAGCGCCGGTTCCTCCTCCTGCTCCTGTTGCCGGTAACCCTTTTTCTTCTCGGCTTCGGGGTTTTTGGCTACCGTTTCATCCAAAACATCCTGTTCAAAGATTGGCAGGAAATCGCTGTCCTGCGACTGGAACGGGCGGCGCATTCCGTGGACATGCGGCTCCATGGGCTCATGCTGTGGATGCAAGCCTTCGCCCGGGCCGGACAAGACCCCCATGGGAAAGAAATTCAGCACTGGCTCCTGCGGCAGATGCAGTCCGAACCCGGGGTCAGCCAGGCCAGGGTGAACTGGGTTGAGCCGGAGAGCTCAATCGCCGCCACCCAGGATCGGTCGGCAAAATTATCCTCCATCCAGTATCTTTATCCTCCCGGTGGCAAAACTGTCGCTCTGCAAGGGGAGATTTTGGACCAGACCGGCAAGCCCTTGGGCCGCCTCGAGGTCCTTGTGAGCTATGACCACCTCATGCAAGACATTCTCACCGAGGGTTGGATGCAAACCCAGATGGCCTGTCTGGTCAACAATGAGGGCCAATATCTGGCGCACAGCAACCCGGCCATGCAGTCCCGGCACTGTCTGGGCGAGACCCAAGACCCCTTGGAGCTTAAAATGTTCCTGGCTTTGAAGGAGAAACCCTACGCCACCCTTGTGCAGGAGGGTTACAGCCCGGAACACGTCATCGGTTATTACAAACTTGAGTCTGCCCCCTGGGCCATCATGCTACACGCCCAGGGCAGCCAAATCCTGGCCCCCATTTTGCGGTTCCGGCTGTATTCTGTCCTGGGCGGTTTAGTCTGTCTGACCGTCATCCTGATTCTCATCCGGCTGGCGTTAAAGCCGGTAGTCACGGCCATCCGTAGCATGGCAGTCAAGGCCGGGTCGGTGGCCCAGGGAGAGTATGGCGAGCCTTTACCCGTGACCGGCTCTGATGAAATCGGCCAGTTAACCGCCAGTTTCAACCGCATGGTGGCAGGGTTGCAAGAACGGGACTTCATCAGCAGTACCTTCGGGCGCTACGTAGATCAGGAGATTGCCCGGGAACTGCTCAGCCGGCCCGAGGCCAGCCGTATGGGCGGAGAAAAGCGGGAGGTGGTCATCCTCTTCTCCGATGTCCGGGGTTTCACCCCTCTGGCCGAATCCTTAAGTCCCGAAGCCATCATTCATCTGGTCAACCGCCATTTTGCCCGCATGATCGAAGTGATTCAGGCCCATAGGGGCATTATCGTGGACTTTTTGGGAGACGCCATCCTGGCCTTTTTCGATCCCCTGGAAGGTCCCCTGGAACCAGTCGTAGGGCGGGCCCTAAACTGCGCTCTGCAGATGCAGGACGAGGTAAAGGCAGAGAATCTGGCCGAATCGGGATACCCCCCACTGCACATTGGCATCGGTCTCCATGCCGGAGAAGTGGTGGTGGGCAACATTGGCTCCCAAAAACGGGCCAAATACGGCATTATCGGTTCGCCGGTAAACCTGACCCACCGCATCCAGGGCCAGGCCCAGGCAGGCGAAGTGATGATATCGGAGGCTGTCCTCCATCATTCTCCCGAGCTATTGGCTGTGCACCGTACCTTCGAGACTCATCTCAAAGGTATCGCTCACCCCGTGATCCTCTATGCAGTGGCGGGTCTGGGCGGGACATATACTAAAGAGCAGAAAGAAGATCTTCTTTGATGGTGACATTATAATGACATTGACCAACAATTCCAATAAGTTGACAGACAAAGTCTGCGGTATGGTCGTCCAGCCGGACAGCCCGCATCGGCTCGTCCATCAGGGCCGGGAATATACCTTTTGCAGTCAACACTGCCTGGATAATTTCCAAGAGCAGCCAGAACGCTATCTATCGCTGCCTGAGGCTGGCCAAGAGCATCAATTATCACCAGGAAAAGCTGGCATGGAACTTGAGGCTAAAATCCTGGAAACGGGCCAGGAAATATCAGCAGATTACCTGACCTGCCCCATGCATCCCGAAGTACAGGAACCCGTGCCCCGCTGCCCGAAATGCGGCATGGCCCTGGAACCGGGAGAACCGGAAGCGCCCTTGACCCGCACTGAGTGGACCTGCCCCATGCACCCGGAAGTAGTGCAGGATCAACCGGGTAACTGCCCGAAATGCGGGATGGCCCTGGAACCCCGGACCGTCTATGCCGAAGAGGAGGAAAATCCGGAGTTGGTGGACATGCGCCGGCGGTTCTGGATATCATTGCTGCTCACCGTCCCCTTGCTTATCATAGTTATGGGCGGCATGATTCCAGGCGTACAAACGTTTCTGGAAAGCTTGGCCTCGCCTCGAATCTGGGGATGGTTGGAGTTGGTCCTGGCTACCCCGGTCGTCCTCTGGGGAGGCTGGCCCTTCTTTGTCCGGGGTGTGCAATCTATCATCAATCGCAGCCTCAACATGTTCACCCTCATCGGCCTGGGCGTCGTCCGTGGCCTACATCTATAGTGTCATTGCCGAGCTGTCTCCCGGTATCTTCCCCCCTTCTTTCCGGAGTGAAACAGGGGAAGTAGCAGTTTATTTCGAAGCCGCGGCGGTCATTGTCACCCTGGTGCTCCTCGGTCAGGTACTGGAACTCAAGGCCCGGGGTCAGACCAGCACTGCCATCCGGGCGCTTCTGGGCCTGGCTCCTAAAACCGCCCGGCGCATCCGGGAGGACGGAGCCGAAGAAGATATCCCCTTGGAACAGGTCCGAGCTGGAGACCGTTTGCGGGTGCGGCCCGGAGAGAAAGTCCCGGTGGACGGCACCGTCGTGGAGGGCAAGACTTCGGTGGATGAGTCCATGGTTACCGGGGAATCTATACCGGTGGAGAAAGAGCCCGGCGCCAAGGTCATCGGGGCCACGGTAAACGGCACCGGCTCCCTGGTGATGCAGGCTGAGAAAGTGGGAACCGACACCCTACTGGCTCAGATCGTCAAAATGGTGGCTGAAGCCCAACGCAGCCGGGCCCCCATCCAAAAGCTGGTGGACGTGGTGGCCGCCTATTTCGTTCCTACTGTGGTGGGGATCGCAATTATTACCTTCATCTTGTGGGCCCTGATCGGTCCTGAGCCCCGCATGGCACACGCTATCATTAACGCCGTAGCCGTACTCATCATCGCCTGTCCCTGCGCTTTGGGTCTGGCTACTCCTATGTCCATCATGGTGGCCACGGGCAAAGGCGCCACCATGGGTGTGCTCTTCAAGAACGCCGAGGCCATCGAGGTGATGCGCCAGGTAGACACTTTGGTAGTAGACAAGACCGGCACCCTCACCGAGGGGAAACCCAGGCTGATGAGCGTGACCGCAGTGGACGGCGTTGATGAACCAACCCTGCTCCGCCTCGCCGCCACCCTGGAGAAAGGCAGCGAGCATCCCCTGGCCGCGGCCATTGTCAAGGGCGCACAGGAGCGGGGAATTAAGCTGCAAAATGCCGTAGATTTCGAATATCTGACCGGCAAGGGGGTTACTGGCAAAGTGGATGGCCGCCGGGTGGCCCTGGGCAATCTTCGGCTGCTGGAAGAATCAGGCGTTAAGGCCGGGAAACTAGCGGACCAAGCGAATTCTCTGCGGCAGGAAGGCCAGACCGTGATGTTTGTGGCCGTGGATGGCAAGGCTGCCGGCCTTGTGTCGGTGGCTGATCCTATTAAGGAAACCACCCCGGCTGCCATCCAGCGGCTTCACGGAGACGGCATCCGGGTGGTCATGCTTACCGGCGACAACCGCATCACCGCAGAAGCGGTTGCCCGCAAGCTGGATCTTGATGAAGTCATGCCCGAAGTGCTCCCGGACCAGAAGGCTGAAAAGGTGAAAGAACTCCAGAGAGAAGGCCGGTTTGTGGCCATGGCTGGCGACGGCATCAACGACGCCCCGGCCCTGGCCCAGGCCCAGGTGGGCATTGCTATGGGCACGGGGACGGATGTGGCCATGGAGAGCGCCGGGGTCACCCTGGTCAAAGGTGACCTTCGGGGTATTGTTCGGGCCCGGCTCCTGTCCCGCGCCACCATGCGCAACATCAAGCAGAACCTGTTTTTCGCCTTTGTCTACAACAGCCTGGGAGTACCCATCGCGGCAGGCGTACTTTACCCATGGTTCGGCATTTTACTCAGCCCCATGATTGCGGCCGCCGCCATGAGCTTTTCCTCGGTGTCGGTGGTGGGCAACGCCCTGCGCCTCAGACGGGTGAGCCTGTAGAGGAAGCGTTGTTTCAGGCCTGGAGGACCCACTATGAAACAAGATCCTGTCTGCCTGATGGAAGTCAAGGAAACCGAGGCTGTCACCACAGAATGCGATGGCGTCCTATATTATTTCTGCTCGGAGGGCTGCCGGGATAAGTTCCTGAAAGACAGAACGTGTGCCCGCACCGCCTATGACTTGATCATTGTTGGTGGCGGCCCGGCGGGTCTCACCGCGGCGGTGTATGCTGCCACCCTCAAGATGGAAGCCTTAATCATCACTAAGGATCTGGGTGGGCAGGCCGTGGATAGCACCAAGATCGAAAACTACATGGGATTCGATTTTATTACCGGCTCAGAATTGATCGATAAATTCAGGGCTCAGCTTTTTTACTCCCACTACCTGGACCATCTTCTGAGCGAAGTGGAGAAAATTGAACCACGTAACGAGGAGTTTCAAGTTACTACCGCAGGACTCAAAACCCTTTCTGCCAAAGTTCTCATCATTGCCACCGGGATGACCCGCAGAAAACTCAAGATTCCCGGGGAGGAGGAGTTTCTTCGTAAGGGTATCTTTTATGGTAGCATTCAAGGCCTTAGCTTTTTGGAAAACGAAAATACGGCGGTCATTGGTGGCGGCAACTCGGCCCTGCAAATCGTAGAAAACCTTGGCTCCATCGCCAAGGACATCTATCTCGTTTCAACCTCGGTATTATCCGCTGATCGAGCCATCATCGACCGGGTCACTTGTTTTCCCAACCTACGGGTCTTTGAAAACTCTACCGTAGTGGAATTTATTGGAAACAAGAATCTTAATGGCTTAAAGATTAGGAAAAAAACAAGCGACGAAACCATGACCTTGCCCGTGAAGGGTGTTTTTGTGGCCATCGGTCTGGAGCCTAACTCATCTCTGGTGGCCTATCTGGTGGAACTTAATCAACGGCGGGAAATTATGATCAATGCCGATTGCTCCACTTCGCATGTGGGAATTTTCGCTGCTGGCGATGTAACCAATTCCTATGGCAAACGGATCATCATCGCCTCCGGGGAAGGAGCCAAGGCCGCCCTGGCGGCCAGGCAATATCTGTTGAACCTGCGGAAAGCGATGTGCGCTCAGCCCTATTAGTTTCTTCCATGTATAATTCTTGAGCTGCATGAGGTGAAAATGCAACTGGCAGGAATTAAAGCCTGGATGGAGAGCCGAAGAAAATGACCGATTGATTCCCGGCAGCGAATTCTCTTGCGATTCCGAAAGGAGGTATCATGCCTGTTCCTGAAAAAGCTCAAACAGAAGCGGCAGAACGGTCATATTATACGCTGCCTTCTGAACAAGTCATGGAAATCTTTGGCACCGGCCCCAAGCCCTCATCTACCCCCAAGACTTTCCCCGTCTTGGGAATTCTCCTCGGAGCGGCTGCCGGCCTACTTATAGGCCATCCCATGGCCATGGTGGCCCTCAATGTTCAGGAATACATGCATAACCGGGCCCCTCTGGAACTGAGCTACCGCATCTTGCATAGTTTTTCCCTCCGAATGTGGCCGATGCTTTCTCTCTATATCCTTTCCGGGGCCGTTTTCGGAGCGGGCTTCGGCATAATTTATAAAAAATTGGTGGAAAACCGTCTGCGCATCGAGCAACTCTACCAGGAATTCGAATTGCAAGTGGCGAGCCTCAGGCATCATTACAAAAACATGACTATCGGCATCCAGGGATTTTCTCAGCGTATCAAAAGGAAGGTAACCAACTTAACCAGGGATGTGAGGCAATGCCACGGGCAGGAATGCCCCCTGGATAACTGCTTCTGTCAAAATCTGCCCGCCTTGGAACACGATGTGAATATTATGGTGGAAACCACCCAGCGCCTCAATGAAACCTTGGGAAAAGAACTGATATTCCTAAAAATATTGACTGGGAGCGCTTTGATTCTTCAACCTGTGGATTTTTATCCCGTTCTTAAAAGCGCGATACAAACTCTGCTGGAGCTACGATTCCGAAATAAACAAATCGAGGTGCTCATTAATGGTCAGCCTTATGAAACATGCCGGGATTCCCTGGTCTTTAATTTCAGCCTGCCAGCCATGCAGGTGATCTTGGAAAATATCTTGAGTAACGCCATGAAGTATGGGGATAAGGTTCAAATTGTAACCATAGAAACAAATGATAAAGTGACTATCTCCATCATGGATAATGGCCCTGGGTTTGAAATCGGCGAGCTGAAAAAGCAGCTCTCCTCATTGCTGGAGCGCCGGGAAACGGAAAGCACCAATCTGGGATTGAAAGTCAGCCTCCACCTTCTGGAAAAGTGTGGCGGTACCATGTATGTCAAGAGCAGGCCGGGATCCGGTTCGACCTTTGCCCTGCAGTTCCCTAAATAGATTGGGCCGCCGTTTAAGATGGTCTGTAATGATCTAATATGAAAAATGAATTCAAATTATGAAAAAATGGCGATTTTCATGGTAGCGTGGTGCTTATCCTAACATCCAGTTTGGCCCTGGTCCAAACAAAAAAACAATTTGGGAAATCGAAAAATCAGAACGGCCTGCGAGAAACTTATGAATCCTGAACCGATTAAACCAGTATACTTTGAAGTCCCATCCCGAGGGGAAAGGACTTGGGTCTATCCCTGGTTGGGCCTCATAGGGGGGCTAATTTTGGGCTTCCTGGTGGGTCATCCTCTTTCCATGTTGGTGCATAATATCTATGCACATATTAATGCAGGGGCGCCTCTGGATATCTGCGGAGCTTTGATCCACAGCTTCCACATCCACATGTGGCCCATGATCCTGCTCTTTACCCTGTTCGGCGGCATAACCTGGGCTTTTATCGGCTGGATCTTCAAGCACCTCCGGGAAAATCGCCTGCGCCTGGATAACCTGCACCAGGAATTCGAACTCCAGGTGGCC
Source organism: uncultured delta proteobacterium (assembly GCA_963780995.1). Lineage (GTDB taxonomy): Bacteria > Desulfobacterota > Desulfobaccia > Desulfobaccales > Desulfobaccaceae > Desulfobacca. Next base: position 117,454 of record CAWAEI010000011.1, read on the forward strand.
ACTTTGAGGCATCAATACAAAAACTTGGCCGTGGGAATTCATGGTTTTTCCGGGCGGATCAAACGTAAAATTGGAGGCTTGGAGGAGCAGTTTCAGGAGTGTGCCCGAGACGACTGTCCTGCTTACAACAGTTTCCACGGGGATTTTGAGTCCTTGGGGAAGAACGTGGATATTCTTGAAGAAGCCGCACAGCGGCTGACCCAAACACTGGGTCAGGAACTCCTTTATCTGAAGGCTCTTACCAGCGACAATTTATCTCCGACGCCTCAGGACTTCTACCATTTATTGACTCACTGTATCCAGGATCTCAAAGGTTTGCGATTCCGGGAGAAGGAGATCAGGTTCACCATCAACGGCCATCCTTTAGAAGAGCTCTGCCCCACGGGTCTGGTCTTCCCTTTCGAACCTTATACCATGGAGGTCGTCCTGCAGAATATCCTGGCCAACGCCATGAAATATGGAGACTTTATTCAAATACAAGTTAGGGAATCACAAAATCGGGTGGGGGTGGAGATCCAGGACAACGGCCCGGGGGTGGAAGTAGAAAAGCTGGTGCACAGCCTGCTTACCCCTGCGGATCGCAGAGAAGAGAGCACCCACCTGGGTTTGCGGGTGAGCCTGCATCTCCTGACAAAATGCGGTGGTCGATTAGGCGTTTGGAGCGCGCCCGGTGCCGGAGCCACCTTTATATTAGAGTTCCCCAAATAGCCCGCTGGGAGGATCATTTAAAGGCCATGCCAGCCCCAAGATGGTGTCACGATCAGGAAAGCTGATAACAATATTGTAATTTATTAATTACAATATTGTTATTTAGTGGCCAATAACATACCACTGAATTTGATGAATATACTTTATCGCTGGCGCAATTACTCATCAAATAGATTTGTTATTACTTGGCCTATTTATTGCAAAAACCATGATTGGTTTTTATCCTATCATCTGATTAGGGGGACGATCATGCGACAGCAATTACGGCTATTGTAGTAACGGACATTTTTCCGGGTGTATTGTCGGGTGGACAGAGGCTCATCCCGCCGATATGCCTCAACATGAATTCCTGCATTAATAGCTTCTCAAAGCAAAGGAGAAAAAATTGAAAAGGATAACATTAGTTACTCTAACGTTAGTTTTTCTGGCTGCTTTTTCTATGGTGATGGGCCCACAGGCCTTACAGGCACAGGTGCACCAAATGACCCCGCAGATGTGCACCAATCTCGGCCAATGTTCGGCAATGATAACGGAAATGACCGAAATGCTGAAAAGCGGTAAACTCAGCCCGGCGGAAGAAAGGGAGGTCATTAACCATATAGACCAGATAGGACGCGTTATGCAGGAGATGAGCAGTCCCAGCGGGCCCAGCCTGGAGAAGAAACACACTGAGGAACTCGGACAGATACAGGATAAATGGCGGCGCCTCCGGGAGATGAAAAGAGGCATGCAGGTGAAGCCGGGCCATTAGAATTTGATTTGTAAGATTGGAATGAAGATAAAATATTTTTTTCTGGCCTCTTGTTAAATTCATCATTGCAGAGGGTTGATGAAAATTAAGAAATCCAAAGGGCGGCAGCAGAGGCAATGCTTCCGCCCCTTAAAGAATTGGCTTAAAATTGCTGAGGTCTTAATGAACCCACGGAACAGACCGATGAACTGACAAGCAGCATGGAGGATCAGGCAAAAGAAATCAAGACTATGGAAAAGCGCTTAGACAAAATGGAAAAGGCCATGGGCAAGTCGAAATAACCACCTGCGAAGTTACAGAAGACCATCTCATGGAAGCCGGTGGTTAAGATTTGGTTTGAAGAGGGAACAGTTAAGCAGATCTCTGGTATAAGTCCCGGCCCACAGAGATACTGTCAAAAGGTTAAGTTTTGAAAATGATTAATTTTTATCTTTCATTCCCTGAAAGATTTCATTTTTTCTGGCACTACCTTCAGAGCTGCCAAAATAGTATGTTACCACAGTCGTGGCAATGGAGGACATGGCCCCGATGACCAAGAACTGGACCTTCTCGCTGGCGCCGTCCACTTTTAGGAAGAAAGCCAGGCCGAAAAGGGCAAATGTCCCGATCACGGTCACCAGGGCTAAAATAGGCCCCACATTTTCTTTCAGCCAGTTATGCATGTCATACTCCCACCCATCCTTTGGGTTCACGATACCCTAAAAAATTGGTCTTGGGAAACCAGGCGATGGTCACAGCGTTGCCCTGGTTGCCCCCCAAAACTTGGACCCGATCTCCATCTTCGTCAAGGTAGAAGGCTACATGACCGGCGTTCTGGCCGCGGGAAAAAACCACGATGGTTCCCGGAATCGGCTCTGTTGTCGGCTTACCCCAATTAAGCCAGGACCTGGCCCAGGCCGAATTAGTCCGGGGTGTCACGCTGGCCTGCTTGAGCACCCAATTAACGAAAGCCGAGCACCAGGGTGTCTCATCGTTCTCATTATCCGGACGGCCCAGGGTCGTGTTTTTCAGGTATTCCACTATCCGGAGATTATCCCCGGCTCCAGAAGTCTCAAGATGACCATGCGCTATGCCCACCTGTCCCCCGGCCACCTCCAGGATTCCGTAAATCTGCTGAACAACCTGGCTGCAAATCCCGCCTGAAAACCGATGGGAAACTTTGTCAAAAAAGGCCAAGGGGTTGGCAACTAAATAGTCGTCAACCCCTTGATATTATTGGTGCCCCCGGCCCGACTCGAACGGGCGGCACACGGATTAGGAATCCGTTGCTCTGTCCACCTGAGCTACGGGGGCATTGCGGTTTGACAGCCGGCGGGAACCCTGAACATTCCCGGAACATCCCCCGGCTCCATCGATTGGTATGGTGAGATCTGGTATCCCAAAAAGTTTATCATTACATCTTCCTGGAAAGAGAAACTGCTGTCAATGGGAAAAATGCTGGACTTTTAAAAAAAATTGGGAAACAATGAACAGATATGAATTGTGGAGGAGACAAACCACTATGCGGATTTTGGTGACGGGGGGCGCCGGGTTCATTGGCTCCCATCTCGTGGAATACCTGCTGGCGCAAGGACATGAGGTCCTTGCCCTGGACAATTATTTCACCGGTTCCAAAGAGAACCTGCTGCATCTGCGGGATCACCCCTGGCTGGAGATCATCCGCCACGACGTGGTTAACCCCCTCATGGTGGAGGTGGACCAGATCTACAACCTGGCCTGCCCGGCCTCCCCGGTGCATTATCAATTCAACCCGGTGAAAACCATCAAAACCAACGTCATGGGCGCCCTGAACATGCTGGGGCTGGCCAAGCGGGTCAAAGCCCGCATCCTGCAAGCCTCGACTTCCGAGGTCTACGGCGACCCCAAGGTGCACCCCCAGACCGAGGACTACTGGGGCAGCGTCAACTGTATCGGTATCCGCAGTTGTTACGATGAGGGTAAACGAGCCGCGGAGACTTTGATGATGGACTACCACCGGCAAAACGGGGTGCAGGTGCGCATTGCCCGGATTTTTAACACCTACGGCCCCCGCATGGCTATTCACGACGGCCGAGTTATCAGCAACTTCATCGTCCAGGCCCTTACCGGGGAGGACATCACCGTGTATGGACAGGGGCAGCAAACCCGGTCCTTTTGTTATATCTCGGACCTGGTGGAAGGGCTGGTCAGACTCATGAACTCTGAGGTCTTCGAGGGGCCGGTGAATCTGGGCAATCCGGAAGAGTATACCATTCTGGAATTGGCTAAAAAGACTCTGGAATTCACTGGCAGCCACGCCCGGCTGGTTTTCAAACCTCTCCCCCAGGACGATCCCAAACAACGCTGCCCGGATATCAGCCGGGCAAAAAGGCTGCTGGACTGGCAGCCCACCGTGCCTCTGAGCAACGGTTTACAGGAAACCATCCGCTATTTTCATGAAAAACTACATCAGTTGGGTTAAGCGCCGGCAATTACAGCTCTGGCCGGCTCTTCTGGCCGTCCTGGCCGTTTGCCTGGTTCTGGGATGCTCTTCCCAAACCGGGCCGCCCGCAGAAGTGGTCTCGGCCCAGGTCCTGGACGGGGACACCATCGTCTTGACCGCCGGCCAGAAAGTGCGCTATCTGGGCATCGATACGTTGGAATTGAGCAGTCCTGATCCCAGAGAGCTGGAACTGGCGCGACAGGCCAAACAAGTCAACGCTGAGCTGGTCCAGGGGGCGAAGCTGCGCCTGGAATACGATGTGGAGCGCTACGACCAGTATAATCGTTTGCTGGCTTACGTCTTTCTGCCGGATGGACAAATGCTGAATGCCGAACTGGTGCGCCGGGGACTGGCCCGGGTCTTACTCAAACCACCCAACCTGCGCTACCGCAACGAGCTCGTGCAGGCCCAACGGCAGGCCATCAAAGACCGTTTGGGCCTTTGGCAGGAATTGCCGGTTGCCCAGGAAACTGAATATGTCGGTAATATCAGGAGTTATCGCTTCCACCGCCCCTCCTGCCCTGGAGCCAAATCCATATCTCCGGGCAACCGCCGCCTCATTAAAACCCCCCTGGAGGCCTACCTGGAGGGCTATAGCCCTGCCAAGGATTGCAAACCTTAGTCCTCTGTAGTCGAAACGGGGCGAAGATCGAGGGGGAAAATTCCCTCCGGCGCGCAGGGCTGGGCGTCAGTGAGGATCTGTCCGTGCCGATCCAGGAGGCGACGCAGATAGGGGGGCAGTAAGGGCATGGCCGGGGCATAATCCGGCTGGAACCATTGCAGGGGCGGGAGGCGCCGGTCTGCCTGGATCCGGCCGAGGCGTTCGGGAGCGGGCCACTGGCAGTTGGCGCCGCCGGCCAGGATGAAACCGTAGAGGTCGTTGAAGCTGGGGATGAAGGCGGTATAAGGAATGACTTGGGGAAAAACCGCCTCCAGGGTGCGGTGGAGATGCGGCAGCACCCGGATGGCCTGCCCGGCAGATCCCGCCTGGATGCTCATCAGACCCTCGGGCCGGAGTTTGGCCTGGGCCAGCAAAAACATTTCCCGGGTAAAGAGAAAGAAGGCTGGCCCTCCTTCCAGGGGATCGGTGATATCCATGATCACGACATCCAGGCTCTGGTCCGGTTGGGCTGCCAGCCAGCCCCGGGCGTCGGCAAAGAAAAGCCGCAGTCGGGGGTCCTCCCAGGCCCCGGCGCCAAACTCGGGGAGAAGTTGCCGGCAGAGGCTCACCAGCTGTTCATCCAAATCGACCATGGAGAGGCGCTGGACGCTGGAGTGACGCAGGACCTCCCGAATAGTGGCGCCTTCCCCACCGCCCAGAACTGCCACCTCCTTCGGGTGCGGGTGGGCGAACATGACCGGGTGCACCAGGGCTTCGTGGTAGATGACTTCGTCGCGCCCGGCTGACTGGAGCACCCCATCCAGAATCAGGGCTTTGCCAAGGGCAGGGTTTTCGATGATCTGATAGTCTTGATAACGGGTGCGCCCCTGGGCCAGGATGCTGGTGAGACGAAAAGCCGCCAGATCCTCGGGACCGCCGTAGTCAATGAACCAGTGGCCCTCCGGCCAGTCGGTGGTCATCAGGCCGCTCCTTTCCCAGCAATACATGTATAGGAGTTATCATAAATAGTTCTGAGTGCTTTGGTCTAGGATGCCATGCCAGGACGTCACATGAGGCTTGGGGGTGAAGCGGGTAAGGAAACAATTTTTAATTATCTTTCCTTAATTATTTACATTTAATCTGAGCCGCATTCCTTGGGACTGCCCTTGATCTTTTCCAGGGCGTGGGGCAGAGCCGGCAGCACCACTTCCAGGTTTTCCCGCACTGCCTTGGGACTGCCCGGCAGATTGATAATTAAAGTTTCCCGCCTCACCCCGGCGACCCCCCGGGAGAGCATGGCGTGGGGCGTTTTGGCCAGAGAGGCGGCGCGCATGGCCTCGGGCAGGCCGGGGATTTCCCTTTCCAAGACCGCCAGGGTGGACTCCGGAGCCACATCCCGGGGGGTCAGACCGGTGCCCCCGGTGGTCAGGATCAGGTCCAGCCCATCCCGGTCGCACCAGTCAACGAGCTTGGAGGTGATGGCCTCCTGCTCATCCGGGACGACGGCATAGCGCTCAATCTGGAACATCTCCCCAGACAGTAGCTTTTTGATGGCCTCGGCGCTGGTGTCCGGCCGTTCGCCCCGGGCGCCTCTATCGCTGCAGGTCAGAATCCCCACTCGCACCATCTAAAACCTCAATGATATCATCTTGGATGTACTATACCGCCCCGCACTACCCGGGCAAAAATTCCTTCCCGGGGCATGACGCAGTCTCCCACGGCCTGTTTGATGGCGCAGCCGTGGTGACAGGCCTTGCCGATCTGGGTCACTTCCAGCTCCACTTCCTCCCCGATCCGCAACCTGGTCCCCACCGGCAGAAGAGGAAGATCGATGCCCTGGGTGGTCAGATTTTCGGCGAAATCCCCGGATTTTAGGTCAAGCCCCCGCTGGCGCATCTTGTCAATGCTCTCCACGGCCAGCAGGCTCACCTGCCGGTGCCAGTCGCCGGCGTGGGCATCGCCCTCCAGGCCGAAATTCACCAGGACCCTGGACTCGGTGACGTTGTCTTTTTTGACCCCCTTGGTGGCGCTGATGGAGACCGCAACTACACGAGCAGGTAGAGCGGGGGAGGTTGATGTTGGCATGGGCAATAACCTAAAAAGGGCCGGAAGCGTTGACGTCCGGCCCTAGCTGAGCAATTATTCTTTTTCTTTTTCAGCCTTGACTTGGGCGATGATCTTTTCGGCTTGCGCCGGGGGCACTTCCTCGTAGTGGGAAAATTCCATCTCAAAGGTGCCCCGGCCCCCGGTCTTGGAGGTCAGGTCGGGCTGATAATGCTGCACTTCCGATAGAGGCACATTGGCCTTAATAATCTGCAGACTGTCTTCGGAGTCTACTCCCAGGACCCGGCCCCGCCGGCCGTTGAGATCACCGATGATGTCGCCCATGAATTCTTCCGGCACGGTAACCTTCATCAGCATCACCGGCTCCAGCAAGGTGGGCTGACAGGCCATAAAGCCTTTTTTAAACCCCATGGAGCCGGCAATCTTAAAAGCCATTTCCGAGGAGTCAACATCGTGGAAGGAACCGTCGTAGAGGGTGATCTTGATATCCACCACCTGACAACCGGACAATTCCCCTTCCAGCATGGCCTCGACGATGCCTTTTTCTACGGCCGGGATATACTGTTTGGGAATGGCCCCACCAACGATCTTGTCCACAAACTCAAAGCCGCCGCCCCGGGGTAACGGTTCGATTTCCAGCCAGGTGTCCCCAAACTGACCCCGACCGCCGGATTGGCGTTTATATTTGCCCTGTATTTTGGTGCGCCCTTTGATGGTTTCCCGATAGGGGACTTTGGGGGTCTTCAGATTGACTTCCACCCCAAATTTCCGCTTCAGCTTCTCCACCGTGGCTTCGATATGCACCTGCCCCATACCGGAAAGTAATATTTCTTTGGTTTCGGCATTCCGACCCTGGGCCAGAGAAGGGTCTTCTTCAATCAACCGGGAGATGGAAGAATAGACCTTGTCTTCATCCCCCCGGCTCTTGGGTTCCACCGCAAAGGTGACCACGGTTTTGGGCGGCGCCGGCGCCGGCAGGATGATGGGTTTAGTCTCGTCGCACAAGGTTTCGCCCGTGACCGTATCCTTGAGTTTGGCCACTGCCGCAAAGGTCCCGGGCCCGGCACTTTCCACCGATTTTTGGCCCTTACCCTCCGGCAGGAAAAGCTGGCCGAAGCGCTCCGAAATTCCCTTGTTGGCATTCCAGAAGGAGGAATCGGACTTCAAGGTGCCCGAGTAGATGCGAAAGACGCTCAGGCGACCGGCATAGGGATCGGCCACCGTTTTAAAGACATAGGCACAAAAGGGACCATCCGGGTCCGGTTCCCGGCTGGTCTCGGCTTTGGTCTTGGGAGCAACCCCCATCACCGCACCGCGGTCGGTGGGAGAAGGCAGAAAGGCATTTAAGGCATCCAGCAGCAGAGTCACACCCAGGTTCTGGATGGCGGCGCCGCACAACACCGGGACAAAACTCCCGGCCAGGGTTCCGGCCCGCAGACCCTGCCAGACCTCTTCCTGGGTTAACTGTCCTTCTTCCAAAAATTTTTCAATCAGGGCATCGTCGGACTCGGCGGCAAAATTCAATAACTCGCTGCGCTGGGCCTCGGCTTCATCCTGCAGATCAGGCGGGATCTCCGCCTCGGTAGCCTTGCCGGTGTTGTCGAAGATGTAGGCTTTAAAGGTAACCAGATCCACCACACCCTTAAAATTTGCTTCCTGACCGATGGGAATCTGGAGCAAAACCGGTTTGGCTTTCAGAATGTCCTTGATTTCCTGGACTACTTTGTTAAAATCGGCCCGTTCCCGCTCCATTTTGTTAATAAATAACAGGCGCGGTAATTTGAATTTATCAGCACAGGCCCAGACTTTTTCGGTCCCGACTTTGACGCCGTCCACGGCATCAACGATTACCAAGGCGCTGTCGGCAACCTGCAGGGCGGCCCGAGTCTCGGCCAGAAAGTTGTCATCACCCGGCGTATCTACGAAGTGAACGGCGTGTTTCTTCCAATCGAAATGGTGACAGGCCGCGGCAATTGAAATGCGGCGCTTTATCTCTTCCGCCTCAAAATCCAAAACTGAACTGCCGTCATCCACTTTGCCCAACCTGGTTGTGGCTTTGGCTGCAAAGAGCATTGCCTCCGCTACCGAGGTTTTGCCCGCGCCGCTGTGTCCGATCAAGGCCACATTACGGAGATGATCAAGTTTCCCAGCCATGCAGGTCCCCCTGTTCCTTATTAATTAAGACTAATAATGTCAGAATTTCCATTTTAACCAAAGATTAAGCAAAAACACAAGAGGGAAAGATAATTTTGTGAATCTTGGCACATTCGCCTCCAACCTCTTGGCGAACGTAGATTTTTGGCTTACTATGATAGGTAATCAGTGAAAGAGGTGTTGCCTGATTCACCCCCTCTTCCTGACCCTCTCCCCGCCAGGGAATAGCCATTACCCGCACGTGAGGGAGCGATAATTGTGGTTTTCCACAAAATTTTGATAATATTAAATTTATTGATCCCCTCACCCTAACCCTCTCCCCCAAGGGGAGAGGGGATAACCAGTAGAAATTATTAGCTTGATAGATTTTTGGGTAGTGGTCAGTCTCAAGGGAAGAGGGGGAAAAAGGAAATGAAGAGGTTTAGGTAGCATGTCCCCGATCCCTAAAGTCGAAGTCATCGTTTATGACGCGCCCACCCTGGCCACTACCCCCGGTTCCGGCTGCGGGTGCGGCTGTGGCGGACACGACCACAGCCATGGCCACGGGCATGATCATAGTCACCATGATCACGGCGATCCCCTGGAAAGGGTGAGCATGGAATTGCAGACCCATGCCCTGGCCATGACCCTGGAAAAAGCCTTCCCGGGCCGGGTAACGGTGGAGTACATCAACGTCCTGAAAGATTCCCGGGGCCCGAGACTGCCGCAAACCGCGCTCCTGTGTTCCCTGACCTACCCGCCGCCCCTGGTGTATATCAATGGTCAGGGCCGGTTTGCCGGTTCCCTGCCGGTGGAGCGCATCCGGGATGAGGTCTCCAGGCATCTGGCCATAACCACTCATTAATTCATGGCAGCCGGCGTTCTGCGTGCACCCATCATCACCTTGTTGACCGACTTCGGCCTGGGGGACGCTTATGTGGGCAGCATGAAAGGGGTTATTCTCAGTCTCAACCCGGACGCCCGGTTGGTGGATCTCAGCCACGAGGTGCCGCCCCAGGATATTTTGTCCGGGGCCCTGGTGCTCCAGTCGGCCTGGCGCTATTTTCCTCCCGGCACCATTCACCTGGCCGTGGTGGATCCCGGCGTGGGCTCCCGGCGACGGGCGCTGGCGGCGGCCTGCCGGGAACATTTCTTTGTGGGACCCGACAATGGCCTGTTTTCCCTGATTTTTGCCGAACAAACACCTCTCACCGTGGTCAGCCTGGAAAATCCCCGCTACTTTTTGCCCGAAATCTCGGCCACCTTTCATGGCCGGGACATTTTCGCCCCGGTGGCCGCGCACCTGTCCCTGGGGGCGCCTTTAACAGACTTTGGGCCGACGCTCTCCGAACCGGTCAGGTTGGACTGCCCCGCTCCCGATTTTGGGGAAGAGGAAGTGGATGGGCAGATCATCTCGTGCGATCATTTCGGCAATCTTATCAGCAATATATCTTTTAAGTCGATGCAATTATGGCTCCGGGGACGCTCTGCCAGCTTCCGGGTCAACGGCCGGGTTATCCCGCATCTGGCCACCACCTACAGCGAGGTTCCTCCCGGCGCCTTACTGGCTCTGGGCGGCAGCCATGGTTACCTGGAAATTGCCTGTTGCCAGGGTAGCGCCGCCCAGGTCCTGGACGCCGCCGTGGGCGCCCGGGTGCAGGTAAAGTTGTTAACCATGTCTCCGAACATTTGTTAACCATGTCCCCGGTCTGTACACCCCTCAAGGGGAGAGGGGAAAAAAAGAAGAGCTTCCATGGTTAGAAATCACAACGAATCGTGAGAATGCTGCTTATAAGAGAACCATGATTATCCAGAGATACAAGCCAAAAGGCGGGAGGCGCTGCGCTTTCCCGCCCTACAGGGTAGAAGCTGTTGATCAGCGGCATTGTCATATAAACTTTTAGCAAATAGAATAACTCCCGGCAAGGAAAGGTGATCTCATGCCCCGTGATATTCCCGTCGGTAACGGCAGGCTCCTGCTGGCCTTTGATCAGCATTACAATCTGCGGGACCTCTACTTCCCCCACGTCGGCCAGGAAAATCATATCGGCGGCGAGCTCTCCCGCTTCGGGGTCTGGGTGGATGGCCGTTTTTCCTGGGTCGGTCCGGAATGGAAGATCGACCGCCAGTATGAAGTTGACACCATGGTGACCCAGGTGAATCTCTATCACCCGGACCTCCAGATCCTGCTAACCTGCCGGGACGCCGTGGATTTCCATGAAAACATTTATCTCAAAGAAATTACCGTGGAAAACCTTCTCCCCCAGGAGCGCCGGATCAAGCTCTTCCTGCACCTGGATTTCAGTATTTCCGGCAACGAGGTGGGTGACACCGCGGCCTTTGATCCGGAGACCGGCGGCATTGTCCACTACAAGGGACCGAGGTATTTTCTGGCCAACGGTCTGGTGGTGGGCGCGGGCGGGCTTTCCCAGTATGCTGTGGGCCAGAAGGGCATTGAAGGCCGGGAGGGCACCTTCCGGGACGCGGAAGACGGTTCCCTGTCCGGCAATCCCATCGCCCAGGGTTCGGTGGATTCCGTCATCGGCCTCACTCTTACCGTTCCCGGCCTCGCCTCCGGCCAGGCCGCTTTCTGGCTGGCCGCCTGCCAGACCTGGAAAGAGGCCAGGCGGCTGGACAATCTGGTGAGATACAAACTACCTCGCCACCTGATCCAGCGGACGGCGGATTACTGGCGGCTCTGGGTGCGCAAAGAAACCCCGCCGCTGCACCTGGCGCCCGAAAATCTGGCGGCCTTATACCGCCGCAGCCTCCTGGTCCTGGCCACCCAGATCGATTGGCAGGGGGGGATTTTGGCTGCCACCGATTCCGACGTTATCCAATTCAATCGCGATACCTACGCCTATATCTGGCCCCGGGACGGCGCCTTAGCCGCCCACGCCCTGGATCTGGCCGGCTATCCCATCTATGCCAAACAATTTTTTGAATTCATCGCCACACTCATCGATCCCGCCGGGTACCTGTTGCACAAGTATAACCCCGATGGCACCCTGGCCTCCTCCTGGCACCCCTGGTATGCTGACGGCCAGAACCAGCTCCCCATCCAGGAAGATTCCACGGCCCTGGTAATCTGGGCCTTGTGGCATCACTTTGTCCTGTACCGGGATATCGAATTCATCAAGCCGTTTTATCGGCCTCTGGTGAAAAGGGCGGCGGATTTCATGAGCCAGTATCGCGATCCGCAAACCGGCCTGCCGGCCCCCTCCTATGATCTCTGGGAAGAGCGCCGGGGTATCTCCGCCTTTACGGTCGGCGCCGTCTTTGGGGGCCTTACCGCCGCTTCCCTGTTCTGTACCATGTTTTGGGGAGGAGGAGCGCGCCCGGCAATACCGCACGGCCGCGGCCGAAATTCGGGACGCAGCCTCCGCCCACCTCTGGCGGCCGGAACTCAATCGCTTTAGCCGCCTGTTGCAGCGCGGTCCTGACGGCAGCCTGGTAATCGACCCGGTCTGCGACGCCAGCCTCTGGGGGTTGTTTGCCTTTGGGCTGTATTCACCGGATGACCCGCGTCTGGCCGCCACCATGCAAGCCCTCCGGGCTAAGCTTTGGATTGACGGCGACTTCGGCGGTTTGGCCCGGTACGAAGATGACCACTACCACCGGGCCGTGCCTGAAACCCCCGGCAATCCCTGGATCATCTGCACCCTCTGGTTGGCGGAATATCTCATTCAGAAAGAAGACTCCGAAGAGGATCTACACCAGGCCCTGGAGATCATTAACCTCGCGGCCCAGCGGGCCCTGCCCTCGGGAGTGCTGCCGGAGCAATATCATCCCCACACCGGCGAACCTTTATCGGTTTCGCCCCTGACCTGGAGCCACGCCGCCTTTCTCATCACCATGCAGTCCTTAATGCGGCGGCTGGCGAAACAACAGGCCTGCCCCGCCTGCGGGGTCACGCCGTTCACCCACCTGCGCCGGGACGACTGGATCGACCAGCTCTACTCCGCCACCTGCAGTTCCATCCATGGCACCTGCAAGCTATGAAAACGGGCAATCGGCTATAGGTTCTGGATAATTCAAATGAAATAGTCTTTTTATTGCCGTCAAAGTATGATATTGATGGCTGGAGTTATAGTCTTTGCCAAAAGTATTGTCTTGTTCACCCCTCACCCCAACCCTCTCCCCTCGAGGGGTGCGGGGAAAATAAAGGACAGAACTTTTGGCAATCGGTATAATTATAGTTCCGAGTTTCGAGTTTGACGCAAAGGAAGGCAATGTATTGTTTTTTCAAGTAAAATATCGATTAGCGATACTTATTATGCTGGTCTTCTGGACCAGCCTGCCGTTAAGGGATAGTCTGGCCGCGGCTACCCGGCAGACTTCTAGTCTCGGCCGCAACCAGGTCTACCAGACGCGCTACCATGTTTTTGACAGCGGCGCGCCGGGGCCCAAGGTTCTGCTGCAAGCCGGCATCCACGGGGATGAGGTAGCCGGTATCTTTGCCCTGGAGCAGATACCTAGCCGGCATAAAGGTTCACTCCGGCACCTTGATCATTTTACCCCGGATGAATCCGCCCGCCATCCAGGTGGGCCGGCGATCTTTCAACCTGGATTTAAACCGGCTCTTCCCTGGTGTGCCCATTCCCCAGCCATACGAATATGCCCTGGCCCGGGAGATCTATGACCTGGTGCAAAATTACCGGATTGAGTATGTTCTAAGCTTACACGAATCAAAGAATATGCATAACCCCGGCAGATCCAAAACCTTTGGCCAGACCATTATTTACGGGGTGGAGCCGCCGCCCCGACTGATCTGGGGATGGTTGCAAGCGGTCAATAAGAATCTGGATTTTGAGGAAAAATTTTGTCATTATTACTGTCCGCAGGAAGATGGGTGTACCGATATCATGGTCAGACGCCTGAAACTGAAAGGCGGCTTCGCCGTGGAGACCTGGCGGGCCTTTGACCTGTTTCGCCGCATAGAGATGCAGAAGCTGGTGGTCTTGACCTTTTTGAAACAGGTGGGTCTGCAGTATTCTCTGAACTAGTTTCTGTCCGGAAACGGCTATTTTTCACAATATCGGCGTCAATCTGCAGGCTTATTGGTGCGGGAACGAATGTTCGCCTCCGCACAAGCCTTTGATTTCCTTGGTCTTGCAGAAAATATCTCGTTTCCAGATCAGAAACTACATGAGTTATCAGGATAGTTTCCGGAAGAGACTAGCTAAACGAGAAAGTTAAAGATATCGTCTGAGAAGGGCTTATACCAATAATTGGGGAAAAACGACAGAACAGGTGGGACAGATGTCGCACAAACGGGGAAAAGGGAAGAAGGATGAGGATGGGTGAGGGGGTGAAATTTTTAAGTACTGGAGGCTGTTGGAAAAGTCGCCTTTTCTCTGAGGGTCATTCTGAGCGTAGCGAAGAATCTAACGTTTCTATTAAGTTAAGATCGTTCACGACGTTCAGGATGACAAAAACAGCCATTTGGCAAGAGGCTCAGCCATGATTAGAAAGAACAACGAAGCATGAGCATGGTTACCTGAATGATTGATAATTAAACAGTTGATGAATAATTAGACAGCCGTCTGTCGGGCAGGTTGCGCCTAAGCTTTCAAAACCACAGCCGGGCTCCAAACTGCATTGATGGCCGCCTTGATCTCATTCTCGGTAAAGGGTTTTTCCACATAGTCTAATGCCCCCAGCTTCAAGGCATCAATAGCGGAGGCCACCGTGGCATATCCGGTAATGACGATGACTTTGGTTTGGGGCCACAGCCGCCGCACCTCTTTGATGACTTCCATACCGTCAGTATCCGGCAAAAGCAGGTCGGCCAGCATCAGATCATAAGGTTTGTGCCGGAACAACTCCAGGGCGCGCTTGCCGGTTTCGGCCCAATCCACTTCATAGCCCGCTTCGCCGAGCACCAGTTGCAAACCTTTGGCCACATTGGCCTCATCTTCCAGCAACAGAATTTTCAGGAGCGAATTCGTCTGCGGCTCGGTTGCTGTCGACAAAGCACACATCACCTTACCTCTTTGGGAATTGAACTCATATAAGCTATATGAGCAATCTTTGTGCCAGCTCCATGAGTTAGCCGTGATTTAATATTATTAGTTATAACCGATAGTTAATAAAAGTACTTTTTTTAGAAATATATATAAAATTATACGGAATTGCGCCTATGTGCAAAATATTAATAATTATATCAAAGTGTTATGACTGTATAAGAAAATATATAAGAAAAGATAGAAAATGCGAAAAATTAAGCAACCGGGGGAGGTGAGTCCAGAGGGTGGGAGCCGGAGGCCTCATGGGGGGAATATTTATGGACTCCAGCCTTCTGGGGAGAACCAGAACGATAGCAACTTGAGCACGTCTGGAATTTTTTTGGTGAGGGGAAAATAAAGGGCGAGCCGGCGGCTCGCCCCTAAGGATGAAACGTTAAGAAGTCCGGATTACCGGCAGTTGCGGCAGATGAGGTAGCGCTCCACGGGGTCGCCGGTTAGTTTGGCCCAGTATTCCAGTTGAGCCATGGGGGCAATATAGTTGCCGCAGGTTTCGCAGGCCACCAATTCAAAGTCCCGGCCCCAGATGGTGCGGATGCCGTTCTTTTCGGTGTAGGGGATGACGTTGGTGGGGCAGACAAAGGCACAGGAGCCGCAGCCGATGCAGGCCTCGGATTGTTCTTTAAAGGGTGTGGCCACCTGTTTGTCCGGGGTGCGATTGGCCATGCTGATGGCGCTGACGCCGACGATGTCCCGGCAGGTGCGGACGCACAGACCACAGAGGATGCAGAGTTCCTCGGGGTCTGCGGATTTGAACCTGGATTGGGTCACGCCATGCTCGGCGGCCATTTTCTGGATGAGTTCAGCTTTGGGAGTGCGAGCCAGCAACAGTTCCAAAACCATCCGGCGGGCCTCCAGGACTTTTTCGGAATGGGTCTGGACGTTCAGGCCTTTCTCGGCCGGATAGGTGCAGGAGTTGACCAATCTGGTGCGCGGCCACTCGCCGATTTCCACCAGACAGAGGCGGCACTGACCCTCGGGTTTCAAATCAGGGTGATAACAGAGGGTAGGAATATCTATATCCAGCTGCCGGGCGGCATCCAGAAGGGTTTGGCCAACCGGCACTTTGACGTAGAGACCGTTAATGAGAAGACTGACTTCTCCCATGATAAGCTCCAATTCTTAGTTCTGAGTTCTCAGTCCTGAGTTTTGGGGACTGAGTAAAACCTTATTTCCTCGTCAC
Organism: uncultured delta proteobacterium; assembly: GCA_963780995.1. Taxonomy (GTDB): domain Bacteria; phylum Desulfobacterota; class Desulfobaccia; order Desulfobaccales; family Desulfobaccaceae; genus Desulfobacca. Next base: position 133,381 of record CAWAEI010000011.1, read on the forward strand.
CCCTTTGAGGGGAGAGGAATTACAGAACTTTTGACAATCGGTATAAAGAAATTACTCTACCACGACGGCATCAAACTGGCAGGCGTCATGACAGAGGCCGCATTTGATGCAGAGTTCCTGATCGATGACCTGAGGTTCCTTTTTGGGGCCGCTGATGGCGCCCACCGGGCATTCCCGGACACAGGCCAGGCAGCTGGTGCACTCATTGGGATCAATGGTGTATTTAAGCAGCGGCCGGCAGACCAGGGCCGGGCATTTTTTCTCCAAGATATGCTTTTCGTACTCCTCCCGAAAATATTTCAGGGTGCTCAGGACCGGATTGGCGGCACTCTGCCCCAGGCCGCAGATGGAGGCGCTGGCCATGGCCCGGCAGATATCTTCCATCAGGGCGAAATGGCCCTCCTCCCCTTTGCCGCTGGTGATATCGTTTAAAATACCTTGCAGCTGTTTTAGACCTTCACGGCAGGGGGTGCATTTGCCGCAGGATTCTTCCACCAGAAAGGAGATGAAATAGCGGGCCACGTCCACCATACAGTTATGGCTGTCCATGACGATCATGCCGCCGGAGCCCATGATGGACCCGACCTGCTGGAGGCTGTCGTAATCCACGGGCAGGTCCAAAAACTGGCTGGGGATACAGCCGCCTGAGGGGCCGCCGGTCTGCACGGCTTTGAACTCCCGGTCATGGGGGATGCCGCCGCCTAGTTCAAAAATAATCTGTCGCAGGGTGGTGCCCATAGGCACCTCCACCAGGCCGGTATTGTTGACGGCGCCCACCAGAGAGAAGACCTTGGTGCCTTTGCTCTGTTCGGTGCCCATGGCGGCGAACCATTCCGGCCCCATATTGATAATTTCGGGAACGTTGGCCCAGGTTTCGACGTTGTTGATGACGGTGGGCAGGCCAAACAATCCGGCTTGGACCGGATACGGGGGACGGGGCTTGGGTTCGCCGATATTGCCTTCGATGGAGGCAATCAGGGCAGTTTCTTCGCCACAGACAAAGGCGCCGGCGCCCTGGCTGATTTTAATGTCAAAGTTAAAGTTAGAGCGCAGGATTTTGTTGCCCAGGAAGCCGAATTCCCGGGCCTGCTCCACGGCTTTATGCAAGCGCTTGACGGCCAGGGGGTATTCATGGCGGACATAAATATAGCCCCGCAAGGCCCCGATGGCGTAGGCACCGACGATCATCCCTTCGATGACGGCATGGGGGTCGCCTTCCATAACCGCCCGGTCCATAAAAGCTCCGGGGTCGCCTTCATCGCCGTTGCAGATGATGAATTTAACCTCGCCGGCAGCTTCCCGGCACAGGCGCCATTTGCGGCCGGTGAGGAAGCCGCCGCCGCCCCGGCCGCGCAGGCCGGAGCGTTCCACGGCATCAATAACCTGCTCCGGAGTCATCTGGAAGAGAATTTTGCGCAAGGTGCGGTAACCGCCGAAGGCCAGGTAATCGTCCAGGCTTTCCGGGTCGATAACGTCGAGCTTGCGCAGGACCAGGGGATTTTGGGCCTGGTAAAAGGGGATATCCTCTTTATGAGGGCAGGCTTCGTGGCTAACGGGGTCCTGATACAGGAGACGTTCCACCAGGCCGCCATTCATTAGGGTGGTTTCGACGATCTCCGACACATCCGCGGGGGTAACCTTTTGATAGGTAATTTCCTGGGGCCGGATGAGGACGCGGACACCGTGGGAGCAGAGGCCGTGACAGCCGGTGGTCTTTAACAAGACTTTACCGGCAACTCCTTTGGCTTCCATTTCGGTTTGGAAGGCGGCGGCAAGCTCCTCGCTTCCCAGGGGCAGACAACCGGGGCCACCGCAGACCAGCACTTGCAACTGCTTCGGATCTCGTTGGGCTCGAACCTGGCGCCGATATTCCGTAAGGTGATCAACTGATTCAATGATGGGCATAGGTCGTTCTCGTGTTTAGTGTCGTTGCCAAAAGTATCGTCTTATTCACCCCTCACCCTGACCCTCTCCCCTCGAGGGGAGAGGGGAAAATAAAGCACCGAACTTATTAACAAGATTAGAACTTTTTACAATAAGAACAGAACCTTTGGCAATCGGTCTAGTGTGCAAGTGGCCGGAGGCCCAGGACGCTCAAAAAAAATCGCCTTGCCCTCATCCGGCCGCCGTTGCCTATTTCTGAAATGGTTTTAGAATTTTTGGAACTTTATCAACGGTTACCCTGGCGAAATAGGTATCATCAATCATCATCACCGGGGCTTGGGCACAGGAACCCAGGCAGCCCACCGTTTCCAGGGTAAAGTTCATATCCTTGGTGGTATAACCGATATCGACACCCAAACGGTGGCTGACGGATTCGGCCAGCCGCTGTCCGCCTTTCAAGTGGCAGGTAGTGCCCAGGCAGACACGGCAGACATGTTTACCTTTGGGTATCAGGCTGAACATTTTATAAAAAGTGGCGACGCTGTAGATTTGGGTCAAGGGGATATTCAAGCGTTCGGCCACGACTTTGAGTTCATCCTTGGGGAGATAATTGTAGTTATCCTGTATTTCCTGCAGGACCGGAATGAGATCGGCCGGCAAGCCGTCATAGCCGGCGAGGATGCCATCTAATCTTTCGAGATCCATAATTCACCACCTTCTTCAGAGGGAGCAAGCGAAGGGAATTCCGGGTAGGCGGCTCCGCATTTTTTCAATAACAGGTCGTAGCGCTCCATAGTTTGCTGCTGGATGAAGTTGATATAGGGCTCCCGCAGATGGCGGAAACGGCCTTGGGGCTTGAGATAGTCTTTAACGGGCCGCATTTTCGGCACTTCCACGGTAAGGCGATAGCGGCCATCGACAACTTCGTAGAGGGGAAAGACCCCGGTTTCCACGGCCAGGCGGCCCAAACGGACGCTCAGGTCGGTGGCCGAGCGCCAACCGGTGGGGCAGACCGAGAGGACGTGAATATAGGCCGGCCCAGGGGTGGCCAGGGCCTTCTTGACTTTAAAATACAGGTCAAAGGGGTAACTGGGGCTGGCGGTGGCAACATAGGGAATGCCGTGCGCCACGGCAATAGCCACCATGTTCTTCTTCCAGGTGCTTTGACCGAAGCTTTCTTTTCCGGGCGGGGACGTGGTAGTCATGGCTCCAAAGGGTGTGGAACTGGACCGCTGAATGCCGGTATTCATGTAGGCTTCGTTGTCCCAGCAGACGTAGGTGAAGTTATGGCCTCGTTCCATGGCCCCGGAGAGGGATTGCAGACCGATGTCGGTGGTGGCACCGTCCCCCCCATGGCCACGACTTTGGGCGGCTTGGCCAGCTTGCCTTTGCGATGGAGAATTCGCAAGGCGGATTCGATGCCGGAGGCCACCGCCGAGGTATTTTCAAAGGCCACGTGGATCCAGGGATGCATCCAGGAGGTTTGGGGAAAACCGGAAGAGACAATTTCCATGCAACCGGTGGCATGGGCGATAATGGCGTCTTTACCGATGGCCTTGCAGACCCAGCGGACTGCCAAGGCTTCTCCGCACCCTTGACAAGAACGATGGCCGGAAGTAAAGAACTCTTCCCGGGGCATCAGGCGGGCTGCGTAGACATCATATTTTTGGCTGTTAGCCACTCCGAACTTTTCCATTAACCTCTAACTCCATACAAATAAAATTCCTGGCTTGGTCCCTGGGCCGTTTCGGCCTTTGCCTGGGAGAGGATATCTTTAAAAGCCTCGGGATTGACATCCCGGCCTCCCAAGCCAATGATGTACCCCAGGGTTTGAGGACGGTGAGCTTGAGGATACAGGGTACTCCTGACTTCGGCCAGCACCGGGGGGGCCGCGCCTCCTAAAGACAGGGCTCGATCACAAACGATGACCAGGTCGGCTCCGGACAGCGCCTCCCGCAGGTCGGCAAAGGGGAAGGGCCGCCAGAGGCGCAATTTAACCAGGCCCACCGATTCGCCGGCGGCCTGGAGTTCGTCCACGGCAATTTCCGCCACTTCGCTGAGGCAACCCATGGTCAGAAAGAGGATTTTGGCGCCGTCAGCTTTGTAACGCTCCACCGGTTTATAGTGTCGGCCGGTGAGGTTGCCCCACTCATGCCATACCTTGGTGATATGGTCATAAGAATCCATCAAGGTCACCTGGTGCTTCATCTTGACTTCGGTATAAATTTCGGGCATGGCAAAGGCGCCCATGGTGACGGGATTTTTGGGGTCCAGCTGGTGACGGGGCAGATAGTCCGGTAAAAATTTGTCCACCAGTTCCTGGTCCACGAAATTCATGGCTTCCACCACATGGGTGAGAATAAAGCCGTCCATATTGATGATGGTGGGCAGGAGCACCTTGCCGTTTTCGGCAATCTTAAAGGCCATGATGGAGTGATCAAAGGCCTCCTGGCCGTTTTCCACGAAGATCTGGATCCAGCCGATATCCTTGGCCGCCATGATGTCGCTATGATCATTCCAGATGCTCAAGGGACCGGAGAGGGCGCGATTGGCCACGGTCATGACTATGGGCAGGCGCAGGGCGGAAGCAATGAAGAGGATTTCGTTCATGAGGGCCAAGCCCTGGGAACTGGTGGCCGTGTAAGTGCGGGCCCCGGCCGCAGACATGCCGATACAGGCGCTCATGGCCGAGTGTTCCGACTCCACATTGACAAATTCGGCTTCCAGTTCGCCGTTGGCCACCATGGACGAGAGATGTTCCACAATATGGGTCTGAGGCGTAATGGGATAGGCGGCGATGGCCTCGGCCCTGGCAAGATGCACCGCGTGGCTCACGGCGATTGAGACTTCCATACCTTTGCGGTGGCCCATTATTCCTCCTCCGGTACCATGGTGATGCAACCGGTGACGCACTCCCGGGCACAGGTGCCGCACCCTTTACAATAATATGGATCCATATCAAAATAGCCGCCCGGTTCCTCGATGATGGCGGGTTCAGGGCAGACGGTCCAACAGACGCCACAGCGAATACAGCGGCTCTTGGTCCAAACCGGGTGTTGGGAGCGCCAGTCGCCGACGCGATATTCCCGGGCGCTGCCGGGGGTTCGGAGGAGTCCCCCCAACTCGATTTCCTGCCAGGTCATTTGATCTAATGGTTTGCTCACGATTTAGCCTCCTCCACCACAGTTTTTTCATAGGCTTCCTGAAGGGCGGCAATATTTTTCGAGGCCATGGGCCCGAAACGTTCCTTAAGAGGTCCGATCATGGAATCCATTTTGACGGCGCCGGTGGCCCGGAGCAAGGCGCCCAGCATGGTAGTATTGGTAATGGGCACGCCCAAAACCTGCTTGGCGATCAGGTTGGCGTCAACCAACGCCAAAGTATGGGTAAAGCCGTATTCTCGACGGGTTTCAGCAATGGACTTGTTCGTGTTCAAGACAATGATGCCCTCCGGTTTGAGGTCGGCGGCAGGTTTTTGAATACGAATCAAGCTGGGGTCGAGAATAAGCAGCACATCAGGTTTGGCGATTTTGCAGCGCAGGCGGATATGATGGTCGTCGATGCGCAGAAAGGCCATTACCGGGGCGCCCCGGCGTTCGGGGCCGAAGCTGGGGAAACCCTGGGCGAACTTGCCTTCCTCAATGGCGGCAATAGCCAAGAGTTCAACGGAGGTTACGGCTCCCTGCCCGCCCCGCCCGTGAAAGCGGATTTCTAACATGAATATGACCCTCGTTCCAAAAGGTTTGCAAGCAGCACGGCGCCAGACGATTGCCTGAACTGAGCCCGGAGTGTCCGCCTGCGGTTCTTTCCTTTAGTTTATAATTTTATCTGATAATTTTGGTTGCACAATATTTTTCAAGCCACCGGGAGGATTTTCTCTGGGACGCGTCACCTATGCGTGCTACACTTTTATAATAAAATTAGGATTTTGCCAGGAGAAGGGAGTATTTGTCATACTTATAGTGACATTAATATCATAGATTTGGTTACCCTTAGAAACCGGGAGCTGTGAGCCGGGAAATCAGCCCTGATTAATGCGGCCGTTGCAGTTTATCGGCCGTTGATTTTCAAACACGAGTCCTTTTGAGATTAATTTCACTTGACTTGGCTGATGATTCACTTCATATTAGATATCGATTGTAATATTGAGAGCAGACGATGAAAACGAAATAAGGGGAAAGGCTCTTGAAAATCTGCAAGACCTGCCGGTTCTGGTCCATGGGAAAAAAGGGTTTCTGTCAGTACGACAATCGGGGTGTGGGCCAGTTTTGGTTTTGTGAACATTGGCAGACTGGAACACCGGAAGTACATGGTGAAAAAGCGGATTCAGGACTTTCCTGCCAGATAGGCGCGACCCGGCCCCGCTAAAAATCAGGAAATGGCTTTCACGGGGAAGGACAGCGTGTTATTCCGGGAATAATTTTTGCAACAAATCCATGGCGCCTGGATCTTTGGAGCCGAGCATGGATGACATGACCCGTTAAAATTAAAGTGGAGTATGCGGCAGATGGCGGCTTTCAGTAACATGGGAGTCATGTGCATAAATGGGGAAATACAGGGAGTTTGTCAGAATTGCCTCTGGTTGGAATGGAATCCGAAACTGAAAAGATGCACCAACTCCAACACGTGTTTTTGTCCCAGGCGGGATGAAGGGCAGTTATTCAGCTCCGAATCCGGCGATACGGCTTTTTCACTTTAACATTCGTCAGTATTATTCATCCGGCCCTGTCGGCGCAGACTGGTGCTCAAGATATGGGCTTCCCGCAAAGGGATTGGTAGCCGATATTTTCCCAGGCATTGACGGATCACGTCGAGAGATTCACCCAGCGTGATTAGATGGCCGGGGGAAATAAACAAGGGCCGGCACCCCTGGCGAGACCGCAAGACCCACCCTACCTTTTTTGCCTGCCAGGTGAGGGGGCAAAAACTTCCCACCTCCAGCTTTAATTCTCCAAACTCCCCCCAGAGGCGACTTTTAGCGCAGCCAATGGTGGGGATGCCAACCAAGAGACCCAAATGGGTGGCCAGACCCAGGCCCCGGGGATGGGCGATACCCTGACCATCCACGAGAATCACTTGGGGTCGGTGTCTGATTTTTTTCAAGGCATTAAGCAGAATGGGGCCCTCCCGGCAGCTAAGTAAACCGGGGATGTAGGGAAAGGGCACCGGTCCGCAGACGCCCACGGATTCAATAATGGCCAATTCCGGCAGGGACATGACAACGACGGCACCAGACATTGTCCGGTCGGTTTTAGCGTAGGAAGCATCTACTCCCGCGATCAACCGAGGTGGGGCTGGGAGAGGCTGCAAAGTTACCTGGGACTGCAGGCGGACCTGGCAAGCGAGGGCCTCGGCAGGGGTTCGGGGCCATACGGGTTCAGTCATGTCAGGGTTCTCGCACCAGTTCGGCGCTGTAGATAAACGCGCCATCTCGCCGCTGCATCCTGCCTCCCTGATTTTCTAAAATCCAGCCGCTGTCTTTTTTGCCGCCGAAAGGCAGGCGCAGGGGTGTGAAAGTAAAATCGGGGTTGAGGTAGACCATGCCGAAGGCCTGTTGTAAGAGGTCCATACCTGCGGCCGGGGCAGAGCCAAACAGGGAAACAGCAAAAGGATACCGGGTGCGAAGGGCTCGGGCGATGGCGTCCGCGGCGTCTGAGACTTTAATCAGGGCCAGGAACGGGCCGAACATTTCCAAATCGGGGACCTCGGCCACCTCGCAGACGATGGGCTGGATCAGTTTGCCGGTCAGATCAGGCGGCTGGAGAAATCGGGGGCTGGCTAAGCGGCGAAGGGCCTCCTGGAGGAGGAGCCGGGTGCGTTGGACTTTAATGGGGCCGATCCAGACCTCGGGGTCCTGGGGATCGCCGACTTTGAGGGTTGGAAGGAGATCCAGTAGCGCGGTTTTAACCTCGTCATACACCGGGGCGGCAATGTAGGCTTTTTTGATGGTGGTGCAATATTGGCCGCCATTGATGAAGGCGCGTCGGACCAGGTAGCGAGCCGCGGTTTCCACCGGGGCATCGGCGCCGAGGATGGCTGCGGGCATGCCGCTGGGCCCGGCAAAGAACAGTTTTTCCAGGGATGCCGCCTGGGCCGCGTAAAGTCTGCCCACCTCACCCCCGCCGGAGATAAAAAACGCCCGAACCCCGGGATCAGCAAGGCAGGCGGCCCCGAAGTTGCGGTTATCCAGGCCCAGGTTGGGTTGAAAGGATGCAAAAGACTGCAGCAGGTCGGTGACGAGCCGGGCCGTTTTCGGAGTCTGGGAAGAGAAACTGAAACGGAAGATATTGCCGCCCAAAACCGCGGCACCGCCCACCCGGGCCAGCATGACCGGGACGGCATCGTAGGGGAAGATGGCCGCGACAGTGCCGTAGGGAACTTTGTTGAGGACGTAGGGCACGTCTTTAACCATGGTCTGCAGATGTTCCACCGCCAGTTGGACTTCGATGCCAGCAATGGTGCAGGGTGTGCCGGTGTCTTCGCCGGCGGCGGTCACCAATTCTTCCTGGTGGGCTGTGAGGACGGTTCCTAAAGATGCCAGCAGGTTGAGTCTGGCGGAAATTTCAGGAGGAATGGCTTGGGCTAAAATGTGCAAATCGTCTGGCTGGGCGTCGGTATTCACGGGGCAGTTCCTTCTTAGAGTAATGAAGACTGAGTAAACAGGTGGCCAAGCACAGCCTGGCGCAGTTTCCTGGTTCCCAAGTCCAACTTTGGAACCAGTCATTCATGCGCCTGGGGCACACTCGAAACAATGGAAAACTCTGTTCTGCCTCTGTGGGGTCAACAGAAAATCCCCCTCACCAACCCCCTTTGGAAAAGGGAGATCGGTTTAGGGGATTATACCATTAAAGACAAGCTCAGCCTACGGTCTACTTCTGTTTGCCTTCCTCGTCTTCTTTGGTTGCGGGTTTCTTGCCGGCGCCCCTTAAATTGACGAGTTTATTAAGCAGATCGAACCAGAAAGTGGAGCCCAAGGATACCATTATGGTTGTGATCAAGATCCCCAGTATTTTAAAAGGGTCTTTGATACCCGCCAACATGGATAGAGGCTCGAGCGCTGGTTCTTGCCTGCCTGATTTTGTGTCGTCCGTGGTTACATTTTCTTTAGATTTCGGGGGGGAGGATATGCCTCCTGGCCAGCCCAGGGGCAACTTAAGTTTCTGGATTTCTTCTTGATACCTTTTAACTTGGTCGGCTCTTTGCTGAGATTCGACAGGCTGAGGGGTTTTCACCGCCTCCTGGGCCATGTTGACGAGAGCAGCTCTCATTGTCGGGTCGCTGTAAAGGGCTTTCCCGATAGCAAAGGTGTCGGCATTAAACGCCATGGCCACAATAAAGGCCACATACAGGGTAACAAACTGTGCATCTCTTTTGTACCAACCGGAGCCTCGGTCCATGGCTTCATCGTACCATTTCTCCATGTTGGCGAAGGCTTTTTCAAGACTATCCCCGGCCGATTCCAGCAAGGGAAGCAGGGCTTTTTTGACTGTAACCTCATCGGGAACCGTTTTCACCAATTCTATGATGTGTTCAGGTGTGTCAAGAGGGAACTGTTTATTTTGTTTGGCCACTTCAGGATGTTGCTTGAGGCTTTCCAGCAGTGCCAGGATAAAACTGCGGGAAGAAATATAGGAAGGAGTGCTTTTATTCTCACCTCTTTTTGAGTCCTTATATTCCTTCGGGGTTATTCCCAGGAAAAGAGGGCTGTCGTAAAGTCTTTTCAGGATGTCCTCGTCTTTGAGGAGTAATTTTATGGCGGCGTAGAGATTCTTGGCGCGCCACTTGAATTTAGACGCAACTCCCTCGATAATCACGGAACAGAGCATGCTCAAAAAAAAGTAAAGAAACGCCAGGCCGATGGCCACCTCAAGGATGACAGAATCAAACATGGGGGAATTCCTCCTTCGTGGTGAAATTTTTAAGTGTGATTACTTAGAGCAATCAGGCTAAGAGGCTGCCTGTTGATTTGGCAATTTTCAGGCCAAAACAAAAAAGCCCTTCAAAGCACGCGTTGCTCTGAAGGGCGTAAAGTGATGCCCTGTCACCCGGCGAGGAAAACACCATTAAGGATTTTAACGGTTTTTCCATTGCCAAAACCTCCCTTTTTACGGTGGGCGGTTTTCGATAAAGGACAGTAAATGACAGTTTAACTTAGATATATTTATTTTAATTAATTTTTAATGAATGTCAAGGAAAAGTTCGTACGTGTTCTTAAAATCAGTCACATAGGTATCTTGCGGAAGCAGGGGTTATTTTTTGTTTTTTCCTCAAGTTTACTATAAAATAAAAGCAACGGGGAGAATTGGGGCAGAAGAAGTGAGGTTGGAGTTGCTTTACTTACTCTGGATCAGTGGCGCGGCGGCGTATTGGGTGGGGGCAATGTTGGCGCCGATCAATGGGTATCCCCTGAAGCCTGCCCTGAGCCTGGGAGCGGCTGTGATCCTGGCTTGGGGGCACTACGGCTTGGTTTGGCGATTGGTTTGGGGACGGGACTTGCTTGGCGGTTTAGCCTTAGGTTTTTTACCGGCCTACTTGGGTTTTTATGTGCAAAGCCGTCACTGGGTCAGCGAATTATTTATTTTGGGATTGCTGCTTAGTTTGGCCAATTTTAATGCTTTGCTGGCTCAGAGGTGGCGGCTGGAATGGGCGCTTAGCGCGGCCGGAGGGACTGACCAGCATCTGGGCGCGGCTCCCCGGGGTTTAGTTTTTACGTTGGTAAACATTTTACTTATCGGCGGTTTACTGCTGATCTGGTATTTTCCGGCGACGCCACTGCCGGGGCGGGGGGGAGCCTGGGTCCTGGTGGCGGCGGCGATATTGAATCAGGAGTGCATTAAAAGAAAATACTACGCCTCTTGGCGGGGCAGTACCGATTCTAGCCTGGATGGCGACCACTTTTGGGGTCGGGCTCAGCCTCTGGCTGTTGGCAGTTCTCTTCCTGAGGGGACAGGGCTGAAACAGCGTTCAGCTTACAGCAGTCAGCTAGCTAAAAACCGAATGCCGGCCATTGCCTTATAATGATGCGCAACAAAAAAGCTCTGAAGTCCAAAAAAAGAATTAGGTGCGTGACCTGGGGCTGGGGCCAGATCCTGGTATTGGGATTAATCTGTGCCTTACTTCCCGGCTGCACTCTCAACCTGACACAGGTTTTTATTCCGCTGGCTTATGCTGGCATTGGGATGGGCATTGCCTTGTTGGTGTCACCCTCGGTGACGGCGGCCATCGTTGGCTTTGTGCTGGGGGGGGGTATAGGCGCGGCAGTCTATAATAATTCGCTGAAAACAGATTTAATGGAACGGCAGGATTTGATCTCGGGGTTCTTGGATGGGAAGTGTAAATGATGGAAACCCAGGAGAAGAAATTGATTCCGGGCATCATAGAACTGGATCAGGTGCAGCAGGACCTGCTGGGTATGTTAAAACAGACGGAGACGTATCTTTCCGGGGAACAGTTAGGATCTCGGTTGAGCCTAAGCCGGACCGCGGTTTGGAAGCGCATTGAACGTTTGCGGGCCTGTGGCTATCTGGTGGAAGGTAGTTCCCGACTAGGGTATCGGCTGAAACCCGGCCAGGACCTCCTGTTGGCGGCAGAAATTACCGCAGACCTGCCCAGGCAGTGGTTGCGGGGGCCGGTATGGCACTTTGTCTCCCTGCCTTCAACCAATGATTTGGCCAAGGATTTGGCCCGCCAGGGGTACCCCGAGGGTACCGTTCTGGTGGCGGAAACCCAGAGTGTTGGCCGGGGCCGTCTGGGTCGGGTTTGGGAATCACCGCCGGGAACGGGAATTTATCTCTCCTTGATTCTGCGGCCGCCACTACCCCCGACGGAACTTCCCAAGCTTACCTTAACGGCGGCAGTGGCAGTAGTTGAGGCCATCAAAGAGGCCACGGACCTTGAAATGGGAATTAAATGGCCCAACGACATCTTGTTTGCCGGTAAGAAGCTGGGGGGCATTCTTACCGAAATGGAAACGGAAAGCGATCAGATGAGTCATGTTATTTTAGGGGTGGGTCTGAATATTAACACCGCGGTTTTCCCGGACCATTTGCAAACGGTGGCCACCTCTTTGAGAAGCACAGGCCGGAGGTATTCTCGCCTGGCCATTATACGGGCTTTTTTAAGAGCTATGGATGCGCTCTATGGCAGGTTTTTGCGCCAGGAATTCCCGGCTATTCTTGATGAATGGCGCCAGGCGGCGGTTACCTTGGGAAAACCGGTGACCGTGAAGCTCGGGGCTAAAGAAATTTTCGGTTTGGCTGTGGACGTGGCTCCGGACGGCGCCTTGCTGGTTGAAAAACCAGGGGGGGAAGTGGAGAAAATAATTTCCGGGGAAATACATGCGGCCCCCTGCCGATGAGAGCAGGAGGCCGTTTAACATACTGGTAATATTTTTAATAAATTATTTTTTGAGTTCTGAGATCTCGGATTTTAACCGTTCTACTTCAGCTTTATAGCGCTCCACATCTGATTCCGAGGACCCGGAGGCTTCCGAAGCGGGAGCATCGGACTTCTTGAAGAACTTGTCTTTGGCTTCTTCATATCCCAGATAAACCGCTAGTGCCCCACCCAGGAGCAACAATAGGGGAATCGACCCGGCCAAGAGATTGAGGAACGGTTTCCACCAAATGCCCAGCCCGATAAGACCCAGGGCCAGTGCCGCCAAACCACCTGTTAATGCCGTCATACATCTACCTCCTTGCGTTTCCGTGAACTTGCTTGCATTTTTTTAGGGGAATTTGCTTTTTGCCTTTTGAGCACTATCTCTCATTGAATCTTTTAACGACCGATAAATATCATACTTTGGAAATTTAATCAAGAATAAGCTGTGCCATTTTTCTCAAGGCCTTTGGACAAAGACTACGAAGTTTGAAAAAGTTAGAAATTAAGCATTATTGACAAATGGCCAGTTGACTTTTATAATAACATACGAAATAAAAACCAATTCCGCTCTTTTTGCACGTTCCTGAATATATCAAAAAATTTATAAATTAATTTCTAATACTATGGCCGAACAGGATTACTATAAGATATTAGGGGTGCCCCGCAGTGCGACCCCGGAAGACATCAAAAAGGCTTATCGAGCTCTGGCGAATAAGTATCACCCGGATAAAAACAAGGGTGACAAACAAGCCGAGGAACAGTTTAAAAAAATCAGTGAGGCCTATGCAGTTCTGAGCAATCCGGAAAAACGGCAGGACTATGATGCCATGGGTTCTTCGGCCTTTCGCGGCAAGTTTTCCCAGGAAGATATTTTCCGTGGTTTTGATTTTGGGAATACTTTTAAAGATATGGGTCTTGGGGGAGATATTCTCGGCCGATTATTCGGTGGCCAGGGTTGGACTGCCAGTGGATTAGGGAAGAAGGGCCGGGGGAAATATTTTGATTTTTCGACTTTAGGGGATTTTGGCGCTGGCGAGCAGGTTTCTCAGGGTCAGGATCTACAAATGGAGATGCCCCTGACCCTGCACGAAATGGCCTTCGGGGTGGAAAAGATTGTGGAATTCAAACGGAACGGGCAGTTGGAGAAGGTTTCCGTGAAGATTCCGCCGGGGACCACGCACGGAAAAAAACTGCGGGTTCCCGGTAAGGGCGGTTCCCATCCGGCCGGTGGTCAGTCGGGGGATTTATATATCAAAATTAAAGAGATCGCTCATCCGGTGTTCAAACGGGAGGGACATGACCTCTACGTAGATAAGCACATTAAATTTTCCGAAGCTGTCTTAGGCACAAAGCTCACCGTTCCCACCCTGGATGGAAAAACCTTAAGTTTAAAAATTCCCCCGGGCACCAACAGTTACACCAAAATGCGGCTTAAAGGACATGGCCTGCCCATGGGCAATGGGAAATCCCGGGGGGATGAATATGTGCGGATTATCGTCGATATTCCTCCTGTCATCAACAAAAAGCAAAAAGCCCTGATCGAAGAGCTGGCCAAAGAGGGGATATAAAAGGCTTACTTACCGGCCGGACCAGGGCGGGAGAAGGCGACCTGCAGGCAAGACGGTGAGATGGCAATGGCACCTACACCCCAACCTTTGGACCAAATTGTTGATGGTTTAGATGAAGCACAACTCCTTCCTGCGGCCCAGGATTTTCGCTTTCTTTTAGGGAAAGGGTATCCACATCAGGCCAGCCTGACCTTGGTGGGCAATCGCTACCATCTCTCCTTTGCAGCCCGGCAGATATTGCTCCGAGGCGTATTCGACCCGGCCGTGGCGGCTCGACGCCGCCTGAAGTTGTGTCCGGTGCGGAACTTGGCCGGGCAGCCACTGGCATTGGACGGCCATAATGTCGTGATCACCCTGGAGGGGGCGCTTCGAGGCATACCAGTGACGGCTGCTGACGATGGCTTTATTCGGGATATCGGCCAAATCTCCCATAAGTTTCGCCCCTCTCCCCTTACTGAGGAGGCTTTAAGGCGCCTGAGCCGTTATTTAGTCGTCCATGAAGTCGAATCGGTGACGTTTTGGTATGATGCCCCCATGAGCCACAGCGGCGAATTGGCGGCGACGACCCGGAGAATTTTGCAGGACTGCCAGCTATTAGGTGATGCCCAGGCGGTGCCGGTGCCCGAAAAGAGACTCCTGGAATTTGCCGGCGTTATCGGCAGCAGCGACACCTATTTGATAGACCGGTCCGAGTTTGTGGCCGATGTAGCGGGGGAAATTATCCGGCAGATGCCTCAGATCCGGATCATTTCCCTGGCTGGGGGCGCTTTGCCAGCGGCGTGAAGGCGGCGAGGGGGCAGAAGCTGGAAAAGTAAGCAGTATCAGGCTAATTAAAGTAAAACGACTTGACAGCCGAAAAATTTTGGATACACTTATAATTCTTGACAACCAGACGGAATAGTATCGTACTCAAAAATTTAGAGCTTTTTGTGTATATATAGCGGAATAAATCACTCCCCGTCAGGTTGATTTAACAAGGGAGGAGGCGAAAATGGATGCCAGGCGTAAGGGTCAAAGCTAATGAGCCCTTCGAGATCGCCTTAAAGAGATTTAAAAAGCAATGCGAAAAAGCTGGGATTTTATCGGAAATCAGGAAACGGGAACACTACGAAAAACCCAGCATTAAGCGAAAGAAAAAAGCTTTGGCGGCAAAGAAGCGGGCTCTGAAGAGAATACGCAAGTTAGGGGCCAGATAATGTCGCTTCTCGACGAAATTGATCACTGTTTTAAGACTGCACTGAAAAATCAGGAGCGCCTGAAACTTTCCACTCTGCGCCTGTTAAAAACAGCGCTGAAAAATAGAGAAGTTCAGGAAAAGCGTTCTTTGACCGAGGCGGAGGTTGTAGCCGTTATTACCAGTCAAGTAAAACAGCGGCGGGACTCGATTGTGGAGTTCACACGTGCAGGCAGAAGCGATTTAGCCCAACAAGAAGAGGAGGAACGACGATTCCTCCTTTCTTTTTTGCCGCAGCAATTATCGGCTGAAGCAATTCGAAGTGAGTTGGAGGGTATTATTTCAGAATTACAGGCAGCTGGTCCGGGGGATTTGGGTAAGGTGATGAAAGCGGCCATGGTCAAACTAGCCGGCCGGGCTGACGGTAAAGAGGTTAATGCGGTGGCCAAAAAGATACTGGGAGGGGAATAGTGACCTCTCTGGGGGCCATTAAGACTTGCGGGTGAAATGGCGCAGCAGACACAAAGAGTTCTAGAATTTCCACAAGTAATAAAAATTTTGCAACGTTTTGCCGGTTCGTCCCTGGGGCGGCGGTGCCTGGCGACTCTGCAGCCCAGTTGGAATTTCGAGGAAGTGCAAACTCGACTGCAGGAAGTGAATGAACTTGCTGAGTTAACGGTGGTGGAAGGCCCCTGTCCGATTGAGGGCTGCCCAGACCTGGCGGCAATCCTGAGGCGGGTAACGGTGCCGGGAAGTGTGTTGCTCCCGGAAGATTTTAATCAGATCCTGACGGTGTTGCGCCTAATCAGCCGGGTGCGGCGATATTTCCAAGGCGTTCAAGATCGACAACCGCTCCTGGCCCGCTACGGTCACCAATTGCGTGACCTTGTTACAGTAAAACAAGCCATTCAAACCGCCATCAGTCCTCATGGCATTATCTTAGATCAAGCCAGCGAGGAATTGCGGCGGTTGCGCCAGGAGATGCAATCCTCCCGGCAGCAGGTCAGCCGGAAGTTACATCAGCTCTTCGGCCAGCCCGACATGCGGGAAGTTTTGCAGGATCAGGTAATTTCCCAGCGGAACGGGCGTTATGTTATTCCAATAAAAGCCGATTTTAAAGGTAAGATTAACGGCATCATTCATGATCAGTCCCAAAGCAAAGCAACACTCTTTATAGAACCGTTTGAGATTGTAAGTTTAAATAATACTCTTAATCTGTTGGCCGGGGAAGAAAAACGAGAAGAAGAACGGATACTTCTTCAGTTAACCAATGTAGTGCGAGCCCATCAGGAAGTTATCCAGGACAATCTCCGAGTTCTGGGGGAGCTCGATGCGCTTCAGGCCAAGGTTTTGTATGCCCAAGAATATAAAGCAAGGACGCCAGATCACCAGTATGATTTGCGATTTTAATAGTTTCTTTCCTATCCGATTCAGCTTTAATAATTGCTGCTATTCTTGCTTTTTCAGCTTGGATCTGGTCATTGATTGATGATTCATTGTATATCAAAATAGAATATCGGAGACTTGAATTATCGTTATTATATTCTCGAAAATCAAATATTATCCCATTCCCTTTTAAAATTGAATTAGAATTAAAGTCATTATTTCTTTTCTTTTTTTGATTTTTGCTAGATTGAATATTAAGAAGATCGCCAAAGCAGTCATTACGAATCTGATAAACAATAAAATTTGGTTTGCCAAATTTAAAGTGTAAATAGAGTTTACCTTCAAAATATTCAGAATTTCTTGCCCATACCACCACAGAATAGGAAAGATTATAACCAAAGTACCTTGTACTTAAATTTACTGTGTCAATATTACGACTCCA
>CAWAEI010000012.1:0-113326 GCA_963780995.1 uncultured delta proteobacterium
ACGCCGCAAGACCTCGTAGCCGTCCATTTTGGGCATCATCACGTCCAGGATAAGCAGGTCGGGAGGTTCTTTGAGAATCGCCTGGAGGGCCTGTTGCGCATCAAAAGCGGCAATAGTCTCATATCCCTGGGTGCTCAGGCGTTTTCGCAGTAACTCCACATTATCGGGATTGTCATCCGCAATCAGGATTTTTTTATTCATAGAAGCCGCCAGTCTTTAAGTCCGGCAAGAATGTCTCACCTCAGGCCCATACTTTGCAGAAAGATTATATCAAGGGTTCGTGCCCTTGAGCAAGCATTGTCTATCAGGCCGTAGCTGTTCTCAGAAATAAATTCTCTCCCTATGAGGCGCGATGCCTCGTGCCCTCTGCGGGCCATGAGAAAAGATTTCGAGAATCACGGTAATTTTTGATGAGAAATTTTGGGCCGCCAATTCCGGCCGACAGTTCTTCTCCCTTCCTGTGGAATTCTAGAAGTTATCGAGAAGATATGCTGAATTTTTTTGGGGCTGGGGGAAAATTAAGTTTTGGCAAGTGATGTGGCACCGCTATACCTGCGGTGATCTTTGAGACCCTGAAGGCCGGAGAAGAGGTTAAATGGCGGGGGTTTGGGACTTTCGTGCCGGTCAAACGTGCTGGCCGGAAGTTTTCTGTCCCACATAGAGATGGTGGTGTCCAGGGCTTGGTCGAAAAAGAGGAACGGCTGAATATCAAGTTCACCGCAAGCAAAGACTTGCGGGCACTGCTGAACAAGTAGGGCGAAGGAGATACCCCTCACCCTATGGCGTGGATTGTGGCGTGTCTCTATGGACAATAAAAAAGCAGGACCGTCCATGACCCTGCTCTGAAAGATATCTCAATCGTGTAGGTTAATTCTTGGCGTTCATCTTCCTGCGCCGGTAAATGGCCAAGCGGCCAAGGCCAGCGCCCAGGAGGAGGACAGCGCCGGGGAGGGGGACGGGTGACCCTTCAATTCTGAAAGCAACGTTTAAGTTAGCAATTTGCCAATAATTATAATTTTTGTGAAAATAAGCCTCGGAAGACATAGGAGAAGGAGGTGGAAGCGTAAATCCGAAACCACCTTGAAGAGAAGAATTATCAGGAACACTCGGAGGCAATCCAATAAACTCCTGCTTGGAGAGTGCCGACATATCCGTGGGTGAATCCGTGCCATCCGCTGTAAGGCGATTCAAAAGTTTTTCTAAATATCAGTGTCCCAGGTTTGTTGTCATAATCAGAATAAATAGTTAATTGAGCCTCGCCGGGAGATCCTACACTTACACCTATATAAGCCTCCATTTTTTCTATATTCCATGTCTGATTAATAGTAAATTGCCCAGCAAACCATTGATAATCTGCGAATGCCCATGCCCATTGATAGTTGGGGGTAATACCAGTATTCACTATATAGTCTGCCCGAGTTCCTCCAGCTATGGATAAACAAAGCATCAATGCCCCAAAAATTATTAATAGTTTTCTCATTTTTTTCTTCCTTTAGTAGAAAAGTGCCAATAAAAAAACCGGACTGCCATTTTAGGCAACCCGGCTCTTTTCCCATCCATGTCAGTCCCGTGGCGTTCCGCTCCACGTCCCTGTAGGCCTATTAATCAGTAAAAACTATACATTTTCCCCGATGCAAATGTCAAATACAATCTTGCTTGAACAAAATTGTAATCTTTTTAAATTATTATTCTATTAACAAAAGGGCAACGTTGCAAATACCCTAACAATCTCTAACAAGAGGTATCTATCCAACTGCACACTCACTGCTATGGATGCGCTCTTAAAGATCGCGTCTTGATTGGTTTCAATATTCGAATTATATCTACAATTATTTGATTTCTTGTGGGAGATTCTCCTCTTGGTAGATCATCATCTACTGGCGATTCTCAATTTAAAGCTTAAAAAGGTATTTCTGAAATCGACTGGCTGGTGGGTCTAAGAGTATGGTATCCCAATAATTAAAGGAAAATTTACTTTTTTTAACGAAATTTGTGTTAATATGGCGGTGAGAGGATTCGGTTCCTGGAACAGAAACTTTCGGGGACTTCGGGGGCAACACGGTCCCGACCATTTTTGGATAGGGGTAGCTAAGGGAGACGCGATGCAATGGCGTCTTATACAGACAGGAAACCGAATCTCCGCATCTTATGCGGAGCAATCTTTTTATTGCTATGCAAAAATCTATAAAGTCCTGACGAAGGTTGTACTATGTCGTATCGATTCAGGCTGAACATTTTTCCGATTCTGCCCCCGGGTTCTTCCGACTGCAGGAACAAGCAGTGCCGCTAGACCTCGAAGAGGGCGACGAATTCGAACTGAGAGCTCGAGACTCAGATACCCTTGAGAACGCCAAAAAATTCCATATTGAAGGCCGAGGCTTTTCAGATGAAGCAGCCGCCAGAGTGTGCGGGGAACGCCTTAGAGTCAGGTTGCGGGTATTGAATGCTATGCTCGCCTTAGGTATCACTGTGCCGCTAGTTGACTCAACCTCTGGGGGCGTTTCAACTGTTATCAAGAAGGACGTATTCGAAAAAATAGGTGGCGTTGCCCTTGACACCATCGTAGGCTTAGGTGTTTTTCCGGATGATGACAAGCACTTTGAATATGTAATATCCGGCGATATAGACGTATACCCAAGCAAGCCGGATTTTCTGCTGGACCAATCGGGACTTGTGGCCCATAGAAATGACGATAGATGATAGAGCTGAGGATGCCTTGAACATCGTAAATATCTCCACCACAGAATGTTCCCCACGAGCTAAGTTTCTTACAACTTTTACAGCCCTGGAGCGGATGATTGACAAGACGTCACGAAGCGATGTTGCTAAGGGACTGCTACGCAAGTTTCAAGACGAGGTAAAAGCTTCCGAGCTTGATGAGCCGAAAAAGCGTCTCTTATTGGTTCTCTTCAGCCATGCTTCGTGAAGAATCATTTAGCAGCGCCCTTACCCGTTTTGCAAAGCGTATTAAGGAGCCAAAGGAAATCGGTGGGCTTCCTGTAAAGAAGTTTTTCTCGGAGTGCATTGCTGTGAGGAACAAGATTGCCCACAACACCTCCTTAAATCCTGATGTGGATGTAAACATGTTGTCAAGTGAACTACGAAAAATGGTGTTGACACTGATTTGGACAACACACGGAATTCCTAATGTATCTATAGACGTGCCCGCATCTGCTGTATCTATTCCATCCGGGGGGCTTTCCATTCGTGTGCTATGAGCCTAACAACCAATTCGAGTCGGACTGCTTGCCCTTCCGTTGTGCTCCAGAGCAAGCCGCCGCTCAAGTGTAACGTTCACCCTCTCCTTTCCTTTCGCTCCACCGCCAAGGAATCCTCATCCCCCTCGACTGGGTTATCCCCTATAACCTATTACGAACCTAACGATCTCCCAAACAATAGCCTATATCCATACCATATCTACAGCTTCGCTGCTTCGCCTCGCTCTTTCGCCTCCCTTTTTTGCTCGCTTCCCCCACTTTTATGACATCTGCCCCACCTGTGCTGTCTTTTTTCCCGCCTTTCTGCTTTAATATCCCTACCGGCTGCCGCCTTAAGGCTGCCACCGGTTCACGACCCAATTTCTTTTTCCAGGAGCCTGGCCTTGCCGTGCCCCCTTGGCCTTATGCTAAAATATCAACCGGCATTTCCCACTTGGTTCAAAAAGGCCGAGAAAAAACCAGCGCGAATTTACGCGAAACATTCGCGAAAAAAGCGCGAAAATCACCGCGAAAAAGGCCCCTAAACTAATGATCTATTAACAACAATATCAATAAGTTATCTAACGATAAAAATTTCTCGCCAACCAGCGCGAAATTTTCCCGCCGCCAGTGGGAAATAAGCGGGAAATGGCGGGAAATATCTTCTCCAAATACTTTTAATATAAATTATATCAACAACATGTATAAAGTGAAAAATTTTATCGAAAAAAATTTCATTGCACCTGGTGGCCGCGCTCCGGTCGTTTGCCTCGGGATCTGTAGCGAAGCCCATCCCGCCTTGTGGCATTGCCTCTTACCCTTTTCCCCTTTTTTCCTTTTATCCAGCCCTTTGCCTCAGGGCGGGTTTCAATGGCGGCGGCGCCGGACCCTGGGCCAAAGCCATGCGGAGCAATCAAGCCGAAAAACCAGCGCGAATTTACGCGCGAAACATTAGCGCGAAAAATAGCGTGAAATCACCGCGAAAAAGGCCCCTAAACAATGAATTATTAGCAATAATATCAACAAGATTATCTAACGATAAAAATTTCTCGCCAACCAGCGCGAAATTTTCCCGCCGCAAGTGGGAGATAGGCGGGAAATTGGCGGGAAATTTCTCGCCCAAATACTTTTAACGCGAATTATATCAGTAAGATGTATAATGTGAAAAATTTTATCGAAAAGAATTTCATTGAACCTGGTGGCAGCGCTGCGGTCTATCATTCGGACTCCGGACTCAGAACTCTCCTACCTCGGCCCCGCCCGGAATGATAGGCTTGAAACTCTTATTTACGTGGCCAAGTGGGAGAAAAACCGTTTAAGTTGTCTGGCAAAGGTGGCCACGGGAAATTTTTTAGCATTCAGCGTTTGCTGGAAGTTTTCCTGCAACGCCTTTTGTGCCGCTGGTCCTAAATCTTCCGGCAACAAGCAGAGAAGGGGCACGGAGAGCATTTCTCCCTGAGACCGGATAAATGACACCACGCGGACAAATTCACCGGGCGACAGATTCATGTTGACCAAGATCAAGCCCGGCAACAGGTTTTCCAAATTGCGAATACCTTCTTCGCCGCCCCGAGCCAGGGTAGTCTCAAAGCCGTCATCCGCCAGCAAGGTCGACCATCTCTCGGCGGCCTCCGGATCAGGATCGATAACCAGGGCCTCTTTGTAGGTTACCCAGGAGGCCAGGCTTTCCAAGGCCTGGCTGAACTCCTCGGCGAGACATGGCTGTTTTAAAAATTCCGCCGGTCCCAGGACCAGCCCGGACCGGCCGTCATCAGCGAAGGCGACCGGGAGCAGTGGTACGGTTCTGGTATTATCATTGGTGCGCAGATTGACCAAGGCCTCCCACAAATGGGTGCCCTGGGCCCAACAAATCAATAATGACTGAGGCCGGGCGGGTTTTGGACGCCTCTGCCAGTATGGTATCCACCATGGGTACGGCTTGAAACAGAAATCCCAGGGAAGCAAGAGAGTCCCGTAAAACGTGGATGAGACCGCCTCGTCTGGTTAGGCCCAGAACCAGGCGTCCTGGCAGGACTGCTTCTAAAGGTGCTTCTGGCTTGGCATCCGTCTCTGGCATGGGTAAAATAAAGGTAAAGGTCGAGCCCTTGCCATATTCGCTTTCCACCCAAATCCGTCCGCCGTGCATCTCCACCAGATGACGGCTAATGGGCAACCCCAGGCCGGTGCCGCCATGGCGGCGGGTGGCCGAACTGTCGATTTGGACAAATTCCTGAAAGATATTTTGCAGATCTTCCTCTTTTATGCCGATCCCGGAGTCGCTGACCCGAATAGCCACATAATCCTTCATCACGCCCGGCTTTTCCGGTAGGCTGACCTTATCCAGGGTAACTGTGATGCGACCGTGGGAATCGGTAAATTTGACGGCGTTGCCCAAAAGGTTCAAGAGGACCTGGATAATCTTGTCCCGATCTACCAGCAGCGGGGGCACCTCGGCTTCTTCAACCTTAAGGCTGATTTCTTTGGCCCTGGCCAGGGGCTCGATGGTTTGCAAGGCCTCCTCGAGGATATCGTGCAGGTTGGTGTTTTCGGCATTGAGTTCCATGCGGCCCGCCCGCAGTTTAGACAGATCGAGGACATCATTGATTAATTGCAGGAGTCGGTGGCTGGCTTTTTCAACCTTTTGCAGGCTCTTCCGTTGTTCTTCATTGACGGCCCCGTCCACGCCATCTATCAGGTTGAGGGTAAAACCAAGTATCGAGTTCAAAGGGGTGCGCAGCTCATGGGAGACGTTGGCCAGGAACTCTGTCTTTAACCTATCCATTTCCTTTAAGGCTCGGTTGGCTTCTGAGAGTTCCAGGGATTTATTTTTTAACTCCAGAGTCCGCTCTGCCACCTTGGTTTCCAGTTCTTTGCTGAAACGAATCAGCTTTTCGTACAAGCGGGCATTGTGGATGGCCAGGCTGACCTGGTTAGCCAGGGAACGGTAAAAATCCAGTTGTTCCGGGGGAAAAAACCTTTTTTGGCTGGAAGCGGCGCACAGTACTCCCAATACCTGAGATTCCGTGGCCAGAGGAACTAAAATGAAACTGGCCTGCATTTCTGCCGGATGCAGTCCGGGGGAGGAATCCGCCGGCATCTGGCCAGCATCCGGGATGGAGATCAAATTACGGGTGAGTAAACACTGTCCCACCAGGGTAGACATGTCCGGGGTCAGGTCTAACTCATGCCTCGACAAGATAGCGGAGCCCAGGTAACTTTCCAGCCGGAGGACCCCGTCTTCATCCAGCAGTCGAATGGAACTTTGTTCTACCCCAATTTTATGGTGCAGCAGCCGCAGGATACTTTCCAGGATCTGAGGCAGGCTGAGGGACGACGTAGAATGCTGGGCCGCCTCGTTTAGAATAGACAGCTCATTTAATCGCTGTTTTAAGGCCTCCCGGCTTTCTTCCAGAGAATGGGAAACCTCTCCCACGAGATCAAAGACGCCATCCAGCCGGGAGCCTCGAGAAGCCAGATAGCCGTCCACCACCACCCGGGCGGCGGCCGGACCTACCGAGCCGCCGATGAGACGCTCAATGTAATCCCGAAGCCGCAGCTTATCCGCATCGGTCCAGAGAGTTTCGGTCTCCAGGTTATTTTCGGTGATAAATTCCTGCAAGGCTTCCCGGGCTTTTCCCTGGCCCACGAATTTTGCCGCCAGGGCGACAAATTGGGGGGCTTCCGGCAAGTTGACCGCGCGGGGCTCCAGGCCCACCTCCGGAGACACCAGAAACACGTCCACAAAACGCGCCGCCTGTTCCTCTTCGTCGGCTGAAGGGGCCGTCAACAGGGACACGCCGACAAACAAGCCGATATTCAAAAGCATGGACCAGAAAAAAGCATGGTTAAGGGGGTGAAAATCCGTCAGGGCCAGCAGCGCCGTGGGCCGTAACAAACCGATGCTCCAGGGGCCGTAGGTAAGGATGTCTTCCGGAAACCAGCCGGCGTGGATGAGATAGGGGAAGAGCAGCGTATAAGCCCAACAGGCAAATCCGGCGGCCAACCCAGCATTGGCGCCCCACCGTGTGGCCCGTCGCCAATACATCGCACCCAAAATGGCCGGCGCCAGTTGAGCCACCCCGGCAAAAGCTATCAAGCCCATTTCCACCAACATGGTTAAAGGACCGAGGGTGCGATAGCTTATATAACCCAATAAAATAACAATAAAAATGCCAAGACGTTTAAAAGACAGCAGCCATTTCGACCAATCCCGACCCCGCCAGAAGATTGCTAACAACGGCGTCACCAGGCTGTTGAGAAACATGGTGCTCAACGTTATGGAGACCACCATCACCATGGCTGTGGCGGCAGACAACCCGCCAATAAAGGCTACCAGGGCGAGCCAGGGGTAACCGCTGGCCAGAGGCAATTGCAGCACAAAGGTGTCGCCTTGGGATGGGGGATGGCCCAACAAGAGTCCGCCGCAGGCCAGAGGCAGCACAAAGATGTTGATGAGAAATAGATACAGGGGCAAAAGCCAGGCCGCGGTTAACACATGCTTCTCATTAGTGTTTTCTACTACCGCCATATGAAACTGCCGGGGCAAAAAGATGATGGCTCCCATGGCCAGTACTGATTCCACTAGAAACAGTCCATAAGAGTTCTGGGGACTGCTCCCCAATAAAAATAATCCCTTTAATTCCGGCCGATTTGACGTTTGTCGAAAAATTTCCCCTAAACCCGGAAACAAAAAATAACTTACCAGGATGCCCACGGCCATGAAGGCCACCAATTTTACCAGGGATTCGAAGGCCACCGCCGCCACCAAGCCTTCGTGGCGTTCGCTGGGGTCCAGATGCCGGGCGCCGAACATGGAGCCGAAGGCCGCCAGAATTAATGCTACATAAAAGGCATTATCCGCATAAAAAGGCAGATCATTTACCTGGGGATGGGGAACCCCCACCAGGATGTCAAAAGTAGTGGAGATCGCCTTTAACTGCAAACCGATGTAAGGCATATCCGCCAGGATGAGCCACACGGTCACCACCGTCCCCATTAAAATACCCCGGCCGTAACGCAGGGTCAAAAAATCGGCCATGGTGGTGATGCGGTTGATTTTGCAAATGCGAATCAGTTTGCGAACAATGAACCACCATAGGAAGGCAATCAGGGTAGGTCCGATATAGATGGGCAGATAGGTCAAGCCTTCGTTGGCGGCTTTACCCACCGAACCATAAAAGGTCCAGGATGTGCAATAAACCGCCAGAGACAGGGTATAAATATACGGATTGGCAATGAGGCTGCGGCCCTGGGCCCGGCGCCGGTCACCGTAGTAAGCGATGCCGAACAACAAGAGCAGATATCCGAACGCCGTTGCGGCTACCAGGAATTTGTTCATCAGGCTGCAGCCGTTAATCCTTGTCTGAAGATCGTGCCAAGGCTATCGCCAGTATGAATAAAACCACAATCCCCAGCAGCCAGATTCCCAGGAGATAAACTACCATCAGGGGAATCCCATTCAGGCTTTGGGGTTGATTGAAAATCTGCAATAAAGGGAAGTTGGTTAACAGCAGCCCCAAGGCGAAACAGATGAGGCACCAGGCTTTGGTACGGGCTGCAGTCCGGGATTTAGTGGCTTCTTCCGGTGGCGACATAGCCATCCTCCGTGAGCTTGACCAGTCCGGCTTGACATAAACGCTGCAAATGCTTGTCGATCATCTGCTTTTCAATGTGGTTATAGACAAAAGCCGGTTCCAGGGCTTTCCGGTAAATCAGATGTTGGTTGACTAACTCAGCAATCGTCCGGGGTCTTTTGAGCTGGCGGAGCACTTCGGCCTCCCGGTCAAAGATTACCTGCTTAAACTGGGTCAAGGCGGCTCGGGCCGCTTCAGCAGAAAACACTCCCTGGCCGTGGGCGGTCAGATAGATTTTGGCCCGAAAGGCTTCCAGGCGTTGCAATGAGGCCAGCAGGGCATTCAAATCCGAAGCCCGGTCCCCATACCAGGGACCAAACGGCGTTAAATCTATATCGGCTAAATACAGTATATCCTGTTCCGGAAAGTAAAAACAACTGTGTCCAGGAGTATGTCCTGGGGTGTGGATAACCTGCACCCTGGTCCGGCCAAAAAGCAGTTCCTCGCCGTCCGTAAAGGTCTGGACGTGTCGAAACGGGCGATAGTGGAACTCCTCCACCAGGGTCTTTTGCCAATATTGAGCGTAATCCGGGTCTTCTAGGCCCAACAAGGCAAAAACTCCGGCCATGGAGGTGAAGGCCAAAGCATCTGCGGCTGGCGCCCAGATAAGAGAATCGGGGTAAAAATACAGGTATTTCTGATGGTCTTCGTGGAAATGGCTGACGAACACCGCAGCCAAACGGGGATCCTGGGCCAGCCGGCGGCAATACTCCTTGTCGGCGCTGGGATCGATGACGGCCACGGTCTCGTCATCGATGATCACGGTATGACAGTAAGGATACTTGCCCTGACGACGCCCCCGCAAGAGCTTCACCGGGCCGAAATCCAGAATTTCAGGTGGATAATCTTTCTCCGCCACGGTCCAGCTCCCCACCAACTCTTAGCCAGGGCGAGGAATTAATCGGGTGCCCCAGTTTATAAGATTTTTAAAATATCTTCAGCCACATAGATGACCTTAAATTTTTGACGCAGCACTTTTTCCATTTCCTTCAAACCTTCCGGCGCCATGCCCCGGACGCGGATGTAAACGTTGCGGGTACCTTCGGCCACCATATCTGTGGAACTCAGAATACTGACCATGCGGCCGCCATGCTCGCGAATTGTATCGGCTACTTCTTTGATGGAACCAGGTTTATCATCCAGGGAAAAGGCGAATTGCACTCCGCCTTTGTAAATGCCAGTGATATTGACAAAGGCGCGGAACACGTCCGATTGGGTGATGATGCCCACCAATTCGGTTTTTTTATTCATGACGGGCAACCCTGACACCTTGTGCTCCAACATCAACACCGCGGCCCGTTCCACAGTTTCATCAGAACTGATGGTCACGGGATTTTTGGTCATGATCTCTTTTACCTTGATCTCTGCCAGCAAATAATACAATTCGTGGACATCCAAGGTCGTGGCTTTGGAAGGTGAGGCCTCTTTCAGATCCCGGTCGGAAATGATTCCCACCAGAGAGCCCCGGGCCATCACCGGCAACCGGCGGATATTGCTTTCTTTCATGAGGTGCAAGGCTTTCATCATGGAGGTGTTTTCATCCACTGTCAAGACGTCTGACGCCATCCATTCCCGGACTAACATGTACTGTCCTCCTCAAAGGAAAATCTTTATATTGATTAATGTCTCAAGTGATAGACGTGTTTTTATGACTGAGGTGGGGCTTGCCCTGCCGCCAATTCCGGCTCTTCGTCCCGGCACAGTCGGACAATATTTTCCTGATGTCGCCACAGGATCAAACCTGATAAAACTGCGCTCAGCAAAAGATAAACCTTGGCATCCGACAACAGCCCCATGGCCGGAGGTGTTGCCCAAGCTGCAGCCAGTGAGGCTACCGAAGATATCCGCCACACCCGGAAGACCAGTCCGTAGAGCGCGGTCAGCGCCACGGCGGCCAGAGGGCAGATCACCAGAATAACGCCAAAACTGGTGGCCACGGCCTTGCCTCCCTTGAAGCTCAGGTAAAGGGGCCAGATGTGGCCGCACACCGCGGCCAGGCCTACTGCTGCCACCGTGGGATCGTGCCAGCCACCCAGACCCTGGAGACCGAAACGGGCCAGAAAAACCGGGACCGCCCCTTTCATGATGTCTCCGAACAGGGTAAAGGCGCCGGCATTGCGCCCCAGCACCCGGTAGACATTGGCCGCCCCGATGTTGGCGCTCCCCATCAGGCGGGGATCAGGCCCTCCCATAAGCCTGGCCACCACCAAACCGAAGGGGATGGACCCTAAAAGATAAGCGCCCAACAATAATGTGAGAAAAGAACTCATCCACGATATCCTATGTGAATTTCTAACTTTTTAGCATAAGTCAGGGGAAATGACAATAATTGATTGGTTAGGTTTGGCAAGACTTCCTGTCTTTCCCTTGAGATTAATCATCCTCTTTTTGCCGACGGAATTCAAGATGATGAGTTATCCACGGATCATAAATTCTCTAACCGTGTCGGGATTAATAACGTGGCTCAGGGGGACTATCCTACACTAACTTATCCATGTTAAAAACAGAAACGATGTTTGGGGTGGCAAAATCTTTCAAAGTAATGCTATATAAAGGTGGTTTGAGGATAATTTTCCTCGCGAAACTCGAAAAAACTAAGATCTATGACTCCTTCTGAATCAAAATCAGCTTCTCCCGTCTCCCGGACCACCATCTTCTGGGCGGTTTTCGTCCTTACCGCTTTAAATCTTCTGGATTATTTCGACCGCTATATTGTAGCTGCGGTGAATACCCTTATTAAGCAGGATCTGGGTTTATCGGATAAGGCCTTCGGTTTTCTGGGCAGTGCATTTTTTCTGGTGTATTTAGTGGCGGCCCCGGTTTTTGGCTATCTCGGGGACCGCTGGGGTCGGCGCAAGTTTATGGTTTTAGGGGCGGTGGTGTGGAGTCTGGCCACCAGCCTGGCCTTTTGGGTCACCACTTATCCCGGCCTGGTGATAGCCCGGGGGCTGGTGGGGATGGGGGAAGGGTCCTTCGGCACCCTGGCGCCGGCTTACCTGGCGGACATGTTGCCCCTGGCCAAGCGGGCCCGTTACTTGGGGATTTTTTACACGACTATCCCGGTGGGTGCGGCCTTGGCCTACTTTTTCGGCGGCCAGGTAGGAGCGGCCTGGGGGTGGCGCTGGTCCTTTCTGCTGGCCGGCCTGCCCGGGCTGATTATGGCTGGACTGGTCTACACCCTGCCCCGCTTTCCCGCTTCCGAGGCCGCTGCCTCTCCCAAGCAACCGCGCCGCCGTCTGGATCTGAAAACGGTGGCCGCCTTATGGCGCATCCCCACCTTTGTCCGGGTGACCACCGGCTACGGTTTTCTCACTTTTGCTCTGGGTGGTCTGGCCTTTTGGATGCCCCGGTTCCTGGAAATACACAAAGGTTTGACCTTAAATGAGGCCAACATTCTGATGGCGGTGGTCACCACCGTGGCTGGTGGGTTGGGGACGTTGGCCGGAGGCTTTGGGGGGGATTGGCTTTTTCGCCGCAATCCCCGGGCCCATCTGTGGATCTCGGGTCTGGGCGTGGCTCTGGCGCTGCCTTTCGGAGCCTTGGCGATATTTGCCGTTGAGCCCTGGACCTATAAAACCGGCCTCTATGTGGCCGTTTTTTTACTCTTCCTGAATCCGGGTTTGCTTACCACCCTCATCGTCAGTGTGGCCGGTCCGGCCCGCCGGGCCATCGCGGTGGCCTGCAACATTATCGTCATCCACCTCATCGGCGACGTCCCCTCACCCTTCCTCATCGGCTGGGTGGCCGACGTGGCCGGCCTGCAATGGGGCGTGTCCCTGGCCCTGGTAGCGTTAACCCTGAGCGCCATCATCCTCCTTTCCGGCCTGCCTCAGGTAGAAAAAGATTTGGCTGCGGAAATCAGGGCAGATTCCCACTGATAACGCCTTATTCAGTTACCCGTTGCTATTTCTGATCAAGACCTATTGTCTAGTCTCCCGTTCGAGAAGACGCTCAATGATAAAAAAAATTGGAGCAATTCCCAAAAATGGTCCTCTGGAAGACGGCGGGCGTGGTCCGGCAAAAAATTTACCTCACGAAGCAATCTCCCAATTGGCCTGAAAAGTATTATCGTATAAGGTATATGTAAAACCCATCATTTTACCCACACCCGGGGGGTTGCCCTCCTCGACCTTCCAGTAGTTCAAGTAAATTGCTGGAATCATACGAGGTTCTCCGCTTTTTGGGTCAGGGTCGATGTTATTCCAAACCTCTCTTTTCTCCATAACCCTCCAAAGAGTGCCAAATTTCTTGCTGCGCACCGTTTGTCCTACCCCGGGTAATCCCTTTTCTGCAACGATCTTTTGGTAGTCTTTCATAACCGCCTCCATTTAACTAAGAGAAGGAACATGAAAATGATTTATACACCAACATGGCCTTTGCCTGACATCATTACCTGCCTAAATATATTTTAATATTGGCTATGACTAATGTAAAGTAGTATTGAGAGTTTACTTCAAAGAAAAAATTAATGCTTCGGCCTTTAAAATTTCCATAAGCTGCTGGTCAAGTTTAAACGACCGGTTTCGAGGGAGGAGGGGAAAATAAGGGACATATTTTTTCGCAATTGGTAGAGACTACGTCAGAACAGGCGAGACCCCTGGGCCACCAGGTTTTACCTTCCTTAGGGCAACTTGGCGGGAATAGTCAAAAAGAGGATCTTACTCGCCCAGATAGGCGCTTTTGACCTTGGGATGGTGGAGCAATTCCTTGCCTGGTCCTTCGAAAATGATGCGGCCTGTCTCCAGGACATAACCATAATGGGCCAGACGCAGAGCGACTGCAGCGTTCTGCTCCACCAGGAGGATGGTGGTGCCCCGCCGGTTGATCTGCGCCAGGGTCCGAAAAACCTCCTGGACCAACAGCGGTGCCAGTCCCAACGATGGTTCATCCAAAAGAAGCATCTGAGGGCGGGACATCAAGGCCCGGCCCAGGGCCAGCATTTGTTGTTCGCCGCCGCTGAGGGTGCCAGCCGGCTGCTGCAGCCGTTCTTCCAGACGGGGAAAGAGCTGAAAAATCGAGGCCAGGTCTCGTCGCAAGCGCCGTTCCGGACTGTGGTAACCCCCGAGAATCAGGTTTTCCCGCACTGTCAGATTGGGGAAGATGCGGCGGCCTTCCGGGCTGAGGGCAAGTCCCCGGCGCATGATCTCCGGCGTGGGAAGGTCCTGAATTTCATGGTTGGCAAAGATAATTTTGCCGGCCTGGGGCCGATGGATACCGGTGATGGTGCGCATGAGGGTGGTTTTGCCGGCGCCGTTGGCCCCGATGAGAGCGACAATCTGACCAGTGGGCACCGTTAAGGAGATGCCCCGTAGAGCCGGGATATTGCCGTAGGCCGCGGCCAGGTTGATGATCTTAAGCATCCGGGGCTTCCCCCAGGTAGGCTTGAATGACCCGGGGATCGGACTGGACCATGGCCGGTGGGCCCTGGGCGATGGTGAGGCCATGATCCAGGACGGTCAAACGCTGGCAGATGTGCATGACAAATTTCATATTGTGTTCGATAAGCAGGATAGTAAGGTTATAGTGCTGCTGCAGGTTCTGCAGTAAAGACATTAAGGCAGCGGTTTCGTGCGGGTTTAACCCCGCGGCCGGTTCATCCAAAAGCAGGAGTTGGGGAGCGGCAGCCAGGGCTCGGGCAATCTCCAGGCGGCGTTGCTGGCCATACGGCAGGCTGCCGGCTTTTTCCCAGGCAAATTCTTGCAGTTGCAGTTTATCCAGCAACTCCCAAGCTTGATGCCGGAACGTGCCCTCCTCTCGCCGGAAACGAGGACTACGCAGCACCGCCTGCCAGAAGTTGATCCGAGAGCGGCTGTGAAAAGGAATGAGGACATTGTCCAGGACAGAAAGTTCCTGGAACAAGCGGATATTCTGAAAGGTGCGGGCAATACCCAAACGGGCGATGGCCTGGGGCGGCAGACCGGTTATGGGGGCGCCGTTAAAGATGATGTCCCCGTCCGTGGGCTGGTAGAAGCCGGTGAGAAGATTGAAGACCGTGGTTTTGCCGGCACCGTTGGGGCCGATGAGGCCATGTAGTTCTCCTGGAGTCAGTTCCAGGGAAAAGTTGTTCAGGGCCATGAGGCCGCCGAAACTCATCTGGACAGCGTTGGCCGAGAGTAATGTCTTATTCATTTGAAGTTTAGAGTTGCAAGTTTCGAGTTAAAAGCTATCGACCGAAGACTGGCAACGTTCAGCTAATAGCTGGAGTCGTTGCCAAAAGTATTACTTAGTTTCTGTCCGGAAACGGCTATTTTTCACAATATCGGCGTCAATCTGCAGGCTTATTTGTGCGGCGAACAAATGTTCGCCTCCGCAAAAGCCTTTGATTTCCTTGATCTTGCAGAAAATATCTCGTTTCCAGATCAGAAACTACATTAGTTCTCATTATAGTTTCCGGATGAGAACTACTTAGATCCCCGAACAGTTATAATCCCGTATCAGCCAAAGCTCTTTTTAACCATGCCTAAACCCACCACAAAAGCGGAAAGGACACCAAGAAACAAAAAAATATCAGTCAGGTCTCTTTTCTTCCATACCTATTTTTCCCAGCAGCCAGTCCCAGGAAAATTCCCACCGCCCCAACAGACCCCGGCGGAAAAAGATGATAATAATCAGAAGCAATAAAGAAAAAATCACCATGCGCAGACCCGGGATGCCGGGCAGTTGCACGCCCCCGAGGTTGATGGGTTCTTCCACGATCCGCAACCACTCGTTACCCCAGGTGAGGATGATGGTGGCCAGGACGGCGCCGGTGGTATTCCCCAGCCCGCCAAAGACAATAATAATCAAAAGGTTGAAGGTTAGGAAAAAGGTGAAGAGGGTGGGTGAAATAGTGGTGATCAGATGCGCCAGCAGGCCGCCGGCCACCCCCAGAAAGAAGGCGCTCACCAGAAAGGCGAGAAGGAGATGCCGGAAAGGATCGATACCCATGGCCCGGGTAGCGGTTTCATCGGCGCGGATAGCCTTCATGGCCCGCCCGAAGCCGGAGTTACTGATACCGGTGATCACCACTAAAGCCACAACGGCCACGCCCCAGGACCACCAAAGATTGGTATAGGGGGCCAGGCCTTTGAGACCTAGGGGGCCATTGGTGATGGATTGCAGATTATTGGCCAGGACGCGGATGACCTCCCCGAAGCCCAAAGTGACAATAGCCAAATAGTCACCCCGCACCCGGAGCACTGGAAAACCGGTGATAAAAGCAAACAGGGTGGCGACGAGGCCTCCGGCCAGGAGGGCCAGGGGAAAAGAGACGGCGATTTGGTTCAACGGCCAGATCAGGGGGGTGATAATGAAGGACATTTCTTTTTCCGTCGGGGTCAGCGTCAACAAGGCCGCGGTATAGGCGCCCAGGGTGACGAAGGCATTAGGCCCCAAATGGAGTTGGCCGCAGATGCCGTTAATCAGATTATAGCTGGCGGCCATGGTAATAAAGATGGCGGTGGTATTGAGCAGGCGCAGATGATAGTCGTTGGCCCAATAATGAGCCCCGAGGAGCAACAGAATTAGGAGTGACAATGCCCCGCTAGTGAGGAGCAGGTTGCGGCGTAAGGAGGGTGGCGTCATTTAAAGTTTTTCCTCCATGACGCTTTCTCCCAGCAGTCCGGTGGGTCGGACCAGGAGCACCGCGATGAGCAGACCGAAGGCGAAGGCGTCCCGATAACCGGCCCAGGCCGGAAAGAAGGCAACCAAAAGAATCTCCAGGATTCCCAGAATCAGACCGCCGACCACAGCTCCGGTCAAATTACCGATACCTCCCAGCACGGCGGCGATAAAGGCTTTTAATCCCGGGACAACCCCCAGGAAAGGATTCACCTGGGGGTATTTCATGGCCCACAGCAGGCCGCCGACGCCGGCCAGCACCGAACCCAGGACGAAGGTTAGGGATATTAAGCGATTCACATTAATACCCAATAATTGGGTGGTCTCCCAATCATGGGCTAGAGCGCGCAGGGCGATACCGACCCGGGTATAATACACCAGAATAAATAAAGCAGCTAGTAGCCCGAGGGTTATCAAGGGGATATAAAGACTGAGCCAGGGGATATAGAGACTGCCGAGGTTAAGGGCACCCACAAAAGCTTTCGGGGTGGGAAATGGTTGCGGTCGCCCGCCGATAAGGACCAAGGCCAGGTTTTCCAGCAGGAAAGAGGCGCCGATGGCTGAAATCAAAAGGGACAATCGGGGGGCCCGGCGCAGGGGCCGATAAGCGCCCCGTTCCAGGAGGGCGCCTATCAGACCGGTTAAGGCTAGAGCGAAAAAAAAGGCCAGAGGCCAGGGCAGAGAAAACATAGACAGGCCGAAAAGACCGATATAGGCGGCAATCATCAAAAAATCGCCGTGGGCGAAATTGATCAGGCGCAGGATGCCGTAAACCATGGTATAGCCGATGGCAATGAGGGCGTAGAGGCTGCCTAAAGATATCCCGTTGATCAGTTGCTGACAGAACACGGCGGCGGTCATGGCTTCCTTATGCTCACCAGTACTGGGTTAGACACAGGAGTTTTCTTCAACTCGGCATCGGCAGGACGCAGATAAAAGGGCGTCAGCTTATCCAGGTCAGGGATCTGGCCGGCGGCAAACTGCTGCACTCCCAGGCGGGCCAGGACACCGGCCCGGACATGACGAAATTCCGGCGGCGGGAAGACCGCCAGGCCGCCGAGCAATTCCTGGAAGAGGGAACCATACCGTTCCAAACCGGGACCGGTAATGAGGGTGGGTTCGAGGATACGCGCCGCTAAAGCCTTGGGCGGCAACAGCAGGTAGTCGCCGACCCACTGCCCGGCAGTCGCCTGGCAGTGGTAGAAAGCCGCATAGATTTCATGCTTTTTGGCATCAAGAACCGGACAGACGGGTAAGGCCGTAAATGGAAAGTTGGCAGCTAGGGCGTCCAGGGTATTGACGGCGATAACCGGACAGCCGATGGCTAAGGCCAGTCCTTTGGCAGTGGAGAGGCCCAGGCGCAGGCCGGTGAAATTGCCCGGCCCCTGGCTGACGACAATGAGGTTGACATCCTGAATGGTTTTTCCAGTTTCCTGCAGCAGATGGTCGATGCCGGCCAAAAGGCGGTTGAGGTAGGAAGCGGAATTCTCCAGGGTATATTCCGCCAGCAACCGTTCGTCCGCAACCAAAGCAAGACTCCCGCGACTAGAGGATGTATCCAGGGCTAAAACCAACATAGCGAAGTGTCAGGGGTGGACCGAGTCGTCTTTATGGCAGTCTTTGCATCCGAGGTGGGTTCCCTACTTGAAAGCAAAGTTTGAGCGCGGTCGCCAGCAGTGGTTGATTTAAGAATGTCATACATGAGGAGAGTAAGATAAACTGCAAGAAATTGGAAAATTTAAATGAGGACTATAAAGTTATCCTAACTTAGAGATATAGTAAAGTATATTCTGGACATTGGTGGGACGGAAAATTTTTCAGCCAGGCAGGCTCATCGTCCCGCCTTGACACTCAGCACCGGGTTTAATATAAATAACCTTTTAGTAATCTTCAGCTGGCGTACTTGACATTTCTGTCGGACCTGCCATCGGTATTATCGGGCCATCTCGGCTAATCAGACGAGATGATTAGCGACTCTGGTTTTCTTAGGGACCAGTTGATGTGGAAATATTTGTTTGGCGTATCGTCTCGTGGGATAAGGTCTGACTGCTCCTTGGTTTTTATCTGCCTTAGCACAGTGAGGAACCCGGTCCTTGAAAGTTGAATTTTTTCGTCATCAATTAGGAGAAAAAAACCTCCAGCGGTTTGCCCAGGTCATGAAGTCAATCTTTCTGACCACAGGGAAGGAAGTGGCACTTTTCGAAGAAAAGTTCGCCGGCTATCTTGGCCAAAAATACGCCCTGGGGTTGATGAGCGCTACAGCCGGATTGCATATCTCCTTGCTGGCCCTGGGAGTTGGTCCGGGAGACGAAGTCATCACCACTCCTATGACCTTTGTGGCCACATCTCTGGCTATCATGCACACTGGAGCCAAGCCGGTATTTGTGGATGTGGAACCTGAAACCGGCAATCTGGATGCAAAGCTGGTGGCCTCGGCAATAAATGAAAAAACTAAAGCTATCATGCCGGTGCACCTGTATGGGCAGATGGTGGATATGCGCCGCCTCAGAGAGCTGGCCCAGGCGCATAGACTTATCATCATAGAAGACGCAGCCCATTGTGTGGAAGGCGAACGGGACGGAGTTCGGGTGGGAGAGCTGGGTGATGCCGCCTGTTTCAGTTTCTATGCCACCAAAAGCATCACGTGTGGAGAAGGCGGGGCGGTCACCACCAACCATGAGTTTTTACTGGAACCGCTGAAAAAGTTGCGTCTGCACGGGATGTCCACCCATGCCGATGATCGTTATACCGGAGTCTACCGGCATTATGATGTGGATGTGGAGGGCTGGAAGTATAACATGTCAAATTTACAAGCGGCCCTGCTCATTGATCAGATTGACGACATAGAATCTCGCCGCCAGGAACGGGAACGCCTGGCATTGTATTACCGTGACTGTTTTGCCAACCTTCCGGGCCTGGACCTGCCGGTGCTGCTGCCGGGTGTCAAGCAGGGACATCATCTTTTCACCATGTGGGTGGCACCCCAACACCGTGATGCAATTCTCTGGAAATTGCAGCAGGAAGGTGTGGGTGTGGCGGTGAACTACCGGGCCTGTCATCTATATTCACTCTTTCGGAACCAGTATGGTCATAAAGAAGGGGACCTGCCCCAGGCTGAAAGCATTGGTAGCCGGACTCTTAGTCTCCCCCTGTATGCGGGACTGCAGCAGGCTGAGGTCGAATATGTGGCAAACTCGGTAAGGAAGGTGGTCTGGAGCCTGATTTAAGCATATGAGACTGTAGCCTGCGGCAAACTCACTTCTCTCTGGTATATGCCTAGTGGAAAAAAACCGCCGGAACCATAAGGTCTTGAATCCCGTAATGCCAAATTCTTCGCAACCGACATGGCAGGAGATTTCTCCCCGCCAGATAATCCTGGTCTTCGCCCTGATCATGGCCATGCTCTATACCCTGGAGAGCATGTATACCCCCTACCAGATGGGACACGATCAGACCTATGTGGGAACCATGCTGGCCAAAGACCGGGATCCAACATTGTATCTCCAGGATTACGCTTTCCACGACGACACCCTGTACCGGGCCTACATTCCCTTAATCCGTTGGTTTTTCCAAAAGTTAAGTCAGCTGACCGGCAGTTTTGAGCACGCTCTGTTATCTGTGGTGCCGGTAGTGGTCTTTCTTTTTGCTCTGGGGACCGGCCTATTGCTGTTGGAATGGAGTCAGTCCCTTTGGATTACCCTGGTTCTCACCTCCCTGGCGATACCGTACCGGCCGGCGCCGTCTGGGGAACTCTGGGGCGCCGGTGGTGTTGAGTTCGTTTTAGCTCGCACCATGGCCACTGCTTTGGCACCCTTTGTTTTCATACTCTTTTTTCGATTTTTGGGGAAGCCGGAAGCCAAGGCGGCTGCACTAACAGGTATTGCCACCGGTCTGCTGGCCTTTTTCCATCCTCCCACCGCCCTGTTTTTGGGGGAATTATTTGTCGGGCTCTATATCTTGAACCATTTTTGGAGCCGGCGTGATTGGCTTCTCCTGGCCCTGATGCTCGGTTGCTATTTGCTGGTGGCAGTTTTTCCTTTGACATTCATGGAGCAACAGGCGCCGGCGGCGGCATTGGATTTCGCCGGTATGCGCCCAGTAATTCACAGCTATCTCAAAATTCCCACGAATTGGGGGAATTTTCCGGGTGACCCCACTGAACGCCGGGTCTGGCTGTTTTTAGGGGCTACACTGGTCCTGGGACTGAATTATGTGCTGCGGCCAGCAAACCGCACGCAGGCCGCGCTCCAGGGTTGGTGCTGGGGCACCCTGGTCATCTTGTATCTCTGCTGGCGGGTGGCAGGCAAAGGGGCGGGATTTACCTGGCTGTATGTATTGGCCATAGGATATGTGATCTGGCGCTATCGGCGGCGGGACCTGGGACAACAGGACTGGTGGCTATTGGGCATGGGCTTTGTGGTCCTGGCTATCTCTGTGCTCCCCTATTATTTTTTAACGCTGTTGTGGCTCAAAATCGACTCATTGTGGTTGACTTCCCTGGTCATCGAACACTACCGGGCTGTACGGCTGATACATCCTTTTTTCTATCTCTTTTGCGCCCGGGCCGCTTGTTATCTGGTCCCCCAGATGGCAGAATGGCTGCAGACAACCCGCCAAGCCGTGCTGGTGGAATACACCTTACTGGCAGTGACTATGTTTAGCGGACTACTCTTCGGTCTGTCGTTGGCGGCGATTGTATTGTGGGAAGGATGGCGGGCGCTGCCCCACTGGCGGCGAGCCATGACCACCGGCATTATCTGCCTGTTCCTTGTCGGATCCGGCAGCCTGATACTATTCCCCTCAGTTAAAAATAGCGTTTGGGGTTTTGTAGGTCGAGACCTTGGGGTCGGCAAATCCAAAGTGGATTTAAGCGATGAGGAGGAATTGTATGCCTGGGCCAGAACCCAAACGCCCAAAGATGCACTGTTTTTTTATGGTTCACCCCTGTTCCGTTATCGGGCGCAGAGGAGTATTACCCATGCACTGGGGGATCTTATCAACCATCGGGAAGCTCGCTACGTGGAGATCTTTCGGCGTTACCACCGGCTGGAAAAGGCCTTCGAGGACCCTGCCACCCTGGTACGTGAAGCCAAAGCTTTACAGGTAAATTACATAGTAGTTGAAAAAAACCGACAGATATGTTTACCTTTACCATTGATATTTGAAAATAAAAAATATCTTGTGTATCAGCTACCACCTTGTGATCCTGAAACGGTTGAGTTTAGGCAATCCAGCTGCATCCCATGTCTTAACAAAGGAAAAACGATTTTGAAGGTTGTCCTGCAACCAGGGCGGACACACGGGTCTATCCCTACAATAGATAGAACACCTATTTAACGTAACTCATTATGAATGCTGACAAAAAACATCTGACTTTAAAGGCCCTCATTACCATAGACGTGGATTGTATGCATGGCCACACTGAAAACCATCCTGGCGGCCGCCGCCAGCGAGGACGAGATGACCGCTACATCGACATCAGCTACCAGTTTTGGCTCCCCCGCTATCTGGACCTCCTGGCGCAACTGGGCCTCCACTCCACCTTTTTTTTGGTGGCCGACTTCGCCCGGCACCCAGGTAATCGTCCTTTAATACAGCGCCTGGTCTCAGAAGGTCACGAGGTAGCCTCCCATTCTATGACCCACTGCATCGAACTGTGCAGCCTGAATCAGGAGAACAAGGCCCGGGAGATAATTGACAGCAAAAAAATCCTGGAAGACCTCACCGGGCAACAGGTTGTCGGATTCCGGGGGCCGGGCTACGCTTTTGACGCCGATATCGCCAGTCTCCTTTTGGAAAATGGTTATCTGTATGATTCCAGCGTGGTTCCAGGATATCTTTTTCCTCTTTATAAAAAACTCTTTCGGCTCTATGATCGGCTTGTTTCCGGCAAAGCCATCGTCCACCCCAACTCCCCTCCAATGGTGAAAAAGAAACCCTATATCATTTTGGCGGAAAACGGTCGCCGATTGGTGGAACTGCCCCTGAACGTGATGCCCCTGGTGCCATATCCTTTCATTTCCTATGTCTTCACCAGTGAAGGCAAGTTCCGCTTCATGTATAACCTCATCAGGGAAAAATCTCCCCTAATAGTGCATGCCCTGCACGATTTTGAGTTCATAGATCGCAGCAACCTGGAAGAGTATACCCAGAGTCAGGCCGTGGATACCGTAGCTCGCCAAGACCTTGAGTCCCGTCTAGCCATGCAGCGGAATATTCTCGCCACCCTGGCCAGGGAACGCCAGATTGTCACTGCCGGAGAATATGTCCGGGATTTTCTGGCCCAAGAAATCTCCGGCGGTAAAAAGGTTCCTCCTATCTTACCGTAAGTCTGTTGCTAACCAGAGGAGAATAAACTTTTATGGCAAAATCGTGGGAAAAAGAAGCCGTCACCTTTGACCAGATTTATTCCGGAGGCGGCCTGGCAGGAAAGATCCCATTCTTGGGCCCTTTTATCCAAAAAGGTATTATAGAACGCCACAACCGGGCTCTCGCTTTTTTACGCGCCTCCAGGGCCCAAACCATTTTGGATCTGGGGTGCGGCGTGGGCCGCTTTGCAGTAGCAGCCGCGCAACTGGGAGTCACAGTCCATGCCTATGACATCTCTCAGCCGGCCATCGCCGTGGCCCAGGAAGCTGCCCACCGGGTCGGGGTTACTGACCGGTGTCATTTTTATGCCGCCGATCTCCTTACCATAGATTTCCCTGCGGCTGATGCCTGGTTCGACCTGGGATGTCTACATTATCTGCCCGATCCGACCCAGGTCATACAAAAGCTAACCCAGGTGCCACATCTTTTCTCCTGTCTGCCCCAGAAGGGGCACTGGCTGGGACCGCTCCACTATGTCTACCGCACCCTCCTGCGGGGTCAGAAATACCTTTCCTTTACCGAGGTCGAGATCAGGAGCTTACTGGCAGCTTACCCTCTTTTGTACATTCGAAAAATCAGGTCTGGTGTATTATGTCACCTCAGTGGTGGAGGGATAGCTTCCCTCGACAAGAGGCAAGCACCGGCCGGCAACCGCAGGAACTGCGGGGCAGCAGCAGATTTGGGTGGTTCTGGGGGGTCTTGGGGCTGGCTTTCCTCGCCCGCCTGATTTGGCTCGACCTGTCCCGGAATTTCATCGGTGCGGACGCTATCCGCTACCTCTGGATCAGCCAGCATGTCAGCCGGGGAGATTGGCAGCTCTTGCCGCAACTATACACATCTCCACTGCTACCTGCCAGCATGGGCTTATTGGCTCGGATTACTCAGGATCATTTGCTGGCGGGAAGGATAATCGGCATCCTCAGCAATACTCTGGCAGTTGGGCTGGCCATGCTGCTGGTGCGCCGCCTTTTCCCCCAACGTCCAACCCTGGCCTGGCTGACCGGTTTGGGGCTGGCGGTGAATCACGTCTGGTGCCGCACGGCCCCCTTTGTGCTCACCGACAACCTTTTTTACCTGATGCTTATGGGCCTTTTGCTGCTCATGGCACTTTTGATGGAACAGGTCACCTGGACCCGGGCTATGGCTTTCGGTCTTGTTTGGGGGCTTTTATTCCTGAGTCGAGAAATCGGTCTTTATTGCGGCGCAGTGGTGTTTCTCTGTTTTTTAGCCGCCATTTTCTGGCGCCGGAAACGAGCAGGATCGGCCGGACAGGATTTACTGCGTTTCAACGCAGCAAGTTTGCCGGTTTTGGCATTTATCCTTTTGCTTTGGGGTGCATGGTACTACCAGGCCTTAGGAATTATCTCCTTGGGGGAAGGGCGCCGTTTTTATTCTAGCTATACTCAAAAATTTGACCGAGAAGCCCGCCATCCCTATTATGAGAAAGGCACGATGTCCTTTTTTCATTTGCGTCCTTATGAAGTTATGGAATTCACCCGATTTCCCTCACCCGGTGATGGGCGCTATCCTCCGTCTGGGGTCTTTACAATCTTTAGTCAACCTTTTTTGACCTTCCAGATTATCTGGGATAATCTTTTGTGGACTTACCGGGAATTTCAGCGGGCCACCCTCGTGGGTTTTCTCACCCTTTTTTTATTTATACCGTTGGGAATTGTGACCCGCCGTCTAATGCTGCCGGAACCGGTTTATTGGGTTTTTGGGGCAACCCTGGGAGTTCTGGGGCTTCACTTTTTGGGGCCGGTGCGTGAGGCCCGGCTCATCGGCTGGTTCTTCCCCTGGCTCTATATGGGCCTAGCCGGTTTTACTCTCTGGCTGTGCCGGTTTGTCCAAACCAGAACATGGGGGAATGCTGCAAAAAAAATCGCAACTGCGTTGATTGGCGGCGTATTCTTCTTTCATATACTTTATCCGCAGTATTTCAAAGAGATACCTAAACGTTGGCCCCTGCGTCTGGCTCCCCAGGTGCATATTCTGGGCAGCCGGCAGATCCTGGAAACCTTTGGCTCCGGAGCCGTAATCGCCTCACGGGAGCCAGAAGTAGTATATCGCAGTGGGGGATACTGGATTGGCCTTCCGTACGGGACAGCTGAGGAAATCGTGGAATGGCTGTACTTGGGTGGGGCGAACTATCTTTTGTTGCACGATGTTGCATCCATACCAGCAGAAGAAAAAATTTTCTGGGCTGATCCCCAGGAACTCCAAGAGTGGTTTCCTGAGCTCGAAGTAGTAGCGGATTTTAACCTCGCCGAAACCTCCGGTTATGGCAAACATGGCCGCCTTTTGCGTTTTCAGCCACAGCCGGGTAAGTTCACCCAATATCAGGAACAATTTCCCTGGGCCGGGACTCATCCCCGCGTAACCGGCGCCTGGGCGCCCGAATCACTTAAGTCTGATTCCCACAAGAAGCACCCCGAGAAATAATGAGATACAGTCCAGGACAACCCAATCCCGCGTTGCTGCAACAGTCCTTTTGGCTGCCTTGGGGTGTTGTGGTTTTGGCGGTGGCACTGGGTTTCCGACTTTTGTGGGTCATGGTTTTTCAAGGCGAAGTCGGGGGCGACGCCATTCGCTACTTATGGATCAGCGAGCATGTCCGTCGAGGTGAATGGCATCTCCTCCCCCAGCTCTTTTCTTCGCCGCTGCTTCCGGTCAGCATTGGGTTATTGTCCCATCTCACCGGCGACCCAGCCCTGGCGGCCAAGTGGCTGGGGGTGATGATGAATACCCTGGCAGTTGGCTTGGCCATGGCGGTCATGCGGCAGCTGTTTCCAACCCGGCCATTTCTGGCCTGGTTCACCGGCGCGGGTTTGGCGGTCAA
This sequence comes from uncultured delta proteobacterium, assembly GCA_963780995.1. Taxonomy (GTDB): domain Bacteria; phylum Desulfobacterota; class Desulfobaccia; order Desulfobaccales; family Desulfobaccaceae; genus Desulfobacca. The sequence continues at coordinate 25,638 of CAWAEI010000012.1, forward strand.
TCACGTCTGGTGCCGCCTGGCTCCTTTTGCGTTAACCGAAAACCTCTTCTATCCCTTATTGATGGCATTTTTCTGGCTCTTGCTGCGTTGTCGGCAACACCCCACTTGGGGGAGCGGACTGGCGCTGGGGATGTGCTGGGGGGCACTTTTTTTAAGCCGGGAAATTGGTCTATACTGCGGCGCTTTGGGTTTTTTGGCCTGGATAGGCAGTGTGTGGTGGCAAAACCGGCGATTGGGAAAAAAGGCTCAAATACTGACCGTGGCGAAGCTCTCTTTTTCCTCTTTAGCAGTCCTGACGGTGATCTTGATAATCTGGATATACTGGTTTTACACTTCCCTGGGAATCGTCTCCTTGGGAGAAGGACATAGGTTTTACGGGACTTATACCAGACAATTTGACCGCCAGGCAGAAGCTACTTATCCGGGATATGCTCAGGGGGAATTTGCTTTTTTTCGGTTACACCCCTACGAATTGATGGAATATACTCGATTCCCTCGCCCTGGAGATCCACGCTATCCCAAGGGCACAGCCTGGCAGATGTTCGCTGATCCCACTGCCCTGGCCGCCTTGGTGGTTGATAATCTGCTTTGGAGCCTGAAGGAATTTCAGCGGGTTACTCTGGTTGGTTTTTTGCTTTTGTTTCTCTACTTGCCCTGGAGGTGGTGGCAGAGCGCGGTTGTCTCTGCCAACAGACGTCTTATGGCTATACTACGTCTGTTGGAGTATCTTAGGCCTGACCTTTCTCGGGCCTTTGCGAGAGGCCCGGCTCATCGGCTGGTTTTTCCCTTGGCTATATGTAAGTCTTGCTACCGCCGTAAGTTGGCTGTGGACGAAAATACCACAGTGGCTGCCAGGACAAAATAGACCGAGGATCCTCAAGTATCTTCTTATTGCTCTGGTCAGCTTCCATATCCTTTATCCCCAGTACTTCAAGGAAATTCCTCGCAGATGGCAGGTGCGCCAAGAACCTCACCTGCATCAAATGGCGGCAACTTATATTGTAGCGCATTACGGCAACATGGCGGTTATCAGCTCCCGGGAAGCGGAAGTGGCCTACCGGGCTGGAGGCTACTGGATTGGCCAACCCAATGCTGATGCCCCGCAATTGTTGGAATGGCTTTACCTGGGAGGCGCCGATTTTTTCCTAGTCCATGACAAATATGGCATCGGGCCTGGGCAAGAGATTTTATGGGCCTCATCGGAGGTAGTCCAGCAGACCTTTCCGGAACTAACGTTGCTAACCAGTTTCGAGGGAGTAAAGAATGCCACATATGGACATAAAGCACGGCTATTTCGCTTTACCCCCAACCCCCAGAAGCTGGCTGAATATCGCCGGATTTATCCTTGGGCCGGCACCCACCCACGGAATGCAGATGCAACTCCCGTAATGGTGGACAACTGATTGGTTGAAGGATAACAAAGTATGTTGTTTTTCAGTTATCCCTGTATAATATTAAGCTTTTTCGGGTTCTTATTGTATCTCTACGTGCCCGCCTCTCGGCGTCTGACATTTCTTTTCCTCCTCAGTCTGATTTTTTATTCCTATACCGGTTGGCCCAGTACATTGTTGCTGTATTGCCTTATCACTATCAATTACATTGGGGCGTTCGGTCTCACCGGTCCTTATCGCCGTCAGATTTTTATTGCCCTGATTATTCTGAACCTGTTAAATCTGGCTTTCTTTAAGTACACACTTTTTTTGTTGACCATAGGATCCAAACTACTGGGAATCGATTTGCCAGCCGGTCCCTGGCTGCATATCATGCTACCCATCGGCATCTCTTTCTATACGTTTGAACTGATTTCTTATATTGTGGATGTTTATAAAGGACGGCTGCCGGTCTGCCGCTCCTATCTGATGGTAGCCACCTTTACCACGTTTTTCCCACATCTCATAGCAGGTCCCATCATGCGGGGGCATGAGCTTTTCCCACAGCTAGAAGCCCTGCCTACCCCAACACCCGACCAGGTAAGTCTGGGGGTATTCAGATTTCTCCTGGGGGTATTCAAAAAATTGGTATGGGTCGATGCCTCTTTAGGACCTCGAGTGGACGCCTATTTCAATGCATCTCTCGGTTCTCTCTCGTCAGCGGAATGCCTCGTGGCAGTGCTGCTTTTTGGCTTCCAGGTTTACCTTGATTTTTCCGCCTACTGTGACATGGCTGTAGGATTAGGCCTTTGTTTTGGGGTGAAACTCCAAGAAAACTTTCGAACTCCTTACTGGTCCCTAAGCCCGATGGAATTTTGGCAGCGCTGGAATATCACCCTCTCCCGATGGATTCGGGATTACCTGTATATTCCCCTGGGAGGATCTCGAGTTTCCCCCTTTCGAGGCGCCTGGAATCTGATTCTTACCATGTTTCTGGCAGGGCTTTGGCATGGAGCTTCCCTTAATTTCGGGGCCTGGGGTTTGTATCACGGCGGACTGTTAGTCCTCTATCATTACCTGGAACCATTTTTCCCCTGGCTGCGTTACGGCCATACGCGGTCCTGGCGGCATTGGCCAGGGGTGGCGGTATCTTGGTTGATTTTTTTCTTTTTGGCTCAATTGGGATGGCTCTTTTTTCGAGCCCAATCCCTGGCCCAAACTACTTCGATGCTCACACAAATTTTTTCGATTTCGGCCTGGGCTGAAGTGGTAGCTAGACCCAAAGGCCTCAACCTGGTTTTTACGTGCCTCGCTTTTCATGGCGTGGAAGCCCTGGCCCAAAATCCCCGTTTCCGTCTGGCTGATTACTGGGGACGAACTCCGGCAATGGTGCGGGGTTTCATCTACGCCGGCTTCATCCTGTTTATCTGGACCAAAGCCAGCGGTGAAACAAGGTCTTTTATTTATTTTCAATTTTAGGGATCTATGCGACTCCTCAAATTCCTGTCGCCAGTCTTTTACTGGACCTGCATCTTTCTGTTGGGAGCAGAAATACTCCTGCGATCTTCCATTCAATTGCAATGTTGGCTGACACGTAACAATACCCCGGGAGTCTTGTCGCCCTACCTTTATAATGCGCATGAGTTGCGGCAGAACGGCCGCTCCGTCAAACTGTTGATTATCGGAGATTCCATACCTATGATGGCTGTTGACTCCCGTCAACTGGCGCAGGAGTTAGGGATGAAGCCGCAGGAGGTGTTTAACTTTTCCCATGGTGGGGCTGGACCAGATAGCCACCTTTATAACTTCACGAAGTTTCGGAGTTACTTGCCTAATCTCAGGAGCGTCATTCTGTTTGTGCAGTACAAGCGACTAAGCCGGGTCCTGGCAAATGCCCAAACCATGGCGGAAGACCTTGTAAGGGCTAATGATCAACCACTATCCCAGGCATGGAAAACGGCGTCTCTCAACTCTGTCATCCATAATTACAGTTTGGTCTTTCAGTTGGCCCCACTGATAATCTGGCGCAGCAGCCCCCAGCCTTTCACCGGCTTCCGTCCGCGGTCAGGTGGCGGTACCACAATGAACGAAATCACCCCATCAGCTCCTACTATTCCCGATCAAGACCCTTTTCAAGCCAATCCCCAGGTGATAGCAGGCTTGTCTAGATTATTGGGGACACTCAAAGAAGCCGGGTTAACTATTCGGGAATACGTCATTCCATATTATCCCGAATACCAGAAGGATTGGCAGGGGGGAGAGGAAGACCGTTTTGGCCGGCAATTGTTTGGGAAGTTAGCAGACGCGGGTTTGGTTGAATTTTACCCCGATGCCTTTGATGGCTTAGGGGCAAGGTTGAAGCCATATTACCTGGATCTCTGGCATCTGACGCCAGCAGGAGCCAATATCCTCACTCAGGCTCTGGCTCAGCATCTCAAAGAACACCCTTTACCTGTGGCCACGAACCAAGTTACCCCGTGAGCTCTGGTATGATAAGATAGAAACATATCTCAAATTCATTGAAAATAATGTCCATTTTAGGAAAAGATCGTGCCTTCAACGTCGAACTGGTTTGAAAAAAACCCCAAGAAGACCCTGGCAGCCTTTTTTGCACTTGCCCTGATCCTGATTACCGTTATGGCCGAAAAGATCCTGGCCTATCGGAACCAGGATTATCATTCCGGCATCCAGCGTTACATCCGACTCCGAGAGTATAAGCCTTACTTTTCCCAAGATCTGGTGCCGCCGGAAGCAGAGCTGAACATCGCCGACAATCTGAAATGGCAAACCATACAGACTACGCATTGACGGCGACGGCTTTATCATGCCCTCCCAGGTCCATGCCCACCCGGATTTGAGCCTGGTGTTCCTGGGTGGCTCTTCCACTGCTTGCGGTTACATGGGGGAAGAAGAGCGTTTTCCCTATCTTGTGGGGCGGATTTTGGAATTGGACACGGGAAAAGCGATTAATTCTTACAACAGCGGCGTCGGGGGCAACAATTCTCTGCACTCTCTCAATATTCTATTCAATAAAGTCATACCGCTTAAACCCGAGGTTGCCCTCCTTTGCCACAATATTAACGACCTGACCACGCTCCTCTTGGAAGGAACCTACTGGTCGGCCAATCCCTCGCGCTCCGGCATTGTGGCTGTGAAACCCTCTATCAGCGGCAGCCTTAAAGAAATCCGGGATTTGCTCATTCCTAACCTTTCCCAAGAAGTAAGCCAGCTCTCCCGTGAACTCAAGCAAAAGTTCCGCCGCTCTAAGAAACGAGCTCCCAGCGAGGATGAGTTTGCCCGGGTCCGAGATCGAAAAATCCAGTTTGATGAGGCCAGGTTACTTCAATCCTTTCGACATAACCTCCAGCTCTTCATCGATCTTTGCCGGCTGCACCAGATACGGCCGATACTCCTGACCCAGGCCAACCGTCTTAAAGAGACCCCCGATCCGGTTATCAAGGCCTCGCTTCAGGACCTGGAAAGACGCCAAGGCTTGCCATACCAGGAATATAAAAAGCTCTTTGATGCTTTTAATGAGGAAATCCGAGCTGTTGGTGGTAATAACAACATCCTGGTCATCGATCTGGCCGCTCAGATCCCGCCGGAGAAAGAATATCTCTACGATATCGTTCATTTTACGGCTCGGGGTTCCCAACGAGCCGCGGAAATTATCGCCGCAGCCATAAAAACCAAATTTCCGAATCTGCTAAAAAAATAATGCCGGGAATGATTATATTAATGTGTGGTAAATACCAAACAACTTAAGGAATTGTTATGATCGACAAACCCTCACTGATTAAGACCTACGAAACCATCAGCGTTCTGGCTTTTTTTAGCCTCGCAGCGGGTCTGTGGTTCCAGCAGCCGGTATTTTTTTATGTGGCCTTGTTCTTTTTATTTCTGGGAGTTTTCGTAAAGAAGGCAGCAGCGTGGGTGGCCTGGGGTTGGCTGCAGTTCGCCCACTTTATTGGCACAGTAAATACTAAAATTATCTTGACCCTGATTTATTTTTTAATACTGACACCCATAGCGCTTTGTTACCGTCTTTTTTATGGTGATTCACTTAAGATTAAGCATAAAACCCCTGACTCGAATTGGCACCACAGGGACCATACCTATGAAAAATCCGATCTGGAAAAGGCCTGGTGATATAGGCCTGCATCGCTCCAGGAGCCATATTACAGGCCATCTCTAATAAATAATTAAACTTGCACGAAAAAAGATATCTTTGTAAAATATTTGATGGTTAGAAAGCTGGTATCCTTGTATCAGAGAGGTTTTTGAGGCGCCCTTGACATTATCCCCTCTCAAAAAGGCGTTTTTGGGCCTGTTAGCGATTATTCTGCCCCTGTTGATTTTCGAACTCATCTGTTACGGCGTTGTCAGAATGTTCTTCCCCCAAGCCTATCTCGAGAGTAAGAGATCATCCCGAACCGTAGTCTTTCGAACGGACTATAGCAAAAACGATTTTTCCAAAGAAGATTATGACTACAGTAAAGATTTTTTGGGTCCGCATCTGGAGGATACTTCTCTAAGTCTACCGGAGCGAATTCTCGGACCCCGGGCCTTCAAACATTACCTACGAATAGACCACTATACCCTATTTCCCTATTCCATGTTTCATTTTCAAAGAAATTACCGCTCAGCCATTGTCAACACCAATCAATTAGGCTTCCGCGCCCGGGAACTTAGTGAGTACGAGAAAGATCCCCGGCCGAAAATCATTCTCTTGGGTGGCTCAGCAATCTTTGGTTCAAATCTAACTTCTGACGATAAAACCATAAGCGCCCAGTTGGAATCGTATTTGCGGCGACATGGCAAAGATGTTACTTGTATTAACCTGGCCATGGGAGGCTATACTTCTGAACAGGAAATGATTAATTTAAGTCGGATTGGAATGCGATTAAATCCTTCTATCGTAATAGCCATAGACGGTTGTAACGACGTCGTTCATTACCTCAGACATCGTGATTTACCCCATCTCTATCCAAGATTGGCGGACCTTTTCCATGGGGGCCTCCCCCCCGACTCTTCGCCTGGAAACCATGTGAGGGGATTATTAAAACACTGGGGACAGTATTCCTCCTTCTTCTGTTTAGCCGGAGCTTTATCGGCTAAGCCATTGTCAGCTTCTTCCCAGGATCAATATTCTCAATTACAGGATAGCTGTATTTTGTTTCCAGGCAGGTCAGATGAAGAGGCGGTAATAGATAATTTTCTTAATTCTCATTCTGTCATGTTTAATCTATGTAAAGCCCGTAACATAGGTTACATCGCCGGTCTTCAACCGGTTTGCGGCATCTGGCTGGAACCGCGCTGGGAGGGAGAGAAAAATCAGTCCATCCAATCAAATAAGAATTTTGTTAGGGTCTATACGTTGCTCGATGAAAATTTGCAGGCCCTTGCCAAAAAAGAAGGCTTTCCTTATCTTAATTTTGGGAAGATCTTAGCAAAAAAAGATAATATGTATAATTTTAGTGACCCGGTTCACTTAACCAATATGAGTTCCGAAATTATCGCCCAGATATTGGGCGAGGTAATCCTAAAAGAATCTCTCCGAAGCTCTGGTGAGGTATTTGAAAGACGAAGCCGTTAGATTCCTAACTATCCATAGAAATTTCTTTTTGGATTATCTATTCGTGGAAAATGGGCGATTCGGCCCTGACCAAAGGGCAGCCGAAGCGCTATGAGGCTAATGTATGTATGTTCTTGGTATTTCAGCTTTTTACCATGACTCTGGAGCGATTTTACTGGAAAATGATCAGATCCGGGCCGCGGCCCAGGAAGAACGATTCACCCGGAAAAAACATGATTCAGCCTTCCCGGTCAATGCCATCAAATATTGTTTGGCACATAGCGGCGTTGGCCTTCAGGACGTGGCGGCGGTGGCCTTTTACGATAAACCATTCCTCAAGTTTGAGAGGCTGCTGGAAACCTATTATGCTTTTGCGCCCAGGGGACTGAGGTCATTCTTAGCGGCTATGCCGGTGTGGATCAAGGAAAAGCTGTTGTTGAAAAACCTTATTTTAGAAGAATTGGCACAGATCGGCGGCTTGAATAAAAAAGCCCGGAACGCCATTCAGCTGCTCTTCCCCGAACATCACTTGTCGCACGCCGCCAGCGCCTTTTTTCCGTCACCTTTCGATGAGGCGGCGATTTTGACCATCGACGGCGTCGGCGAGTGGGCCACGGCCTCCATCTGCCATGGTCGAGACAATCAAATCTCCATCCTGCGGGAATTGCGTTTCCCTCATTCCCTTGGCCTGCTTTATTCCGCTTTTACCTACTACCTGGGGTTTAAGGTCAACTCCGGAGAATATAAGTTGATGGGATTGGCACCGTATGGCAATCCCGATTCCTCCCGGGTCGGGAGATACGTCGATCTGATCCGCAACCACTTGGTGGATATCCGACCGGACGGCTCCATCTGGTTGGATCAGAGCTATTTTGACTATGCCACGGGGCTAAAAATGGTCAAGGAGCGCAAGTGGCAGGAACTTTTCGACCTGCCGCCCCGTTCACCGGAAGATGAATTGCTGGCGGAGCATTGTGACCTGGCTTTGGCCATTCAGCGAGTAACCGAAGAGATTGTCTGGAATATGGCCCAAGAAGCTAAAAATTTGACCAATGCCAAGTACCTCTGTCTGGCCGGCGGGGTCGCTTTAAATTGTGTGGCCAACGGAAAGCTGATTCGGGGAGGCCTGTTCGAGGACATCTGGATTCAACCTGCCGCGGGAGACGCCGGCGGGGCCCTGGGCGCAGCTTATTGCGCTTATCATATTCATGCTAATCAAGTCCGAATGAGTAATGGATGTGATAAAATGCAGGGTTCTTATCTGGGACCGGAGTTTTCCGAAGCAGACATAGCCCGCGTGGCCCAGAAATATCAAGCCCCCCATCACCGCTTTGCTAGTTTCGACGAATTGTGTGATCAAGTGGCTGAGCTTTTGGACTCAGGCCAGGTGGTGGGCTGGTTTCAGGGACGGATGGAATGGGGTCCCCGGGCCTTGGGTAATCGCAGTATTTTGGGGGATGCCCGCAACCCGGAAATGCAAAAAAAGATGAACTTGAAAATCAAGTTCAGGGAAGGTTTCCGGCCTTTTGCCCCTTCGGTATTAATCGAGGAGGCATCAAACTATTTTGACATTGATTGCCCGTCGCCATACATGTTGCTCATCGCGGAGGTCCAGGACGAGCATCAAGAAACCTTTGCCCCCGGACTACCAAAACCTGCCCTGGCGGGAAAAACTCTATTTCTTGCGCTCCGACCTGCCGGCCATCACCCATATCGATTACAGCGCCCGGTTACAGACCGTGCATCGAGACACCAATCCCCGCTACTGGCAATTGATCAAAAAATTTCAGGACCGCACCGGTTACGGCGTTATTGTGAATACCAGTTTTAATGTTCGGGGCGAGCCCATTGTCTGCACCCCCGAAGATGCGTATCGGTGCTTTCGGCGCACCGAAATGGATTATCTGGTGCTGGAAAATTTTCTCTTTGATAAAAAAGAACAACCAGCCTGGCAGGAAACTGTCAATTGGCAGGAAGAATTCGGGCTGGATTAAAAACGGAGATTTAGGTTATGTCACTTATTGGTGATTTGTGGAGTTTTTTAAAGGAACGGAAGAAATGGTGGCTGTTGCCGGTTATCATTGTTTTGCTCTTCTTTGGGATAATTATCGTGTTCGCCAGCGGCTCGGCAATTGCACCCTTTATCTACACCATCTTTTAATCAGGGAATTCTCTTGATGGGACTTGTTTAGGGGGTCTGGTTAAACTTCAGCTTAAAAGTAATTCATGCCCACGGTAGCCTTAATCGGAGCAGAACTATTCCCCATCCCACCTATTCGGGGAGGAGCCGCAGAACTCTTCATTGAACAGGTGGCCTCTCGACTACAGGGCTGGCGGCCGGTGGTCATCAGCCGGGCTGATCCGGAATTGCCGGAGCGTGAGCACAGGGGGCAGGTGGAGTATCTGCGCGTCCCTTTATCCGGGTGGCGATTTCGATTGTACAAACGATATCCACAGTTATTTCCCTTATATGACCGCCAGGTGCTCAGAATCGTTGCAGACAGTAAAACCGGACTTGATCCATGTTCACAACCGCCCCCTGCTGGCCTTATATCTGCAAAAACATCTTGGCGGCCGGATACCGGTCATTTTACACCTCCATAATCTCTATAATTCTCTGGGCAAAAGAGAAAGGCCGCCCGTCGGCACGCCCATGCCGGTGGCCGGCTGTGTGGCCTGCAGCCAATTTGTGCTTGACCGGGAGCGGACCCGACTAGGTTTAGGCGCCAAAGGTCATTGGGTGGTCTATAATGGGGTTGATCCGGAAATATTTTCCTGCCGCTGGCAGCAGCCGGAAAAGGCCAAGTTTATTCGGCAAAAATACCGGATTGACGAAGAACCCACGGTTCTCTTTGTGGGCAAGGTACGGGAGAGCAAAGGAGTCGGGGTGCTGTTGCATGCCATGGAGAGGGTCTGGCGGCGTCTGCCCCAGGCCGTTCTGATCCTGGCGGGCGGCACTGAATATGGCCAGGGCCGAACGGATCGCCCCACACCGTTCTATCGCCGCTTGCAGCAACAGCTGCAACAGGCATCCGGACGGGTGGTGCTAACCGGTTTCATTCCTCCCTCCCGGATAGCCTAAATCTATCAGGCAGGGGATATTTTTGTGGGGCCATCCCAGATCGAAGAGGGTCTGGGCATCGTCTTTTTAGAGGCCTCAGCCAGCGGCCTGCCCATTATCGCCACCCGTAAAGGCGGTATTCCGGAAATCGTCCACCCGGAACTCAACGGCATTTTACTGGAACGCCATGACGACGCCCAGGAATTGGGGGATACCATCATCCAGTTGTTGCTGGATAAGTCCCGGCAAGAATTCCTGGGAAGACAGGGGTGTCAGTGGGTCCGGGAGAACTTCACCTGGGAACACATCGCCCGGCGCCAGGCTCAGGTTTACGAAGCAGTATTATCCCAGACCCCTCAATCACACTTAGGTGGCCAAGACTGTGTGGCATAAGCTTCTCCTAAAACTGACCGAACAATTTATCCGTCGTCAGATGCGCCAGCGGCCACGACGCCCTTTAAGCGAGCTTAAGGTAGATACGGTTAAACGGGTCTTGTTGATAAATTCTACAGCCCTGGGTGATCTAATCTTTTCCACGCCTGCCATCCGGAGCTTGAAGGAGCGGTTCCCTGCCTGGGAGTTGGATATCCTGGTGCATCCCGGATTGAAGGCATTGGTTCAGCATGATCCACAGCTGGCGCATTGCTGGACCTTTCCCGGCCGGAATTGGCGATTGCTGAAACTGGCCCGGGAGTTGCAGGCCAGACACTATGATCTGGTAATCATTTTACACGGCAACGATCCGGAGGTCTCGCTCTTGGCCTGGCTTACTGGTAGCCCTTTTATTATCGGTTCAGATAAAAGCCCTTTGAGCTTCGCTTACTCACACAGCGTTGTCTCGGGGGGCCCTTTGGAACATGCCATTGAAAGACGTTTAAATTTCGTGCGGCCTTTAGGGGTTGAGGTGGACGACAAGCGGATGGAAATTTTCTTGCCCCCGATAGTAAAAGAAGAGGCGGCAAACATCCTGGCAAAACATTTTGGTAGCCCTCCGCCCATGCTCATGGCCTTGCATCCAGGCGGCTCGGAATCTTATAAGCACTGGCCTTTGGACAATTTCGTCACCCTGGGAAAATTTTTACGACAAGCCTATCAGGCTCAATTTCTCATGATCAGCAGTAAAAGCGAACGTATTCTGGCCCAGTCCCTGGCCGATCGGATTAGCGCGCCGGCTCTGGTGACTGGCGGGCGTTTTAATCTTTTAACTGTGGCGGCGCTTCTGAGTCAATGCCACCTGTTTGTGGGCAACGATAGCGGCCCGCTGCATCTGGCTTTGGCCTTACAGACTCCCAGCATCGGACTTTTGGGAGCGGATGATCCCCACCGCATCGGCCCCTACCAAGTGGATTGGGGCGCCTGTCTTTATAAAGAGAATGCCTGCCCCCGAAACCCTTGTATTACCAAACGATGCTCCCAGCTACTTTGCCTGGAGGCTATTCAGCCGGAAGAAGTGATCCGGCTTATCCAGGAATGGTGGGAACCAAAATTTCTGCCAACCCTAAATATTGGCACAACCCATGGGAGAAAATCTGCTTAAAGCCATAACCCGGCAATGGCGCCTCTGGTATCTGGGTGGCCTGCCTTTTACTTAAATATTTAATATAATTTATTTTTAAGATTAAATTGTCATAGAATTGCAATTTTATATTAGTCAACCGCGAGACGACTCTATGCATAATCCTCACCGCCAGCTTCTACGCCAACTTCCTTCCGTAGATGAGCTGATAATTAAGTTTCAAGATCAGCTTGACTCGGAAAAAATATCTCGCTCTGTGTTAGTGACGGCCATCCGCCGGACTCTGGAAGATACCCGCCGGCATCTGTTAAACCTTCCCGCGGACATGTTACCGGATAGCCTGGATCGGGTCGGACTAATCGCCGAAATCCACCAGCAGATAAAGCAGAGCCAGCAGGCCCGCCTGATCCCGTTGATAAACGCCACCGGAGTCATCATTCACACCAACCTGGGGCGTTCCCCTTTGGCTAAAGTTGCCATTAGCCAGATTTTAAAAATGGCGGCCCACTATTCCAATCTGGAATATACCTTAGCAGAGGGAAAGCGTGGATCCCGTCATGATCATCTGGAGTATCTGCTTCAGGAATTAACCGGGGCGGAGGCGGCCTTAGTGGTGAATAACAACGCCGGGGCAGTGTTATTAACCCTCAATACCCTGGCCCAGGGTCGTGAGGTCATCGTTTCCCGGGGTCAACTGGTAGAAATCGGTGGTTCCTTTCGGATGCCGGATGTTATGCGGGCCAGCGGGGCTATTTTGCGGGAAGTGGGCGCGACGAATAAAACCCATTTATTTGATTATGAGAACGCCATCTCCCCCGAAACCGCCATGCTCCTCAAGGTTCACACCAGCAACTACAGGATCATGGGGTTTACCAAAGAGATTTCACTAGCTGAAATGGTGACTCTGGGGAAAAAATATGGCCTGCCGGTAGTGGAAGATCTGGGCAGTGGCTGTTTCCTGGATCTGAGCCGTTATGGCCTGGACAAAGAGCCCACGGTGACTGAAGCCTTACAGACCGGCGCCGATCTGATCCTCTTCAGTGGCGACAAATTGTTGGGCGGACCCCAGGCCGGGTTGGCTATCGGAGCCAAGGCGTGGGTGGATCAACTCAAACGCAATCCTTTGACCCGGGCTCTAAGGCCCGATAAGCTTACCCTGGCAGGCCTGGAGGCGACCTTGCGCCTTTATCGCGATGAAGCGCAAGCCATTCAGGCCATCCCGACCTTAAAGATGATCACCCAACCCTTGGCAGAGGTTAAACGCCGGGCCCAGAGCTTGGCCAGGCGATTGCGTCGTCTTCTTCCTCTCCCCAACCAGGTTGCCATTCTGCCCACACTGGCTCGTATCGGGGGCGGCTCTCTGCCCCAAACGGAGCTTCCCAGTTGCGCTCTCAGTCTGGCCAACCCGGCCTGGCCTCCTCATAAACTTGACGAGGCCTTAAGGGCGGCTAACCCTCCGGTGGTGGCGCGTTTGGAACACCAGAAGCTGCTTTTGGATGTGCGAACTATTCTGCCGGAAGACGAATCTAAGCTGATCTCTGTCTTAACAAAGATACTGGTGGGACAACAGAACTAATACAGAAAAATTTTGCTTTGGTACTGGAGCAGATGGTAATTAAAAGGGAGGTCTTTTGACCTCCCCGAACGTTCCCCATACCAGCTGCATGATGTTCATCCAATTACAATAAATTTCTAAATTCGGGAAAAAGTCCCGAAACCACACAAACCTCCCCTCATTCAGAAACCTCGCCTGAGTAAGGCAGCTTCTTCTATCAAGGTTCTCCCTGAAAAAAACACTTTGCCAGGTAGCCATTGGCTGAGGGACTTGTTTCTCCGCAGCCGAATGAGAACACTATTTAATGGTATCTTTTAGAGATTTTCCAGGCTTGAATTTTACTACTTTTGTGGCTTCAATTTTAATGGGTTCACCAGTTTGAGGATTACGGCCCTCTCGTTCTTTCCGTTCCGTTACCGTAAAGGTGCCAAAACCGGCCAATGAAATGCGTCCCTGACTTTGCAGAATGTCAGTCATGGTTTTAATAAAGGCATTCAGTGTTCTCTCCACATCAGCCTTTTTCACTTGCCCTTCCGCCGCAATCTGAGAAATTAATTCTCCTTTAGTCATAACCTTTCTCCCTTCGATAAGAATAAAGACTGTAACTTAATAATTGTCCTGCCCCATTTAACTTACTTCATTCTTACGACTAATTTCGGTCCAATCCCCCCTTCTCGGAAATTTCACCAAAATTTATCACTCAGGTAAAGCACCATTGTTATAGAAATTATAGGCAGTATGGCGCCTTAATTTTGTTTATCCATAGCATAGATAATATGATCTTGACAATAAAAAATTACATTTTTATTAGATTTTGTGGGATTTTTTTGTGGCGGGGGCTACTTATTATTAAAAGTTTGCCTTAAGCTGGTAGTGTCCTTGCGGATAAAAGATCACCGACGACTTCAGATTAAACTAAATTAGTTAGCATTAATAGATAGTTATCAGATATTCAAGCACTTTCAAAAAAATCTTCTGTTATTGTTAGCGAAAAGTCCTCTGCAATACTGCCACCCCTGCCAAGCCAAAGATAATATTGGCCAGCCAAGCCGATAAAACGACGGGCATTTTGCCGACCTGACCCAGGGATAAGAAAAAACTATATAAGAGCCAGTAGATAAATATCAGGGCAATGCCGATGGCAATTCCTAAAGGAATGTTGCTTTTCTCCTGCCAGAGGATAAGACTGCCGCCTATTAGGGTCACTATAAGAGGCGTTAAAGACATGGCGATTCGACTTTGCAGTTCCACCCAATAAGGTCTGGAATCATAGCCATCCCGCTCCAACCGGAGGATATACCGGTAGAGATCATAGGCATTCATTTCTGTAACTTTCCGCTCTAAATTGGCAAAATCTTCCGGGCGCTCAGTCATGATAATAGTTCGCTTCTCAAAGGTCTCTCCAATGATCTGACCATCTGGAACAAAAGTTTGCACCATGCCTCCATTAAAGAGCCAATAATTCCCTGTCCATTGCGCCTTTTTAGCGGCAATGAATTGGATGAGATGGAATTGGGGATCAAAAACATAGATTTTGACGTTTTCCATGGCTTTGGTATTTTTACGAAACTCGGATATATTAAATATTGCCCGATCTCCTTTATACCAGAGATATTTTAGTTCAATCAACTCTCGGGTGGGCTTCTTATCCACTTTGGTTTCCCAAATAATATTTATCCGTTGAGTCAACCAAGGATTCAGGTATAGATTTAAGATAAGCAGGCCCAAGGATAATAACAGGGAGATCAATAGAATGGGCCGCAACATTCTAACGACGTTCAAGCCAGCGCATTTAATGGCGATGGTCTCATTGTGGCGGGAGAGAAGCCCAAAAGTTATAATCACGGCCAGGATAACCGCAGCCGGCAATACTTGACTGGCGGCCACCAGCATTTTGGCGGTGAAATATTCGACTATGGTATTTAAACTTATTTGAGCCCGTAGGAGTCGGTCAATTTTCTCAAAAAAATCAATAACAAGGTAAATGCCGACAAAAGCCGCCAGGGTGAGGAGAAAATTCCGGCAGAATTCTTTGGTAATATAACCAAACAGAAGACTCGGTTGCAAAAATCCAAGGTGATTATTCGTTTTAGCAGTACCCATGTATAGCATTTAGTTATGTAAAAAAGCTGAGTTATGAAACTTGGAATGCATCTTTCCATTGCCGGCGGCTTGCCTAAGTCCCTGGACCGGGCCCGGGCTCTGGGGTGTCAGGCCGTGCAAATCTTCGTGCAAAATCCGCGGAGCTGGCGCTGGCGTCCGGTGCCAAGGCCCGAAATTGAGGATTTCCTCGAAAAACGTCATCTCAATGGGATTGACCTGGTGGTTGCTCATCTTTCATACCTTCCCAACCTGGCTGCCGCTGATGCTCATCTCTACCATCGCTCCTGGGACCGTCTGCGTCAGGAACTGATTTTGGGAAAATCCCTGGGGCTTAACTTTTTGGTCTGCCATCCAGGTCACGCACCAGGGGGCGAGGCCGGCTTAAGCCGGGTAGCCTCCGGTCTGAACCGGACCATCACCGAGCTGCCGCCTCCCCCTCTGGTTTTGTTAGAAAATACCTCTGGTCAAAAAAACGAATTGGGCCATGCCATCGCTGATCTGTATCAGATAATATCACTCAGCCAGGTGCCGGTGGGACTTTGTTTAGACACTGCCCATGCCTTTGCGGCCGGCTATAACCTGCGACTCGCAGCCGGCAGGAAAATGCTCCTAACAGAAATCACCAACGGTCCTGGTCTGCAGGCTCTTAAGGTCATCCATCTCAATGACTCCCTGTTTTCCTGCGGCTCCCACCGCGACCGCCACTGGCACCTGGGCCAGGGGACCATCGGCCTTCGAGGGTTGGGAAAATTTCTGCAAAGCTGCTCTCCCTATATAGAAGGAGTGATCTTGGAGACCCCCAAAAAACACCCGGATGATGACGCCCACAACCTGGCTGAGGCCAGAAAATTACTCTGTGTAAGCTAGGAAAACTCCAGCATCGATACTCCCAGCTCAGGATCCAGACGACGGCAGACATTCAATCCTGTTATTTCCAAAACTAAGGCTTCGGCTACCAGATAGATCTCGGTCTCCTTTCGCAGACAGCCCATTAAAGTGGCTTCACCTTTACCAAGAGTGCCATGAATGTGAAGTCGAGGCGAGTCCTCTTCCCAGAAAAGATTACCCACACCGATGATTTCCCAGGCCTGGGAAAATTCCTGCCATACTGGCACCGGCGGAATTTGCGGTTTTTCCGGACCACAAACCAGTTTTCCTTGTTTTAAGGCTCCTAAAAATTGCATCCAGGCTGCCTTAATATTATATCTGACGGCAAATTGAGAAATTTCTTGAAGAAGATCTTCTCCATGCGCAAATTTTAATAAATAAAGACGCCCTAACCGGGCCTCCTGGACCTCCATTTTACCGGCTCCTGGATTTGATGGCATTCACCTTCAACATTTATTGTAGAATTTATTGAATTTACTTATTTTTAAAAAAAAGTGCAACTACAGAGGAGGGTTTTAGTTATGCCCCAGAACCATTGGACAGAAATTTTTCTTCCCAGTCTGGCTGCGATTTCTATCCTGATCTATCACGTGCATTACTATTTCCAGCTTAAGCGTTTTCCCATGCAGACCGCCATTGGCATCACCAGGCACCTGCGCGCCTTTTGGGTGGAAACGGTCATGGAACAGAAACGCGATATTCTGGCAGTGCAGACCTTGCGTAATTGGGTTATGGCCTCAAGTTTTTTGGCCTCAACGGCAATTTTAATCGGTCTTGGCATCCTGAGTTATATTTTTCAGCATAAGAGTATCACTGAACTACCTTTTAGTTTCGATCTCATCATGGCTAACCTGGGTAATATCAACATATTTAAAATTCTTTTGCTGTTTCTGATTTTTTCCTTTGCGTTTTTTAATTTTACTCTTTCGATCCGTTATTATAATCATGTAAATTTCATGATTAATGTGCCTTTGGATCGGGACGAAATGGTTACCGTAGGTTATGTCACCAAGACCTTGAATTTGGGCATGATCCATTTTACGTTAGGCATGCGGGCCTATTATCTGTCAGGACCATTTTTTCTCTGGCTTTTCGGTCCCGTCTGGATGCTTTTGGGAAGCGTTCTGGTCTTAATTGTTTTATATAAAATAGATCGTACCGCCTAACCTAACTCCCATGAGCTTACGGATGATACTCAATCCATGGCGGTTGGTTAGAATTTTACAACTAACGAAAGATAAACTGATTTTTATTCTCCTATGATGTGGTTATCTGCTTTACGGGCCTTAGTGCGTTTTTATCTCAGCAGCTTTCCTTTGCGGAACGGCAAAGGTCGCCTCTACGAAGCCCTCAATGAGAAGCTCCTGCCAGCCGAGCGTTTTGTAACTATATCGATACAATATGGTTTTCGTTTGAAATTGGACCTGTCAGAGCCGGCCCAGAGGAAAATCTATTTTTTCGGTGACTATGATGAACGCCACGAAATAACCCTGATCCGCCAGATTTTGCTCCCAGGTGATGTTTTTTGGGACATCGGAGCCAATATCGGTTTCTACACCTTGACAGCGTCCCCCTTAGTGCGACCTGGAGGCCGGGTAGTGGCTTTTGAACCAGCTTCCCATGCCTGGCAGTCCTTGACCGCCAATTTAAACCTAAATCAAAGCGATAATGTGCAGCCTGTCCAGATCGCCCTGTCGGATGGCTCTGGCCAGGCAGTGTTATACCGTCGGGCTGATTTTGCCGATGGCGGGGCCAGTCTTATCGCCCGGGCCGATTACCACGGCGACTCCGAAGTGGTGACTACTATGTCGTTGGATCAGTTTCTCATCCAGACAGGGTCGCCGCCTCCCACCTTTATGAAAATTGATGTGGAAGGTCTTGAGGGTAACGTCTTAACCGGCGGTCAGAAAATTTTGCAGGGCAAGCAACCTCCTTTGATTCTCATAGAAATGAATGACCCGGACAGGATTGGGAAAATCTTACAGGCAGCCGGTTACCAGGGAGCCTACCTGCACCGCCGGCGCTGGTATCCAGTCTCTAGTCTGGCGGAGATCAAATCAAGAAATATGTTGTGGTTTCGGCCCGACTCCCCCCTGCACCGGGAACGCCTGGCCTTGATCAACTTCTGTACCTGAAAAAATCGCCCCTGACTCTCTCGTGAAGAAACGCGGCTTGGAAATAAAGGTTGAAAACTTTCCTCAGGGTCGATTATACTTAAAAATAATGAGAATTTACCTTGCCCATCTGGCGCTACAAAAAATCCCGTCAAGATCATAATTTCATTCAACTAAAAGAGCACATGGCTATAGAATATTCCATTATTATTCCCTGCTACAATGAAGGGCAGGTTATTCAAGAAGTCGTTACGAACCTCAAAGCATACCTCGATCAGCATACGGCAAACTCACACGAGATCATCGTTGTCGATGATTGTTCTACCGATAATACCGCTGAAATACTTAATAAATTGGAAGGCATCCGGGTTATTCGCCATCCTCTTAACCGGGGTTATGGTGCCTCCATTAAAACTGGGATACGACAGGCCCGAGGCGTTTTTGTTGCCACTTATGACGGCGACGGTCAACATAATCCGGCAGATTTCGTACATCTGTGCCAAAAAATACATTCGGAAGAATGGGCCTTAGTCGTGGGAGCTCGGGCTAAGTTGCTGCATAGCAGGCTTTGGCGTATGCCTGGCAAATGGTTATTGGGCTGGTTGGCAAACTTTCTTAGCCGCACCAAGATTCCAGACTTAAATTCCGGTTTGCGGGTCTTCCGCAAAGAAATCATCAGCCGCTATCTGCATCTTTGTGCTGACCGATTCTCCTTTTCCACCACCAGCACCTTAATCCTGTTGAATCGCGGCTATTCCTTGGCCTATGTGCCCATCGAAGTTAAAAGTCGTCGGGGGAAAAGCACTGTCAGTCTGATGACCGGCTACGAAACCATTCTCTTGATCCTGCGTGTTGTTTGCCTTTTCGATCCCTTGCGGGTTTTCATTCCGGCCAGCGTTTTTCTGGTGCTGAGCGGAATCTTATTGGGAATTTACCCTTACTTTATCCTAAAACGTGGCCTGACCACCGGCTCAGTACTGGTAATATTAGCAGGTATTCTCATTTTTTTCTTTGGTTTGCTGGCCGATCAAATATCCGCCCTGCGTAAAGAAAAATATGAATAACTGCGGGAGGCGAAGCTGACAAGCAGCGGTTTATGTGCGGCATCTGCGGTATAGTGAAGTCCGGGGCACCCGTAACCGAAACCGAGATCCGGGCCATGCGGGAGGTATTGGCTCATCGGGGACCGGACAGCGCCGGCCAGCTGGTTCAAGGCCGGGTCGGTTTGGGTCACCGCCGTTTGAGCATTATCGATCTCTCCGAGGCGGCAAGCCAGCCCCTGCTGAATGAAACCAAGACCATATTCCTGGTGTTTAATGGCGAAATTTATAATTTTCAGGATCTCCAGCGGTATTTAGAAAAAAAAGGGCATCACTTTCATTCACAGTCTGACTCCGAAGTCATCGTTCATGCCTATGAAGAATTCGGAGTGGAATGTCTTGACCACTTCCGGGGCATGTTTGCCTTTGCTCTGTGGGACAATGACCGCCAACGATTATTTGCCGCCCGGGACCGCTTGGGTAAAAAACCCTTTTTTTACTGTCTCCATAAGGGAGATTTTTATTTCGGTTCCGAGATTAAAGCCATTCTAGCCGCTCCCCAAATACCCCGGGAACTGGATTGGGAAAGTTTAGGATTTTTTCTTTCCCTTAACTATACCCCCGCACCCCATACTTTGTTCCGAGGCATCCGTCAATTGGAACCGGCCCAATACCTCCTCTGGGACGCCGATCAATTGACAATCAAAGAATATTGGGACCTGACTTATCCCCCCGAAGTTCCGGAGGTGGAATCCAAAACAGTACTGCCCGTTTTTGAGAAGGTGTTGAACGATGCCGTCCGGCTGCGACTCATCGCCGATGTCCCGGTTGGCGCTTTTTTAAGCGGTGGTTTGGATTCGGCCGCGGTGGTGGCGTCAGCAGCCTCCTTATATCCCGGGCGCCTCAAAACTTTCGCCATCGGTTTCGGCGAAAAAAGCTACGACGAACGGCCCTACGCCCGGATGGTGGCGGCCCGCCACGGCACTGAACACCATGAGATTGTCGTAACCCCGGAGGTGGAAGCCATCTTGCCCGAACTGGTCTGGCATGGCGAAGAGCCCACCGCCGATTCCTCCATGGTCCCGGTCTACTATTTGTCTCAATTCGCCGCCCAGGAGGTTAAGGTGGTCCTCACCGGTGACGGGGCGGACGAAATTCTGGCCGGTTACCCCACCTATCAGGCCCACTTTCTGTTGCGCTGGCTTCAAACCTGGCCCCAGGAAGCTCAAAAGTCGTTGCACCGTCTGGCAAACAGCTTACCAGTGTCGCATCGTAAGGTCAGTTTGGATTTTAAACTGAAGCGGTTGACCGCGGCTTTCGCCTGGGATCTGGATTATGCCCATTATTCCTGGCGCCGCATCTGGGCCCCGGAAGAATTGAAAAAGTTGCTGCCCGGCAAGCCTCTTCACGAGGCGTTCGATTTATACCGCTACTGGTTACAGCGCAGCCCCAGCACTACGCCCTTAAACCGCATGCTCTACGCCGACACTCGCTTTTATTTACCCAACGATATGTTGGTGAAGGTGGACCGCATGACCATGGCCCACGGTCTGGAAGCCCGCTCTCCTTTTCTGGACCACTGTCTGGTGGAACTGGCGGCGCGCCTCCCGGATTCCTGGAAATTAAAAGGACTCTTCTGGAAAAAATACTTACTTCGACGGTTCTTAAAAGGTAAGGTGCCGGCCTCTATCCGCTGGCAGTCCAAGCGGGGCTTCAATGTCCCTGTGGGGTTATGGCTGAAAGGGGATCTTAAAGACTATTGTGGCGATCATCTTCGCCTGCTGCGTCACCTGGGTTGGTTCGATATGAAATATTTAGAAGAGGTTTGGCAAAAACACCTGCGGAACGAAAAGGATTATAGTCATCATTTGTGGGGTCTGTTGATCCTGTCGCTGTGGTGGCAGACTTTTTTTGTCAAAAATCTGTAACTTCCCCATCGATCCATCTCATGATATGTATTATGCTAAACACTGACCCGGTAGCTGCCTTTTCCTTGACACCGCTTACGGGATACATGATGCTTGTAACGAGAAGTGATGTCATGAACCATCAGACATTTTGGCTGACCACGGAGGCCAGGGATTGAATATTTTACTGCTTGAAGCCCCTTATGATTATGGTCGGCTGGAAGCCATGACCAAGCCTCACTTCCCTTTAGGCTTGGGTTATATTGCTGCCTACCTTCGACAGCAGGGTCACAACGTCCGTTTGGTGTTAAGTCTGACTCCTGAAGTGTTGCAGCACCAGCTGCAGACCTTCAAACCCGAGCTGGTAGGCGTCGGTTGTATGACTCCCACCTTTCCCCAGGCCGTGGCCATCTGCCGTGTGGTGAAAAGCCACTCCAGCGCCGCCACCGTCTTGGGCGGACCCCACGTTACTGCCTTGAAAGAGGAGATCCTGCAAGTGCAGCCAGAAGTGGATTATGTCGTTTATGGTGAGGGTGAACAGACCATAACGGAGCTCTGCCAGGCTTTAGGACAACCAGACCGCCAGGTTTCCCATATTCAGGGCCTGGTGTATCGCGATGCTAATGGCGCCGTCAAGACAAACCCACCCCGGGCCTTGATTCAGGACGTCGACTCGCTGCCTTTTCCGGCCCGGGATTTAGTGGACATGAGCCGTCTGGGAACCCATAAGTATATCGACGTCGGCCGGGTCAGCGCCACTATGATCAGCAGCCGGGGCTGCCCTTTCAAATGCGCCTTTTGTTCCAGCCATATAACCATGGGAAAAGTCTACCGGTTTCGCAGCGCCCACAATGTCCTGGCCGAAATCGATGAGCTGGTGGGACGATATCATTTGAACCACGTTGCTTTTGAAGACGATACCTTTACCCTCAACCGGGATCGAGTCGAAACCATCTGCCAGGGATTGATCCAAAGGAATTACGATCTTACCTGGTATTGCCTCTCCCGGGTGGAAAGCATGGATTTGGAGCTGGCCCGTTTGATGCGCCGAGCCGGGTGCCGGCTGGTTAGTTTCGGTATTGAATCCGGTAACCCGGACATCCTTAAAAAAATCCACAAAAAAATCTCTCTGCCGGCCGCCCGGCAGGCCATTGAGGCCTGTTACCAAGCCGGTTTGCGCTCCCAGTGCACCTTCATCCTGGGCTTTCCCTTTGACACGCAGCAGACCATGGCCGATACGCTGCATTTTGCCCAAGAGTTGTCGCCCACCATAGCCATTTTTTTTGCCTTAGTGCCCTATCCGGGCACGGAAATGTATCAATATCTGCCGGAGTCGCTGCGGCCGCGCAAAGCCGAGCAATGGCAAGAATTTGCCAACATGATCAATAATCAGGGTTATATAAGCTTGATACCGGGGTTGTCCGCGGCAGAGTTGACCCAAATGACCGAATGGTGGCATTTGCGTTTTTATCTGCGACCCCGGCAGTTATACCGCATGTTCCGGACTCTCCATACCTGGCAGGAATTTTTAAGCTTTGCCTCCAGCGGCTGGGGCCTGGCTCAAAAGGTGACCCGAGCACTCTGCCATGCCTGATATTACGACTTTACTTGCAATGCTTTTTCGGAGTTGACTGATCCATGAAATGTCTATTGATTGCCCCACCTTTTAGCAATGTCTATGGCAACTTCAAGTCCATCATGAAATATGGGTTCTTAAACCCGCCCTTGGGTCTGTGTTATCTGTCGGCGTCCTTGAAACGAGCCGGCCATCAAGCCCTGGTGTTGGACTGTGAAGCCCAAGGTCTCAATATTGCAAAAATTTTTGAAATCATTCGGCAAGAGCAGCCTGACCTCATCGGCATCACGGCCACCTCCCCGGAACTGGCCAATGCCCTCACCATCGCCGCCGAGCTTAAAACCAGGCTGTCCATCCCCATTGTTTTCGGGGGAGTGCATGTTACCATTTTTAAAGATCAATTACTCCGGGAGAACCCGGCCGTGGATTTTGGCGTGGTGGGAGAAGGGGAGGAAACCATAGTCGAACTTTTGGAAGCGCTGGACCAACCCCAAAAATTCCCCTCTATTCAAGGATTGATCTTCCGGGATAAAGACGAAATCAAGCGAAATCCCCTGCGCCCTCTTATTCAAAACCTGGACGAGCTGCCATATCCGGACCGGAGCGGTCAAGCCCAGGATCTTTATTTCCGCAATGTCCCCTCGGTGGGATACCAGACTACCGCAGCCTTTATGTCCTCCCGGGGGTGCCCCTGTCACTGTACCTATTGCGCCATCGATCAGATCCCCGGCTGGCGCCGGGTACGGTACCGGTCGGCCAAGAACGTGGTGGACGAAATCGAATATCTGGTGCGGGAATTAAAAATCAAACATATCTCCTTCAATGACGACGTCCTTACCATGAACCGGGCCAGAGTCTACGACATCTGTCAGGAAATACACCGGCGCAACCTGCAATTTACCTGGGAAGGGTTGTCCCGGGCAGATTGCGTGGATCTGAATCTTCTGAAGACCATGCGGGCGGCGGGTTTTGTCCGAATTTCCTACGGCATCGAGAGCGGTAATCCCGATATTCTGAAATCTACCGGCAAAAACGAAACTCTGGAACAGATCACCGAAGCCTTTCGGATCACCCGGCAGGCTGGCATAATTGCCCGGGGTTCCCTGATTATCGGTCTTCCTTTTGAAAATCGCCGTACCGTGGAAGATTCTTTCCGCTTTGTCAATAAGTTGGAAGGCCTCGACCAGGTGATCATTAATATTCTCCAACCCTATCCGGGCACCAAAGTGCGGGATATGGTCCTGCAGGGAGTGGGTGGTAGCCGGTTGTTGGCCGATGATATGTCGGAACTGCGGCGATTTGGCAATGCCTCGGTGGAAGTAAACGATTTAACACGCAACAGACTTATTTTACTTCAGAAAATTGGACTAATACGTTTTTATTTGCGGCCTCGGGTTATCTGGCGGCATCTGCAGTTTTATCATCCTAAGGCCTTTCTCATGGATGGGCTGGCTTTTCTGCAATCAATTTTCTCCTGGAAGACAGCTTAAAAGTGGAATCCCCACTCACGGGAAAGACTGCCGTGGCGATTAACAGCTCCGGATGGCGGGGGCGGCTGCAGCGGCTTCTACCCATAGTGGTGGGTCTAGGACTGCTGGCCCTGATCTTAAGCCGCACTGATCTGGCCAGATTGGGGGCCGTCCTGACCAGGGCCCATTGGCAGTGGTATGCCTTGGCCCAACTGATGCTGGTGGCCAACCTGCTCCTCATCACGTGGCGGTGGCGTTACAACCTTGGTCTGTTAAAACTGCGCTATCCCTATCGCGAGCTATTTCTCATCGATAACGCTGGCGCCTTGGCTGGTGCGGCCACACCGGGTCGGATGGGAGATCTGGCCCGCCTGGTATATTTCCGACATGAGAAAAATGTGATTATCCGGGTTGGACTGAGCATCCTGGGAGAGAGGTTTCTCGACCTCAGCGCCCTTCTTGGGCTGTCCGCTGTTTTCCTGTGGTTTTTTCCCCTGCCGGTACAATTCAAGAGTTTTTTGATGAAGCTGGTTCTCGGAGCAACCCTGGTAGGTCTGGGAATCGCAATAGCCGCCTGGCTTTTCTGGGGGAAGGACTTGATAATCACCAAAGCCCTCCGGATAATCCCCAACTCTCTGACCGAATGGTTCAGAGGTAGCGCCCAGGAACTCAAGGCAGCCTCGCGCTGTTATGTCACCTGGCGGCTTGTCTGGTCCGTGACCCTGACTTTTCTGGCCTGGGGAGCCAACATCCTGGCCGCGTACTATGCCGCCCGCTCCTTAATGTTACCTTTGACCCTGTGGCAAGCCGGGGCCTGTTTTTGTTTAAGCACGCTTTTTTCTTTAATTCCCGTCTCCGTGGCCGGCATCGGCACCCGGGAATTGGCCATGGTTTACTTATTCTCCTTCTTGGAGTTACCTCCTGAGCAGGCGGTGGCGTTTTCTTTTTTACTCCTTGGGTTTCTTCTGTTCCACTCTTTGATAGGTTTCCTGGCGGTTCTGATTAAACCGCCCCATTCCCGGCAGGAGGGGAAATAAGTGGCCGCTTTATTCTGACTGCGCGGCATCAGACCTGAATTTTAATTCTTTGTCAGTCGGGTTACAGAATCATCAATCTACCAGAAACAGGAAAGCCTTCAGGAGTAGCCAATCCCAATTGCCCAATTCTAATAAAATTAAAGTTTTTGTCGTAATAAACCCGAATCCCACCTCCGGTGCCGATCTGATGCTCCTGGAAGCCGTCCGCCATTTGAACCCGGATCGTTTCCAGGTTATACTCGGCCTGCTAACCTCGAATTCCCTGCCGGGCGACTTGATTCCCCCCAATATGCCTGTAGTTGAGTTTCGGATGCGCCAACTCAACGGCATTGTCTGGCTGCGTTTTTTCTTTTACCTTTGTTGGCATCTAGTCCGGAATAAAATTCAAATTCTCCACGTTAATAGCTATATCCCTGGGAATTATGCCCGTCTGGCGGCCTGGCTCATGCGAGTGCCGATCATTGTTGACCACTGGCACGGCTTTACGCGCTTTAACCGCAAACGCCGCTTCATCTGCCGTTTTTTAAGTCGTTATACGGCCTTGAGCCTGGCGGTGTCCCAGGGGGTGCAGCAGTATCTGCTGCAGCAGCTTCACCTTCCACCGGAAAAAGTCAGAGTCCTGTATAATGGCATCGACCTGGAACGCTGCCGCCGCCATCGAGACCGCGCCGAAATGCGCGCTGCTTTAGGAATTCCTGCCAATGAACCGGTGGTAGGAGTGGTGGCCCGGTTGGATCACTGGGCCAAAGGTCATGGCGAACTCTTCCAGGCCCTGGCTCTGGTTCACGCCCGCCATCCCTTGCGGTGTCTGGTAATCGGCGGCGGCCGGCGACAGCCCGAAATGGCGGCCATGGTCCAGGAGTTATCCCTGACGCCCCGGGTGAATTTTCTGGGACATCGGGATGATATCCCTGATCTGCTGGCATGTTTGGATATTTTTGTCCTCCCCAGCCACAGCGAGGGCGTTTCCCGGTCGTTGTTGGAAGCCATGGCCAGCGGTTTGCCCGTGGTGGTCAGCGAGGCCGGGGGGTCTCCAGAAGTCGTCCAGTCTGAAGTAAACGGCCTGGTAGTGCCGGTGAAAAACGCCCCGGCCCTGGCCCATGCCCTGATACGGCTGTTGGATGACCCGCAGTGGGCCAAACAGCTGGGCTTGGCCGCTTCTCAACGGGTAGCCGACTTTTTTTCCCTGGACCGTTTGGGACAGGAATTAAATGAAATTTATGCGGAATTGGTTAAGCAGAAAAATCTGCTGGGCTAAAATAGCAACCTACCTGATACTATTTGCCCAATGTGTTCATGTCCAAAAGTCATCACAAAGCCTGAAAATGGACCACGTTCTTCGATATTCCCATAATTCATACCCATTTGCCTCTAACCTGTTTTCAGCCAAGTTTTTTTCCAACCTCTTTAATGACGTTGAAATTTTTGCAATATGTATGGTAGTATTTCGAAATTATACTGTTAGTCAGAAATTTCTTGATTATACTGAGCAAAGTTATCCCAGGGCCACGCTCATGCCGCCCTGGTGCTACAAGCTGCATTCTGAAGGTTCAACGTCAGGAAAATGCTTTGAAATATCGCCTTGTCCTCTGGGGCTCGCTCCTTTGGCTATTGCTGGTTTGGCCGGTTTGGGCCGAGGAAATCCAACTTTTTAAGCACGATACCTTTGAGGGGGGTCCCTGGATCCTCAAAGCCGATACCCTTATTTATCATACCGCCACCCAAACCTATGAAGCCTCCGGTAACGTCGAAATCCGGCAAGAGGATCGCCGCTTGTCTGCGGATTACATGAAGGTGCACGGTCCCACCAAGATTGCCGAAATCCAGGGAAATGTGGTCATGGTTCTCGGGGATGATATTTTGACTGGAAAATCTGGTCAGTTCAATCTCGTCACCCGCTGCGGGGAAATATCAGAAGCCAGAATTTTTATGCGGCGCAACCACTTTCATATTGATAGTGCCTTAATCCGCAAAACTGGCGATAATACCTTTTCTGCCGAAAAAAGTGTGATCACCACCTGCGATGCCGACCGGCCGGCCTGGAGTTTTTACAGCCGGGAACTGGATGTGAAGGTTGATGGCTACGCCACCGGCAAATCCACCACTCTACGACTGGGTTCTATACCGGTAGCCTATTTGCCTGCTGCCGTTTTACCCGTCAAGACCAGCAGACAGTCGGGTTTTCTTATGCCGCTTTACAGCCAGCATCAGCAATCCGGCACCGTGGTCGAACTGCCTTTTTATTGGGCCATTAATAATTATATGGACGCCACTTTATATCCGATGATCGCAAACCATCGGGGCTATATGCAAGGAGCGGAATACCGCTATGCCTGGGACAAGGAATCGGGCGGCACGGCGCGCTTTTCCTACATCACTGACCACAAAGACTCCGCTCCGACGCCTCACCGGTATTGGGGGGCGGTCATGTTCAACCAAACTCTTCCCCAGGACTTGGTTGCCAGAGGCGTTTTGGATATCCCCAGCGATGCTAAATATCTTTACGACTTCAATTTCGGCTACCAGGGATTGGACCGGCTAAGCCGTTCTTTTGCAGACGATTATGGCCGTAACCTGGAGCAATTTGAGGTCAACACCAGGGTTTCCAGCCTGATCCTGCAACGCAGTTTTTCTCAAGGCAGCCTTAATTTGTTCGGAAACTATTACCGTGCCCTGTCGCCTTCGATTCCTCACACCCTTAATAAAGCCCCCTCCTTGCAGGCCAGCACCCTGACGCTGCCCTTGGGAGGTCCTTTGCCCTTGAGTTTAATCCTCAACAGCACCTATACGCATTATTATCAGGACGCCGGGCTCAGCGGCCAGAGGCTGGATTTTAACCCTAAACTCTCTTTAGCCACTCGTATACTGGACACCATAGACCTCACCGCCACCAGTGGCTGGCGCGGCACCGGTTACCGGGTTGATAGTTACGCCAGCCGGGAAGATATCAATAAATACGAAGGTCGGTCCCTCTACGACGTCAAAACCAGTGTCAGTTCGCCCATATTTCGGGATTGGGGCCGGAGTGCGGGTTCTCATAATTTCGTGCGCCATATCTTCACTCCCAGAGTTTCGTATTATAATATTGCCAATTTTGACGTTAATCGTATTCCTAAATTTGATCCTTTCGATTATGGCTGGCAAACTTCGGTCACCAAAAATTATCCTATTTTTGAAGGCCTTGAACCCATTGGTGGGGTGAATGCCGCCACCTATTCTGTAACCAATCATTTCATCCGAAGTTCCTCTACACCAACCGGCCTGCCCCAGATCAGAGACCTTTTCTGGAGCCGTCTGACCCACAGCGTCTTTTTTAACTCCAGTAGTTATGGTCTGGACAGCCTTCCCCAACCTCACCACCGCATGTCCGATATTTTCCTGGAAACCTTAGGCTATCCCGTGGAAAATGTCGGCATCGGGTTGAACGGTGGTCTGTCGCCTTATAGAGAAGGCTTCAGCCAGGTGGATGTTCGACTTCTCTTGCGGGATTCGGCTAACCGGCACTTTCTGAACTTCGATTACGTTTATTTCAAGAATTACGCCAACCAGATTAATTCCGAGATCTTTTTAGATCTTTTCCGTTCCTTTAAAATAGGGATCAATAATCAACATACGTTTGTCAGCGGCAAAAAATTGGAAAACAAATATCGCCTGATTTTTCAGCGTCAATGCTGGGGGGTGGCTCTGACTTTCGCCGACCGTATTTACGATAAATACGTCAGTTTCTCTATCATTATTCCTGGATTGATAGAAAAACAACATTCTCCCCAGATGCAGCAACCCGCCTTATAATTGGAAATTTTATTTCCCTGGTTTCTTTCTATGACGGATTTAACTCACCTTAACCTGGACGACCTGGCCCCTCTCAAGGTGCTGGTGGCCGGTGATTTTATGCTGGATGAATACGTCTGGGGCCGGGTTGAGCGGATTTCACCGGAAGCGCCGGTGATGGTGATCAATGTTGATCGGGAAACCCAGGTTCTGGGCGGGGCCGGCAACGTCGTCAACAATCTGGTGGGCTTGGGCGCCCAGGTGGCAGTATTGGGATTGGTGGGCCAGGATAATTCCGGAGCAGCACTAGAAGCAGAACTGAGAAGGTTGGGAGTCGATCGGGGCGGTCTGTTCGCCGATGCCCAGCGGCAAACCACCCTCAAGACCAGGGTAATAGGCGGCAATCAACAGATCGTGCGCATCGACCGGGAGAACCGGCAACCTGCCGCATCCTGGTTCTTCCAGGAGGCCGAACAGCATGTCATGGCACTTCTTCCTGACCTGGATGCCATAATCCTCTCGGACTATGGCAAAGGTGTTTTGACCGAACCTCTCTTGGCTGCCATCATTTCCCGGGGCAGGGATCGCCAGTTGCCCATTGTGGTGGATCCCAAAGGACACGACTATTCCCGTTATCGTCGGGCCACCGTCATTACCCCCAACCGCAAAGAGGCCGAACTGGCGGTGGGTTACCCCTTACACCGTCGGGAGGATCTTCTCCGGGCCGGTCAGGAACTCTGCCATACCTGTGACACGGACGCCATTTTGATTACTTTAGGGGCCGAGGGCATGATCCTCTTTCAACGAGACCACCCTCCCCAGGAGATTTCTGCCCAGACCCGGGAGGTCTTTGATGTTTCCGGGGCCGGCGATACCGTGGTGGCGGTCATGGCCCTGGGTCTGGCCCGCTGGCGCCAGCCCCTCCTGGCGGCCAGGCTGGCCAACCTGGCCGCCGGCATCGTGGTGGGCAAGATCGGCACCGCCCCCATTCTGCGCTCCGAACTGGCCGTGGCGCTGCAGAGTCTACCCTCGTCCCGTCCGGAAAAAATTATCACTCTGCCGGAATTACGGCTGTTGGCCCCCCGCCTCCAGGCCCAGGGCAAGCGACTGGTCTTCACCAACGGTTGCTTCGATCTCCTGCATTGGGGGCACATTAAATTTCTCGAGGAATCACGGCGCCTGGGAGATATTTTGATCGTCGCCCTGGACACTGACGACTCCGTCCGTCAGGTCAAAGGTCCTTGCCGGCCGGTGATCCATGCCGGCCAGCGCCAGCAGATGCTGGCCGCTCTGGAGGCAGTGGACTACGTTACCGTGTTTTCTTCGGAACAGCTTCCCGAGATCCTGGCGGCCCTGAAACCCGACGTAATCACCAAGGGCAGTAACTATCCCGCCGCCGAGGTCAGCGGCCGGGAGGTGGTGCACGGTTACGGTGGCCAGGTCGTCATCATCCCCATAACCGACCCCGTCTCCATCACCGGACTTATCCGCCAGATCTGTTCCGAAGGCAGTTAACAGTATCCGTTCAATATTTCTTTGCCAAATATCTGCAATATGATATTCAATATCTCCAATTAGCCAATATTTGAGGTAACAAACAACATGACAAACACAAATCCTTTACCAGGCGAAAAAATTACCTTTGATGGGGCAGGCAAGCTCCAGGTCCCGGCTAGTCCCATCATTCTGTATATTGAAGGCGACGGCACCGGCCCGGATATCTGGCGGGCCACCGTCCGGGTGCTGGATGCCGCCGTGGCCAAAGCCTATGCCGGCCGGAGACAGATTGCCTGGCGGGAAATCCTGGCCGGGGAAAAGGCCCACGCAGTCACTGGCAGCTACCTGCCCGAGGAGACCTTGTCGGCCATCAGGGAATATCTCGTAGCTTTGAAAGGTCCTTTGACCACTCCGGTAGGTGGCGGCTTCCGCTCCATCAACGTCACGCTGCGCCAGGTACTGGACCTCTATGCCTGCATCCGCCCGGTGCGGTATTACGCCGGCACTCCCAGCCCTCTGAAAGAACCGCAAAAAACCGACATGGTGGTCTTTCGGGAGAACACCGAAGACGTTTATGCCGGCATCGAATGGCCCGCCGCCAGCCCGGAAGCCCGCAAGGTGGTGGACTTTCTCAATACCCAGATGGGCTGTAAGATTTCACCCGAAGCCGGCATCGGCATCAAACCCATGAGCGCCGCCGGCTCCCAGCGGCTGGTGCGCCAAGCCCTCAACTTCGCCCTGGAAACCAACCGGCCTAGCGTTACCTTGATGCACAAGGGCAACATTATGAAATTTACCGAGGGCGCTTTTAAAACCTGGGGCTACGAACTAGCCGCCGCGGAATTTAAAGAGCAGGTTATCACCGAGGACCAGCTTTGGCAGGAGTATGACGGCCGTGTTCCGGTGGGAAAAGTCATCATCAAGGACCGCATCGCCGATTCCATCTTTCAGCAGGTCCTTCTGCGACCCGAAGAATACAGCGTCATCGCCACCCCCAATCTGAACGGGGATTATCTCTCGGACGCCCTGGCGGCCCAGGTGGGCGGCCTGGGCATGGCCCCCGGCGCCAATATCGGCGACCGTTATGCCGTCTTTGAAGCCACCCACGGCAGCGCCCCGAAGTACGCCGGCCTCGACAAGATCAACCCCAGCTCTCTCATCCTCTCCGGCACCATGATGCTGGAATACCTGGGCTGGAAAGAGGCCGCCAACCTCATTCACGAAGGCCTGGCCCGGACCATCCAGGCCAAGACCGTCACCTACGACCTGGCCCGCCAACTCCCTGGGGCCAAAGAACTCTCCTGTTCCGGCTTCGCCTCGGCCTTGATTGACAATCTGGCATAACAGGCAAATTAACTGAACAGTCTTAAGGGCGGCCCAAGAGCCGCCCTTTTTCACCATTTCGGTTTTTTATAATGTCATATACTTGTTCTCGAAAATAATTTCTTTTCGTAGGGACACGGTGTACGTGCCCCTTTAGGCACATGGAAAAAAACTTTCAAGAACTGCTTATACCTGTATATAAATCAATACAAACCCAAAACCGGAAGCTGGAAACTTCAACCATGGCCTTCACTGAATTTTTCGCCAAAAAGAAGACCTGCGATTTCGTCGTCAACCTCGATGGTGCAGTCACCAAAAAGTACAATCATTTTAGGGAATTCCTGGCCTTCAACCGGGATGCCCTCTCCCAGATGGCCGAGTTGGAGCAACTCTATTATGGCAGCCGCATCAATCTCCTGGCGGTGCGTAAAAAATGTGACGAGTTGCTGGTCTCACTCCGTAAATTGGTCCAGTCCCTGGATGGCCTGGGGGGAGGCCGCTACCATGCGTTGCGGAGCGCCTGCGATCGGGTTGAACAGGCCCTGGCGCTCTTGTTTCACGCCGGGCCCTGCTGTCTCATCGGCGATCTGGTCCTGCCCCTGGAGGCCCTGCGCCCGGAAACCGTTCTTGAAGCCGGCGGCAAGGCCACCAACCTGGCCACCATCGCCAGGTTCGTCAAGCTGCCCATCCCCCCCGGCTTTGCCATCACCTCGTACGCCTTTGAACGGTTTCTGGAAGAAAATAAACTGGCCGTTCCCATCGAAATGATCCTGACCTCCCTCAATCCGGATGACCCCGTCGATCTGGAGGTTCAATGCACTATTATCCAAAAAAGTATTCAGAACGCCCCGGTGCCCAACTTTTTGGCGGAAAAAATTCTCCAGGCCTATGCGGTCCTGGAAAGTAAGACCCATAAAAACGTCCGCATCGCCATGCGCAGCAGCGCCGTGGGAGAAGACACCGAGGCCTCTTTTGCCGGTCAGCACCTCACCGTTTTGAACGTCACCCGGGAGAATATCCTGGAGGCCTATAAAGCGGTGCTCGCCAGCAAATATTCTCCCCGGGCCATCCTCTACCGCCTGAATTTCGGTCTGGATGACCGGGAGACCCCCATGTGCGTGGCCGGGATTGCCATGATCGATTCCCAGGCCAGCGGCGTCATGTACACCGTCGAGCCCACCAATCCTGATTCCGGCCTGTTAAAAATCAGCTCTATCTGGGGTCTGGGCGAACAACTGGTGAGCGGTGAAGCTTCGCCGGATGAGTTTTACGTGGATAAAAGAAGTGGTGCCATCACCCACCGCATCATCGGCAACAAAAGAGAGAAACTTATCAATCTCCCCGGCGGCGGCACCCAAATTCTGGAGGTCCCAAAGGAGGAAAGCTCGCAAGCATCGCTAAATGATGCCCAGGTCCTGACCTTGGCCAACTACGGCATGAAATTGGAAGACTATTTCCAAACGCCCCAGGACGTGGAATGGGCCGTGGACCAACAGGGTAAGCTTTATATCCTCCAGAGTCGGCTCCTGGGGCTGGTGCAGTTTAAACCCGAAACAACCGCTCCCGACATTGACCCAATCGCGCATCCTGTTCTCCTGTCCCAGGGCAATACCGCCTCCCCCGGGGTTGCCGTGGGCACCGTCTGTCTCGCCGCCGGCCGGACCGTGGGCCCCTTGCCGGAAAATGCCATCCTGGTGGCCCGGACCGCCTCTCCCGACCATGCCGCTCTGATGAGCCATCTCAAGGGTTTGATCACCGACATCGGCAGCGTCACCAGCCACCTGGCGTCGGTGGCCCGGGAGTTCGGCGTCCCCACCATCGTCGATGCCGTTACTGCCACCTCGGTCTTACCGGAAGGCCAGGAAATCACCCTGGTGGCCGATACCGTCACGGTGTACCAGGGAATCGTCCCGGAGCTGGCCTCTCATGCCCGGCCCCAAAAGAAGCCCATGTTTAACAGCCCGGTGCACCAGCGCCTGCGAATTATTTTGGATAGCATCTCTCCCCTCAATCTCACCGATCCCAAGGCCCCCGACTTTCGGCCTTCCGGGTGCCGCACGGTCCATGACATCATCCGCTTTGCCCACGAAAAAGCCATGCAGGAGATGTTCGGCCTCTCCCAGATCGGCAAAAGCGTTATCAATACCGTCAAACTGACCGCCAACATCCCCCTGATGCTCTATCTCGTCGACCTGGGCGGCGGCTTACGGACCGGGCTCACCACCTGCGATATCGTGACGCCGGATGATCTGGAATCCATCCCCATGCAAGCCCTCTGGCGCGGCTTTTCCCACCCCGGTATTACCTGGAAGGGCGCCATTAGCTTTGACGTCAAAAACTTTATGTCCCTGATGGCCCAGGGCGCCATGAGCGAACCGGGCGAATCGCCCGGGCGGCGACAGTTATGCCATTCTGTCCCATGATTATCTCAACTTGAGCGCCAAATTCGGCTATCATTTCGCCAATCTGGATACCTTCGTCAGCGACGACCCTGATCAGAATTATATCCATCTGCAATTCGCCGGCGGGGTTGGCAGTTACGTGGGCCGCTCCCTGCGCCTGACCTTCCTGGGCGAAGTCCTGTTCCAACTCGGGTTCAGTATCAAGGTCACCGGCGACCTCCTGGAAGCCTCGGTGTCGGGTCTGGACCGGCAGTCCATGGAGCATACCCTGGACCAGGTGGGCCGCCTGCTGGCCTCCAGTCGCCTGCTGGATATGGCCATTTCCGGCGAGGCGGATATCCAGCCCATGGTGGCGGCCTTCTTCCACGGTGATTACGACTTTTTACAGCAATCCGAAAGCCGCCGCCTGCCCGGTTTTTACACCCACACCGGGGACTGGCGGCGCCTGACCGAAGATGGCCAAACCCTCCTGGTCGAGGATGGCTCCCACTACCTCAGCAGCTTCTCCAGCGGTCTGGCCGGCATGATCACCACCATGATCGGCGAAACCTATTTTGAAATTTTGGACAATATCGGTGCCTACTTCTACTTCCCCCTGGCCATCGCCAAAGAAAGTTATATACAAGAGGGGAGCTTGAGCCTGAGGGTCAAACCCGTCTCCGGCAGCATTGATCAAGCCGGGGGGCTGGCCTTCGGCATCCGGAATGTGGGCAACTATTTCGTCTTTCGCGTCAATACCCTGGAAGACAATGTCATCCTCTTCGAATTTCTGAATAATAAGCGCTTAAAACGGGCCTCTGCACCGGCCAAACTGTCCCCGGGTCAATGGTATCATCTCAAGGTAGAATTTTCCGGCCGCCGCTGCCAATGTTATCTGGACAATGTCTCGGTCATCGATTATACCGCCGAACGCCCCTTAGATGGCTATGTCGGTCTCTGGACCAAGGCTGATGCCGTAACTCATTTTGCCGACCTGGTCATCGACTCCCCAGGCCGCCGCCAGATGGTGGAATTTTAATATCTTATTTTTTATGAAGTTATCAAACTTCCTAAAAGTTTTGCCCTCTAATTTCCCCCTCCTGAGAACCAGGATTGCTTCTTATTTCTGACAATCTAAATCTTGCTCCTCTTCCTCCAGACCACCGAGCCGGATTATTCAGCCGCAGAGCGACGGGCCGGTAAGATGGGTTTTTAATAAAAAGTCATAAACTTAAGGTTGTTCATTGCCGTAGTACTTGCAAAGGCACTTTAAATCATTATACTTTTACGTAGTATAAAAGAGCTCTGGCCATTTTTGAGTTGAAGCGCCGTGAGCCCGCTGTTATTTTTAATCAGAGACATGGAACGTATGCCAACCGACAACAACCAAAGTACGACCAGAGCCAAAAAAAAATCGCCTCCCCGACGGCCGCCCCAACGGCGCTCCTGGGCGCGGATCATCTCCCGCCTGTTTTTAATTTTGTTTCTTGTGGGTCTGATGGCTGCTGGGGGAGCGGTGTATTATATCTATTATCACTTCAACCGCGATCTCCCTGATTACACCTTGATCAAAGATTTCCGGCCCAATCTGATCACCCGCATCTATGCCCGGAACGGCCAACTTATCGGCGAATTTTTCACCGAGAGGCGGATCATCGTCCCTTACAGCCGACTGCCGCAGCATCTCATTCTGGCCTTTCTAGCCGCAGAGGACGCCCGATTTTTTGAACATCCGGGAGTTGACTTATTGGGGATTGCCCGGGCTTTTCTCGAAAATGTCAAAGCCGGCGAGATTGTTCAGGGCGGCAGCACCATCACCCAACAGGTGGTAAAAAGCATTCTGCTGACCTCTGAAAAGAGTTTTAGCCGCAAGGTGCGGGAAGCCATCCTGGCTTACCGGATAGACAACTTTGTCAGCAAAGAGGAGGTCCTCCTTCTTTACCTCAACCATATCTATCTGGGCAACGGCGCTTATGGGGTGGAGGCGGCGGCTCAGGAATATTATGGCAAGCATGTGGAAGACCTGAATCTGGCCGAAGTGGCCATGTTGGCCGGCCTGCCCAAGGCGCCCAGCCGCTTTGCCCCCACCAATAATCCCACCCGGGCCAAGGAACGCCAGGCATACGTCCTCAACCGTATGGTGGAAGCGGGTTTTGTCGGCGTGGAGGAAGCTCAGGCGGCCCTGAATCAGCCTTTGACCTACAAATCCTTCCGCCCGGAACGTTTTGAGGATGTGGGCTATTACGTTGACTATGTGCGCCAGTTGCTGGAGGAAAGATATGGTCGGGATCCGCTCTATACCGCCGGCTTTCGGGTGTATACCGCGGCTGACGTTGAGCTCCATACCGTCGCCAAGCAGGCCGTCCAGTCTGGCCTCAAGGAGCTTTATCGCCGGCATGGGTTCCGGGGCCCCTTGAAAGAGTTGAAGGCCAAAGAGATTGAACCTTTTTGCCGGCAACAAGTTGCCTATCAGCAAAAACACCCGCCCATGAAAGGGCAGCTCCAGACTGCGGTGGTCGTGCAGACGGAAAAAGGACAGCAATCTCTGGTAGTCCGTTTCGCCAACGACTACGGGGTCTTGGCCAAAAATCTGGTTCTAGCTGACAAGGAATTGGCTGCGGGGATGAAGCAGATTGTTTCCCGGTTACGGCTGGGAGATGTTATCCAGGTTCGACTCCTGGATCGGACCCCCGGCCGCTATCAGTGGCAGGTCAGCGTCGATACGGATCCCATGGCCCAGGGCGCCCTGGTGTATTTGGAAAATCGCACTGGCAAGCTGCGGGTTATCATGGGGGGCAAGAATTACCGGGACAGCGTCTTTAATCGGGCCGTTCAGGCCAAGCGGCAGCCGGGATCGGCCTTTAAGGCCATAATCTATGCCGCCGCGGTGGAAAAAGGCTACGGCCCCCAATCCACCCTTCAGGACGAGCCCATCTCCCTGCCGGGGGGCCGTGCCGGAGAACCATGGACCCCCAGTAACTACGACCACTCGTTTTACGGTCCCATGAGTTTGGCCTCTGCTCTGGCCATGTCCCGGAACCTGCCCGCAGTCCGGCTGATGATCAGTATCGGCGTGCCAGCAGTTGTTAATATGGCCAAGGCCGTAGGCCTCACCACCGAGGTCTATCCCAATTATTCCTCGGCCCTGGGGTCTTCCGAGGTTACCTTGTTGGAGCTCACCCGGGCCTATTCCACCTTCCCCAATGACGGGAAGTTGGCCAACCCCATCGTCATCGAACGGCTGGAGGATCGGGACGGACGGATCCTGGAAGAGGCGCAGCCAAACCTGCGGCAGGTGATGAGTCCCCGGACGGGCAAGATCATGACTGAACTCCTTAACGGGGTGGTGCAGCGGGGCACCGGCACCAGAGTCCTGGTTCTGAAACGGCCCATAGGCGGCAAAACCGGCACCACCAACAACACCCGGGACGCCTGGTTTATTGGCTTTACACCCTCGGTCACGGCCGGCGTCTGGATAGGTATGGATGACGAGCGCACCCTGGGAGGCAAAGAAACAGGCAGCCAGGCCGCGGCGCCCATTTTTATCAAGTTTATGCAGGAAGCTTTGAAAAACCAGCCTGTGGAGGAATTTCCGGAATTGCCCACGGAGTTTGCCGGATCTCGACAGCGCCAGGTGGATTATGAAGCCTCTGATGATGATGATGACGAAGAAGACGATCCCCCGGCCAAGAAGCCGGCCCCGACTGCCAAAAAGAATTTTTTCAAACGGGACGTAGAAGAATAACGGCGCCTGCGGTCGTCCTAGCGTGAATCCCGGACCACGGCAGCACCAGCAGGCTGACGGCGTCAAACCTTCCCCACGTTTTTGAAATGGAATAATGAAATGAAAGAGATCAACGTCAAAGAGATCACGGCGGCCGTCAAGCAGGCGGCCATGGCTGCCAACTATGAACTGGGCGACGATATGCTCCACGCTTTTGAACACGGCCGCGTTAAAGAAGAATCCCCGGCCGGTCGCGAGGTTTTTCGGTTACTCCTGGAAAACGCCCGTATCGCCCGGGAGCAAATGATTCCCATCTGTCAGGATTGTGGTCTGGCGGTAGTCTTTGTGGAGCTAGGCCAGGAGGTCCATCTCGTGGGCGGTGGTCTGAATGAGGCCATCCAGGCAGGGGTCCGTCAGGGCTATGAGGAGGGCTATCTGCGCAAATCCATGTGCCATCCTCTGACCAGAAAAAACACCGGCGACAACACCCCGGCCGTCATTCACATCACTGTAGTTCCGGGCGACAAGCTCAAGCTCATGGTGGTCCCCAAAGGCGGTGGCAGTGAAAATATGAGCCGAGTCCACATGTTACGGCCGGCTGCCGGCCTGGCCGGCATCAAAGAGAAGCTTGTGGAAACCGTGCGGGAGGCCGGCGCCAACCCCTGCCCCCCCACCATTGTGGGCCTCGGCATCGGCGGCACCTTTGAACAGGCGGCTCTGTTGGCCAAAAAAGCCTTACTCCGGGAAGTGGGCAGCAAAAACCCGGACCCGGAATTGGCCGCCCTGGAAGAAGAATTCTTGACCCTGGTCAATAATATCGGCATCGGTCCGGCGGGTCTGGGAGGCCGCTTCACCGCCTTGGCCGTGCACCTCAATCTGATGCCGTGTCATATCGCCAGTCTGCCCTTGGCCATCAACATCCAATGCCACGCCAGCCGTCATAAAGAAGTGATCTTATAGGAGCCTGTTATCTATGTCTCGCACGATAGAATTACTTACCCCCCTTACCGACCAGGATGTGGAAAGCTTGGAAGTGGGGGATACCGTTCTGGTGAACGGGGTCATTTATACTGCCCGGGATGCCGCCCATAAACGTTTGGTAGATTTGCTGGAGGCCGGACAGCCGTTGCCGGTTGATCTCAAGGGCCAGGTGATGTTTTACGTGGGACCCAGTCCCGCCCGCCCCGGCCGGGTCATCGGTGCGGCCGGCCCCACCACCAGCTATCGCATGGACCCGTACGCGCCCCAGCTTCTCCGCTTGGGCCTCAAGGCCATGATCGGTAAAGGCAGACGCTCCCCGGAAGTTATCGATGCCATGATAGCCAACAAGGCAGTCTATTTAGGGGCCATCGGCGGCGCCGGCGCCCTCATTTCCCAATCCATCAAAGCCGCCGAGATCGTCGCCTACGAGGATTTGGGCCCGGAAGCCATCCGCCGCTTGGTGGTGGAAAATTTACCCACCATTGTCATCAATGACTGCCGGGGGCACGATCTGTATGAAGCCGGCCTCCGCCAGTATGCTCGAGACTGAATATTCTCTGTCTGACTCCATAAGTTGTGCTGCTGGCCCTCCTTCCTTTCGGTTACCCACCGATCCGGACAGGCGGCCGGTCCGTTTTTCAAGCTTCCCCAGAACCTTAATTGTTAAATGTTCGTTCAACTTACTTTTTATTAGAATTTGTACTATTCTAGGGTATACTGAAAATACTCATAATCAGCTTATACCGGTTCTCAATAATAATTTCTTTTCGTAGGGGCACGGCGTGCCGTGCCCCTTTAGGCACATAGGAAAAAACTTTTGAGAACTGCTATAATTCCGACAGACCTATAAAGACAACCTGGACAAGCTATGACCCATCCTGTTGATCTGGAAGTAGTACGGAAACGCATTCTAGAAAAGAAAAGCAATTATAAGGAATATAACTTCGGCCCCCTCAAAGACGACGCCATCAAAACTTTCTTTGACCTGGCCCAGGAATACGAAACCTTAGAAAATCTTTTTCGCGTCTGCGTTAGCGTCCTTAAAGAGTTTTTCGGCCTGGAAAGCCGGCTCTTTCTGACGTGCAGCGGCTTGGGTTGCCTGGAATATGTCTGCGGCAGCCAGGACGGGGTCCAGACTGAAAAAATTCCCGCCCCCGATGAAATCTACCTGGCCAATACCGCTTATAGGATCAATAACTCCTGGGTGCTTCCGGTGCGGGGCAACCGCCTGCTGGTGGATCGACTCCCTTTTTTCGCCAAAGACCAGGTCATTGGCATGCTGGAAATTTTTCCGGCCAGCGGTTTGAACGACAGCGATAAATTTTTCTTTGAAAAATATGCCAACCGCCTGGGATATACCCTCCATAACAAAATCATCACCTCCCAAAATATTCAGCATATCCGGTTTATCAACAGTCTGGTGGGAGATATTGAGCACAATGTTATCACCCCGAATATCTCCCTGAGCCTGTATTTACGGCACGTCAAAAAAAAGGTCGAAGCCTTGCACGCTCTGGTGGACCATCCGCCGGAGTCATCGGGCGGCTGCCCCGACTTTGTGGACGCAGCCCGGGAATTAACCCTGGGCATCGAGATAGACTGCCAAAATTTTGAAAAACAATACCGGGGTGT
Organism: uncultured delta proteobacterium; assembly: GCA_963780995.1. GTDB lineage: Bacteria > Desulfobacterota > Desulfobaccia > Desulfobaccales > Desulfobaccaceae > Desulfobacca. The sequence goes on from CAWAEI010000012.1 coordinate 66,158, forward strand.
CAGCCTCTTCCTCGAATCATTGTTCCGGCCCGGCCACTTCCAAAAAGGCCACCTGGTACTGCGAAAGCGCAAATGCAATGTTCGCAGCGAGATCATTCAACCTCAACTGGAGCTGTATCTGCCCAAACTCAGGGAGCGGGGTATCGAGATTGACGAAAGTCTGGGCGGCGTGCCTGAGGAAGATTTTACCTTAATGGTTGATAAGGGTTTGATTTCCCAGGTGTATGCCAATCTTTTTTCCAACGCCGTCAAATATACCCGACCCACAGCCTGGGGCCGGAAATATGTGTCCTACGGGCGTCGGCTGATTCCCGATTTTTTCGAACCTGGCAAGGACGGCGTCCGCTTTAATGTTTTTTCCTCCGGTCCGCATATCCCCCCCAAAGACAAGGCACTCATCTTCGAGGAAGGCTATCGCGGGAGTAATATCGAAGGCGAGGTGGGCACCGGGCGGGGCCTTTACTTCATCCGCAACGTGGTGGAAACCCACGGCGGCCAGGTCGGGGTCGACCAATCCCCGGATGGCAATGATTTTTATTTTGTCCTCCCCGTTTTCAGCGATCAGGAGACCGCTACCGAACCGCTGCCGACCTAACCATCCCAACGGCAGTGCGGCTGTCATGCCGCCATACTTTCCCGGTTAGTGTCTATTATTGCAACATCCCCCCAAATCATCCTGTCTAATTTTGCCTCACATAATTGTCTAATATTATCAATATCTTGAGTTTCACCGTCTATGTCTTGTTGTATTAATCAACACACGGTCCGGTTCGTTCCGAGTTGATCTCGGGCCAGTTTTAGCTGATATGGATATTTTATACTAGTTCTCGAAAATAATTTCTTACCGTAGGGGCACGGCGGGCCGTGCCCATTTAGGCCCATGGGAAAAATCTTTCGAGAATCGCTATATCTGATATTTATAGAGGTTAGATATTTTTTCGTGCTTTGGCACTGTGCTTGCATATAGATAAGATAACAACAAGTCCTGATTATGCATCGAAGCTGAAATTTATAAAGGAGGTTCTGGTCATGAATACGAGCATTTCTCCAAAGAACAGTCAGGCAGGGGTTGCGTCCCCTGCGGCTTTGTCAAAGATGGTGGAAGTTTTTGGTTTTAAAGTGCCGACTTCGACCTATTATTTACACCGGGGTCATACCTGGGCCGTGCTGGAAGCTACCGGCCAGGTGCGGGTGGGCATGGACGATTTCTCCCAAAAGATCCTGGGTCCGGCCGAAGCGATTGAATTTCCCGAGGTGGGTCGGGTCTATTATCAGGACCATGTCTGTCTGGCGCTGGTCAGGCAGGGGCACAAGGCCAAGGTCCTGGCGCCGGTGGACGGTGTAGTCCAGGAAATCAATATCAGGGTGCAGCAGCAGCCCGCCCTGGTCCACGACGATCCCTACGGCGAAGGCTGGCTGTTTACGGTCCAGCCCACGAATCTCAATCGCAATTTGGATACCCTGTATTCCGGCGACATCAACGCCTCCTGGATCGATCAGGAGTCCCACCGGTTGTTAGGGCTGATGGATACCACCGTAGGTGTCACCCTCCCGGACGGTGGAGCTATCGTGGATGATGTCTACGGTCATTTCCCCACCATGGGGTGGCGGCGTTTGGTGCAGGAATTTCTCTTAAAAGACCTGACCAAGAATTGGAAAAAAAGAAGCTGAATCCGGCGGACCGACGGGCGGGCGGCAGGAGAATCAAGTCAGTCTTGCCGCTCGGGAAACTAAAACGATGCCTGGTAAATTTGTTAGGGAAGGATAAAAATATGGAAGCTCAAGAACAAAAAAAACAGTGCGTCTGGATGGAGGCCGGCGTCATTGATTATAAAATGTGCGACAATAACTATGATTGTAACACCTGCAGATTCGATCGGTCCCTGCAGCAGACGGCGGCAGCAAACCTTGCCCTCTTGAAAGCCGGCCAGACCCCTCGGGGAAAAAAGGGCAAGATCATCCCCTGGCAGGACAAGATGCGGCAGCGTTCGGGTTTGCAGCAGCAGTGCCGCCACATGCTCACGCACCGGGTGCCGGTCTATTTTTGCGGTAATAACTACGACTGCTTCAAGTGTCCCTTTGATCAGATGCTGGAAGACCAGTTCGAATTGTTTGCCCCGCCCCTCCGGCCGCAATTACAGGAAGTCTTCGGCATCGCCGTTCCCACCAGCGCCTATCTCCATAAAGGCCATACCTGGGCGGTCGTGGAGAGCGGCGGGCGCCTGCGCCTCGGCTTAGACGACTTTTCCCAAAAGGTGCTGGGACCCGCCGATGAACTGCAGCTGCCCAAGGTCGGCGAGGTCTTTCGCCAAAACGCCACGGCTATGGCCCTGGCCCGGCAAGGGCACAAAGCCGCAGTCTTGGCGCCGGTGGACGGGATCATCGAAGCGGTCAATCCCGAAGTGCGCCAGCACCCTCAGGTAATCCATGACTACCCCTATGAAGAAGGCTGGCTGTTTGTGGTGACCCCCACCCAGCTCAAACCCAACCTGGAAAAGCTCCTGTTTGGGGACAAAAACCTGGCCTGGATCCAGTATGAATCCCACAAGCTGCTGGGCCTGATGGAATCTACGGCCGGAGTCACCCTGCCTGACGGCGGCTCCGTGGTGGATGATGTCTTCGGACATTTCCCCGAAATCGGCTGGGACAACCTGGTCAAGCAGTTTCTGCGGACCAGATAAAGCTGGCGCCCAGGCCCAGCCGGCCATCCCGACTAACCAGAGGAACACGGCCGCGGGACCGTGTTTTTCTGGTTGGTGCCCCCGGCCGGGCGCCCCCACTCTGCTTTAATACTAATTTGCAATCAAATGGTGGCACAGGCTTTCCAGCCTGTGCAGTCCCAAAGGTAATCCCCTGGCTCCCAAATGGGCATTTTGAATGCGACTTGGTATAATAACCTTCTCTGCTGCCCCGCCCCCTTCCTGACTCGCCGCTAGTCCGGCCATTTGCCCCCTCCCCGCCGATTACCCTCCCACTACCTCTTTCTTATCTGCCTCTCTTGAAGTTACCCTCTGATAAGGCCCCTTTCCCCCTCCTCCCTCACCCCTGTTTTTGCGACATTCGCCCCAACTGTTCTGTCCTTTTTTCCCCATTTCTGCTTTAATAACCATACCGGCTGCCGCTTGGTGGCTTGTCTCGGTTCTCAAAAATTCTTTTTCCTAGGGGCACGGCGGTGCCGTGCCCTCTTTAGTCTTATTCTAAAATGTCGGCAGAAATTTTTTCCACCGTAGGTCGAAAAATGGCAGAAAAAGACCGCAAACCAAGCCGCGAATATTAGCGCGAAAAATCCGCGAAATTGGCGCGAAAAATAGCTCTCACAACCATAATATTATGAATAATTACCATATATTATCTAATGACAAAATATTTTCCCAAAAACACCGCGAAACTTTCGGCCTTCCGCCTGGGACTCCACGCCCGTCCCCCGCTGGCGGCCTTCGGGCGCCCGCCCGGTTTTTTTCTTATCCTTGGCCACAACCGGAAAAAGCCCCGGCAAACCAGCGCGAAATTAGCGCGAAATTACCGCGAAATTGGCGCGAAAAACGCCCTCAATATCTAATAAAGAACAACAATTACCATATGTTAGCCAATGATAAAAAATATTCTCCAAACTACCGCGAAAAATCGTCTGCTCCCCTGTGGTTCCGGCCCGTCCCGCAACGCCAGCCGCAATCCGCCCCACCAGCTTTTTCTTCTCTGCTTTGGCCACCGCCGAAAAAAACCGCGGCAAACTACCGCGAATTTTCCGCGCACCAAGCGCGAAATCACCGCGAAATTACCGCGAAATTCAGCGCGAATGCGCGAAAAATTGGTCTATCTATGAAAATTACCTTGATATATCAGGAAGATAACTACTGCAGAAAAATGCTGCCGAAATCACGCTCCGGGGCCAGGCCACCCGGCCCCGGCAGGTTATTAAATCCTTTGCTGAATGCTGAATGCTGAATGCTGACTGCTGAATGCTTTCCTTAAATCTTCACCAATTCATATTCCCGGGTTCCCAATCCCAGCTTTTCCGCGTAGTCCAACTGAATCTCCCAGTCAATCTGGGGATAGACGTCCCGGAACTTGTCGCTCCCCATGGCCTTGTCCTTCAGGCAGGAGTTCGGATGGCCGGGGCTTTGGTTCACCAGGTCCGCCGAGGCCTGGTCCAGGGCCACGATGTCCCGGGAGGCCACGATCCCCAGGTCCCCCACGATGGGCATGTCGTTGTGACCGTAGCAGTCGCAGGCCGGCGACACCTGGGTGACGAAGTTGACGAACACCGCCCGGTCCCGCTTGTCTTTCAACACGCCGTAGGTGTATTCCACCATCTTTTTCATGAATACCGGGATGGACTCGTTCCACTGGATTTCGATATTCCCGTACGGGCACGTCAAAATGCATTCGGCGCAGCCGATGCACTTGGCCGGGTCGATCACCGCCTTCTCGGCCTCCAGGTTGATGGCCTCCTGGGCGCAATGGCTGATGCAGTCCCCGCAGCCGGTGCATTTTTTCCGGTTGACCTTGGGCGCGATATTGGAGTGCTGCGCCAGTTTGCCATGCCGGGAGGCGCAGCCCATACCCACGTTCTTGATAGCCCCGCCAAACCCCGACAACTCGTGCAGCTTGAAATGGGCCATACTCACCAGGGCCTCCGCCTCCACAATGGCTTCGCCGATAAAGACCGATTTAAACAGCTCCTGGTTGATCTCCACCTCGGCTTCCGCCGTGCCCCGCAGCCCGTCGGCGATCACCAGGGGCGCGTTCACCACCGCGTACGCAAAGCCGTTCTGGATGGCGGTGGTCAGGTGGTCCACCGCGTCGGCCCGGGTGCCCACATACACCGTATTGGCGTCGGTGACAAAGGGCCGGCCGCCATATTCCCACAGCTTGTCCACCACCTGGCGCACATAAATCGGCCGGATGAACGAGGTGTTGCCCTTCTCGCCGAAGTGCAGTTTGATGGCAATCAGCGGCCGCTTCTTCTTGCGCTGGACCATGCCCTTAAGATCCACCGCCTCCAGCAGGCGGCCGAACTTCTTGAAATTAGTGTCTTTGGTGGTAACCCGAAAATCAAAATAAAAAACCTGGCTGGCCATCAACGCCCTCCTTAGTATGCAACTATAGCGTTTGCCAAAAGTTTTGTCCTTTATTTTCCCCTCTCCCCTTGAGGGGAGAGGGTCAGGGTGAGGGGTGAATCAGACGAAACGTTTGTCAACGACTATATCTTTGAACCTATGAATGTCCAACCCAACCTGCTTCTCTAACCACTGCCCATAACCACTGGCCCCGATCCTATTCTTTCTTCCCTTTCCCTGATCCATGATCCCTGAACTTAATCTCCCCCCCACCATTGTCAGCACCGCCCGGCCGGTCAATTCCCGACCATGGAAGGGCGAGTTGCGGCTCTTGGATTTGAACTGCTGCACGTCCACCGTCCAGGCTCTGTCCAGATCCAGTATCGTGATATCCGCCGGCGCCCCCACCTGCAAGGTCCCCCCCGGCACCCCCAGGATGCGGGCCGGATTGGTGCTGAGTTTGGCGATCAGTTGGGCCAGGGTCAGGACTCCTCCCTGGACCAGTTCCAGGCTCAGACCCACGGCCGTCTCCAGGCCGATGATGCCGTTGGCCGCCCGGTCGAATTCCACCTCTTTTTCCAGGATGCTATGGGGTGCATGGTCCGTGGCAATGCAATCCAGGGTGTTGTCGGCCAATCCCGCCCGGATGGCTGCCACGTCGGCCCGCGTCCTGAGCGGCGGGCTCATTTTGGCATTGGTGTTGAATCCCCGCACCGCTTCATCAGTAAGGCTGAAATAATGGGGTGCGGTCTCGGCCGTGACCTTGACCCCCTGGGATTTGGCCCGGCGGATAATCTCCACCGATCCCGCAGTGCTGACATGGGCAATGTGCAGCCGGGCCCCGGTGAGGCGGGCCAGTTCGATATCCCGGAACACCGCCACCTCTTCCGCCGCCGCCGGGATGCCCTTCAGGCCCATTTCCAGGGATACCAACCCCTCATGCATGACCCCGTCGCCGGTGAGGACCAGGTCCTCGGAGTGGCTGATGACCAGCATGTCAAAGGTGTGGGCGTATTCCAGGGCCCGGCGCATGAGCTGGGAATTGGCCACCGGCCTGCCGTCATCCGACAGGGCCGCAACCCCGGCCTCTTTCAGATCACCGTATTCCGCCAGAATTTCCCCGTGGGAACCTTGGGACAGGGCGGCCACGGGATAGACCCGCACTCCCCTGGCCTGGGCCGCTTTCTCCAAAATATAGCGGGTAACCGTGGCCGAATCATTCACCGGCCTGGTGTTGGGCATGCAGGCCACCGCGCTGAATCCTCCCGCCAGTGCCGCCTGCCCTCCCGTGGCGATGGTCTCTTTATATTCCTGCCCGGGCTCCCTCAGATGCGTGTGCATATCGATAAGCCCGGGGCAGACCACTAGGCCGGTGACCTCCACCACCTGGTGGGCTTCCCCTGGCACCGACCCGGGCGCCCCCAAAACCGCGAGGCGCCCGTCTTCAATCAGCAGATCTCGCCGCTCCTCCAGGTTTTGCGCCGGGTCCAGCAACAACCCGCCTTTAAGCAGCAGCCCCACTTTGCTCACCTCCACTTAACAGATACAGGACGGCCATCCGCACCGCCACCCCGTTGGTGACCTGATCAAGTATGGCGGATTGCGCCCCGTCAGCCACCTCCGGCGAGATCTCCACCCCTCGGTTCAGAGGACCTGGATGCATCACCAGGGCATCCGGTTGCGCTAGCCGCAGATGCTCCATATTCAGCCCAAAAAACCGGGAATATTCCCGCAGCGTCGAGAAGAACATCTGCCCCTGTCGTTCCAACTGCAGCCGCAGCATCATGACCACGTCCGCTCCCGCCACCGCCTCTTGCAGGGAATACGTGACCTCGACCCCCAAATCCTGCAGGTAGGGCGGCAGCATCGTTTGCGGTCCGGCCACCACCACCTGGGACCCCATGGTGCGAAAGCCGTGGATATTGGAACGGGCCACCCGGGAGTGGGCAATATCCCCGATAATGGCTACCCTGAGTCCGTCCAGCCGCCCTTTGGCCTCCCACACGGTCAGCATATCCAGCAGCCCCTGGGTGGGATGCTCATGCAGACCATCCCCGGCATTGACCACGCTGCTGCGCAAGCGGTCGGCCAACAGGTGCGGCGCCCCGCTGCAGGCATGCCGGATAATGATAATGTCCGGCCGCATGGCCTCCAGGTTCATGGCGGTGTCGATGAGCGTCTCCCCCTTCACCGCGCTGCTGGCCCCAATGGCTAAATTCACCGTGTCGGCGCTCAGCCGCTTGGCCGCAATCTCAAATGAAGTGCGCGTCCGCGTGCTGGGTTCGTAAAATAGCGTGATGACCGTTTTGCCCCGTAAGGTGGGCACTTTCTTAATACTCCGGGTGGAGATCTCCTTGAACGAGGCCGCCGTATCTAAAATATGCTGGATTTCCTCCCGGCTAAGGTCCGCCAACCCCAACAGGTCCTTGCGTCGAAACGTCATGCTTTCTGCTCCGCCTGCTTGCACCCCTCCCCCTCCAAACCAAAAAAAACCCCCTTTGTCGCCAAAGGAGGTTTATGCCTTAGTTTTCCTGATCATTCGCCAACTCATCTTTTGTCATTCCCTACCGGGTTATTTGTGAACCGGTATATTCATACCACCATCGCACATTTTATTCAAGGACTTTTCTTGGCCATTGCCGCGGTCGCCCGGCACCATCATAGGGCAGACCAACCCTCAGTGTAATTTTGTCATTAAATTATCGATAGTTATAAACTACCAGATATTTTCTCTCCCTCATATTGACAACCCCTATTTCCGATATTAATTTACATCTAATTGTAATCTTTAGTCATTGGAGGTTATTTATGGATATCATGGAATGGAAACCCTTTCGGGAAGTATCTAAGCTTCGCAATGAAATGGACCGCCTCTGGGAGGATTACTTCGGCAGCGGCCGCAAGGCCTTCCAACCCATGGGAGGCACCTGGATGCCGTCGGTAGATGTATCCGAAACCGCCGATAAAATCGTGGTCAAAGCTGAGATTCCCGGCATCGACAGCAAAGATATCGACATCTCCCTCTCCGGCGATGTTCTCACTATCAAGGGCGAGAAGAAAACCGAACGCGAGGAAAAAGAGGAAAACTATCACCTCGTGGAGCGCGGCTATGGCTCCTTCACCCGCAGCCTGCGCTTACCGGTAGGGGTCGAAGCCGACAAGATCGAGGCCTCCTATAAACAGGGTATCCTAACTGTCACCTGCCCTAAAAAGGAAGCAGTCAAAGCCAAAACCATCGAAATCAAAGCCGAATAACCGGGAAACAGAGCTGCGGCATGAGCCGGGGTAAAACCCGGCTTTTTTTTGAGCCCCTTGCCTCAATTTAGGGCTATCGTAGTGGCCTATCGCCCCCAAGGTTTGTATCATCTTCTGGACAGTCCTTGGCCCAGAAGAACTATCCTCCCGGCCCTGCCATACTATTGCCAGTCAGAGCCATTAATGATCCTGTCCTTGCTTCTCGCTGCTTTTCTCTAGTCGCTATTCAACCTCTTTTCTGATATTTTCAGCCAGGACAAAATTCGATGCTGCACCCCAAAGATATCATCCTCCTCCTGGTGGTCTTTCTCAGCATGGCCGCCGGTCTGCTCTGGTCCGAACCGGCCGGCCGGCTCTCCCCCTATCTGAACCGACTCCTCATGATCCTGCTGTACCTGGCCTTTCTCAAGGTCAGGCCCCAAGCCATCCGGGGAGAACTGCAGCGGCATCCCCGGGAGTTTTTCCTTTTATTGGCTCTGAAGCTCTTCCTCCTGCCCGCCCTCATCTATCCCCTGGCCATGTACTTCATGCCGAGGTACGCTCTGGGTCTGCTGCTCTTGGCCGGAGTTTCCACCGGCGTCTCCGCCCCCTTTTTTGCCGCCCTGGTGGGCGCCCATATCCCCCTGGTGCTGCTCCTGACCGTAGCCACGTCCCTAATGCTCCCCGTGACCCTGCCCCTCATGGCCAAGCTGCTGGCCGGGCAAAACCTGGCCGTCGATCCCGTTCACCTGGGAGGTTTGATCGGGGCCATCATCTTTATCCCCTGATAGCAGCCAATCTTACCCAGCGCTTTCTGCCCGGGCTGACTCAATGGCTGGGGCTGCGCTCGTATTACCCCTCCCTGCTGCTCATCGCCGTCATTAACTTGGGAGCCTTCGGCAACTTCGCCCCTTTTCTCAGAGCCCATCAGGCCCAGATCGTCCTGGCCCTGGGTCTGAGTGACGGCCCTGTCCCTGGTCCTGGCCGGCCTCGGCGCCGCCGTTTTCTGGCGCCGCCAGCCCCCGGTACAGGCTGCTGCCGCCGCCTCCTTGGGCTGGATCAATAACATCCTGGTCCTCGTCCTGGGCAACGACCTCGGCGACCCCCACGTCTCTCTCCTGGCCGCTCTTTACCTGATCCCCTTCCACCTCCTGATCCTTCCCCTGCGCCACCTGTCCCGCCGGGACAAAGATTAAGCCCCGGCTAACTCCCGAATTTTTCCCCCACCTGGGGATCTTTGGCCTGGATGAATTCTTCGGCTTTCATCTTCCCCAGATCTTTGGGTCGCAACCGACTAATGATCAAAGCGCCCCCCTGAACCGCAATCTTAAGGCCCTTAGGCGAAACCTCCAATATTTCACCAGGTGCGGCGCTGTGAGCTTGAGGCACAAAAGTGGCGTTAAAGAACTTCACCGACTCCCCCCGGAAGCTGGTGGTGGCCCCGGGCTGGGGATCGCAACCCCGGATGAAGTTATAGACCACCCGCCCCGGCTGCTCCCAGTTTAATCCAGCCACCTTTTCATCACAGGGAGGCTCGTACGTTGCTTTGGAATGGTCCTGGGGGATACGGAGGGCTTTGCCCGTGGCAATGAGGTCCACCGCTTCCACCAGGGCCTCCACTCCCAGGGGATAAAGTTTGTTGAAGTAAACCGCTCCCGTGGTTTCATCCGGACCGATATCCACTTCCTTCTGTAGAAGGATATCGCCGGTGTCGATGCCCTCGTCCACCCAGAAGATGGTCAAACCGGTTTTGGTATCTCCCTCGATCACCGCCCAGTTGATGGCCGAGGCCCCCCGGTGTTTGGGCAGAATGGAAGGGTGGTAGCAGATACTCCCCAGCCGTGGCACCTCCAATACCCGCCCCGGCACAATATCGGTCACAAAAGCCAGGACGGCCAGGTCCGGCGCCAGCTTTTTCATCTGCTCATAGGCCTCCGGATCCTTCATCCGCTTGGGCTGAAACACTGGTGGGCCCAATTCCAAGGCCGCCTCTTTGAGGGGGTCCACCTTGCCCTTGGGCGAATCGGGTGGACAGAAGACGCCAACAATGTCATAGCGGGGCTGCAAAGCCTTTAACACATCCGCGCCAAAAACCGCCTGGCCAAGCAGTGCAATACGCATAGCTACCCTCCGTGTCAGGGGTCGGGGGTGAATATTAGGTATCGGTCCTTAACCCATCATTAATGATGATGTCCATGGTCATTATGCGTCGGCGCCGGCTGCGTGGTGGCGGCGTAGAGAGCTACGGCCGCGGCCGCCAGGATCGCCCCCACGGTAATAAGCACGTTGATATGGAGAATTGCCAGACCGAACAGACAAAATATTACGATGACCAGAACGGCCTGAGTGGTCCGGTAGTTTTCTGCTACGCTCATAGCTGTGTCCCTCCGTCAAATTCAGGTATTATTTTGATAAAATCTTGTTTTTTGTAGTTATCAACTACAGGCGCTCATGGCGGCCTGAAGCCGCCGCTCTACTTCCTCACCACCCAAAATCTCTATGATTTCGAACAACCCGGGGCTGGCGGTCCTACCCGTTAAGGCCAACCGCGCGGCTTGGGCGATCTCCTTCATTTTCAGCCCCGTTTCCTGCTGAATCTCTTGAAAGCACTGATTTACCGCCTCCTCGGTCAAGACGGGCAGGGCCTGCAACCGGGCGTTGATGGTTTCCAGGACCGGCCTGATTGTGGCCGTGAGGAATTTTGGCGCCGCCTTTGCCTCATAGGGCCGGGGGTCCTGGAAATAAAAACGGGCCTGTTCGGCCATGTCTGCCAGGGTGTGAGACCGGGGCTGCAGGGTGCGGGCCACCTTGGCCAGATACTCCAGATCGGTTGCCTGAATATCTATTTTCTGTAAAAATTCCTGCAACAACGGCGCCAGCTCTGCGGCCGGCGTCTCCCGCAGGTAATGGCCGTTGAGCCAGGACAACTTGTCGGTGTCGAAGATACTCGCGGCCTTGCCCACATGTTCCAGGGAAAAAAAGCGGATTAATTCTTCCTGGCCAAAAATCTCCTGGTCGCCGTGGGACCAACCCAACCGGGCCAGAAAATTCACCATGGCTTCAGGCAGGTAGCCCATATTCCGGTAATCCAGGACCGAAGGGGCGCCGTGGCGTTTGGAGAGCTTGGCCCGGTCCGGACCCAGGATCATGGGAATGTGGGCGAATTGCGGCAGTTTGGCTTCCAAGGCCTCATAGATCAGGATCTGCCGGGGGGTGTTGGGAATGTGATCGTCCCCCCGGATGACATGGGTAATGGCCATGGTGATGTCATCCACCACCACTGCGAAGTTATAAGTGGGGACGCCATCGGCCCGCACGATAACCAGGTCGTCCAGTTCGGTGTTGTCAAAGGCGATGGCGCCTTTGGTCAGGTCGTGCCAGTGAGTGACTCCCTCTAAAGGACTGCGAAAACGCAGGGCGGTGTTGGAACCGGCTTTGAGACCGCGTTCCCGGCAATGGCCGTTGTAGCGGGGTTTATCTCCCTTGGCCTTGGCTTCTGCCCGCTGTTTTTCCAGGTCCTCCGGCGGGCAATCGCAATAATAGGCCGCGCCCCGGTCCAGGAGTTCTTGGGCGTATGATCTATATGTTTCCAGGCGTTCACTCTGGTGATAAGGCCCTTCATCCCAGTCCAGCCCCAGCCACTGGAGACTGCCAATTATGTCGTCCTCATAGACTTTTTGCGACCGTTCCAGGTCCGTGTCTTCGATCCTGAGAATAAAGGTGGCCTGGTGATGACGGGCATAGAGCCAGTTAAAGAGCGCCGTGCGGGCGCCGCCGATATGAAAATAGCCCGTGGGACTAGGTGAAAACCGGGTGCGTGAAACAGCCATGCCATAACTTCCTTTAAAAACCATTTTTCTATTTATACCACATCACGTTCCCGGGTGGAAAAGGTTAATTTATGTATTTCTCCCTCTGACTAAGAGGAGACGTAAACTATTCCTATTTAACTGCGGGCATGATATAAAAATATATCGTTTATAATCCTGCCCATAGCTGACCAAGGTATCCTAAGCCATGAAAAACCGAGTGTACTGGGTCTTTTTAAACCTGGTGTTCTGGAGCTGCTTGCTTCTGCCTGCCGGTCTTTATCACCCAGTAGAAACCGGCGCGGCTGAAACCCTTGTCAATATCCATCTTTTTTGGACCACGGGTTGCCCGCATTGCCGCCTGGAAAAGGAATTTTTAGCTAAATTAGAGGCAAAATATCCGCAAGTCAGGCTGCATGCTTACGAAATCAGCGGCAGCCCGAAAAATCAGGAACTCCTCCGGAAAGTGGCCGACCAGTTAAAGGTTAACGTCTCCGGAGTTCCATTCACGGTGATCGGCGACCAATATTTCATCGGCTGGCTGGACGAACCAACCTCCGGGGCCGCCCTCGAGGCCGCGGTGCAGCAGTATCTTGCCAGCCCCCAGCCGGACCTGGTTGGCAGTCTGGCCGCTCCCCAAATGAGCCCAGCCCTTCCAGACAGCAAACACATACCGGAAACTATTACCCTCCCCGTCTTTGGCGAAATCCACACCCGGCATGTCTCCCTGCCCCTGTTCACTATCATGATGGGGGCCGTGGACGGCTTTAACCCCTGCGCCATGTGGGTCCTGGTTTTTCTCATCGGCCTGCTCTTAGGTCTGGAAGACCGCCGGCGCATGTGGATCCTGGGCAGCACCTTTATCGCGGTGTCGGCCGGGATTTACTTCCTTTTCATGGTAGCCTGGCTTAACCTTTTAATGTTCCTTGGCTTTATCCTGTGGGTGCGGCTGTTGGTGGGAATAGTCGCTCTGGCGGCCGGCTATTACAATCTCAAGGAATACTTTCTGAACCAACCCGGGGTCTGCAAGGTCACCAGTTCTGATCGCCGGCAACGCGTCTTTCAAAAATTAAAAGACGTCACGCAGCAGCAAAAATTCTGGCTGGCCCTGGGCGGCATCGTCATGCTGGCCATGGCGGTGAACCTGGTGGAATTAATCTGCTCCGCCAGCCTGCCAGTGGTCTATCTCCAGGTCTTGACATTGAATCAACTACCTTTCTGGCAGTATTACCTCTATATCTTCCTCTATATCTTTATCTTCATGCTGGACGACCTCATCGTCTACATTGCGGCTATGACCACCCTCCAGGTTACCGGTCTGACCGGTAAATACAGCCGCCTCTCCCATCTCCTGGGTGGCCTTGCCATGGTGGCCATCGGCCTGCTGATCATGGTGAAGCCGGAGTGGCTGATGTTTGGGTAGACTCCTCCAAAAGGGATATCTCAGGCGGTGATTAAGATATTCCTTCTGGCAGTAATCATGAGCTCTGTGCCGGCCCTGCCCGGAAATGATCTTATGCTCGTTTAAGCCTTGACCGCAGCTTGCGCAATAATTATACTTATCGATAAAGAACTTTCGTTTATAACTGGCTGCTTGCCAAATTACTGCTCTTTTGCAAAAATACTGCATTAGCAGTAGGTTTGCTGCATTTAACAGGACAATCGTGAAGGTTAGATACTGATTTTACGGTGGTGGGCGGTGCCCGCCTCGATCACGGGTCTAAAGACCCACCTCTCCCATATCCGGTCTCCGAGTCTTCTCCCGGCCATGGGAAAAACTCGGGCTGTCTGAAGGACACAGGTTTGCTTAAATCGGGCTGACCCTGAGTCAGACAAGAATAGCCAAGGGAATTTTCTGCGCTGAATATCTGCAGTGCTCCCCCAACCTTAATCATCTCTAGGAGAGAAATATGATCGGCACCACGAAAAAACCCCTCGAGGAAATTATGCAGGCCTTGGAGGGTTATGAGAAAATCGCCGTCGTCGGTTGCGACGGCTGCGCCAAAGTCTGCGCCACCGGCGGCCTGGACCAGGTGAAGGAAATGGCTCAGGACCTCAAGGGCAAAGGCAAAAATATCACCTTGGAAGTCAGTCCCGAGCGTACCTGCAATATTATGAAATCCCGGGAGTCCCTCACTCCTTGTAAGGATCAGATCGCCGCAGCCGATGCCGTCCTGGTTCTGGGCTGCGGCGGCGCCGTCCAGATTGCCCGCCAGGCCACGGAAGAATTCGGCCTCACCATCCCGGTCAAGGTAGGCCTCGACTCCGTCGGCCACATGGACATGGTGGTCCCCGGCACCGTGGCTATGGAACAGTGCCAGGAATGCGGGATGTGCATCCTCAACGAAACCGGCGGCATCTGCCCGGTGACCAAGTGCGCCAAGAGCCTGCTCAACGGCCCCTGCGGCGGCTCGGAAAACGGCAAGTGCGAAGTGGACTCCAACCGCGACTGCGCCTGGGTCCTGATCTACAACCGCATGGTTGCTTTAGGTGAGCTGGACAAGCTTAGACGCTACATGGAGCCCAAAGACTACAGCAAAATGGCTAAACCCCGGGTGCTGTATATCAAAGAGGGGAGGTGCGCATGAAACTGACCGGGCTTTTCCAGAAAAAGGAATTTGTCGTCACCGGCGAAGTGGGACCTGTGAAAGGCTGCTCCCGGATCAACGGCGGCCCGCCCCCGGCTTACATCCAGGAAGCCCTGGACATCAAAGATTCCGTCCACGCCGTGAACGTCACCGACAACCAGGGCGCCTCCATGCGCCTGGGAGCCCTGGCCGCCTCCGTTTTGACCAAGCAGTTCGGCCTGGAGCCCATCTTCCAGATGACCTGCCGGGACCGCAACCGCCTGGCCATCCAATCCGACCTGCTGGCCGCCTGCACCCTGGGCATCGACAACGTCCTGTGCCTCACCGGCGATCATATCAAAGTGGGTGACCACAAGACCGCCAAACCGGTCTTCGACATCGACTCGGTGCACATGCTGAAAATCGCCTCGGGTCTCAATGCCGGCCACGATATGATGGGCAACAAGCTCACCCAGGCCTCCAACCTGGCCCTGGGCGCTGCGGCCAACCCCAATTTCGAGCCTCTGGACCTGCAGCTCATCAAGATGGAAAACAAGGTCAACGCCGGCTGCCAATTCTTCCAGACCCAGCCGGTCTACGAGCCTGAAAAGTTCGAGATCTTCATGAAAAAGGCGGAAAAATTCGGCACCCCGGTCATGTTCGGCATGGTAGTGATCAAATCACCCGGCATGGCCAAATTCATAAATGACCATGTCACGGGCATCCAGGTGCCTGAAACCTGGATTAAAGAGATGGACAGCGTCCCCAAGGAGCAGTACAAAAAAAAGGCCACCGAAATGACCATTAAGCTCCTCAAGGAACTCGCCCCCATGTGCCAGGGCATCCACTTCATGCCGTTTGGCTGGTCGGATATTATTCCCGAAGTGCTGGCGGAGATTAAACCGTATTTTCCTAAATAATCTGTAACTTAGCCGCGTGTGCCCGGGCCTCTCGCTCGGGCACGCACCTGCCCCCTAACGGTGATTCAACCCGATTAACTCATCCATCAACTCGTCCACCGAGACAACCCGATCCACCAGGTGACCACGGCGGCCAATGGTATAAATCGGCTCTTCTTTGTCGGTAAAGCCGTGGGCGCTCAAGAGCACATTGCAGATGCAAAAACTATCTTGGGAATCTTTGGCCGGACAGACGGTAAAGTCGCCTTCTTCGTCTTTGCGCAGCACAAATCCCCGGTTGCATTTCGGCGGCCGGTTTTTATCCAAAGCAGTCTGATACCCGGGCGAGGATTTGATTATTCTGAAGGGCAGGCCGCAGGGCGAGCCCGGTTTTTTGGCCACAATAATGTCTTCTTCCCGGCAATCGACGATGGCCTGTTTGAAATCGGCCGAGGCGCCGCTTTCATGGGTGGCCGCAAATCTCGTTCCCATCTGGACCCCGTCAGCCCCGATTTCATTCACCCACCTGACAATGTCTTCATGGTAGTAAATCCCACCGGCCACAATCACCGGAAAATCGCCATGTTTTTGGGCAAATTCCTTCACCGGCCCAAAAAGCTTCTCCATCCGAAATTCATCTTTTTTCAAATCGCCATATGAAAATCCCAAATGTCCCCCAGCCAATGGCCCCTCCAGGACTACCGCATCCGGAATTCTCTTTAATCTTTCGGTCCATCTCTTATAAATGATTCTCAGCGCCTTGACCGAGGAGACGATGGGAATTAAGGCAACATCGGCGCTGGCGGCAGACTCCGGCAGGGTGGTGGGCAGGCCGGCCCCTAAAATTATCGCATCCACCCCTCCTTCGATGGCCCCCAGGATGGAATCGGTAAAAGATTGATGCAAAGCCACCATAATATTTATGGCGATACAACCTCCCTCCCGTTTTCCTTCGGCCACCTCGATGGCCGCAGCCTGATAGGCATTGACTCGCCGGCCCAGTCTCTTGCTCACTATGGCCTCCAGGCCGGCGCTGGATATTGTCCCGATCCCGCCTCGTTTGGCCACGGCTCTGGCTAACGGTGCCAGCGAGATGCCGATCCCCATGCCGCCTTGGACAAAAATCACTTCTTTGCAGGCATCATTGATCTTTATGGTGGGTAAACTTTTCATTATTCGTTCTTTAGGTGGATTTAACTTTTCTGACGCTCCGGAACCTTAGGAGTGGTGAGTTTTCACCCTGGCCGATTTGGGGCAGGAAAGTTCAAATTAAAATTATAACAATTATTTTTGACTTAGAAACATAAATGTGTCAATTAATATGCCGGCCTGCCGTGCCCAAGACTTTTTATTGACTTTAAGACGATCCTAACAAACCAAAGAGGGTCTCAACCATAGTGCTACCGCAACTTTACATCCCAAGACCTGACGAAGGCCATTATGTTAGACTCGTTAAGCCCGTAGTTTTTTAGTGACCCAGGCGATATTGGCCGCTAAGTTTTTGATGGTGTCCAGGCCCTCGGTGTCCTGCAAGACGTCTCCCTGTTTGAGACCGTAGGCGATGGGCCAATAGGTTGAGCCGGGCACCACCATGCCCATGATGGAGAAAAAAAATAAAAGTTGGGCCAAAGTAAAATTGACTCCAGCCCGCCGGGCTACGACGATGGGTGCACCCACTTTGCGGTAAAAATAGTTGTCCCCATAGCGGGCGATGTATCCGGCCCGGTCCAGAAGGGCCATGAGATTGGGTGTGGCCGAGCCGAAATACACCGGCGAGCCCACCAGCAGGGCATCGGCGGCGTGCATTTTGGGAAGAATTTCCTGCAAATCATCTTCCTGGGCGCACTGGTTTTTATTTTTCATACAGGCACCGCAGGCGAGGCAGGGTTGGACCTGTTTATCGTGCAGGGAAATGAACTCGGTCTCGAAGCCCTCTCCGGCCAGGACTTCCAGGGCCAGCTGCAACAACTGCCAGGTGTTCCCCGCTTGGCGGGGTGACCCGGATATTGCCAAAGCTTTCATAGAGGTATTCCTTGTAAAGCCACCTAAGTCGTTATCATGTTGTTGTCGCTGGCTGCCGCCGGCTGCTCGTCAATTTTCCGGGTAGAAAATTTTTTACCGTCAGCAGAAGCGGACAACGTCGCCAGCGCCTGGTTGCGGCGGAGGAGTTCCAACTCCTTCCGGAGGGCCTCATTGGCCACCTGATTCCTTTTAGCCAAAGGCACCAGGTCCTCTAATTCCCGGCAGACGTCATCTTCTAACAGGAAATTCACCTTATGGATTATTTTTGCCATATAATAGACCTCTTATAGATTACGATAGTCGTTTGGTAATAAATTTTCAAATGATACTTACCTGTTGCCTCTCTCCCCCCGGGGGCAGGGGCTAATACGAGCGTTGCCTGGGGATTACCTTGGTTTATCGGCAGTATTTTTGATTTGCTCAAGGCTTGGCCTTTTTTTACTGTGGTTCAATCTCCTCTTCAAACCCCGGAGCATAGGCCTCATCAAACTTCTGTAAGATATCCTCCGCCACCTGCCGGTCTTCTGGCGTCACCCAAAGAACCCCCCAGCCCTCCTGAGCCACGAAGAGACCGTCATAGGCGGTGTCTTCAAACGTCCGCAGAAAAAAATCCACGCCGCTCCGCTCCAGGGCCGCCGACAGGAGTTCAGCTTCAAACCGATTCTGTACCGTCCGCAGTTTCTCGTAACTCATATCTGACCAGACCTTAGGTGAATTATAAAAATCATCAGTAAAAAATCAATCAGTAGAATTCCCGAATTAGTCCTATCCCTAAAATAAATTTACAAACTTTTTCTATTATTATACTATAGATAGCTAACAGTTATTGGCAGACTTTTGATTATGCTGGTACCGTTTCCAGCCATTTAAGATAAGCCCAAAAAAACCCGATTACCCATTAAATCGTTGGAACAGGTGCGGTTTCAACAATTAAGTTATAACCGGGCCACTCTTCCAGGCTGGCCCCGGTTTTGAGAGGAGCAGGCTACTGCATGTCCGAGTCTCTTCTGCCCGTGGGTGCCGAAGTCGTCCTACCGGCTGCCGCTTTGACCACCCTCTTCGAGCTTTTGGTGCAGGAAGGTTTTCAACCGGTGGGCCCCACGGTCCAGGATGGTCAACTGGTTTTGGACACCTTAGGCAGTGTTGCCGATCTGCCCCAGGGTTGGACCACCGAAGCCGAGGCCGGCCATTTTCGGCTGGTCCGCCGGGCTGATCAAGCCTACTTTGGTTTTAACCTGGGCCAGGAATCCTGGAAGAAGTTTCTTTTTCCCTCCCGGTTACCGCTGTTCCGGACCCAGCGCCAGGAGAGCGGCGTAACCTACCAGCCCATTGATGACAGTCTGCCGCCCTATGCCTTTATTGGCGTCCGGGCCTGTGAACTGGCGGCTATGGCCGTGCATGACCGGACCTTGCTCCACGGCCCCCACATTGACCCGGTGTACGCGGCTCGCCGCGGTTCGCTGTTTATCGTGGCGGTTAATTGCACTGAAGCCGACGCGGCGTGTTTTTGCGCCTCTCTGGACACCGGTCCCGGCGTTGGCGGCGGGTTCGATCTGGCCCTGACGGAAATAATCAATACCGACGGTCACCATTTCCTGGTGCAGGCCGGGAGTTTGCCAGGTGAAAAGATTTTGGCCCGGCTGCCGGGGCAACCGGTGACGGCAGCCCACAGGGAGCAGGGCAGGGGACTGATTCAGGCCGCGGCCCGCAGCCAAAGCCGGTCAATGCAAACCGGTGATTTGCCAGGTCTCTTGTATGAGCGCTATGAGCACCCCCAATGGGACGACGTGGCCGCCCGCTGTCTCAGTTGCAGTAACTGCGCCCTGGTCTGCCCCACCTGTTTCTGCCATTGCCTAGTGGATCAGGCGGACCTTGAGGGGGAGCAGGCCGAACGCTGGCGCTATTGGGATGTCTGTCACATGCTCGACCATTCTTACATTCATGGCGGTTGGATCAGGACGAGCACCAGATCCCGATATCGCCAATGGTTGACCCATAAACTCGCCACCTGGATCGACCAGTTCGGTTGTCTGGGCTGTATCGGCTGCGGCCGCTGCCTGGTCTGGTGTCCGGTGGCCATTGATCTGACGGCGGAAATCAGGGCAATCCGGGAAACCCCCAAACAGGAGTAACAGCCATGGACAACCTGGAATCCACTCTCGCGGCCCATCCTTTTCTGGCCGGAGTCTCTTCCTTGCACCTCCAACTGCTGACTGACTGCGCTACCCTGGTCAACTTTCGGGCCAACCACGTTATCTTTGCCGAAGGCGAGGAGGCCCGGCAGTTGTTTCTGCTGCGCTACGGCCGGGTGGCGGTGGAAATCCATCGGCCCCGGCGGGGGCATAAAACCGTGTACACCCTGGGGGAAGGTGATGTCTTGGGCCTGAGCTGGCTGGAGTTGCCGCAGCAGTTTTTTTTCGACGCCCGGGCTGTGGAAATCACCCGGGCCATCGCCCTGGATTTAGCCTGTCTGCAACGCCTGAGTGAGGACCACCCCGATCTGGAGTATGAATTGTTAAAGCGCTTTGTCCAGGCCCAGGCTAAAAAGCTAAAACTTTTGAAACTGCAACTGGTGGATTTTTATGGCTCCTGAGACGACTTTAGCCGCGGCCGGACTTTCAGTCTGCCAGCAGCCGATGCTGCCCCGGCCTTTCCGGGTGGTCCACTACCGGAGGGAACTCAAGGATACCTTTACCTTGTTCCTGAAACCGGAGAACGGCTCGGAGTTTCATTTTCGGCCCGGTCAGTTCAATATGCTCTATCATCCGGGTGCCGGGGAAGTGCCCATTTCCATCAGCGGCGACCCCAGTAAACCACAACAGCTGGTGCACACCATCCGGGCCGTGGGCAATGTTACTCGGTTGCTGCAAAAATACCGGCCCGGCGATACCCTGGGGGTGCGCGGCCCTTACGGCGCGCCCTGGCCGGTGGATAAGGCCGTGGATTTGGACCTGGTCATTGTGGCCGGCGGCCTGGGTCTGGCTCCCTTGCGGCCGGTTATCTACCATGTCCTGGCCCACCGGCAGGAGTATGGCAATGTGGAGTTGATTTATGGGGCCCGCTCGCCCCAGGACCTGCTCTTTCGCCGGGAGCTGGAGCGCTGGCGGGGCCGTTTCGACCTGCGGGTGCATGCCACCGTGGACAGCGCCGGTCCTGATTGGCGGGGCGGCGTCGGCGTGGTTACCAACCTCATCGGCCGGGCCCGCTTTGACCCCCACCAGACCATGGCGCTGGTGTGCGGCCCCGGGGTCATGATGCGCTTCACCATCCAGGAACTGCACCGTTTGGGGCTGCAGTCCCGGGATATCTACGTCTCCATGGAGCGCAACATGCAATGCGGCCTTGGCCTCTGCGGCCACTGCCAGCTCGGCCCCTTTTTCGTCTGCAAGGACGGCCCGGTGTTCTCGTATGACCGGATCGGCAAGTGGTTTGAAAGGCGGGAGATTTAGTAAATATCTTATAGAGTAAGGCAGATGGGCCAAGCCAAGCTTGGCGGATAATTTCGTTCCCAGGTACAACTTGGGAACGAGGAAGAAGTACAACGTGGGAACGAGGGAAAGGCGGGAGGCGCTTGGGCTTCGCCGCCCTGCGGGTGCTTTCCCGCCCTTCGGGTAAAAGGGCATCAAGCTGTCAACCAAAGGCCTTCTCATACAACCCTTTGGCAATTGGTATAGGATACCCCATGGCGCCTCGACTTAAACTCGCGGTTTGGAAGTTCGCCTCCTGCGACGGCTGCCAGTTGAGCCTCCTGGATCTGGAGGATCATCTGCTGGCCCTGACGGAGAAGGTGAATATTGCCTATTTTTTGGAGGCCAGCCGGGCCGTGGAACCGGGCCCCTATGACCTGTCCCTGGTGGAAGGCTCCATCACCACGGCCGAAGATGCCCGGCGGATAAAACAGGTGCGCCGGCATTCCAAGCTGGTGGTGCCCATCGGCGCCTGCGCCACCGCCGGGGGCATCCAGGCCCTGCGCAACTTCACTAACGTGAAAGAGTATATTCCGGTGGTCTATGCCCATCCGGAGTATATTAAGACCTTAGACCTGTCCACGCCCATCTCCCAAAATATTAAGGTGGATTTCGAAATCCAGGGCTGCCCCATCAATAAAAATCAGTTATTAGAGGTGATCAAGGCCCTGCTCCAGGGGCGGACGCCCCGGCTGAGCGCCGAGAGCGTCTGTGTTTACTGCAAAATCCGGGGCAATATTTGCGTGATGGTGGCCGACGGCACCCCTTGCCTGGGGCCGGTGACCCACGCCGGCTGCGGCGCGCTCTGCCCGACCTATCACCGGGGCTGTTATGGCTGTTACGGGCCCAAAGATCACCCCAACACCGCCTCCCTGGCCGCCCAATTTCAGCAGCTGGGGGTAGCCCCGGCCGACATCGTCCGCCTGTTCCGGACCTTCAACGCCTATGCCGAACCTTTCCGGCAGGAGAGCCTGGCCCATGAATAGAACCATTAACGTCGCCAACCTGGCCCGGGTGGAGGGTGAGGGCGCCCTGGAGCTAAAAATCAAAGACGGCCGGGTCAGTGCGGCCAACTTCAGCATCTTTGAATCGCCCCGCTTTTTCGAGGCCTTCCTGCGGGGGCGCCGGGGCGCCGAGGCCCCGGACCTGACGGCCCGCATCTGCGGCATCTGTCCGGTGGCTTACCAGATGAGCGCCGTCCATGCGGTGGAAGCGGCCCTGGGACTGGCCGTGTCCGGCCCCTTACGGGAATTGCGCCGTTTGCTCTACTGCGGGGAATGGATCGAAAGCCACGGCCTGCACGTCTATTTTCTCCATGCCCCCGATTTTTTGGGCTACTCCAGCGCCATCGCCCTGGCCCAGGATTATCCTCAGATCGTCAAAGAGGGTCTGGCTTTAAAAAAAGCCGGCAATGACATCGTCAACCTCCTGGGCGGCCGGGAAATTCACCCCATCAATGTCCGGGTGGGCGGTTTTTATCGGGCTCCCCGAGGCGAAGAGCTGCGGACCCTGGTCAGCCCTCTGGAGCAGGCCCTGGAACTGGCCCAGAAAACCGTGCGCTGGGTGGCCGGCTTTGACTTTCCTGATGTTACCTATGATTATGAGTTTGTGGCCCTGCGGCATCCGGCAGAATATCCCTTCTGCGAGGGGCATTTGGTCTCCAACCGGGGTCTGGAGATTACCGCGGCCGAATACGAAAGTCATTTTGCCGAGGAACATGTCCGGCACAGCAATGCCCTGCAGTCCCGTATTCTGGCCCGAGGCGCCTACTTGGTGGGCCCCCTGGCCCGCTTTAACCTGAATTTTGACCGGCTGACACCTCTGGCTCAGAGGGCGGCCCGGGAAGTGGGCCTGACCCCGGACTGCCGCAATCCGTTTAAGAGCATTATCGTCCGCAGCGTGGAATTGGTCTACGCCTGCGAGGAAGCCCTCAGAATTATCAACAGCTATGAGCGGCCCGAGCGGCCTTACCAGGAGGCTCCCTGGCAGGCCGGCGAAGGCGGCGCCATCACCGAGGCTCCCCGGGGCATCCTCTACCACCGCTACCGCCTGGACGAGGAGGGCGTCATCCTGGAGGCCCGCATCGTTCCCCCCACCTCCCAAAACCAGAAGATCATGGAAGACGATCTCTGCCGGGTGGCGGAAAAACACCTGCACCTGGACGACGACCAGCTCACCTATATTCTGGAACAGGCCATCCGCAACTACGACCCCTGCATCTCCTGCGCCACCCACTGCCTGCGTTTTAAGATTGAGCGCGGTTGAGGGAGGGAATTATTTTCCAGAGCCGATATCTTCTCTTAGTTCCCTTATGTTTCTTTTGCCTGGTAACGTGGGGGCAGGCCGCGCCGGAATTCCGCCCGGCCCTGCCGGGGTGGGAATTCGCCTTTCCCCGGGACCACGGGGCGCACCCGGAGTTTAAAACCGAATGGTGGTATTATACCGGCCACCTGACCTCGGAGCAGGGGGAGCCGTTCAGCTACCAGCTCACCTTTTTCCGGGTGGGGCTGCGGCGGCCCGATCCCCAGGCCCGCTCGGCCTGGGCCCTGAACACCCTCTATTTCGCCCACCTGGCTTTGACGGATATGCAGGGACGAAAATTCACTTTCCATGAGAAGGCAGGCCGGGGCGCCCTGGGCATGTCGGGGGCGGCCACGGACCGGTACCGCGTCTGGATTGACGACTGGCAGGCAGAACTTGACGGGGAGGTGCATCACCTTAAAGCTGCGGCCGGGGAGGTGGCCCTGGACCTGCGGCTGAGTCCGGAAAAGCCGCCGGTGCTCCACGGGGAAGACGGGGTCAGCCAGAAGGCCGCGGGCGAGGGCTATGCCAGCCATTACTATTCTCTCACCCGGCTGGCCACCGAGGGGCGGCTGACCTATCAGGGCCGCAGCTTCCAGGTCCAGGGCCTGAGCTGGATGGACCACGAATTTTCCAGCAGCCAGTTGGCCCCGTACCAGACGGGCTGGGACTGGTTTTCCTTGCAGTTGGATGACGGTCACGATCTGATGCTCTACGTGCTGCGGCATCAGGACGGCTCGCCGGACCCGTTCTCCTCGGGCACCCTGGTGGATCCCCAGGGAAAGGCCCGCCACCTGAAGCTGGCCGACTTCACCATGCAGCCATTGAACACCTGGAAATCCCCCCGGTCCGGGGCAGTTTATCCCGCGGCCTGGAAGATCAGTCTGCCGGAGCCGGGCTATGAGTTGGAACTGCAGCCCACCATTCCGGACCAGGAACTGGCGACGTCCCAGAGCACCCGGATTACCTACTGGGAAGGCAGTGTCCGGGTCTCCGGCCGCAGAAACGGCCAACCGGTCAGCGGCCGGGGCTATGTGGAGCTGACCGGCTATGCCGGGGCTTTGGGAGGGAAATTTTAGGATTCTAGAAATTTTTCAAATATTATCTGTATCATATTGATATATATGGTTTTATGTGCTGTTCAGGTAAGTTTATCCCGCCAATTCCCGCTTCCCACTAGTTTCGTTTGTCGCTGACCAGGAGAACCTTTTCGCGGCAAATTTTTGTTAAATTAACCTTTTATAGATCTGATCACTTCGCGGTAATTAGCCTTCTTCGCGGTCGCATTTTCCAGTACACTCGAAATTAACGCAGTGGGATCGCAGACGTCGAAAAACAGATCAAAACTCAGTTTTTTATTGGTCAAAAGAATTGTTATGTTGATGGACTTTTTAAGTTGTTATCTCCTCCGACTGGAACGGCCAGCATTCCCACTTTCATATTTACTTGATGCTCTGATCGGATTTGCTGATTCTATAATCGGGTGAGCGCATCAGCTGTCAGAACAGCCGGGCCGAATTAATGCGCAGGCCTTGGACTTTCACTTTGATCCAGCCCAGCGAAAAATCATGCTTCAATGCTTTCCCATTAGCCCCGTTTATTTCAAGGCGCGCGGCACTGAAGCGGAAGTATGTTATCGCAGGTTGGAGCCCACTGGACAAAACTATTCGCAATACGTCGTCTGACCAAGGTATGCCTTTATGTCCTCAGAGTGACCTGCATCTTCAAGAACTCGAAAAGAACTTTCTTTGCAATTGAAATCTTGTCATAAGCAGAAATACCGCCGATATCCATTTTAAGCAAGGAAAGAAGTTTTTCCTTGAAGTCACTCTTTGTCATGTTCCCCCCAGAATTTGAAGTGATGAGTATCAACGACAATCGAGGAATTTGGATGCATGATAGCATAATTTTTGCATTATGAACATTATTCTATTAGGCAACACCAGATAATCTCATTTTATAGTCTTCATGATAAATACTTAACTTGCCATTACGGCAACTTCTCTCCGAATCCAGATAATTGCGCAGATGATCTAGATAAAGAAATGTATTCCTGGGCAGGGTCGTCAGGTTGGGCAGGCCTCGGCGGCTTTTTTGACGTCCTGCAAGAGTTGTCGGGAAAGCTGATGCAGTCGGTGGGGCACCAACAGCAGGCGGCTGAGCAAAAACAGCGGCCCGCCCAATTTTTCGGTGCTGGTCAAAATAACCGTGTCGCCCTGTTCCTGAAAGGCGAAGCGGTGGACACCGTGGACCCCGAAGCGTTGGCCTTCCCAGACGACTTCCCGGCCCGGGTCACACTTGGTTATGTGCAGGGGAATTTTGATGGGCAGGTAGTACGGCCGCAGCTTAAAGGAAAAACAGGTGCCGGCCGCCATTTCCTCACCCTCCAGCAAGCAGCAATCCTGGCAGACGGAATTCCAGCGGTCCCAAGCGGCGAGGCTGGAGAAGACCTGCCAGACCCGGCTTAACGGCGCGGCTATGGCAATTTTTTCTTCGATGATCACCGGCACCTTCCCAAAAGTTCTAAAGTTTAAAAATCACCAGGAAGCATGAAAAGGCACACAGGCGAGGGCGCCTGTGCTCCATTTATTACCGAGGGCAATAAATAGATTACCTTCCCCCTCACCCTCACCCTCTCCCCCACAGGGGGCGAGGGGAATAAAGAGCAAACTATTTTATGCTCCTGGTAATAAATATCCTTATTCAGACAAGTCTCTTGTCAGTACTAGTACATTTACCATAATATTCCAATTGCCCATAGTTCTGTCCGCTATTTTTTCCTCGTTTTTTTCTTTGCCTTTCCCCGATGGTCTGTAAAATATGAATCAAAAAATAGAATCGGCGGGGGACAGGTGATATGTTTAAAGAAGAACGGGATGAAAGCCAGTTTACCTGGAATATGATAGGAGATATCGAAGCGGGACGACCGAATCTCGGCCCCATGATGCATTTGGCCGTGTACCGCCTCATGCAATTCACCCTCCGGGATATCCTGATCCGGGATTTCGGTGTCGAAACTGCGGACCGGATCTTTTTCGAGGCCGGGAAAAAGGCGGGAGAAGAATTCTGCCGCAACCTGCTGGCCGACAAGGAAGATATGAACAGCTTCTGCGCCGGCATCCAGCAGCACATGAAAGAGCTGGGCATCGGCATCTTTCGGGTGGAATCCGCCAACTACGAGAAAGGCTCTTTTGTGATCACCGTCGCCGAGGACCTGGACTGCTCGGGTATCCCGGTCTGTAACGAGGAAATCTGCATTTATGACGAAGGATTCATTGCCGGTCTGCTGCAGGCTTACACGGGCAAGGATTTTGATGTTAAGGAAGTGGACTGCTGGGGCAGCGGGGATCGGATCTGCCGCTTCACCGCCGTCCCCAAATAAGGCATCATCATGATCTCGGTGGCAGAAGATCTCATCGACAGGATTACCGCGGCGTTTCATTACCTGCGCATCGGCAAGGCCGCAGCACCGATAGATATTCCGGAGGACCTGCCGGACAATGAAATCCGTCAGCTGATCACCTATGTAAATCGCTTTCTGGTGGAATTCACGGCTTTTCACGAGGCCCTGGCCCAGATGGCGCAAGGGGAGCTGCACACCCGGGCGGCGGCCAGCCGGATGGCCGTGGTCCAGACCCTGAAGAGTCTGCAGTCAAATCTGACTCACCTCACCTGGAAGACGCAGCAGGTGGCGGCCGGGGATTTGGAGCAAAAAGTCGATTTCATGGGTGATTTTTCCACCGCCTTCAATAGTATGACCCAACAGCTCAAGGACTCCCGGGAACAGTTGCTGAAATTGAACGAACAGTTGGAGTCCCGCAACCGCTTCATCCGGGAAACCTTCGGCCGGTATACCAGCGATGATATCGTTGAGGTGCTCCTGGATATGCCCGAAGGGCTCAAACTGGGAGGTGAGAAACGCGAGCTGACGATCCTCATGACCGATCTGCGGGGGTTCACCGCCATGGTGGAACGGCTGGAGCCCACCGCGGTGGTGGCCCTGTTAAACCATTATCTCTCGGCCATGATCGAGATCATCCAGCAGTACGGCGGCACCATCGATGAGATCATCGGCGACGCCATCCTGGTGCTCTTCGGCGCGCCGGTGCAGATGCCGGACGCGGCCCGGCGGGCGGTGTGCTGCGCCCTGCAGATGCAAAAGGCCATGCAGGAAGTCAACGAACACAATGCCGGCCTGGGCTGGCCCAAGATCGAGATGGGGATTGGGCTGCACACCGGGGAGGCGGTGGTGGGCAACCTGGGTTCCACCAAGCGCTCGAAGTACGGCGTGGTGGGGCAGACGGTGAATTTGACGGCGCGCATTGAGAGCTATACCATCGGCGGCCAGGTGCTGGTCTCGCCCTCCCTGATGGCTGCCGCCGGCCCCGGCCTCATCCTGGGTGAGGAAATCAAGGTGAGCGCCAAGGGCATGCGAGAACCCCTGGATTGCCGGGATTTGCTGGGCCACGAAGACTACCCGGAGCTGGGGCTGGAGGTGCCAGAGGAGCAGTTTGTCATTCTGGCCGCGCCGGTCCCCTGTTCTTTTGTGATTCTGGAAGGAAAACATCTGGAGGACCAAAGGCATCCGGCCACCCTGACGGGTTTAGCCTCTGGCCAGGCCGTGCTGGCCACTGCCAGCCCGCTCACGCGGCACAGCAATATCATCGTGTATGTGGAGGGTGGGTCCAGTCAGGAAGAGGCGCCGGAACTGTATGCCAAGGTAATCCGCATCTTGACGGAGCCGGACAATGGCTGCGTCCTGCATTTCACGTCCGTTTCTCCGGCCATGCAGGTGCAGTTGGAGCGGCTCATGGAAATGTAGGGGAGGGTCGCGTTGAACCGCCCCTGGACGCCCAGCACTTTTCGACAATAATCTAGGCCGAGGCCTCAAACTTGGCCAGCATGGCCTGCATCATTTTTCGGGTGACGGCCTGACGGTCATGGCCGTGGCGCAGGCGCTCCCCCAGCAGTTTGCCGGCCGCGGCCGCGGCCTGCATGACGTCGGGCTGCTTGCTGACGTCCGGGATGATATCCGGCGTGATTTTCACACCCTCCCCCATTAACATCAGAGGTATGCCCACGGCGCAGGTTTCGCCGTAGCCGCAGGTAAAACAGGAGGCCGCGCCCTGCCCGGCAACCTTGGCCACGGTTTCAATGAAGTTATAGGCCAGGAATTTTTCGATATCGTCGGCCGGAGCCTGCCCCTTGGAGCCGCCCACCCCGATGGCCACGGCCAGTTTCCCCCACAAGAGGTCGCCGGCCTGGTGCCGGAATTGAAACCAGCGCTCCAGCAGGGCGTGGGTCAGGGCGTTCAAGCCGGTGTAATAATTGGGCGCGCCGATGACGTACGGCATCCGCGGCGACGATCTTGTCCCGGAGCGGGGCCAGGTCGTCCTCCACTTTGCAGATATTGTCCTTGACACAGCCCAGGCAGGCGATGCACCCGGCAATATTTTTGCCCCGCAGGGAGATGTATTCAAACTCACAGCCGCTGGCCGCCAAAACCGTCTGTACCAGTTTGGCCGTGCCCGAAGCCGATTCTTTACGCGGACTCCCGCAGATACCTAAAATTTTCATAGTATTCTCCTAAAAGTAAGTTTCTCGGCAATACCGGCAGGTCCATTTTCCGGCCGCGCTAATTTTTTTGATCAAGGCAATTCCGGCAATTGATATAATACCGCCAACCATGACGGCAAACTTTTTAATACAGTAAGCCGATTATTTTTGTTGTCAAGCCGTAATCCCTACCGAGGTGCAAATGTACCAGACTTTAACGGAACATCTAAGGCGGCAGGCCCTGGCCCAACCGGAGCGGACCGCCATAATTAATGTGGTCGGCGACACCGTCCAGAAATTCTCTTACGGTCAACTCTATCAACAGGCCTTGCAGGCGGCCGGCTGGCTCCGGCAGCACGGGTTCGGCGCCCGGGGACCGGGGCCTGATCATCATGGAAAACCGGCCTGAGTGGCCCCTGAGCTATTTCGGCCTGCTCCTGGCCGGGGGCACGGCCGTGCCCGTGGATCTGCAGTCCCGGCCGGAGCACCTGGCCTATGTTTTGGAGCAGACCCGGGCCAAGGTGGTCTTGGCCTCGGCCAAGGCGCCGCTGGTCGAGATTGCCCAGGCGCCGTCGGTCCAACACCTGGTGGTGCTGGGTGAGCCTCCCGCCTGCCTGACGCAGACGGTTGACTTCGGTGCACTCCTCAAGTCGCCTCCGGCCACTGATCTGCCCGATATCCACTTAGATGATCTGGCCTCCATCATCTACACCTCGGGCACCACCGGGCCGCCCAAAGGCGTGATGCTGACCCAGAAAAATTTTGCCGCCAATTACCGGGGCATTGCCGCGCTCGAGGCCGTCACCCCCAAAGACAATTTTCTGGCCATCCTGCCCCTGTTTCATGCCTTTCCGTTCACCGCCACCTTGATCCTGCCCCTCTTTTCCGGGGCGACCGTGACCTTCATTGATACCCTGAAGGCGGAGCCGGTGCTGCGCTGCCTCAAAGAGCAACAGGTCACCATCCTGCCGGTCACGCCCCAGGTGCTGCAGCATTTTTACCGGGGCATTGCCAAAAAACTGGAGGATCTGCCCCTGGGACTGGGGAAAGCCCTGAACTGGGCTTTGGACCTGTCCCGGCGGTGGCGCGAGGGAGGCGGCCCGGATCTGACCGGCCCGCTCACCCGAAAATTCCAGCAGAGCCCTGGGGGAACAATTCCGCTTCTTTGTCAGCGGTGGGGCCAAGCTGCCCGAGGAGGTGGCGGCGAATTTTGCCAAACTGGGGTTTATGGTGCTGGAAGGCTACGGCCTCACCGAAACCGCGCCCGTGGTCGCTATGAACCCGCCCCAGGCCCCCCGGTTCGGCGCGGTCGGCAAACCCCTGGCCGGGGTGGAAGTGAAGATTGACCGGCCCAACGACGAGGGCGTGGGAGAGATTTGGATCCGCGGGGACAACGTCATGGCCGGTTACTTCGACCACGAGGCCGCCACCCGGGCGGTCATCCAGGACGGCTGGTTCAAAAGCGGTGATCTGGGGCGCCTGGATGCGGACGGCTATCTTTTTGTCCAGGGCCGGGTGAAAGACATTATCGTCCTGAGTTCCGGCAAAAAAGTTTCCGCCGAAGAAGTGAGTAAGCATTACCTGCAAGCCCCGGCTGTCAAAGAGATTTTTGTGATGCCGGATGAGCGGGACGAAAAATTGGTGGCCGTGATCTTTCCGGATTTCGACTATTTCCGCCGCAGCGGCGAGACCGATGTCTACAACCGGGTGAAGTGGTATCTGGATTTTTATTCCCAGCAGTTGGAATCCTACAAGCGGGTCCGGGACTTTGTGCTCACCAACCAGGAGCTGCCCAAAACCAGGCTGGGTAAAATCCGGATGCAGGAAGCGGCCCGGATTTACCAGGCCCGGGCCGGGAAACAATACGAAGCCAAAAAGTCGGCCTTAAATGAAAATTTATCGGACACCGGCGTGGCGGTGGTCCACCTGCTCCTGGAGAAAACCGGGGAGCGGCTCATTGCCCTGGATGATCACCTGGAACTGGACCTGGGTCTGGACTCCCTGGCTCTGGTGGAACTGGCCGCGGCTATGGAGGAGCGTTTTCAGATTGTTGTCAAAGAAGACGGTTTCGCCGGTCTGTTCACCGTGGGCGAACTGATCCGCTTCGTGGAAAGCCAGGAGCCCCAGAGCCAGGAAACCGCCCTGCTCAAGCAGCGCTCCTGGGCCGAAATTCTGCAGCAGTCCCCGCCCCCGGAACTGCTCCAGCGCCTGGAGTTGGGGAACCCCTGGGGGGCCCGCCTCTTTACCCTCGGGTGTTCCTGGGTCTTCGGCTTCCTGGCCAGGGTGTTTTTTCATCTTAAAGCCCAGGGGCTCGAACACCTGACCCCCCATGCCTCCCTCGTCTGCCCCAACCACGCCAGTTTTATCGATGCTTTTTTGATTTTTGTGAAGACGCCGCACCACCGGCGGCAGGATTTATTTTTCCTGGGCACCACGTTTTATTTTGATCTGCCGGTGATCCGCCATCTGGTGAAGGCCCTCCGGGTCATCCCGGTGGATTCGGCCCGGCGCCTGGTGGAGGCCATGCAGGCCTCGGCCTACGTGCTCCGCCACGGCAAAACCCTGTGCGTCTTCCCCGAGGGGGCCCGCTCGGTCACCGGGGAACTGCGGGAGATCAAAAAGGGCGTGGTTATCCTGGCCAAAGAAGTGGGGGTGCCCATCATGCCGGTCTATATCCAGGGCGCCCATGCGGCCTGGAGCCCGTCGCAGGCCTTTCCCAAACCGCATCCCGTGCAGATCATCTTCGGCCCGGAAAAGTCCTATGCCGGAACTGGCCGCCGCCGGCCGGCGCCTCAAACCCGCCGCCGGCGATGACGAGGCCGCCGCTCTGGGCCTGCGGGAGGCGATAGCAGGGCTGATACCGGGGTGATGTGGTAATGGAAAAAATATTATAAGGTGAGGGCCTTAAAAGGCTATTACTTGTTTGTAGAGTTTAGGGAGAAGACCGCTGGATTACACTTGGCAGGGATAGCCAAGGCATCTTCTCGGGCTTTCTCATCCCTAAAAGTTACTTCTTGTTGCTAAAATCCATACACCAACGGTGCCAGCGACAGCACCACCGCGCCGACTATGATAGTGAGCGGCACCCCCACCCGCGCAAAATCCCCGAACGTATACCCGCCGGGCCCCTGGACCATCAGGTTCGTTTGAAAGGCTGCGGGGTTGATGAAGGCACAGGAGGCGGCACTCATCAGGATCATCGCGAACGGCATGAAACTCACCCCCAGGCTGTTCGCCAGGGACAAAGCCACCGGGAACATGAATGCGGCCGCGGCCGCATTCGTAATGATGTTCGTCATTATGATCGTTCCCACATAGATGACGCTGAGCGCTAGCATCGGACTGCTGCCGCCAATGGCCCGCAATAGATTTCGCGAGAGCCGCGGACAAGCCACTGCCGGTGACGGCGGCTTCCAAGCCCACCGCGGCGCCCATAACCACGATCGTCTGCCAGTCCAGGCTGCGCCACGCCCTGTTGCTGGTCAGGCAGCCGGTCAGGAGCATGGCCGCGATGGCCAGCAGCGCCGCATTGAGCATGCTCATCAGGCCGAAGGCCGCCACCGCCACCATTGTTGCGGTGATCACCGTGGCGATCAGGGCCCGATCCACCCGCTGCACCCGGTATCCTTCCAAGCGCCGGGTCAAGGTGAAGTCCGTTTCCCGGCGGTTCTCGTAAAAGAAGGCCTCATTGACTTCGACGATGGCGG
Source organism: uncultured delta proteobacterium (assembly GCA_963780995.1). Classification (GTDB taxonomy): domain Bacteria; phylum Desulfobacterota; class Desulfobaccia; order Desulfobaccales; family Desulfobaccaceae; genus Desulfobacca. Next base: position 98,780 of record CAWAEI010000012.1, read on the forward strand.
CGTCGCCGGGTTCCAGCCGAAGCTCCGCCAAAGGCTGCGGCGGCGCCTGTCCGTGGCGCGAAATTCCCACCAACATCATTTCGTACGGGACTTTCGGGCAGCGGCAGGTCGGCTATGCGGTGCCCGATCGCCGGCGCCTGGGTGGATATGACGAGTTCGACGAGGTGATGCTGGTGCCGCTGGGTCCTCATACTGCTGGCGAAGACGGGCACCAGGCCCAGAGTCGTCCACAGCCCGGGCAGCACGTCGGCCTGGGCGGAGAAGGTGAGCACATCTCCAGCTTCCAGCCGGACGGTGGGCGCGATGTCCACCGGAGTCCCCTGGCGCGTCAGCGATTCCAGGTGGTAGCCGATGGGCCGGGCAAAACCCGCCTCCTCGAGCGTCTTCCCGGCCAGGAACGCATTTTTCTCCACCGCCAGTTCGCTTCGGTAGAGGCGTTTCTGAACGCCGGCCCCGTCCTGTCTTGTCTTGTCCGGCAAGAGACGCGTGCCCACCAGGATCATAAAGGCGAAGCCGGCCAGAGTCGCGGGCAGGCCAATCCAAATCGGATCGAATATCGCAAGTGGGGCCATCCCGGCCAGTTCCCCTCTCTCTACCGCGTTTGACACCAGACCGGCAATGATCAGGTTTGTCGAGGTCCCGATCAGGGTCATGCTGCCGCCCAGAATTGCCATGAAACTCAGCCCCATGAATATTTTGGAACCTGACAAGCCGGTGGTGCGCGCCAGGTCCCGTACCACCGGAATCATCATCGCGACCATGGGCGTGTTGTTCAAAACCGCACTGCCCAGGGCCATGGGCGGGAAGATTCTGAGCTGCGCCGAGGTTAAGGAACCGGGCCGGCCGATGAGTCGCTGGGACAGGAGAGATATCGCGCCCGTGGCATACATGCCGGCCGCCACGGGGAACAACGCGGCCACCGTTATCACTCCGGTATTGCTGAATCCTGCCAGGAGTGCCTCGGCGGAGGCTAATTTCAAGGTCATGGCCGTCGTCAAGGTTCCCATGAAAACCAGCCAGGACGGGAATCGATCCCAGACCAGAAACGCGAACATTATGATCAGAATTCCCAGCATCACCCAGGCGTCCGTCGACATCGCCGCTCCTTCTGTCTGTAATCTGAAAAGCTATTCTTTTTCGAGGCTGGCGTTCAAGGGCAAAAATTTTACGCTCTTTCCTTTAACATTTTCAGGAAACAAACGCAATTGACGCCGGTGCTTTATTTAAGTTTTCTTGCTTTTCAGGGTTGCCGAGGGCAATTCACCGAACATGGCCTTATAATCTCTGCCGAATTGCCCCATATGCCAGAACCCCCAACTGCTGGCCCTATCGAATATGGTACCGACAGCCGTTTCATCCCGCAGTAACTCCCGCCGGACGGCGTTTAGCCGCCTGGCCTTGAGGTAGGCTTTGGGACTCAAACCCATAATATCTTGAAAACCATAGAATCAGGGTCCGGCAACTGGCTCCGGCCGCCTGGCAGATTTCCCCCAGACTGAGTGGTTCCCTCAGGTTGCCTTCAATATAGTCCTGGGCTCGTTTTACTGACTCCCGGCGAAAACCCGGGCTGATTTTTTCATGGATAAGCCCATCCTCAGGGTAAAAAAGCCCCAAAAGACCTTCGGTCAATTCTCCGAGAATAATCCCCTGTATCAGGGGCTGCGCCAGTATGGTCTCAGGGTTGGAAGTCAATACCTTGAATATTTCCTCGAGGCGCCTCCTCAGTCCCATGAAATGGTCTCGGTCTGACCCGCAGGGCCTGATTTTCGGTCAGCAAAGGTCGCAATTCCTGATGATAGAGACTCCTGCCGGAATTGATGAATTCCTCGCGACTAAAGACCAGCACCGCAAACGTATGGCGATCAGCGGAAACAAAGGAAAAACCCTCGGAGGCAGGATGGGCGAGAATCAGATTCACCTTGGGCAGTTGCCTGATGGCCGCAAAACTTAATATTCCCGTGGGAGACAAAATTGACGGCAAAGGCGATGGTGCCGGGCGGGGCCTGACCTTGAATGTGGATCACCCGGTTATAAGAAAGAAGGCTCAGTTGTATCCCGGGCAATTCCAGCAGCCTCAAACCACCCTGAAACGACCCCGGCTAAGTTGATTGTATTCGACGTTCCAGCCGCAGGCTCTGGGTCGCAATTTCTTCAAAATTGCCAGTCAGGAGGTGGGTGAGGGTTGGTTTGGCGGCAAGGAGGGAATATTCGGACATGGCAGGCGACCTCTGCTGGTTCTACGGCTACGGCAATCTTATGTCAATGTACTAGACCTATAATTATTTTTGCAATTTTTCGATATAGCTTTTTTCCAAGGTAATCTATCATAATCACTGGCGGTCTGCAGATTAATCCAACGCCCCCCGGACAAATTTAACACCGCCATTATTTTCGGGGTGAGTTTTATGGCCCTGGGAATTTTGGGTCTGTTGGCCGCCATTTTCAGCATTGGCTTACTCTGGCAGGCATTAAAAAACCCGCTTACCTTCCCGGCGGTTAAGCCACTGGTCATGATCACGGCAATTTTACTGCGGTTTATCGGCCTGTTGGCGTTCGTCGCGGTCCTACGGTTCCAGCGGCTCCTGGTCGGCCGGCAGGAATAAACGAATCTCTGGTAATCAGGTTTTACTATTTCTACCTAGTGCCAGACAACCAAAAGGAGATTGTTATCATGATCGGTTTTACACGGGAAGCGGTGGATATGAAGGCAGTCGGGCAGCATTGGGGCTGGTTCCTGGCCAAGGGGATTCTCATGATCCTGGTGGGCACCCTGGCCCTGGGCAGCTACGTGATGGTTGCCCTATTTTCAATGATTTTTTTGGGCTGGCTGATGATCTTTGCCGGTGTCGTCGAGGCCGTCCATGCCTTCTGGAAGAAAGAATGGGGCGGGCTTTTCCTGAATCTGCTGGTGGGCGTTCTCTACGTCGTCGTCGGCTTCATGGTGTTGGCCAACCCGCAGGCCACCGCCATGACCCTCACCCTCGTCATGGCGATCTTTTTCATTCTGGACGGTATTTTTCGCATCATTATTGCCGTGACCGCACGCTTTCCCCAGTGGGGCTGGATGCTCTTTAACGGTATCGTTACCCTGATCCTGGGCATAATTATCTGGCAGCAATGGCAATACTTCGGACTGAGGATCATCGGTCTGTTCATCGGCATCGACCTTATCATCAGCGGCTGGGCCTGGGTGATGTTGTCTTTAGCCTCTCGGCGGCTGGCTGGCGACAGCCCGTTACCCTTGGTTTAACCGGCCGCATACGGAGATGGTGTATCAACCGATGAGAGAGCTTTTGAAATACCTGCAGGCCACTGGCGCACCCGCAACTGAAAAAAATCATGGGAACACCGGCTTTCTAACCTGTGCGGGCAGAACTTTATAGAAGCTAAGGGCGAGAGGCGCTTCGCTGTCTCGCCCCACAGTTCCTGAACCTTGAACTTTTCAAATTAATTATTACAGCATAAATCAAAGTAATATGCGGAGGGTTTATTCATGGGCAGAATGGTAATCAGAATTCTTCTGGTTTGTAATCTGCTCCTGTATTTTACCCCTCTGCTGATCTGGGGCCAGAATTCCCCGGAACCGCCGCCCGACTCCAAAAAACTACAGGAGGGGGGGGATGTGGCAGAAAAAATAAATAACCCGGTCTCTGATTTGTGGCTCTTGTCCGTGCAGAACGGACTGACCTGGTACGACGGTGAGATCACCGACAAAAACCGGCTGGTGAATCTCACCCTCCTGCAGCCGGTGCTGTCTATGCAGTTTACTGAAAAATGGCGGATGATCTTCCGGCCCATAATTCCCATCGCCAGCTTTCCCTTCAGTGGCTTTGATTATGAGGAAGGGCCCAGGGGACCTATCCCCAAGCCCAATTTTGGGCGTCACTCCGGTCTGGGAGATATGGTCCTGTGGACGGCGTTTACCAACATGTATACCCCCCCCAACGTTTTTGGGTTCGGACCCACCCTGATGCTGCCCACGGGCACCTACCGCACCCTGACCACCGGGAAGTTCAGCATGGGGCCTATGGCTTTGGCTTTCCACACCGGCAGGAAGTGGATCATCGGGACCGTGGTGCAGCATTGGTGGTCGGTGGCCGGGGACGACAAGCGGAACTCCGTCAGCTTGACGGACATTCAATACGTGCTGCGGTATCGGCTGACTCCCGCCACCTCCATCGGTTTTGGCCCCAACATCCGCATCAACTGGATGGCCGACTCCCGGGATAGACTGTCGTTTCCCATAGGCTTCGGGGGGGCCACGTTGATCAAATTGGGGCCCTTGCCGGTCAGGGTTGGGACGGAATTCCAATGGTATCCCGTCACCCCCGAAATTGCCGGGCCTAAGTACAGTCTCATGCTGACTTTTGTACCGGTAATTCCGGCCCCGGCATGGTCTAAGGAACCCCTTTTGAACTTTTGACCAGGGGACGAATGGAACGACGAGTGGTGCGAGTTTTTCAAAGAATATCATTTCCTCATCTTCATCAGCCTAAACGGCCCCCGCCACCTGCACGATGTCCACCGGTGGGACAAACAGGGATATTAACATCTTTTATATTACCAGGACACATATTCCCCCGGGCGCAGCCTGCGGCGCCGGATCAGGAGTCGGCATGTCTCTCTTCACCCAGGTTTCCATTCCCGATGCCTTCATCATCTTCTTCTTAACCCTCGGGCCCTTGAAAGCCATCGGCCCTTTTGCCCAAGCCACCCGAGGGGCCGACCCCGCCCTGCTCCGGACCTTGGCCTGGAGATCCACCAGTATTGCCACCGTCATTGTCCTGACCGTGGCCGTGGTGGGCGCTGTTGTCTTGAGACAATGGCGGGTTTCTTTACCTGCCATGACCATTGCCGGGGCTATTATCTTTTTCTTCCAGGCCTTTCAAATAATCATGGCGCCGCCCTCGGCTCCTTCGCCGCCCTGCCCCGGCCAGACAACCAGCAGTCGCCACCCACCCTGGCCCTGGCCCACTTCCCCCTGGCCATTCCGGCCCTGGTCACGGCCCCCGGCATCATGGCCATCGTCGCCTTCATGGCCATAGCTTGCGCTGACTGGACCCAACAGGGTATCGTCATCGCCCTGTTATTGTTTATTATGGCCCTGAACCTGCTTTGCCCTGCTAAACGTGCCGGCTGAATCTTCCAATACGTCTCCTCCGCCATCCTCCTGGTGTTGGGCTGGGTGATGGCTGTGCTCCAGGCAGCCCTGGCCATCCAGTATTTTGTTAATGCCCTGATCCGTCTCGGCGTCCTCACCTCTCTGGTTTCTTAGAGTGCTGCCATGGAACTTATTTATTCGTTGCCTACAAATTGGGAATGGTAGCGAACGCCCTAAAATTTATGCTCGAGTCGGTTTCGATATTGTGTGTCGCAATGGGTCTGGTCACCGCCCTGGTCATGGCCTTGGGCAATTTCTTTCACACCGGCCGTTTCATCTGCCACCTTCACTCCGTGCGGTTGCATTTCGGCACCTGGCTGGGGGTAGCCCTGGAGTTTCAATTGGGCGCCGATATCGTTGCCACCACCATCAACCCTACCCTGCAGTCCCCTGGGAGAACTGGCCTTGCTGGCTGCGATTCGCACCTTTTCTGAACTCTTTTCTGCAAAAAGAACTTGAGGCGGGACGTGTTTGACCACCAAACTGCCGGAGATTGAAGAAACCGCCGATAAGCTGGGACTTGCAAAAGACCTGAACGTGCTCAATAAAAAGGATTTCCCATGCATGCCGAAACGCCAACAAAGAATTTAGCCAACGAACTTGCCCGAGAGCGCAACCGCCAATCGGCTGACCGGACCCTCATCGCCTGGGTCCGCACGGCCCGAATCGCTCATCGGTTCGGATGTGGCATCGCAAATTTTCGGATACTTGGCCGATGTGGGTAAAATTCAGTGGGGCCGTCCTGGCGCTTACCTTAATGAGTTCTCCCGTCTGGGCTGGGGCCATTTGGTTGTATGAATCGGGGGGGCCGGACCTGCGGACCGCCGCAGCCGGCCGGGCGGCCATGGCCCTGGATGCTTCCACCACCTTCGGTAACCCGGCGGGGATGACAAACCTGGACCGAACCGAGTTTGTGGGTTCTTTGATGGGCATCCTGCCCTCGGGAGGTTTTCGGCCTGACGCCTCCAGTTCCTGGGGACCGTGGGGGCAAACCGGCGACGTCGGCAACCTGATGCCTGCGGCTTCGGGATTCTTTGTTTATAAACTTTCGGATAGGTGGCGGTTGGGAGCTTCGTTAACCTCTTATTTAGGTATATCAGCCAATTACGGCGACGCCTGGACCGGACGCTATTACCTGCAAGCCATCGCTTATACCACGATCAGCTTTGCGCCCACAGTCGCCTACCGGGTGAACGACTGGCTTTCCTGGGAGTCGGACCAAATATTGTCTGGGGCAAACTAAAACAATCGGCAGCCATCAACAATATTCTGGATGGCTTGCCGGACGGCCGGTTGACCCTGAATGATAACACCTTCGGCTTTGGCGCCATAGTCGGGGTGATGGTGGAGCCCCGCCAAGGCACCCGTCTCGGCGTCACCTATCTGTCGCCGGTGGAACTGAATTTCAGTGATGTGGCCACGGTCAGCGGCCTGGGGCCGACCTTAACCGGCGCTCTTCCGGCTTGCGGGGAGCCAGGCTTGATATGACCCAGACGCTCCCCCAGCAGGTCATGGTCAGCATCTTTCATGAACTCAATGATAAACTGGCCCTCATGGCCAACTTCGGTTGGCAAAACTGGAAAGCCTTCGGCAAGATCGGCTTGGAAATCGATGCCGCTAGCCCTGTCAGTATTACTGCCGATTCGAATCTCAAGGACACCTATCACGGCGCTTTGGGACTGCAATATAAGGTGGCGCCGCAGTGGCTGTGGTCCCTGGGCTTCGCCTTTGACAGCGCCGCCTCAAGTTCCACCTACCGGAATCCTGTCACCGCCTTTGACCGCCAGTTCCGCTATGCCACCGGGATACAATACACCTTGCGGGAAAATATACCATCGGTCTGGCCTATGAGCTGGCCGATATGGGCAAGGCTGCCATGAATTCCAAAGGGGGCCCCTGGCCGGCCGGATCGCCGGCTACTTCCCGACAAATTTAATTAACTTTATCGCCGGTAATATCAAATGGCAATTTTAGGAATCAACGGGAATATTCTGGAAAATCGCTGGCACGATGCCACCGGCCTGGGCTCCTTCCAGGGCGTTAGAAAAGGGATTGTCTATGAATGACCAACCGCCAAAAAAGAACTTAGCCAACGAACTTGCCCGGGAGCGCAGCCGCCAGGCGGCTGACCGGACCCTGATGGCCTGGGTCCGCACCGCCCTCTCCCTCATCGGTTTCGGGTTTGGTATCGCCAATTTTCGGGACATTATTCTCCGGGCCGGAATGGTGCGCCAGCCTCCGGAACATTTCAACGCGGCCCTGGTGTTCGGGTTAAGTTTTATTTCCCTGGGCGTCCTGGGCTTGTTGTCGGCAGTGATCCAGCATTGGAATATTCTGCAGCACATTAAACAGGATGATTTTGAATATACCGGCTTCCGGCCCCTGGTGTTTATTATGGCTGTATTACTTATCATTATCGGCTTGTTTGCCTTTGTGGCGGTAATCCTGCTTTAGGATGGTCTCCCGGCTGATCTCGGTAAGGCCATAGGGATTCGGCGATTTCACTGAAAAGCCCACACCGTCAAGATGCATAAGAATAACGTTTATCCCCATTAACCTCCCTCAGAAAGGAGAACTAAGCTATGTGTAATACTACGTCATGCCAAGAGTCCGGCGCATTTCCACCCCAAGGGCAAACCCCCATCCTCATACACGGTGGAGGCCCAAAAACATCAGAGACAGATTTTACCTCTGGCCGACCAGCGGGATTTTGAAGAAGCCAAGCATGGCTTCATCGCCGTCCCGGATTACCGGATGATCAAGAATGATAAAGGAGGCGTGGCCTGGGATCTGGGCCGCTACGATTTCCTGCTGCAAGGCCAGGACTTCGACAGCGTCCACCCGTCGCTGCAGCGGCAGGCCGTCTTGAACATGAGTTTCGGCCTGTACGAAGTCACCCCCGGCGTCTACCAGGTGCGAGGTTACGACCTGGCCGTCATCTCCTTCATCAAGGGCAAGACCGGCTGGATCATCATCGATCCCTTGACCGTGAAGGAAACCTCCCGGGCGGCGCTGAAATTTATCAACGAGAAACTGGGGCCGCGCCCGGTGGTGGCGGTCATTATCTCTCACTCCCACGCCGACCACTTCGGCGGCATCCGGGGCGTGGTCAGTGACGCCGACCTCAAGGCCGGCAAGGTGCAAATCATCGCCCCCAAGGGCTTCATGCAGGAAGCCATCTCCGAAAACCTCTATGCCGGCCCCGCCATGATGCGGCGCAAGGTTTACACCTACGGCGACGCCCTGCCCGCCAACCCCTTCGGCCACGTCGACATGGCCATCGGCAAATCCGTGGCGGTGGGCGACGTCGGCATCCTGCCTCCCACCCGGGTCATTATGGAGCCCATCGAAGAGTTGGAAATCGACGGGGTGCATATGGTCTTCCAGAATACGCCCGGCACGGAAGCCCCCGCCGAGATGAATACCTGGTTCCCCGACTTCAACGCCCTCTGGCTGGCTGAGAACGTCGTCGCCGGCCTCCACAACGTCCTCACCCTGCGGGGCGCCCCGGTGCGTGACACCCTCGCCTGGGCCAAGTACATCAATATCGCCCTCTATGAGTGGGGCGATACGGCCAAGGTCCTCTTCCAGTCCCATAGCTGGCCGCGTTGGGGCACCGAACGCATTCAGGAAGTGCTGCGCGGGGAACGGGACATGTATGCCAATCTGAACAACCAGGTCTTGAATCTGGCTAACAACGGCATCACCATCAATGAGGTCCACAACATCTACGAACCACCCCCGAGCCTCCAGAACCAATGGTTTGCCCGGGGCTACCACGGGACCTATGAGCACAACAGCCGCGCCGTCATCCAACGCTACCTGGGATTCTGGGATTGCAATCCCGCCACCCTGCTCCCCCTGTCGCCTCAGGATTCCGCCCCGCTCTATGTCGAGATGATGGGCGGCGCCGACAAGATTATGCCCAAAGGCCAGGAGCTTTACGACCAGGGCAAGTACCGGGAGGCCCAGGAGATATTGAACAAGCTGGTGTATGCCGAGCCGCAGAACCAGCCGGCCAAGGACCTCCTGGCCGACGTTTGGGAGCAGCTCGGGTACCAGGCTGAGGGCGCCGGCCTGCGCAACATTTATCTGGTCGGGGCCAAGGAACTGCGGGACGGTATCATCCCGGTGGCCGCGGCCAAAACGACAAGTCCCGACTTTGTGCGCGGCACCACCACCGAGATGTTCCTCAATTACCTGGGCATCCAGGTGGACACCAAAAAGGCCGTCGGCCTGCAGTTCAAGATCAACCTGGTGACGCCGGACAACGGCGAGAAGTTCGTCATCGAGATGAGCAACGCCACGCTCACCACTCTGGCCGGCTATTCCGCCCCGGACGCGGACCTGAGCATCACTATCGACCGCGTCGAACTGGAGGACGTGATGATCGGCGCCGCCAAACTGGTGGATAAGGTCAAAGACGGCAAGGCTAAGATGGAGGGCAAGATCCAGGTTTTGGAGCAGCTGAAAGCAACCCTGGTGGGGTTCGATCCCTTCTTTGAGATTCTGCCGGGCACCAAGTGTGCCGCCACGCCGGCCGTTGAACCCCCGAAGCAAGAGGTCTTCGAGGACGATGCGCCGTTCGTGAAGGAGCCGTAGACGGTCACGCCCTGGCTTGTTTCTCATCGGCTTCCCTAAAGTCAGCCTAAAAACCGGCCGGCAGCCCGAAGATGGTTGCCGGCCGGATGGGCGGCTCTGATATGAATTATGGCCCGATTCGAATCGCCAATAAAGAAACTGACAAATCCAACGACTGATAAGGACACATAGTATATGTTGTGCCGCCCCCTGGTTTTACCTATCCTCCTGATAACTATTCTCCTGTCCGGCTGCTCCTCGATGAGATCGTTCCTAGACGCAAGACTGAGAGCCCAACCGGCAGCGGGCACCGGTTTTGTGCCCATGGAGGAGCTGGCCAAGAACCCCAATCTCCCTTTCGATAAGGCCTGGATCAAGCAGGGTGTGGATTGGCAGCGTTACCGCACCATTTATATTGCCCCGGTGAACACCGATTACCTCAGGCAGGCCACCTGGTGGCAGGAGGGCATCCGCACCGACCAGATGGAGCAAGATGTCCAGAATTTGGCGAGCTTCATGCGGACCCAGTTCATCAGGGCCTTTCAGGATGATCCCCGCCGCCGCTTTCGGGTGGTGATGGCCCCGGAGAAGGGCTCTCTTACCCTGGCAACGGCCCTCACGGAGTTGGTCCCCAATAAGGTGTGTGCTCAATGCCCTCCAGATTGCCGCCCCCTACGGCTCGGGGGTGGCCGTTAGGGCCTTTGAGAGGGGCACGGGCGCGCAGAGCCACGGTGGCTTTCGAAGCCAAGGTCAAGGATAGCGACAGCGGCCGGATCGTGGCTATGTTCGCCGACCGGAACTATGCCACCGTACGACCCATCGATCTCAGGGGCTTTACCTGGTATGGCAACGCCCAGGAGATAATCAGGCAATGGGCCCAACATTTCGTGCAGGTGGCCAACAAACAGCCGGGAGAGATCATCAGACCAGCAAGCACATTTTCCTTGCTGCCGTGGTAAGCAGGGAGGGGAGAAGATTACGGCAGTTCAACCTAATGGGCGTGGTCAGGACCGGCAAGAATCGTTCGGACGCCCGGGTCAACCGGGAGATGGCCGTGCTCAAGCACATGCTCAATAAGGCCGTGGAATGGGAGATGTTGGAGGTCTCCCCCTTCAAACGGGGCAAGAGTCTCATGTTCAGAGAAAACAACTGTCGTTTGCGCTTCTTGAGTGACGAGGAAATTGAAGCTCTTTTAGATACCTGTGCCCCGTACCGGCGCTCAATCGTGGAAACCGCTCTGCTCACCGGAATGCGTCTGGGGGAAATTTTGAACCTCAAGTGGGAACAGATAATTAATGGCAAGATTTATCTCCAGAACACGAAGAGCAATAAACCCAGCCAGATACCTATCAGCAACCGCCTGGCACAGGTATTCAAGGAACTCCGCCGCAAGAATCAGCTGCGGTTCCCCCATGTTTTCTGTGGCCCGCGGGGTGAACCCTACAAAGACATCCGGGGTGGTTTCAATTCCGCCTGCCGTAAGGCCGGGATCACCAACTTCCGCTTCCACGACCTCCGCCACACCTTCGCCTCCCATCTGGTCATGCGTGGCATGACCCTCAAGGCCGTGATGGAACTGCTGGGTCATAGCGATATCAAGATGACCATGCGCTCTGCTCAACTGGCACCGGGCCATCTGGAGGATGCCGTCAATGCGCTCAATGATTTGGGGAAAAAAGGCGATGGGAAACTTTTAGGAAACTTCCCTCAAAAAGCAGAAAAGGCCAGCAACCCTTCAGAGTGCTAACCTCTTGAAATCATTGGTGCCGGAGGCGAGACTCGAACTCGCACGGGCATAAAGCCCGGGGGATTTTGAGTTCTTCTCATGGGGCAACCAAAGGAAACCCCGGGAAACTAAATGATATTCAAAAATCATGAACTTATCTTAACAATGCCATTTTGGGGCATGAGGGGAAATGCACGGAAATCGTGGGTTATTTTTAACATAGTGTTGACCAAATGTTGACCAAAACTTTTTTGATTTTGGATGAAAAATTCTTCTTGACTTCTTTTTAGAAGACGATTATTATTTATGACAATATGCTGTCATATTACAAGAAGAGGCCAAGCCAATGAAAGAATTTTACACCAGAAAAGAACGTAATCATATATTTTCCCATATCCCCGAAAGGACCTTGCGATTTTGGGATGACAGTGGCTTGACGGAAAGTGCCAGAGAAAAAGAGGACGGTCGCGGCATACAGAGAGAATATGCCCCCTGGAATTTATACCAGGTGGGCATAGTGGAAGAAATGGCATCGGTCAATTTCCCGGTTTCACTTATAAAATCCACCATGGAGAAACATTTCAATGGCAGGGACGCCGCAGGGAAGCCAAAAGTACGCCAATACAGTGACAAACTCTTTGGCATAGCCATGGGAAGGGGCAGGAAATTAAAACGTTTCCCCTATTTTAAGTTTGCCTTTGGGAAGGCTGATAATTCAGCAGAACTAATGGCGAAATTATTGGAGCCGCTGGAATTGGACAACATTGTGTCTCAGAAACTCTTTGAACAGCCTCCAAAACCGTCGGTGGTCATTATACTCAATCTGCCAGAAATTATTGAGAAAGTTAATTTTTATGTATCCAAGGCTGGGTTAGAGAGCTAAATTTTTTTGAGCTTATATATGACAACATGCTGTCATAATGTAATTAAGGAGGTGGAGATGAACCGGGATTTAAAGGCTCGAATTATCAAGAAATGCGGGACAGTCTATCAATTCGCCCGCAAAATCGGGAAATCTGAAAATTGGATGAGCAAGGTCATTACCGGACGGGTTAATCCGGCCCCGGATGATAAGAGATTGATCGCTCAGTATTTGGGGTGTGCAGAGAGTGATGTTTTTCCCAATTAGACTAAATTTCAGGTGATTAAATGAAATTCAGACCAGAAACTTCACTTGCTCAGGATATTCAAAATATCTTCTCCGAGATTCGCCGGTTACGGCGGGATCTGAAAGCCGGAAAACGAAAACTGCTATCGGTGAATGAGACTGCGGCATATCTGGGGATCAGTCCTAAAACCATCAGGAACAAAATATCAGATGGAACATTTCCCGTAAAGCCCGTAAGGCTGTCTGGCAGGGTTCTATTTCGGGTGGATGATCTGGACCTCCTCGTCGACGGCTTGGGAGGAACTGAATGACCAGTGTCCAGCCCCAGACCCTGAGCCCTCAGTCTTACCCGCAATCCTCACTTCTTTATGAAATAGCGTGTGAGTATGTGAACCTTGGTTTTTCGGTTGTTCCAACTGATCCCGTAACCAAAGCCCCGGTTGTTCCTTGGAAAGACTACCAGACCCGACTGCCAACCCAGGAAGAGTTAGTCTCCTGGTTTATTACCAAAGGTTTTCAGGGGATAGGAATTGTCTGTGGGGCGATTTCCGGCGGGTTGGAAATTTTGGACTTTGACCTAAAGGCTGAACTCTATCAGCCATGGTGCGAATTGGTAGAGGACGCAGCTCCTGGACTGATTGCTAAATTCCCAGTTGGAAAGACCCAGAATAACGGCCGTCATCTCATCTTTCGTTGCCCTGACATAAAAACTCCAGGAAATGCAAAGTTGGCCCAGCGAAAAGTAGGGGACGATATAAAAACTTTAATTGAAACAAGGGGTGAAGGCGGTCAATTCCTGGCGACGCCGACTGCTGGTTACGACTTACTGCAGGGTGATTTCACCACTGTTCCTGTTATTACCCCCGAAGAGCGCCAGATATTGATTGACGCGGCATTAGCGCTCAACGAATATGTTTGCCCGAAGCAAACCGAAGGTGCCGGACACCGGCGGCCCAAAGGAACGGAAAGGCCCGGCGATGCTTTCAACGAAAGAGGGGATGTGGCGGCGCTTCTGGAAAAGCACGGATGGACACAGGTGCGGGAAATCGGCATGTACCAGCATTGGCGAAGGCCTGGCAAGACCCGGGGGCAATCGGCCAGCTTGGTTGAGGGAAAAATTTTCTACGTGTTTTCGCAAAACGCCTCGCCATTTGAAGCAGGCAACGCCTATTCACCCTTTGCCGTGTATGCACTCCTGGAAGGTCAAGGATCATCTTTCTTCTGCGAATGGTGCAGCGAAACCTTAGAGCATCAACGAAACATCAGAATAGAAACTTTCTGCCCTGATCCGAAACTTATTACTGATCCAAAAACCTTTTATATCCAGAGCGTCTCCAGCCTTCTTAGCCTGAAGGATTTCTGCCATTCCCACCGGGTAACCTGGCGTTCCCCTATCACCGGCATCTGAAATTTTCCTCCCCACAAATGGCAGTGCAAGATATGAACATCAGATCGACAACTATTTTATATTATTAATAAATGCAAGATCATGGCAAGATAATCGCTATCTCGACATAGTGCCATACCAGACACTAATTGAACTAAAGTCCCAAACTATTGCTATCGCCATTAGTTTTTTGGAATTAACCTTTGATAACGCAGCATCACGCCTTGATAGAAAATTACTGGCAACTTCGTCTTGGTAGGAAAATACCTCCCGGGCAGGCCTGCACCGGGGCCGAAGAGGAGGACGGCGCTCTATCGGCGCATGGCCATATCCTAAGAACCAGGATATATGGAATCCAGGTTTGCCATTTTTCCCAACCACTGATGTAACACTCAGACGATGTGTATCAAATCCAAGCCTTACGCAGTAACCAGACCTTCACCCCTTGAGTCAGAAAGACATAGCAGAGCAAGGTCAGAGCCAGCAGGGGCCAATAGAAGGAGGGGAGGGTCTTGAAGCCCAGGGAGGTGGCGATGGGCGAGATGGGCAACCACATGCCGATCATCATAATGACCGTGGTGGTG
>CAWAEI010000013.1:0-72625 GCA_963780995.1 uncultured delta proteobacterium
GAAGAAAACCACCGGGTTCTTTGGGAATTTTACCGGGAGCTGCTGAGGGTCAGACGAAAGGTTGCAGGCTTTGGCGGCCTGGATGAGGTTGACCGGGAGGTCTATCCTTACGAAAAAGAAAAGGTATTGATGGTCCGCTGCCCGGGTCGAGAGGTAGAGACCGCCATGTTATTAAATTTTGGCGAAAAGCCTGCTTCTCTCTCTTTCCCGTGGCCAGGGAGGCGCTGGGAAAAAGTTCTGGATTCGGCTGAGCCCAGGTGGCGCGGGCCCGGCAGTATGACCTCCTCGACGCTCCAAGCTGACGGGGAAATTTCTTTAAGCCTTAAGCAGCAGTCAATAGTCCTGTTTGCGAGACATGAGGGAAGTTGATGGAAAGGTATATCTGCATTCACGGCCATTTTTACCAGCCACCTCGGGAAAACCCCTGGCTCGAAGACATAGAAGTCCAGGATTCGGCCTACCCCTTCCACGACTGGAATGAGCGCATTACCACTGAGTGTTACGCCCCCAACACGGTCTCCCGGATCCTGGACGGCGAAGGTCGGATCGTGCATCTGCCCAACAATTATGCCAAGATTAGCTTCAATTTCGGCCCCACCCTCCTGGCCTGGCTGCAACTTAAGGCTCCGGAGACCTATGAAGGGATTCTGGCCGCAGACCGGATGAGCCAGAAAAATTTCTCAGGCCACGGCTCCGCCTTGGCCCAGGCCTACAACCACATGATTTTGCCCCTGGCGAACCGCCGGGACAAATACACTCAGGTCCTGTGGGGGATTCGGGACTTCGAGTTCCGCTTTGACCACGCGCCCCGGAAGGCATGTGGCTTCCAGAGACTGCGGTGGACCTGGAGACCCTGGACATCATGGCTGAGTTGGGGATGCGCTTCACCATTCTGGCGCCCCATCAGGCCAGGCAAGTGCGCCTCGTTGGCCAGGATGCCTGGGTGGATGTTGGCAGTGGGGCCATTGACCCTACCATGGCCTACGAGATCAATTTGCCCTCGGGCCGCAAAATGGCCGCGTTTTTCTACGACGGTCCCATATCTCGGGGTGTGGCCTTCGAGGGCCTGCTCAAACGGGGGGAAGACCTGGCCTTGCGACTGGCGGGGTCCTTTTCCGAGGAGCGCCAATGGCCACAGTTGGTGCATATCGCTACGGACGGCGAGACCTACGGGCATCACCAGCACTTTGGGGACATGGCGCTGACCTACGCATTGCATTACATTGAGGAAAACAATCTGGCCAGATTCGACGCAACTACGGGGAATACCTGGAAAAATATTCCCCTACCCATGAGGTGGAAATCTTCGAGAACACCTCCTGGAGTTGCGCCCATGGGGTGGAGCGCTGGTGGAAGGATTGCGGCTGCAACAGTGGTGGACATCCTGGTTGGAACCAAGCCTGGCGCACCCCCTTGCGAGAGGCCCTGGACTGGCTCCGGGACACGTCGGCTCCACTTTTTGAAGATAAGGCAGGGCAATATCTCAAGGACCCCTGGGCGGCCCGGAACGACTATATCCAAATCATTCTGGACCGCAGCCCGGAGAACGTGGATAGCTTTCTGAATCGGCATGCCTCCCGGGAGTTGACCTGCGAGGAAAAGGTGGTGGTTCTCAAGCTTATGGGGACCCAGCGCAGCACCATGCTCATGTACACCAGTTGCGGCTGGTTTTTTGACGAACTCTCCGGCATTGAAACAACCCAGGTCCTACATTATGCCGGCCGGGCCATCCGCCTCATGGAGGACATCGGCGGCGAGGCGCTGGAGACCGGTTTCCTGCAGCGCTTGGAGCAGGCTCAAAGCAATATTCCCGAAAATGGGAACGGGCGCCTGATCTATGAAAAATTCGTGAAACCGGGCATGCTGGATTTGGAGAGGGTGGGGGCGCATTATGCGGTCAGCTCCCTCTTCGAGGTCTACCCCAGGCAGAGCAGGATCTATTGTTATGTCGTGGATCAGGAGGATTACCAGCATTCTGAAGTTGGAAACGCTAAATTGGTGATGGGCCGGGTGCGGATTACTTCGGAGATCACCCGGGAAACGGTTACCCTGTCTTTCGGCGCCCTGCATTTCGGAGAGCAAAATCTTTGCGCCGGGGTCCAAGAGTTCAAGAGCCTGGAGGCTTATGAGTCCATGGTAAGAGAGGTGTCGGCAGGCTTCGCCACCGGGGAATTTCCGGAAACGATCCATCATTTGGACCGGCACTTCGGGGCTTGCTCCTACTCCCTCCGATCCCTCTTCCGGGATGAGCAGCGACGAGTGCTGAACCGGATTATGGAATCAAGCCTGGAAGGGACCCGCTTTATCTATCGTAAGGATTTTGATAACCATCTACCCTTTATGCGTTTTCTCAAGGATCTGGGTATCCCCCTGCCTGAACCCTTGCCTTGTACTGCGAAGTTTGTGTTGAATTATAATCTGCGTCAGGCCTTCGAACACGAAGATCTAGAGCCCGAGACCATTCAGATTCTCCTGGTGGAGGCTTTGGCTCTACAAATAAACCTCGATGGCATCGACCTGGGGTACACCTTGAGGCAAACCCTGGAACGGCTGGCAGCCAGGTTTCGGGAGACCCCCGACGATTTCACTTGCCTGCGGCAACTGGCCGCGGCAGTAAACTTAGCGAAAACTTTGCCTTTTGAAGTGAGGCTGTGGAAAGTGCAAAATATATATTACGAGATGGTTTACACTGTCTTTCCGGAATGGCGCTGGAAGGCAGAACATGGCGAAGCCGAGGCCCAGGAATGGGTGACGGTTTTCCTCCAATTAGGGCAAGATCTCTCAGTCAAAGTTGATTAGATAATAGCGACCACCTTGAGGAAAGAAGATGACCAGCCTTAGAGTTCCCGGGGCCACCTATCGGCTGCAATTCAATCGCAGCCTCAAGTTCGCCGCGGCGGCAGCCCTGGTGCCCTATTTGCATGAACTGGGGATCACCGACATGTATGCCTCCCCTGTTTTCCAGGCAAGCCGGGGCAGCTTGCATGGGGTATCCGGTGGTGAACCCCATGGAGCTTAACCGGGAACTCGGACCCCCCCGAGCCTTCTACTCCCTGGCCCGAGCCCTAAAAAACCGGGGGATGGGGCTGCTGTTCGATATCGTCCCTAATCACATGGCCCTGAGCCACGATAATCCCTGGTGGATGGAAGTCCTGGAAAATGGAAAAAGTTCGCCCTACGCCATCTTTTTCGATATCGACTGGCATCCCGCCAACCGCATTCTGGAGGGCAAGCTGTTGCTCCCCATCCTGGGAAGACCCTACGACCAAATCCTGGAGGACCAGGAACTCCGGCTGACCCTGGAACCGGGCGGGTTTTTCGTCAATTATTACGAGCACAAGTTTCCTCTGACACCCAAGACCTACCAACCGATCCTGGCCCCTGTACTGGACCGGCTGGTGCAGGATCTGGGCGAAGAGAGTCCTGTCACCATCGCCCTTATGGGGATCGTCAGCCTGATCACCAACCTGCCTTCCCGCAGCCTAACCAGCCCCAAGAAGGTCAAAGACCGGCAACGGGACAAAGAGATCATCAAAAAGAACCTTTGGCTTCTCTACCAGAACACCCCGGAAGTGAAAAAGGTTTTGGATGAAACCATCAAGATCATCAACGGCCGTAAGGGAGAACCGGAAACCTTCGACTTCATGGATCAACTCCTGCAGCGGCAAACCTACCGCCTGGCTTTCTGGCGGGTTGGCCTGGAGATTATCAACTACCGGCGCTTTTTCAGCATCAACGATTTGATAGGTATCCGCATAGAAGACCCCCAGGTTTTCGAAGCCTTCCAGCATGGCCTCATCTTCAAACTAGTGGACGAAGGGACGGTTTCAGGGCTGAGGATAGACCACATAGACGGCCTTTACGACCCCCTGGAATACCTCCAGCGCCTCCAACATCGTTTTTCCCTGCCGGAAAAAGCCTTGCCCGGGGGGCCTCTGCCCTTTTATATCGTCGTGGAGAAAATTTTGGCACCAGGGGAAAGCCTGCCCAAGTCCTGGCCGGTATCAGGAACCACCGGCTATGATTTTTTAAACCAGGTCAACGGAGTCTTCATCGAGCCGCAGGGGTTTCAGAAGCTGCAAGAGATTTATGCAGAATTTATTAAGGTCGACGTTAAGTTACTGGAGTTGATTATAGACAGAAAGAAACTCGTTCTTGATACCATATTCGGCGGGGAAGTGGAGAATCAGGTCTACTATCTGAGTTTGATGGCGAAATACGACCGGCAGGCCCGGGACATTTCCCGGCGAGACCTGACCGATGTCCTAGTGGAAGTAACGGTCGCCCTGCCCGTATACCGCACCTATATTCGTAGCCTTAAGCCCACTCCCAGGGATCTGGCTTATCTGGAGAGGACCTTCGCAGAAGTCCGCCGGCGCCATCCCCACCTGAACCGTTCGGCCCTCGATTTCCTTGAGCGGTTGCTCACCCTTAAATTTCCTGCCTATCTGACGGAGGAGCAGAAACAGGACTGGCTCATTTACGTCATGCACTGGCAGCAGTTCACTGGCCCTATAATGGCCAAGGGATTTGAAGATTCACCCCTATATATTTTTAACCCAATGATA
This sequence comes from uncultured delta proteobacterium, assembly GCA_963780995.1. Lineage (GTDB taxonomy): Bacteria > Desulfobacterota > Desulfobaccia > Desulfobaccales > Desulfobaccaceae > Desulfobacca. The sequence continues at coordinate 4,569 of CAWAEI010000013.1, forward strand.
TCATTAAACGAAGTTGGTGGGAGTTTCTTCGCTGTGACCGCAACAGACTTTCACCAGTTTAACCTCCAGAGGCAAGACGCCGCCCCCCACACTATGAATGCCACCTCCACCCATGACAGCAAAAGGAGTGAAGACGTCCGGGCCCGCATCAGCGTCCTTTCCGAGATTCCTGGGGAGTGGGAGGCCTGCCTGAAGCGGTGGAGTGGCCTGAACCTGACCAGAAAAGCTGAGGTGAACGGCCACCTGGTGCCGGACCGGAATCAGGAGATTTTTCTCTACCAGACCATGCTAGGGGCCTGGCCCCTGGATCCGGCGGAGATCCCAGCGTTTAAGGAGCGGCTCAAGAGTTACATGATTAAAGCGGCCCGAGAGGCCATGGTGCATACCCGGTGGGTCTCCCCCCAGGTGGAGCATGAGAATGGGCTACTGTCCTTTGTAGACAGGGTTTTAGATGAGTCGGGGAATCAGGAGTTCCTGAGGGATTTCCTCAAAACGCAATCCCGCATCGCTTACTATGGAGCCTTAAACTCTTTATCCCAGATGCTGCTGAAGGTGGCCTCACCCGGGGTGCCGGATTTTTATCAGGGGACGGAACTGTGGGACTTCAGCCTGGTGGACCCTGACAACCGGCGGCCGGTGGATTTTGCGAAACGAGTCAGGCTTCTCAAAGATCTGAAGATCCAGGAAAAAGAAGGACGGGAAGGTCTGCTCGCCCTAATGCTCCCCAACTGGAAGGATGGTCGCATCAAACTCTATATTATGTACCAGGCCCTCAAATTTCGCAAATCTTTCCTGGACCTTTTCCTGCACGGTGACTATCTTCCTCTGGCGGCCAAAGGAGGCCGCGATGAAAACATCCTGGCCTTTGCCCGCAAGCAGGAAAACAACTGGGTTCTGGCGGTGGCAGCCAGATTTTTTACTCAAATTGCCAATTTCGGGCAGCTCCCCATTGGCCAGGAAGTATGGTGGGAAAATGTTCTAATGATGCCTCCGGAAGCCCCGATTGCCTGGGTTGACATTTTGACCGGCAAGAACCACATCTCCGATAAATCAAAACCATCCACAAGTCTTCCCCTCCAAAAAATTTTCCAACACCTGCCGGTGGCTCTCCTTTCGGGCTCAATATGAGCTGAGGTTCCAGCGGTATGTCTGTATCCTGCCCAATTAACGTCCAAATATTGGCTGACAAAGCAATAAAAGGGATTGGGAAAAGGTAACGTCATAACCGCTTCGCTTTGCCGCCCGGACGGCCTATTGACAGGGAATTTTTCGCGACTAATTTAAATATAAAGAAAAATTCAGGTCATTTATAAAGTGAAGGAGCGGATTATGCCCACGGAAATTTTGATTACGGCAAAAGATGTAAGTCTTGCGGGCTATTTAAATGACTCAGCCGCAGGCCAGGCCCTGGCCGCAGCCCTGCCTTTCGAAGGGCAGGCGCACCGTTGGGGGGAGGCACTATCCTTCCCCGTGCCTTTGGCCCTGGAATTAGATGATACCGCGGCAGTCACGGTCAAGGTGGGTGATCTGGCTTACCGGCCCAGCGATAGAGATTTCTGTATCTTTTTTGGCCTCACCCCCACGAGCGTTCCCGGAGAGATTCGGACCGACAGCGCGGTCATGCCGGTGGGCTGGATCAATGGTGATCCCTGCTGTCTGGGTGAGGTGGAGGACGGAAGCGTAATCAGGGTGGAAAGGAAGATCGGCTGACACTCAGTTACGGTCAGAGAAATAGATAAGAGAAAATCAGTGATGTCTGTCATTCTGAACGGAACGCCACGGAGTGAAGAATCGTAAAGGTAAGCAAAGTCTAAGATTCGGCGTCGGCGCTCCGAATGACAAAATTACTTTCCGCCTAGAGATTTTATTTCGTCAGTTGGTCAGGCCGGTAGCTCCCCGCCCACAGCAAACTCGTATGCCAATAAGTCACAAACCTTGCAGTTAAAGTAGCGACAGAGGGCTTCCAGGTGTTCGCGCTTGAGCTGGTGCCACTGGTTTTCGGCCAGGTGCTGCAGAGTTTCCTTGGGGATCTCCGTTTCTTTAGATAACTGGCCGTAATCATAGAGGTTATTTTTGATCATGAGTTCTCTGAGGTTGCAGAAAATCATCGGGGCTCTCCTTTTGAACGTTAAACGGTAGAAGAAATGCCTTCATCTTATAGTCGTTGCCACAAGTATGGTCTGATTCACCCCTCACCCTGACCCTCTCCCCTCAAGGGGCGAGGGGGAAATAAAGGACAAAACTTTTGGCAATAGGTGCAAAGTAGAAAGTTGACAACTGACAATATTTCTAACCCAGCAACAGTCCCATTAATAACCGGAATATCGGCATGATCAACATGGACCAGATGCCGCTGTAGAGCAAGATCAGAATCAGCAAAAATCCCACCGGCTCCAGTTGGGCATACAGCTCTTGCAAAGAGCGGGGCAGCAGAGGCATAAGGATTTTGGAGCCATCCAGGGGCGGGATGGGAATGAGGTTAAATAGCATCAGGTATAAGTTGATGATGACCCCGTACTTGCAGATAAGGAAAAATCCAGGGTTGTTGCCGGCCCAGGGCAGGAGTTGGGCAAACACGGCAGCCAGAAAAAAATTGCTCAAGGGGCCGGAAGCGCTGACACTGAGCTCACCGGTGCGATAATTGCGGAAATTCCTCGGGTTTACGGGGACTGGTTTGGCCCAGCCGAAGAGAATGCCGCTTTGGGAGAAAAATAAGATGGCCGGCACCAGGATGGTTCCCACCAGGTCAATGTGCGGCACGGGATTAAAGGTCAAGCGGCCGTAGAGTTTGGCAGTGGCATCGCCGTTGAGCAGGGCGACATAGCCATGCGCCACCTCGTGGACGATGACCGAGAAAAAAAGCACCACCAGCATGATCAGTTGTTCCATGTTGGTTTAATTCCCCTTGATAAAGCTTTCGGCGGCCTGCTGGAGTTTGTCCAAACCAGCCGGGCTGTGGGCTTCCAGATAAAGGCGGACTACCGGTTCGGTGCCGGAAGGACGCAGGCAGATCCAGGTGCCGTCGGCCAGGATATATTTATGGCCATCCAGGGTGACATGCTGGGTCACCGGTTGTCCGGCCAGGCTTTGGGGCGGCTGTTTTAGTTTGCCCAGCAGTTCGGCCTTGGCGCCGGGAGAAAGTGACAGATTCAGGCGGCGGGTATACACCGGTCCTACTTTGGCGAACAGTTCATCCCGGAGTTGGGGCAGACCTTGCTTTTTCCGGGCCACCATTTCGGCCACCAGAATACAGGCCAGGATGCCGTCTTTTTCGGGCAGATGCCCGCGCATGGAGAAGCCGTCAGCTTCCTCGCCAATCATGGTTACCTGGTCTTGAACGATGTAAGCGGCCAGATTTTTAAAGCCCACTTTGGTTTCGTAAACCGGCAGGCCGTGATAGGCCGCCACCCGGTCAATTAGCTGGGTGGTGGCGACGCTGCGGGCGACCCCCTGTTTCCAACCCCGGGTTTCCACCAGATAATCCAACAGCAGGCTCAGAATCAGGTTGGCCTCATAATACTGGCCCTGATTGTCCACCACCCCGAAACGGTCGGCATCGGCGTCCACGGCCAGACCCAGGTGGGCCCCGGTGGCCTTGACCTCGTATCCCAATTCGGTGAGAAAATCTCCGGTGGGCTCCGGCCGGTGGCCCCCAAAATAGGGGTCCCGCCAGTCGTGAATTACTTCAACCTCGACACCGGCTTCTTCGAGGAAGCGGTCCAGGTAACCCACGGCCGTGCCGTACAGGGTGTCCACGACAATTTTCAAACCGGCCTGGTTGATAAGACTGACGTCAATCTTGGTAGCCAGGTCCTGGAGATAATCCTCCCGCGGCTCGAGGTCGGTGACCAGGTGGCTTTCCCTGGCCTGGTCCAGGGGCATACTTCGCACTTTATCCGGGGTTAAGGCCAGGATCTTCGCTTCGATGGCATTCGTAACCGAGGTGGGGGCCGGGCCACCCCAATGGGGCGAAAACTTTATGCCATTATATTCCCCGGGATTATGGCTGGCAGTTATGGTTAGGCCGCCATCCCGCCGCCCCTGGAGAATGGCAAAGGTCACCACCGGGGTGGGGATGGTGCGAACCCCCAGGAAGCTGGGGATGCCGTTGCCGGCCAGAACTTCGGCGGCCATGGCCGCAAAGTCTTCTGACATAAAACGGGTGTCATACCCTATGACTAGGCCCCTGGAAGTCAATTGTTCGCTTTTCAGATAATCGGCAATTCCCTGGCAGACCAGACGAGCGTTGGCAAAGGTGAAGTCATCGGCGATGATGCCCCGCCAACCGGAAGTGCCGAATTTGATTTCGGTCATGGAGTATCCCTGGATAGTCAGCCTTTACCATCTTGGCTTGCAGGTAATGGGATTTATAGTCTTTGCCAAAAGTATTGTCTTGTTCACCCCTCACCCTAACCCTCTCCCCTCGAGGGGAGAGGGGAAAATAAAGGACAGAACTTTTGGCAATCGGTATAAAACCTTTAGGCCTCTATGGGCGAGTATGAGAAAATATAAAAAACTTTCAACCGAGTGAGATAAAAAAGGGAAAAGACTCTGAGGCATCTATGGTCTTTTCCCTTTTTGTAACACAAAAGCGGGCCAGAGGAAACTTTTTAGGTGCCCATTTCAAAAGAGGACAGATATTTGATCTGCTCTTCAGTGAGGGTGTCGATAGCCACTCGCATGGATTCGAGTTTCAACCGGGCGATCTCCATATCCACGTCGTTGGGCAGCATATAGACCTTTTTGTCAAATTGCTGATAGTTCTTGGAAATGTATTCCGCGGCCAGGGATTGGTTGGCGAAACTCATGTCCATAACCACGGAAGGATGGCCTTCGGCGGCAGCCAGATTGATAAGGCGGCCATCGCCCAGGATGTTGATGTGTTTACCGCTATTCAGGGTGTATTCCTCGACGAATTCCCGAATTTGCCGTTTGCTGGCAGTGACGGCCTGCAGGCCGGGGAGATCCAGTTCGACGTTAAAATGGCCGGAGTTGCAGGCGATGGCCCCATCTTTCATGGCCAGGAAGTGTTCCTGGCGGATGACGTTGATGTCGCCGGTGAGGGTACAGAAGATGTCTCCCTGGGGAGCGGCTTCGGACATGGGCATGACCTGAAAGCCGTCCATGATGGCTTCCAAGCCTTTCAAGGGATCGATCTCGGTGACAATGACCCGGGCGCCGATACCCCGGGCGCGCATGGCGAAACCCCGGCCGCACCAGCCATAGCCGGCCACCACGACGACACTGCCGGCCAAGAGCCGATTGGTGGCCCGGATGATGCCATCCACGGTGCTCTGGCCGGTGCCATAGCGGTTATCAAACATATACTTGGTCTGGGAATCATTGACCGCGATGACGGGGTAGCGTAAAACGCCCTGGGCCGCCATGGCTTTGAGACGGATGACGCCGGTGGTGGTCTCTTCTGTCCCGCCCCAGACATGCTCTAACAATTCCTGGCGGGTGGTGTGCAGGGTGAAGACCAGGTCGGCGCCGTCATCCATGGTGATATTGGGTTTGAGATCCAGGGCGGCTTGAATGTGTTGATAATAAGTGTCGTTGTCCTCGCCTTTAATGGCAAAGGTTGGAATTCCCTCATATTGAACCAGATAGGCGGCGACATCGTCCTGAGTGCTCAGGGGGTTGGAAGCGCAGACGCATACCTGGGCGCCCCCGGCCTTCAGGGTGGACATCAGGACCGCGGTCTCGGTGGTGACGTGCAGGCAGGCCGCCACGCGGATACCCTGGAGGGGCTTTTCCTTCTGAAAACGGTCGGCGATGTCCCGGAGAACGGGCATATCTTGCCGGGCCCACTCCACCCGCAGTTTGCCCTGGTCCGCCAGTTTGAGATCTTTGACATCATACCCCCCGGACAGGGATACGGCGTCTGTTTTTAGCTTCGCTGCTTTTTGCATTTTTCTTACCTCGTGAAAACCTAAATGCTGCCGAAGGCAGCCAGGGCAGGGTTAAATCCCGGCCTTTTCTTTTAATAGATCAATGCGATTGGTCTGCTCCCAGGCGAAATCGGGGTCTGGACGGCCGAAATGTCCGTAAGCCGCGGTTTTCTTAAAGATCGGGCGCAACATATCCAGATAGCTAATCATGGCCGCCGGCTTCAGACTAAAGGTGGTACGAATGATCTCCTGGATCTGGGCATCCGGTATGATGCCGGTGTCATAAGTATTAACCACAATAGACAGGGGTTCAGCCACGCCGATGGAGTAAGCCGCTTGAACTTCACAGCGTTTGGCCAGACCTGCGGCCACAATGTTTTTGGCCACATGCCTAAGCATGTATGAGGAGGTGCGGTCCACTTTGGAAGGATCTTTGCCGGAAAAAGCGCCGCCGCCGTGATAACCGGCGCCCCCATAGGTATCCACGATAATTTTGCGTCCGGTGACCCCGCAGTCTCCCAAGGGGCCACCAACCACAAACCGACCGGTGGTATTGACCAGAAAACGGGTGTCGGGTTGAAGCAGTTCCGCCGGGATAACCTTTTTGATAACCTCTTCAATGACCGCTTCTTTTACCTGGGAATGGCTGACTTCCGGATTATGCTGGGCCGCCACCACCACGGTGTGGATGGATTGCGGGGCGCCATTTTCATAGTGCACCGTTACTTGGGTTTTACCGTCCGGTCGCAGGAAAGGCACGGTGCCATCTTTGCGCACTTTTGCCAGCCGCTCGGCTAAGCGGTGGGCATACCAGATGGGCATAGGCATCAATTCTTCGGTTTCATCACAAGCAAAACCGAACATCAGACCCTGATCGCCAGCTCCCTGCTCCGGAAACAGGCCCCGGCCATCTACGCCCATGGCGATATCAGGGGACTGTCTATCCAAGGAAGTCACTACGGCACAGGTCTCCCAATCAAAACCCATGGAAGAGTCGCAGTAGCCGATTTCTTTAATCGTATTGCGGACAATACTGGGAATGTCCACTATGGCGGTAGTCGTAATCTCTCCGGCGATAAATGCCAGCCCTGTAGTAACCAGGGTCTCGCAGGCGACCCGGGCATACTTGTCCTGCCCGATGATGGCGTCTAACACAGCATCGGAAATTTGATCGGAAACTTTGTCGGGATGTCCCTCCGTTACTGACTCGGAAGAAAAGAGAAAATCTTTGATAGCCATGCCGCCGGCTCCTTATGACAAAAATATTTTGGGCCGAGACCACCCGGCCTTACAACAAAAAGAGCAAAATTGAGTCGAAAAATTTCTTGGGATGTCTTCAGGTAGATGACCCGGAAGGAAAGCAGGTATTCCTCTGGCTTTCAGGTAGTAATCTTACATTTTCCGCCCCACGTGCACCAGGCTGGAAACTTTCCGGGTTAAAACCCATGTACTTTATACAAAAAAAATTATAAAGACAATACTTTTTTGGGCATCGGCAGTTTTGGACGGTTGACCGAGTCCACATACACTATCTGGGGCTGGTGCTTTTCGAGTTCACCGGCATCCAAACCGGCAAAGGTGGTAATAATTATTAAATCGCCGGGCATGCCCTTCCGGGCTGCGGCTCCGTTCAAGCACATGACGCCACTCCCGGCGTCCCCTTCAATGGCATAGGTCTCGAACCGTTCGCCATTGTTAATATTATAGACATAAACCATCTCATAGGGCAGGATATTGGCCAGCTGCCATGAGCTGGCCGTCGATGGTCAGGGAACCTTCGTAGGACAGGTTCGCTTCGGTGATGGTGGCTCGGTGAATTTTAGATTTCAGCATTGTGCGGACCATATTAGGGCACCTCTAAAAGGATATTATCGATAAGGCGAGTGCGGCCTACCCAGGCGGCAACGGCCAGACGGGCTTGTCCATCTATCTCAGCAATTTCTTCCAGAGTCCGGTTGTCGACCAAGACCAGGTAATCCAGGGTAATAAGTGGATCGGTCAAGAACAGGGGTTTTAGGACGGCAAAAATATTTGGACGGGAACGTTCCCCGTTAGCCACCAGTTCCCGGGCCTTGAACAGGGACTGGGATAATTTGAGGGCAGAACGGCGTTCCTCGGAGCTTAGATAGACATTTCGGGAACTCAAGGCCAGCCCGTCCGGTTCCCGCACCAGAGGACGGCCCACCACTTCCACCGACAGGTTGAAGTCGGCAGCCAGGCGCTGCAGGGTGATTAACTGTTGATAATCTTTTTCCCCGAAGACGGCGACCTGAGGCTGCACCAGATTAAAAAGCTTGAGCACCACGGTGGCCACTCCCCGGAAATGCGTGGGTCGGGAAGCGCCGCAGAGGCCTTGGGTCACCTTTGCCACAGTGACAAAAGTTTGATACCCGGCAGGATACATTTGGACCGCATCCGGGGCGAAGATCAGGTCCACCCCCACATTCCGGGCCAGATCGCAATCCCGCTCAAAATCACGGGGGTAATGGCCCAGATCCTCCTGGGGGCCGAACTGGGTAGGATTGACGAAGATACTGACCACCAGGTGATCTCCCCGGCTCCGGCCATATTCCATGAGGCTGAGATGTCCCTGATGAAAATAACCCATGGTGGGAACCAGAGCGATCCTGTCACCCCGGGCGCGCCAGCCCAAAGCCAGATTTTGCATCTCTTGGATGTCGGTGATGACCTGCATCGGCGAGGAAGGTTACCTCAAAAAAAAACTCCAGACTGATCCGCTGGAGGTTGCATGCTAAGCAATCGGCGAGTCTCAGTCCACCCGGGTTGGATCCAAGCTCAATAATTAATTATTTTTAAATGTAACAATTTTGTTTCCACCTTGTCAAGAAAAGGGAAAATTTTCTTGTCTAAATTAATTCAGTGAACTCGGAGTAAGAGTTCACCGGCGTCCGGTTTTTCCTCCTTTCCTTAAGTTGCAGAATTGGACCGGAATAGTTACAGTTAGGCTTAATTCAACTTTAAAGGGATTGCCATGGGGAATACGGCTAAAGATGTCATGGAACGGCGTTTCTTGACAGTAAATGCGGAGATGACCATTCGAGAAGCGGTGGGGGTATTTCGCCAGGCTACGGAAGCCACCGGCCAGCGGGTCTTCGGCCTGATGGTGACAGACGATCAGGGAAAGCTGGTAGGCATGCTCTCCATGTATGATATCTTCCTGCTCTTACGTCCCAAACACATCCATATTTGGGGGGAGATGAATGATCTTGACCTCTCTGGCATCATTGACACCGCCTGTCACAAAGCTGGCAAGATGTTGGTGGGGGACATCATGACCACTGATCTCATCACCATCACTCCGGATACGAATCTACTCCATGTCTTGGATATAATGATCAAGAAACACGTTCGCCGGATACCGGTAATGGAGGCTGGCGCAGTGATCGGTATGGTATATATTTCCAGGGTGTTCTATCATTTCTTGGATAAATTGACCGGCGCCGCTGAGATTGATAGAGAGTAAGATATGTCGCTCATCGACCATCTCCAGGTATTGAAAGGTCTCACCGTGCAGGACGCCATGCGCCGGCAGGTGATCCAACTGTCCGCCGCCGCCCTGCTGTCCCAGGCCAGCCGCGCCATGATTAAGTACAAGGTTAACGCTATTCTGGTTACTGGTCAGGCCCAGGAAGCCCTGGGCGTAGTTTCCAAAACCGACCTGATGACCGCCTACTATGGCGGCCTGCCTTTGGAGACCCCGGTGGCAAGCATCATGATGGGGCCACTTCGATTTTGTCACCTCCAAGATTCCCTGGACGACGCTCTGGATCAGATGCGGGAGCATGGCATCCATCGTTTATATGTCACTGGCGGGGAAACAGAAACCGTCGCCGGTGTTTTGGCCTTTCCGGACATTGTCGGCATGCTCTACCGCTATTGTCATCGCTGCGACCGGAGTCTGCTGCAGCGTCGGGAGAAGCAGGACGAGCCGCAGTGGCGTGATCAATTTTATGTTCGGGAAGTAATGACGCCCACGGTGGCCTTTTTCTCCGAAAGTGATAGCTTGTGGGACGTCATGGGAGGACTGGCAGCGAATAAATTCGGCGCCGTGCCCATCGTCGACGCCGCCGGCCACCCGGTGGGAGTAGTCTCCAAATCCGACCTGGTGATGGCCTATCTCCACGGTGTCCCTCCCGAAACAGAAGCCCAGACCGTCATGAACGCACCGGTGTTAGCCTGCGATCAGGATGAATTGCTGCTGACCGTAATCAAGCAGATGATCTATTCCGATCTCCACCGCATCTTTGTGTATAAAGACCAGCCGCAGTCTCTGGTGGGGGTGCTGTCGCTGTCCGATGCCGCCCGCTTTCGGTCCGGCTCCTGCCGGGCCTGTCTGGTAAGCCGGATAAAGATCTAAGCCAAAAAGGTTAGGGAGGATCGGCTGCGTTCCGGGAGAAAAACTTTGTCTAGGCCACACCCAGCAGCCGGAGTTCAAGACGGTGCTTCTTAAACTGGCCAGCCTGCCGTTTGTGAAGCAGATCAAACAGTGTTTTTTTGAATAGCCCGAAGAGCAGGAGAACTCTTTTAAACCAAAAGATGCCGGTACAGGCCCCAGAGCTCAAACGCGCCTTGAAAGGTGAAATAGAGCCCGAAGCCGATAAAAATAACGGCAGCGCCGATCTTGATAGCCCGTTCCGGCAACTGTTTACCTAAGATCTGCCCCACCCAGATGGCCAGAGCGTCCGAGAGCACCATGCCCAGGGTGGAGCCCAGCCAGACAGGGAACAGATCCTGACTGGCCGCCAGGGTGACGGTGCTGAGCATGGTTTTATCCCCCAGTTCCGCCAGGAAAAAAGTTATAAAAACGATGATAAAGGGGGACTTAAAACGGCGGTTGGAATAGTCTGCCTCATCCTCCAGAGTGTCGCCTCGCCAGGTCCACCAGCCGAAGCCGACAAAGGCCAGGCCGGATAGCAGGTAGATCCAGCCCTGGGGCAGGATATGGCTGGTGGCCCCGCCTAAAGCCACCGACAGGGCATGCACCGCCAGGGTGGCGACAAAAATTCCGGCCAACACCACTCCCGCCTTGAACCGGGTGGCCAGCAACAGCGCCACCAACTGCGTTTTGTCCCCTAGTTCGGCCAGAAAAATCAGCCCCAGAGATAACCAGAAAGCTTCCATACAATAGTTCCTTTCGGCCAAAAAAAAAGACCTCTGCACCAATGGTGCAAAAGTCTCGCTGAGCATATTTTTGCCGGTAACGCCAGGCTCGTGCCAGTATGTTGACGTTACCCGGAGCAGCTACTCCCCTTTGCTTGCTAGAAGATATCTTTATCCGGAGAAAATTACAATACCCGCCCGAAAAAAAAACGTGCAATGAGGATGATTAGTTCTTAATAATTTTGGGCCCGGGAACTTCTTTCGGACCGGTCCATTCCGGCTGTGGCGCCACCGTTGTCCCCCTGATGGGGACATTTTCCCGCCGGAACCAACTCTTTACCCGGCGATTGAAATTATCCAGATAAATGTAAATCACCGGGGTAATGTAAAGGGTAAGCACCTGGGAGAAGAGGAGGCCGCCGACCACGGCCAGACCCAGAGGTTGCCGGGCCTCGGAGCCGGCCCCGACCCCCAGGGCAATGGGCAGCGTGCCGAACAGGGCCGCCATGGTGGTCATCATGATGGGTCGGAAGCGCAGCAGGCAGCCCTCGTAAATGGCCTCAGCCGGGGATTTGCCGTTCCGGCGCTGAGCCTCGAGGGCGAAATCGATCATCATAATGGCGTTTTTTTTGACGATGCCGATGAGCATAATAACACCCACAAAGGCATACAGATTTAAATCCATGTTGAACAGCTTCAGGGTTACCAGGGCCCCAAAGCCTGCCGAAGGCAGCCCCGAAAGAATAGTCAGGGGGTGAATGAAGCTTTCGTACAGGATGCCTAACACCAGATAGATGACTAAAATCGCCATGATCAGGAGCAGACCCAGCCCCTGAAGGGATGATTGGAAGGCCTGGGCCGTGCCTTGGAAGCTGGTGGTGATGGACGCCGGAATATCCCGGGCCAGCTTGTTGATTTGGGCCACGGCATCCCCCAGCGCCACCCCGGGTTTGAAGTTAAAAGAGATGGTCACCGATGGAATCTGTCCGGAGTGGTTAATGGTTAAGGCCCCGGCGCCACGGCTCAGTTTTGCCACCGTCGCCAGAGGCACTAGTCTCCCCTGATCGGCGCGGACGTAGAGCATTCCCAATGCCCCGGGATCCATTTGATACTGCGGCAGCAGTTCCATAATCACCCAGTATTGATTCGTGGGGGTGTAAATGGTGGAAACCTGCCGGGAGCCGTAAGCATTGGCCAGGGCATTTTCAAGTTGTTCGGCACTGACGCCTAAAGCTGAGGCCTTATCTCGATCTATGGCTACCAAGATTTCGGGACTGTTAAGCTGCAGATCGCTGTTGACATCGGTGAATCCCTCTAACTGCCGCATCCGCTCTTCAATTTTGGGGGCCCAGCGGTAGAGTTCGTCCATATCGGCCGATTGCAGGGTAAATTGGTAGGGGCTTTTGGTTAACTGGCCGCCGATGCGGATGGACGGCGGCACCTGCATAAAGGCTCTGATACCGGTCACCTGGGCCAACTGCGGTCTCAGGTCCTGCAGGATCTGATTGACATGCGGGCGCTCGGACCTGGGTTTAAATCGGGCAATAATGATGCCCGAGTTGACCGTCATATTGGTGCCGCCGGCACCCACAAAAGACATAGATGAGGCTATAAACGGGTTTTTCCCGATAATGGCGGCCAACTCCTTCTGGTGCCGCACCATGTTATCAAAGGAGCTATCCTGGGGCCCTTCGGTAAAGGTAAAAATCTGGCCCGTGTCCTGATCCGGCAGGAACCCTTTGGGAATGGCCATGAACAGGTAACCGGTGAGGATCAGGACCAGCCAGAAGACCACCATCGTGGCGCGGCGATGTCGCAAAACTTTCTGCAGACTCCAATCGTAACCCCGGAGCAGGCCATCAAAAAAGCGCTCGAAAAATTGATAGAACCGGCCATGTCTGGCCTTGCCGGGCGGCTTTAAAAAGCGGGAACATAGCATGGGCGTCAGTGACAGGGAGATAAACCCGGAGATCAAGATGGCCACCGAGATGACGACGGCAAATTCATTAAGCAGACGTCCGACCACGCCGCCCATGAAAAGGACCGGAATAAAAACCGCAGCCAAAGATAGGGTCATGGAGAGAATGGTGAAGGCAATTTCCTTGGAGCCAGCAAAGGTGGCACTCAGGGTGTCTTTCCCCATTTCTTGATGGCGGACGATATTTTCCAGCATGACGATGGCGTCATCCACCACGAAGCCCACGCTCAGAGTGAGGGCCATGAGGGAGAGGTTATCCAGACTGAAACCCAACAGGTGCATGGCGGCAAAGGTCCCCACAATAGACATTGGTACCGCCAGACTCGGAATCACCGTAGCCGAGATATTACGCAAGAAGAGGAAGATCACCAGGATGACCAGGCAAACGGTAATAACTAAAGTAAACTGGACATCGTGGATCGATTCCTGAATGGAAACGGACCGGTCATAGAGGACATTCAGGCTGATGGCCGCAGGTAACTGCGCCCTGAAGCTGGGGAGCAGTTTTTTGACATTTTCCGCCACTTCCACCGTATTGGTGCCAGGCTGGCGTTTGATAGCCAGGACGATGGCTCTGGTTTGATTGTACCAAGTGGCCACCCGTTCCGTTTGAACGCTGTCTTTGATCTCACCTATTTCGTCCAACCGCACCGGTTTGCCGTTGCGGTAGGCGACGATCAAAGGGCGATAGGCGGCGGCGTCCAGTAATTGGCCGCTGGCCTTGATAGTGAAGGACTGAGCTGCCTTATCAATGGTGCCGGTGGGAAGATTAACATTTCCCGCCGCAATTGCCTTTTGCACTTCATCGATGCCTATGCCCCGGCTGGCCAGGGCATAGGGGTCCAACTGCACCCGCACAGCATATTTTTGCGCTCCATACACCAGTACCTGAGCCACACCGCTGATCATGGAGATGCGCTGGGACATATACGTCTGGCCGTATTCATCCACCGTGGATAACGGCAGGGTAGGTGAACTCAGGGCCAGGTAGAGAATGGGGAAGTCCGCGGGGTTGACCTTGGTAAAAACAGGCGGGCTGGGCATATCTTTGGGCAACTGCCCCAGGGTTTGGGAGATGGCCGCCTGGATATCTAACGCCGCCGCGTCAATATCACGGTTCAAATTAAACTGCACCGTGATGCGGGTGCTCCCCAACGCACTGGTGGAGGTCATGGAATCGATGCCGGCAATGGTGGCAAACTGTTTTTCCAGGGGGGTAGCCACGGCGGCGGCCATGGTTTCGGGAGAGGCTCCGGGGAGCGAGGCCGTCACCTGGATGGTGGGGAAATCGACATTAGGGAGTTCACTTACCGGCAGGGACCGGTAGCCCATAAGCCCGGCCAATAAAATAGCCAGCATGACCAGGGTGGTCATGACCGGCCGGCGGATGAAAGGCTCGGCCAGATTCACGAGGCTCTTTCTCCTGGCGGGCGTAATCCCGGGGTCCCTTTGATTTCCACTTTGGCGCCGGGAAAGAGCCGGAGTTGGCCGTCGGTGACCACCTGTTCCCCGGGTTTAAGGCCTGATTTGATCACGGCCAGGCCATTGGCGGTGCGGTCGAGCTGCACGGGCCGGGGGTCTGCAGTCTGGTCCGGCTTAATCACATAAACATAATTACCCTGCTGTCCCACCTGCAGGGCTTGGACAGGAATCACCAAGGCATCGGGCTGCTCGGTCAGAACCAGGCCGACATTGACAAATTGGCCCGGCCACAGCGTTCGATCCTGATTTTTGAAGATGGCTTTGAGTTGAATCGTGCCGGTGGCCTGATCCACTTTGTTGTCTACAAAGGCAAGCTCTCCCGCAGACCGGTATTGTTCTGCAGGTGGGATGGCCACTTCCACCCGGAGTTGCCGCTGAGCCATATATTTTTTGATTTCCGGCAGATTGTGTTCCGGCAAGGTAAAGGTCACATAGATGGGGACGATCTGCTTGATGACCACCAAAATCGCTTTCTCATCATTGGCTTTCACCAGATTGCCCTGATTGATCAGGAGATCGCCGGTCTTGCCGTCGATGGGCGAACGGATGGCGGTATATTCCAGTTTCAGGCGGGCGTTTTCCACGGCGGCGGCGGCGGCCTTCACCGTGGCCTCCAGCGAAGCAGCCTTGGTGGCAAACTGCTCATACTCCCCGGTGCTCACCAGTTTCTGCTGGATCAGGGCCTCGTATCGCCGGGCGTCCTTCCTGGCGTTTTCCAGCAGGGCCTGGTCCCTGGCCAGATTCGCCCGGGCTTGCTGCAGAAGGGCTTCAAAAGGCCGGGGGTCGATGGTAAAGAGCCATTCGCCTTTCTTTACTTCCTGGCCTTCTCGAAAGTGAACTTTACTGACCTCGCCCTCCACCTGGGACTTTACCTGAACCGTGGAAAAGGCCTCCACATTGCCGATGGCCTTGAGCTCCAGTGGCATGGTTTTTTGCTCTACTGACGCTACTGACACCGGCGCCGTCGGGTGCGGCGGAGCCTCGGGCTTACCGCCACCACAACCGGCCGGAGAGCATAGTAAAGCTCCAACAGAGAGGATCAACCAGGTGTGAACTAGCAGACGACAGGATGGGGAAGGAGTGATTAACTCCTGATGGAGTTTCATATAACGATGGTACAATTTCAGAAAAGATCTCGTCATCATCATGTTCCATATAGCATGTCTGCGAAGCTGAGGCAAATAACAAAAAGAGAGAAAATCCGGCCTCAACTGCCCATCTCAAAACCAGCGCCTTTGCCATCCTCATCTGCGCCTGGAATCCCACAGAGGTGCGAGGCTAAGGGTGGATTGTTATAAGGAGTTCTTAACCAGATCCCGGTAGTAATGCGCTTCCGTAGCCCGTAGTTGTGATAACCCCACCAAATTATTGAATTCTTCAAAGTGTAGCATCTGATCCAAAAGTCCGTCGAGGCTACCGGTGGTTTTGAGACTGGCAAAACTCTCTTGCACGGCTTTGGCAATAACATAGGTATTGACGGTAGGGAAGGCGACGGCGGCGAATCCCATATCCTGAAGTTCCCGGGCGGGGAGCAAGGGGGTTTGGCCGCCGGGAATCAGGTTGGCCAACAACGGGGCTTTAATTTCAGCGGTTAGACGGCGCAACTGCTCCACGGTTTCCGGGGCCTCCACAAAGATTAAGTCGGCCCCTGTTTCCTGGTAGAGACAAGCACGGTCGATGGCCGCCGACACCCCTTGCAAAGCCAGGACGTCGGTGCGGGCGGCGATCACCAGATCCGGATCCTGCCGGGCATCCAAGGCGGCTTTGAGCTTGGCGATCATGTCGTCGGCGGCGATAACCTGCTTCCCGGACATGTGGCCGCAGCGCTTGGGAAAAACCTGGTCCTCCAGGAGGATGGCTGCGGCTCCCGCCTTTTCTAAGAGCTTTACCGTCCGGATGACATTGGTGACATTGCCGTGGCCGGTGTCGCCATCCACCAGCAGGGGAAGGCCGGAGGCGTCGGCAATCCGACCGGCATAGTCGGCCATTTCCGTGAGGGTCAATAACGACACATCGGGTTGGCCCAGTAAGGTGGCGCTGCCGGCGTAACCACCCACGGCCAGGGCCTGAAAACCGGTTACGGCCGCGATTCTGGCGCACAAAGCGTCATGCACCACCGGGAGCAGGAGAATGGCTTCGGCCCGGAGGTATTTTTTAAACAAAGTAGTCGTTTTCATGACCACCTCTTGGGTATGGGTCTGATCTGCTGAGCAAATAAGCTCCTAAAAAGAAAAGGCGGCCGCAGGGGCCGCCTTAACTCGTTACAACTTCTAAGGTTCTTAGAAGTGATACGCCACGCCTAATTGTCCGGAAAACAGGTTGAAATCAGGCTTAGAATTCATGGTAACTGGGGTTGCCCCGATAAAACCACCATAGTTGTAGGACGGTGAAAAATAACGGTATTTAAAAGAGGCATCCACTGAAATGGCCTTGGTGATCATATAGCGGGCGCCCAACTCCGCGGCCAGACCCACGTTGGTGGAATCTTTAAACCCAGGTTGGATTCCAAATACCGCTCCCCCGGGAGCATTGATATTGATGCTGGGCCTTTGGGAAGAGAAGAAAATCGCCGGGCCGACAGCAATATAAGGCTGTAAGCGACCGAAAGGCACTTCGCTATCCTGAAAGAAGCCATACCGACCGGCGAACATAAAGGCCCAGGTAGCGAGGCCGCCGTTGCCATCAAAACTCAAGGTGCCGTTAGCACCCGGGATATTCCAGGTACCTGTTTGATTGCCAAAGCTCAGCTTATGATAACTAATATCGGTGATAAAGCCGATATACTTCATCCAGTCTGAGTACCAGCTGGCGGCATAGGTCCCATAGGGAGTAAACCAGTAGCCGAATTTCATGCCTCCCTGGACATAAATATCGATGCCTCCCGGTAAATCGGTGTTAATGTTTAGACCTGGGGCGCTGACGGACCTCAAAATATCACTGCTGTTCATGCCTGCACCACCACCTGTGTAAATTTCCACAAAAAATGATGGTTCCGAGGCTACCTTTGATGTTGGTGTCTTAGCTTGGGCCCAAGCCATGGCCGGGACCAGTACCAAGGCGGCAATTACCGCCAGCCAAATCATTTTCCCCTTTTTCATGTTTTCCCCCCTTAAATATTAATTATTATGAAATGAAAAATACTACTACTACGCAGGCTGTGTTTTCCCCCTTACACCTCCTCCCTTAAAGGCCATCCTTACCATAGTAGGCAAAGGATATGCGCCTGACATTTTCCATTACGGGCATTTTATGGCCAAAGTCAAGATGTTGTCAAGCAGAAAGTTATGACTGCATAAAAAAAACCTGCATATTCGCCGGATAACCTGATTTTATCCGGTTAGGGCCAAACGCTGAAGAGCGTCGCCACTCCCAGGACGAGGCCAACTAAACCGTTCATGGTGAAAAAAGCATGGTTGAGACGGGTCAAATCCCGGGGTGAGAGCAGCGCGTGTTCCACCAGGAGCAGCAGGGCGGCCAGCCCCGCCGCCCCGAAATAAATCGGTCCCAAACCACCCAGCCACCCCACCCCAATAAAACCCAGACCGGCCCCGGCATGCAACCAGGCGGCCAGGTGCATGGCTCGGACCCGCCCCAAGCGACGGGGGAGGGAATGTAAACCCACGCCCCGGTCAAAATCTTCATCTTGCAAGGCATAAAGGATATCAAAACCGGCGACCCACAGCAACACCGTCAAAGACAAAAACAGCGGCAGTCCTCGAATATCTCCCTGCACGGCGATCCAACCCGCCGCGGGGGCAATGGCCAGGCTGGCCCCCAGAACCAGGTGCGAGGCCCAGGTGAAGCGCTTGGTGTAGGAATAAAAGCACACTACCCCCAGGGCCAGGGGAGAAAGGACCAAGCTTAAACCGTTCAACTGGGAAGCCGCATAAAAGAAGAGCAAAGCACTGGCTCCGATAAAGACCTTGGTGGCCCCCCGGCTGATTAATCCCTGGGGCAGGGCCCGGTTGGCAGTCCGGGGATTGAGGGCGTCATAGCGCCAATCTACGAGCCGGTTAAAAGCCATGGCTGCACTCCGGGCCCCCACCATAGCCAGGAGGATAAAAAAAGCCTGGCGGGTCGTGGGCAATCCCCGGGCGGCCAGTAAAGCCCCCATAAAAGCAAAGGGCAGGGCAAAAATGGTATGCTCGATCTTGATCATCTCGAGCAGTATTTTGACCTGGGTGAAAAATCTCTGGTTTTCCTGCAAAAATCGTATCCCTAAGCCGATTAGTGTATCGGCAGATCTTTCAGGCTGCTTGAAGTCTTTTATCTGTCGCTTAACGGGTTTTATCCAGCCCCAGCCGTTGCCAGATCAGATCCACTTTGCTTTTAACCCCGGCATCCATGTCGATAACCTCGGGCCAATCCCGATTGAAGCCCTCTTCCGGCCACTTCCGGGTGGCATCGATACCCATTTTGGAGCCATAGTGGGGCAGGGGGGAGGCGTGGTCCAGGGCGTCCACCGGCCCGTCCACAAACACCACGTCCCGGCGGGGATCAACATTGTTCCCCAACCGCCAGATAACGTGTCCCAGATCCTGGACATCTACTTCCTTATCGTAAATGACGATGATTTTTGTGAACATCATCTGACCCAGCCCCCAGAGGGCGTGCATGACCTTCCGGGCATGGCCCGGATAACGCTTGTCGATGGAGATGAAAGCCAGGTTGTGAAACACCCCTTCCACCGGCAGGTTCATGTCCACAATTTCCGGCAAAGTTTTTTTAATAAGGGGCAGAAAGATGCGCTCCGTGGCCTTGGCCATGAAACAGTCTTCCATGGGCGGCCGGCCCACAATGGTGGCCGGGTAGATGGGCTCCCGTCGCCGGGTCAGGGTGGTGACATGAAAGACCGGATATTCGTCAGCCAGGGAGTAATAGCCGGTATGGTCCCCGAAGGGGCCTTCAACCCGGCGCTCGCCCGGTTCGATGTAGCCCTCCAGGACAATTTGCGAGGCAGCCGGCACCTGGAGGGGCACCGACACGCACTGCACCAGTTCCACCGGCTCCTGGCGGAGAAAACCGGCAAAGAGCATTTCATCCAGGTCATCCGGTAAAGGCGCCGTGGCAGCATACGTCACGGCCGGGTCCGGCCCGATGGCCACCGCGGCCGGCAGCCGCTCGCCCCGCTGCTCCGCCACCCGGTAGTGGGCGGCGCCGCCCTTGTGCGTGTGCCAGTGCATGCCGGTGGTATTCCGGTCATAGACCTGGAGCCGGTACATACCCACATTACGCTTGCCGGTCTCCGGGTGGTGGGTGATCACCACCGGCAGGGTGATGAAAGGCCCGCCGTCCAGGGGCCAGCAGGTGAGCACCGGAATTTTGCTCAAATCCACCTCCTCACCCTGCAAAACTATTTCTTGACAGGGGGCCCGACTGACGGTCTTCGGAAAGATGTTGGCCAGCCGCCGGAGTTTGGGAATTAATTTCAGTTTTTTAAAGAGGGTATCCGGCGCTTCCGCTTCCAGAAAACTCAAAATTTCGGTAGCAATTTCTTCCAGATTATCGACTTCCAGGGATAAGCACATGCGCTTCATGGAGCCGAAGGCGTTCATGAGCACCGGCATGTCGTATCCCGGCACGTTTTCAAACAGCAGGGCCGGGCCGCCCATTTTACTGACCCGGTCGGTGACCTCGGTAATTTCCAGATTAGGGCTCAACGGCTCGGTAAGGCGCTTTAATTCGCCCTGTTTTTCCAAAACCTGGATAAATTTTTGCAGGCTATCGTAGCCCATAAGAAAGATCCTTGTTCAAAGTGATAAGTTCAAAGTAAAAAATCCAATAAGGCAGGCACTGTCCACTATAATTTCTGGTAGCCCCGACCTCCGGGTCGGTAAGAAAGGGTTTTTCATTTCGGGCCCAAATTGTCCTTGGGCGCGGGTAACTATCTGCCAAGCTCCTGCTTGGCCTCCTTTAAATAAACCGCAACTGCGGCAGCTCCTGGAATTCCCCAAATTTATACAGGTATTTGAAAAATGCCTCCAGCCCTTCCTGTTGGCCGGCGTCCAAGTTGTAATCCAGGCGCTGGAAATAGGCTGCCAGCTCCTCCAAGGGCATGGGCACCACCGCGGCCGCCTGACGACAGATCTCGGCCATGGAATTTAATCCCAGGGCCTTGGCAGCCAGCAAGGTCCGGTGGAGGTAATAGACTGTTGCCGTCTGTTTTTCGAAATAATCCCGGCGCGCCGCCCAGACGCCAAACACAAACGGCCGGCCGGTAAGTTCATGCCAGGCCCGGCCCAGATCCAGGAAATACGGGTAGCAGCCCCTGGTTTTGAGGCGCAGGGCCTCGTCGCCGATGGCCAGCATGCCGTAACAGCCGTCGGTGAATTGGTCGGTGACCGGACCCACCCGGTACAGGGGCCTGGCGCCGTACAACTCCGCCAGGACGATTTTCACCAGCGCCGTCGAGGTGGCCGAGCCGGCGCTGAGCAGCACCTCTTTCCCGGACAGACGATGAAAGGGCAGGCGGCTGAAAAACAGGACGCTGCCCACATCCCCCCGGGTGGAAATGGAGAGCTGGGGCAACAACACATAATTGTCGCAGTGCCGGCCATATTCATAAGAAGAAATAGCGCTGACATCCAACCGGCCCTGACGCAACTGGCAATTAAGTTCCGCCGGGGTCCCCGATACCATATGGAAACCATTCGCCACTAGAGCCTGGTCAATGGCGTAATAAATGGGCAAAACATTGATATAGCGAATCCGCCCTAACCGCGGTTTAGGCTCCATCCGGGAACTCCTTACCTTGGGAGGTGAGCCAAAATATCCGACCTTGCACCCCGGAATCCACTAGCCCCGGCCACAGCGGCGCCCCAGTCGGAATGGGCAAAAACAGGAGAGCGGCTTTTTTCCCGGGGGTGAGGCTGCCAAAATCTTGAGCGCGATTTAAGGCTGCCGCTCCGTGTATGGTCGCCATACTCAAGAGGTCAGACAGCTGCAGCTCGGGAAAGCGTTCCTGCAACACCTTGATTTCTTGAAAGAGGTTAAAGTCCTGATTGCTGGCCAGGGAATCGCTCCCCAGGGCCAGCCTGAGGCCAGCCTTGAGCAGAGCCGGGACATCCGGAAAACCAGCCCCGGTATGAAGATTGGAACGAGGACAGAGGGCCAGCCAAACACCCCGCCGGGCCAAGAGCTCCCGGTCCTGGGCGTCCAGCCACACTCCGTGCACCGCCAGGGTCTGCTCATCCCAGAACCCCAGCCGGTCCAGATAGACCGCCGGTGAACAGCCGGGAGCGGCAAAGCCTTCAAACCAGCGCCCCCGTCGGGTCAGCAGTTCCTGGAACGAGCCATTACCCTGCTGCAAAAAGTGAATCTCCTCCCAAGACTCCGCCAGGTGGACGCTGGTGACACGTCCCCGGCCGCGGTTCCAGGCCTTGATACGGCGAAACAGCGGCGCGGAGACAGAGTAGGGGGCATGGGCTGCAGCGCTCACCGACTGAGAGTCGAACGCCTCCTGAGCCAAAAAGGGAAAGTCATCAGGCAATGCGGTTTCGGCAAGCAGATCAAACCCCAGGCATTCATAAAAATAATGGTATTCCAGGCCGCTATTTCCCAGAAGGGGTAAACTTCGACCGGTATTACTGACCTCAGCCGCCAAAATGGCGCCAAAGCGCCGCATTTCAGTAATGCCATGGCTGGATACCCTGATCAATCTCACCTGGTGTCAGGGCGCGATAACCGTCAATGGCCTCTTGCAGCCAAGCCGGCAGGCCTTCCTGGGGGGCGATGGCATGGCGCAATCCGCTGAACTCCAGATGCACGTGGGCGTTGACCAGAGCCGGAATAATAGCCCCCTCGCCGTGATCATAATAAACGATCTCGTCGGCCCCCAAGCCGCTGGTCTGGTAGTTTTGCCGTATCGCCGCCGCCGGTCCCACCTCGACAATCCGGTCCCCAGCCACGGCGACAGCGCCGTCTGCCAGCACCGGGCCATCAACCGGGACTACCCACTTAGCCTGATGGATTATCAAAGGTCGGTTCGTCATCAGAAAATCATCATGCTCTAATTTTCATTGAAATCAAAAAATAAGCCGACACAGAATCCCCTGCCAAGTCTTTATAATCTCGAACCCGGAACTCGGAACTCTCCATTAGGTGAACCACTCGTGCCAGTCGGGACCAAGATCTCCCCGCTGACGGTAACGTTCCATAAGCCAGGGGCAGGGACATTGTCTGGACGTCTCGACCAGTTCCGGCAGGATTTTCAGAACGATTTCGGCAAAGGCAGCTTCCACCTCTTTGACCCGCTGGATTTCCTGGGGCGTGGCCAGACCTTCGAACAAAATCCCCGGCTGATAGGGGCGGTCTTTGACCCCTTCGGCATAATTGACCACGTAACAGACCGCGGCGTAGCACAGTTCCAGCTCCCGGGCCAAAAAGACCTCGGGCACCAGGGTCATGCCCACCAGATCGCCGCCCAGAAGCTTATATTTACGGATTTCCGCCGGAGTTTCCAGACGGGGGCCGGTAGTGGCGGTGTAGACCCCGGCCGGAATGTACCGGGATAGGCCCGCCCGCCAGGGTTTGGATCACGCTTTGCCGTAACTCCGGGCAAAAAACCGGATTCTGGCGGACAAACCCCGGGCCCCGGTTAGGAAAAAAAGTATAGGGCTGCTGGCGCCCTTCATCCAGAATATCATGGGGAATTACCAGATCTCCCGGCGCCATGGCCTCATTGATGGCTCCCGGGGCGCACCAGGCCAGGATCTTTTCCACCCCCAGGGCCTTCAAGGCATACAGGTTGGCCCGGTCGTTGACAAAAGGGGCGGAGACCTGGTATCCGGCCTCACCATGCCGGGACAGCACCGCAAAGGGAATATCCCCTTGGGCAAACAGATGCACCGGATTGCTGCGGCCAAAGGGGGTATCGTAGCTCTCAGTGTGGTGCCCTGGCAGACCGAGGCCCAGAAAATCCTGATGCGCCCCGACCCGGGCGATGATAGCCAGCTTTGGTCTTGGCAGCAAAATCTTTTTGCCGGCCATAAGACCTCCTTTAGAGCAGTCTATAGAGATGATCCCGTTGCCGGGCCTCGTAACCCGCGTCCTTGATCTGCCGGACAATCTCCTCCCGGCTCAGGCGGAAGCCCACCCCGGTGGCCGCCACCACATTTTCTTCGATCATAGTGGAGCCGAAGTCGTTGGCCCCGAATTCCAAGGCAATCTGGGCGACCTTAGCCCCCTGGGTGACCCAGGAAACCTGCACATTGGCAAAATTGTCCAGCACCAGCCGGGAGATGGCCAGGGTTTTGAGATAATCCACCACATCGGCGGTGACGCCCCCCAGGGCCGTGCCCCCGGGTTGGAAACTCCAGGGGATGAAAGCGGTGAATCCTCCGGTGCGGTCCTGCACTTCCCGGAGCCGCAGCAGGTGTTCCAGCCGCTCCGCCCTGGTTTCCACGTGGCCGAACATCATGGTGGCGGTGGTGCGTAGTCCTAAAGTGTGGGCTGTTTCCATAACCTCCAGCCATTGGTGCGTGGAGCATTTATGCGGGGCCAGGTCTGCCCGGACCCGATCCACCAGAATTTCGGCGCCGCCCCCGGGTATGGAGCCCAGGCCGGCCGCGCTCGAGACGCCGGATAACGTCGGCAATGGTCAGGTGGAACGTTTGGGCAAAAAAAACGATCTCCGGAGGGGAAAAGCCATGCACCTGCAATCCGGCGCGCCGGATGAACCGGACCAGTTCTTCGTAATAGGGAAAGGGCAGGTCAGGGTTGAGGCCGCCCTGCAACAGAATGCCGGTCCCCCCCAGAGCCAGGGTCTCTTCCAGCTTCCGGGCCAGTTCCTCCCAGGACAGCACGTAGCCCTCGGCGTGTCCGGGTGGCCGGAAAAAAGCGCAGAAGCGGCAGCCCGAAAGGCAGATATTCGTGTAGTTGACATTCCGGTCCACCACATAGGTCACCCGCGCTTCGGGATGCCGCCGGCGCCGGGCAAAATTCGCCCAGCGCCCCAAAGTCAGGATATCCAGGTCCCATAACCCCATGGCTTCATCAGGGGTCAGCCTGGCCCCGGAGATAATTTTTCCTTCTAACGACATAAAACTTTAGCATTTTCCCCTCTCCCCTTTGCGGGGAGAGGGTCAGGGTGAGGGGTGAACAGAATAAGGCAATAACTATCTGACTTAATGGCTGATGACATTATACAGCGTGTCCCGTTCCACCGGCTCCCGGCCCGCCTCCCGGATCAGATGGTGCAGCTCCTGACGGGTGAGCCCCTGGGCCGTCTGCGCCCCGGCCATGTGGGTGATGCGCTCTTCGATGACGGTGCCGTCGATGTCGTCGGCCCCGAAGGCCAGGGCCAGTTGGGCAATTTTCGGTCCCACCATGATCCAGAAGGCCTTGATGTGGGGAAAGTTGTCTAACATCAGGCGGGACACCGCCAGATTTTTCAAGTCGTCAAAACCGGTGGTTTCCGGCAGCCCGGGCAACTCGGTGTTGGCGGAGTGAAAGGCCAGCGGGATGAAGGTTAGGAAGCCCCCGGTTTCATCCTGGGCGGCCCGCAGCTTCATCAGGTGATCCACCCTTTCTTCCAGGGTTTCCTGATGGCCGTAAAGCATGGTGGCGTTGGTGTTCAGCCCTTGGCGATGCGCCATCTGACAGACTTCCAGCCAGCCCTCGGGGGAAAGCTTCTTGGCACATAAATTCTCGCGGATGCGGGGGCTGAAGACTTCGGCCCCGCCTCCCGGCAGCGAGCCCAGGCCGGCCTCCTGCAAAGCCGCCAGGGTTTCGGCCACGCCTAAACCGGCAATGCCGGCCAGGTGAAATATTTCCACCGCGGTGAAGGCCTGTAAATGGACTGTGGGCCGCAGAGCCTTGATGCCCCGCAACATCTCCAGGTAATAGGAGAATGGCAAATCGGGATGCAACCCCCCAACAATATGGATTTCGGTAATGGGGTCGGCCAAACGTTCCCTTACTTTGTCGAAAATCTGCTCCAGACTCATCTCGTAGGCCAGCGGGTCGTCGGCCTTTTTCCCGAAGGCGCAGAATTTACAGCCATTGATGCAGATATTGGAATAATTGAGGTGCTGATTAATGATGTAATAGGCTTTATTGCCGTGCCGCCGCTCCCGGACAATATTGGCCAGATAACCCACGCTCAAGAGATCGGCGCTGCGATACAGGGCCAGGCCATCCTCGAAAGCTAGACGCTCCTGGGCCAGCACCTTCTCATGGATGGGAATTAATTTCGGATCTTTAAAAAAACCATTGCCGCCCATGCTAAATCCTCATTCAAAGTTCAAAGTTCAAATCGTCGGGTGGGCCCGGCCCACCATATTTCCCGCCGCTGCTAAACCATGCCGTAAAATATCCATCAATTCCCTGACCCGTTGGCCTAACTCCTCCTCCCCGGCCCGGTCCAACCCCAAAGCCACATCAAAAGCCGGGACGCTGACAGCCTGCAGAAACCGGTCCAGCAGGGCGTCCAGAAAAAAAGTGGTGGTCGCCAGCGGCAGATCCGGCCGCAGTTCTCCCCGCGCCAGACCCTGGCGCAGCAGTGATTGCAGATATTCCGCCGCGAACTGACGCACTGCCTGGAGCAGTTCCTGTCTTTGGGGGACCTGCTGGTCGAACAGGATTTTCAGATAAATTCCATAAATTTTGGGATGCCGCCTTGATAAAGGCCACTCCGGCCAGCAGGGATTTTTCCAGGCGGGCGAAGAAATCCTCTTCCCGAGTGCTCTCTTTTACCTGCACCAGAATGCGCCTGACCACCGAAATGGCAAAATCGAAGATATATAAAAAAATACCTGTCTTATCGGTAAAATATTGATATAATGACCCTTTAGCGATCCCGGAGCGGGCCACAATAACATTGAGGCTGGCCTGAGGGTAGCCTTTATCGGCGAATTCCGCCAAGGCGGCCTCGATGATACGGGCCTGCTTGGCTTCGGGAAGATTCAGAAAAGTGGGGCGGACGATTTCGGTCATGGGCTAATGTTTCTCTATGTGACCAGTTGGTCATATCAAATTTCCCGCTTCTTTGTCAAGAAGTTCAAATGTGGGTGGACCCACCTGAAATCCCTTGACACCGGCGTCGCCTTGTGGTGTACTTCCAAAAATATATTTTGCCCCCGAGTGTCTTTGTTTTCGGGGTGATTTTTTAAAGTCGGAAAATAATTCAACAAACTGATCAACGCTAACCCATACGAAAAGTGAAACTATTCGGATAGGCAATGAAGTGAGAGGCGGTGGCTCCATCTTCCTTCTTTGCCTATTATCTTTTTGCCTAGATGCCTTGATGAGTTGACCACGCGTCCGGGCCAGGCAGCACCTGCCGCCATCGCTAGGGGTCGGCGCCCATCCAGGAGAACCTACATGTCGGAGCCGTTGGAGAAGGTTTATAATCCAAGTGAAATTGAGCAAAAATGGTATGACTACTGGGAGGCCAATTCCCTGTTTCGGGCCGATGCTAACAGCAATCGCCCGCCCTACAGCCTAGTCATCCCGCCTCCGAATATTACCGGTTCCCTGCATATGGGCCATGCTCTCAACAACACCATGCAGGACATCCTCATCCGCGCCAAACGGATGCAAGGCTACAATGCCCTCTGGATGCCCGGCACCGACCACGCCGGCATCGCCACCCAGAACGTGGTGGAACGCATGCTGGCCGCCGAGGGCAAGGATCGCCACCAGGTGGGCCGGGAAGCCTTTATTAAGCGGGTCTGGCAGTGGAAAGAAGAGTCCGGCGGCCGCATCATCAGCCAACTCAAGCGCCTGGGCTGCTCCTGTGACTGGAGCCGGGAACGCTTTACCATGGACGCCGGTCTATCCGCGGCGGTGCGGGAGGTCTTTGTCCGCCTCTATGAAGACGGTTTGATTTACAAAGGGGACTACATTATCAATTGGTGCCCCCGCTGTCAGACTGCCCTGGCCGATCTGGAAGTGGAGCACGAGACCAAAGACAGTTACCTCTACTATATCAAATATCCTCTTAGCCGATAATGGCAGCCATCTTACCGTGGCCACCACCCGGCCGGAGACCTGTTGGGCGATACCGCGGTGGCCATCAACCCCAGCGACCCCCGTTATACCAAATTCCACGGGGCTCACGTGCTGCTGCCGGTCTTGGGCCGCAAAATCCCGGTGATCACCGATGACTATGTGGATATGGAATTCGGCACCGGCGCCCTCAAAGTCACCCCGGCCCATGATCTCAACGACTTTCACCTCGGCGCCCGGCATAACCTGCCGTCGATCCGGGTCATCGACGATCGGGGCCGCATGACCGAAGCAGCCGGTACAGTACCACGGCCTGGACCGCTTCGCCTGCCGGGACAAAATCGTCAAGGACCTGAAAGCCGACGGCCTGCTGGAAAAAGTGGAGAAATACGTCCACGGCGTCGGCCACTGTTACCGCTGCCGGACCGTGGTGGAGCCCATGCTCTCGAAACAGTGGTTCGTTGCGGTCAAACCCCTGGCCGAAGCGGCCATGGCCGCGGTGACCGACGGGCGCATCCGCATCATCCCGGCCATGTGGGAGAAGACCTTCTTCGAGTGGATGAACAATATCCGGGATTGGTGCATTTCCCGCCAGATCTGGTGGGGCCACCGCATCCCGGCCTGGAACTGCCAGGAGTGCGGCGAAGTCATTGTTTCCCGGCAGACGCCCCCGGAATGCCCCAAGTGCCGCGGGTCGCAGCTGCTTCAGGAAGATGACGTCCTGGACACCTGGTTTTCCTCGGCTCTGTGGCCCTTTTCCACCCTGGGCTGGCCGGAGCAGACCAAGGAGCTGCAGCTCTTTTATCCCACCTCCGTCCTGATCACCGGTTTTGACATCCTCTTTTTCTGGGTGGCCCGCATGATGATGATGGGCCTCTACTTTACGAAGGACGTTCCCTTCCGGGAGGTCTATATCCACGCCCTGGTCCGGGACGCCGAAGGCCAGAAGATGAGCAAATCCAAGGGCAACGTGGTCGATCCCCTCGAGGTCATGGATCAGTACGGCACCGACGCCTTCCGCTTCTCCCTGGCCGCCTTTGCCGCCATGGGCCGGGACGTGCGCCTGTCCGAGGACCGCATCGCCGGCTACCGCAATTTTGTCAACAAGATCTGGAATGCCAGCCGTTTCACCCTGATGAACCTTGCCGACTTCGATACGGCCGCGGCTGCCCAAGATACGCTCCCTCTCACTGTGGAGGAGCGCTGGCTCGTCAGCCGTCTGCAGCAGGTCAGCCAGGGAGTGGCCGAAGCCCTGGATTCCTATAATTTCGACCAGGCCGCCCACCAGCTCTATCAGTTCGCCTGGCACGAATTCTGCGACTGGTACCTGGAGCTCATCAAACCGGCGTTGTATGACAGCCAGGACCCAGCCATTAAGCGGCACACCCAGAAAGTGCTGCAGGAAATCCTGAGCGCCCTGCTGAGGCTGCTGCACCCCTTCATGCCCTTTGTCACCGAGGAAATCTGGCACAAGCTGCCTGGCGCCCAGGGCAGCATTATGGTGGCGCCCTTCCCCGTGGCCCAACCGGAACTCCTGGACCCCGCGGCCGAAGCCGAAATGACTCTGCTCATGGCCGTCATCACCGCCATCAGAAACCTCCGGGGTGAAATGAATGTCCCCCCGGGCACCAGGGCCCCGATCCGGTTCTACAGCCCCAATGCGGCTGCTTTGGCCACCCTGGGCCACCATGCCAGGTCCCTGGAAATCCTGGCCAAGGTCGATGGCCTGGCCTTCAATCCTGCCGGCGACCGCCCCCAGGCCGCGGCCAAGGCCGTGGTGGCGGACGTGGAAATTTACCTGCCCCTGGCCGGCCTCATCGACTATGCCGAAGAAGACCGCCGCCTCACCAAAGAACTGGACAAGATCGGCAAGGACCTGACCACGGCCCAACGCAAGCTGGCCAACGAGGACTTCGTCGCCAAGGCCCCGGCCGACGTGGTGGCCAAAGAGCAGGAGAAGGTCCAGACCCTCACCGAAAAACTGGCCAAACTCAAGAGCCACAAGGAAAAGATCAAGGCTTTGACCGCCTGATTTCAAATTTTCGCAAGAGAATCGTAGGGGCGGGGTTACCCCGCCCCTTCAAAACCAATCCGGTGTAAACCGTTACCTTATTTCCTCGTGCCCAAGTTGTACTTGGGCACGTTAAAATGTTTGCCCAGCTTCGCTTGTCCACCTTCTAATACCTTGATGCCCAGTAAGAATCCCTGTAATTTGTATCTCATTTGTGATACAATAATCCAAAACTTTCCTGGAGGTTCGGCTCATGCCAAAATCTGCCACCATCCACGCCCGGATTGAACCCCAGTTAAAAGAAGAAGTCGAGGAGATTCTTAAAAAACTGGGACTCAATACTACTCAGGCCATCACCCTTTTCTATCAACAGATCAAACTTACTCAGGGGTTGCCGTTCGCCCTCAGGTTGCCTAACCAGACAACCCGGCAAACTTTCGAGGATACCGATGCCGGTAAGAACCTGGTGGCATGTCGGGATGCCGATGATCTTTTCCAAAAACTGGGAATGTAATGCTCCGCCCAGTTTATACCCGACAATTCGGTAAAGACATCAAACGATTGCCGCGCTCCGGACAGCCCCTGGAGGAATTGAAAACCGTCATCCGAAACTTAATTGCTGAAATTTCCCTACCCCCCAAATATCGGGATCACCTGCTTATCGGCAACTGGCAGGGACGACGGGAATGTCATGTCCGACCCGATTTGCTGCTCATTTATAAAATCGATCCGCAGAATCAAAGCATTATCTTTGAGCGTGTTGGCAGCCACGCAGACTTATTCGGCTAAGGGAATGGGGGCAAGGGCAAAGTAAAATTACGGCCGGCTAAACTTCACCGTTCCTAAAAAAAAGAGGAGGTCACATGCAAAAATATAAATGCACCGTCTGTGGCTATGTTTACGATCCCGCGAAGGCGACCCCATGGGCAATATCCCTCCCGGCACTAAGTTCGAAGCCTCCCAACTCCTGGAGCTGCCCCCACTGCGGCGCCTTCAAGACCTCCTTTGAACCGGAAGGGTGAGGGCAGGGAGCTATGATTTTAATGTGTAGGGCGGGAAAGCGAAGCGCATCCCGCCGTTCTCCTCGTTCCCAAGCTCCAGCTTGGGAGCGCCATAGTCCCGCCAAGCTCCCGCTTGGCCGCCCTCTGGTTTTACTGTTCCCGACAGGATTCCGCCACCTTCACCAAAAATTCTTCTTGTTCTGCCTTTTTTAGCTGGCTCAAAGGTCTTTCGGGGGGATTTATCGACTGGAACTTGCTCAGCGGCTCTAAATTTTTAACAAGACACGGCGTTAGAATAACTGGAATAATCCGGCACCCTCCTCTCTCGGCTTTTTCCAGAATTTTCGGCAGCTCGTTGTTGGCGATGAAATCTGAGGCCAGAAAATCGGCGCTGATAAGCAGAATCGCCACTTTGGCGGCGGCCAGAGCCGCCTCGATCTCCCGTTGCCAGTCCATTCCCGGTTTAATTCTCGTGTCGTCCCAGAGATCGATGCCCCCGCCTCGCACCAATGGCTTTAAATGCGTCTGCAGCCGTTCCAGCCATTTAGCATCTTTATGGCTGTAACTGACGAACACCTCGGCGCCGTCCTTTGGTCTGCTTCCCTCCTCTTCCCCCTGCCTCGTCCAATAAATCCTGCACGAGCACCATGTCGCCGCTTTCCTGGCATTGCCTCTCTCTTATCCCTTTGGCTTGGAAATCCCTGAGTTTCTCGAAGGGATGAAATCCCGGCTCCTGGGCCTTCAAGCACTGGCTGCAGATACAGGGAACCAACTTCTGATACCTGTCCTTCAGCCTCGGGTACGAATCGTGGATCTCATCCAATCTGTCCATAATGATGGTCCGCAGGTCCTGCGGGCGTCGGCCCGCCACCCGGATGGTAGTCCTGCCGTAATGCTCCATCACCTCGGCTTTGGCCCCATCCTTCTCCAGCACCACCCCGGTCCGCCAGACCAGGTTTTGGTCGGCTATCAGGCGGTGCATCTCCACGATGAACCGCGTCAGGATGCCTTTGGGCATAAAATCATACGTGTAGCGCAAAAACAGGTTGCCGGTCTCGTCCCAGTCATAGTCTGGCTGGTTTTTCGTCAGGAGCTGGGGGGCGATATAACTCCCTGGGGCGCCGCGTATTTCATAGCAGAGTTTGAACCTGATCATGAGCTGCAGCAGTTCAGCCTGGCGGTTGACGTATTCCGGGCCGCTCCAGATATCCGCCAGATCAGACTGGTTGAATCGTCCCAAATTTTCCATCACTCGTGGATTATCCAGCACCTTATAGACCGCCGCCGTGCCCCATTCCGGTTTCAAGATAACGGTATTCTTTAAAATCAGGTCGTCCTGGAAGTGCAGGCACACCCCCAGGTCGTGCAGGTAGCCGCTCAACTGCAGTTTGTCCTGGAGTTCGGTGAACCCGTGCTGCTGGCAGATCGCCAGATACTCCTGGAAATCCATATAGTTTCGGGGGTCGCTCTCCAGGGCCTCCCGCACCTTGACCCAGGTCTTGGGGAGAGCTGCGCCCACGTGGGCCAGCCTGGTCATCTGGTATTTGATTTCCTCCAGAATCTGGTCCAGACCCCGGTTGTCTTTCAGGTTGGTGGTCAAGATCTTCTTGAGATTGGTGAACTGTCCCCGGAGTTGGCGCTCACTGATCTCCCAGCGGCGGTCCTGCTTTTCATTGAGAATGACGAGCAGGGGGCTGTTGTCGCTCAGAAGTTCCACGACATTGAGCCAGTAGTAAAAGTCGGTTTTCTGCTCCCGGGCATCAGCTAACACGATATACAGGGATCGTTTGGTGAGGAAAAACTGGTGGGTGGCGTGGTAGATTTCCTGGCCGCCGAAATCCCAGATGTTAACCCGAAAAGACTTTCCTTTCCCCAGCGGAAAATTCCAGGTGGTGACGTTCATACCCTCGGTTGAGGCTTCATCTTCCCTCAATTGAAAGTGTGGCTCGATGATTTTGTGTGCCAGGGAAGTTTTCCCCGCCCCCGGCTCCCCCACGATGATGAGCTTGGCTTCGAACAGTTGTTCTGTTCCCTGGACCTCCACCTGCCGGAAATACTCCCGGATCGCCGCGATTCCCTTGACGGCAACCTCCAGCGGCGGCCTCTCCAGGGGGTTCCAGTCCACTTCCAATTCTTTGAGATTCTCGAGCTCGCAGATCTCCGGGGGCAGGGCCGTGAGCTGATTGAATCCTGGAGGTCAAGTTCTGCAGGTTGGCCAGGTTGGCCGATCTCCGGCGGCAGGGCCGTGAGCTGATTGCTCCCAGAGGCCAAGGCCTGATTCATCGGCAATGTTGGTCCGTAGATTAAGGTCCTGTAGATTTCCGGTTGGCGAGGGCCGTGAGCTGATTGTTCCCCGAGGTGAAGTTTCTTGCAGGTTGGCTAGGTTGGCCAGATCTGCTGAATCGGCAGGGCCGTGAGCTGATTGCTATGAAAGGTCAAGTGTCTGTAAGATTGGCCAGTTGGCCAGATCTCCTGGGGGCAGCGCTGTAAGCTGATTGCCTCCCGAGGCAAAGTGTCTGCAGGTTGGCCAAGCTGGCCGATCTCCGGTGGCAGGGCTGTGAGCTGATTGCCCCCGAGGTAAAGTGTCCTGTAGCTTGGCCAGTCGACCGATCTCTGGCGGTAGGGCCGTGAGCTGATTGTTATGGAGGTAAAGTTTCTGCAGGTTGGCCAGTTGGCCGATGTCCGGCGACAGGGCGGCAAGCTGATTGTAAGAGAGGCTGAAGTGTCTGCAGGTTGGCCAGCTGCGATCTCTGGCGGCAGGGCTTCAGTTGATTATCCCTGAGGTCAAGTGTCTGCAGGTTGGCCAGGTGGCCGATCTCCGGGGGCAGTTCGGTTATGCCCTATTCCGATAAATCTAATTCCGTGGCATCCTGTGTTTTCGAGAAGATACTCTCTCAGTTCATCCGTGGTCATGGCCTTGCCCTTAAAATATTAATCCCCGATTTATTATTCCGGCAGATTTACATGGTAGTGCACCGAAGCTATTCGGCCACCCGCAGCTCCTCCCGGATCACCCGGCGCAGGGTTTCTTCCAGGAGATCATCTTGCCGTTGGATGTAAGACCGTAGGGCATCGTTGATCATGGTCTGGTAATTGCCGCCGCCCTTTTGGTTCACCTGGTCCCGGAACCAGTCGACAATGTCGGTATCTAGGCGGATGGTGATCCGGGTTTTGCCGGGTTGTATCTGCTCCACCGGGCCTCGTTTGGCCTGGCTGAAATCATATTCTTTTCTCATAATTTTTAATCTCCTTTTTAGTGGCCGGGCGGGCGGATATGAGGCGTATCTTATCCCCGCGATAGGTGTAGACGACTACCAGAATATGTCCTAGAAAATCCAGACCTAAAGTTATAAAACGTTGCTCACCTTCGCCGTCAGGGTCTTCAATAGTAAGGGCATAAGGATCTCCAAATACTCCGATGGCATCAGTAAAGTCAATCCTATGTTTCTGACGATTGGAGAGTGCCTTTTCAGAGTCCCATTGGTAGATCATGGCTTTATTGTATGCACATCATACATACATGTCAAATAAAAAGGAGGGGGCCTTCCGGTTCGATCCCTTCCTTACCTCACTTCTTCGTGACATCCGTCTCAGGTGCGCTGTCTTTTTCAGCCCATTCCCTATATTATGTCGCTAATGTCCGGGTTCCCCTCCTCGTGCCCAAGTCTCCGGTGCGCTACTTGGGCACGTCTAAGACATGTTTGCCCAGCTTGGCTTGGCCACTTCGGGCTATCCTCTTACTCCACGCCATATTCGGTCCTCCCCCGTCTCCCTTTCCGTGACATCTGTCTCCAGGTGCGCTTTCTTTTTTTCGCCCAATATCTATACTATTGACCCTAAAGCGGGAATGGCGACCGGTCTCCCGGTCTTCGGTTCCGGGCTGGCTCCGTGGCGGCGGACTTGCCCCGAGCCGAAGCCGTCCCGGCCGGCACAACCTTCTGCCCTCGCCCCCAGGTTAACAAAGCGACGGCGCGAGACCGCGCCAAAGCAGCGCGAACCAAGCGCGAAATTACCGCGAAATTAGCGCAAAAATCGCTCTCTAAAGGAAATATATTAAATAAAATCAATGAAGATGTCTGTCGTCGAAAATTTTTTCGAAAGAAGCGGGAAAAAAGTGGGAAATTGGCGGGAAATCTCACAGGTAATCGGCTATATTACCATGAATTACCATAAGTTATCCGAAAATAAATTTTTTGCCGAAAAAGTGGGAAATGGCGGCCGGTCTTCCGGTCTTCGGTCCGGGCTGGTTCGTGGCGGCGGACTCAACCCGAGCCTAAGCCGTCCCGGCCGGCCCCAAACCTTCTGCCCTCGCTCCCCGGTTAACAAAGCGATGGCGCCAGGCCGCGCCAAAGCAGCGCGAAATAAGCGCGAAATTACCGCGAAATGAGCGCGAAAAGTAAGCCATAATAATATAATAGCAATGTAATATTAATAAGATACGCTAAATTAAAAAAGTTGCCGGAAAATAACCCGGCCGCTTTCTTTTTTCATGCACGCTTTTTATTATGCGGGAAGGCTTTTTCGTAGGGTAAGTCTAAACCGCGCTGAGCCTGGCCTGGCCTCTCTTTCCTGATTTCAAGCCGCGAACGTCCGGTCCAGACTCCGGTACTGAATCGCCTCGGCCAGATGCGGCGTCTGGATGTCTTTCTCCCCCTCCAAATCGGCAATGGTCCGGGAGATCTTCAGGATGCGGTTGTAGGCCCGGGCTGACAAGCCCAGCCGCTCCATGGCCCTTTCCAGGAGTTGGCGGGGTTCGGGTTGGAGCTGGCAATGCTGTTTGACCAGGCGGGGCGGCATCTGGGCATTGCAATGCGCCCGGCTGCCGGCTAACCGGCGGGTCTGGACCGCGCGGGCGGCCACCACTTTCTCTTGCAGGCTGGCTGATCTTTCGCCGTCCGGGCCCGAGGCCAGGTCCTGGAACGCCACCGCCGGCACCGGCACCTGGATATCGATGCGGTCCAGCAGCGGGCCCGAGATGCGGGTCTGGTAGGTGCGGATCTGATTGGGGGAACAGCGGCAGGGACGCTTGGCGTCGCCCAGGAAACCGCAGGGGCAGGGGTTCATGGCCGCCACCAGCATAAAGCGGGCCGGGTAGGTCAGGGAACTGCTGGCCCGGGAGATGGTGACGTAGCCGTCTTCCAAAGGCTGGCGCAGCACTTCCAGGACCTGGCGCTTGAATTCCGGCAGCTCATCCAGGAAAAGCACGCCGTTGTGGGCCAGACTGACCTCCCCGGGCCGGGGGATGCGGCCCCCGCCGATCAGACCGGCGTCTGAGACGGTGTGGTGCGGCGGCCGGAAGGGCCGGGTGGGAAGCAAGGCCTGTCCCGGCGGCAGCAGGCCCATGATGCTGTAGATCTTGGAGGTTTCGATCGCCTCCTCAAAGGTCAAAGGCGGCAGGATGGTCGATAACCGCTTGGCCAGCATCGTCTTCCCCGACCCGGGCGGGCCCAGCATCAGGATATTGTGGCCGCCCGCCGCCGCGATGACCATGGCCCGCTTTACTTGTTCCTGCCCCTTGACCTCGGCAAAGTCAATGTCTTCGGCTTTGACAGCCAGCAGTTGCCGCGAGGGCGGCGGCTCCGGGGTCAGCTCGACGGTCCCCCGTAAAAATTCCACCACTTCCGTCAGACTCCGGGCCGCATAAACCGCCAGGTCCTGCACCACGGCGGCTTCACAAGCATTTTCTTTGGGGATGATCAGCCCGTCCAGTCCTGCCTGGCGGCAGGCCAGGGCCACCGGCAGCACGCCCCGGGTGGCCTTCAGACGTCCATCCAGGGAAACCTCACCATACAGCAGATAGCGGTCCAGATTTTCCTGGGGGGCCAGACCCTGGGCCGCCAGCAGTCCCAGGGCAATGGGCAGGTCAAAACCGGTGCCGTCTTTGCGGACGTCGGCCGGTGCCAGATTGATAGTCACCCGGGTCCCGGGAAAATGATAACCCGAATTCTTGATGGCCGCCTTGACCCGGTCCTTGCTCTCTTTGACCGCGATCTCCGGCAGGCCCACGGTGGTAAAGGCCGGCATGCCAAAGGCGATGTCCACCTCCACTTCCACCAGGAAACCGTCCACCCCCCGCAGGGACCCGCTGGTGACCCGGGCTAACATCCGACTCTTCGCAGCCTAACAGGCATAGAGTAGGTTATACTGTTTGCCAAAAGTTTTGTCCTTTATTTTCCCTCTCCCCTTGCAGGGAGAGGGTCAGGGTGAGGGGTGAACAAGACAGTACTTTTGGCAACGATTCTAGGCTTGGGAGGCAAACTCAGGCCAGCCCTAGAACCGGAAGATCTCATGGCGGAGGCGCTGGATCTGGGTTTCCACCTGTTGCAGGCTCCGGTGGTGAATGGCCTGGTGAATCTTCTCCACGATGTCGTCGAAGTTGAAGGGTTTCTGAATAAAGGCGGCCCCGGGCAGGCGCAGGGCCTCATAGAAAACCTGTCGCCGGTGGACCATGATGATAGTTTGCAAGTGGGGATGCTTTTCCAGGCTGGCTTCCAGGAACTGCTGGCTGTTGGGCAGGCGCAGGTCGGTGATCAACAGATCAAAAGCGGTCTTTTCCAACTGTTCCACCGCCTGTTCCACATTCTTAACCATCTCGCATTCAAAACCGATGAGTTTGATGATGGAGCTGAGAAAATCACAGGTGCAGTCATCCTGGTCAAGAATTAAAATACGTCCCTTTTTCTTCTCGGCCTGGTCACCTGTCGGGTTGCCGACCTGGCCTTTTAACGATTGACGCCACATGACCCACCCCCGTTTTCCCGGTAACTGTTTATAAGGAATATTTTAATATAAAGTGCTCCTTATAAGCAAGGACTTCTCTACGGCCTCTGCTGCCGCTATAACTCAAAAGCTGAATAACTCTTCCATTTCAGCCGTATAACCGCCCTGGCTCTGGTATACCATTAAGGGCGGCAAAACCGTCAAATCCTCCCGGCCGCCTTTCCGGGCTTCCACCCAGACCAGCCGGGCTTCCTCTCCCGGGCGGGAATGGATCAAGCGCAGGGTTTTGGGCTCCAGGTGGTGGGACCGCAGCCGCACGCACAGGTGGACCAGACGCCAGGCCGGATAAATCAGGGCCAGCCGTCCCCTCGCCGGCAGCAGATAGTTGGCGGTCTGGGCCACCAGATCCAGGGAGCCGTGCAGTTCATGGCGGGCGATGGCCCTTTCGGCCACCGGGTTGAGGCGGCCGCTTCCTATGGGGCGGTACGGGGGATTGCTCACTACCACTTCGAAGGATCCCGGGGGGAAATGCTGGGGGAGATTTTGCATCTCGTCGGCCATGATTTCGACGCGCCCCGCCAGGCCGTTCAAGATGACATTGCGCTCAGCCAGGGCCGCCAACGCCGGCTGGCTTTCCACACCCAGCAGGGAACAGAGAGGAAACCGGCAGGCCAGCATGAGAGAGACGATGCCGCAACCCGCGCCCAGGTCCATGACCCGCTCTCCGGTCCGCAGTTGGGTTAAGCCGGCCAGCAGCGCCGCGTCCAGGGAAAAACGATACCCGTGTTTTTTTTGGAAAACCCATAACCGCCCCTGGCCGAATGGCTCCAGAGTTTCATCCGGTGGGACCGGTTCCTCAGGTCTTGGCATCATACCAAGTTCAGTTTGTCTGGCAACAAACTCAATCTCTATCTATGAAATAATACAAGATCTTCTGACCGAAAACCAGAAACCGTCTTTAAAGACCGACTTCCTCACCGGGGTCGATGGCGTGCATGACCAAACCCACCGGCACCTTGGGATAAAAATACGTCGATTTCCGGGGCATAATCAAACCGCTGCTGGCCACTTCCTGGACGTGCTCGATGCGAGTGGGATTCAACAGAAAAGCCAGGTTAACCTTGCCCTGCTCCAAGGCTTCCAGGGCCCCGGCCACGGTGCTGGAATATTGGAAGGTTTCTTCGTCGTCCTGTTCTTTACTGCTCAGGCCCAGCACCTTTTCAAAAATCAGGAAGTTCAGGGCCACCACGTCCAATTTCGTCAGAGCCGGGGGCATATGGGCCGTTAAGGGACCGTTCATTACGCCAGGCTTAAGCTTCAGGATAAACGCCTTTTGCGACGGCGTCACCACGGCCATGCTGGTGCTGTGCTGCCCGGCCTGGTGCAGCGCCGCTCCCAATCCTGCGGCATTGGCCGACAGTGGGGCGGCCGTTAGTGCCAGCGGTTCCATCTCGAAGAATTGGGGCAACTGCGACAGCAGAGCCTCTTCCTCAAAGTGCTGTAGTCGGCGGCTATCCAGGAGACGGTGGGCCGGCCGGATAACCAGGTCCGGATCCAGCATGTTGCTTAAGTACATGAGGACATAATTAAAACTGGCCCGGGGCGGTGCCTGGGGATAGCGCTCCTGTAGCCAGGCCTGGTAAGCCAGGGAAGTTTCGTAGCGATGGTGGCCGTCGGCAATAAAAATGGGCAAATCTGCCATGCCCGCGGCCGCCGCCTGGATGGCTTTGGCATTGGTGACCCGAAAGAACCTTTGCCGGGAACCCTCATAATCTTCAAAGTCAAACATGGGAGCCTCGGGCAGTCCTTGTTTCAAGCCGGTCAACACCTGATCTGCCTTATCCGGGTACAGGGCAAAGACCGTGGACAGGTGCGCCTTAACCTGGGACATTAGTTTGAACCGGTCCGTTTTGTGAGCTGAAAAGGTCTTCTCATGCGGCCGGACCACGCCGCTTTCAAACGATTCCAGGCGGACCAACCCCACTACCGCTCGCCGGATGTGGGTCTGCCCTTCCAGGGTATATTCCGTCTCCCAATAAAAGAGGGCCGGAGCCGTATCTTTGATCAGAACCCCTTCTTGGCGCCAGGCGCTAAACTCCTCTCCGGCCTGCAGATACCGGGAATCCGGGTCGGAATTATTTCTCTGGGGTCGCGGCAAAATCAAGCGGATAACATTATAAAGATGCCGGTCATAAAAGCCCGCCTGCTGCTCGGGGGAGATGACATCATAAGGAGGAGTGACGACTGCGGTTAAATTTGGAATTTTCGCTTGATTATAGTAAAGCGCCCGCCAGGGGACCAATTCAGCCATAGGGTTAGATCCTTTGTAAAAGATTAAAATACTAAATTACCAGATTTCTCTGCCACGTCAATCCCTCACAGGGAACTGCCAGGAAATTTCTCCCGAAATTGGAGCATAATTAAACTGTTCCAAACCTTAACGCAATTGACCGGTTGTTGACTTTAATTTAGGATTTTGCTATTTTTTTATATAAATATTTACTAGTAATGATTAGTAAAAAACTTTATTGACCAGCCTAACCGTTCACCTCTGAGGATATTTTATGAATGGCCAGGATCGATTCACCTCTCCTCATAAGCAAACCTTAAGATTGGTGATCCTTGCGCTGATTTTTATGTGGAGCGGCTGGCTGGTGGTTATTGCCCCTTGTCAGGATGGGGCTATCGGGGTTTCCCCCGCCTCACTAAATCTCCTAAACCTTTTAAAGGCTACCGAGAGCCGTGAGGCAGCTTCCCGGGACTTGGGTCCATACCAGTGATCCAGACCCCAAGGTCATGGCTGCAGACTTGCAACCGCTCTGGCCCATCTATAGTTTCTTATGGGCGGAAATCTACCGGCTGCGGGGTGATCAGGTTCAGGCACGTAAAATTTACCAGGGCTTAGTGGAGTGGTCTCTCAATCAAAAGACTAAAGAGGAATGGGGCGGAAGCGGACTGGTTATTGTGTCCTTGTGGCGCTGGTTGCAGCTAGCCCAGGCCAATTCTCAGGTAACTCCAGAAGAAAAAGAAGTCCTATTGGACAAGGCCAGGCTTCTTTGGAAAGAACAGCCCCGTCTGATGCGGGGGATGTTTCAGACTCTCCCCTGGCTTAATGCTCTCCCACAGCTCAAAGAAAATCTCCTTCGGCGCCTAAGTTCTCTGGCGTGGTCATTGGGTAAGGAAGAAGAGGCGCAAAGATTCTTCGTGGAATATCTCTCCGTGGCCAGCACGAGTGAAATGACGCCGGATGAAAAGGAATTGCTTGCCAAAGCAACTTCCACAGGGGTGCTTTCTCTGCCTAAAGTAGCTCTGTTAATAGCCAATCGCCTGGAGAAGCTGATGGACTACCAGGGCGCCTTGCATTGGCTGAATGAAGCCCGGCAAACTGGCAAAACCCAGGTCAAAGCGGAAGCCAGCCTTTACCTGGCGCGACTGCGGCGTCTCCTGGGTGAAAAATGCCTCACCCCCCAGGTAAAGGAGCTACTGGATACTGCCATTAATGAGTCCACTAACCCGGAGGTAGTCCAAGAAAGCCTTTTTTTGCAGGGCACAATTGCCATCCGGCCGGGCTGCCCTAAAGATACCTCCCTGTTCCAGACGAACATGTGGCAAATCCTTAACGAATTTCCCCAGGGGGCCCGGGCCGATGATGCCCTGGACCAGTTGGCCTCTCACCATTTAGAACTCTATCGCGACCTAAAAAACACTCAAGACTTGGAGAAAGGACGCGAGCTCTTCGCCAAATTGCGGCAAGATTATCCGGATCGAGAGGATTTTATTGACTCTTCCTGGTTCAAACCCGCCATGGCCCTCTATACCCGTGGCGAGCCGGAAGACCTGAAGCAAGCCATGACCTTGCTTCAGGAGTTGGAAAAGGCCCGGCCGACCGGCCCCCTGCATCTGGCCGCCCTCTTCTGGCTGGGCCGCATGGCTGCGGAATCAGGACAGGATGAGCAAGCCCGGACATATTTTTCCACCATTATCAAGGAATTCCCCTATGACTACTACGCCACCCGGGCCCGTTTGCACCTGAACCTGGGCAACCGGGCGAGCAAGCAACTGGAACTTGACGAGGAAACCCAAAACGAACTAAAAACGAAGTTTCTCCAGAGTAAAAACCAACACAGCGTTCTTTCGGAAAAGTCTGCCTACCATCGGCGTCTTGAGGCCACAATCCATTCCGGATTCTATCATCGGGTCTTGAGAGGTTCGATAGATTGTAGAAATAAATATTTTCCTTCCCAGCGTCTGGAGAGCATCTCCTTGGAGAAATTGGATGAATATCAGCGACTGCCGTATGTGGTCCTCATGCTGGCCCTGCGTCAAGACGCCCTGGCTGCTGTTGATACCCCAGCCGTTATTGGGAACCGGCTGGAGGTTGCCAGAGCCCTCAGTGATCTGCGCTCACCGGATTGGCCCCAGGGAGACTGGCCTTTAGTAATCTATATCAGCGGCGCCGCAGGTCGACCTTTTGAGGTGAAGAGCAAGACCCAGAACGACCCCGGATATCTGGCCATTGCCTACCCCAAAACCTTTGAACCCTTGATTAAAAAATACAGCAAAGAATTTAAGCTCCCGGAGGCTTTTCTCTACGCCGTGATCCGTCATGAAAGCGCTTTTTTCACTTCGGCCCTGTCACCTGCGGGAGCGCTTGGTCTCTTTCAATTCATTCCATCAACGTTTGATGGCCTGGATAAGAGCTGGAACCTTTTGAGGGAAAGAGGTAAGAATTCACGGGAGGAATTTTTGCTGAATGCGAATGACAATATTTATTTAGGGGCCCGTTGGTTCCGGCAAGAGATACTCCCCAAACAGGGTGGCAATATCTTATTTGCCTTGATGGAACATAATGCCGGACCTAAAGCCGTAAAAGAATGGCAAGGGACATGGCAGCGTCAGGACCGGATCGAGGACTATGAATTTATGATTGAGACAGTGCGCTTTGCGGAAACCAGAAGCTTTGTTCGGGGTGTGCTTAACAGCTATTGGATTGTCCAGGCAGCCGGCATCTATTGAACTTTAGAACAACCTTGATATCTTTGGTCAATCTGAATTTGTCAAACGGGCACCTCCCGGGCGCCGGCCAAGGCAGGATAGATTTCCGGTGCCGCCCAATATGCCCTATCGGCCAGGCTGTCAAGCCGCAGAACGCATGAGGGAGTAACGGTTATGGCACACGATGTCTTTATCTGTCATGCCACTGAAAACAAGGCCATTGCCGAGGCGATCGTCTCCACCCTGGAGGACTCCGGCATCCGGTGCTGGATCGCTCCCCGAGACATCCAACCCGGTTCTGATTATAGCAAATCCATCATCGCTGCCATCGGCGAAGTCCGAGTGATGGTCCTGGTTTTTTCTTCTGAAGCCAATTCCTCCGAACATGTGAAACGCGAAGTGGAGCGGGCCGTCAATAAAAATATTACGGTGATCCCTTTTCGCATAGAGGACATTCTCCCTTCCCAGGCTCTGGAGTATTTCATCAGCACCACCCAGTGGGTTGACGCCTTCACCCCGCCCCTGGAAAATCATTATCTTTATCTTGCTGAGGCTATCAAAGAGTTGCTGTCGGGAAAAGGTGAGGTTCACTCCCCCATTATATCCCCACCTCCAAGAAAACCCGGTAACCTATGGAAAATAATCACCGCCACCGCCATTGCCGGTGGCATTATCGCAGCCATAGGGGTTATTTTTCTACTTAAACCACCCCTCCATCCAGATGATAAAACTAAATCCTGCGAAACGCTCAAAATAAAGACCTTTCCAGTTTTCCCCTACTATCTGGTAAACACGTATAATAAGAGCCCTAAAAATAAATATATTTATTGGGCTTCCGTCAGCGGCAGGAACATTTGCCCAGAAAGACTGCAGATCAGGTTGCTGTTTAAACCGGATCCCCTTAAGGCCATCGCAAGTAGAGTACAACATGACCTCACCATTGACCCTTCAGAAAAAGAAATTGATGCAAGGAAGGACTTTGGAGTAAAGATTATTGCCAAGACCGAAGAAACCTTTCCCTTGCCAGGAGAATGGAAAATTCTTTCCCTTGGCAACAGCACGGTGGGTAAGACTCTCCGTCAAGATGACTTTACCATTCAGGTCATTGCCGATAAACATATATATTGGGATCTGAAGAATCCGGACGGGCAACCAGTGGACTTTGGCTTTCTGCTGGCCTCCCTGAGCGCCTGGTCCGAACTGCCCCGGACGCCGCCTCTAGAACTCAGGGAACGGGCCGCCGTTTATTTCGGCCAGGGAAGTGATCCGGACCAATGGCTGAAAAAGTGCTATACTGAACTCTTTCGCAGCGATACAGCAGTAAAGGTCCACCCCTTTGCCGATCCCTGGCCGTTGCCGGGCGAAGGCGGTTTAAGTTTGGAGAGAATCAGGAGCTGGGAAATGATATTGGCAGAGAAGCAGGCTGATCCGTTGGAGGCGGCTTTGCTTATGTCCTGTTTAAAAAACTCGGTCTTTAAAACAAAAGATCCGAGATTCGTGCTGTTTGCTTTACCTTTGACCCCAGAAAAAAGTGCGGGCGAGAAACAGTTTCTGCTTGCCTGGCCGGTCAAAGGCAGGGAGTGGAGTGCCATCGATCTCACTGCGCCTAATGATCTCGATTTTGACCAGAACGTGCAGCAAGCTTCGGCTAAGCTGGCCGAAGTCCTACAAAACCAGGGAGACAAAATCTTGCCGTTGCTTAATACAAAGGGGGTATTTTACGACGAAAGTAAACCTTTGGCCCAGCAGACCCTGTTGGCCCTGGATTTCTACATCGCCCCCCGTTATTTCGGCATCGGGGGCCTGGCACAAGAATGAATAAAGGTAAATATCTGCTATGCTTGTAGGATGAATTTTTTTCC
Source organism: uncultured delta proteobacterium (assembly GCA_963780995.1). GTDB lineage: Bacteria > Desulfobacterota > Desulfobaccia > Desulfobaccales > Desulfobaccaceae > Desulfobacca. The sequence continues at coordinate 48,578 of CAWAEI010000013.1, forward strand.
ATTGCCAAAAGTTATTTTACTTCATCTAATCTCTCAGCCTATCGGACCGTGTTGGTAAACGAAAAACCTATTGATTTTTTAAAGCGTCTAGGTTATATCTACAAAAGATTTTGCGCAATTTTGTAATATAAATAGGGAACGAGCAGCTCGTGCTTTTTTAAGGGTATTCCGGCGCTAATATTGTCTTAAAGTTGGCGATCTTGGCCGGAAAAGTTACCGAGGCAACCATATTCTTGGTCAACACATCGAACTTTTAAAATTTTATAAGAGAAATCGATACATTATCTTACCCGCCCTTAAAAGTTAGCACCCACCCCGATTTATTCAGTTCTGCGCCTCAGTCCGAAGCAATAAGGCTGGTATTTTCGATTTTATTCATGGAATTGTATGTTTGAAGCATTGGTGCCCGAATATATTGCCACATTAGCGGCCTATCCGCCCGGCAAACCCCTTGAGGAATTAGAACGAGAACTTGGCATCTCCGACTCCATCAAGCTAGCCTCCAACGAAAATCCTCTCGGCCCCTCTCCCTTGGCAATGCACGCCATTGCTGGGCAAATCGGTAAGCTGCACCGCTACCCCGATGCCAGTGCCTATTATCTCAAACAGCGTTTGAGCCGGCACCTCGGCCTGGTTCCGGAGCAGACTCCTCTGTGGCAACGGCTCGGACGAAATTTTAGAGCTTTTGGTGCGGGCCTTTTTACTTCCCGGCCAGGAAGTCGTCAGTGCCACCCCATCTTTTTTAATGTACGGGCTGTTGACCCAGGGTGCCGGAGGCGTTTTCCGGCCGGTGCCCCTCAAAGACTTTCGCGTTGATTTGCCGGCCGTCTTGGCGGCCATCACCGCCCATACCAAGCTGATTATTATCAACAACCCGAATAATCCCACCGGCACGGTCATTTATCGGCAAGAGTGGGAAGAATTTTTGGCCGCGGTGCCGCCCCAGGTCCTGGTGGTGGTGGATGAAGCCTATATCGATTTTGTGGACGACCCCGAGGTCTTCCAAGGCTTGGCATATGTCCAGGAAAATCGGCCGCTCATCGGCTTGCGCACCTTTTCTAAGGCCTACGGGCTGGCCGGACTGCGCATCGGCTATGGCTATGGTCCCAGCGCTTTAATGGGCTATATGGATCGCCTGCGGTCACCTTTTAACGTGAATTCTTTGGCTCAGGCAGCCGCCCTGGCAGCCTTGGACGATCATGAATTTCTGGCCCAAACCCGGCATCTGGTCAAAGAAGGCTTGGCCTTTTTCTGCCAGGAGTTGGATCGCCTGGGTATTGCTTATATTCCTACCCAGGCCAATTTTCTGCTCATCCACGTGGCTCGCAACAGCCGGGAAGTCTATGAGCAGATGTTGCGGCAGGGGGTGATCATTCGGGCCATGACCAGTTACCAGTTGCCGGAGTATATTCGGGTCAATGCCGGTCTGCCGGCCGAAAATCAGAGATTTATCCAGACCTTCAAGCGAGTGATGGGCTTTGCCGGCTAAGCAATCTCGGGGCCTCATAGTTACTCTGGACGGTCCCGCTGGCGCTGGTAAAAGCAGCGTGGCCAAACGGCTGGCCCGGCGCTTGAACCTGCTGTATCTGGAAAGCGGCGCCTTTTACCGGGCCGTGGCCTTGATGGCTGACCGCCACCAGGGAGACCTTTTAAGCCCCCAGTGGCTCAGTGATTTTCTGGCAACCTTCCAGCTCCGGGTTTCTCCAGGGGTTGATGGTCTTAGACTGGGGGCGGATGGGCAGGATATCACTGCCGCCATCCGGGAGCCCAAGGTAAGCCAGGGCGCCTCTTTAGTGGCCACTCTCCGGCCGGTGCGCCAATGGGTGCTGACGAGGTTGCGGCAACTGGCTGAACCTGGGGGCGTCATTGCCGAAGGCCGGGACATGGGAACCAGGGTCTTCCCGGAAGCCGAGGTGAAAATATTTTTAGAGGCCTCCTTAAAAATTCGAGCTCATCGCCGGTGGCTTGAGCTTCAGGCCCAGGGCAAGACCCTCGACGAGAATGCCGTCTGCCAGGATATGGCGGTGCGGGACCAACGAGATCAGGAACGTCAGGAGGATCCCCTTCGGGTCCCTGAGGGAGCGCATTGTATTGATAGCTCCGCGTGTGATTTGGATCGAGTGGAGGAAATCTGTTTTCACTTGATTCAACCTTATATTTAGGTATTTTTGCCAAAATTCCTCGATGGCTGCAACCTCATCGGGAATGAAATCCTTTAGAGAAAAAAACCCTTCGGGGTGAAAAATATAGCTTTTAGGGGGTAGGGATGACTTCGGAAAATAATGTTAACTTAACAGAAGAACAGGCGGCCAACGCTGCCCAAACAACCCCGCTGGCGGAGGAAGAACCAATAGAACTCGCCGCGGGCCTCGAATCGGAAAGCTCCGAGTTTGAGGACATGAAAGATATGGCCAACAGCTTTGATCAATTGCCTGACCTTTATGAAGAAAGCCTCAAGCAATACCAGGAAGGCGAAGTAGTAAGCGGACGTATTGTGGCAGTGGACAAGGACTATGTCATCGTCGACATCGGCTATAAATGCGAGGGCCATATCCCGATCCACGAATTTCTTGATCCTAATGGTGAGAACACGGCTATAGTGGGTGAGCAGGTGGATGTTCTCCTGGAGAGACGGGACGACGAAGAAGACGTCATCCTGCTTTCCAAAGAGAAAGCCTCGAAAATCAAGATCTGGGAAGAGATCAGTTCCTCCTATCAGCAGGATGGCGAGATCGAGGGCACTGTGGTGGCCAAGGTTAAAGGCGGGTTGTCCGTTGACCTGGGCGGCATGAGTGCTTTTTTACCTGGGTCTCAGGTGGATTTGCAGCCGGTGCGGAATATCGATAGTCTCATCGGCCAGACCTTCAAATTCAAGATCCTGAAATATAATAAGAAACGGCGTAACGTGGTTCTGTCCCGCCGGGTCATCATGGAAAAAGAGCGGACCGAACAGAAAACCGCCACCCTGGCAGGTCTGGAAGAGAGTAAAGTGGTCACCGGGATTGTTAAAAATATCACCGATTATGGGGTGTTCGTTGATTTAGGCGGTATTGACGGCCTCTTGCACGTCACCGACATGTCCTGGGGACGTATCGGCCATCCTTCCGATGTCTTTCATGTCGGCGACTCCATCGAAGTAAAAATCTTAAGTTTTGATCGCGATAATGAAAAGGTGTCCCTCGGTTTGAAACAATTGTCCGAAGATCCCTGGCTGATCGCATCCCAAAAATATCCGGTGGGTGAACGGGTGCGGGGTAAAATCGTCAGTTTAACCGATTATGGCGCCTTTGTGGAACTCGAACCAGGAGTGGAAGGTCTCATTCACGTTTCCGAAATGTCCTGGACCAAAAAAGTTCGTCATCCTTCCAAAATCGTCACCGTCGGCGATGTGGTGGAGGCCGAAGTCCTGGATATCGACATTGAAAAGAAACGGATTTCCTTAAGCATGAAACATGTGGAGCCTAACCCGTGGGATATTATCGGTGAAAAATACCCGGAAGGCACCATCATTGAAGGAAAAATCAAGAATATCACTGATTTCGGTATTTTCATCGGCATTGATGAGGGTATTGACGGGTTAGTGCACATCTCCGACATTTCCTGGACCAAGAGGATCAAACATCCTTCCGAAATTTTCAAGAAAGGCCAGGAAGTGCAGGCCAAAGTGCTCAAAATCGATAAGGACAACGAGCGTTTTTCCCTGGGCATCAAACAATTGGCCGACGACCCCTGGAAAACTATTGACCAGAGATACCCCTCGGGTAAATCGATCTCCGGCCTGGTCACCAACAAAACCGACTTCGGGGTGTTCATCGAACTGGAGGAGGGCATTGAGGGACTCATCCATGTTTCGGAGCTGAGCCGGGATAAAAATAAGCCGGTGCAGATAGAAGTGGGTGACATGGTTACCGCCAAAGTGATCAACGTTTCTCCCAAAGACCGGAAAATCGGCTTGAGCATTCGGAAATTGGAAACCGACCAGGAACAGTCGGTCTATCGTGATTACCTCCACTCCCGCAAGGAAGCCACGACACCTTTAGGTGAGCTGCTCCAGGAGAGGTTGGAGGAAAGCGAATTGCTGAAGCAGGAAGAAGAAGATAAGGACTAACTAACCAGGTTCACTGCCATGGCCAAACGTTCTCCGCTAGTCGTATTCTTGATGCTCGGCGCCATTATGGCTTTTTTCATCGGCGTCGCCCTGCTCAGCTTGCCTATGACTGGGAAACAGGGGTTTTTGGCCAAAAGCAATAAGGTGGGGGTGGTGGAGGTGGCCGGTGTCATCACCGATGCCAAGGCCACCCTCAATCATCTTAAAAAATTCAGGGATAGCGAGGCCATTAAGGCCATCGTCATGCGAATCAACTCTCCGGGGGGGGCGGTGGGGCCATCCCAGGAAATTTTGGAAGAAATCATAAAAACGCGCCTGAAAAAAAAGGTGGTGGCTTCCTTGGGGACCGTAGCGGCTTCAGGGGGATACTACATCGCCTCGGGAGCGGATATCATCATGGCCAACCCCGGCACCCTGACCGGCAGCATCGGCGTTATTATGAATTTCACCAACGTCGAAAAACTCACCCAAAAACTGGGTATTGATCTGTTCAATCTTCATTCCGGCAAATTTAAAGACGTGGGTTCACCCACCCGGACCATGACCCCGGCAGAAAGAGAATATCTTCAGAAACTCCTGGACAACGTTCATGAACAGTTTATTGTGGACGTGGCCCGGGGCAGGCACATGTTGGCCCACAAGGTGCGGGAAGTGGCCGATGGCCGCGTCTTCACCGGTGAAATAGCCAAAAAACTGGGATTGGTGGACCAGCTGGGCAATCTCCCGGACGCCATCGACCTGGCCGGCCGGTTGGGCGGCATTAAGGGCAAAGTTGACGCCGTTTACCTCCCCAAAGAAAAAATATCCATCCTCAGCCTGCTTTTGGGTAATGATCCAGAAGAAATCCTGAAAAGCTGGCTCGGCTCAGCCGCGGCCGTACCGGCCTATCTTTTCGCTCCCGGCCGTTAAGGCCTCAAATAAAATCGCTTACCTGCCCCTTACCTTCCCTGATAACTTCAGGTTCATCCCCGATCAACGATATGACGCTGGAAGGCGCCGGCGCCATAATGCCCCCATCGATCACCAGGTCCAGGGGCGGTTTGTAGTATTCAGCAATATCATAAGGATCGCTCATGACCGTCCCGTCGTCCCGGCTGGCGCTGGTACTGATGATGGGGTGGCCCAAAAGGTTCACCAGTCCTAGACAGATAGCGTTATCCGGGACTCTGAGGCCCGCGGTTTTCCGGCGGGTCAACATGATTTTGGGAACCAGGCGGGAGCCTTCCAAAATAAAGGTATAGGGGCCGGGGAGCAAACGCCGCATGGTCTTGTAGGCGAAGTTGGAAACCTTGGCATATTCGCTGATGTTTTTCAGATCACCACAGATGAAGCTGAACGGCTTGGCCAAGGGGCGCTTTTTGAGTTGGTAGATCTTTTCGATGGCCTTTTTATTGAGTAAATCACAGCCGATACCGTAGCAGGTGTCGGTGGGATAAGCGATTATACCGCCCTCGGCCAATACCTGCACCACCCGGCGGAGGAGGCGCTCCTGGGGATTGTCTGGATTAATGCGGACTATGATAACGGAGTCTCCTTACCTAAGTGAAGTTCTGAGGCCAAAAGGCGGGATGCGCTTCACTTTCCCGCCCTACGGATACTGAGTCCTGAGTGCTGAGGACTGATTAAAAGAAAAGACAATCCCAACTCATACTCCCACTCGAAGGAAGAGGGGAGAATAAAGGACAAAAGAGCCATGATGAGAAATCACCACGACGCATGAGAATACTGGCCAAAAGGCGGGATGCGCTTGGGCTTCGCCGCCCTGCGGGTGCTTTCCCGCCCTACGGATACAGGCTGTCTTATTCACCCCGCACCATTTCCCGCTCCCCTCGAGGGGGAGGGAATTAAGGATAAATTTTTGGGGCAAGTATTATATGTGGCTCCCCGGTTTTCCTACGGATGCTGCTTTTTCGGGGCCTTGACTTTGGACTTGGGCGCAACCGGTTTCGTCTTGGTCGCGGCAGGTTTGGTCTGGGCCGCAGCCGGGGCCACAGAGGCCAACTGCCGGTTCACCTGATCCTTAAGCCAATGGGGATCCCACCACTCGAGGGGATTGACAAATTTACCCTGCACCAGGATGGAGAAGTGCAAGTGATCGCCTCCGGCCATGCCGGTGGCCCCGGTGTTGCCCAAGATGCTGCCTTTATTAATTTTTTGCCCTTTTTCCACTTTGATTTCACTTAAATGGCTGTACAGGCTGAACAACCCCCAGCCATGATCCAGAATTACCGACTGCCCATAAATTCCCAGGGGGCCGGTGAACACTACCAGGCCGTTATTGGCCGCCGGCACCGCGGCTCTTTCCAGAGAGGCCAAATCCTGGCCCAGATGCACCTGTTTATCGATCTCCCGACCATTATAAAGGTAACTGCGATGATCGGCAAAGCTGGCCATGGGCTTGCTGTTCGGCAACCGCATAAAAGCCCCCTGCCAGAGCTGCTCCGGCTGGCTCCGGCCGCAGACTTCCTGAATCAGCCGGGCGTTTTTGCCCCGCTCGTCCTGGTTGACCCGCAAAAAAACCTCCAGCGGGGTGGCAAGGTTCTTCAATTCCGGGTTCATTTCTTGAAATTCGGGCATCTTCTTATTCAGAAAATCATCCCCGATTTTAATTTTATCGGCCTTCCAGCGTTTGGGTTTGAGGCGGTAGAGCAATTTGGTCCGGGCTTCGGCGCCTCCCTGGTCCACGGCCAGCAATTCCAAGGTCAGGGGCTGGGGCAGATCATAGGGAACGGCAAAAAAAGCCAAATATTTTCCTGACTCACCGTCTTTGATGGGAAAACCCGAAAAAAACTCGCCATTGACCACAATACCACTTTTAGCCATGGGCTTGTTCACCTGATAGGTGACCAGGCCGGTGCCGCCCTGGATGAGGAATTCATTGATGGAGGTAAAAGTCAGCCGCAACGGCGTCAGATCGATGGTAACGTTACGGACGAGTTCGGCCTGATTGCCTCGGAGCCAACCCATCCAGGAAAAATCCCGGGCTTCAACAACCAGATCAGCGGGGCCGTCCTGAAAGCCCCAGGCCTTGGGCTCCACGGTCAGGGGTAGTTCCACCGCTCGCTCGCGGCCGCCCCGGCCCCAGCGGCGGCCAGGGAAAGTTTGGGAGATAATTTCTTTTTGGCTACTTCCCTGGCGCAGCCAGACCTTTACCCGGCTGAGACCACTGTTGGCATCACTGACGTTCAGGGTGAAGGCTTGCCTGGCGCCCAGCAGCTTGGCTTCGGGCCGAAGCTGAATTTCCGGGGAGGTCAGATCAAACCAGGTGCCGGTCAGCCAGACGGCCCCGGCGATCAGGGCTAAGCCGACCACGGCCAAAAAAAGATAACTGGAAAGGTAACTGCCCCACTTGCCGAAGACTTTTTTCCTGCTAATGACTGTACCCTCCTTTTAATAATCTTTCTTATGCTACCAGGGATCAGGGTTTCCCGCAAGAGTACAGCCGATTTCCAGGCCCACAGGAGAGCCGACGGAGAGCCGGGACCCGGAGGGAATTTATAAGGCAGGCTGCAGGCAGCGGTCAGCTAAAATTCCATTAGGGGCCAAGGAAACCGGGAAATTAACAATATTTCTGAAAATTAGTTAACATATTGATATATTTAAATAATAAAGTATGTCAGGAACATTTTTCCCGGTAATTTCCCGCTTATTTCCCACTTCGGGTCAACCTTTGCCACAAGCTGGCGGGTTGAAAGCGCGAAATTTGCGCGTCTTTTTTTTGGTGCGGCATATCAGATTGATTTTCTTTAACATTATTATTTTGTCGCGTGGTTTTTCGCGCTAATTTTCGCGCTAATTTCGCGCTGGATTTTCGGAGCCGCGGCCGGCGGTTCCGCAACAGCCTCTGCTGGCGGGGCCGGGGCGGCGGCCGGCTCCGGGCAGGGGGCGAGGAGGTTTAGGGCCAGGGCCTGGCGGTTGCCGGACAAGGCCTGGAGAGAGCCGGCCAGGAGGCTGTCGGTCATGTTCCATTGATTCGAGGTCAGGAGGCAGTAAATCAGATCCTCACCCAGATGCAGATCCATTTTGAGCAGGAGTTGAATCATGCGGGTGACTTCCCGGGAGGACTGGAGGAGCATCTTGACGTTGCCCTCGGCGCTGGCGGCTCGGACGGCCTGCAGGACCAGTTCCAGGACGATGTTGAGTTTGCAGGCCAGGCCCTGGTGCAGGTGTTCCTGGAGCTGTTTTTGGGCCCGGGCGATTTTTTGCTGCAGGTGTTGCTGGTGGTGCTGGAGAGCGGCGAGGCTGAAGCCGTATTTTTGGTGGAGGGAGGCCAGGGAGGCGCCCGCCAGGAGGGCGCGATCGAGTTCTTTGACTTGATTGTACTTACAAATGGTACACATGCGAGAGACTCCTTTTTTGAGTGGTTAGTTTCGGGTGAAAAGCTGACCAAAAGGCGATCAGTTATCAGCGTAGCGAGCAGATAAAGGCAGTTTTCAAATGTTTTTTTCTATGTGCCTAAAGGGGCACAGACGACGTGCGCTACGAAAAGAAGCTGTCACTGCAGAAGCAGCTAAAAGAAAAATACCTGGGGCTGCTGAGATTAGTTTTTATCAGAAGTTGGGAGAAAAAAGACAGCACAGCTGGGACAGATGTCGCAAAAACGGGGAAGAGGGAAAAGGGATCGCTGAGATCTAGATCACACGACGGCTAGAGATTAACAGGGGGGCACGGCAGCAGTGGCGGGGTGGCTTAAATATAGCGGCGCAGCAGTTCCAGGGTGAAGGCGTCGACGTTGTCGGGGGTGATGCCGTTTTCCTGGCAGACCTGGGCGACGTGGCGGGAGCGGACCGGGTCGTCCAGGTCGCGGAGACGGGAGAAATAGCCCAGGCGGCGGCCCAGTCGGTACAGAGTGCGTTGGCTTGGCGACAGGGTCCAGTAGCGGTGGAAAACTTCCAGCATCTGGGGTTTGTCCTGGGGCAGGCGGCCTTCGACTTCGGGGAGCAGATTGACGATGTGATCGTTGGTCACGGTGCTGGTGATACCGGTGAGAGATTCCAGGAAAAGCTGGAGTTCCCGGAGCACGAGTTCGTCCGAGGGCACAGGGAAAGTGCCGGTTTGGGCGTCGGCGGTCAGGGGTGCGGACGGCGGCAGGGCCAGGGAGCGGATGCGGATGAAATCGGGGTTGATCTGATTGAGGGCCAGGGCGGTCTGCCGGGCGTTTTCTTCCCAGAGGTCGGCGCCGCCGAGTCCGGGCATGTAGTATTCCGACAGCTCCATCCCCGCCTGTTTGAGTTTGACGCCGGCGGTGATCTGCTGGGCCTGGGTGGTCCCCTTCCGGGTCGCCTGCAGGACCTGATCGGAGCCGGACTCCAGGCCGATGTGGACCCGGGAGAGCCCGGCCTGGCGCAGTTCCCGGAGGGCCTCCAGAGGCAGCCGGGCCGCGGTGCTGGAGCGGGCATAACAGGTAACCCGCTGCACCTGGGGGAACCGCTGGTGCAGATGGTTCAGGATGGCCAGCAGATCCTCGGGTTTAACGATGAGGACGTTGGCATCCTGTAAAAAGACGTTCTGGGCTCCGTGCCGGAGCCAATGCCAGGCCGCGGCCAGGGCCGCGGGGTCCAGTTCCCGCCCGGCCAGGGCGGTCTGAATTTGGGCAAAGGTCAGACCGCCCTGGTCCCGGCGGAATTTCCCGAATGGCCGCAACGGCAGCGTGCACGGCGTCCAGGTCTCGCTGGAGGTGGTCAGGCGGCCGCCGGGAGAAGCTCCGGTCTTTATAGACCGGGCAAAAGGTGCAGTGGTTCCAGGAGCAGTTGCGCATGACCCGGAGCAGCAGGCTGGCAGCCTCGCTGGGCGGCCGGATGGGGCCTTGTTCAAAGCCCTGGTAGGTATCAATGTCGGTCATAGGCCTGAGCCGAAAGTTCACATAAGGCGGGAGGCGCTTGGGCTTCGCCGCCCTGCGGGTGCTTTCCCGCCCTACGTCTTCTCATACAGGTAATGTCAGACTCAGTCATTTTTACTTGATAACCAGTTTCTCAGAGCAACCAGTTTTTCAGAGTAGATGTTTTAAACCGCTTATGACCTAAATCTTCTTGTCTTTTTCCAGGTCTTGATCCACCTGCTTCAAGGTTTCATCCAGGTTGGATTTCAGGTCCTCCCAGGCCTTGCCGGCCGCACCTTTGCACTCTTCCAGTTGTTTCTTGATAACGCCTTGTTTTTCCTGCAATTGTTTGACGGCAGCCTGAAGTTTTGCCTTCATCTCCGGGGTGGCTTTTTCGGCTTCGGCCTGGAGTTCGTCGATCTTTTTATTCAGGCCTTGCAGGCGGCCGTCAAATTCCTGGAGGAATTTGTCTTTTTGCTGCTGCAGGTAGTCTTTGGCAGTGTCCAATAATTTACCGGCTTGTTCTTGCAGTTGGTCCTTGGTCACCTCTTTGGGTTTGGGGGGCTCTTCTTTGCCGCAACCGCTCAGGCCGAAACCGACCAGCAGGGCCAGGGCCAGAATCCAGATAGTTTTTTTCATGGGAAATCTCCTGAGTTAGCAATTATAGGGTGGCGAAGCTGGAGCTTCGCAGGGATGGGTACGTTCCCAAGCTGGCGCTTTGGGAACGAGGTTGAAAAATATTTTGTGTCCGCAAGGCGGGAGGCGCGGCGCTTTCCCGCTCTACATGCCAGCCTCTTAGAAAAGGGTTGCCAAGCTGAGCTTGGCGCTGAAATTGGGTTCCCAAGTACAACTTGGGAACCAGAAAAAATAGCGTCCCCTAGAACGAGGGGGCTAAAGGGCCGGGAAACCCCGCCTCTGCGGGAGAAACTTTTAAGGCCAGGTGTATGTTAGCTGTTGATCAGGGCGATCATCTCACGGACGGCTCTTTCCAGGCCGACCAGGACGGCCCGGGAAATGATGCTGTGGCCGATGCTGTATTCCTCGAATTCCCGCCGCCCGCGAAAGCGTTTGATATTGCGATAGTCGAGACCGTGACCGGCCTTGACTTTAAGCCCTAATTGCCGGGCATGGGCGGCGGCGGCCAACAACTCCTCAAAAAGCTGCTGGGCCTGGCTTTCTGAAGGCGGCTTCAGCATAGGAACCGGTGTGGAGTTCGACGCAATCGGCGCCGACGGCAGCCGCGGCCTGTATTTGGTCGGCCCGGGGATCGACGAAAAGACTGACAAAAATACCGGCTTCCTTGAGGCGGCTCACTGCTTCCCGGAAATGGTTGTCGTGGCCGGCCACATCCAAACCGCCCTCAGTGGTAAGCTCGGCCCTTTTTTCGGGCACCAGGGTGACAACATGAGGTTTGACGTCCAGGGCAATGCCGATCATTTCCGCGGTGGCGGCCATTTCCAGATTCAGCCGGGTTTTGATGGTCTGGCGCAAAAGGATCAGGTCCCGGTCCTGAATATGGCGACGGTCCTCCCGCAGGTGCATGATGATGCCGTCGGCGCCGGCTAATTCCGCCAGAGCCGCGGCGGTTACCGGGTCCGGTTCATTTATTAAGCGGGCCTGGCGCAGGGTTGCCACATGATCCACATTCACTTCAAGTTTGGCCACGCAATTTCCTCCTCTAATTCCGGATGCAAAAGTCGAAAAAGCTCCTGGCTCCTGGCGGCCATGCGACGGGCCTCGGCCTCGGTGGTTTCATGGTCATAGCCCAGGAGGTGAAGAATGCCGTGAATAAGGTAGAGATCAAGGAGCTCGAGAAATTTCCAACCATGCTGCCGGGCCTGACGGCGGGTAGTTTCCAGGGAGATAATCACGTCGCCCAGAATCTGGGATTGAATTTCCGGGAAAGGACCTCCCTGCAAGGGCAGCGCGATGACATTGGTGGAACCCCGCCGCTGCATGATAGTATGGTTAAGGACTGCCATGGCCGGGTCATTTACCAGAGTCAGGCTCAATTCGGCATCAGGACAGCCCAAGTCTTTTAAGATCCTCGCGGCTTTTTTCCTGATCTTTGACAGGTCGAGGCGAATCTTTCTCTGGCGATTGTTTATCCAAATCTTCAATTATTTTCTTTTTCTCGCTGGCTTTATCGGCTGATTGGGGATACTCGACCCGATGATGAAAAATGCCGCTCAGGATCTTGATAAAACTTTTAGCAATTTCATGAAGATCTTTGAGGGTGAGCTCGCATTGATCCAATTGGCCGTCGGCAAAAATATTGTTGATAATTTTTTGCACGGCGCCCTGAATCCGGGCCGGAGTGGGATCAAGGAGCGTTTTTGAGGCCGCTTCAACCTGATCCGCCAGGAGTACCAAGCCGGCTTCCTTGGTTTGAGGTCGAGGCCCGGGATAGCGATAGTCCTCGCTGTTGACCATATTGGGATTAGCGGCCTGCTGTTTGGCTTTATTATAAAAGTAGGCCATGAAGCTGGTACCGTGGTGCTGCCGGATAATATCGATAATTTTCTGGGTGACCTTGTTTTGCCGGGCCAGTTCCGCCCCATCCTTGACATGGGCCTGAAGAATTAAACTGCTCATGGAAGGCGCCAGCTTTTCGTGCTTATTTTCGCCGCCGAGCTGATTCTCCACGAAATAAGTGGGTTTCTTGATTTTACCGATATCGTGATAATAGGCGGCGGCTTTGGCCAGAAGCGGATTGGCGCCGATTTTTTCCGCGGCCGCTTCCACCATGTTACCGACAATGATGGAATGATGATAGGTCCCCGGGGCTACCAGCATCAATTGACGGAGAATCGGCCGCTCCAGATTAACCAGTTCCAAAAGCCTGATGTCGGAGGTCAAGTCGAAAAGCACTTCCAGCACCGGAGCCAGGCCGGTGGCCAGGATGCCGATTTGAATCCCTCCGGCCAGGGCAAAGACCGCCCCCCAGAAGACGTCCGGCGCCTCCACGGGAAATTCCAGAGATTTCAGGGCCAGAACCGCGACAAAATTAACGGCTGAGACATATAAGCCGGTACGGATAAAACCCCAGCGGTTGCGGCAGAAGCTGCCGGCCCAGATGCCGACCAGACCGCTCAGGGAAAAATAAACGAAAAACAGGAAGGGCTTGTCCACGAGCAGGGAAGTCAGCATGGCAGCCATAAAGGCGGTAAGCACGGCGGCTTCCAGACCGATAAAAACCTGTATGAGGATGGGAGCCAGGGCCACGGGTAGATAAAAAAAGAAATTTTTAGCGACCAGGGGGCCAAGCCGGGTCAGGGCGCCGCCAAAAATCACCATGCCCAGATCTAACAGGGTAATACCCAAAAGGGTTACGGCGATAAAAGTTAATTCTTTCGGAGTGTGAGGGACCTTTTTGGAACTGAGGCGGATCAATTGATAGGAAATCGCGGCAAGGAGAGCAATCAGCAGCCAGGTTCCGAGAAAACGCCAGAGCCACCGGCCCTGGGGGCGGTCCTTTTCCAGGGCCTCTAACTTGAGCAACTGCGTGGGAGTAATTTTTTCTCCCTTCCCGGACCAGCATCTCGCCTTTTTTTATCTGAAAATAGACCGGCCGGAGATTTTCCAGGCCGGCCAGTTTACGCTGTTCAGTTTCAGCCCGATTCAAGGAGAGATTGGCAGTGATTAAAAATTGCGCGACTTCACAGATGGCCCAGCGTTGCCCGGATGGAAGTTCTTCGGCTGCTTCCTTGCAGTAGAGGTTTACCTTCTTTTTGGCATCGTTCAAGTCGAGGAAGCGTTCGGCATTGGCCTCTGCCTTTTCATGCCAGGAAGGCAGGCGGCGGATGATGATGGGGCGGCGCAGGTCGGCAGGCTGAGGGCTTGCTCACTAAAGACGCCCTGGGAGATCACCTGATTAACCTGTTGGCTGATGACGTCTTCCCATTGGGCCGAAAAATTATTGCGAGCCAGTAAATAAAAGACGTTAGTGGGAAGGGTAACTCCCAGGATCCGGTCGAATTCAGGTTTCTTCTCCAGCAATACTTTATACAGTTTGGAAAAAGAAAGTTTGGCTTCGCCTTCAGGGTGGGCCGGGACTGCCGCCTGGTCGCCGGCAACCGGCCGCCCCGACTCCTGGATAGTCTGCCGCATGAATTCAAAGGCCTGGTGCAATCTGGCGATGATTTCCGGCCCGATCCTTTCGTCCAGGTCGAAAATCAGAGGGCTTTCATTCAGTTGCTCCTGCTGCCGTTTCGCAGTGGAGACTTTGTCCTCCACCAGAAAATCCGCCGAGGCCTTGATATCCATTTCGGCGATATCACCCACCTGATAATCAAAATTGAAGATTTGCGGGCGGGGAAATACCATGACGGCGGCCAGCAGACTGAAGCCGGCCAGGAGGAGAATCTTTTGCCACTTCTCTTTGAGGCCAGCGGCTCCAGCGGTATTGACTGTTTGAGATGTGACCAGAAGCGTTGCATCTGATTCAATTCAGGCTGCCGTTTAGGTCTTTCAGTGATTTTCTTCTCGGTCATCTTCTTTGTCTCGCTGCGATACAGCGGTCTTGCCGGAGAAATGGCGGCGTTTTTGCTCCTGGTAATGTTCGTAGGCCAGGATGATATCCTGGACCAGGGGATGACGCACCACATCGTTTTTATTGAAGTAAATAAAGGAAATGCCTTCTATGGGTTTCAGGATTTCCCTGACTTCTTTTAGACCGGAACTGGTTCCGGTCGGCAGATCGATCTGGGTGATATCCCCGGTAATGACCGCCCTGGAGCCGAAACCGAGGCGGGTAAGAAACATCATCATCTGTTCGGAGGTAGTATTCTGAGCCTCGTCCAGGATGACGAAGGCGTTGTTCAGGGTGCGGCCGCGCATGAAGGCCAGGGGGGCCACTTCAATCACGCCCCGCTGCATGAGTTGGGAAGCCTTGTCAAAGTCCATCATGTCATGAGGGCGTCATAGAGGGGGCGCAGGTAGGGGTTGACTTTTTCAAAGAGATCGCCGGGCAGAAAACCCAGTTTTTCGCCGGCTTCGACCGCCGGCCGGGTCAGGACAATGCGGGTGCATTCGTTGTTGATCAAGGCAGGCCACGGCCATGGCCATGGCCAGATAGGTTTTACCGGTGCCGGCCGGACCGATGCCGAAGACCATGTCGAAATTGCGGATGGCCTGGAGATAGTGTTTCTGATTAAGGCTTTTGGGGGTGATGCGGCGTTTGAGGGCGGAGATATAAACGGTGTCCAGGAATATGGTTTTAAGATCGGTCTCCGGGTTCTCTCGAATGATCCGCAGGGCATATTGCACGTCCTGGCCGGTTATGGGATAACCGGCCTGGAGCAGCTCATACAAGTCCTCCAGGGTGCGGACCGCCAGGTTCAGGGCCGGCTCGGGACCTTCCAGGATGACTTCGTTGCCCCGGACATTGGACTTGATCTGCAGGAGACGGTCAATAATCCGCAGGTGCTGGTTCTGCTGGCCGAACAAGGTTTGCACCAGATCATTATCGGCAAAGGCAAGTTTCCGCTGCACGTTACTGCTGGAAGCCGTTCGGGCCTTTTCTCATGCCGCCGATGACATCAACCCCATAATCTGACCTCGGATGGTTCTTTCCCGGGGACGGTTGTCAAAGTCCAGCAGCACGATCTGCTGCCAGGTTCCCAGGGTCAATTTATTATTTTCAATGGGAATGGAAAGATCCGGTTTGAAAAAGGCGGCCCGGACATGGGAATAGCCGTTGCCGTCGCCCCAGCGGCGGTCATGGTCATAGGCAATATCATGGGGGAGCAGCCGGTCAATGGCTTGTTTCAGATCATTGACGACGCCCGGTTCAAATTCGATGGTGGTCAGAGCGGCAGTGGAACCGGGGGTAAATAGAGTCAATAGACCATTAATGATGGCAGCCGCGGAATTTGGGGCTCAACCAGGGAAGTAAGATCCAGAACGTCGGTCCCGGCGGTGGTATTCAGGTGCAGAGAAAAGAATTCAATTTTCAGCATGAAATTTCTGATGGCACTTTGAAATAAAAAATCAAATGGTCCAAAGGATTTTAACCAATTATTATTTCTTTACTATAATTCCTTTTTAAGCTGGTAGCAAAGTAAAAAATATCGGTTTGCGGTTTCCGGTTAAAAAGGCAGTTTACCATTAGAGGCCTGACGGGTTAGGCCGCGACAGGTTATAGCCGTGGCCAAAAGTAAGGTCTTATTAGCCTGGTATTATAAAGTTCGGCAGAATTATTTTCTATCTTTAACTCAATAAGTGATACGTGGTCAAGGCCAAGTGGCAACTCAACGGTTTTCTGTCAAACCGGCAAGGTGAAAAGTGCAGCGGTCCGGGCGAGAGGTCTGGTGCCGCGTCCGGCTCGGGACAGGGGTGAAAAAGTTCTCGGCCATGGTCTGGGCGGGTTCTGGGGATGACCTCGTGGGATTAAGAAATGGGGGCCAAAGTGAAAGAAATGGGCGGGATGTTCCGATGAATCAATTAGCCGGCAAATGGAATTATAATTTATTGTTCGATAACATTTTTAATAAGTATTATTTGTTGCTAAAAATGATGGAAATTATTTTAACCCTGATTATATAGTGGGAAAAGCTGAGACTGCCTTGGCCAACCTAATAATTTCCGAAAATCCACCTAATGACTGAGTTTCTCTTCGCCCAATCGGACTATGTCTATTTTGGCTCGGGATTGGCCCTGGTCCTGCTGGCGTTTGGGTGTTTCGAGCTCGTGCGAGCCGGCCAAAGCCTCCTGCCCTGGAGCTACTTGGGATATTTTGCCCTGCTGCAGGGTTTGAACGCCTGGTTACGACTGCTGCTTCATGCTTTCGGCGGGCAGCAAACCATGGTCATCCTCTGCCTCATTTTCACAACCGCTTCTTTGGGTTTACTGTTGGAATTTGCCCGGGCCGGCTGGCAGCAGTTGGGCCACCGCGGATCCTCGGCGTTGGCTTGTCTGGGTGTGGCTTGGGTTAGTAACTTTCGGGGCCCTAAAGGGGGTGGACGGCCTGCGCTGGTCCATGCATTATGCTCTGGCGTTACCGGCGGGGTTAGGGGCCGGCGCTGGTGCTTTGGCAGGCAGGCTCACAATCGGGTGGGCGGGTTATCTCCGGGCCGCCAGTGTGGCCCTGGCGGCTTACGCCCTGACCTTTGGGTTTGGCCCCCCGCCACACCGCAGCTTCCCGTCCCACCTGTTGAACCAGGATACCTTGACGGCAATCACCGGAGTCCCTGTCCAGATAATTCGGGCTATATGCGAATGGCTGCTATTCATCCCCCTGTGGCTGTGGGGACGTCAGTTTATCCCGGAGGAGATGGACAGATTCAATCTGCGGGTGCGCCGCCGCCTGACTTGGGGCATGGCCCTCACCACGGTGATATTGCTGGTTTTAGGCTGGATGTTAACCCAATACCTCGGCAACCAGGCGAAGCAGGAAACGTGGACCATCAACCAGCACTACCTGCGGCAGTTTCAATATTGCTTGAACAATGAAATGGAAGAGATTCACAGCATAGCCCGGGCGGTGTCCGGTTCCACGGGAATAACCGGAGGTTTGCAGCCCGGAGATTTCCCTGGACTACAGAATGCCAATGCGGATTTTAGACCGCTTCAGTGCGGCCTTTCAGGGAACGGTTATCTATCTTATGAACCTGCAGGGGATGACCGTGGCCTCCTCAAACCGCCATCGACCGGACAGTTTTGTGGGAAAGTCGTACAGTTTTCCGACCTTATTTTAAACAGGCGATGGCGGGGAAAAATGGCAGCTATCTGGCCCTGGGCATGACCTCCAAGGAGAGAGGTTTTTACGCCAGCGCCGCGGTGTACGGCGCCGATCAAAAGGTCATTGGGGTAGCCGTAGTGAAGAGGTCCATTGACCAAATTGAGTCCATGCTCTATCAGGAAGCTCCGGCACTTTTAGTGAACCCCAACGGCATAATTTTCCTGGCCAGCCGGCCGGAAATGACCTTGAAGAGCTTATGGCCGGTGGCCGAGCAGGCCCTACCGGAAATCATCGCCTCCCGGCAATTCGGGGGCGGCCCTTTTCCGGCTTTGCTTTCCCAGCAGCCCACGTCCGGCGGTCAGGTCAGGTTACATGACCAAAATTGGTTTTATCTGACGGAACCTTCCCCCTACGAGGGCTGGCAGGTGGCGGTCCTGGGATCCACCCAGGGGATTGTGACGGCGCGTCTCATTGGCATCGGCCTGACCCTGTTTTTTTGCTTGACCTCATTGGGTCTTTTTCTGGTCTGGGACACAACCCTGGAGGCCTCAGCCCGTATCGGAGTTTCGGAACGAATCTACCGCAGTCTGGTGGAGGGGGCGCCTGATTGTGTGTCGCTGTTTGACCGGGAGGGCAGATTTTTAGCGGTGAATCCCAATGGTTGGCGCCTGTTGGGACTTCCCGAAATAGACATCTTGGGCCTCCCCCTGGCCAGACTCTGGCCGCCGGAACAACGGCAGCAGGTGGAAGATGCCGTGCAACGGGTGCTACACGGGGAAAAAACCTCGTTTGAGATGGCGTATCAGCATCCCATCGGGAAAAATCTCGGTTGGCAGATTATCTTGAACCCCATCCAGGAGGCTGACGACAGCGTCCGCCGGTTTGTGGGCATTATTTCGGATGTCACCGAACGCCAGCGGGCCGAGGCCGATCTCCAGCACCGTCTGGAGTTGGAAGCCCTTATAGCCAGAATTTCCACGGATTTTATTAATTTGCCTTCGGAAGAGATAGGCCCCGGGATCAACCGGGCTTTGGAGACCTTAGGAAGCTTTGTCGGGGTTGACCGGGCGTATGTGTTTCAGATGCACGATCAGGGCCGCCGGGCCAGTAATATCTACGAATGGTGCGCGGCCGGGGTAACTCCGGAGCAACCGCAGCTTCAGGGGTTGCTCCTGGATGAAGCCTTACCCTGGTTTGTTAATCTCATGCGGGATTTTGAGGTCTGCTGCGTCCCCCGGGTGACGGATCTGCCGCCGGAAGCCGCCGCCGAAAAGGCCGAATTCATTCGACAGGACATCCAATCCCTGGTGGTGGTGCCCATGGTGCACCAGGGAAGTTTAGTGGGTTTTTTCGGCTTCGACGCGGTCCGGGAAACCAAAGTCTGGAACGAGGACACCATCACCATCCTGAAGATGGTGGGCGATCTGCTGGTGAATGTGTTGGAACGGCAGCGTGCGGAAGAGGCCTTACACCTGGACGAGGCCCGGTTGGAAACCCTGGTGCAATTAGGGCAGATGCAGGACCAGTCTTTCCGGGAGATCGGCATTTTTACCTTGGAGGAGACGGTGCGGTTAACCCGGAGCCAGATAGGCTATCTGGCTTTTCTGGATGATGCTGAGACCACCCTGACCATGTATACCTGGTCGCAACAGGCCATTCAGACTTGCGGGATTTCGGCGCCTCCCCTCGTCTATGCCTTGGAAAAGACCGGACTTTGGGGGGAGGCGGTGCGGCAGCGGCGGCCGATCATCACCAACGATTACGCCGCGCCCAATCCGTGGAAAAAAGGGTTTCCAGAGGGCCACGTCGAGATCCGGCGGCACATGAATATCCCCGTTTTTGAAGGCACGCACATCGTCGCGGTGGCCGGGGTGGGCAACAAAGAGGAGCCTTACGACGACGCCGACGTCCGGCAGTTGACCCTGCTGATGGACGGGATGTGGAAACTGGTGCAGCGCAAACAGGCCGAAGAAGCCCTGGCCGCGGAAAAGGAACGCCTGGCAGTGACTCTAAGTTCCATCGGGGACGCGGTTATCGCCACGGACATGGACGGCAACATCCAGTTAATGAATCATGTCGCCGAGGAGTTGACGGGTTGGACCCAGGCGGAGGCTATTGGGCCAGCCGGCCCTGGAGATCTGCCGGATTTTTGACTCCCGGAACCGGAGAGCCGTGTACTAGCTTGATCCCCCAGATTCTCGCCGGGGAGGCGTCGGCCGGGCTGTCCACCTTGCTCATTTCCCGGGACGGTCGGGAAATTCCGATTGCGGAGAGCGGGGCTCCCATCATCGACCAAAATCAGCTGGTGCGGGGAGCGGTGCTGGTGTTCCGCAACATCACCTTAAAGAAACGCATGGAAGAAGAACTCCTGAAGGTGGAGAAACTCCGGTCTCTGGGAATTCTGGCCGGCGGCATCGCCCATGATTTCAATAATATTTTAACGGCGATTTTAGGCAACATTTCTTTGGGTATTCTCTATGCCGGAGACGACGGGAGAGGAGAATGGCCATCTCCAGGAACGCCTGTTGGAAGCGGAAAAGGCCACGCTCCGGGCCAGGGACCTGGTCCAGCAACTCCTCACCTTTGCCAAAGGGGGCGCGCCGGTAAAGCAACTGGCCTCGCTCAAGGAAATCGTGGAGGAGTCGGCCAGCTTTACCATCAGCGGGTCCCGGAGTCGCTGCGAGTTTAACCTGCCCCAGGACCTGTGGCCGGTGGAAGTTGATGAGGGCCAGATCAGCCAGGTGGTGCAGAACCTGGTGATCAACGCTTCCCAGGCCATGCCCGAGGGGGGGGTCATCACCCTGGGGGCGGCAAATGTGGGGTTGGACGAGACTTCCGGATTGCCATTACCGCCAGGGCGTTACCTCAAATTGACCATCACGGACCAGGGTATCGGCATCCCGGTGGACCATCTGCCGCGTATTTTCGATCCCTATTTTTCCACCAAGCAGCAGGGAAGCGGTCTGGGACTGGCCACGGTGTATTCCATCGTGACCAATCATGAAGGACATATCACGGTGGACTCCCAGCTTGGGAGCGGCACCAGCTTCGCCATCTTTTTACCTGCCTCCCAGCAGCAGACTGGCGAAAGTGCGACCCGGCCCGACCGGCGCTTTATCCGGGGGAAGGCAGAATTCTGGTAATGGACGATGAAGAGATGGTGCGGGAGGTGGTGGGCCGGATGTTGCAGCAACTGGGCTATGAGGTGAAATTGGCGGCTGACGGCCAGGAGGCCGTGGAACGATTCCAGGAGGCCCAGGAAAAATCACAGCCTTTTGCCGGCCTCATTTTGGATCTGACGGTGCCCGGCGGCATGGGGGGCCGGGAGACCATGGAAAAGCTGCTGACTCTGGATCCCGGGGTCGTGAGTCTGGTCTCCAGCGGCTATGCCGAAGACGCCATCATGACGCATTACCAGGATTACGGCTTTAAAGGCTTTATCAAAAAACCCTATCGGATCGAGGACATCGGCAAGGCGCTGTATCTGGCCATGAATGGGGGTTAATCGGGGGGAAACTTCCGGAACCAATGGAAATTCCTGGAGCCGGCATGGGGGGTTGAACCCCAGACCTGCTGATTACGAATCAGCTGCTCTACCACTGAGCTATGCCGGCTTGGGCTTTAGTTTAGCAGCATCCTGCCTTTTTCGCAATGCTCATCGTTGGTCGGATTTGTTTATTTTTGCCCAAATTCTGATCGCAGTTTGCGACCAAAATGCGACCAGTTTTTTGATCGCAAGCTTACCAGGGCTTTGTTTTAAAAACTATCAATTATAACCGGTTAGATCAAAGTTAATTTGCCTTAGCTTTATTAGGCGGAAACTGACTTTTTTTATGTTTTCTATAGAAGCTTATTATTGAAAAACCGATTCATAGGTTTAGTCTTCAAGGATGGTCCCAGCCGGGGAGTTTCGGTAGAAGCAAATGGATGATCTCCCGGGGCCCCTAATTGAGCACAACCTACTCTCCCTCATAGGTCTTCCAGGTTCCCCTCGGAGATATTTATCTGTTTGTGATTAGGTTGATCCCCCTCCCAAGGCAACCAGGATACCAGGAATATAGCAAAAAAGCCAATAAATTAAATATACTAAATTGGACTGGGAAGTATCAAAATGATTTGTTTTTGATACAGCCTACTCCGCCACCTACTCCATCTACTCCGAAGCTTTTGCTCCATAATCTTGCCCTAACAGTGATCTTTAGAAAATGATCTCCGTCTCTGGCTCAGGTTGGGCTTGTCCCCTCTGGTTGAACGGAAACAGTTTCCGCATGAAACAGGAAACTCTTGCCAGTGGTCGCATCAACCGCTGGTAGGTCTTCCAGAGGGAAAGCCAGCCGCCGATCGGCGAACTTCTTTATTGCTCTTAAGATAACCAGCGAGGAGTTTAGTAGATATTCATTGATAGGGTAACGGGAAAAATAATTATCGTTGATAGGAAAAATAGTTGACGTTGATCAAGTTGATGTCAATTCTAAAAAATTATCCAGGTACAATAAGCTACAGGGAGGTCTACCCAATTGCTGATAGCTCCACTTCATGATCTATCAACATTTGCTATCAGAAAATTCAATACCCTTACTTAAAAGAAATTCTCGGACGATAAAATAGCGTCCTACAAGACTGGTGGCATCATCAGTGCTACGGTTTAATAAGTCATACTTGAGTAACTCCGAATTAGAATTCTGCGTTCGCCGTCTATTATTTAATCTTTTTTTTTCAAACTCTGATAAGCCATCTTTTACCACAATTGGTGAAGATATGGAATTTTTAAATATCCAATAATACAAGGTGATAGCACCGGCTGATCTAAGAATTTCATCTTTATTTTCAAAGGCTGTATTCATTTCATCAAGAACCATTATGACACGTTCTGCGGCGTTAGCAAACGTGGCTTCACTTGCTTCCGAATTTAAACCCTCTATTACTAGTCGATCTAAATCTGTCTTCTTGGTATTAACAAAGGTATCCCTGTGTTCAATGAGCAATAGTTTTGCAGCGACATTGTGGTCTTGTTTGCGTTTTGTGGAAAATCTAACCTTCTCTCGGAAAAATTGGTGTGCAGCAAGTTTATTTATCAGCTCTGGAATAATACCTTTCATAGCGGCACGAACTTCAGAGCCACTAAGAGGTTTACTCGAATTTAATCGCACAAAGAGGGTCATTAATCCTGGCCTCTTCATCGGTGATAACGCTCATTACTGACAAATTAAAGTTGTCAAATCTTGAAGCTACCTCAGGATAGGAGTCTCGAATTTGCCTATAAGTCATTTTTGAAAGGCGGCAATCGGGCTTATCAAAAAGGATGAAGCTTTCTGCAAGAGGAAAATCATTTTGAATAAACCAAATATAGCTCCTAGCCTCTGCTTCCCATCTATAACAGCAAAAGGTTTTTTAGATTTATTAAGAATACTCGGGGCGTAAGTGAAATCAGCGATGTATATTTTGGGGATGTCATATTTATTCAAAATGGAATCTATGAGGAACTGTTTTTCATGAATCAGACCATATTCTACCACTTCTTTGGTATGATGGCTCCATATCAATTGAATTTCTCTCTGTAAACCACCAACTTATTGTCCGGGCTTCGTATGGACGCACTGTGAACATATTCATCTTCCTTAAAAGTCAAAGTATCGTTTGATTTCCAAGCTTAGGCCGGTTAAATCTGGGAAGATTACAGAACAAGTAGCATCGTTTTTTTGCAGTTGGGTAAATAAGTGTTGAGACATCCTCTTTATCTTATCTTAACTTTGAGTAGTGGTTGTTCGATGAAAATTAAGTGAGATCTGTTCCATTGATTCATTGAGCTTCCCAAATATTACGAATACGCCCCTCTGTGCAACAATACGTTTACTATTGTGAGCTCCATAAATGGCAACTGGATTATTCTGTAAAATTTCGCCAGCGGGAGATAGGGCATAGTTGGTCATTATTGGGTCGGTGACTGTTAAAATTCGGTTACAATTTACATATGTTTCGATAGAGCTCTTATTCCATGATACGGGGTCAAGTATCCACACCGTGGGAGAGGAGACAATGTTACCGGCATCATCTTTCTTTGCATCTGCTAAGGCGAAATACAATGCTACCAACGGATTCTCAGACCAGTCAAGAAGCCTAGTTGGTATTCCATAGTGCTGCATAAAAAATAGTCGCTCCCAAGGCTCGGTAATATCTTTCTCCATAAAAGGGATTGCACGTTCCTTAAAACGTTCACATATCTCATTTTCCAACTGGGCTGGTTTTTTTCTATTCGATCTTTTACTTTTTTTATGCCTATAGAGACTAGGAACCAATTCATATGCGCTTGTGCCAATGCCTCGAAACCATAGATTGGTAATATCTGGTGAAAAGGATTGACTGATGCCCACTCAACAGCCGACCTGTCCTCTGCATCCTTTTCTGAGCAGCAGGAAACTGAACGAGTAGGCAGCATAACAT